>CBFGKC010000027.1:0-3602 GCA_965649265.1 Caldifarciminota bacterium | reverse complement strand
AGGGCGGCAGCTTGAAAGTTTTCCCTTGCTGTTTTTATATCGAAGGAAAACTTCTGAACGACTTTTTCTACAAGTCGTCGGGGTCCCCGTGCATGCGCGAAGCGATTTCGTGCGGTAAGTTAATCCTGACCGCATGGAATTAAATCTGGCGCGTGGTGTAATACCAGGTAAGTGTGTTGACAAAGGCTCAGGAACGCCTAAAATAACCTCTAAGTTGCGGGGCCGTGGCGCAGTTGGGAGCGCGCTTGACTGGCAGTCAAGAGGTCACGGGTTCGAATCCCGTCGGCTCCATTTTTATAAACGTAACCTAATATTTATCATATGGAGGTTTGTACCATGAAGAAGCTGGCATTCACGACACTTGCAGTCTTTTTTCTCACCGTTCCACTTGCGTGTTTTGGTGTACGTCAGAACTCTAAGGACAAGAACAAAGATCAGGGCGTCGTTTCGGACAGCATCCGCAAGTATGAAGCCGATATGTACTTAAGTATGGGGGTCGATCTTTATAGAAAACAGATTTACGATTCTGCAATCGTTTTATTCACGAAATCGCTCGAGAAATTTCCCAATTATTACAAGTCTATGGTCGCAATGGCGGTTACGTATCAGGACAGCCGCGACATAATGTCGGCCAGCGACTGGTATCGCAAGATCATGACGACCTATCCGGACAGCCTGGAAGGATACCTCGGTCTTGCAGGTACATATCTAAAGCTTGGTTATACGGATGGTCAGTATCTTGATTCAGCACTTTTTTATTACGGCGAAGGAATCAAGTTATTCCCGGATGATCCTGATTTTTACTCAGGAATAGCCAAGGTTTATCAGCAGAAGGGCGGAGCAGACGCGGCGGATTCGGTTTACAAGGAAGGGATCAGCAAGAACCCGGATAATCTTGCCCTGCGCAACGCCTATGTGGATTTCCTTATCGAACAAAAGAAATTTTCCGATGCCCTTGAGCATGAGAATTTTATAATCAAGGCAAAGCCCGAGGACCCCTTCGCCTGGGAAAAACTGGGCAACATCCTTGTTGAACTCAAGAAACACAAGGAAGCCGCCGAGGCCTACACCAAGGTTATCGAGTATCGTCCCGATTACATGGACGCGAGGATAAAAGGAGCGGCGGCCTACATGTCTGCGAATGAATATTCCAAAGCAGAGAAGCTCCTCCTGGATGCCGTTGCGCTTGATACGTCTAAGCTTTTACCTCATGTGTACCTCGGCGTACTTTATATGAACTGGGGCAAAGAGGGTCAGGCCGAGAAAGAGTTCTTATACATACTCTCGAAGGACCCCAACTACTCCGATGCCCTTTACTTCCTGGGTTCGCTTTACGCCAGGCGTGCGGGACGCTCGGTCAACGAAACCACCAAGGAAGCCTGGCAGTCTGGATGTGCAAACGCCAGAACCGCCGAGAATTACCTTAACAAGGCCAACTCAATTGATCCGAAGAATAACGGTTCGCGGGTCAATCAACAGATGCAGTACCTTGAAAAGGTTCGCGCAGAGCTCAAAAAGAAACTGTTCCTCGTGGGAATCAGTGATTGCTAGGAGGATGAAGCCGCACTAGACACCCGCGTCCTGGTTCTTAACAGGAGTTATGAACCACTAGGTATCTGTAAGGCGCGGAGGGCCGTAGTGCTCTGTTACCTCGGAAAAGCCGAGATAATTGAAACAGCGGATGGAATCAAGGTTCACGGTATAAGTAGAAGTATTCCCTTGCCTTCCGTGCTGCGTTTGAACCGCATGGTCAGGTTCGCAAGACGTGAAATTCCTTTGACTAAACCAAACATAATGAAGCGAGATAGCTACACATGCCAGTACTGTGGGACTTCCCAGGGCAGGATGACTCTCGATCACGTAATCCCGCGTACCCTCGGCGGAAAGGATGAGTGGGAGAACCTCGTATGCGCTTGTGAGTCATGCAACTCTCGCAAGAGCGACAGAAGCCCTCACGAGGTGGGCATGAAACTCTTGCGAAGGCCTAAACGGCCGCATTACTTCTCGTTTGTAATACAATCTTTCGGTATCCCACCACAGGAATGGCGGCCATACCTTTTTATGTCCTGATCCTTGCCGGAGCCCTCGCAACACCTTCATGGGTCAAGGTTTACTGGGATCAAGGTTTCGTTACCGTACCGCAGGATTCTTTTTCATGGGATTCATCAGCCGCTCACATTATCGCTCCTCTTGTCGATTCGGGCTACGCATTTGCCTCCTTATCCGTTGTAAGTTCCAGGATTTCTAGTGATACGCTTGAACTGGTAGCGAGGATAGATTCAGGATTTCCTGTAACCGTCCAAGCGCTCGCGTTCAAGGGGGAAAGATACACGAAACCGAAGTTGCTTGCCTACCTTGCCGATTTCGAGCCCTTCCGCTTCTCGCCGTCACGCATCAAACCCATGACCTCCTCTCTAAGCGACGTAGATTGTCAAGTTCTTGACTGGGAACTGCTCGGAAGGGATTCGACCGCCGTTCTGAGTCTTCTCATAAAGGAAAAAAAACTGCCCAACAGGTTCAACGCTCTTTTGGGTTACTCAACATTGGAGAGTTTGATAGGTTCTGTTGATATATCTGTCGCAAATGCACTAGGTTACAGGGAATCTTTCTCTCTCTCGGGGCAGAGACTTTCGCGCTACGCGCTTTCTTTCTCCCTCGATGCCAAAGTGCCACACCCCCTGCTTTTACCGTTCGGCCTGGTGGCCTCCTCTCTCATAAGGAGTTATGATACAACATCTTATCACGTCGAGGCTTCCGGCGGTGTATTTATCAAAAGAAAAATCTTCGAAGCGTCCCTGGGTTACGGCTACGAATTTGACCGGGTCGATACACTCCAAGTCACGAAAAATCTTGGTATTACGAAATTCGATGCCTGGGGTTTTACGCTCGACCTGCGGGCTGGCCAGCGTCGGGCTTCAAAGCAATCCACGTACTTGCAGGCACTTGCAGGGCTAGACCTCGCCGTGCCTTTGCCGTGGCGTTTCAGCATCGGGTTCAACCCCAATGCCGGCCTCGTCTACTCCTCAGATTCGCTCATAAATACGGAACTTATACCACTCGGCGGAGCCAGGACGCTTCGCGGGTACGCCGAGGAAGAGTTCCACGCGCGCACACTTTTCTGGTCGCGGCAGGAACTGCGCTGGGGTTCTGATGCCTTCAGGATTTATCCCTTGTTCGACTTCGCGTGGATTCCAACAGACACAATCCTGGCCGCTTATGGAGCCGGCATCGCGGTCGCTACGCCCATAGGCATGCTGGAACTCGACGCCGCCTTGCCGTGGGCCGTGTCCTGGGAACAAACCAAGGTGCATCTTTCCCTCACATCGGAGTTTTAAGAATCCCATAAAAATCGTTTTACGATTTTTATGGGAACCCAATTTTCGACTTAGTCAAGCCAATAGGAAAAAACGGGGTCCTCGAACGTATGCGGAGCAGACGTTCGGGATGAAAAAAGCTGGTCAAAAGTTGGACATTTCCAGCTAAAAAAAGCTGGACAAAAGTGGGACAGAAAATCGGCCAAAAAGCGGGACAATTCGAGAGAAAGTGCGCACGTTCGCGGGTTAGAAGCCGAAACCTTAAACGGGCGATTTTTGGGCTTTTTT
>CBFGKC010000026.1:0-21239 GCA_965649265.1 Caldifarciminota bacterium | reverse complement strand
CACCCAAGGTTCACCGTATCCGCACGGTAATAGCTCGTGTTGGATGCGTTCACGCCTATCACCGCCACGTCACCAGGATACACGTTTACGAACGTGTTCGAATCAAGATGGATATCCACACGCCTGATGCGCGTAACCAGACGCGCCGTATCCTGTTTATCAGGATCCTGAGATGAGACCACTCCGATAAAACACGTATCTATTGACCCAAAGGGTACGGTATCCGATGGCGTTACATCCGCCTTCATAAAAAAGCTTTCGCCGCGGCCCAAGGTATCCGTATCCGGCTGGTCATTGCCGTCAACGTCAGGAAGTGATCCGCCGAGTGTGTCGGTCAAAACCGTCGTAAAATCAGGAGCAAGACTATTGGTTGATGTTATGTTAATTACATCCGCGATGTTACCGTTGTTTTCAATTGCCAGCCAGTAAGTTCCTGAAGGCGTCATTCTTGTGGGTATACCGCACTCCGTCTCGCGGAACTGGTCCGGAAGCACCGCAACTGCGGGGTGGATAGCAAACCACAGCGGCAGAAAATCAGAGCCTTTGGCGTCGGAACAACTGCACATTGTTGATACGGGTTCTGAAGATGTTATGTGGTAAATAGCATGGGCGGTAGCATCCCCATCGGGACATGTATACCGATAGAACTGGCCTCTGTTAAGCGTCCCTTGATAGATTTGTTCTTCCGTTCCACCTGACCGCGGAATTCTTTTCACCGTTACGATGGTATTGTCTGTATAGGAAATAACATGAAGACGCGAAGGGTACCCGCTCATTGACGTCTCGAGGGGCACATAGAATTCGCGGCCCAAACCTAAACCGTTTCTGTCAATACCCCTGACCATGTAGAACGCGATGCTTGATGCGCCGAAGCTCGTCCAGGGGGTCTGGGAGACCGAAATATCTTTATCGGAATGGATGTAAATAGCCCTTTTCTCGGGCATGGGATTACCTTTGATCTCCCCGCGTTTCTTTAATGTCACCGCCCAGAGTGTATCTGCAGGGTTCCCGAGTGATGTCACAACGACCTTTGTGTTGTCCTCCCACGGAACTATGTTCAAGTCCTGGGCTCCCTCGGTCCAATCATGCACGTAGGCCATGAAATCCTGACCCGTGAAGGTTCCGTTAAATGCCGGAGCGTATGTGCCTACAACACCAGAATACGTACCTGCGGATACGGGCTTGTCCGACTCCACTGAAAAAGGCGTAACAAGGGATTGATTCTCCCATAAATGATAACCAGCGCTGTCAAGATCTCCTTCCCAGATGATCGACTGGTTATCAAGGTTGCGGACTGTAACGTGCGTGCTGTCCGTATAAGCAAAAATCGCTACGGCGGCCTGGCTTATCGAATATAACTTTGGGCTTACCGAAAGAAGCCTAGTACTTAAAGGCCTCGAGGTTTGATCCACCGAGTACCAACAACACAATCCCTGGACCCATGGATCGCCGCTTAGAACGGAAAAATACTTGCTGGCCTGAACCAGGTATACGCCTGCTTGAATAATTGGTTTTGCGACGTAGGCGTAGCCGTTATTCATGAGAGTGTCAATCCATACCCTTTTACCGGTATTGTCGATCAACTCGCATATATTGGTATCTGCAAAGGAGAATATCACTATATCGCCATAAGTGTATGCATAAGTAGCAAAAGTATCACGTTCGGCGAGCATAGGCGGTAACAGTAGATTACCAACAAAGTTAGTGGGTTCGGTTGAAATTTGTGAAGAGATAAAAGGCTTTGTGGTATCCCTGACCACAAAGTCGGAATTGGGTAGTGTCGCTATTTGAGCGAATGCACCACCCGCGAGAAAGAATATTGCTAATCCCACGAATATATGTCTCCGCATTGCTCCTCCATGATTTGAGAGCTTTGAAGTAAGAATACGGAGTATTGATGAGTTGTCAAGACAAGAATCGAGCAACAAATGAATATTAATTCAAGACGATCTTGCGATTAACCTGCTTTCCGTTCTCCGTTTTGAGAACAACAAAGTATACCCCTCTTGAAAAACCTTCGAGGTTAATGAGCACCTGGTTCGCAGAGACAGCGAGAGATTTTACACATCGGCCAGCCGCATCGTATAAGTTTAACGATCTTTTTCCTTGTGGAATGTCCAGAAAAGTGACGTAAAGTACATCACCGGAGCGGCTTGCGGAAAACCAGGATGGCTCATTGGTGGCAGGAATGGTCTCTTCCTTCACACCCTCATGCCCCACAACACCCCAGATAACGGGAGCGAAATCGGCTCCGGCAATATCACCCCAAGCGTCGTAAATCGAGACAGGCTCCTCGGATTCTATGCGGTAAACGGTATTAAGGGCGGTTAAAGAATCATAATCTCCCGAGCCAAGGGTTCCCGACCAAACGAGTGAGTTATCTACTTGGTCATACACCCAAACAGTGTTTGCATCCGCAAAGGAGAAGATGTAAAGCTGCGCTCCGGAAATGGTTGGATGATAAAACTTGGTGCCAATACCCTCCCCCCACTTGTCCATACCGATGTATAAACGATAGTAAGTAGCGGTGTAGCTCGTAAACGGGGCAACCAGACACGTAACGTCCTTGTCGGACTCTATTGTGACTAGTTGGTTGGGTGCCGTAACAGTATGAACATCTCCATCATCAAGAGAACTTTCCCAGAGAATATCGCCGTCTTCGGTATGGGTTATCTTGACATTTGTGCCTTCGTAATAGGAACAGACCGTGAGGTCATTTGTCCATGGCCCGACATTGCCTATCCAGGTATGGAAAAGCCGACCGGAGAAAGTGCCGTTTCGAGCCGGTACCCAGTAGCCTTGATCCGAATACGTGAGCGCGGAAACACCTTTATTCGCCTCGACGCGAACGGGGATATTGGAACTCGCCGGACAGCGTAAAACCTCTGCACTGTCAATGACCCCGCTCGCTATTATTTCACTCGTTGCGTTATTGCGTACGTAGACCTTGGTACTGTCTTCGTAGGCAAAGACTATGAACTCCGAACCGCTCATAACGTTAGGCGTGAAATATGTCAGAAGCTTTGTGGATACGGCCCTGTTGTTCTGATCCACTGCATACCAGCCGTAGCAGTCCTGCCTTATAGGGTCGCCTACCAATACGGAAACCTTCTTGTCGGTAATAACCTTGAATACCCCTGTTCCGCTGTAATACAATTGCGTCTGATTCATATTAAGAGTACCGGCCCAGACGGTTGAATTTTCGGAATTTCTGATTTGGCAATTAGTATTATCCTCATACGAGAAAATGATGATATTCTGATTAGTCAAAACGTAGGTTTCGAAACTGCCTGAATCTGGTAAGGGAGCTTGAAAAGTATTAGATGATGTTTGATTAGGGATCAAGCAAGATGAATTTGGTCCTGAGATTCTTCCAAAGCTTTCATCCCCTGCGGCATTAAGCAGCGCACCGCAAACGAACACACATAACATATACTTCCACACTTTTTCCTCCGGATTTTTGATTACTGTAATATTGTATGTAAGGAATAACACCCGTCAAGCCGGTCCTTGTTTGAAAATTAACTCGGGCGTTCTGCTTTTCCAAACTGACAGAGGTGATATTAAGCGAACTGTGTCGAGAAAACCGGAAACATCCGATATTGTCGTTCTCACGAAAGCGCGCCCGGCTTGAGCTTCTCGACCGAAAGCATCAAAAGGATGGGTGGTTCCCCCCTCCCCCTTGTGGATCGACTCCCCGGATGATACTCAAGGCATTCCCATAAAAAAGCGAATAGTTTGTTGATCTTCTTATGCATCCGCGGACGAAAGAAACGTTTTCTTTGATTCAAGATGCTTAAGACACACTCAAGAAGTGATTAAACTCCTGCTTTCCCAGAGAAGTTTCGCAAGTTTCCCTAATCTCAAATTCTTTATGAATGTATTCAGATACATCTTGATCTGGAGTTGTTTCATTCGTGAAAAACTCAACCCCTGGATCCTCACGGATTCCTTTCCTAGGTATTTGTCGAATTTTGACCAGTTGTCAGAAATGAGATCGTATCCGTTTTCGCTTTTTCGTGCCCATTCGTATATCTTGCATCCGGGATAAGGTACGATGAGAGCGACCGAAAGCCAGTCAGGATTCATTCTTGCCGCAAGATCCATCGTATTTCTGATTGAACTCTCACTTTCACCCGGGAGCCCTATAATGAAATTCAACCACGTCTTAAGACCGGCTTGCTTGATTATTGCCACGGCTTCCTTGATCTTTGCGACGGTGATTCCTTTTGACGATTTCTTTAGCACACCGTCGTCTCCCGATTCCACACCAAGCTCAACATATTCGAAACCGGCTTTCTTCATCATAGTCATCAAACCCTCGGAAACTTTATCTATTCTGGTCTGCGCCTTGAAAACAATGCCTTTGTCCTTATTAAAATCGGCAAGCCAGCTTAATAATTCTCTTGTGCGTAAAGGATTTATCCCGAAGGTTTCATCTTCGATGTATATCTCGCGAGGTTTAAAATCCTTGTAAAGCCACTCGATTTCCCCTTTTACGCTATCCAGCGAACGAGATCGAATAATTCTTCCCGTATTGTGGCTGCAAAAAACACAAGTGTAAGGACATCCGCGCTCGGTCAACATGACATATGTCTTTCTCAAGGGGAATAAATCCCATGCAGGATACGGCATGGTTGAAAGATCAGCGAAAGATGGAGGAGGCCCGCGTTTGATTTTCCCCGCGTTTGTTCTCCAAAAAAGACCGGGAATTGATACAAATGATTCATTGTTCTTCAAGGTCTTAATTAAAGAAACGAGCGAATCCTCACATTCACCTGTCATTACAAAATCAAAAGCATTCGATTCCCGAAGTGATTCTTCAGGCAGAGCATTGGCATGGACTCCGCCGAGGATTGTTACAAGATGCGGCCGGGCGGACTTTAATTCCCTTGCAATTTCAATCGCGTCCGGGTATTCGCGAGTCATGGCAGAGATGCCTACAAAACTGGGCTCAAAAGAAAGAATTCTTTCTGCGGTTAAATGTGTGTTTCGGTGCTTTTCAAGCTTGCCGTCAATTATTGCAACACCCAGCCCTTTCATTCGAGCCGAGGCAGCAAGGTAAGCCAACCCTAGCGGAGGTTCCGTGCTCCAATGAGCATCCATGGGATTTGAGAACCCGGGTCTGACCAGCAGCAGTTCAGGCATCCGGTTTCTCTGCAACGGGCTTCAACATAACAAGAAAACTAGGCCCGATACGGTGAGCCTCGATCACCCTGAAACCGGCTTCTCTCGCAAGCAATTCAATTTCCTGTAATGAGTTTAAAGTGATTTTGATCTTCTTGATTCCAAGCAAATAAAATCTCAGCATGCTGTACAATGAGTTCTTACGAGAAAAGGAGACTATCATACTATCTCTTACGAATCCTCGCATACTCTTAAGTATATCCAGGGGAGATTCAAGATATTCAAGAACACCTATTATCAATGCGATATCAAAGGAGTTGGCCGGCACGAATTTCTCCAGATCGATATTTTTAAGCTCCCAGTTCTCCCCGCCTGGATATTTAGTCCTCATTGTCGAATATGCAATATTCATCATTTCTGACGAGAAATCTATTCCCGTGACCTTAGCCGCGCCATTCCGGACAGCCTCGAGAAGAAAGAACCCGGGACCGCATCCGGCGTCCAGGACTTCTTTTCCCTCAAGATTTCCCAATAGTTTGTAAGTGATTTCGATCCTTTTTCGAAAAGCGCCCCTGAATATAATGTCAAACAACCGACCGAAGCCTTTCCCTGCACCGCTGTATATTTTTTCATATCTTGAAGCGCGATTATCCCAGTATTGTTGAGTCTTGCTGTTTGAGATATCAACCTCCATTCTCATAACTGAAGGAATAATAAGACTTCAGCAGGAAAAGTCAAGTTTAAACTGATCAGATAATCAGAATTTTGAATCTATTGGCTCGTTCTTCAGGGACAAGCTTGACAAAATATATCCCCTTTGGCAGCCAGGAAACATCGATGCCGGCATTCGTTTGACTGACACTTTTCGTCATGACCCTGCGACCCGAAGAATCGTAGAGTTCGACTATCGAGGGGCCTCCCCCCTTCGGAAGAGAGATGTAAAGAACTTCGCGGACAACTGTTGAAGCGATTGAAAAAGATTCAGGCGACGGCGCAACCTCCTCCTCTTCGATTCCGGTCGCATGGTCGTAATGCACGACGCCTTTTGAAGGGTTATCGTAGTGGTCGTAGATTAAGGAATCGATTAAGAACGGTTCGCACTCCCAGAAGTTCCAGGTGGCATCAATGTCATAAGGCGAGTCGTTATGGATGACGTAACGTCTATTACCTGCTTTAAGAAAGTGGTTGCCCGCTCCCGGCGCGCCGCCAATAACTGGGTGGGATAAAGAATCGATGTAGATGTAAGTGCCTTCGCTGTTGAACTCGT
Organism: Caldifarciminota bacterium; assembly: GCA_965649265.1. Classification (GTDB taxonomy): domain Bacteria; phylum Hydrothermota; class Tepidihabitantia; order B3-TA06; family B3-TA06; genus JAAYVC01. Next base: position 14,845 of record CBFGKC010000026.1, on the reverse strand, counting down.
TATTGACTATGACTGGCTTGGAGTTATAGCATAAAAAAGACCTTGAACTGCCACTAAGTCCATCTTCGAATTGCCCTATACCACCTCTCCCTCCAGCTATGTTTGCAATTTCGTTTTTGGCTATTAATGTTTCTTTACACTCAATAATGCATATCCCAAGACCATCCCCCCCATTCCCAGGGGAAGCACCCATTGACTCATTTCCTCCGCTTCCACCCCTTATATCATCAAAAGCACAATTTGAAACTTCCACTTGCTCACAATTAAAGAAACCACAACCTGCACAATTCAGGCCGCTATATAAAACAAAAGGGGAATACCCAAATGCATCGTATATTCTGCTCCCTTTAATAATGCCACACTCCAGATTTTCTCCGTAAACAATCGAACCAAATGGATACAAAGAAGGATAATTTTCAAAATAGGAAACTATAGAAATATCACTGGATCCACTGAAGTCGCAATCTTCAATTCTAAGTTTCCCTTTATAGGCGGATACACAATTGGATCTATTGTCATAGAACATGCAATCAAATAAAGAAATATCTGATTCAAACCCTTCAATTCCGTTCCAATGCTCAAATCGACAACTCGCCATAGTTAATTCCGAGTGATATGCAGAAACAGTAAAGTAATCCGGGTCCAAATCGAATGAAACAAAGAACAGAGAATCCGTGCTGTTTGACATAATTATGTTGCCTGAGATTCTTTTCATACTGTCGACAGGAAGGAAATATATCGAATCTTCAATGGTTCCAAGAATTTTCACGTTACCTTCTGCGACAATATCTTTTGAACCCTCTAAAGTCTCAGGATAATTTTCTCCTTCCACATACCACGCCGTATCCCACTCGCATGTATCGGCATAGAGGACGACCGTTCCCGGCGCAATGGTAAGGGTTACGCCGGGCTCAACGAGCACGTCGCCCGTCAGGAAGACGGTATCGGACCAGGTTGTGTCGTTTGAGATTACCCCATAGAACCCGAAAAGGGTAAGGATTAGTTGAACCATCTCTCCTCCTTAATTAAAGATTGTTTACCTGATAACCACCTTGCGGTTCGCTTGCAGCTTTGAGCCCATTCTCACCCACAGGAAATAGACCCCCGCAGGGAAAGCGGAAACGTCAATTCCGAGCTTTGGCCCGGTAATGACTCCCGAGTGCACCCTTCGGCCAAGGACGTCGAACATTTCGACCCTCACCACCTCCCCGAAAGAGTATAAAAGACTTAAAGAAAGTACGCCGCGTTGAATCCGGTCTCCGACCTGGACGAAGTTCGGGTTCAGCGCCTCCGCTCCCCCACCCCCATTGAACTGACCCGCAACTTTTGCTTCCATCTCACCCGAATCCCCTACAGAACTCCGATCCGCGGCACCCCAACCAAGGCTAAGAATCACAAGCGTTAAAATCGTAAGCATTTTTACCTCCATTACCCTTCAAACTATCAATCCCGATTGTCATCTCGATAGAAAGCAAGTGTTGTGCCAACCGTCATAGTTCTTAAGCGACGAATATTTGTGCCTTAGGAGTAAGGAAGGACACAGGCAGTTATCTAAAAGTATAACCGGTTATATCGTTGACAGCGGGCTTGCACGGACTACAATTGAGGGAATGCAAAAAGGTTATATTGTAGACCTGGGCCTCATGGCCTACCGGGAGGCCTGGGATTTTCAGCGCAAGCTCTTCGAGATGCGTGTTGAGGACGCGATCCCGGACACATTGATTTTTGTTGAACACGAACACGTAATAACCAAGGGTCGCTCCACAAACGAAGAGAATCTGATCGCGACGCCCGGTGAACTCGAGGATAACGGCGTTTCGATTTATGAAGTCGAGCGTGGCGGCGACGTTACCTATCACGGACCGGGCCAGCTTGTGGGTTATCCCATCTTCAAGCTCGAGAAGGGACTCATCGGGGTAAGGCCGTTCGTGGCAAAAATCGAGGATTCGCTCGTTCAGGCAATGGAGGAGTTCGGAATCCAGGCTGCGGCATCCATGAAGATGCCGAAAGGCCAACCCATAGGCGTCTGGGTGGACGAATCCAAGCTGGCGGCGATAGGTGTCGCAATAAAACGCTGGACGAGCTTCCACGGTTTCGCATTGAACGTATCCACCAATCTCGACATGTTCGGCCTTATCGTACCATGCGGACTGAAAGACAAGGGCGTGACGTCGATGGAGAAACTGCTCGAGAAGAAGGTGGATATGGAGGAGGTAAAGAAGGCAGTGCGCGGCTCGTTCGAGGACGTTTTCAATATCTCGCTGGAAGAGCGTGACATGGAGGATTTTTGATCGAAAGAAAGCCCGACTGGATAAGAGTCAAGCTTCCTGGCCAGGGCGAGTACAGGGACGTGGACGAGATTCTGAAGGATTTGAACCTTCACACGGTTTGCCGCTCGGCAAGGTGCCCGAACATTGCCGACTGCTGGGGTCGCAGAACGGCTACGATCATGATACTGGGCGACGTGTGCACGAGAGGATGCAGGTTTTGCGCGGTAACGACCGGCAACCCCCGGGGGGTGCTGGACGAGACCGAACCGGAGAGGGTTGCCGAGGCGGCGAAAAGGATGGGGTTAAGATACGTCGTGCTGACATCGGTGGACAGGGACGACCTTGAAGACGCAGGCGCCGGCCACTTCGCGAGAACGATAAGGGCGATAAAAAAAGACGACCCGACGATTAAAGTGGAACCGTTGATCCCCGATTTTACTTCAGCCGACGCAGGAGAAAGACACGTTGTAAGTGAAAGACTGAGGAAGATTGTGGACGCCGGACCCGACGTTATCGCGCACAATCTGGAGACGGTCGAACGTCTTACACCGCATGTCAGGGATAGACGCGCAAGCTACGACTTGTCCCTTGGTGTGTTAAGGGCGATCAGTGTGTTACGGGCGATCAAGGAGATTGGGCCGGGGATGATGACTAAATCGGGCATAATGGTCGGGCTTGGCGAAACGGACGACGAGGTCTACGAGACGTTAAAGGATATGCGGAAGGTTGGAGTGGACATAGTGACAATCGGCCAGTACCTGCAGCCCACACGAAACCATTTGATAGTGGAAAGGTTCGTCACCCCTGAGCAGTTTAAGGAGTACGAGCAATGGGCTCTGGATATGGGCTTCAAGTCCGCCGCGTGCGCGCCATTGGTGCGTTCGTCCTATCACGCAGGGGATGTTGTTGGCTTGCTCGGAAGAGAAGCTAACACGATCTCTTCCCTCTGATTTCCTCAACGGCCTATTTTCTCTAAGCCCGACTTGGATCACTCCTTGACAATCCTAAAAATAGAGGTATGCTCCCCCGACCAGGTGGAGGCGATTTCGCTGAGGAGAAAATCTAAACCAAAGGAGGCAGCGTGAAAAGGTTTGCATTAGTCGTATCTCTTTTATTCGTCGCCGTGGAGTCTTATGGTGCAACCGCTACCCTGAAAATCACCAAGGACAGCAAGGTCAACGAGGGCCAGCCCGCGTTGACTTACGGCAGCGAGGAGTTCTACGTACTCTGGGGAGGTCCTGCGATAATCAAGGCCGAAAAGATTCTGCTTTACTCAAGCGGAATAGATGAGTTGAAAACCATCGGAGCCGTGTGCGATTTTGCCCAGCTCAGGTTATATGTAACATCCATGCTCGCAACGGTCAACGCATGCACGTTCAGATCGGGCGCACCGTGGGACGAGGCCGCCGTGTGCTGGAATAACCGCCCGGTGGAGCTGAGGGACATAGAGGAGTTCAATGAACTGCCCGGGACAAAGGATGTGTGGTATGAAGTCGATGTAACCCGGATAGTCAAATCGTGGTTCACAAACGAGGCGCCAAACAACGGATTCTACATGGATATACCCTCGGACATCCTGTTCGCCGGCGGTTGCCAGTTCGCGTCCAGGGAGAATCCTGATACGACTAAATGGCCGAGGATTTACATCGAGTACCACACCGGCGGAGCCGCGGAAGAAAAACCTTTAACACCAACGATTGAGAATTTGATAGCGACGCCGGATGGCCGGATTCAGTTTTCCCTTTCCACCCCCTCCCCCGTCTCGCTCGACGTTTTCGACGCTTCCGGTGCGCTGGTCAGGACTCTCTGGCAAGGTTCGCTGAATGTAGGCACTCATGATTTTTCGCTGGCTGGAAGAAAAGGCGTCTACTTCGTAAAGCTTACGACCACGACCAAGTCGCTCACGAGGAAACTCGTATTGATTGACTGACCCGCCAGTTTCGTCAATGCCGGCCCGGCAGAGCATTTTGAGACCGCGCCAGGGATTATTTGTCGCCCTCTGACCCGCGTTTCTTTTTGACCACATCGTAGCGTAACCACAAGATGTTGCCCGCGAGCTTCTTGGTCTTGATGAGGTCGAGCTTGACGATACCTTTTGCGGATTCCAGGTCAGGAGCTATAAATAGCGAACGCGCGGATGTTCCGCCCACAAGGGTCGGTGTTATGAAGACGTTCACCTCGTCCACAAGGCCTGAGCGTAGAAGCGCTCCGTTCAGGGTTCCGCCCGAATCCACCCGCACGGTCTTGACCCCAAAGCGTCTGGAAAGGACTTCGAGGGCTTTGCGGAGATCAACCTTTTTATCACCTGCAACGATATAGCGGACATGGCGTTTTTCGAGATACTTGAGATATTTCTGCGGAGTCGCTTCGCTCGCAAGAACGACAAGGTCGCGCCAGTAACCCCACGCCCTCGCCGCATGCCAAAACCTGATGCGGCCTCTTGAGTCGGGTACGACGAGCAGGGGTCGCCTGTCCTTTGGATCGATCCGAGGCGGCTCGAATGTGGTTTCTTCCTCAGGGGCAACGTTGGAGGCTGCGCTCAGCATCGTGTTCGAACCGACAAGTGTGGCGTCCTCCTTCCATTTCGAGGCAAGGCTGTAGAAAAGCCCCATGTCGATGGAAAGGTGATCCATACGACCGTCAACACTCACCGCATTGTGCAAGATTACCTTCGGCTTCATCTTCCTCCTTTGTTGATTGAGATTCAAACCTGAAGTGTACATACGTTGCCTCGATTGTCAACAGCTTGACACCAACCTGGAGATTCCTATAGTATGGTTCAATGCAAGGAGCAACGTGCGTTCATTAAAAGATATAACAAAACAACTTGAGGCGCTCTATGCCTGCTACTCGAAAAGGGAGTACGTGAACCCTGACCCCTTACAGTTTTTGTACGATTACCCGGATCTTCGGAAGCGCGAGCTTGTAGGGATTATCGCCTCCTCGCTGGCTTACGGAGGCGTCAAACAGATACTTGCGAGCGTAAAAAGGGTGCTCGATCTGATGCAGCCCTCGCCCCTCGAGTTTCTCAAGTCGAGCGATTTTAAAGACATGCGACGAGTCTTCAAAGAATTCAAACACCGATTCGCCACTGGAGAAGACTTCAGCCTTATGCTCTGGGGACTAAAGAGAACGATTGAGGATTTCGGCTCACTCGAGGCCGGATTCATGGATGGATACAGCAAGGAGGATAAGATGGTACTTCCGGCGTTAATCAAATTTACCTCGAAGATAAGAGGCCGCGCATTGGAAAAAGAAAAAGGGAGAGAAGGAGGTAACGGGTGTTACGGGTGTTACGGGAAAGGGTTCGAGCACCTTCTGCCGTATCCGGAGAAGGGCGGCGCTTCAAAAAGGCTGCACTTATTTTTAAGGTGGATGGTTCGCAAGGATGCGGTCGACCCGGGCGGATGGCAGGGGATCCCCCCCTCTAAGCTTATAGTACCAGTGGACCTTCACATGCACCGCATCGGAATCGCTCTGGGGATTACGAATCGCAAGCAGGCAAACCTCAAGACCGCGCTGGAAATTACGTCGGCGTTCAGGGAAATAGTGCCGCAGGACCCGGTAAAGTACGATTTCGTCCTGACCAGGCTCGGCATAAGGGATGACACCGACATGGAAGGTTTTTTGAATGAATGCAGACTCAGGAACTAGTTTAAGTCCTTCTGGCGGATATAAGTTTCTAAAAATTGAACTCTTGCGTTAAGTTCCTTGACACAGGCACTTCGTAAACTATTATAGAGGTGCAAGAATCTTTGGAGGAAACCCTTGATGTTTAATTCTATTGAAGACGTACTGGACTTTGCAAGAGAGAAGGAGCAGGATGCTTGCGATTTTTATACTGACCTTGCCGAAAGGATGCACGATCCAGGCATGAAAGAACTTTTTACGGAACTTGCCAGACAGGAGATTCGGCACAAAATAGTCATAATCGAGATGCGGAAAGGGAATGTTGAAATAGGTTCCCATCCCAGGATAAAGAACTTGGAACTGGATAAGGTGCTTCTGACAAAGGAAGGTTCTAAATCCCTGGCTGTCGAAAACGCAATGCTCGTTGCGCTGGAAAGAGAACAAAGCTCCAACAAGCTTTATTCCGACCTGGCCCAGATTGTCGATGACGGCACGCTCAAACGAACGTTCGAGAGCCTGGCGGCTGAAGAGCTTGAACACAAGGCAAGTATTCAGAACGCGTACGAGAAATATCTGAAGGGTTGATTGGGAACGGTTCCGGGACCGGGCGTTGAAACATTCAGAAAATTGTGTAAAGTTTGGAAAATAAAAAAAGGAGTATAGTGTGGCAAAAAGCATAAAAGGAACCAAGACGGAACGTAATCTCTTGACCGCTTTTGCAGGCGAATCGCAAGCCCGCAATCGCTATACTTACTTTGCCGGTCAGGCAAAGAAGGAAGGTTTCGAGCAGATTTCAGCCATCTTTGCCGAGACCGCGGACCAGGAGAAGGAACATGCAAAACGATTCTTCAGTTTCCTCGAAGGCGGCGAGGTTGAGGTACAGTGGAAGTTCCCGGCAGGAGTAATAGGCAAGACCGCCGAGAACCTCAAGGAGGCCGCAGGCGGCGAGCATTTCGAGTGGACCCAGATGTATCCGAACTATGCCAAGGTCGCCCGCGAGGAAGGCTTCGAGGCCGTGGCCAGGCTTTTCGAGATGGTTTCGGTGGCCGAGAAGCAGCATGAGAAGCGCTACCGCGATCTCTTGAAGAATGTCGAGGAGGACCGCGTTTTCAAGAGGCCCGAGCCTGTTGTCTGGCGCTGCCGCAACTGCGGCTATCTGCACGAAGGCAAGGAAGCGCCCGAACAATGCCCGGCCTGCGCACATCCCAGGGCATACTTCGAGCTTCTGGGAGAAAATTGGTAATTACCCCAAAAGGGTACTGCGTCCCCTTTTGGGGACCCAGAAAATCGAAAATCATAAACCGAATTTAGGAGGACTTTATGTCAAAACACAAGCATCACAACGAAGACTGCGAATGCTACGAACATCACAAGGAAGACGAGGCCTGCGAGTGCGAGTGCCACGAAGACGACGACTGCGGCTGCTTCCAGTACCACGAACCCGGCAAGGAATGCGACTGTCCCTGCCACGAAAAGGATGATGACGAAGAAGAAGAACATCACCACAAGGGCTGCAGCTGCGGTCATTAATTGATTGATGAATTAAGATTGAAAGGGGCGCTTCGCGCCCCTTTTTTCATGGAGTGCCGATAAATGATTGTTGACGTTCTAGAGAAGCTTTCGTCCGCCTTCATTCAGGCGGACACATTTGAACGTAATGATCCGGAACCGAATCATAATAGATTCTCGCTTGCTTCCAGATAGCGTAATTCTCCTGGTATTGTACCGGGTATTTTAAAAAGAAATCAAGGAACTTGGTGTAGGCATCGTAGGCACCGGCGCTTGAAAGAAACCTGGTTATGCTTGAATCCTTGCAAGTGTCAAGATATGCCTTGTAGAGATAGTCCATGTACCAGCATTCAGCAGCGGCAAGGGTGTCCGAAATGACGTGGCGGGGATAAGGTGTATAACCGCTGTCAGGCTTCCATGCGTATGAATTCAAATCGAGTCTTTCGTGAGCTTTTCCGAATCCAGGGTCAATCTGCCCGTAAACGGTACGTCGAACGCTTGCGAGCTTCATCATCCCGGCACACTGCGCGCAGGGCTCAAGCGTTGTATAAATCGTATGCCCTTTTAAATTCCTTGTCCTCGCAGTAGCCATGTAACAATTCATGAGGCGAACTTCGCCGTGTTGTGTGGAATTCCTGGTTACGTTTACGCAGTTTCGAGCCCAGTAAATGACTTTATTGTTGGAATCCACCAGGACTGAACCTATGTTGTAACCACGTCCGGTGTCAGAACTGACTTGCCAGTTTTTAAGCACAACGGCATAAGCAAGGAGAGAAAAGATTCTGTCCCTCTCCTGAGCGGGGCTGACCTGAATCTTTTTAGCGGAATAAGCAGCATATAGAGAGTCCAGGTTTGGAGTACCAACGTCGGCACTCCGGCCGACAACCGGCATAATATATATGGCACCGATAATGATTGAAACGATACAACCTGGTCCCCAAATGTTTCTCTTACTGTTATTGGACATTCGTCCTCCTTAATGCTAGACTCATTCTGCTGGAAACTTCGCAAAATGATTGTTACGCACTCCTCAGGAATCCTCTAAAAAAGAGTCCTTGAAACCTAAGCCGATTTATTCAGGCGGGCACAACTGGACGTAATGATCCGGCACAGAATCATAGTAAATTCTTGCCTGCTTCCAGGTCATGTAGTTTTCCTGATACTTGACCTGATAATTCAGGAATTCTTTCAGATAATAAGCATAGGCATCATACGCACCCTTGCTTGTCAGGAATTTGGTTATGCTCGAATCCTTGCAAGTGTCAAGATATATCTGGTAGATTTCGTCTAAATACCAGCGTTCGAAAGCGGCAAGGGTATCGGAGATGACGTGACGGGGATAAGGAGTGTAGCCGCTGTCAGGGTTCCATACGTACGAGTTCAAATCGAGCCTTTCGTGAGCCTTTCCGTAACCGGGGTCGGTCTGCCCGTAGATGGTACGGTAGATGCTGGTCAGCTTCATCATCCCCGCGCACTGAGCACAGGGTTCGAGTGTCGTGTAGATGATATGGTTCTTCAAGTCCTTCTTCTTTGTCGAGGCCAGATAACAATTCATCAACCGGACCTCGCCGTGCTGGGTCATATTGCCTGTCACGTTCACGCAATTGGTTGCCCAGTAAATGACGGTTCCGCTCGGATTGACAAGCACAGAGCCGATGTTGTATCCGCGACCGGTATCCTTGCTGACCTGCCAGTTTTTGAAAACCACTGAATAGGCCAGAAGAGAGTATATCAGATCCTTCTCTATTGCCGGCGTCATGTTCCATCCGGTAGCCCTCGCGGTAAATACCGCCCGGAGAGAATCCCAGTTGGGAACGTCGCCTTTAGCAGCCTCTGCGGAACCAGGAATAAAAAAGACGGCCGCAAGAATGATTGACGCGATGAAAGCCGGAATGAGTGATTTGATTTCTTTTGTTTTGGGCATCTTTCCTCCTCGTTGGGATTTTGTTCTTGCGAAAAAACTTCCCAAAAAAGCTTTTTTACGCAAGGGTTGAATTATATAGTACTTTTTAAAGATGTCAATAGATAAAAGAGTTTTTATGCCTTGTTTTAAATAATTCAATATTAAGAACAGGGGATGATGATGCCGGTCAATTAAGAAGCTGGAATCTTTTACCCCTCTCCTCTCTACATTTAAGAAGTCTGATCTGTGGTCACTCGCAGACCTTTCGAGACGGGCACGGTTCGTGGAATATCCAACCCAGATCGAGTATGTCAAGCTCGCCGCTCGAGTCGAGGTCGGCGCTCTCAAGCGTCCCCCGGCAAGAGTGGCATTCGTACAAAAGTTTAAGAAGTTTCCCCTCCACGAGCCTGGGAACCTCGTTTCTTCTTTCCTTTCCAAACCACGAGAATACGTCGCGGCCTCCCTTTGAACTGTTGCAGCTTTTGCAGCATTCGACGACGTTGTGGATTTCGTGAACGTTGCATCCGTGCGGGGCTTTTATTTTACGTGGAATGATGTGGTCCCATGTAAGCCCTTCGGTTGCTCCGCAGTAGACGCAATGCCCGTTCTCGTGAATCATCAAGCTGTCCTCGCGAAGCACGGACGACCAGTGTTTCTTTCCGGTTTGCAGATCCTTGAACGTTTTCATGATGAAGCCGAATTGCTCGTCCATGCCTGCTGAACGGGCAATCAACCTGGCGTAACGCCAGAAAATCAGGTCCCTGACGGTCTTGACTGCTTTAGGCGGCATTCTTCCTCCTCCTTGATTAGATAATTTACGCCCTGGTTGGTTTTTGTCAATCAGGGGATCTGGGGTAACTTTTCATCATCCGCAAGATGCCGGGAATGTAGCTGGATAGCGGACGATTGAGGAATGCGCAGCCTTCGGTAAGGAGGTAATGCATCTCTAACGGACCGATGTGGGGGTGTTTCCAGACCAGGTGACGAGTGTCGTAATGGGCAGGGTTCGAATCGATAAGACCGAAGGTCGAACCTATGTAGTCCCATTGAAGGGTTCCAGGAAAGGGTGTGTTGATGGTAAGTTGATGCGAGTCGAATCCCATGTTGCGAAGTTCGAGAAGGTCCTCGGCGATCGAATCAACGGTGTCGTCCTCGCAGCCTATCATGTAGTATGCGGTCGTGAGTACCCCCCTCCCCCTCGCTCGCCGCGCGAGTTCGGGGAGCAAGTCCGTATCCAGCCCCTTTTTGATTTTTGCAAGAGAGCTTCCCCGCAGTGTCTCGACACCGAACCCCAGCGTTGTAAGACCGGCATCAGCCCAGTAGTCCAGATTCTTGAGCGCCATGTCGACCCGGGATGCCACAGACCACCGCATACCCCGGGAACGCATCATCTCCACGACCCTTTCGGAGTGCGGTTGAAAGATTCCGAACGTCTCGTCGTGAATTCCTATCAGCTTGACACCAAGGCTCGCGTATTGGTTGAGGACTTCTTCAATGCTTTCGAGAGGGATTCGGGAAGGTCTTGGTGCATAAAGGGGTGCCTGGCAAAAGGTACAGCGATAAGGACATCCACGGGACGTGTAAAGGCCTGCCAGTTTTGCTATCCTGAAGAACGGAGGCAGATCAAGCCTTAACGAGCCTGCCAGAGACGGATGCCTGAGCCTTTCGACGTTTGTTCCGAACACCTCACTTGAAAGCCTCTCCTCGCAGTAACCGGTCCAGCACTTGTCCGCGAATTCAGACTGGGGCGAAAGCGCACCGTAGCCGCCGGCCCAGAGCTCGCGTATACCATGACGCCTTGCTTCTTCAGCCATCGCAAGTATGCGGTCGAGTTCAAAGTGAAAGAAACTGAAACCCACTACATCCCAGCCCTCACGCAGTTTCTTGATATATGATTGCCAGTAGGGGTATTCAAGAATTTCAACGTCCGGAACATTGATCTTGAGAAACCTTAACGCGGAAGAATACGAACGGCTGGGATAGCTGAGCCTTGGCCGGTAAGGGGTATTTACTGCAAACGTGTCAAAGAAATCGCGCTTGTTTTTTACATAAGTTGTAGTGATAAGCACCTTAGGCTTTGAGCTAAACGTTGGAGAATACATTACTACATCCTTACAAGAAAAGTTTCTTTGATCCAAATTTAAAAGAACTAACAAGAAATTATAAAAAAAGATTGTTTTGCGTCAAGTGTTTATAAGTTCTACGACTTGACGAACCCTACAAAATTACTATAATTTATGCGTCAACCGAAATAACAGGAGATTTACAATGAACGAAAGAAAAGGACTAGTGACAATGGGAGGCAATCCGGTCACACTTGTCGGCAGCGAGGTAAAAAATGGAGACAATGCACCCGATTTTACCGTAATCGGAAACGATTTTGCCGAGGTTCATTCGTCGGAGTTCGTGGGCAAGATAAGACTGATCTCAGTGGTCACCTCACTGGATACATCCATCTGCGACCTTCAGACCCATCGCTTCAACGAAGAAGCCGCCGGATTAGGTACGGATGTAGTCATATTGACCGTAAGTATGGACCTCCCCTTCGCGCAAAAACGATGGTGCGGCGCACAGGGGATAGATAAGGTAAAGGTTTTCTCCGATCACAAATACGCCTCGTTCGGGACTTCCTACGGGGTCCTGATGCATGAGACAAGACTTTTGGCAAGGTCCATCTTCGTGGTCGATAAAGAGGGCGTAATTCGCTACTCCGAGATCGTAAAGGAGGTGGGCGAACATCCGGATTATGAAGCCGCACTCAAGGCTGTTAAAGAACTCGCAAACCAATAGGAGTTTGAAATGGAAAAGTTCGACAGGAAAAACTGCGAGGACATTCTCGACGATTTAGCTCTGGAAGATAGAATGCGTAAATACACAAAACCTGGCGATCCTAACTCTGCGGCGGACGTCACGAAAGAGACAGGAAACGACTGGAAAAGGGCCTTGCTCGATTGCATCTGGTAATACTGCGGCCCAAGAGGGTTCGGGTTTATTACAATTGAACAGCTTGACCGCAGCGCTTAATACTCTATAATTTACAATCCGAGCATAGGAGCCTGGATTTTAGAAAAAGTATAGAAGCCAAAGGAGGATACGTGAATGATACTTTCGGTTCGGTAAACGAACTACTTGATTTTGCAATAAGCAAGGAAGAGGAAGCGAGTATCTTTTACACCGATCTTGCAGGCCGCATGGACAACACTTCAATGAAGGAACTGTTCGCGAGCTTTGCCAAGGAGGAGCAAAAACACAAGGCGAAACTTGAGGCGGTCAAGCAAGGCAAGATAATGATTTCTGCCGGCGCAAAAGTACAGAGTTTGAAGATTGCAGACTACCTGGCAAAAGCGGATGTCGACGAGAACGCAATATTCGATTACCAGAAAGCCCTCATAGTCGCCATGCAAAGAGAGAAGGCTTCCTTCAAGCTCTATACCGATCTCGCCGCAATCACGGACAACAAGGAACTCGAAGAGCTTCTCCTCGGTCTTGCCCAGGAAGAAGCCAAGCACAAGCTCTATTTTGAGCTCCAGTACGACGAGCACATCCTTACCGAGAACTAGGGTTATTTCTATATAGGTAGTTCCCAGCGAATCAAACTACAGGAGTGAAGATGCCATCTGAGGAGAAACATGATTTTTTCGAGATAGCTAACGAATTCTATCTCATTCGCACCCCTGAACCCGACCTGCACCGCAATATTTATCTAAAGAGATTCATCTCCGGAAACAACCGTGTTAACATGCTTTTCGATCCGGGCACCAAGCTCGACACGTCTCTTCTCGCATCCGCCCTCGAGAAGCTCGCGGGCGGCCTGCAGAACGTCGATATCGTTTTCTTAAGCCACCAGGACCCGGATGTGGCCTCCAACATTCACGTGATACTCGCCAATGCGCCCCACGCGGTGGTGGTCTCGTCGATTGATACCTTGAGGCTCATAAAAATGCTCGGCATCCCCGAACGCAATCTCTTTGCGATAGAATCCCAGCACTCCCAGACGCTCGAGATAAAGAAAACGGGCCACAGGGTGCAGTTCGTCCCGGCCTACTTCTGCCATTTCCGCGGCGCAATGATGTTTTATGACTATGAGAGCAGAACGCTCTTCTCCGGCGATTTCCTTGCAGGCGTCACGTCGAGAAAGGGTCCGGGAATACATGCCGATGAATCTTCTTTCTCAGGAATCGAGTTCTTCCACCAGATTTACATGCCGCTCCGGCAGGCGCTGAGGGACACGGTGGACAGAATAACGAACCTAGACCCGATCCCGGAAGTTATTGCTCCCCAGCACGGAGACATCATCGCAGGTCGATACGTGGAGGATTTCCTTGCAAGAATCTCGCAGCTGGAGGTAGGCATGGAGATCATACACAAGCAAAAACCACTTAAGGATATTGTAATAATGGCGCTCAACCGACTTCTGGATTACCTTGAGGAGGAAGCTCCTCCTCTTCACGTCACACTTCTTGAGAAACTGGAAAAACCTGAGGAGTTCACGACCGTTTTTCAGATTGCAAACGGCTCGATAATCGATTTGAAAATAGATTCGGAAAACGCCATAGCCCACATGTGGAACACCCTCGAGAAAATAGCGCCCTCCGGGATGTCGTCCGCGATCAAGACAAAATTCGCAGGGATTTTAGACGACTTCGGAATCGCCCTGCCCAGGAATTTATTCACGCAGTCACCTCCTCCAGACATCCTTGGTTCTATTTGAGACTTCCCTTATTTCCATGGGAAGGAAAAAAGGGGAGGATTTGGCAAAGAATCATGCCTTTTGCAGAATACCGGATACCGCGTTTCTCCGTATGTTTTTGAAATAAGCAAGTTTCAGAAGCGCTTGCAAGGTTCCTTTCATGAATTTGACAAAATGCGGAACTCCTTTCTTGACAATTACATCTCTCCTGCTATAATACCTAAATAAAATACTAGCAGGTTGTGTCTCGGAGGATTTTCTCCGTATTGTATGTAAAGAGGAGTTTAAATGCGTTATCCGATTGGCGAAGCCGTTCACGAACAGGTGCCTTCACAACTTTTGAAAATCGATATGCTTTCGATATGGATGGAAGAAGAAAAATTCGACGGCGTTCTTGTCGCCGAGAGTGACACCCAGCGTATCGAAGTGCTTGTTACCGCAGGAAAGGCCCGGTACGCAATTAACACTCACAAGGGGGGAAGGATGTTCGGCAAGGAAGCGATAGAGGCTCTTTTGATTGATGCCGATTTAGGCAGCTTGAAATTGTCTCTTTACCGGTTCAAACCCGAGGTTACAAGGCCGCTTCTTGCCGCCTCTTTAATTAAACCGCAGATATCCCAGATGAGCTCGGAGATAATCATGATAGTCAAGCTCATGGAAAACTGCCTGAATCCGGATCTTATAAGCCATATCCTGCTTGAAACCCCCGAGGGGGAGGGTCATATACTTTTCGACGCAGGCGTTCTTGTCGGTTCCTACACCGATCGCCAGCCGGCACTGGACAACGAATTCAAGGATTTCTACAGTCTTTACCATGACGTGGGCGGCAAAGTGAGCATGACT
>CBFGKC010000025.1:0-21284 GCA_965649265.1 Caldifarciminota bacterium | reverse complement strand
GAAGGCTCCCGCTTCGCCATCCGCGAGGGTGGACGCACCGTCGGCGCCGGAGTCGTCACAAAGGTAATTGAATAATGGATATTGAAAAGATCAGAATAAAGCTCAAAGCTTACGATTACAGAATTCTTGACCAATCGGCCAAGGATATAGTCGACATAGCCAAGCGCACCGGCGCAAAGGTTTCAGGACCCATACCTTTGCCTACGCGCCGTTCGCTTTATACGGTTTTGCGCTCACCGCACATCGATAAGCGCAGCCGCGAGCAATTTGAATTCAAGGTGCACAAGCGCCTGATAGAGATCGGCGAGGCCACTTCCGAAATGGTCGATGCGCTTATGCGTCTCGAGGTTCCCGCCGGTGTCGAAATCGAGATACACTCTGTTAAAGGCTGACCCGGAATAAAATCCGGGTGTTAAACTGAAGGATTAGGAAAAATACATGAAAGGAATGCTTGGACGTAAACTCGGAATGTCGAGAGTTTACGAAGACGGCCGCAAGGTGACCCCGGTCACCCTTGTCGACGTGGATGACTGCTATATCATCCAGGCGAAGACCGTTGCCAATGACGGTTATGCCGCAGTGCAGTTGGGCATAAGCCGCCGCAAGCGCGTAACCAAGCCTCTGCGCGGACACCTTAAGAAAGCAGGACTCGAACATACTCCTTTGAAGATAATGGAACTTAAGGGAGAATTCGACGGAGATGTCAAGGCCGGAATGAAGCTTGATGCGGGCCTACTTGAACCTGGAGATAAGGTGGACGTTATTGGCTGGACGAAAGGTCGCGGATTTGCCGGAGGAATAAAGCGTCACGGTTGGCACGGTGGACCTGAAACGCACGGTTCGAACCACCACCGCAGAATTGGTTCCAACGGTCAAACAACCACACCGGGCCGTGTATTGAAAGGTCACAGGATGCCAGGACATTACGGAAACGAGCATATGACGATTCACAATCTTCGGGTCGTCAAGATTGACGCGGAGCGCAATCTGCTTTATCTTAAAGGTTCGGTTCCCGGACCCACCGGAGGGGTTTTACTCATAAGAAAGGTGGGGAAATGAAGCTCAATGTTTTAAAGCAAGACGGTTCGGCTTCCGGGACAGTAGAATTTCCAGATGAGATATTCGCTACGCCTGTGAATGAAACGATTCTCTGGGAGGCCATTGAGGCTTACAGAGCCAACAAACGCCAGGGCACTGCAAAGGCCAAGACCCGTTCAGAGGTGGAGGGAGCAAAAAAGAAGCTCTTTCCTCAAAAGCACCTTGGACGCGCCCGCGCAGGTTCTCTGCGTTCACCCACTCGTGTGCACGGCGGCGTCGTTCATGGACCGGAGCCCAAAAGCTTCCGCAAGAGCTTGCCGCAGGCCGTTCGCTCGAAGGCGCTGCTGGAGGCGTTGAAACAAAAGCTTCAGCGAGGCAATCTACTCATAATAGAGGATATTTCCCTTCCCGAAGCCAAGACAAAACACGTTGCACTGGCGCTGAAGAACCTACGTGAGCGCAATAACGTTTCCCTGTTGCTGGTTCCGAGTGCGTCATCGCAGGATCTTCAGAGGGCCGGACGCAACATCCAAGCTCTCAATATAGTCACGGAAAAGGATCTCAATGCGTACTCAGTCTGGCAGCCGAGAAAACTGGTTCTTTTCAGGTCGGCGTGCGAGCCCCTTATAGCGAGGTGGAAATGAAAGATCCAAGATTGATCATACGTCATCCCATCGTAACTGAAAAGTCGCTTCTCGCGCGTGACGAAAAGGGTCAGTATTTATTTTCCGTGGACACAAGCTCTACAAAGCTTGACGTTCGCAGGGCCGTCGAGAATCTTTTCCATGTGCACGTGAAGAGTGTCAATATCATGAAAGTCAAAGGCAAGTTGAAGAAACTCGGTCGTTTTGAAGGCAAGAGACCGGACTGGAAAAAAGCCGTGGTGACTCTTGCAAAAGGCGAACGAATCGAAGAGCTTGTAGGAGGTGCCTGATGGCTCGCGTGATTTCCAGAATAAAGAAATTCAAGCCGATCACGCCGGCAAGGCGCTTCTACGAGGTTTTATACGACAAGCAAGTTTCGGGCGAAAAGCCCTATGAGCCGCTGCTTGAGACCTTAAGAAAGAAAGGCGGACGCAACAATACCGGTCGGATCACCGCGCCTCGCAGAGGTGGCGGCGAAAAACGTCACTATCGAATAATAGATTTCAAGCGCGACA
Organism: Caldifarciminota bacterium; assembly: GCA_965649265.1. Classification (GTDB taxonomy): domain Bacteria; phylum Hydrothermota; class Tepidihabitantia; order B3-TA06; family B3-TA06; genus JAAYVC01. Next base: position 19,087 of record CBFGKC010000025.1, on the reverse strand, counting down.
AGCACAACATTCCGGGCAAGGTAGTCTCGATTCAATACGACCCCAACAGAACCGCCAATATAGCTCTCGTGAGCTATCCCGACGGCGAATATCGCTACATCCTGGCCCCGGACGGTCTCAGCAAGGGAACTGAAATAATATCCGCCCTGGAGGCCCCCCTTAAGGCCGGAAATTCAATGCCCCTGGCCAAGATACCGGTCGGCATCGAAATCCACAACCTGCAAATATTCCCCCAGACTCGTGGCCGCATGGTACGCAGTGCGGGTTCATCCGCGCAGATACTGGCAAAAGAAGGCAAGCAGGCTTTCGTAAAGCTTCCTTCGGGTGAAGTGAGGCTTTTCAATATCTCATGTTTTGCCACCGTGGGGCGGGTATCCAACCCGGAACACGGCAAGGTCAGTATCGGAAAGGCCGGCAGGAAGCGCCACATGGGCATAAGACCTCGAACCAGAGCTGTAGCCATGAACCCTCACGACCACCCCATGGGCGGCGGCGAGGGTAAGGCGTCCGGCGGCAGACCGCCATGCTCTAGAAAAGGTTTGATAGCCAAGGGTAAAAAGACCCGCGACAGGAACAAGGCTTCAACCCGCTTGATAGTAAAAAGGAGGAAGTAGTGGGACGCTCGCTTAAAAAAGGCCCCTACGTGGATGAAAAACTCCTAAAGAAAGTGACGGGCCTCGACGTGCGTAAGCAGAAGAAAGTAATTCGTACGTGGGCCAGACGTTCCACCATTCCGCCGGAATTTGTCGGTCACACAATAGCGGTTCACAACGGCCGCAAGTTTATTCCCGTATACGTCACCGAACAAATGGTCGGCCACAAACTCGGTGAATTTTCTCCCACCAGGACCTATCGCGGTCACGGAGGGAAGAAAGAGGGTACCGCAGAAGAAGGAAAGAAGAAATGAGCGAAGCAGTTGCAAGAGCTAAATTTATTCGCGGATCCTCGCGCAAATACGGGCAGATACTCGAACTCATACGCGGTAAGAAGATTGACGATGCTTTGAACATCCTTACTTTCCTTAACAAGCCCACGAAGGAACCCGTTTTAAAGACACTGCGCGCGGCCATTTCGAACGTGGAATCGAAGATGGGTAAAGTACGTTTCGACCGCGAGCGTTTCTTTGTTGTTGATGCGAGAGCGGATACAGGCCCGATAATGAAAAGAATGCGAGCCGCGCCTAGAGGCCGCGGGATGATAATCCGCAAGAGATTCGCGCATCTAACACTAAAGATCTCAGATGAGAAGAGGAATTCATAATGGGACAGAAGGTTCATCCACACGGCTTCAGATTAGGTTATACGAAAGAATGGCAGTCTCACTGGTTCGACGAGACGAACTATTCCGAACATCTTGCCGAAGATATTCGTATTAAGCGTTATATTTACACCAAGCTCTCCGACGCGGCGGTTTCAAACGTTGTTGTTCGCCGCGTAGGCACAAAAACCGCGGTCACGATATCCACGGCAAGGCCGGGCATGGTTATTGGACAGAAACGAGCCAACCTCGAGGTCTTGAGTGAAGAGCTCAAGCAGCTTACGGGCAAGCCCGTCAACGTTTACGTCGAGGTGGTTCGTGTTCCCGAGCTTGAGGCGCGCATCGTGGCTCGCACCATTGCTACACAGCTTGAGGCTCGCGTAGCCCACCGCAGAGCGATGCGACGTGCAACGATGCAGGCGATGAAACTCGGCGCTCGAGGAATCAAGGTTGCCGTCGCAGGCCGTCTCGGCGGTGCAGAGATAGCCCGCCGAGAATGGTACAAAGAGGGACAGGTTCCTCTTCAGACCCTTGCAGCCGATATCGATTACGCTCAGGAGACAGCTTACACCATAGCCGGTACTGTGGGCGTCAAAGTTTGGATATACAAAGGCGGCGTTGCCGAGACCTGGAGGAAGTAAGCTATGTTGATGCCTAAACGTACAAAATGGCGCAAGCAGCACCGTGGCCGCATGACGGGCAAAGCAACGGCAGGTTCCACAATCGCATTCGGAGACTTCGGTCTCATGGCAACGGAGCCTTGCTGGTTGACTTCTCGTCAAATCGAGGCCAGCCGTATTGTTCTGGCCAAGAAACTTCGTAAGAACGGAAAATTATGGATTAGGGTCTTCCCCGACAAGCCCGTCTCCAAGAAACCTGCCGAAACCAGAATGGGTAAAGGTAAGGGTGCTCCGGAGTTCTGGGTTGCCGTCATCAAGCCCGGAAGGATTCTTTTCGAACTTGACGGTTTGACGGACGAGGCGGCGAAGGCCGTCCTGAAAGAGGCGGCGAGCAAACTGCCTCTCAGAACCAAGGTAGTAAAGCGCGAAGAAGGAATTCACTATGAAGGCATCTGAAATCAAGTCAATGACTCGCGAAGAGCTTGACCATGAACTCAACGAGCTTCGCGAGGAGGAGTTCCGTTTAAGGTTGCGTCGGCCTACAGAGGATTTGCCTAATGCTTTGCGTCTGCGCACCATTCGCCGCGATATCGCAAGAATTGAGACCTTGATAAGAGAAGACAAGCTGGGGATAATAAAACTGCCCAGTAAGAGTGCGCGCGAGGCAAAGAAGGCTGAAAAGCCTGAAGCCGCACCTGCTGAAAAGAAAGAAGAGCATGTGAAAAAGGAATCCGAGAAGAAACCAGTTTCAAAGAAGGCCGTCGCTAAAAAAACTTCAGGAAAGAAAACTCCTGCGAAAAAAGCTGCTAAGCCGGCTTCTTCCAAGGGGACTCCCAAAAAGAAAGCCAAATCGGAGCCTGGTAAGAAAGGCACGAAAAAGGCCTCCAAAGGAACTCGATAATGGGCGAACATAAGAGGCTGATAGGCGAAGTCGTATCCTCCAAACCCGAAAAAACCGTGGTTGTAAGTGTAACTCGCAAGGAGCTTCACACCAGATACAAAAAGTACGTCAATAAACGCCACAAATACTACGCCCACGACGAAGAGAGCAAGTGTAAAGAGGGCGATCGAGTTGAAATAGAAGAGACTCGCCCCTTGTCAAAACTCAAACACTTCCGCGTGGTTCGAATACTGGGTGAAGAGAAATGATTCAGGATAATTCAAGACTTGTTATAAGTGACAACACCGGAGCAAAACTGGCCCGGGTTATAAAGGTTCTGGGTGGTACGCGCAGACGTTATGCAAGCGTTGGCGATATCGTCGTCATAGCCGTCAAATCCGCCCTGCCCAGCGCTTCGATCAAGAAAGGCGAAAAGGCCAAAGCTGTCATAGTTCGAACGCGCAAGGAGATATCGCGTCCAGATGGTTCTTACGTTCGGTTCGATGACAACGCGTGCGTTATCATCGACGAAAACAAGCAGCCCAAGGGAACTCGTATATTCGGTCCCGTAGCGCGCGAGCTTAGGGAATTCAACTTTACCAAAATAATCTCGCTTGCCCCGGAGGTGGTTTAATGAGACTCTCCATACATAAGGGCGACCTTGTCGAGGTCATTTCAGGCGAAGATAAGGGCAGACAAGGCAAGGTCCTTAAGGTTGACAAGGACAAGGGCCGTGTTCTCATTGAGGGCATCAACATGGTAAAGAAGCACCAGCGAACCAAGGGCAAAGGACAACCCAGCGGCATCATAGAAAAGCCTGCTTTCATTGACAGGTCAAATGTAGGCCTCGTTTGTCCCAAGTGCGGAAAGCCGAGCCGTATGTCTCGCGAGTTTCGCGGCGAAGGCAGAGTTCGAGTTTGCAAGCGCTGCGGCGGGGAGAACGTATTATGAGCGTACTTCATGATCTCTACCGCGAAAAGATAATTCCTACCCTGCAGAAGGAATTCGGATACGCCAACATCATGCAGGTGCCCAGGATTAAAAAAGTGGTTGTTCATGTTGGAGCCGGTGAAGCATCCCAGGATTCCAAGCTTATCGATCCTATCGTGGACGACCTTGCAAAGATAACCGGCCAGAAACCTGTCATCACTAAGGCCAAAAAAGCCATCTCCAACTTCAGGCTTCGCAAGGGAATGGTAGTCGGAGCAAGAGTCACGTTGAGAGGCGAGCGCGCTTATCATTTCCTGGAGAGGTTTTTCAATTTTTCGGCTCCGCAGATCCGCGATTTCAGGGGTTTTCCTACGGACTCCTTCGACGGTCGTGGTTCCTACACCCTTGGTTTGCGTGAGCAACTCATATTTCCCGAGATAGAACGCGATAAAGTAAAAAAGGTATTTGGTATGGATATCACAATCGTGACTACCGCCAAACACGACGATGAAACCAGGGCGTTGCTCGGTTATCTGGGCATGCCCTTCCGAAAGGAGTAAAGTGGCACGACTGGCTTTGATCCATAAGCAGAGGAGCGAACCTAAGTTTCGCGTCCGTCGATATAACCGCTGTCAACGCTGTGGAAGACCGCGAGCTTTTTACCGCAAATTCGGATTGTGCAGGGTATGTTTTCGCGAACTGGCCCTGCGCGGCGAGATCCCAGGCGTTAAGAAAGCAAGCTGGTAAGGAGTCTTTAATGGACGTAATAAGCGATTACATTGCAGCGGTTCGCAACGCAATACTTGCGCACAAAAAAGAAGTGAAAATGCCAGCTTCAAAGTTCAAGCAAGAGATTTCCCGCATACTTCTTGAAGAAGGTTACATAAGTAACTTTCAGGTACTGGAAAAGGAGTGGCCGGCCGAAATCCTCATCCAACTTAAGTATTCCGCCCAGGGTGAGAGCGTTATTGCGAATATCCACAAGATATCGAAACAATCACGCAGGGTTTACCGCAAGGCCTCAGACATTCCCAAGGTGCGCAACGGTTTGGGAACAGCCATCATATCCACCTCACAGGGTGTAATGACGGATCGCCAGGCTCGCAATCTTGGTATCGGCGGCGAAGTCATTTGCGAGGTGTGGTAATGGCCAGGGCATCACTTAAACCCATACCTCTACCGTCAGGCGTCAGTCTTGCGAACGCCGAGGATGGTTACGTTTTTAAAGGTCCAAAGGGATCGGTAAACGTTATTTTCTTGCCCGGTATCGGAATCAAGGCCGAAGGCCAGGATGTTAAGCTGTCTTACACTGTTCAGCCGGAGAACAAGGCCATGCTTGGACTTGCCGTGGCGCTGGTTCGCAACGCCATTACAGGCGTAACCGAAGGATTCAGCAAGGTCATTACCCTTAGAGGAACCGGTTTCAAGGTCCAAAAGGAAGGATCTAATCTGACTCTTACCCTTGGCTTTTCTCATCCGGTTATCTACGCGCTTCCCAAAGGTATAGACGCCGAGATATTTGAACCGAAGATTCGTGATGACAAGGACTGGATTGCCGATATCACAGTAAAAGGAATTGACAGACAGCTCGTCGGACAGGTTGCCGCACACATCAGACGTCTGCGCCCGCCCGACTCATACAAAGGAAAAGGGCTTAGATACAAGAACGAGTTTGTGCGTCGTAAGCTTGGCAAACGTGCAGCAGGAGCCGAATAATGAAAAGGGTTAAGCAATTTGGTCGCAAAAAGCGTCATCTACACATTCGCCACAGCGTAAAAGGTACTGAGGAACGTCCTCGCGTTGTGATTTTCAGATCCAATCGTCACATATACGCTCAGGTTGTAAACGACGATACAAACAAGGTACTTGCTGGCTTTTCGTCCCTCTCCCCGTCATTCAAGGATATGAAAGTAGAAGGCGATAAGAAATCCGATGCGCGGGCAGTAGGTAAGCTTCTTGCCAAGAACCTCAAGGATCGCGGAATATCAAGGATAGTTTTTGACAGAGCGGGTTACCGCTATCATGGTCGCGTAAAGGCCCTTGCAGATGCAGCCCGCGAGGAAGGACTGGAGTTCTAGTATGTTTGAAAAACATTCACTGTCAGATATGCAAGAAGAACTGCTCGATCAAGTTATCGAGATTAAACGAGTGACCAAGGTAGTCAAGGGCGGAAAACGATTCAAACTTTCCGCAACAGTAGTTGTAGGTGACTCGGCCGGGCATGTCGGGGTAGGCCACGGCAAGGCTAACGAAGTCGCGATGGCCGTATCCAAGGGTCGTGAACACGCCCGTAAATTGCTTTACAAGGTTCCTGCATCTCGTACTATCGCTCACGCAACCGAAGCACGTTTCTCGGCATCAAAGGTCATTATTAAGCCGGCGTCACCAGGAACGGGACTCATAGCTACACTGCCAGTGCGTGCCGTGCTAGAGGCCTGCGGCATCAAGGATGCCCTTACCAAATCTCTCGGTTCCCACACGCCATACAATCTGGCGATGGCTACCATTCATGCACTCAAGAAGCTGCGCAACCTTGACGAGATCGCTCGTTTGCGCAATAAACCCATTTCCTATTTCATGGAGCGTAAGGATGCCAGCGAAAAATAAAGAAGTCGGAAAAATCAAAGTTACACTTGTGGGCAGTCTTATCGATTCGAAGCCGGTTCACAAGAAAACGGCGCGTGCGCTTGGGTTGAGACGCCGCGGTGCCAGCCGCATTCACGAGAACAATCCCGTTATACGCGGCATGATCGCCAAGGTGGTTCACCTGGTGCGCGTGGAGGAGGTTCAAAATGGCTGAGTACATAAGAAGACACCCCGGGGCTCGCAAGCGCGCCAAGAGGGTGGGCCGTGGAACAGCCTCCGGTTCGGGCGGCACGTCGGGCCGTGGAAACAAAGGAGCAGGTCAGCGCTCCGGCAAGGAACACGGTCCGAAGTTCGAGGGCGGTCAGATGCCCCTCGTCAGGCGGATACCCAAGCGTGGAATGCAAAAGGGTAAGAAAATAAATCACATGCATAATCCCAAGGGTGCCGCGAAACGCCGCTATCAGGTGATAAATTTTACGAGACTTGCTTTGTGGGACGCGTCCGTGCCCGTTAACGCGGAGAACCTTGCACAAAAGGGACTCATTCGCCATGCGGATCGTCCGCTAAAGCTTCTCGCCGCCGGTGAGCTAAAGAAACCTCTCAATTTCACCGTTAACGCCGCATCCGCCAAGGCCAAAGAGATAGTCGAAAAAGCCGGTGGAAAGCTTGAGGTGCAGGTATGATGCAGGGTGTAGGAAACATCTTCAAGATCCCTGACCTGCGGAAGAAGATCCTTTTTACCCTTTTGATGGTTATAATCTATCGTCTGGGTACCCATATTCCTACACCTGGTATCAATCCTCTGGCCATGGGTTCTTTGTTCAAGCAAATGCAGGGAACGGTTTTCGGCCTCTACGACCTGTTCGTGGGTGGAGGCCTCTCCCGTGCCTCCGTATTTGCGTTAGGTGTAATGCCTTACATATCCGCATCCATCATGTTCCAGCTTCTGGGATCGGTTTTCCCTAAGATCCAGAAGATGCAGCAGGATGAAGAAGGACGCCGCAAGATCAATCAATACACCCGCTACTTCGCTGTTATTCTTGCCATTCTCAATGCAGTCGGCATCTCCGCTTATCTGCAAGGTCTTGGTCCGGTACAGCTCGACAACGGTCAGGTAATTTCCATCATTTCGTACGGCGGTTTCCTGTTAAGGCTTCTAACGATAGTCACGCTCACTACAGGAACCATATTCCTAATGTGGATAGGCGAGTTGATTACCGAAAAGGGCATCGGCAACGGAATAAGTTTTCTCATTTTCATCGGCTGTCTTGATAATATTCCGCAGAGCATCGGAAGCACACTCAAACTCGTCACGTCCGGAGCCAAGTCGTGGTTCGTGCTGGTTGTCCTTCTGGCGATAATAGTCTTCGTGTTCGCAGCGATGGTTCTTATGACGCAGGCCGTTCGCAAAATCCCGGTGCAGTATCCGAAAAGAGTCGTGGGCAGAAGGATATACGGCGGACAGTCCACTTATATACCCTTAAGGCTGACGACCGCAGGCGTCATTCCCATAATCTTTGCGCAGAGCATCATCGCCATACCGCTGACTATTATCCAATTCACCGGAAACGCGAATCTGAGTCAGGGAATAACAATGTGGTTCGGTTCGGGCACGGTCATACACGATGTCGTATACGGTCTCCTCATCATTTTCTTCTCTTACTTCTACACCTCCATGGTCTTCAACCCTCTCGATCTTGCCAACAACATGAAGCGAATGGGTGGTTTCATCCCGGGTATTCGTCCGGGCAAAAATACCGCCGAATACATTAACGGCGTGCTGTCCAAGATAACCCTTCCGGGGGCAATATTCCTCGCTTTGATTGCACTCTTACCTACATGGATAATGCAAGGGCTGGGCGTTCCTTTTTATCTCGGAGGGACGACTTACCTCATCATCGTCGGCGTAGCTCTCGATACGATTCAACAGATCGAATCCCATCTTCTCATGCGCTCTTACGAAGGTCTTCTTAAGGGTACGAAGATCAGAGGACGTCGTTGAGGATTATTGTGCTGCTTGGTCCCCCAGGTGCCGGGAAGGGCACGTTGGCCAGAGATGTCGCAGCGTGTTCGGGGGTCAGTGTCTTTGTTACCGGGGACATCTTCCGCAAGGCTATTGCAGAAAAGAGCGAACTCGGAAACAAGATAAAGGAGACCGTGGAAGCGGGGAAACTGGTTGACGATGAGACGGTAATTGCCCTCGTCAAAGAGTATCACAAAAAACACCCCGAGGGCATATTGTTCGACGGGTTTCCGAGAACGACGGCACAGGCAAGGGTTCTCCAGGATATGCTCGGTGAAAACGACAGTCTGGAGGTTGTATACCTCGACGCCCCTGAGGAATCCATCGTCAAGCGCCTCGGGGCCCGCAGGGTTTGCACGCAGTGCGGTCGCATCTACAATCTTCAAACGACGCCTCCCGTAAAAGAAGATGTGTGTGATGACTGCGGTACCCCTCTTACGATTCGCAAGGATGATGCCAGGGAAGTGATTACTAATAGATACAGGATTTTCTGCAAGGAGACCGAGCCTCTTGTCGAGTTTTTCGGAAAGAAATTGATTAAGATTGACGCGGACAGATCCATAGACGAAGTATCCCGAGAAGTGAGAGGTAAGCTTTGTCAGGCATAGTCATTAAATCGGCACTCGAAATAGAAGGCATAAGAGAGGCCGGTAAAATTCTCGCAGGTGCTCTTAAGGTTGCAGAACTGGAACTGGCTCCCGGAAAAACGACGGCCCAGATTGACAGGGCCATTGAAGAATACATACTGTCAAGCGGCGGAAAGCCGATTTTTAAAGGGTATCGCGGATTTCCTGCCGCCTCTTGCATAAGCATCAACGAGGAAGTAATTCACGGTATTCCGGGCAGTCGGGCGATCAAGGATGGTGATCTCGTAAAGATAGACGTCGGTGTCGAAAAGAGTGGATTCATAGCCGACGCGTCCCGAAGCTTTCCTGTCGGAAGAGTCAGCGATGAGACAAAAAAACTCATCGACGTCACGCTTGAGGCTCTGGAGAAGGGTATAGAGGAGGCAAGAAAGGGTAATCGTGTGGGCGACATCAGTCATGCCATAGAAAAAACGGCCAAGTCCGCAGGTTTCGGAATCGTCAAGGACTACTTCGGACACGGCACCGGTCTTGCCCTTCACGAAGAGCCCAACGTACCCAACTTCGGTAACGCCGGCGTGGGGCCGCTGCTTGAGCCGGGTATGACTCTTGCCATCGAGCCGATGCTTAATATGGGCACGGGAAAAGTCAGGGTTATGGAGGACAACTGGACGGTTGTGACGGCGGACGGGAAAGTATCCGCCCACTTTGAACACACAATTGCGGTAACGCATTCCGATCCGGAGGTTTTGACGAGTTATGTCTAAGAGAGATTTGATACAGACCGAAGGATCTGTGGCCGAGGCGTTGCCAAATGCTACATTTCGTGTAGAATTAGACAACGGTTTCAAGGTTCTTGCACATTTGTCGGGCAAGATGCGAATGAACTACATCAAAATTCTTCCAGGCGACAGGGTACTCGTGGAACTTTCACCCTACGATTTGACCCGAGGCCGGATTGTTTATAGATTCAAGTAATTTTTATGAGAAGGAGTATAACCTTATGAAGGTTAAAGCGTCTATTAAAAAGCGTTGCGAACACTGCAAGATAATCAAGCGCCACGGCAGGGTGCTTATTGTCTGCAAGCGCAACCCTAAACACAAGCAGAGACAGGGTTAGGAGTACTTTTGGCACGAATAGCAGGTGTAGAGTTAATTCCTCGCAAGTCAATACAGTACGCCTTGCCGGATATCTACGGTATAGGACTTGTGAAATCGAGAGAGATCCTTGCAAGGACCGGGATTGATCCCACAAAGAAAGTCAAGGATCTCGATGAGAATGAATTGGCCCTTATAAGACAGGAGATCGAGCAGAATCACAGAGTAGAAGGAGTGCTTCGGGCGGAAGTGGCCGCCAACATCAAGCGACTCATCGAAATCAACGCCTACAGGGGCACCCGTCACAAGATGGGACTGCCGGTTCGCGGCCAGCGCACACGCACCAATGCTCGTACCCGCAAGGGGCCTAAAAAGACAAGCGGCAAACTAAAGCTAAAGAAGAATGTCTAGGAGGATAGTTGGCTAGAAAGAAAGTCTATCGCAAGAAGAAAAAATTCCCTGATATGGGGTACGTAAAGATTCACGCGACTTTCAACAATACCATCGTCGCCATTACGGACCGCGAAGGTAACGTACTCATATGGGCTTCTGGCGGCCGCACCGGATTCAAGGGAGCCAAAAAGGGAACACCTTTCGCGGCTCAGCAGGCTACCGAAGCGGCGGCGCGTGAAGCCGCCTCTCAGGGATTAAAGAAGGTAGACGTAATAGTTAAAGGCCCTGGACCAGGACGTGAAGCGGCTATTCGTTCGCTTCAGAATGCCGGCTTGCAGATAACGCAGATTGTAGACACGACCCCGATACCGCACAACGGTTGCCGTCCTCCCAAGCAGCGCAGGGTATAGGAGACAATATGGCCAGAGACTTATCGCCTTCCTGTAAGAAATGCCGTCGCGAGGGTGAAAAGCTCTTCCTCAAGGGGGAGCGCTGCCTTAGCGAGAAATGCGCGCTTTCACGCCGCGGGGCCAAGGAGCGTTCGCGTTTCGTGCGTCGCACTTCCGCCTATGCGCAACAGCTAAAGGAAAAACAAAAGCTGCGTCTCATGTACGGAATGCTTGAGGGACAGTTTCGCCGCTTTTTCGAGCTCGCGGATAAGCGCGGAAACCCCGCGATAGAACTTCTTTTGCTTCTTGAACGCAGGCTGGATAATGTCGTCTACAGAATCGGTTGGGCGCAAAGCAGGCCTCAGGCAAGACAGCTTGTTCGCCACGGTCACATATCGGTCGGCGGGAAAAAGGTAGACATACCGTCTTACTTCGTCCAGACCGGTGATCTGATAGGTTTGAACAACCCTGATTCGGCAGTGGCCAAGGAGAGCGCGGAGCAAGCCGATGTCACAAGACTGGTTCCATGGATAGTGCTTGAAGGCGCATCAAAGAAGCTTCGCATAACCCGTCTGCCCGCGGCGGAAGACGTGGCGGAGATACCTGTTAACACGCAGCTTGTAGTAGAGCTTTACTCCAAGTAATGGAGGGCTTTGTGGCTGAGCGTCGTCGTTTTATAAAAATACCCGATGCGGTACATGTGGACCGCGAAACATTAACCGAGACATTCGGGAGATTCACTCTTAGCCCACTCAGCAGAGGATGGGGCTGGACAATGGGCACCGTCCTTCGCAGATCGATGCTTTCCTCTGTCGAAGGCGCGGCTCCCACTCAACTCCGGATAAACGGAGTCATTCACGAGTTCTCGACGATTGACGGTGTTCTTGAAGACGTACCGCTTGTCGTTCTCAACGTGAAGAAGCTAAGGTTCAAGCTCGAAGGGGAGGGTCCCCAGAGCGCTTACCTTCACGTGGACAAGCCCGGCGAATACAAGGGCAAGGACCTTGAACTTCCGCCGAATCTGGTTCTTGTCAATCCGGACACTCCTCTTCTTAGTGTGACCGTTCAGGATAAAAGCGTGCATATTGAGATAAAGGTAGAAAGGGGAAGAGGATACGAAACACAGGAATCCGTCAAGAAACGTTCTCCCGGAGAATCTTCAGGTACCATTTTTCTCGATGCGTTTTATTCGCCCGTTCGTCAGGTGAAGCTGGATGTGACCAACGTGCGCTACGGCGAACGAACCGACTACGAACAGGTCGTTTTTGAAGTGCAGACCGATGGCAGCATAAGGCCCGATGAAGCCCTGGCGCAGACCGCTGAACTTTTGCGTGATCACGTTGAAGCTCTTTCAAGCTTGTCCGAGCCCAAATCGGCGGACTCAAGCGGTGATTCCTCGGCCAGTGATTCACCGTGGATGAAAGTGACCATAGAATCCCTTGATGTTCCGCAGACTGTAAAGAAGGCATTGTCCGATCACCGGGTTTACACTGTTTCCGATCTCTTAAAGCTTTCGGAAGATGAAATTATGACATGGGGAGACATCAAGCCGCGCTCGTTTGCATCGCTTCGCTCTCGCCTGCAGGAGATGGGTGTTGAGCTTGGCGAAGGCACATCTGATGCCGAAGATGATGACTCCATTGAAAACGATACAGAGGATACGGAAGATGAGACATAGAAAAGATATTTCCAAACTTAGACGTCCGGCCGCTCATCGTCAAGCGCTGGTTCACTCGCTTGTGCGTTCGCTGGTTATAAGTGAACGAATCACTACAACTTTAGCTAAGGCCAAAGTCGCTCAGCGTCTTGCTGAAAGGATCATCAGCCGCAGCCAGCGCAATGATCTCGCGTCGAGGCGTTTTGCCTACTCTTACCTGGGAAATCACAGCCTCGTCAAACGTCTTTTTGACGAGGTGCGCCCGCGTTTTGAGGATCGCAAGAGCGGCTTTACGAGAATCTTTCGGTTGGGTACGCGTCAGGGGGACGGAGCCGAAATGGCGATTCTTGAGATGACCGTCAAGACAGAAAAGAAGGCCGAAAAGAAATCCAGGACTCAAGAAAAAGCAAAGCCCAAAGCGAAACCCAAGGCTCAAGCCAAAACGGCGAAAGAAAAAGAGAAACAGGAAGAGAAACCCAAAAAGGCGCCGGCAAAAAAACCGACCTCAAAACAACCGAAAGAGACAAAAAAGGAAGCTTCTTCAAAAACAGAGTCGGAATAGGTGTATAGACCTTTCCTGCAAGCCAAGATTTTTCCGGTCAAGGTAACTGACAAGAACCTTGAGTACGAAGGAAGTCTGGCGCTCAGCACGGCGTTAATCAGAAAAGCCGGGCTCCAACCAGGGCAAATGGTGCTCGTGGTCAATCTGGAGAACGGTGAAAGGTTCGAGACCTATCTGATAGATGCCCCCGGGGGGGTATGCTCGCTCAATGGAGCCACCGCCCGTCTCGGCGAGCGCGGTGACCGCCTGATAGTCATGGCTGTTGCCTATCTGCAACCCGGTGAGCAGCTGATTCCCACCATCGTGAAGGTAGACCCTCAAAACGCGCCGGTGGAGAAAGTTTGACGGCAGTAATACTCGCGGCAGGGAAAGGGAAGAGGATGGGTTCGAGTATGCAGAAGGTATTGCACCACCTTCTGGGAAAGCCCATAATTTGCTATATTCTCGACTCCATCGAGCATTTCTCTCCCGAGGAAGTGATCGTCGTGGTCAGTCCAGATGGCGAAGAACCCATACGAAGCGCGCTCGGAAACGAGACCAAGAAGTACGTTATCCAGCCCGAAGCGAAAGGGACCGCCGATGCGGTAAAACTCTGCCGGGCCGAAGTCTCCACCCGAAGGATGATCGTTCTTTGCGGCGACGTGCCCCTTATCAGGCCTCAAACGCTTTCTTCGATGATAGCTTTACACCAGTCAAGAGGTGCTGCGGCCACTCTCCTTACAACCGAGCTTCCGGACCCTACCGGCTACGGAAGGGTTATCCGCAACAGTGACGGAACCGTAATGAAGATAGTCGAGCACAAGGACGCGACGGCTTCCGAGAAGGCAGTCAGGGAAATGAACTCGGGAACATACGTGTTCGAGACCGAGTTGCTTTTTGAGATGCTCGACAAGGTTCAACCAAGCCAGACAACCGGAGAATACTACTTGACCGACGTTGTCGCGATGATGGTTGCCTCGGGAAGAAGGGTAGAAGCCCTGAAAATCGATGACAGGACAGAGGTGATGGGTATTAACGATCAAGCTGCTCTCAAGGCGCTTGAAAACATCCTTAAAGAGAGGATTCTCGATGAATGGATGCGTATGGGAGTGGGTGTAGAAAATTCGCAGCAGGTGTCAATTGAAGGAAATATCAAGGTATCCCCGGGAGCGCGACTGACAGGCAGCGTTGCCCTCAAAGGAACAACAAGCATAGGCATCGCATCTTCAATAGGTCCCTACGTCCAAATGGAGGATACGGTTGTCGAAGGCTCGAACTGCATAAAGGGGTCAAGATCAAGAAAATATTCCTCCTGATACTGATTATCGTCCTCGCCGGTGCTGCGGTGTCAATCGGATATTATTTCCTGACAAAGGACAAGGTTAAACCACAAGAAAACCCGCAGGTTGCCATAAGAATGGAGATCCTTAACGGCTGCGGGGTTCCGGGCATAGCCAGACGAGCCATGGTTTATCTCAGGGAGCGGGGTTACGACGTTCTTTCCGTGGGCGACTCGAAAGAGAAGTTTTCGCGAACCATCGTCATCGAGAGGCGCAGTCCGGACAACCTGAATGCGCGGATTGTGGCTCGATCCCTGGGGCTCGGGAAAAACTCCATTACCCAGTCGCTGGACTCTCTTTCTCCCGTCTACGTTACCCTCATCATCGGCAAGGACTACAAGGCTTATCTTCCCGATACGGTGGAAACAATACAATGAAACAGGCATCTGCTCTCGCAAGAAAGATAGCGCGAACGCTTTCGGCTAAAAAAGCTGAGGATATAAAAATACTGGATGTCCGCAAGCTTTCGAGCGTCACGGAGTTCTTCGTTTTCGCAACCGCCACGTCCACCGTGCATGCAAGGGCTCTGGCCCAGGACCTGCGGGAGAAAACCAGGACGGACTGGACACTGCATCATCTTGAAGGTCTGGAGGGAGGCGACTGGGTTCTTATGGATTTCGTGGAGGTCATTGTTCATCTCTTTCTTCCTGATACCAGAGAGTTTTACAGTATTGAACAGCTCTGGGGAGATGCAAAGAGACTGGATGTTTCGCAAAAAAGGACTTGACATTATGAAAAAATGGTTTATCTTATATTGGACGGTGCAAAGGAGGCTTTGTGAAGCTCTTTAGCTTGCTTAAACCGGACCGTATAAATCTTAATATGGCAGCGCGAAAAAAATCGGACGCGTTGCGCGAACTGGTGGATTTAATCCACAAGGAAAAAGACTCCGACCTTCTTGTTTCGACCCTTCTCAAACGCGAGGAACTCGGCTCTACCGGAATCGGAAAGGGTGTGGCCATTCCTCACGGCCGCTCACTGGTCGTGGAAAACCTCGAGATAGTCGTGGCCAGATCCAATGCCGGGGTCGAATTCAACGCCATAGACAAGAAACCGGTCAACCTGTTCTTCCTGATAGTCGCTCCCCCGCAAGATCCGGGCAACCAGTATCTGATCACGCTCGGCAGGGTGGCGGTCGTCTGCCAGGAGCTGCTCAAGAAAAAACTGTACGAGAAACCCGAGACGCCCGAGGAGTTCATCAAGCTGGTCGAGGAAATAGAAGGGACGCTTTGATGTCTGAAGAACTCAAGACCCTTCTCGAACTGCAGCACCTCGATTACATGATAAAGGACTGGCGAAACACGGAAATCAGAACCGAATTCCAGAAGATAGGCTTCAAGACGAACGTCGAGGACCCGGTCGCGATGCTCTTGAAACAGCGTGAAAAGCTGCTTGAGCGTCTTAACCCGTCCATCTACCAGATGTACCAGCGCATCATAACCAGGTACAAGGACTGGGCCGTCGTTCCCGTCGTGCACGACTTTTGCGGCGGCTGCTTTGCCAAGATCCCGACGCAGCTTTCAGGTCACACCGACACAATCAATAACTGCCCCAACTGCGGCAGGTTCATATACTGGGATTGATATCGGCATCAGAAGGAATTTAAGGCGGATCCTTGTGATGAGGGTGGTTTGGGCGGGCGCGGCTGCGGCTATAATGCTGCTTGCGGGTAATCTTGCGTGCAAGTCCGGTGACCGGAATCCGAAAACCGAATCTGCGCCCGGCGTCTCTTCAAAAGCATCCGTGATCCGCGACACCATCAAAATGAGCATATCCGGCACCACGGTCACGCTCGAGGTCGCAAAGGAGCGCGAAACCCTCAGCCGCGGTCTCATGTTTCGCGACTCGCTTGCCAAAAACTCGGGAATGCTCTTCATCTTCCCTCGGGAGGGGATGTATTCCTTCTGGATGAAAAACACCCGCATACCGCTCTCAATCGCGTTCATAAACTCGCAAGGCAGAATAGTGGGACTCGACGAGATGCGGCCCTACGACACCGTCACCGTGCACATGCCCTTCGAACCTTACACGTACGCGATCGAGATGGACTCCGGCTGGTTTCCCCAAAAGGGTGTCAAGTGCGGAGATACCCTCAAGATACCGTCGATACCTTGATTAATTCATGATCGCCGTCCTGATCGGTCTAAAGGAGTAAGATGCACAAGACTCATAAGCCCCTGGGGGTAGACCTTTCCGGCGAGGAGAGCCTCCTGGCCCACAACCGCGCGCTCGCGGAAGCAACCCACAAGAATCTCGAATCACGCGGCGTTCGCTCCTTCGACTTCATGGGGTCGGTCGGAGCGGGAAAAACCACCATCCTCGAGAAACTCTCCGAATTACTGCGTGACCGCTACCACATCACCGTTCTTGCGGGCGACCTAGTCACGACCATCGACGCCGACCGCATCGCCTCGCACGGCGTTGAGACCTTCCAGATCAACACAGGCAAGGAGTGCCATCTCGACGCTCACATAGTCAGCCACGCAATCGAGGACATCCCGCCCGAAACCGACCTCCTCCTCATCGAGAACGTAGGCAACCTGGTGTGCCCGGGCGACTTTCCTTTAGGCACCGACATGCGCGTGGTCGTCGTCTCCGTCACCGAGGGGCCGTACATGGTCAAGAAGCATCCCTACATATTCGCCGAGGCCCAGGTCGCCGTCATCAACAAGAGCGACATGGCCGAAGCAATGGGGGTCTCGATCGATGATCTTAAGAACGACATCCACGGCGTGAATCCGGACACGACCGTCGTCGTCACATCCGCGCGAACCGGACTCGGAATCCCCGAACTCGTCTCGGCACTCGGTCTCTGATGTCGCACGAGATGTCGGTGGCCGAGTCGATTGCGGTCACCGTTCTCCGCAGTGCAAGGCAGCAGCGAGCCACTAAAGTCGAAAAAATCTCACTCGAAATCGGCGAACTGACATTTCTCAACCCCGATCAGGTTACGTTCTGGCTCAGGGAACTCTTCAAGGATTCCGAGGCGCGCGACGCCGAAATCGATTGGAAGACCGTTCCCGCGAAAGCGCGCTGCAAGAGCTGCGGGTACGAGGGACCCCTCGAAGTCAAGGACGACCCCCTCCTCCACACGTCCCTGCCCGTGTTCGCCTGCCCGAAATGCGGGCAAGGCGGCCTCGAAATCGTGGAGGGCAAGGACTACGTCATCCGGTCGATAGAGATCGTCAAAGAGTCTTAACCCGCCCTCCTCCTTAGTTGCGTTTTGATCTTAATTGCGCGTAAGAGAGTATGGCTATTTTGAAGTCAAAAGGATACGAAAGCAATATATTAAGCGCAGCGGTTCAAAAGTGAGACCCTCACGTCCTTTCGGCCTTTGGCCTACAGTCCTCAGGGTGACAAGTACGAATCAAGGCTGTCATTCTGAGGATGCCGAAGGCATCCGTGAGAATCTCAAAGTTTAAAAGACGTTCAATGATCATAAGGGGAAATCAGTGAACTATTACATTTACATCCTTACCAATAAGAATAACACCGTCCTTTACACCGGGGTGACAAATGATCTCGTTCGCAGGGTATACGAACACAAGAATAAGCTGGCGAAGGGATTTACAAAGAGATATAACATTGATAAACTTGTCTATTATGAAGTTGCGTCTAATCCGCAAAGCGCAATCGAAAGAGAAAAGCAGATTAAAGGCATGGTAAGGAGAAAGAAGATTGAGTTGGTCAACGGCACCAATCCGGAGTGGAAGGATTTGTGGGATGAAATAGCGGTTATGTAGTAAGGGAATACTTTCTGCTGGCTGAGTAGATGAAAAAACTCATTTGACATCAAACACCCTTCAAATATCATAAGGTCTATGGACACAAAATTGCACCACGACATCCCTCAATGAAGCTGGGAAAAACCTTTTACGCCAAGACCCCGGGCGAGTGGCGGGCCTGGCTAAAAAAATATCACCGGACCGAGCCTGAGATATGGCTGGTTTTCTACCGTAAGGAGACCGGCAAGCCTCGCATATCCTACAACGACGCGGTGGACGAGGCGCTTTGTTTCGGCTGGATTGACAGCATCGTAAAACGCGTTGACGAGGAAAGATTCGCTCAGAGATTCTCCCCGAGAAAACCCGGAAGCAACCTTTCGCAGGCAAACAGGGAGCGTATCCGCAAACTCGTGGAACTGAAAAAAATGACCGCGGCAGGACTTGCTGCCGTAGCGCACGCTTACGAGACCGAGGATGAATTCGTTGTTCCACCGGATATTCTCGGCCCGCTCCAGTCGGACAAGGAGGCGTGGAGAAACTTCCAGCGCTTTCCCGAGAGCTATAAGCGAATCCGCATTGCGTATATCGAGAGCCGAAAAAGGCACGGCAAGGAGATGTTTGAAAGGAGTCTAAACCACTTCGTTAAAATGACGGCTAAAAAAAAGCGCATAGGCTTCATTAAGGAATAATACCTTCACCCCGATACACATCCAGGAAGAATGTTCCTGAGATATTATCAATTCGTGTCGCAGTGAAATCGTCAATTTGTCGGTAATGGTTTTCGTGATTCACAAAATTCACGGGCGAATTCCGGATGCGGGGATTTTTTTCGAGTGGATTTCTTCCGGCGTTTTTTAAATTTGTCCCTATAATTTGGTCATTTTGGAAGGCAAATTTGCCGATTTGTCCATCTTTTGACCATCTTTTGTCCCACTTAGTTATCCACATTTTTGACGTAGTTCGTTAAACCTGACTTCACTCTACAGATTATTTTGTCCATCTTCTGACCAGCTTTTGTCCCACTTTTTTTACCCCAAGAGAATCACGCCGTTCTCACGAACGGA
>CBFGKC010000024.1:0-23340 GCA_965649265.1 Caldifarciminota bacterium | reverse complement strand
TCGGCAGAGCCGGGTGAGGGTGACCCTGACGCGCTTCTTCAAACCTGCCCACAAACCGTTAATCTGGACTCGAGTCGGGGCCCCCAAAGGACTGCTTCTAGCAGTCCTTTGGGGCAGAAAAAAACCCGAAATGTCCATCTTTTGACCATCTTTTGTCCCACTTAGTTATCCACATTTTTGACGCGCTGGATTAAACCAGCTCTCGGTTTTCACCCCAAACGTCTGCTCCGCAGTTACTCCGCAAGCGTCGTCATTTCATGTCGCGGGGACCCCGATTGTCTAAAAGGCGGTTTGAAGTTTGCCTCGCCTGATTGCAAAAGAGTCATTGCAATTATTCTCTCTGAGGGGGGACTTCTGAGGAGGGACTCTGAGGAGGGCTGAGGGGGGCTGAGGAAGGCTCTTGACGTGTTGGCAAATGAGACCTATAATCGTGTATGATAGCCGTCGAGTGGTTCGCCGGAACGAAGGCGGACGAACGTGCGCATGCGTTAGTCGTTGACAGCGAACGACTTACTGTTGATGAGGTAGTCGAAGATTCACTGGTTTTTGATGCAACCACGGGTGAGAATTATCGTCTAATTAGAGTGAGGTGCGGAAACCGTTACTTTCGTATAAAAGAGGACTTAGAAGGCTGGAAATGCGATGAGGAGTGATAAATGACCGGTGCAAAGCTCAAGTCGAGACTTACAAGTTACAGGCAGACAAGGGATACGCTCACTGTGCTTTCCCTTGCGATGCTTTTCGCGGCTGCAGCCACACTCGCGAGCGCGGCCGCGTTTTTGCTCTTATCAGCCTGGCCGTATGTTGTCCTCTTTGTGCCGCTTACGCTCACGGCGTTCTGGCTCACGCGCAGACCTTCGGCCTATGACATTGCCAGATCCGCTGAGTTACGCGACTTGTCGTGGCAGGACCGGCTTTCAACCGCGGCGGATCTTTCTGCAAAAAGGAATCCGAGAGAAGTTTACTCTGACGAACTAAGCGGCGATTATATTGGACTTATCGAGAATCGGCTGGACGGGAAGAAGCTTTCGACTCAAAAGGAACGCAGGAACTTTTTTTATTCCCTGGGAATCGCTGCAACTGCAGTAATCGCGATAACTGCGATAAGTGTGGCGCTGCCCGCGCGAATGCGTTTCGGTTTTGACGCCGTATTCGCGCCCGCACGACTCGACTTACGGATTGAATCCCTGACACCGGACACATTGCTCGAAAAAGGCGCATCTGCGGAAGTTGCGGCCAGGATCACGGCCCCTGTAAAGTTGGGTTTTGTGTATTTGGAGAAGATAGAGGGCAAAAGAATCTCGCACTCGAGGGTAAAAGTAAGAGATGGCATTGCCAAGGTTAGGTTGAATTTGACTGATGAGACGAAGTTCAAGTTCTCGCGACTCGGGCGAAGTTCGGGCGAGGTTTACATCGGTGTAAATCAGCCATTCGACGTCACTAACATCGCATTCACGACTACCCCTCCCCCCTATACCGGGGAAAAACCAAAGCTTTCAAGCGGGTTCGGCTTTGCCGCTCTTCCGGGGAGCGCCGTTTCGTTCACAGGGTCGGCATCCGCTGAACTTACAGACGCCGCCTTGAAGATTGGCGACTCGGTGGTCAAAATTGAGGTGGACGGAAGGGATTTCAAGGGAGGATTCGATTTCACCAGTCAAACAGACGTATTGTTGTCACTTACAAGCAGGACGGGCATGAAAGTAGAACGAAAAGTAAACGTGGATGCAAGAACGGACTATGTGCCCCTTGTGTACGTGTTCATGCCGGGCAAAGACGCGGAAGTAGACAGATCAATGGAACTTACGATAGGGGTGGAACTCGCGGACGACTACGGTCTCGGGCAGGCGGCGTTGGTTGCATCCGGGCCGAACGGGCAAAGGATACCGATCGGGAAATCGGGAGGGAGAAGGGAGGATACTTTATTCTATATCTGGGACTTAGGATCACTCAATCTCCTTCCGGGCGATGAGATAACGTACTACGTGGAGGTTTCGGATAATGATCCCGTTCTTGGCCCCAAGTGGGGACGCAGCAAGACTTACAGAATAAGACTTCCCGGTATTGACGAGGCTTTTTCAGAAGTGACGAAATATGGTTCCCAGGCCCAGGGGGAACTCTCAACCCTGGGTGAGCGACAGCAGGAGCTGGGTGCCGAACTTTCGCGCATCGAATCCAAGCTCAGGTCCCAAAGGGACTTATCACCGGAAGAGAAGGCCAGGCTGCAGGAGATAATTGAAGAGCAGAAGAATCTCATGGGTTCGGTTGACAGCCTTGCCCGAGAAACGCGGAAGTTTCTTGAAAAACTGCAGGAGAGCGCGATTACTGACCCCGAGACCGCGGCAAAACTTGCATCCCTTAGCCAGATGCTTTCAAACCTCATGCCTCCCGAACTGCGCTCCAAGCTAGAGGACCTGGCCGAGGCCTTGAAGAACGACCCAAATCGCCTGGCTGAGGAACTTAACAAGACCTCTTCACTCAGCCGGGACCTGGGAAACCAGCTCGAGCAGGCTATGGCCGTTCTCGAGCGGTTTCTCGAGGAGCAGTCGCTTTCTGAACTTGCCGAGAAAGCCGAAGCTCTTGCGGAAATGGAGGATAACCTGATCAAGGAATCCTCAAATCTTTCGACAGAGGACGCTCAGGCCAGGCAAAAGGAGATAGAAAAAGGTCTTGAGGAACTGGCAAAATCGGCACAGGAGCTTTCTGAGAACCTTGCTGAGAGCCAGATGTCCGAAGAGCTTTCCGAGCTTTCCAGGGAGATGTCGGGAGAAAACACGAGCCTTAGCCAGAAGATCGAGAAAAGTCTGGCAAAGTCAATTGTGGATAAAGAAAGTGCCCGCAAATTAAGCAAAAACCTGAAACAAGCCTCGATGCAGTTCGGCCAGATGGCTTCGAATCTCAAACGCTCGAGACAAAATCAGCTAAACAAGGAGATGGCGCTTGCCGCACGCGAACTACTGCTGTTAAGCGAGGAGCAGGAGAAGCTAACCCGAAATCTTGGTTCTACTCCATCACTCGAAGCCGCGGCCAAAGCTGCCGAGCTTGAACGCTCCCTTGAGCGTTCAAAGGAGAACATCTACCAACTCGCGAGTCGGAGTTTCAATGTACCTCGCGATGCCATGCAGAATCTTGCCGAGGCCTCACGAAGCGAGGCAGCCTTTAAGGAGAACCTGATTGACGATCGAAAGGCAAGTGCTACCGATTATGGTAAAGCAGCGCAGGTTTCAATAGACAAAGCGGCTGCTTCCCTGCTTGAAGCCTACGCCCGCAACTCCAGTCAGTCCGGCAGCTCATCAACAGGTTTGGAGGAAATGCTCAACGCCCTTTCACAAATGAGTCTCGCCCAGCTTTCATTGAACCAGCAAATGTCGGGCATCTTCCCGTTGCCGATATCGGGACAGATGACGGCGGAACAACAAGCGGCTCTGGGAGAAATGCTCGCGGAGCAAGCTGGGCTGCGCCGAGAACTGGAGGAGCTTTCCAAGAGCGGCGGACAGGAACCCGGACTATCGGGTATGCTCGAGGGAATAATCGAGGAGATGAAAAGAATGGAAGAAGATATGTCACGATATGTGGGACAAAGGGAGCTAGTGGACAGGGGCGAGCAGGTTTTCAGGAGGCTTCTTGACGCCCGGAATGTTCTTAGAAAGAAAGACGAAACAAGGGAAAGGGAGCGTGAGATAGGAAGCACCTGGAAGGGTCTTTCTTCACCCACGTTACCGAGAGACGCAGGGGAACGTGATTTATGGCTTAAAAAGGAACTCTTGCGCATCGAGAGGTCGCAATACTCCGAAGATTACAAGCGCTTTGCAAGAAACTATATCGAATCTCTTCTGGAGCAGGATTGAGCGTGTTCCTTTCGTTACTGCTTATCGCTGCAAGTCAGGATGTCGTTACCAGCTTTGAGGGACGTCTGACAACCGCCTTTGACGAAGAGACCTACGAAAGGTACCTCTATTACTGCCGCCAGCAGAATCTTGGTGAAAGGCTGAACCAAAACAGCACTAGATGGCTTGCGGAGAATCCAGGCAACAACTTATTGCTCTACGGATGCGCCGAGGGCCTTCTGATGGCAGGTTCAGAGCAGGAGGCCCTTAAACAGTTCAAGGAACTCTACAAGAAGTCTCCTGACTGGGCCAGTGAAATAATATTCACGTTAAAGGAACTTGAAGTGGAGGAATTGACCTGGTTCGTTAAGGAGGAGCGCAAACGAACATCGAATCCTACGCTTCACGCCGAGCTCCTGACAGACTTTTATATCCGGCGTAACGAGGATAACAAAGCAATCGAAGAGATACGCGCGGCCCTTGAGACAGGCGGCGATGCATCAGTATTCAAACGTTATATAGACATACTATCCGATCGTCTGGGCAAGGAAAAAGTCTCGTCCAGATTGAAATCCGTTAAAGGGTACGCCGGTTTCACAACTTTTGTAGAGACAGGCGACACCTCTTCTCTTTTGAAAGTCATAAGCGAAACAAAAGATAAAGACGAGCTAAAGACTATGGGCAGGACGGCCGAACAGGCTGAATACTTCAATGCCGCCCTTACTGCTTACCAAAAGGCCGGGATGGATATCGACGAAGCAAGGATGCTTGCTATACTTGGACACACAGACGAAGCGAAAAAGCAGCTACGCGGGAAAGATTCTCAGGAAGCACAGGAACTTCTGGCACACATTCTCTCGCTGTCAAAATCAACATATGCCGAAGCTGTTGAGATTTTTGACGACTTGACGAGTCAAAAAGGGGTCAGGACCAAATGGAGTGTAAAAATCGCAGCCCTTGAACTTCTGATGGGAGAGAAAGATAAGGCGATCCGGTATTTGACCGGCATAGGGGAGGACGATCAGGTACTTTTTGCAAAAGCATTACTTGCGGCAGCTGCGGGGAACAACGACTCCCTCAAGCACTGCATGGACGCAGTGTTAGTGCGCTATCCTGGCAGTTCTTTCGAAAATGACATAATCCTCATGTACAAAGTCAGTATTACACTGCCTGAATACGCCGGGCAATATGCCGAGGCCGTAGCTGCATACCAATGGGGTGACCCGCAGGATGCCGCTGACCGTGCTCAAAAGCTTCAAAAGGCATCACCCGAAATCGCCGATGAAGCCCTTCTCCTTGAAGCCGAATGCCAGGTCAAGCTTCGACAATTCAAGAATGCCGAAAAATGTTATCTCACACTTGCTTCTGACTTCTATCAAAGTCCTCTGGCATCCCGCGCTCTATTTGAAATGGCTCTTTTGCTGAGAGACAAGATGAAAAAAAATGAAGAAGCAAAAGAGATTTTCAAAGAACTGATAGTAAAGGATCCGGCATCGCTTTATGCCAATCTGGCCAGACATGAGATTTGAGGAAAACGTTGACAGTCTTGCCTTGCTAGGTAAACTACGAGATGGTTACAGAACCGGATAAACTTCGCAAGAAAGAGTTTAGACTCGTCTTACGGGGATTTGATCCCAGAGAAGTCAGGACGTTTCTGCTCGAATTAGCGGAAGAGATCGAAACACTTCACAACGAAAGAGAATCTCTGCGACGCAAAATCCTCCATATGGAGGAAGAAATAGGGGAATTCAAGCAGATGGAACAGGTTCTGAAACAAACCCTAACCCAGGGTCATGGAACGGCAGAACAGCTCAGACAGCGAGCGGTGGAGGATTCAGAGCGTGTACGAGAAGAAGCCAAACTTGAAGCGGAGAAAACCCTTGCGTCGGCACAGCATGAGCTTGAGCGTCTGCGTTCAACTATTCAGAGCCTTAGGGGTCAAAAAATGGCTTTTCTCGAGGAGATGGAAAATTTGTTCAACAGCTACGGAAAGATCGTTGAAAGACTAAAGAAGGAGACTAAAGAGGATGCGACAGCAAATTGAGGAAAGCCTTGCTTTCATACGTTCCACCACGAATCTTATTCCTAAAGGATTAGTAATTCTTGGAACAGGACTTAAAGATGCTGTAGACGATCTTGACGAAGCAGTAACAATACCTTACTCCCACATTCCTCATTTTCCGACACCTACGGTTTCAACACACGAGGGGGAGCTGGTGATAGGTCGCATGGAGGGCTATCCCCTGGCCGTAATGAAAGGCAGACCGCATTTTTACGAGGGTTTCTCAATGGATGAAGTCACCTATCCTTTAAGGGTCATACACGAACTCGGTGCCGAGACGCTTGTTGTTACAAACGCAGCGGGAGCTCTAAATATTCATTTCAAGATAGGTGATATTGTTATAATCTCGGATCATATAAATTTCATGGGTGTAAATCCCCTGCGCGCCTTTACCGATGAAAAAGCCGGCCCAAGATTCCCGGCATTGAGCCAGGCTTATAACCCTACCCTAATGGAGCGATTCACAATTGCGGCGCTTGCTGAAAAGGTTCTCCCAAAAACAGGCGTGTACATCGCGGTGGCCGGACCAAGCCTTGAGACGCCCGCAGAACTCAGATTCTTCCACAGCGCGGGAGGAGATCTGGTCGGAATGTCTACAGTCCCTGAGGTTATTGTTGCCGTGCAGCTCGGAATGAAGATACTCGCCGTTTCTGTAGTGTCTAACATGGCAATATTTCTTCCACAACCTCCTGAGGGCGAAACCCTCGAGGAAATAAGCCAGGCCGCGTCGCAAACGGCTCAAAAAATGCGAAAAATCTTCAAGCGATTCTTCAAGGAGCTTAACAAATGAAGAAACGTCTTTTCACATTGTTGCTGTTTTTACTTTTCATAGCGTGTTCTTCAAAAGAGGAACTACGAATAAAAAAAGCACACGAAGCCCTTGACAGGAGAGATTTCTCCAAAACGCTTGTCGAGCTTGACCCTCTCCGCAAGGATAAAAACGCCATTACACCCGAAGTGAGCTATCTTACAGGAAGAGCATACCTGGGTTTGAAGAACCTGGCAGAGGCCGAGATTCACTTTAAAAAAGCCCTGGCCGGAGATACCTTGTACAGAGACAGTATAGCGATTGCATACAAAAGGAGAGGCTTGGAACTGGGGAAAGTGGGCGAAAGGGAATTATCCCTTGAATGCTTTGAAGACGCCATGCGTACCTCAAAACGCATAGACATGAGCGATGCCTATACGCTCATGGGTGATCTTTACGAAAAATACGGGGAGTACGGAAGATCGGTTTACTACTATCGGCGTGCCCTTGGCTCCCTGAAAGATTCAACAATGCGCGCAACCACGTGGGAAAAGCTGATCATAATTCTTGAAAAGCTCGGCGACAAAGGAGAAGCCTTCATTGCAACCGAACAGGCAATGCACGAAAAACATTACTATCTTGAACCGCGCTACTGCCAGAACGGCTACCTTTATGCCCAGGATCTTCTGCAGAGAGGGCAACTCGACAGCGCCGATCTCGTAATGACAAGGGTACTTCAAGTGGAGCTATCGCCAATGTTAAAGGACGATATTTTCTTTCTGGCCGGAGAAATCAGGTTAAAGAAAGGTGATACGGAAGGAGCCAAAGCAGCTTACCGGGAGGTTTTGAAATTAAGCGTCAATGCTTCAGCCGCGCTCGCGTCAAAAGCTCGTGAGCGTCTTGCCCTTTTGGGAGAGGAGACTAGTTGAACAAACTTCCAAGATGCTTTTTATTGCTCTGGATTTTCTCGACAAGCTTGATTAGTGCTAAGCAATTAAAACCCGAATCGCTGCCGCAGGATAGCGTGATTCTGATTGGAGAGCAAACTTTCCAGAAAGGCAACTATAAAGAGGCCGTCAAATTCCTCAGTTACTTTGTCCTCAACTACCCAACCGACGAGCGGATACCACAAGCCCAGTTTTACCTTGCCGAGTCATATTACAATATGAAGAAGTTCGATGAGGCCACGCTCGAATACGAGTTTCTTTACAAACAGTTTCCAGGATCGGAATTCTCCGAGGAAGCCCGAATAAAGGCAGCTCTGGCGAAATTCGAAACTTCCGAACCATATTACAAGGAACAAACGCTGACCTTGGAAGTTCAAAAGGAAGCAACCGATTTTTTGTCGAGAAACCCCAACTCCAGGTTCGTATCCGAAGCAAGAAAATTGCTGGCCAAAATTGACGAGAAACTCGCGACCAAGGAACTTGCAGCAGCAAAACTCTATTTCAGATTCAAGGAGTACAACGCTTCTGTGATGTCACTTGAATACATTCTCGTTCAGTATCCTCTTGCCCGAGAAACGAACCAGGAGACGAGTTACTATCTTGGACTTTGCAAGGAGGCGCTTGGTCAAACCGAAGAAGCCCAGGCTATATTGGAAGAACTTCTAGCGAATCCGAACTGGCAAAAGAAAGCCGCCAAAGCTCTGGAACGAATGAAGAAAGCAGGGTGATGGGACGCACCGGCGTTTTTGGGGGGCGTTTTGACCCTCCGCATATCGCTCATATGATTCACGCAATGCTCGTGAAGGAAACGTTTGACCTCGATAACATGCTCTTCGTGCCTTCAGCCGATCCTCCACACAAAACGGTACATGCATCATTCGATGACAGAGTTCAGATGCTACTTTTGGCCATAGAAGGAAGGATTGGATTCGATGTTTCCCTGATAGAGAAGGAGGAGAAGTTATCATTTACGGTTGATACACTCACATCCATAAAAAGGAAACATCCTGATACAGCACTGTACCTTATCGTAGGAAGAGACGAATACGATGCTCTCGACACGTGGAGGAATCCTGAAAGAATAATGGATCTGGCCGAAATGATAGTACTGCCCAGAAACGGCGCGGTCAAGGACGAAGCAAGCAAAAACGTTCAATTCCCGGACCTCCCCCTCATCAACATATCTTCGTCAATGATCCGCGAAAGAATAAGAAACGGCAAAAGCACCCATTACATGCTTCCGTCAAGAGTTGAAGAATATATTCTTAAAAAAAATATTTACTAAGGAGAAGTCATGCCCGACCTTTGGAAAGAAGTAGCTTCGTGGCTTGCGGAGGCTACACGCTCTGCGATCAAGGAAACCGAGGATATAGCCCGACGAGGAAGACTAAAGGTCGATGTTCTCGGAATAAACACAGCCTTACAAGATAAATTCGCCGCCCTCGGAGGCATTCTTTATTCTATCGCAAAAGAAAAAAGAAATTCATCGACAATTTTCAGGGAACCTCGCGTCAGGAAGTTGCTTGAGGAGATAGCCGAACTTGAGATCTCTCTAAAAGAGGCAAAAAAAGGCGATGCTGGTATCCGTACTGATCAAGTCAACCAAACACCGACCGGTAAAAAGGGAATAAAAAGAGTAAAACAGATGGGAAAAAGAAATCTAAAGCGGTCAAAAAGAACGTGAAGCGGGTAAAACCTAAGAACTAAATCGCTCAACCTCCCAGTCTGACGAGCGGCAATCCCTTAGAACACAAAGGACAAGTGGCTGCCTCATAAGCCGGCAGCACATACCGTAAAGCAGATACGTAAGTCAACCCTGACGGCGGTTCGGCAGCCCGATCTACAAGTACCCCGATCTGCGAGACAATGCCACCTTTTGCTTTAACAGCGGCGACGGTCTTCAACACCGACCCCCCTGTAGTCATTACATCATCGACAACCAGTATCTTCTCCTCCGGAACAACGCTTCTCCCTCTTCTCAAAACCATGTCCTCACCATCGCCCTTTTCGGCATAACTTGCAGGCAGCCCCAAGTGCCTGGCCACTTCGTACGCTACCAGCATCCCTCCCAGTGACGGACCAACAACGCGATCAAACGGCCCGGCAAGTTTAGAACACAGTGTTTCCGCAAAAAGAGAAAGCACATCGGGACGCTCGAGTAAATAGAATTTCTCCACATAAACTCCGGAATGCATGCCAGAACGCAGGAGAAAATGCCCCTCCTTTATTGCGCCACACCCCTTGGCTAGAATAAGAAGATCCGCCGCACTCATTATGAAAGCTCCTTTTTGTACCTTTCGATTATCGCTACAGGATCGGCTGCCTCAACGATAGGCCTTCCTACAACGATGTAGTCTGCGCCGGACATGGCCGCGCCCTTAGGTGTGTCTATCCGCATTTGATCCTGTTTCGCCTCATTAGGAAGTCTGATTCCGGGCGTAACTACAACAAAATCTTTACCACATTTTTCCTTGATCGTCTTTACTTCGTTTGCCGAAGCAACCACGCCCGAAAGACCGGCGCTTTTTGCAAGCTGGGCGAGCAGGATAACGTGTTCGTTGAGACTGTTTGCCGGCGAACCGAAAAGATCCCGGAAAGCAGCCTCGTCAATGGAAGTAAGTATGGTAACTCCAAGAATGATAGGAGTTCCATCATGCAGGCTCCACGTTTCCTTGACTGCGGCATCATTTCGAAGCCGCCCATGGCGTGAACGTTGAACATGTCAACACCAAGTTCTATACAGTCGGCCGCCGCCCGAGCAACCGTGGAAGGAATGTCGTGAAACTTGAGGTCAAGAAAAATCTTTCTTCCTGCATCCTTGATAAGTTTTATAGCATCGGGACCAGTCTTCGTGAAAAGGCCCGAGTCTATCTTGTAGTAGTTAAGATGTCGGGAAGTCTTCTTGACGAAAGCTTTCAACTCATCCATGGATGCAAGATTCGCGGCAACAATAATGTCGGTCATCTTTCCTCCAATCGACCTATGAGCTCGGAGGGCGAACTGATACCCTCCCTCTCAAAATAAACTTGAATTTCTTTAAGAATACGCAAAGCGCTTTCCGGATCAACAAGGTTGGCGCTGCCTATCTGAACCATACTGGCACCTGAAAGCAAAAAATCTATAACGTCAAGCCCTGAAACGGCACCACCAGATCCTATGATGGGAATTGAGATTCTGCGGGAAACTTCCCTGATAATGTAAAGAACGTGAGGCTTGAGCGCCGGACCTGAAAGACCGCCCGAACCTGCTCCTAAAAAGGGTTTCCGCTTTGAGGTATCAATCACGAGCGCATTGAGAGTGTTTACGAGAACAATCGCATCCGCTCCCGCTTCAGCTGCTGCAACAGAGGTTTCTCTAACATCGCAAAAATTACTCGTAAGCTTCACCCACACGGGTTTTTTTGTGAGTGACCTGCAGAGTTCGGTAACCCTCGCAACTGTAATTGGGGATTGGCCAAGAGAAGTACCGCCTTCTTTAACGTTCGGACACGAAAGGTTGAGCTCAAACCCGGTTACTTTTTGATCATCGTTCAAAGTTAAGACAAGCTCTCTGAAGTCGTCAGGTGTCACACCGGCAAGATTGACATAAACCGGCGTAGTCACTTTGATGGACGGCAAGATTTGATTCTTGAAACGCTCGAGTCCCACATTCTCGAGCCCCACCGAATTGACGACCGTTTCACGTGTGTCCCATATTCGAGGCACGGAATTACCTTTTCTTGGCTTGACCGTTATACCCTTGGTTACAAGGACACCGACGCTCTGTACTACATCTGTAAAAGTCAAACCGTATCCAAAGGTACCTGATGCCAGCACCAGAGGGTTCCTGAACCGATTTGCACCAATTGAGACCTCAAGACTCACAGCTCAATGTCCTCAAGATTAAAAACAGGACCCTCAAGGCAAACCCTGTGAAAGATACCGTCGCGACCTAGGACAGCGCAGCCCACACAAAGGCCTGTTCCGCAGCCCATTCGGGATTCAAGAAACGCATATACCGTCTGAGTTAAAGAAAGGCGTTTCAAAGAGCAGAACATAGCTTTAGGTCCGCAGGCGTAAAACTGTTTGACCTTGTTTACGTCAGGCAGATGCGGCAAGATATCAGTCAGAAATCCTTTATGACCGGCCGACCCGTCGTCTGTCGCCAAAGTCACATTCTCGCATAAAGCACGAAATTCGTCCACGAGAATGAGTTCATTTCTTGTGCTTGCCGCCAGTAATACCGAGGCAGCAATTGGTTTTTCGCGAAGTTTGCGTGCCAGATAAAGAAGAGGAGCGGCGCCAACTCCGCCTGCAAGAAGCATGACGGGGCCTTCATCAGGGATAGGCACACCGCGTCCCAAAGGCCCCCTTAAATTTATCACGGATGATTCACTTAGACCCGAAAGCCAGCTTGTTCCGGGACCGACTACACGCAAGACAAAAGTAAGGGTGTTTTCGTTTTTATCGGCAACAGACAAGGCTCTGGGCAAAAACCTCACTTCAGTCAAGAATTCGAAAAACTGACCCGGGTTCACTTCACCTATTCCCGGAAGATCTAGTTTGAGAGAAAAAAGTCCGGGACCTAGTTCCCGACGTTCAAGAAGAGTCGCCTGGTGGAGTTGCATCATTGCTCAAAAGGTTTAGCGATTCCTTAGCCGCAGGACTTTCGGGATAGCGCTGTCTCAGGAGATCAACATCTTCTGTCCAGAGGGTATCTTTTAATCTGTAACGTTTAATCCACGCTATCCCGTAGAGTGCTTTTGGAGCATACTCACTTTCCGGGTATCCCGATACCACTCTTTGGTATTCCTCCAGTGCCCTCTTTGAATCGCCCATGCTCAGCAAATAGGTTTGAGCAAGAAGAAACTGTTCTTTCGCAGGATCTATTTTTCCAGCGGACGATGAATCCGGCTGCGTAGTCCGAGCTTCCAGCAGCGATTTTTTTCGTTCCGAAAGTGCAACGTAATTTGCGCGCCGCTCCTGGCTGCTCATCTTACCAATTGTATCATAATAGGCAAGGGCCAGGTCGATCTTTCCCTCTAGTTCGTAAAGATTCGCAAGGATATAAAAAGCCTCAGCCCTGCTGCCGCTAGAACCTGACGGCACCTTTGCAAGTATTTTTTCCGCATCCGCAGTATCCTGCTCGGCCAATTCTATCTTGCCAAGAAGCAATTCTACTTGCTCATCTATCGATGAGTAGCGCCCTTTGATACCCTTCAAAACCTTGCGAGCGTCTTTGTAAGAACCTTTTACGTAATATAAATTCGCAAGGGTCAGAGCCTTTTGGAAGTTCTCTTTTGAGGTTTCAGCGCGCTTGAGAAATCTATCATAAACCCTTATTGCTGAAAGGGTATCGCCTCCTGAGAGTTCTATTTCTGCCAGGTTAAGTCTTGCCTGGTTTGACATCTCGCCGTAAGGATAGCGTTCAAGAAAATCTTCGAAAGCCTTGCTTGCAGCCTGCCAATCCTCTTCTCTTCTGAAAGCATCGGACCATGTAAAAAGAGCCTGCTTACCATAACGGGGCGACGAAAACATCTCTTTCAACTCAAGTCTACCGTCGGAATAGCGCTTCAATTCGATAAGGGTTTGCGCATGACGGTATTTTGCTTCTTCAATAAAAGGGCTCTCAGGAAAGTTGTTTATGAACCTTTCGAACTGGATGAGTGCTTTTTCATAGTTCTGCATCCAGAAGTAATCCATGGCAATGAGAAAAAAAGCATCGTCAATCCATCTTGAATCGGGATACTTCTTAGCCACAGAAACGGCTTTCTCAAGAGATTTCTGGAATGATTCCTTACCTGTTCCTTTTCCGGACTCTTCTTTGTTAAGTCCTTCCCTGTAGTAGCGATCGGCGTTGTAAAATGTGTTGAAGTAGGCACAACCGGAAAAAGCCAGGATGAAAAGCCCGGCTGAAACAATTATACTTTTTGAAACACCCCGAAGATTCGAACAATCCTTACGAGAGTTCCAATCCGATGTTATTTTACCCCACCGCATGATTTGTTCCCCCTTTTTTTAAAATAAAGGGCTGGTCCACCCTTGTTTAAACTGTTCATGTCTCTCTGAATTGCCGCAGGAATCTCATGTCATTGTTGTAGAAATTTCTTATATCGTCAATACCATACTTGATGATAGCAATTCTTTCTATGCCCATTCCAAAGGCAAAACCCCGGACCTTTTCGGGATCGTATCCCACGTTGCGAAGCACCTGCGGGTGAACGACTCCCGAACCGAGTATTTCCAACCAACCGGTGTGCGAACACATGCTGCACCCCTCCCCCCCACATATGACGCAGGATATGGAAAGCTCGGCAGATGGTTCGGTGAACGGAAAGTAAGAGGGTGAGAATTTAACTTTTATATCCTCGCCGAACATCTCCTGTGAAAAAACCTCCAACGTTCCCTTGAGGTCGGCAAAACTCACGCCTTCATCAACATAAAGTCCCTCAACCTGGTGAAACACGGGTGAATGAGATGCGTCAAAGGCATCACGTCTGAAGACCCTACCCGGTGCAATTACTCTGACCGGGGGTTTCATCTTTTCCATTGCCCGTATCTGTACGGGCGAGGTGTGGGAACGCAACAAGAGCCCGCCGGGCAGATAAAAGTTACCGAACATCTCGCCGCGGGCGGGGTGCCCCTCAGGGATGTTCAGTGCCTCGAAGTTATACCAGTCCGTCTCAACCTCGGGCCCCCTGATCTCTTCAAACCCCATACTCGTAAAGATCTCAACTATCCTGTTCGTAACTATCGTTAAAGGATGCAGGTACCCATGGAACTTCTTACGCCCAGGAAGTGTCAGATCAATCTTCGGACTCTTTTTTACCCGACCAAGCTCCTCGATTTTAGTCTCTATGAGGGATTCTAATTCTTCCTTAAGCGCATTTGCAGCTTGACCCACCGAACGGCGCTCATCTTCAGGAAGGTCCTTCAGGGTTCGCAAAACAGTAGTGAGTTCCCCTTTGCGCCCCAGGATACGAACCCTCACAGCCTCCAGGTCTTGGGCGTTTTGGGCCGCACCGACTGCGGCTAACGCTTCGGACTTAAGTGCTGCTAGTCTTGCCGGCATTCATACCCTCCTTGACCTTCCCTGCAAGAAGGGCAAAGTCTTGTGGGTTTTCTACGGCAAGTTGGGCCAGGGTTTTTCTTGAAATATCGATTCCGGACTGCTTGAGTCCGTAGATAAATCCGCTGTAATTCAATCCCAAAGGCCTGAGCGCTGCATTGATGCGTATGTTCCAAAGGGCACGCATCTCGCGTTTTTTGCGGCGCCTGTCACGGTAGCTCGACTGCCATGCTTTTTGAACCGCGGTGCGTATCGTTCTGGATAGGCGATGACGACCACCCCAGTAACCTTCGGCATAGTGACGCCACTTCATCTTGCGGGCATGACCCGCCGGTCCACCTTTTACTCGCGGCATTCTCTACGCTCCTTGTGCTTTTTTGACTTTTGTATTACCAACATTGGGCAGCATCCTTTTCATTCGACGTTCGTTTCCCCCCTCTATAAGAGCGGGCTGCCTCAATCCGCGTCTTTGCGGCGTGCTCTTGCATTCAAGAAGGTGGCTGTGACCGGACTTGTATCTTTTGAGCTTTCCGGTGCCCGTTACCTTTACCCTCTTTGCAAGAGAGCGCTTTGTTTTTTGTTTCGGCATTTTTTATCTCCTTAAAATGAGTACTCTTTAAATCTTATTCCTCTTCCTTCAACGCAGCACCGGATACTCCATCATGTTGCTCCACTTTATTTACTTCATCGTTTTCCCCGGCGCGAACGTCCTTCTTGACATTTGTTTTTCCAGCCCCCTTGCTCGGCAAAAACATCGTCTGCCAGGATTGTCTGGTCGTTCCTTCGATGGTCGGTTCGCCTTCCATTACGGCTACGTCTGATATTTTCTCTCTTATGCGTTCTATCATCTCAAGTCCCCGGTCCTTGTGAACGACTTCACGCCCGCGAAGAATAACAGTAAGTTTTACCCTGTCCTTGGCCTCAAGAAATTCCCTCATCTTGCGAACCTTTGTGTCGAAATCGTGTTCGCTGATCTTGAGAGTCAGACGCATCTGACGGACAGAGACCGTATGCTGGTGCTTCTTGGCTGCCTGCTGCTTGGCTTTCTCTTCATAGAGGAACTTGCCGTAATCGAGAATCCTGCAAACTGGGGGATCGGCCTCAGGTGCTATCTCAACCAGATCGTAACCTTGAGCTATAGCCATACGCATCGCTTCCTTTATCGGAAGGATACCTATCATTTTTTTGTCTACGCCTACCACTCTCACATAATCCGATCTTATTTCGTTATTTATGCGGTGACGGCGTTTTGGAATGGGCGAAGGCCCGGCAAAGCGTCTGTGAATCAATCACCTCCGAGCTTTGATTTCTTTTTTGAATCGCTTTATTACCTCGGCAAGGGTAAAGCTACCCAGGTCGCCGTCATGGTGACGCCTTAACGCCACCTTTGCATCCTGCGCTTCACGATTACCCAAGATAATCATATATGGTATCTTCTCCAGTTCGTGACGCCTGATCTTGGCACCTATCTTCTCGCCGGAAAAGTCGGTAATCACACGGATACCTTCATCTATAAGTTCGGCTGCAATCTCGGATGCGTAATCCTGAGCGGCATCGGTAACGGTCAAAACTGCAACCTGGTACGGGGCTATCCACAACGGGAACTCGCCCCTGTAAAACTCTATGAGACCTCCCACGAAGCGCTCCATAGATCCCAGTATGGCCCTGTGTATGACGCGAACTTCGTGTTCCTGGCCGTCCTCGCCCACGTATATGAGGCCGAAACGCTCGGGCAGATTGAAGTCGAACTGGATGGTCGATGCCTGCCACGGTCTGCCTAGGGCGTCCAGGAGTTTTATGTCTATTTTCGGCCCGTAGAATGCGGCCTCTCCGGCCATTTTTTTATAAGAGATATTTTTGTCCTTAAGAACTTTTTCGAGTATGCCTTGCGCGTGCTCCCACTTGTCGGGTGTTCCCGCGTACTTATCTCGATTGTCAGGGTCCCAGAGCGAGAGTTCCACCTTGATATCCTTGTAACCGAACGCACGGGTCATGAAAAGCGCCAGGTCGAGCACTCCTTCGATCTCAGAAGGCGCTTGCTCAGGGGTACAGAAGATGTGGGCATCATCAATAGTGAGACCGCGTACGCGCAGCATCCCGTGGAGTACGCCGGAGCGTTCGTTGCGGTAAACGGTCCCGAGTTCGGCGTAGCGCATGGGAAGATCACGGTAACTGTGCTTTACGGAACGGTAAAGCATCATGTGTCCAGGACAGTTCATGGGCTTTATAACGTACTCCTGATCTTCGATGGAGGTAAGGAACATGTTTTCTTTATAGTACGAATAGTGACCGGAAATCTTCCACAACTCGGCACGTGCGATGTGAGGGGTTTGAACAAGCTGGTAGCCCCGCTTGAGATGCTCGGAGGTCCAGAACCTCTCGATTTCCTGGCGTAAAATTGTGCCCTTGGGCTTCCAGAGAACAAGCCCGGGGCCCACCTCCTCGACTATGTCGTAAAGATCGAGCTCGCGCCCGATGATGCGATGGTCACGCGCCTTGGCTTCTTCGATTTTTGCAAGATAGGCATCAAGCTCCTCTTTCGAAGGGAAAGAGATGCCGTAGATGCGCTGCAGCATCTGGTTCTTCTCGCTGCCGCGCCAGTATGCACCGGCCACGGACATAAGCTTGATGCCGATTATCCTGGACGTATCGTCAAGATGAGGTCCAAGGCACATATCGAGAAAATCATCCTGCTCGTATACACTCACATGCCCGTCTTCTATCTCATTCAAGAGTTCCAACTTGAACGACTCACCTTCGAAACCGTAGTAATGTTCAAGCTTCGCCTTCGGGAATACCCTTCTGCGAATCGGCAAGGCCCTGGTGACGAGCCTGTGCATCTCTTTTTCTATTTTCTTCAGGTCACCTTCACTGAACGGCCGCTCGACCTTAAAATCGTAATAGAAACCCTCGTCAATTGCCGGACCTATTGCGAGCTTTGCCCTTGGAAAGAGCCTTTTAACCGCATGAGCCATAAGATGAGAGGTCGAGTGCCAGAACACCTTGCGCCCCTCCTCATCCTCGAAGGTAAGCCACGATATATCGGCACCCTCCTGAACAGGGGTGGAAAGCTCTACGGGCTTTCCGTTCAGGACAGCTGCAAGTGCCCCGTCAGGGGCCAGATCGCGAAGACGCACACTATCTTCAACGTCATTTACAACGCCTTCAAGCGTTATTTTGACCATTTGTCGTAAGTCTACACTAACTACGGCTTATGTCAAGCCGCAAAGGATCGCAAAAGGCTTTCAGAAGGATGTTTTTAGGAGATGATCCCCCTCTCCCCCGACACTTTTCCCATGGTTCCCTCACTGAGGTTTACCTGAACGTATCCTGTTAAGAGTCTCTATGAGCGAGCTGACATCTTTTATGTCTTCGTTTGCCCTCGCCGCAAGATCGGATGACGGATCAAGCTGCACCACTTCCTTCCAGACCACAAGGGCCTCCTCGTAGCGCTCTTCGGCATAGAGGCGATTAGCCTTGGCCATCAGTTGTTCCTGTTTGCGGCGGACATCCGGAGAGACGACTTTTGTGGAATCAATATTAACCGGTTTTGTCTGAAGGATATACACCGTATCTACTCTGGCGGGAAGGTTTCTGTAATGAACAACTTCTTTGACTCTGCCCAGACGCACGCTGCGAACGTATGACAAACCAAGGTTCCAAGCAGTTCCTTCGTCAAAATCCTTTTGTACCCATATTCCGCCGCGGTCGTCGCCGCTTGAAAGTATAATACAAGCGCCCCAGCCGTCGGTGGCAACAACGCTCTGCACCCTCAGGAAACTGAAGGGTTCGTAAGCAAGCCCCCCAGACGCCCTAAAGGAGGCAGGTAGAATCTGTGCGGATGCCCCCGCGAGGAATTTGAGACCCTCGATTATTGGAACCGATGCTCCTATCTGAACCATGCCGCTCAGATGAGCCGTATCCTGGGCAAGCCAGAGTCTCGGCCCCAGTGCGAGACCTATGTACTCCCTCCACTGAAGCCCAAAACGAAGTGAAAGATTCTGCTGTTCGTTTCTTCCGAAAGACGCACCGAAGGCGCCGCCCAAAGCAAGAGGCCGGTTAAGATAACCCGACCCCAGGGAGAATCCGGTGGTCTGCGGCGTGTGATGGACTGAAGCGGCAATAGGCCAGTTTTTGTATTTATATGCAACGCCGACAAGATTGTACACGAAAAGACTCTCCGCCGAGATCCCCCCCTCTATTGAATCAATCCACGCAAGACCGGCAGGATTGTATTCGAGCGCAAAGATGCCCTGTTCAAGCATCATGCCCGCGTCTGAACCGGATGCCGGACCGAGGCCGAAAAGTCCGAACGGGTAAGTGAATAAGGACAGCGCGACAAGTATACTCATAAGAGCTCCACCGAGAGCGAAGTAGAGCGATTACGCCCTGCCTCTTTGGATGCATACAGAGCCTTATCGGCCGCGGCAATAACCCTTTCAAGAGTCGTCTCGTCCGTGATCGTAGTAACTCCAATGGAGATTGTAACTGTGACACCCTCGGCCCCGACACCCTCGACGCTCGCAAGGGAAACAGGTTCGGATTCAATATAACGCCTCAAACGCTCGGCGACGCGCCATGCGGACTCCTCATCCGTCTCGGGCAGCATTACCGCGAACTCCTCCCCCCCGTATCGACCTATCACGTCTATGCCGTCCCTCGTTGCAGCGGCGAACCTGCGCGCCACCGAACGCAGTACGACGTCACCCGCCGGATGCCCGTAAGTGTCGTTGACCCTCTTGAAATGATCTATGTCGCACATGAGAACCGAAAGCGGTCTTGAATACCTTATGGAGCGCCTGAGCTCGCCGGAAAGAAGCTCAAGGAAATACCTCTTAACGTACAAACCCGTAAGCCCGTCCTCCGTAGCCATCTTGAAAAGCCGTTTGATTTCGACAAGCTTCTCCTTTAGTTCGTCGTAACTTAGCTGCAAGTTGCGCGCCATGTCGTTGAATACCCTGCCAAGAAGACCAAGCTCGTCACGCGAACGGATCTCGACCCTTGCCGCAAGATCGCCGCTGGCCAGAGATAATGCCTGTTTCTGCAACTTGGAGACCGGAGACGTGAAAAGTGCGCTCAAAACCCACGAAAGCAAAACGCTGAAAGCCAGAATTCCTATTATTATGGGAAGGATGTTTCTGAATGCATCGCTTATTGCTTTTTCTAGGACCTTTGGGTCCATCCTGACCTGGGCAAAGCCGAGGGTGTCTTTCCTCACGAAAATAGGTGAGACAAAGGTGAACCCGTCATCGGGCTTGCCAAGCACCACTGATGCTACCTGCGGTCGTGATATAACGAGGGAATCCTCCCAGTCAAAGAATGATGCTGAAAGTACCCAACTCTTGAGGGTATCATTACCGACGACAAGAATGCTGTCGGTTACGCTGGCAAGCGAATTGAAGAGGAAACGGGACATGTCATAAAGCTTGGGTGAAGTGGCCAAGGAGTCCTCAAGATTCATGGGAGTGCCTGTTGAATCCTCGCTGTGAAGCCTTTTCACCTCCGAGGCGACATAATAGAATGCAACCCTGTCAATTCCTGCGAGTTGCCTTGCCAGGAGCTCTCCTCTTCTTCTTAATTCTTCCCTGAGCACGTTTTGCTCGTGGCGAATCAGGAAGTAACTCAGCCCTAGTGCACTCAGAAGAACTGTAAAAGTCACTACAAGCGGAAGCTTGATTTTCAGACTCACGGTGCAATATTAAGGAAAGGAAAGACTTTGTCAACTGAAGCCAGATTCTATGCAAGCTCAAGGAAAGGATACCTGGGAAATCAATCTTTTGTACCTGGAGATTTCCTTCGGACAACGCCCTTTTCTATCGCAGATTCCAGATAGTGCAGACCCCAGAGAACGGCCAGAACACCCAGAGTGGCTGCAACCGAGAGCACCCACAATCCGCGGGCGACCGCGATCCCGATTCCGGCCACGACCCAGATTGAGGCTGCGGTAGTCAAGCCGTGAACGGTTCCCCTGTCTTGTATGATTGTGCCCGCGCCCAGAAAGCCTATGCCGGTAATTAGACCGGCTGCAACACGAGTCGGATCAAGTCCGCTCAACTCGGCCGCTATCATGAAGAGCGCGGAGCCGAATCCTACGAGGATGTGTGTTCTCATACCCGCAGGCTTACCTGAGAGAAGACGTTCGAGTCCCACTACCGCGCCGAGCACCACAGCAACACCTAGCTTAAGAAGCGCCGAAAGAGGTATATCGCTCAAATCCCCACCCTACTTTTTGAAGTAATCGTCCAGGAAGTGAGAATCCTTGCCTGGAGGTCCGGCCTCGCCGGAATCCTGGGTTTTGACATCCTCTTGTGGAGTTTTTTCCTCCCTGGCGCCCGATTTGAGGTACTCCTCTATGAAGTGCGGACTGTCATCAAAATGAGGCTCATTCTTTTGGTCCTTTTCTCCCTGACGTTTATGTTTCATGGATTCCTTTTCGAGCATCGCAATGACCTTGGGAGTCAGAGGCCGGCCTGAGATCGTGTATCCCGTATAGTGCCCTTCCGCATCGACAGCAGGCAGGAAAGGTGAGCGCTTGCGTGCGTCTCTTGTAAGAAGAAGGGTTCCTGCAACCATCACGCCGAGAAGAGGAATAAGCCAGAGCCACGCCAGCGGTTCCGGCCACAGAGCGATTAAATCGTAAAGACCGTGCAGCAGAACGGATATGGCAAACCCCGAAAGAATTAGAAATGGTTTGAGAATCGGATACTTCGTGAACTTGGCCCTGCCTGAGAAATAGCCTATGGATGCTCCGAACATGGCGTGTGCCGGAACCGCCGTCACCGCCCTTATCACCGCGGTTAGGATGCCGCCGGAGAGGACGTAGAGAATGTTTTCGACGGCAGCGAATCCGAGTGCCGCGGCAACCGAATAGATCATGCCGTCATAGGGCTCGTTCATGTACTTGCTCCAGTAGGCCGTGGAGAAGAAAGCGATGGCTTTGAACAGCTCTTCAGTGACACCTATCTCCACGAATGCCATAAAACCAAGTTCGGGCAAACTAAGGGCAGATACATTCATCATGGTATGTCCCCAGAGCATCTCTATGATCACTACCGGTATCGCTGACACGGCACCAATGCCGGCGGTAAGTATAAGCCTCTTTAAGGGCTCTCTCTCGTATTTGTCTTTTGCCCAGAAAAAAAAGAAAATCGCGAGGACCGGACCAAGGGCAAGCAACAGAAAGCTCATGGTACCTTGCTGAGGGAATTGAGATATTGCTCGGCAGCAATGAGTTCAGCTTTTTTCTTGCTGCCTGCCTCGCCTGAGGCGACGAGTACTCCGTTGATGAAAAGCCCGACGTGAAAGTGTGGACGGTGATCCTCGCCGTGCTTCATTAATATCTTGTATTCGCAACGCTCACCAGACAGTCGGATGTTGAGTCTGGACTTAGCATCAAAAGGGATAATGGAAAGGTCGATGAACGGAATAACCTGGCTGCGAAAAAATCTTCTGCAGTGCTTGATTCCCCTGTCGAGGTAAAGAGCTCCGAAAAGCGCCTCAAAAGAGTTCGCCAGGATGGAGTCCTTCTGACGTCCGTCGGCTTCCTCGCTGCGACCAAGCCTGAGGTACTGATCTATCTCGAACTTACGGGCCATCTCGGCCATGAACGCACCGGACGAATAGCGATTCTTAAGCTTTGAAAGCATCCCTTCGTCCGCATGATCAAGCGATTCGTAGAAGTACTCCCGCAGAAGCATCTCGTAAACGGCATCCCCAAGAAACTCGAGTCTCTCATAAGATTGCCGCCTGTCACCCATATACTCGTGCGCCCATGACGGATGCGTGAGTGCGCGTTCAAGGAGTTCCTTCTTGCGAAAACCCATTTTGAGTTTTTTCACGAAGTTTTTCACATGCCGGGAGCCGGACTCGAACCGGCACGGAGCAAAGCCCCGAGGGATTTTAAGTCCCTTGTGTCTGCCAATTTCACCATCCCGGCGAGATTGGATTCTAAGCGCGGATTCGCGCTCTGTCAACTGCTATCCGTTGGATTAAATGCCACTTATCCAGCTTTTGGGGCAAGACCGACCCAAGCCAAGTTTGATTCGCCCTGCAGCTTTCAAGCGCTCGCCAGGCTTCAAACCGCCCTCCAGACAGCCGGGGTTGGCGGAGCGTTTTCGGGAGAATCCGTGAAGTCAGGTTTAACGCGACGCGTCAAAAATGTGGATAACTAAGTTGGACAAAAGTGGGACAAAAGATGGTCAAAAGATGGACATTTCGGGCAAAATCCGGGGGTTTTTGGGGGCTAAAACCACCCCCAAAAGAACGCCGGAGACATTTCTTTAATGCAGAATTACCGCTTTTCTCGTTATTGTTATGTTTTTAGCTTCTAATTTGATAAAATATACGCCTGATGGGAGATTCGATTTTAAGCTCACACTGCCCGAACCTGTGATCTTCAGGGATTCAACCTTGCGTCCAGACGGGTCATAAAGGCTGATGATTCCCTGCTCGCCCAGGGGGAGGGAGTAGAAGACCCGTAACACCCCCTCTCCTCCTTGCAAACTCGCGACATCAAGATCAAAAGCCTGGGGTATGGGTTGCTCCTCGACACCCGTGCCGTAGAGTGTTTTTGACATTACGTCGTCCTCGTCGGACTCGTCAGGGGTCATGAGTGTGGAAACGGTTAGGGTGTAATCCAAAGCATCGGACGGTTTGAACTCCTTGAACGAGACCGTGTCTTCGGTGTCGGCGGTAAGGGACCAGCTGAGCGTG
>CBFGKC010000023.1:0-23790 GCA_965649265.1 Caldifarciminota bacterium | reverse complement strand
ATGGACGGATGCTTCGAGGTGTGAGAGTAGAGAACTATCGCATTTGTTGTGGGAGTTGTTTCGAGCTTTGTGCCGTGCATCCTCCGGCTGCCTCGCGATGACTAATCTCGCTCGAAGGCGCGCGAATCTCTCCAGGGGAGAGTTTAGGAAGTTTGCTTCCGCCCATGCCGCTCCCAGCGGCTAGCTCGCAGATGAGGAAGGCGTGTTACGGGGGAGGGTGGGTGTGTTACGGGTAAAGGCGTAGTTCTACCGCGGCCCGCTGGCCCTCCTCCCCCTCTCGATCAATTATGGTTGAATCGGTCCGGACCCTGGACCTTGGCCCCTGGCCCCTGGGCCCCTGGACCCTGGACCCGGCAGGTTCCTACTCGTTCATCGCCTCGAGGAACTCGGCGTTGTTCTTGGTCAGCCGCATCTTGTCGATGATGAACTCCATCATGTCTACAGGACTCATCTCTGCCAGAATCTTGCGCAGTAACCACACGCGGTTTAGCTCGTGGTCCGTCAGCAAGAGTTCTTCCTTGCGGGTTCCGGAGCGCTGAAGGTCTATTGCGGGGAACACGCGGCGCTCGGCAAGCCTGCGGT
The DNA here is from genome assembly GCA_965649265.1 of Caldifarciminota bacterium. Classification (GTDB taxonomy): domain Bacteria; phylum Hydrothermota; class Tepidihabitantia; order B3-TA06; family B3-TA06; genus JAAYVC01. The sequence continues at coordinate 23,208 of CBFGKC010000023.1, read as the reverse complement.
CCAGGACCATTTCGTTGTTGCCGGTGCCCTTGAACTCCTCGAAGATGACCTCGTCCATTCGCGAGCCGGTGTCGATCAACGCGGTCGCCATTATCGTCAGCGAGCCGCCTTCCTCGATGTTTCTTGCCGAGCCGAAGAATTTCTTCGGCTTCTGCAGGGCGTTGGAATCGAGACCGCCGGAGAGCGTCTTTCCGGAGTGCGGTATTACCATGTTGTGAGCGCGCGCGAGACGCGTGATCGAGTCCAGTAGAATGACCACGTCGCGCTTGTGCTCGACAAGGCGCTTGGCTTTTTGCAGGACCATTTCGGCGACCTGGACGTGGCGCTCTGGCGCCTCGTCGAACGTCGAGCTGATGACCTCCGCTTTCACCGAGCGCTCCATATCCGTTACCTCTTCCGGACGCTCGTCAATGAGCAAGATGATGAGTTCTATCTCGGGGTGGTTACGGGTTATGGAGTTGGCTATTTTCTGAAGAATGATGGTCTTTCCCGCGCGCGGCGGCGAAACGATGAGTCCGCGCTGCCCCATGCCTATGGGCGTGAAAAGGTCAATCACGCGAGTCGTGAAGTCGCGGTCGTCGGTGTTTTCCATGTGGATGCGCTGGGTCGGATACAGGGGCGTAAGACTGTCGAACGGTATGCGTCCGCGGACGGCTGCAACCGGATCGCCGTTTACGGTGTCCACCTTGACTACCGAGAAAAATTTCTCGCTGTCGCGGGGCGGCCTTGCGCGCGCGGCGACCGTATCGCCCGACTTAAGACCGAAGCGCTTTACCTGCGCGGGTGAGATGTAAATGTCATCCTGGCTTGGCAGGTAGCTGTAGTTCGGCGAGCGCAGGAATCCGAATCCTTCGCTCAAAATCTCAAGCACACCGGAGCATTCAACCAGACCGTTTTCGTGTTCCTTGCTTTCGGCCTCAAGAATCGCCCGGACCAGATCTTCCTTTTCCTTGTCCGTTGTGTCAATGCTGAATTTCTCAGCGATCTGTTGAAGATCGGTTATCTTCTTTTTTCGTAGCTCTTCAAGTTCCATGAGCCTCCCGTCTGGGGGAATTTGTTTAAGAGGTTTTTCCCTGGACAGAATGATTATAAGAGATTTCCAATTCCTGTCAAGCCCCCCGTAACACTTACCCCAAAGAAATGCTGAGCATTTCTCTGGGGACCCCGCCCGTAACACATGCCCCAAACAATCACGGAGTACTTCTTGAGGGATCTCACTTCGTGCCTCAGTCGATAACTACGTTCTCGGCCTGGGACCCAGCCCCGGTGAGAAACGTCACCAACTTCCTTTTAACTGTCGCGAACAATAGTAATCCGTTTCCAGTTTCCTCACATGGGAAGAGTTCTGAGGGGGGCTTGACAAACTCTGAAGCTACGCTATCCTCAATAACCGTGATGAACATCATTAACCCGAAGGTGGGCTTCGTATTCTCAGGTGCCGCGGCGCGTATTGCCCAGGAGTGCGCGCTATCGGAGGCTTTAATCGAAGGCCTTACCCCGCTCGAAAAAAAGATCGTGCCCGACGTCGTCTCCGGCGCGAGCTCGGGCGCCCTTAACGCGGTGGCCGTCAACGCGGTTCTGCGGTCTAAGAATGAGCAATCGGGTTCCCGCTTCGACTGGGGCGACTACAAGTCGCTTCTCTTCACCCTGGGAAACGAGAAGGTATTCGACATTAGCGTCAAAGGCATAGGCAGGATATTCACGACGAACATCGCGGACGGTTTCGTGCTAGACACCTCACCCCTTCGCGAGTTTCTATCCCGGGTCCTCGCACGCATGGGTTTCGATACCCTCGGCAGCCTTTATTTGCCGACCTACATCTCCGTGGTTGACACCGACAAGCGCGAGACACTGCGGCTTTCGAGCCGCGACCCGAAGCACGCGAAGCTTCTTTTGCTCGACGTTCTCATGGCATCCACGGCGATTGCGGTCGCCTTCAAGCCTCAAACGATAGCGGGGCTTACGGGCGAGTTCGTTGACGGCTGCACGGGCCGCGACGGCATTCCGGTCGAGGCGCTCGCATATGAGAACTGTTCCGAAATTTATATCATCTCCAAGATGCGGGGCGGGAAAGAGAAGAAGGGGGAGGAGTTCGGAAAGAAGAAGCTCTTCACCGCTCCCAGGATCCTTTCAAACTACCTGGAGGCTTCGAGCATCCTCAATAACGACATGTTCAACTGCCAACTCGAGCGCGCGCCCTATATCGCGAGACGCGCGTACCTTTACATGCCTAAGCTCTCCAAGTCCTACTCCATGCTCGACTTCGACACCCAGCGCGAGCAGTACGAGGAGACCGCTCTATGGGCGCGTCAGAACGTCCCGGAAAAGCTCGAGAAGGCCTCCCCCCGGTGGTGGGAGAAGCTTAAATAAATCCCAAAGAAACGCAGGGGCGTTTCTTTGGGAACCCTTTTAGTCGAATTCTCTCTTAAGGTTATTAGTACCGTAATTTAGGGAGTTTTGAGCCTGTGGTCAGGTTTCTATTGCCTGCGTCATCAAACGGGAGATAATGTTCAAAATCAAAGGAGGTCTGTTATGGCTTATGCCACAATCGAGAATATTCTTTCGCAGGTCTCGCCTAAAGCGCCGCCCGATCCTTCGCTCTTTCCGGACTTTGACCCGCAGGATATGAAGGCGTGGGCGTATTTCATCTATTTATACATTGATTCCGCGCAGGGTCAGTTCGATGAACTGGGATACTCAACCAATCTCTGGCAGCCGGGAAAAAGGCCTGGGATCCTGCCAGTATACAACAACTCAGCACATGCCTTGATTCAAACTTACACCGGTTTTACGTTCGCATCACAGGAAAAGTGCAACCGGCTGCGAAGGATACTGGATTATATTACTTATTGCATGACCGTGTGGCGAATCCCGCCTGAACACATAACGTATTCGACCCGGAAGCTTGGATTCAAGATATCCAGCTACGATGATTACGACTATTGCTTTGAAAGGGCGAAAACCGCGACAAGCGAAGCCTGGCGCAGGGCGATGTATTTCACGGCGCGGGAACTGTACCCTTATGCCTTTCCTGGTGAAAGAGACACAAGTCAACCTAATGCAGTTGCAAGCGGAAAATCACTTGAGGAGAAAAAAACGGGAGAGGAGGAGAAAGCATTCATAATACCTGATATCGCCATTCTTTTCTTAGAAACGAATAGGGAATGGCATACCGTATTCAGCGATGTCGGCTCAGGCAATCTTGAAATACACGGAGGATATAGAACCCTGTATTGGCAGACTCAGGTCGGCCAGGCTTCTCAAAGCGCTCATTGCGTTGGTGCGGCACTTGACGTGCTGCCGTCTTCAGAATTCTATAACTGCATGGGTAAGAATATCAGCATAGCATATCTTTGCTGGCTTTTTCACAAGGTGGCTGAATTAGGCGAATGCACGAGAAGTGTTCGGCTGAGCAACAACGATATTGTTGTTGTTACCCCACAAACTATATTTGAGGCTGGCAATACTTGCCACGTAAGTTATGGCTGGCTTTTGCAGACTTTATATCCCCCGGCGATAAGGAAGGACGTTATACCAGAGTTTCTCAGACCTTACTCTGGGGATGTCCCTAGGGAACGTGACGAGTTCTGGGCTCCCGGGAATCCAAGTCCTCTTCTTGACGAGTTCGACGCGGACAACATGGGGTTAGACACCCTGACAAGCTCGGCAGGCATTACGGCCCGCTGGCTTGCCGGGTATATCTCGCACCGCATCCTTGAGGTTGCGAAGGAAAACAAAAAAACAGGTGTGAACGAAAAGGCTTTTGGAGGGGTGTTTACACCCCGACATGTGGTAGGTTTAATCCACCAGTATATGAGGTTCGGGAAATAAGAATAGGGGACACTTGACAAAGTAAACTTTAGTTTTATAATCTAACAAGTGGTTGCCATGCGAAAAGAACTATTCATAGCTTTTTTGTTTTTGAATGTCAGTGTCTTGGACGCTCAGCTGAGTTTTGAGAAGTATAGATGCATAAATGAATGGTTCCAATACGTCATGAGTGTTACAAAACCAAGCTACAATGATACAATTTCATCCAACTACCAATTAGTCGCTCCTGTTGTTAAAACCTACTCTGAGGCCGCTAAGGAACTCGACAGTCAGATCGTATTTTTAATGGATGAAGGCAAAAGCCTTGACTGGGCAATGGATTCACTTAAACCAACCTCGGAGACGCTCAGTAATTTGTCGGATGAGATAAGGAGAAAACTCATTTTCTATCTTTATTCGGATAAACTTGAGAACTTAAGCAAACCCGTCAAAATCCACTACCTGGGAGGTGGGAGAGATTTGTTTATTTGTGATGGAGTCGGAACCCCAGAAGAAGGGTTCGTCATGGCTTCTTGTTTGTCAAGTGTATGTGGTGGTTTTGAGTACGGCGGCACTCTTGTTGTCTCTTGGTCTTCAACCTCAGATACTCTTATGGACTCAGTACGGGCGCGCAAAGCGTTCGACCGTGCATGCGAGGATGGGGTATTCATAAGCCGTTTCAACAATCCAAAATGGAACAAACCTTCAAGCCTTATGCGCTGCGCCGCGCCTTTCTACGGAGTTGCTGCCTACAGGGTGCGGGCGCGAGTGGTATACGATTATAAATATCTGCATGGCTCGGATTACCGTAATTCGGCCCCGTACTATGTTTTTGTCTTCATAAAGAACGGTTACGAATACCTTGTCGCCTTTGAGGCCGAGGGCGGCTGCTTCAACGTAGAGAACCTTGCGGATTACCTGTCAATATAGTCCTTAATACTTTCCAGTGAACCCCAGAAATCCTCAAAACAATCCACCCTCCCTTCCATTGAGACTGAGGGCTTCGAAGCGCAGGAAAGACTAGGTCCTGAACACCGCTCTCAAAGTAACGTTCCAGACGCCGGAGTTCGGGCTTAGAGGCGGGAAGGAGTAGATTCCCTGGAGTCTCAAGTGCAGGTGTTTTGACACGAAAACGATGACGGCGATCTCGGGGTCAAGAGTAAACAGAACTGGAAATCGCTGCAGCGTGTCCGGAAACTTGTAACTCGAAAAGTGCAGCGAAGGCCCGAGCCCGAACGTGCCCTGAATGATTCCCGACTGCTCGAGGAGAATCAACCGGTATTCGCCGAGAAGGGCTATGTGGCTGTCCAGTAAAAGGCTCCTGTTATCGCTCAGCCTGGCGATGTTTTCGCCGAAAGTCCCTATGACGTTGAAGCCCTGTTTGCCGGAGTAGTAGCCGGCCTCGGCTTCAAGCCTGTATCCGCTTCTTACTACGTTGAACAAATCGAAATAAGTCACCGTACTGGAGTCGGGCGCAACGTAAGAGGCCGACCCTGCGCCCAGACCCAGTGCCCAGCTTCCGGCCAAAAGGGGAGAAGCGAAAAGAAGGGGAAGAACGGCTGCGAAACGCGGCGCTGCACCTTCCTCAAATATTGAATCCCGGCGAACATGATATTTCAGTCCGGTTTTCATATCCGGTAGCAGGCGCGCACGGTCAAATTGAGAAAAATGCTGCGCAGCGGATTAAAGGGCGAAACCGAGTAGGTAACCTGACCTCTGAGAAAGAAGTGTTCCTTTGATAGAAAAAGCAAGGCGAGTTCGCCGTCCGCGTAAAACTGGGGTGCCGCGCAGAAAACCGAGTCCCCTGAAATTAAACTGCCGAATCTGAGAGAGGGTCCGAGTCCGACCGTAAAGTAGTTTCTGCCTTTTTCGCCAAAAGGCAGCAGCCGGTATTCCGTCAACAGCGAAGCCTGCTGATCAACAAGCCAGGTTATAGAGTCAAGGTTGAAAAAGGTTGCACCGTAAGAGACGAGCGCATTGAATTTTGATCGCTCGGCGTAGAAACCAGATTCAGTCTCGAGGCGCAAGCCGAGATAATCGTAGGCGTAAGACTCCTGACTGGGTATGTAGAAAAGCGTCTTCTCCGCGAAATAACTGCTGCCAACCCCTGCGCCCAGGGTGAACTTTCCTGCATCGGCCGTTCCGATGCAAAGAAGCAATACCGGTATCGTGACTAGTTGAAACCGCAAGAGCTACCTTGTGAAGAAGATGTCTGTCCAGGAAGGCATGGGAGTCGCCTCGTACGAATCGAGTCTGGCCTGCCACGCCTCGTCCGTGAGACGGTCCGAAAGCGGCTGCTTGAACTCGTAATACGTAAAGGCGGCACCCTGCGCCACGTATTTCTTTCCGCCGATGCCGACAATCACGTACATCCTGGCAGGGTTGCCGGTCGCCTCCTCCAGCACTTGTTTAGTGTTAGGGTCAGTGTGAACGTCGGCAACCAGCGCCATCCTTTCGTCGGCCTCGGTCTCCGGGATGTCCCCCAGCATGTACTTAAAACCGGAGAGTTTGCCGGGCAGGTGCCACAACCAGGCATGCTCATCCTTTGAGAGGTTTCCAAACATCTGCTTGCGGGCCAGCGTGTCCATCTTCAAAAGGGTTTGCTCCAACTCGATGAAGGTTTCCCTTATCTGGTTGTAGCCTTCCTTCTCGCCGATGAAGTCGGCGATCATCCCTGAACATTCAGCCATTATCACGTAAATCTCCGGCGACTCCTCTATGACCGCAAGCTCCAGCGGTGGGGGAGGGGGTTCGGTATCCCTGCCGGGCGGTGCGCCCGTAACGTAGCCGGTGTAGCTCTGCTTGGCGTAGAGGATTGCATCGTGCCTGAGCTCTGTCCAGGAGCCGAGCGTCGTGAACAGCATCTTCCGTGCCCACGCGTCCGCGTCCACGTCCGGCGGTGGAACAGTCTGCTTATAGACAGAAAACATCTCGAACCACCTGAAGTAAATCGAAGAAGCCCGTTCATCCTCTGACAGGGAAGAATACCACGTTCTCATCTTCTCCAACTGCTCCGGGTAGTTCTTGTACATGGCGTCGCCGTCCGCGGAGATTATCTCTTCCGCCGGCTGCCATCCGATTACTGACATTACGTCCAACCCTCTCGGGAAGACGCGCATTGGGCCCATCTCGGTCATGCCGCAGGTGAAAGGCAGGGGACTTCCTCCAAGATACTCTCCCTCGTAGTCGCGAACCCTGTCGGCTACAAGCTCGGTCATCATGTAAGAATCCGGGACGAACCGCTGGGGCATGAATCGAAAAGATACGGGAACCTCTATAGGCTCCTCGCCCGGTTTTGACTCCGCGTACTCCGAAAGGATCTTGGGCTGATATTTCGTCCTCAATAGCCTGGCAAATTCCTCAAGTTTTGCCGCGTCGGCCAATATCTCCGCTATTCCCTTATTTCCATAGAATTTGCTCGTCTCCTTCTCCAATATCTCCACCGTGAGGTCCTCAGCCGATCCGAAGAAGAAGGCGGTGGGATCGTATATCTCCTTCCACAATTCCTTTAGCTCCGCGCTCTGCGAGAGATTGTACGAAACGAGCAGGGCAGTTCTGAACGCCTGCTGATCCTTGCCTTCCTTCGGCACGTGAAGGGGAAGCCGTCCCAGCCACATCATTGCCTTGAAGTAGCGCTTGAGGTCGTCGGAACGCGTGTAATGGCCGCGCGGCACGTACTGGGAGTAATCCTCCTTTGTCTCGGCGAGGAAAGTAACGTCGTAAATACCCTCATGACGTTCGATTCTCGCAAGCTCCTCATCCACCTTTGTTTTAACGATGCCTTTCACGTCGGGCTCCTTACCAAGGAGTCCTTGTGCCACAGCGAAGTAGATGAGTTCGGATTCGGCTATTTTGGAGCCCTCACCCTTCATGCTCGCGTAATCCTTCTTTGCCATCTCGAGCATCCCTGTGACAAGCTTTTCGAGCTTAGGCAGGAGTTCCTCCACTTCCATTTTTCGAACCGCGCGGTCCACAAGAAGATGCATGGTGTGAAACGTCAGATCCACTGAAACGAACATGGGGGTGTAGGGTGAGCTGTAGTAACCCTGGTACAGATCGTATATCTCGTCCTTGCCGGTCTGAACAAGAACGAAGCCGAGCGAATTTATCCTCGAGAACTCGCTCTCACCGATGTTTGACAACAGATCTTTCTCGCTCTCAAGCGCTTTTACATCCTTCAGTTTACCCGAGTAGGCCATGAGAACTCCCATGTTTAAGGTTAAGAAAACGATCAAAGACGCGCGCATGCATCCTCCTTGTAAGATTTCAATCTAATATACTCCTCGTTGCATTCGAGTCAAGGGTTATCCACCAAAAAGTTGCTCGCAACTTTTTGGTGGACCCCGGGGATTGCACCGCTTTCCTTGAAATTTTAACAAACCTTCGTGGAGCGTAGCTTATCGGACATATCCCTGTTGTTTGCTTCGCCGAAGTGAATGGTTATCCTTGACTATGTCCTTCGGATACGTATAGTCCAGTAAAATTTTTTAACCCTCAAGGAGTGTTGATGGCACCTTTTGGTTTTGATTGGATTACTTTTGCGGCGGTGCTTGTCACCGCGGCGACGATAGTTGCGTCCATAATCTGGGCGCTCGTCCGTCGGAAGGGGGCTCGGGATGATTGATTTCATTAAAACACCAGCCTTCACCTACTGGGCAATAATCGTTGTCTACTTCGCGGTTACGATACTTGTAGGGATTCTCGCGGGAAGAAAATCCTCAAAGAGTGAGGACTACTTTCTGGGCGGTCGCAAGCTTGGGCCGTGGGTCACAGCCCTCTCCTTCATAGCCGCATACTTCTCATCCGTTCTCATCATCGGCGGCGGAGGATTCGGCTACAAGTACGGGCTTTCGACGCTCTGGATAGGCGCTATCAACGTGCTCGTAGGGTGCTTCCTTGTGTGGGCCGTGATGGGGCCGCGCGTCAGGAAGATGACTCACAGGCTCGGAACCATGACCGTTCCCGAGTTCTTCGCCGAGCGCTTCAACTCGCCCACATCCCGGCTGTTCTCAGCGGCCGTAATCATCATCTTCCTCATAATCTACAACGTGAGCGTTCTCAAGGGTATGGGCAACGCGTTCGAGGTTCTTATGGGCTGGCCCTACATCACATCGGTCCTCGTCTCCGGTCTCCTCATTCTACTCTACGTCGCGGTGGGCGGCTACCTGGCGGTCGTGTGGACCAGCTTTCTGCAGGGATGGGTGATGATATTCGCGCTCGTCTTTATGAGCATCTTTGCCGTCATGGCCGTGGGTGGATTCGCCAAGCTCAACCAATCCCTTGCCGCCATCAATATGGGACTCATCCAGACACCAGGCGAGTGGGGATGGGCGGGGCTTATAAGCTTCTCACTCATCATGAGCTTCGGGGTGTGGGGAATGCCGCAGCTGGTCGTCCGCTTTTATTCCATCGAGAAAACCAAGCTCTTGCGGATAGGAACCGTTGTGGCCACCGTTGGCGGCTCGATCGCGCTGCTGCCATACCTTACCGGAGCGGCCGCGCGAGTGCTCTTTCCCAATCTTGCAAACCCCGACCTTGCTATACCCACGCTCGTCAAGCACACCCTCCCCCCCTGGGCGGGCGGGCTTCTTTTGGCCGGGGTCCTCGCCGCAGGCATGAGTACGTTCGCGTCCGTTCTCATCATAGTCTCCTCAGGAGTCGTACGTGACGTCGTAGAGAAAGGGCTCAAGGTCGACATGTCGGACAAAAAGCAGGTTCTCTGGGGAAGGATCGTCAGCCTCATAGCCGGGCTTATCTCGCTCGTCATCGCCATCAAACCGCCCGACCTCATACTCGTCATTACGGGCTTTGCCTGGGCGATAATCGCCTCCACGAACCTGTGGCCGATGCTTTTTGGAATCTACTGGCGCGGCGCGTCGAAGATGGGGGTCCTGCTTTCCATGATTATCGGCTCATCTGTCGCGCTCGCATGGCAGGTGCTGGGGAAGCTGGGCTTGAAGTTTGTGGCCGCTTCGGGCATCCACGGGTTCATCCCCGGCATCGTGGTCGCCCTGCTCGTGATCGTCTTCGTTTCGCTTTTTACGAAAAAGCCGTCACAGGAGACCCTCAAGCGCGCGTTCGGAGATTAGAAAGAAGCAAGGGCTGGGCTGTCGGTGAACCACAAATCGCTTTGATAGAAGTTAATTGCAGATACTGTTAGTTGACGTTTCCGTTAGAGTCGACTTTGGCGATCCAGAGGTCCTTTGAGCCTTTTTGCGTGAAGTAGCCGGTGACCACGTAGCCGCCGTCCGTTGTTTTGTCCACGGATGTCGCCTCCTCGTCCTGCCAGGTGCCGAAAGTTTTTGACCATGTTTTGTTTCCGTTCGCATCAACCTTAATGAGCCAGGCATCCTTCTTTCCTTCTCCCTCCGATTGAGTGTAACCTGCTATGACTGCTCCTCCATCTGCCGTGGCAACGATAGAACTTCCTGCATCATTGCGTTCGCCGCCGTAGGTTTTGGTCCACAAAGTATCACCCTTTGAGCCGGTTCGTACGAGCCAGAGATCTGATTTTCCCGCACCAAAGGATAGCGTGTTTCCGACAAGTAGGAATCCGCCGTCACCCATTTCACAAAGCGCGAAAGTTGAATCCGCCTTATTCCCGCCATAACTGCGTGACCACAGCTTATTACCTACCGAATCCATCTTTACAAGCCACGCGTCTTGTTTCTTCACGCCGCATATGATTAAGCCTTTATCGGCAGTTTCATTGACAAACAGACCTGAAGACAACGAATCTGTCTCATAGGTTTTGCTCCACACCTCGTCCCCTCTAAGTGTTGATTTAACAACAAAGAGTGTGTTTGATTCCTTGTGAGACGTTGAATTAATGGCAGATCCCACAGCTACACAATTACCGTCTGAAGTTATGCATAAAAAATTTCCTACGCTCCCTCTTGTGCCTTTTCGGGTTCTTTCCCAAACCTGGGACCCACTAGTCGTGACTTTAAGGAGCCATAAGGAAATTTCCGCTTGTTCATAATATACTGCAGTTTGACCGGAAAGTATGTTTGAAATCATTTCTTCCATTGATCCGAAGTCATCCCCATAAATGGCTATGTCGCCTGTGACTGCCGTACCTGTGGCGAGGAAATCCCCGCTCGGTAATTCATTAACGCACTGTCCAGAGGTGGATAATGATAACTTGGATTGTCTCTCATAGATGTAATCCCAAATGGTATCACCAGTGGAGTCTATCTTAACAAGCCAGAGATAAGCGCCTTTTGAACCTGCTACGATGTATTTCCCGTCGGAAGTTGATTTGACACAAGTACCTGTCTCAAACCAGTCGCGATCTCCATACGTTTTCATCCAGCCGGCATAAGCCAATGAAGGCATCACAAGAAAAAGAAATGAAAGGGATAAAACCCGGTAAGTTTTTTTCATCAAAGCCTCCCGCTTTGTCGTTTATTAAGAAAGCATAACTCTAAAGCAACAACTCCGAAGTATTCTCTTCCAAACGATCGGCTTTAAGCTTTTATATAAAAAGCGATATTCAGTTCACATTGCCTTTCGAGTCGACCTTAGCTATCCAGAGGTCCTGTGAGCCTTTCTGGGTAAAGTAGCCGGTAACCACGTAGCCGCCGTCCGTTGTTTTGTCCACGGATGTCGCCTCCTCGTCCTGCCAGGTGCCGAAGGTTTTCTGCCACAAAAGCTTGCCTTCGGAATCCACTTCGAGAAGCCAGGCGTCCTTTCTTCCGGCACCCTGCGATTTCGTGTAGCCTGCAATCACGGCTCCGCCGCCTGGGGTGACAACGATAGACATACCGCAGTCCTCCTTCTCGCCGCCGTAAGTTTTTGTCCACAAAGTATCACCGAGAGAATCCGTTCTTGCGAGCCAAAGGTCTGTTTTCCCTGCTCCAGCTGATAAGGTGCTGCCCGCCATAAAAAAACCGCCGTCGGCCGCCACGGCCAATGAAAGAGCAACGTCATCCTTCGATCCGCCGTACGTGCGCGCCCAGAGGATGTTGCCGGCCGAATCGGTCTTTAAAAGCCATGCATCCTCACCTCTCCGTCCGCAAGCCGCAAGACCCTTGTCCGGGGTTTCCACAATGCAGGAGCCTCCCGACGATACGTCGCCCATGTATATTTTGTTCCACATCTCGTCGCCGCGAATGCTTGCTTTTACAATGTAGAGATGATCTAGTGGTTTCTTTCCGGACGTGTCAGCCGCAGTACCCACCGCAACGAAGTTGCCGTCGGATGTGGCGCACAAATAATGCGCGGTACTTGCATGCTTCCCGAGGTAAGTTCTTTCCCATATCGCGCCGCCCGCGGAGTTTGTCTTTAAAAGCCACATGGCTATTTCCGTTTTTTCAAGTGACATAGTAATAAGTTCCTCGTCCACACCGTATCCCCTTGAATCCAGAACAACGTTGCCTGAAATTGAGATTCCGGCAGTTACGTAACCGCCGTCAGGAATCTCGACTACCCCGACGCCTGAAGATGACAGCGAAGATTTGGCTTTTCTGCCGTAGGTGTGCATCCAGGTTGTATCGCCGTTAGCGTCCAGCTTCAGCAGCCAGAGGCTTACCGGAAGCAATCCGTAAGATGAGGTGGTACCGACCACTATATACCCGCCGTCCTTGGTCGTGCGCACGCACTGACCGTAGTCGTCATATATGTCACCGTAAGTTTTCATCCAACCTGCGGTCAAAATCGATAATGGAAATAAGGAAAGGAAAACCAACAACCTTTTCATAAAGCCTCCCGATATATTGTAGTTTATTGAAAAAATTATACCTCCTCCAGGAGGGTTGTCAAGATTTTTTTTTACCCACAACAATTCAAATTTCGCCTTCCACCTTTATTTGTTTCATACGTCTTCGTCAAGACAGTCTGAAGAAATCATTTGCTCCTGCATTCGTTTCACGTCGTTTTTTCCGTAAGGTGTTTCAAACAGTAACCTTCTGTCTGCGGACCTCAAAACTTGACAAGGGATGCCCTCGCGCTAGAATCCTTTTAAATTCGAAATAAATCCAGAAAAGTTCCTGAAGGAGTTTTGCGATGAAATACGATGCCGTTGTGATAGGTGCGGGCCCGGGGGGGTATCCGGCAGCTATCAGGCTTGCCCAACTGGGGAAAAAGGTCGCCGTAGTCGAAAAGAACGCGGTGGGCGGGGTGTGTCTCAACTGGGGATGCATACCGACAAAAGCACTTTGCCACGCCGCCGAGATAAAGCACTCCCTCCCCCTCTTCGAGCGTATGGGGCTTGGCTTTGAAGATAAGGGTATGGATTTTCCCAGGCTCCAGCAGTGGAAGGATGCGACGGTCACGAAGCTGGTCAAGGGTGTGGAGTTCCTCTTCAACGCATACGGCATCGAACTCTTCCGCGGCCTCGCACACATCCCTGAGCCCGGCAAAGTAGAGGTCGGTTTTGCTTCAGGTTCGGAACTTCTCGAGGCAGATGCCGTAATAATCGCCACAGGCTCCGCGCCTACCCCTCTTCCCGGGCTCGTGCCCGACGACGAGCGAATCTTCTATGCCGAACGCGCCCTTTTTTTCTCTAGCGTCCCTGAATCCATGCTGGTGGTGGGCGCCGGCGCGACCGGCCTCGAGATGGCAACCATCTACAACGCGTTCGGAACCAAGGTCACTGTCGTCGAAATAATGCCGCAGGTACAGCCCGGTCTCGATTCAGAGATCGCAGAAAACCTTGCGAAACTTATCTCAAGACAGGGCATCGACCTCCACCTCTCGTCCAAAATCGCCGACATCTCAAATACGGCCGGCGGTCTTCATGCAGTCATCGAAACGCATGACGGTCGGAAGATCGAAAAGGACGTCGAAAAGCTCCTTCTGGGTGTGGGACGCAAGCCCCTCACGGAGAATCTCTGGTCTCCCACCGTTCCGATAGAGACAGACAAGAAGGGATTCATACGGGTCTCGGACAGGCTAGAAAGCACCGTTCCCGGAATCTATGCTATCGGGGATGTCACGGGCCCCCCCCTTCTCGCGCACCGCGCGACGAGACAGGGTGTGGTTGCCGCAGAGGTGATCGCCGGTCACGACGTGGGCTACAACCCGAAGGCCATGCCGGCTTGCATCTACACGATTCCTAACGTCGCCTCAGTCGGGCTGTCGGAAAAACAGGCCATTGACGCCGGGTACGATATCCTCATCGGCAGGTTCCCTTACTCCGCACTGGGCCGAGCAGCAACCCTGGGCGAGCGCGACGGATTCGTGAAGATAATCGCCGAGAAGGGTTCAGGTCAACTTCTCGGCATGCACGTTCTTGGTGCCAACGCCGACACACTCATAGGCGAGGGCATAATAGGCCTCGAGCTTGACGCATCCTTTGAAGTGCTCGGCTCGTCCGTTCACCCTCACCCCACACTTCTTGAGGCGGTGATGGAGGCTGCCGAGAACGTCAAGAAGCAGGCTATACACATCAAGAACTGATGCTGCCCGGTGTGAAAATATTGAATACGGCTTGTTTTTCCCTCTGAACTTTGCGGATGCTTTTATATCAACGGTTCCAAATCATCCCGCTTGCCGTTGACAAAATTTAGCGGTTAGATACACTCCAAAGTGAGTTCATCTGCATTAAAAGTTCTTGTGCTGTCGGGTCCCGGAACCAACTGCGATGCCGAAACGGTCTTTGCTTTCCGCCTGCTCGGCTGCGAAGTTGTTGAGGAGAGCCTTAGGCTGTTCTGCCGTCATCCGGAAGATCTCGGTTCCTACCACATCCTCGTTTTTCCGGGCGGCTTCGCGTACGGCGATTACGTGGGAGCAGGAACGCTCTTTGCCGCCGATTTAAAGCACAGCATGTCCAAGGAAATTTCGCAATTCCTGAAAGACGGCAAGTTTATAATAGGTATATGCAACGGTTTTCAGATTCTTGTCAAGAGCGGGCTGTTGCCGCTTTTCGAGAAACCGTTCGAGAAACCGTCCGTTACTCTCGAAGCGAACCAATCCCTGCGGTTCGAGGCCCGCTGGGTATATCTCAAGCCGGAAGGCTCAAGCTTCTGGGTAAAGGGGCTTCCGAAGGTTATCAACCTGCCAGTCGCGCACGCCGAGGGAAGGTTCACCGTGAAGGACAAAAAAGTGCTTCGCCAGCTCGAGACGAACGGCCAGATCATTCTTCGCTACGCAACCAACGACGGTACTCCTCCGAAGTACCCTGCAAACCCTAATGGCTCGGAAGGCCACATCGCCGCAATTACCGACCCGTCCGGGCAGGTTATGGGTCTCATGCCTCATCCTGAACGTTTCGTGCTTCAGCAGCAGCATCCACTCAATCCCCGCAGCGAGTTCTCCGGTGAGCCTCACGGTCTGACGCTTCTGACCAACCTTGTAAAAAAGGCCAGGAGCAAGTTTTCGTGAAATCGCTTCCCCGGAAATAAATCCCTCGCGCCAACCTAACCGGACTATTTTTCCTTTTCAGGAATATTATCTTATGAAGGTGTTTGGCTGTCCCGGTCCCGGGACGTCAAGGAGATTTGCGAAGGCCTGTGAGACCTCTTTGGCCACAATTCTGATCTGGTAAAAGATGAGTCCCAGCTTCGCGTTTTCATCGGTCACCACTACGATCACGGTATCCTGACCAGTATTCGTGATGATGGTGTATCCCTTGCTTCCCTTGACGTATACCTGCTCCAGCGTTCCTTGACGGAACTCCTCCACCGTCCGCTCGCCAAGACCTAGAAGGGTTGCCGATATTGCAGCTACATCGTCGTCCTTTGTTCCGGCGGGAAGTGCTGAGGCCAGCATGAGACCATCCATGCTTACCACAGCCGATGCTTGGATTTCTGGTGAAGATTGTGTCAATTTGAAAAGTATCGCACGTAGTTTATCTTCAAGTCCTGGCATCTATCCTCCAATGAAAAGTCATTATATAGGCATCTTTCTACATGTCAAGCTTTTGTAAGTCCTTTTTGCGAAAGGAAGTAGGAGTCCATTTTTTTGGCTCCCTGGTTTCAAAATCAAGCAATACTGCTTCGAGTCCTTCTTGTGCTTTCCGGTTCGCAATCTTTTTTTTCCCTGGTTGATCCCGGTCGGTTCTTCATCTGTTTCTAAGGCTGCCGGACGTCACAAGGTTTCTAAAAGAATCTTCGGCGGACTCTTTTAGTATAATAAAGACCTTAAGCCACTGGTAACATCATTTTTGGCTCAAGAAGATCTGTCAAATCTCAGCCTGGTGACGGTTATCCAGTGAGTTTAGCTAGAGTTTGTACTGTTGAGGGCGTCTGTCAAGGAAAAGGTCGTTATCTGGCGTGATGTGTTTATCTCTTGCATGGAAAGGTTCAATTGTGGAGGTGATGAGCCCCTCCTCCCCCTCCAGCGATGCAAGCATCTCGCCCTTTGTACCTATGATCCGGCTCTGCCCAATAAAATTCAGCTCGATATCCCTTCGCCTTTCTTTGCCTGTCCTGTTTGCGAGCATGTAGAATACATGATTTTCAAGCGCCCGCGTAAAAACCGTCTGGGGACAGTACGGTAGAACCAGATTGGCAGGATGAGCGATGACATCAGCATCCTCCAGTGCGAGTGAGCGAGCGGATTCGGGAAATATCCAGTCGAAGCAGATCATCATCCCCACCTTGGCGAAACCCAGGTCGAAAACGGGAAACCCGAGATTGCCCGGATCGAAAACCTTTTTCTCGCTAGAGAAGAGGTGAACTTTGCGGTATATGGCGACAAATCCTTCCGGACCGACCAGTGCGGCAGAGTTGTAAAGCTTTTCCTCATCCTTTTCCGCGACACCGGCGACAACGTACCCTTCAACTTGCTTTGCGAGAGAGGTAAGAAAATCGGTGGTCTCTCCGCCTGGAAATCTTTCGGCCAGCGGTTCAAGTTCCTTGCGCGACAGAAAAAAGTATCCGGTCGTTGATAACTCGGGAAGAACGAGCAAATCGACACTCTTTCCTTCACAAAGCGTTTTAATCTTTCGAAAATTCGCTTCCTTTGATCCCCATTCGGGCGCGAATTGTAAAACTCCAGCTATCATCAATCGAGGAAACGATTCAGACCCTGAGTCCAGGATGCGCGTATCTCTTCCACTGAAACCGTCGCAATCGTGCGGCGGGCGTCTTCCTGCAAGATCAAGCGCGGCTCGGAAGTGGTCTCGCCAATCTGTGCAAAGAGCTCGCCTTCGAAGATTTTTTCAAAGTCCGCAGCGCATTTTTCGCTTACTTCCACGAGAATGCGGCTCTGGGTCTCCGAAAAAAGAAGGTAGTCCTTTCTCGTTATCTCCCTTGCTCCGGGTATCATGTCCAGATGGATTTTTGCACCCATGTCGCCGCCAAGGCACATCTCGGCGAGTGCGACACCGAGACCCCCTTCGGATATATCGTGGGCGGCAAGAACAAGACCCGCACGGGCGGCTCGTTCGAATTTCTGGTAGCGTTTCTTGGCCTGCTTCATCTCCACATGCGGAACGCTTGTGCCCAGCTGCATGTTTAAATGGAAGTATTCGCTCCCACCCATCTCTAATCCTGTTTTTCCCAGGAGATAGATGCGTGAGCGAGGACGTTTGAAATCGGACGATATTATGCATGAAGCGTCCTTGACCAGCGTGAGTGCGGATACGAGAAGGGTTGTGGGAATATTTATTCTTTCCTTTTCCGTGGGCGTAAAGAAATTGTTGAGGCTGTCTTTTCCCGATATGAAAGGTGTTCCATAGATTTTGGTGGCGTCGCGGCACGCCGCGGCCGCCCGGACAACCTCGTAAAGTATCCGCTGGTCTTGCGTATCTCCTGCGCAAAAATTATCGAGAAGAGCAACACGATCGAGGCGACCGCCAGAGACTACCAGGTTGCGTATGGCCTCGTCGATCGCGGATGCCGCCGACCAGTATGAATCAATCAGGGCATACCTCGGTGCAAGTCCGTGAGAAACTGCCACGCACAAAGGGTCGTCAAGAATGGGTTGTATTACTGCCGCATCCGAAGGGGCGTCGGCTTTTACACCGGTAAGAGGTTTGAGCACTGTGGTCCCTTTGACTTCGTGGTCGTACTGTCTTATCACCCATTCTTTCGAGGCAATGTTTATCTGCCCAAGGAGTCTCAAGAGCGCCTGTCCGAGATCCTTGGGCTGAACTATTTCGGGATCCGGCTCAATTTCTGGTTTCGGCGGTTCAATGCGGTACTTGCGCTGAGGCAGACCGTCGTGCAGAAAGTCCATTCTCAAAGAGGCTATTTCGTTTCCCTTGAATTTGAGTCTCAGGGTTTTGTCCGAAGTTACTTCTCCTATTACCGCGGCCTCTACGCCGACTTCCCCGGCAAGCTCAAGAAAACTCGCTATCTTCTCGGGCTTGACGAACACGATCATCCTTTCCTGCGATTCCGAAATCCATATCTCGTGCGGAAGTAGCCCGGCATATTTGAGCGGTACCTTGTCGAGTTCTACGACGCAGCCGTTGCTCTTTGTCATTTCTCCAACCGCGGAAGAGAGACCTCCACCCCCGCAGTCTGTTATGCTCGAGATAAGGCCCTTGTTTCTTGCCGCAATAACGAGATCCCTCAACAGCTTCTCCTCTATGGGATTGCCGATTTGTACGGCCGAGCCGTATTTCGTCTGCGATGAGCCGGCAAGAGCCGTTGAAGCGAACGTGACGCCATGTATGCCGTCTCTTCCGGTCCTTGCTCCTGCAAGCACTATCACATCGCCCTTTGAAACCTTCTTTTCCACCGCGCTCTTAGGCATTATGCCGACGGTTCCACAGTAAACCAGAGGGTTGGCAAGATAAAGCTCGTCGAAGTAGATGGCACCCGCTGCGGTGGGTATACCCATTCTGTTGCCGTAGTCACGCACCCCGCCGACGACTCCTTCAAGAACCCTGCGCGGCGAGAGAACACCTTTCGGAAGTTTACGCGAAGGAAACCCCGGCGGTCCGAAGCAGAAGATGTCCGTATTCAGCACCGGGTCGGCTCCGAGGCCTGTGCCGAGCGCATCTCTTATTACACCGCCTATCCCGGTGGCGGCCCCGCCGTAAGGCTCGATTGCCGAAGGATGGTTGTGCGTCTCCACCTTGAATGAGAGCGCCCAGTCTTTCGAAAACTCGACCACTCCGGAGTTGTCCTTGAAAAGCGAGAGGCACCACGGGAGTTCAAGGTCCCTTGAGGGTTTCATTATGGTTTCCTTGAGGAGGTTCGTGAATTTCTCTCCTGCGACCTCGAAGGAGGCATTGAAAGTTTTGTGCACGCAGTGTTCGGACCAGGTCTGAGCCAGCGTCTCTATCTCAATGAGCGAAGGGTCACGCCCCTGATCCTTGAAATGTTTCCTTATGGCCCCTAGCTCCGATTCGTCGAAGTGCCAGCTCGATTTTGAGGAGAGTTCCATCAGCTCGTCTTCTGTAAGTCCATCAAGCTTGACGAACTCCTGTTTGAAGCGTGCGCCGTGATAATATGGAAAAGGCTCCTCGCCCCTCACCGTAAGATGCTGGATCAATGGATTGAAAAGATGACGCTCCGCGAATCTCACGAGCTTGGCCCTGGGAACGGAGGCCGGAAAAAGGAACCTTGTGGCTCTTCTGACGTCCTCGACTGCAAGATTCCTTGCCTTGAGATGAGCGAGTATCCAGTTAGATTCGGGATCGGACACCCCGGGATGATACCATACCTCTAAAGCCCGGAGTCCGGATGGAACCGAGCGGCCGAATGAAAGTTCCTCGCTCACGGGGTCCGCGAACAGCTCACAGGCGAGCATCTCGATATCTCCTTTGGATAGTTCGCTTTTCAAAAAGTAAACCCTGATGATCGAGAGACCTTTGGAAGGAAGTCCCTCCTCAACTAATAATCTGACGAGTCCCTCCACCTGGGGGTCCTGGCCTTTCTTCGACACTTCTATTCTGTAAATCACTTCGGATGATATCCCGCAAAAATTCCGTGTCAACGTCAGGTTTCTATTGCGCGCGTCACTTCGCGGAGTATTCTTCACCTAAAGGCTTATGTTGACACGTTAAGGCGAGCCCCTATAATCAAACATCGCGGGTCAGCCGTGACCTCGGGGCCGGGAACTCAATTGTTTCCATGCCTGGTTGTAATTTTCATGCAATACAACTCTCCATCCTCATGATGGGGAAAAAAAGCGAGGATGGCGGAATAGGCAGACGCGCTGGATTTAGGATCCAGTGAGGTGACTCGTGGGGGTTCAACTCCCCCTCCTCGCATGTTTACTGCAAGTCCCTTAAAAAGGGCTTTTTAATAATTATTACTTCAAGAAAGGAAAGAATTAAGTGGAAACCAATGTAGTCCACAAATCGGACTGGCTTCTGGCAATAGAAGGCAAGGTTACGCCTTCCGAGGTCGGCGAAGAAAAGGCGGCGCTCACGAGGAAGTTCGCAAAGAAAGCCAAGCTTGCGGGTTTCAGGCCGGGCAAGGCGCCACTCGAGATGGTTGCTTCGCGTTTCGAGGAGGATATCCGCGCCGAACTCGTAGAGGAGTTTGCCTCCAGGGCTTACAGGCAGGCACTCGAAGACAAGAACGTCAAACCGCTTACCCAGGGCAGGATTACCCACTGGAATTTCATCCAGGATGACGAACTTCGCTTCGAGGTTGAGGTCGAGATTATACCCGCGATAGACGTGCGCGGTACTGACGCGCTCAAACTCGAGGCGGTTACCCCGCCTGCAAAGGAAGAGCTTCTCGAGCGCCGTCTTGAGGCACTCAGGGAACGCGCCGCGCGCCTGGAACCGGTCGAACGGGAAGCAAGGGAAGGTGATTTCATAAGATGCGACTATTCGACTCAAAAGGCCGGCGGCAAGGAGGAGAAGCATACGAGCGTTCTCATCCTTCTGGGTGACAAGGAAAACTTGCCCGATATCAACGCCGCGCTTCTTGGCAAAAAAGCCCAGGACTCAGTCGAGGTCACCGTGAACGTGCCCGTATCGGAAGGCGAGTCCACCGAGACGAAAGCCGTCTTCAAATTCAAGATTCACGAAGTAAAAGAGAAAAAGCTGCCCGAACTCGACGACAACTTCGCCAAGGACGTGGGGCATGAAAACCTCGCAGCCTTTCGCGAAAAGCTCGCCGAAGATGCCGAGACGGAGGCAAAGAACATAGTAAGGGAGAAAGAAGAAGACCAGATATTCAAACAGCTTCTCGAAAAGAACCCGTTCGACCCCCCTCCCTCCCTGGTAGAGGAACAGGTTCACTACCTCATGCGCAGACTTCGTCTCGAAGATTCCGAGGAAGTGCACAAGGAACTCGAACCTCGTGCTCGAGAGCATGTCAAGCTTGATCTCATAATAGAGACGCTCGCGGAAAAGGAGCAAATCGCCACATCCGACGAGGAACTCGAGCGCTGGTACGAGGAGCGTTCAAAAGGTCTCGGAATCCCTCTTGCCCAGGCTAAATCCCTATGGAAGAAGGACAGGGCTAAGGAAGAATTGGTTCGTCGTAAAACCATAGATTTTCTCTTGGAGCGCGCAGCTCAAGGAGGTTTGCTTGTACATCCCGATAGTCATTGAACAGACCGGAAGAGGGGAGAGGGCCTATGATATCTATTCGAGACTGCTGAAGGACCGCATCGTGTTCCTGGGTTCGCCGGTTGACGATAACGTGGCCAACCTCGTGGTCGCCCAGCTTTTGTTCCTGGACGCCGAAAGCTCGGACAAGGATATCTTCCTCTACATCAATTCGCCCGGCGGCATCATAACCTCCGGACTCGCCATCTACGACACCATGCGCTACATAAAGTCCAAGGTCGTAACCATCTGCGTCGGGATGGCCGCGTCCATCGCGTCCGTCCTCCTGGCCGCAGGTCACAAGGGAAAGCGCTACGCGCTCCCGAACTCGCGCATAATGCTTCACCAGCCCTCCATCTCAGGACTCTCCGGCGTAGCATCCGACGTCGAGATCCACGCGCGCGAGCTTCTCAAGTGGCGCCAGCGTCTGAACGAGATACTTGCAGACGCAACCGGCCAGCCCATCGACCGCATCTCCCAGGACTCAGACAGGGATAACTTCATGAGCCCCGAAGAGGCCAAGACGTATGGTCTCATCGACGATATCCTCATCCCCGGCAATGAGCGAAAAGAATAAAACCCAGACTCCGAAGCAGATAGAGTGTTCCTTCTGCGGAAGGCCCAAGCAGATAGTCAAGCGCATGATCTCGGGTCGCCACGGCTACATATGCGACTCGTGCGTGAAGCTCTTCGGCGAGGTCGTCGCCAACGAGGAGCGCGCCGAGCAGACTCTTTCTCTCGGAACCTTGCCCACGCCCTCCGAATTCAAAAACCACCTCGATGCGTACGTCATCGGACAGGAACGGTCAAAGAAGGTTCTCTCCGTCGCCGTTTACAACCACTACAAGCGGCTCATCACGCGCTCGAAGGGCGTCGAGATAGATAAATCCAACATTCTCCTCATCGGTCCCACCGGGGTAGGCAAAACGCTGCTTGCGCAGACCATGGCCCGCTACATGAACGTTCCCTTCTCCATCTCCGACGCGACACCGCTCACCGAGGCCGGTTACGTCGGCGAGGATGTAGAAAATATCCTCCTCCGGCTCCTGCAGTCCGCCAACTACGACCTCGAACGCGCGCAGCAGGGAATCATCTACCTCGATGAGATAGACAAGCTCAGCCGCCGTTCCGACTCTCCCTCCATAACCCGCGACGTCTCGGGCGAGGGCGTGCAGCAGGCGCTTCTAAAGATTATCGAAGGCACAACCGCGAACGTTCCTCCTCGCGGAGGCCGCAAGCATCCCGAACAGCAGTTCATACCAATGGACACGCGCGGCATACTCTTCATCTTCGGCGGCATGTTCGACGGGCTCGTGCCCATAATCCGCACGAGGCTCCGCAAGGTGGCCATAGGCTTCGGCGTCGAGCGCGACAGGGTCGAGAACTTCTCGGACGACGAAATCCTCGCGCGAGTCGAAACCGAGGACCTGGTCCACTACGGCCTTATCCCCGAACTGGTAGGCCGCATCCCCGTCATCGTCTCCCTCACCTCTCTCGACGAGGACGCGCTCATCCGCATCCTGACAGAACCCCGCAACGCCGTTCTCACCCAGTACGAGCACTACTTCGACATGGAAGGAATAAAGCTCACCTTCACCCCCTCCGCCCTGCGTGCGGTCGCCCACCGTGCGTACGAGCGCGGCTCCGGCGCCAGAGGACTTCGCTCCATAATGGAACAGACCATGCTCGACATCATGTTCGAACTTCCAGAACGCAAAAAGGAAGGCTGCGTTGAATGTGTCATCGGTGACGAAACCATCACCCAGGGAAAGCGTCCGCGGTTCAGGAAGCCTTCCCCGAAGCGCAAGGTAGACTAACCCGTAACACCAGTCCCCATCCGGGGATTCTCATAAGCAGCTTGTTTTACAAGGAAATAACACCCGTAACACAACCCCAAAGAAACGCGGTGTGTTTCTTCGGGGACCCCCCGTAACACAAATTCCTTCCCTTTCCCCCTTCCGAAGGGGAATGAATCGTGAGCGAAACCATCA
>CBFGKC010000022.1:0-25228 GCA_965649265.1 Caldifarciminota bacterium | reverse complement strand
ATTTTCGTCTTCACGAAAATGTCCCTTATATGATCTTCCCGATAACTCAAAGTTCTCTCGCCTTGTGGTCAAAAAAAATGATCCCGGCATTCTATTGGGGCAGAAAAAAGCCCAAAAATCGCCCGTTTAAGGTTTCGGCTTCTAACCCGCGAACGTGCGCACTTTCTCTCGAATTGTCCCACTTTTTTGGCCGATTTTCTGTCCCACTTTTGTCCCACTTAGTTATCCACATTTCTGACGCGCTCGGTTAAACCTGACCGGCTGCCGCAGGGCGGCAGCTTGAAAGTTTTCCCTTGCTGTTTTTATATCGAAGGAAAACTTCTGAACGACTTTTTCTAAAAGTCGTCGGGGTCCCCGTGCATGCGCGAAGCGATTTCATAGGGTAAGTTAATCCTGACTTCCTTTTGGCCCGCGAAATGGCTCCCTCCGTTCGTCCTCCGGGGCTCCGCGTTTCCTTTGGGTGCATACTTGCGTTTGCCGAAATTCTGACTATATTAACCTCGTGAGCGACCCGTTCGGCAAGAAGCTCTTGAGCAAACCTTTCAATAAACCCCTGCGTCAAAAAGATATGATGGCTAGCGAAGGATTAAGCCTTTCTTTAACGGAACAAGGGGTTGATAGAGAAGTTAGTGATAAAACGAGGGATAGAGAACGCGAAAAGGAGCTTGAGCGCATTTACAAGGAGCACGCGCCGATGGTTTACAATCTTTGCTACCGGATGCTTAACAACCGGTCCGACGCGCAGGACGCGACCCAGGAGGTCTTTGTGAAGGTCTATAAGAACCTCTCGAAGTTCGCGGGCCGCTCAAAGCTTTCGACCTGGGTGTACCGAATAACCATGAACCACTGCATAGACCGCTCGCGCCGCAAAAAGCTCCCGACCGTGGAACTTGAGGAATCCGTTCACGCCTCTGCGTGGACGCACGCGCCGCAGAAGGATCACGACACCCGCATCGCTCTCGAGCTTGCGGTCGAAACGCTTCCGCCGAGCTACCGCGGCGTTTTCGTCCTGCACGATATCCAGGGCTTTTGTCACGAAGAGATATCGAAGATACTGAAGATAACGCCCGGCTCCTCAAAATCGCTCCTTCACCGTTCTCGCATGGCACTACGCAAGAAGTTAAAAGATATCTGGAGGTTAGATGAACCGACACCCGTCTGAAATTCTTTTATCCCGCTACGCTGATGGAGATCTGGGCGATGGTGATAAGAAGTCTTTGGAAAGTCACTTGAAGAATTGCAAAAAATGCAGAGAGTCCCTTGCATGCTTGAGGGAAATCAAGAAAATAGCCGAAACCCTGATCCCTGTCGAGGTCCCTCCCGGCCTTCTCACAGGCGTAAAGGAACGAATCTCGAGAGAAACCAGAGCGAACCTTAAAGGAATATGGCGAGGAGCAGTCCTGGGCATGGCATTAACTTCAGCTGTTGCATTGTTTATCATACTTCCACACACCGTGCGCCCGATTGAAAAACCAACCGAAACCGCAATCAGAGTATCCGAAGAGTTTATCGGCCCACCCGTAGGACTTGCCAATGCAACCTCTTTCGGCGAGGAGAATTCCGGTCACGCAAAATCCACATCCGATACCCAAAACGTTGTTGTAGAAACCCCTTTTACCACAAGTTTAGTCCAAAACGCCAATTATAAATCAAATCCGCAGGTATCCACATCGGAATACATTCTCGTGCCCCTTGATGATAAGGCTCGGCAAGACTTGTACAAGAAATACGAGCTTGAGTTTAACTCACAGAAGGGTTCCACTTATCCGTACTTTGTCAATCTTGCGGAAAGTCTGGATGACGGACATGTCGTAAAGGTCAAGCAGGACATCCTGAAATTACCCAAAAGACTCCCGTGAATCAGTAAACAAAACTCATACCTCTTGCGTCTAGTTAGTAGTGAGACTTAAGTTAATCCGGAGGATGATTCCCCGGATTGATGCAGAGGACACACGCACTTCCTAACCATCCGACCCTAGAAAGACCACAAAGAGCCGGGGCCCCCAAAGCCCCGGTTTTTTTAAACCCCACCCAAGCTCTCAAAACCAGGAGAGATGTCTCGAGTGAAGTTTAGAACAGGTCGAAGAATCTTGCCGTCGAGTATAACCGCCAGCGCAGCATGGGCTTGAGTTCGTCGAAATGGGTCTTGAGCCACGCAAGATCAACTATTTCCGCGAGCTTTGAGGAGCTGAAAACGCATTCCTCAATTTCCTTCTTGAACGGGCCGTTGACCCAAATCTCGAGAGGCACCACGAAACCCAGCTTTCCCCGGTACCAGATGACTTCTTTTGGGAGTTCGTCGGAGTATGCAAGACGCGTAAGATACTTATTGTAGCCGTCATGGATAATTAGGGATGCGGGCACCGAGTCCATGAGATCGGTCATGTCCAGGTTGATGTACGGCAGATAGTGATCGAGACCAAGCACTCCTGCCCGCTCGAGAACCCATCGGAAGAGGAGGCTTAAGACTTCCTCTATTTCGTGCTGTTTCTTGTAAATGATGTAGTTCGCGCCGTCCGTGGCGTACCAGTGCGGTATCTGCGGCGATATCTTCAGCCATGGCGCGCTCGAACGCATCCTTTTTCTCGAATTTTCGACGAATTTGCGGGTCACGGGCGATAGGAATATGAACGCCGCACTTGCAAGCGCGGAGAACGGTATCATCGAGCGCCATTTGCGCCAGAGCGCGAGACCCTGTGCAGGATTCTGCAAGAGGATCGAACCCATCCAGAGCGACGCAAGCCCGCCGAAGAGCGTGTCGCCGTCCTGCCCGGATACGACCGATGTGTGACCCAGGCTGCGGATGACCCTCTCCTGCTCGTAGGCGACGAGAAGGCTCGGATCCGAAATTGGCTCCGAGTAGGCGAGGGACAATTTGTCGTTGTGACCGATTATGTCCTTGCCGAGGACCTCGACCCAGTGCAGTTTGAGGCCCAGTCTCTTTGCGGTCAGCGCCGCACGCGGCGATTCATCGGGATCGCGCCCCTTGCATTCGGGATAGGTGACGCTTGTCGTTCGGAAGCTCATTCCCGAGCGCGCAAGCTCAACCGCCATGACGGACGAGTCCACTCCTCCCGAGAGCTCGAAGGCGAGGTTCTTGACCCCGCCGAGGTTCGAGAGGAGCGTTTTCCGAAGGAGTTCGCGCAGCCTCGAGGTCCAGAGCTTGAAGTTTTCATCGGACGGCGGCACCCATAGCGGAGACTGGATGAAAGGCTCGAGATAGGTCACGGATTCAACCGTGCCCTTGTCCAGATCGTAAGTGTGGAGCTTGCAGGATTCCGGCCGCGATATGCCCTCGAAAAGGGTCTGGGGCCCGTAATAGGGGGGGAGGAGGGATGAAAGGAACCCGGCCACGCGCGAGTAGGAGATGGGGAAGCGGCCCGGAAGCGCGTCGCGGATGGCCTTGATGTCGGATGAGAGGATGAAGTTCTCCGCGTCCCTGTATGAGTAAAGCGGCATCCCGGCCAGCCTGTCGCGAGCAAGCTTGACTGTGGCGCTTTGGGGATCTATCTGTAGCGCGACCCAGAATCCCTCGTAGCGGGCAAGACGATTAAGGGAGAAGCGATACCCATCGTTGTTCGGCCTTATGCCGGAACCTTCTTGCGCCCAGTAGCTTATAACGCCGTTCGATTCAACCAGCGTCGAGTCTCCGGCGGAGTAAATGACACCTTGCCAGGAGCCTTCTATCCTCTTCTTCTTGAGCTTCGGATATTTTCTGAGGAAGGCATCCGCCCTCTCGAGCTGCTCGTTATCGAGATTTCCCCTTTTCAACCGGAGAAAGACGAAGGGTGATTCATGCGACATATACTACTCCTGCGGATGTATTTTTAATGTTAATCTTCCTTTTCTTCGGGCAGGACTATCTCGCCCCGCCTGACTTTTTTCACAAACCACGCCGAGCGCCAGAGCGCAAGCACGATGCCGCCGTAGAGAACCAGGCACGTGAATATGAGGATGACTATCTGCGGCTTGTTCGCCCTCCACGCCCATGAAACGAGGTAGAACGCGCCCACGAGACCCGGAGGCACGAGCATTGCGGCGAGTTTTCTCGATGGCTTCATCCTCGTCAGGAAGAGCGCTGCCTCGACAAGCACGGCGACGCCTATCCACCACAGGGCGAGAAACAGGTGCGTCTGGATGCCGGACAACTGCCCGGGCTCGAAGTGGGACTGCATCCAGCCGAAACGCAGGCCGTAGAACGCAGCGATGAGTATCGGCGGAACCAGCATTCCCGCAATCTTCTTTCGCCACTCTATGCGGGACATGATGACGGCAATCTCGGCGAGCAGCCCTACAATGAGCCAGCCTCCGATGAACTCGGCGAGATAGTTGCCGCCGTAAGGTGCCTTGATGTGATCGATGACGGTGAATGAAAGGATGAAGAGAATGATCGCCGGGATGACCCATTGAATCATGCCCTCCCACCACACGCCGACCTTCACCTCGGAACGAAGGTTGGAATGGCTCCTGAGAAACCGGGACCGCCACATCCAGCCTACCACGACGCATTCGGCGAGAACGACCGCGAAAAGCCCGAAGTTGTTCATGAAGTGGTCGACGATATCGAGCCAGTAAAGGCCGCCGCCTGTGATGTAGATGACGCCGATGATCAAAGCCGAAACCGCCATCGCAACGAGCGTAGGGTAGCGTTTCCACTTGAAACGGTCGAGAAGCCCCGCCGCCGCTCCCTCGACGAGGGAGAAGGCCGAGTCTATCGCAAGGGTCAGAAGCATAATGAAGAAGAGAACCCCGAACACCGGTGCAAGAGGAAGCTTGTTGATGATCATCGGGTAGGTCACGAAGGCAAGACCCGGCCCCGAGGCGACGACGTCGGCAACCTTCTGACCGGTCGCCTGCGCGTAGTAACCCAGGGTGGAGAAGACGACCATTCCACCGGCGAACGCGGTGCCCGCGTCGGCGAGACCTATTATTATCGCGTTGTTTATTATGTCCGTCTTGCGCGGCAGAAAAGATGCGTACGTTATCATGACGCCGAAGCCTATAGTCAGGGAATAAAATACCTGGCTGTAGGCCGCATGCCACACCGCCGGGTCCTTGAGCGCTTCGATATTCGGCGTCAGGAAATACTTGAGCCCCTCCTCGGCACCGGGCAGTGTCACTCCCCTTACGAGAAAAATGATGAGTATGACCCAAGGCGCGATCACGGTGACCCAGACGACCTTCGAGACCGTCTTCGCCCCCTTCCATATCGAGGCGATTACCCACCCCCACATGAGCACGAGAAGGCCCAGAAGGGGCCACATTATCTTGCCCAGCTCGAATGGGCCTTTAGTGATGCCCAGAATCTTGGTGAAGAAGAAGCTCTCTACCGCCTTTAGGGTGTTGCCCCATTCGAGCGTGAAGGAGGATATGAGATATCTGCCTGACCAGGCCATGACCACCGCGTAATAGGTCACGATGATGAAGCCGACGAGAAGGGCAAACCAGCCCAGCCACTCGGTGTTCTTTTTGACCTTCGAGAACGAAAAGGGCGCCGAGGCCCGCATCTTGTGTCCGAGTGAAAACTCGAGGATAAGGAGCGGGATTCCGGCCGTCGCAAGAGCCACCAGGTAAGGAATAAGAAATGCACCTCCGCCGAACTTGTAGGCAATGTAAGGGAAACGCCAGACGTTGCCCAGACCGATAGCCGACCCTATCGCGGCAAGAATGAAAGCCGCTCTGCTGTCCCACGACGTATGTTTTTCCACCAATTCCTCCTTAAGGTTCAGCCTATTTCCGGCTAAATGCTATCGCGGTATTCGAAAAAGTCAAGAACGCGGTTTTTTTATTGACATTGCCGCTTCTTTGAGTATACTTATATTGTGAGTAATTTTAACCTGACCAAGAAAGCAATGTGTCTTGACGGCTATTGCCTTGTGCCCTCCCTTAATACGATGGTTTTCGTAGCCATCTCGTGGGCGGGTCAGGTTTCTATGCCTTAGCGATAAGGTGCGAGATTCCTGCCCCGCCGGCGAAACCGGCGGGGCAATTTTTTTACCCCAATAAAATGCAAAGCATTTCATTGGGAATAACAAACATAGCTGGAAGCTATTCAAAAAGGAGGTCAAATGACTGATAAAAACTCCCAAGGCTCAAAGACACCCCCTCCGTCCCTCAATGGCAGAAGTCGGGGTCCCCACGAAGATGCTAGGCAGGTTCGTGGGGTAAAAGATTCACCGGGAAAACGCGAAGTGTTTTTTTGGTGGAAAGAATTCTTTGACGATAACTGGAAGCACCTGGGCTTCGATTCTATAGCGAAAGAGGAAACCGCAAAGGAGACGGACTTCCTCGTCAAAGCGCTCGAACTGCAGCCCGGTAACAAGGTTCTCGACCTCGCGTGCGGGGTCGGCCGCCACTCGCTCGAGCTGGCAAGGCGAGAATTCAAGCATGTCACCGGCCTCGACTTCACCCAGGCCTACCTGAAACAAGCAATCCTTCAGGCAACTGACGAGAACTTGAAGGTGGACTTCGTCCAGGGCGACATGAAGGACCTGCCCTTCGCGGACGAGAGCTTCGACGCCGTCTATAACTACTACACCTCGTTCGGCTACTTCGAGGACGAGCGGGATAACGAGCGGGTCGTCAGGGAAGTCTCGCGCGTTCTGAAGCCGGGCGGAAGGTTCCTTCTTGACGTCGTTCACCGCGACTGGATAGTTCGCAACTTCCAGGCGCACGGCTGGTCGGAGTACGCGGGAGAGTATATCCTCGAGGAGCGCGAACTCGATTTGCGGACGTCGCGCAACAACTGCACGTGGACGTACTTCATGAAGCAAAACACGACGAAACGCGAGTTGAGCCTTCGCATGTACTCGCTGCACGAGCTTCGGGCGATGTTCGAGCGTGCAGGACTCGAATTGAAGGAAGCCTGGGGCACCCTGGATATGGAACCTTTGACTCTTAACCATTCCAGGCAGAAGCTCCTGGCAGTAAAGGGATAATATATGGAAGAATCGGACATCAGCGACGTAGAAAACAATCCGGACTGTAAACAACACAAAGCACGATTCCCCTGAGGTGCCGTAATCCAAAGGTTTCCGCCGATGGGTGACGGTACCTTGGGGGTACCCGCGCGAGACGCGCACCTTATCGTGTGGGGTAAAGTGTTACAATGGAGATTTTACGATGAAGATGAAAAACGATAACAATATTGATCCGAAGCACCAAAAGAGCGCGGCGCAGACTCACGGGGGGTCATTCCAGGACGCCCGTGGAGATGCAAGAAAGCTCCGTGGGGAAACTACCCGGGGCCCCCGTGAAAATGATACTCATTTTCACGGGGATAAAGAGTGGTGGGAGACCTTCTTTGATGAAGACTGGAAACGTGCGAGCTTCGACGCGCATACGGCGGAGCAGACCTCGAGAGAGGCCAGCTTCATCATAGAGGCACTCGATTTGAAGCCTGAGGAGCAGATTCTCGATCTTTGCTGCGGCATTGGCCGCCACGCGCTCGAGTTGGCCAGGCGGGGATTCAGGCATGTCGCCGGTCAGGATTTCTGCCGGGATTATCTCGAGCATGCCGCGAGCGAGGCCGAACGAGAGGGGCTCAAGCTCGATCTCATGGAGAGCGACATGCGCCGCATCCCCGGCTACGGGAATCTGGATGCCATATACTCGTGGCACACCTCTTTCGGCTATTTCGAGAAGGAAGAGGAGAACGAGAAGGTGATGGACGCGGTCGGCGGAGCGCTGAGAAACGGCGGCAGGTTCCTCTTGGACCTCAACAATCGCGACTGGGCGATAAGGAACTTCGCCGCGCAAAACTGGCACGGCGAGGAACCGTACTACGTTATCGAGAACAACCGCTTCGACCTCGCGACCTCGACCCATCACGGCGAATGGACGTTCATGAGCCCTGACGGCACGAGGAAGACACGACGAATGCAGCTTCGGCAGTACTCGCTTCACGAGATGATAGAACTCATGGCAAGATACGGTCTTCGATTCGTCAAAGCCTGGGGTTCCGCCGATAACGAGCGGTTTTCCATTGACAGCCGCAGGATGATCGTCCTTGCGGCCAAGGCCGAGATTGACGGCAAATCAATCGCAAGGGAGTTAAGATGAACAACAATAATCATGCATCCGTGCAAAACGTCTCATGGTGGAAGACGTTTTTCGATGACAGCTATGGGCGTCTTGGACTGGAGATAATAGAAGCCGAGCGAACACGCAAGGAAGCGGACTTTATAATCGACGCTCTTGGATTGAAGAACCAGGAGAGGGTTCTGGACCTTGCCTGCGGAATGGGCCGCCACGCTCTCGAGCTCGCCAGGCGGGGACTCACGGGCGTGACCGGACTCGACTACACGAAGGAGTATCTGGACAAGGCGCTCTCAATCAAACTCGCCGAGGATCTGAACGTCCGCTTCATCCAGGGCGACATACGCTCGATTCCTTTCGAGGCCGAGTTCGACGCGATATACAGCTATTACACCTCGTTCGGGTTCTTCGAGAACGAAGCGGACAACGAGAAGGTGATTACCTCGGTTGCAAAAGCGCTCAAGCCAGGCGGAAGATTTCTCGCAGAACTCATGCACCGCGATTTCACTATAAGGCACTTCAGCCCCCGAAGCTGGATGGCATATGGCGGCGACTACGTTCTAAAGGAACACGAGATTGATCTTGCGACTTCGCGAGTCATCGGCAAGTGGACGTTCATTGCGGATGGAAAGATCACGTCGAGCTACATGAGGCTCAGGATGTACTCGCTTCACGAGATGATCGCCATGCTCGAACGCGCAGACCTCGAGTTTGCCTGCGCCTGGGGCAACATTTTGAAAGAACCTCTGACTTTCGATCACCAACGTATGATCGTTTTGGCGAGGAAACCTGGATGATTCCGATATCCTCTCAGGGTCACCGCATGCTGGCGGAGTCGATTTGTGGAGTGAACACCTGGGATCATCAACGAATGATTGCATTCGCAAGGGAACTCTTTCGTTTTGTGATTATCGTAAAAAAAAATAATCCCCGGTCTGAACGGGGTCCCCATGAAGATGCGAAGCAGGTTCATGGGGCAATTCAAGGAGCAATGATGGAACTCGAAAAACTATACGATCCGGTGGCGGAATTCTACGACATAGAGCACGAAGGATTCCGCCCTGACATATCCTTCTACCTGGAGGAAGCGAAGAAAGCGAGTGGTCCGGTACTTGAGCTTGCATCCGGAACGGGCAGGGTGACTGTAGAACTCGCAAAGGCCGGCATCGAGACGGTCGGCCTCGAAATCTCCAAAGGGATGCTCGATGTTGCCCGTAAGAAGACCTCGGCGCTCGATGCGGAGGTGCAGAAGAAACTCACCTGGATTCATGGCGACATGCGCGGTTTCGAGCTGGGAAGAAAATTCCCCATGATCTTCATCCCGTTCAACTCCTTCCAGATGCTTGAGACGCGCGCGGACCAGGAGGCATGCCTTGCCTCTGTTTCACGACACCTCGAAAGCGGCGGCCTTTTCATTCTCGCAGTCTTCGCGCCGTCGTACGACAGGCTCGTGAAAAGGAGCATGTTCACCTACCTTGGCTCGCACAAACTGCCCGACGGTTCCACGCTCTCGCGCACCGAGTTTGCGAAATATGACTACATAAATCAGATGATCTCGGTGGAATGGATTTACGACGTTGTGGACCCCCAGGGGAATCTGAAGCGAACGCTCTGGAAGTTCCCCGTTCGCTACCTCTGGCGCTTCGAGGCCGAACTTCTGCTCGAGAAAGCCGAACTCCGGATAGAGGCGCTTTACGGCGATTACAACCGGCGCGAGTTCGACCACAACGGCTCTATGTTGTTTGTGGCCCGTAAACCATGACGAGCTCCAGAAAGTGTCTTGACAGTTATGATATCTCGATTAGTATAATTATCGGAGCGGCCGCAGGGTAGAGTGGGAATACGGGTTAGGCCGTTCTACCCTGCGGCGTTTTATCAAACGCCGCAGGGTCCCGCATGACATAAGGCAGATTATCTACCTTTGGTTACCACGAGGAGCTTTAAAGATGAGTGCCGCGAGTCGAATCCAAAACCTGAGCTCTGATGTAGCAAGCGACATCAGAGCTTTCATAGAAAATCAAGGGGGGGTTAGAACTCCCATGGTTCGTAAGTACTCGGGCGAATTCTTCAAAAGAGTCAGAGGGATATCCAAGGAGGGTGTATTCGAATTGTGCAAAAAACTATTGGATCAAGTCGAAATACATCCAAAGCAAGGCTGGGTCTTTAGAACTATAGCTTTCGATTGGGCATTCAGGATGAGAAAGGAGTATACCCGAAGCGACTTCGAGTTGTTTCATTCCTGGCTGAATCTCTATATACGCGATTGGAGCGCTTGTGACGATTTCTGCACGCATGCCCTGGGTTCCCTGGTTTATTCGTTCCCGGAGCTTGTCAAGGAGACGAAAAAATGGGCACTCTCATCGGACCGCTGGCACCGCCGCGCCTCGGCCGTCACGATAATCTATTCACTGCGAAGACACCGGCTTCTTGAAGAGGGCTTTCAAATTGCGGATATCCTCCTGCTCGATGCGGACGATATGGTTCAGAAAGGCTACGGCTGGATGCTCAAGGAGGCCAGCAATAAATTCCCGGAAGATGTCTTCAACTACGTGATGATTCACAAACTCTTGATGCCCAGAACCGCATTGAGGTACGCTATTGAGAATCTGCCTCCCGCCGAGCGCGCAGAAGCAATAATAAGGGAAAAGAAATCTTGACAGCCGGAGTCTTAACACTTATTATCCCGGGATGGAAGACGGAAACATTTACGAACGCGGCATAACCCGTGCCTTTTCAGAAAATGGCTTCTGGAAAGATACGGGCAGGAAGGAGTAAAAAGGATGAGGGCATCGCTGGGAAAAGATGCCGGGGAGATGTTCGATCGTCCCGATACCAACGCCTGGTATCCGGTATCCCTCATGAAGGAGTTCTACGGCGCGGTCGATCGGCTGTATAGTGAGAAGGACCCGGGGATACTCGTAAAGATGGGACGTTTCGTTGCTGAGGAGAGTTCAAGGGGATTCCTGCGTTACCTCACGAGGCTCATCTCTGTTTCGACGCTGGTGAGCCGGATCGGCGCCTTCTGGAAACACTACCACAAGGGAGGAGGCATAGATGCTCAGATGCTTGCGGAGTCGGAAGGCCGCAAGAGAGGACGCGTTACCGTGTACGGTTACCCCACGGGAAAGGGAGGACGCTCGGCCATGCAGGGTTACATCGAGGTGATGATAGAGATCGCGGGCGGACGCAGCCTTGAATGTTCCGTGGAAGGTGACCGGGACAACGGCGAGGACACGTTCTCCTGGATTCTAAGCTGGAACTAACCCATACCCGTAACACCCCGTAACACACCATCCCCCTTCGGGGTGGAGTCTGACCCTTAATGAAAGCCTTTACCTCACAGGTTGCTTCCATTTTCAATGAAGGATAGAAGAAAGTAACACACCCTCCATTATCTGAGAGAGAGAAAACGCTGGTTAAACCCTCGCTTCTTCCTCTTTGCTTTTTTTACATCGATCGTAATGTTTTGAAACCGATTCTGAGGAGGGCGAGCGCCGGAGGCGCCAGGCACAAGCTTCGCTTCTGCCACTTTACTTCTACTCTCCAAGGGCGAGCGCCGGAGGCGCATGAGCAGAATCTCATCCTGCTGGGGGAACTGAGGGGGGCTGAGGAGAGCAGAGGAGGGCTGAGGGGGCTAGCGTCGGAAACACATTAGCAGAAACCTATAGCTTCTACTATCTCATAATCAGCAATCCAGACTGAACGTAGCTTGACCCGTACCCGTAACACCCGCAACACCCATACCCCACCTAGGTCAGAGCTCGAGGAACTCCTCGTAGGCGTCTATCTTATCAAGATAGACCCCGTCGAAACCACGAGAGATTATGGCGTCAAGATAGGATGAGTCCGTGCCGAATATGATCTCTTTCCAGCTAGGATCCCAGTACCACACGAGGTAGTTTCCCGGCCATGAGGGGTCCTCTCTCTCTATCCACTCTGGCCTTTGAGACTTCAGGTTCCATTCCTTCTTCCAGTAGAAACGGTAATCCTCGGCCTCGCCGATGGACATGTAGGCGATGATAAGGGCGTTGGATTTTTGCTTGAGACCAGCTATTTCTGCGTTTGAGTATGGCCCGTCGTCATCCTGGTAGTCCATGACAATGAGGTCGAACCCCAGAGAACCGATGGAATCGAGGAACTGCTGCCGAGAAAGATTCGCGTCGTGCTGAAGGATATAGAGAAAATCGTGCACGCCTGCGATTGTGATGATAGGGTCGCTGTTAGGCTCGGGCTCGTGTCCTGGATTTATGGTGATCCAGGAGAGGTCGCGCACCGTGGTGTAGGGAAAAAATCCATTTGATTGTGACTTCGAATACGCGGAATCGGTACGGGCTATGTCGGCGGGTGTGAAGGAAGGCTCCGTCCTTCCGGTAAAGGTATAGTCGATCGTAAGGACGAGCTTTGCGGCGTCTCGAAAGTGTCCGAGGTTCTGTTCGATCTCGGCTGTCACTTCCACGGGTGTGGCTACCGCGTCCTCCTCGTAACCGTAGTAGGTATCCTCCTGTCCGATTCCGTCCACGGCATCGAGATAACCTTCTTCGGACCAGAGTTCGGCCGCATTCTGGGGAAATACCAGAAAAGACGAATCCAGTGATTTGGCGTATGTGGAGATCTCCTTCACGAAGCTGACCATCTCTTTCTTGAAATCGACATCCGGTAAATCGCCCCCGCAACCTGCGAACACTACGGGAAGGGCAAGGATTATCTTCTTCACGTGCTGCCTCCTTTAATGACTCGAGTATAAACACGACGCGGCTCGTTGTAAAGGTCTTGACTTACAAAGTAAACTGGTTAGTCTTATTACATCATGGGAGAAAAGATTTCAAAAGACAGAGGCATACATGCCCGCTACACCCATATGTGGGTCAAGGAACGCTTCGGAGCCGACGGAGTGGACCGGGTGGCAAAAAGGCTTCCTCCGAAAACGAGTCAGATGTTTTTAAAACCCATACCTCACGAATGGTACGATGCCGCAATGATGGGTGAGCTCTTCGAGGCGATAAGGCTTGAATTCACGCCAGTCCTTCCCGGTGCGCTTCTGGAACTCGGCAGATTCATTGCCCGGCACAGCATAAAAGGGTTTTTGCAGTTTTTCGTAAGGGTCATCTCGGTCAAAACTACGATAGCCCGCACGAGCGCCATCTGGAGACGATACCACGATTCAGGAAGCGTGGAAACGAGCATGCTTGAAGACGATTCGAATGGAAAAAAAGGTCTGTTCATAGTAAAGGACTATAAGACTACCCCTGCATGGTGCGTGGTTCACCAGGGCTACATCGAGGGCTTCCTGCCCTACACCAACGCCCGGAACGTGAGCGTGAGCGAACAAAGCTGCGTTCACAAAGGTGACGAACACTGCTCCTGGCTCGTAACCTGGGAAGAATAACCTCCAAACATACCTTCTATAAAATCGAGGCTAGAGGGAGAGGCGATGCGTTAACGGCAGATCATTGCGGCACTTGACACCCAGGAGTTGTTGACTAGAGTATCCGTATGGGAGAAAAGGCAGCAAACGATAGAGGCGTTCTTCCAAGATACATCCGCATGTGGGTTATTGCGACTTATGGCACGGATGGGTTTGAAAAATTCAAGGCGGCACTTTCTCCCGAAGCGGCAAGGATGATTACACAACCGGTTCCACACGAGTGGTACAACGTCAAACTCATGCACGAGGTTTACGCTTCGATTAACAATCTTTTCGGAAAAGATGACAAGGACGTACTCTTTTCCCTGGGATTATTCGTTGCCGACCACAGCGTTCAAGGCTTCCTGCAATACCTTGTACACCTCGTCTCCGCAAAAAACGTAATCCCCAGGATCGGCGCTATATGGCGCAGATACCACGACACAGGCACGGCGGAAGGAAAAGTCACTAGCGAAAAGGGAGGAGAAAAAGAGGGAACTCTGACCATTAAAGGATACGATGCAGGCCAAGAATTCTGCGAATTAATGAGAGGTTATATATACGGATTCATGAAACTTACCGGCGCAGAACAAATCGAGGTCAAAAAAGAAAACTGCATCCACAAGAGCGGCGAAGTGTGTTCGTGGAACATCTCCTGGTTAGAATGACGTTCCGCTATTCTTTCGCGTTTCTTACGGATTGTTCTCAATTTGGTTATTCAAAAGTATTTTCTCTTAAAAAGAGAGTTGTTTTTGTTTTTTTTAAGAATAATGCAATTGCGATGAAACCATCTTGACAATTAGAAAGGTCGTTGTATTATTATTTTATGGAGCGGCTACCAAATCGCGATCGCGGCATTATCGCATACGACATCCGGCTTTGGATCCTGGAACAGTATGGCGAAGAGGCGCTTGAAAAGGTTCTGGAGCGCCTTAGTCCCCCGGCCAGGGCGATGCTTTCAAAACCACAATCAAACGATTGGTATCCAACCGACCTTTTGCAAGAAACGTACGACGTGGTGGATGAGATGTTTACGCCGAAGGACCCGGACGCCCTGACATCTCTTGGGGGGCTAATGGCCAGACACGGTATCCGTGGAGTCGTAAGACTTTTTGTGAGCCTGATTTCGGTAAAAACTATCATCTGGCGAATAGAAACCCTCTGGAACTACTATCACAAGGGTGGGACGGTTGAGGTCCCAATCGTCAAGGAGGAAGGCAGACACAGAGAAGGATTGTTGATTATAAAAGACTATTGTGCGGGCTCGGGCTGGTGCAGACTTATGGCAGGTTACATAGAAACGTTAATTGCGGCAACAGGTGCAACACATGTAACGGCAGAAATACAGGACTGCATTCATGAAGGTAACAAGGAGTGTTCATGGCTAGTAAACTGGGATGAGTAACCTTTTAATAATCCAAGTAGTTATCTGACGATTTCCCAAAAATCTATTACATCTACAAGCCCTGGTTTAAAAATAAATATTCATAGGTAAAAAACAGTATTGACATACTACCGGTGATACTTAGTATTCTCCTATGATGAATAAATCTACACATGATAGCGGTGTTAATGGAGCCCTCTTAAAAAGTTGGATTAAGAAACAGTTCGGTGAAGAAGGTCTGTCCAAGATTCGCGACCAGATCTCCTCCGGTGCCCAGAAAATGCTTATCGAACCACGAGTCAACGAATGGTATCCGAACCACCTTTTGTCTGAGATTTATCTGGCAATTCACAAGGAATTCGGTAAAAAAAATCCCAGGATTCTCGCCGATTACGGGAAATTCGCCGCCGAAGAGAGTACCTCGAATCTCTTGCGCTATCTTGTCAAATTCATCAGCATAGACACAGCAATAAGCCGCATGAGAACATTCTGGAAGCATTACCACAAGGGCGGCGAGATAAAGGCGACCACCCTCGACGATGAAAATGACCGTAAGAGAAGGCTGTTAACGATATCCGGCTACGAACCGGGTGAGTCGGGATGTCAGGTTCAGGAAGGCTACTTTCTATTCATTGCCGAAAAAACCGGGGTTAAGAACCCTAAGATCGAAAAAAAATCCTGCATTTATCACGGCAACGCCGACTGTTCCTGGGAGATAACCTGGGATGCGTAACTGCAAATTTAAGAATCACTTGTAACCCGTACCGGCTTCGTGCCGATGGGAGGAATATAAAGAATGGAAAACATCGTAACACATGACAGAGGCGTAACCGCCGGCCTGGTAAAATCGTGGTTGAAACTCCGCTTCGGAGAAGAAAGGTTAAAGACGGTACTGGGAAAGCTCTCGCCCGATGCCCGGGACATGCTCGAGAATACCTCGTCAAACCACTGGTATCCAATCTCTCTTATGAAGGAATTATACTCGGTTATCTACAAGGAGTTCGAAGCCGAGGATCCGAAAGCCCTGCGCGACCACGGCAGGTTTGCTGCCGAACGCAGCGCCACAGGACTTTTGCGCTATCTGATGAAATTCATCGACATGGATACAATAATCAAACGCATGAACACCTTCTGGAAGCACTACCACAAAGGTGGCGAGATTGTCGCCGGCGAACTCGTAGAGCAATCAGGGCGTAAAAGACGTTTGATATCAATTCATGGTTACGATCCGGGAGAGCCAGGCTGTCTTATTCAGGAGGGTTATTTCGAAGCCATTGCCGAACGGGCCGGGGCAAAAAGAATCGAAGTTAAAAAGAAGAGTTGTATCCATCATGGAGACTCGTGCTGTTCCTGGGAATTAAGCTGGGAATAAACCTCGATTAGAAGTGCTTCTGAAAGGAGGAGCGAACTGAAGATGGCCTCAGAAGTTATTGTTCCGATGAGATTTGAATGCATTCAATGCGACACTTCTATCCGGACATTGACGCAGCCTTTGTTCATCCTATTATTAACTCATGCCCGAACAGGTTACGTTCGAACGCGGTATAAACGCATTCCTTTTAAGAAGCTGGCTCATGGAACGATTCGGACTCGACGGTCTGAGGAGCGTGATGGGTAGGATTGGGGCAGAGTCTAAGGCAATGCTTGAGGACCCGGTCCTCAACAGGTGGTATCCGGTCTCCCAAGTAAGGGAGGTCTTTGATAGCATTTATAACCTTTACGAAAAGGACCATCCAGGCATTCTAATTGAGTACGGGCGGTTTGCAGCAGAGAGGAGTCTGAAAGGATTCCTCAGGTACCTTGCCCGGCTCTTGACCATAGAACAGTTGACGAAACGGATGGGTGCCTTCTGGAAACAGTATCACCAGGGAGGGAGCATAAGCGCTGGTAAGGTCGAGGAGGAAGGGAATTCCCGAACCATTACGGTCATGGTAAGCGGATACGATCTGGGCATACCTGGATGCCAGGTCATAACCGGATATCTTGAAGGTCTTATCCCGATGGCTAATGTTAAGGACGTGAAAGTTACGGAGAAGACATGCATCCACCGCGGAGATCGGGCATGTTCATGGGAGGCAAGTTGGAAAAAGTGATTACTAAGATGATCGCATTATTAGTGCACAATGATTCAGCGATAAGTCGAGGTGTAAAATCAGAATTAACAACCAGAATTACTTATAAATAATTTAATCAACAACAGGAGGTTTTACAATTATTAAGAGAGAAAAAATCGCCATTTAGAAAGTTTTGTCTTGGACAAGAATTTTAAGTGTTTTAAGGAGGACTAACAGGCATGGAAGACGCAACAACCCATATGAGAGGAGTAAACGCCGTTTTTCTCAAAAAATGGCTTCTTGAAAGCTTCGGAGAAGAGACCCTGAATCAAATAAGCGATAAAATAGATCCCGAAGCCCGTGATCTGCTGCTAAACCCTGTTTCGGACAAGTGGTATGCATCCTCTCTGACCCAGGAAATCTACAAGGTTATTGATAAGCAACTCGGCCCCAAACATCCTGATGCACTCATCGATTTCGGAAAGTTTTCGGCAGAACGCAGTATCAGGGGCTTTCTTCGATACTTGACCAGATTTCTTACCGTTCAGCAGCTCTTCAAGCGCGCAGGGGCTTTCTGGAAAACCTACAACAAGGGAGGAGGTATTCGATCCGACGAAATAACCGAAAATGAAGGACGCGAACAGACCACCGTATACGTCAGCGGCACATCGGGTATAGGGGCACCAGGCTGCAAGGTGCTGGAGGGTTATCTCGGAGTGCTGGTCTCCCAGGCCGGTGTTCATGATATAGTGGTCAAGAAAAAGACGTGCGTCCATAAGGGTAACGATGTTTGCTCTTGGGAGGTCAGCTGGAAGAGCAAATGAAGGAGAAATAATATGGAAGATATATCCACCCACATACGTGGAGTGAATGCGGCTTTGGCGAAAAAGTGGCTTCTGGAACGCTTCGGAGAGGAGACTTTTAGTAAAATATGCGAAAAAATAAGCCCAGAAGCCTGTCAGATGCTCCGGGACCCTGATCCCAATGAGTGGTATGTAGTTTCTTTAACCCGGGAGGTATATGAGGCGATAGATCAGGAGTTAGGTCGTGCCAACCCTCTAGTCCTGGAGGAGTTCGGGAGATTCGAAGTCGAGCAAAGCGTCAAGGGTTTTCTGCGATACCTGGCTCGATTTCTTACCGTCCAGCAGCTCTTTAATCGAGCAAAAGCCTTCTGGAAAAGCTTTAACAGGGGAGGAGGGATAGATACAGGCCCTGTCATCGAGGAAGGGGATCGCAAGAAATCGACGGTTTTCATCCGCGGTTCAAGGATAGGTTCATCCGGCTGCAGGGTACTCGAAGGATACATAGAACACCTGATAGCTCGGACCGGTGTCCATGACATAAAAGTCGCGAAGAAAGCGTGCGTCAACAAGGGTGACAACGTTTGCTCATGGGAGGTAAGCTGGAAGGATAAATGAAGGAGGAAGAATTATGGAAGATACAGTCACTCACGATAAGGGAGTAGAGGTGTTTCAAATCAGGGACTGGCTAAAGCAGCGCGCAAGTCCGGAGGAGATGGAAAGGATACAGGAGAAGCTTTCCCCGGCTGCCCGCGAGATGTTTTCTTCACCTGTCGTGAGCGAATGGTACCCCGTCGAATTGATCGGGGAACTCTACACCGCCATATACGATGTATTCAAGGATAAGGATCCCCGTGCGCTGGTGGATTATGGACGATTCTCCGCCGAGCAGAGTTCATCAGGA
The DNA here is from genome assembly GCA_965649265.1 of Caldifarciminota bacterium. Taxonomy (GTDB): domain Bacteria; phylum Hydrothermota; class Tepidihabitantia; order B3-TA06; family B3-TA06; genus JAAYVC01. The sequence continues at coordinate 6,645 of CBFGKC010000022.1, read as the reverse complement.
CTCCTCAAGTTCCTCATGAAGTTTATCGACATGGACACTGTAATTAAAAGGATGAAAGCTTTCTGGAAGCACTATCACAAGGGCGGAAAAATAACGGCGAGCGACCTTGCGGAGGAAGCAGGCCGGAAGAAACGGATCATCTACTTCCACGGTTACGACGCGGGCGAAGCGGCCTGCCTGAGTCCTGAAGGCTACCTGACCGTTATCGCCCAGCGATCGGGCGCAAAGAACGTCACCGTTGCAAAGATGGGTTGCATTCACAAGGGCGACGGTGTCTGTTCCTGGGAAGTCAGTTGGGATGCGTAACTTATAAGATAACAGAAAAGCAGGAGACGAACCCTGGCGAAGAGGTCGTTTCATGAACCTATCTGCCTGAAACAGGCAGAGATAGGAGGAAATATGACCACCAAGGAGGCTTTCGAGAAGGGCACAACATCTGCCTTGACCAGGAAGTGGTTGATTGAAAGATTCGGCGAAGAAGCCTTTCTGAAAATCGCCGCTCAGTTAAGCCCGGAAACCCGGGAGATGTTCGAGAACCCGAATCCGAATCAATGGTACTCGCAAATCCTATTAAGGGAGCTTTTTGAAAAAATAGATGAGACCTTCGGAAAGGGGGATCCTTACTTCTTTCGGGAGTACGGCCGCTACGACGCGACCAGGGCCACGAGCGGGCCGTTGAGATACTTGTTGAGGCTTGCCTCGGGCGTTCAGGTGCTCAAAAGGGCACAGTCCTTCTGGAAACATTACTTTAAAGGCTCGATTCTCGAGATAAAAGATCTTTTTGAAAAAGAAGGACACGTTAACGTGAAATTGATTGCCCGGAATTTCAACGAGGGCGTGCCTGGCTGCCGGATTCTGGAAGGGTACTTCGAAGTTGTTTTCACTAAGACCGGCGTAAAGAATCTTGAGATTAAAGAAGAAAGCTGCGTTTACAGAGGAGACGAATACTGCTCCTGGAATGTAAGCTGGGACTCTTAAGCGATATTTTAATCATTTCTGACTCAAAGAGCATACCCTGCCGGGGATATTCTGATAAAATGATGAAGGCCGGGCAGCCGGCCTTCATTCACTCTTCTTTGGTCATGTAGCGATTATGCAAGAACCTGCTTGATTCTTTCAAGCGCCCAGTCTATCTCTTTCCTGGATATTACGAGGGGGGGCGCAAAGCGAATGACCTGATGATGGGTCTCCTTCGCGAGAATCCCTAGGTCACGCAGCTTCTCGCAGAAAGGACGCGCGGGACCCGAACTCTTTTTTATGACGACTCCTATGAGGAGCCCCTTGCCGCGTACCTCTTCGACGTTGGGAGAGTTGATCTTTCTTAACTCGCTCATGAAGTATTCACCCAGCTCATTAGACCGCTCGGGAAGCTTTTCACCGACAAGTACGTCGAGCGCCGCAACGGCTACCGCAGACGCCAGCGGGTTGCCGCCGAATGTGGAACCATGATCACCGGGATTGAACACCTGCATTATGGCATCGTCCGCGAGTATTCCGGATACGGGGTATATTCCGCCGCCAAGGGCTTTGCCGACGATAATGATGTCGGGGTTGATACCATCGTGCTGGGTGCAGAACATCTTTCCTGTGCGGCCGAAGCCAGTCTGGATTTCGTCTGCGATGAAGAGGACGTTCGAGGCCTTGCAGAGCTCGAAGGCTTCCTTGAGATAACCCGGAGGGGGTACTATGACTCCGCCTTCACCCTGGATTGGTTCGACCATGAATGCGACCGTGTTCTTGTTGATGGCCTTCTTGAGAGCTTTGATGTCGCCGTACGGAACCGTGACGAAGCCAGGGGTGAAGGGGCCAAAACCGTCCTGATATTGATCCTCGGTGGAGAATCCAACGATGGTTGTCGTGCGTCCGTGGAAGTTCCCCTCGCAGGTGATGATTTCGGCCTTGTCCTTTTGGACCTTCTTGACTTTGTATCCCCACTTCCGGGCGGCCTTGATGGCGGTCTCGACAGCCTCGGCGCCCGTGTTCATCGGAAGCGCCTTCTGTTTCCCGGCAACCTTGCACAGCTTTTCCAGAAACTCGCCCATGCGGTCGTTGTGGAAGGCACGGGATGTCAGGGTGATTCGGCCCAGCTGATCCTTCACGGCCTTTGTGACCTTGGGATGGAGGTGGCCCTGGTTGACGGCCGAGTAGGCGGCCAGCATATCCATGTATTTCTTACCATCGACGTCCCAGACCCATACGCCCTTACCCTTGGAAAGCACCACATCCAAAGGGTGATAATTATTTGCGCTGTAGCGCTCTGTCTGTTTTAATATATCTGCTGACTTCGGCATCTTGACTCCTTTGTTGAGGAAGAACGTGAATTTTAATATAAGTCTAGCCGCAATGATTCAAAAGTCAATGTGCCGTAAATCCATATAAGCGTGAATGCGATCCTCCGTGGACCCCTCCGACTGCGGAAAGCTATAAACCATGTTATATCGATCGCTTCAGGAGCGGACTTGACACAGGCCACTTTCGGTATTAAGATGATATCAAAAGAAACAAACTCAGGAGGACACTTGAAAAAATTTGTCGTGAGTTTTATCTTAACGGCCGCACCATGGCTCCTTGGGGCGGCTACCGATTGGTCCAAGGTTGACCTTACGAATCCCGAACTTTATGTTCAGGGGAAAATAATCGTCCGCTTCAAGGACGGTGTCAATCTTGATGAGACAAGGTCGGTCCTTTCGTCGAACGGCGAGACGGAGGTTCGCAGGCTCAGCCAGCTAAACGCCCTGACGCTCGCGCTCCCCCAGGGCCGCAGCGTAAAAGAAGCGCTTGAGTACTACGAGTCGCGGCCGGACGTGCTCTATGCTGAACCGGCGTTGATAAACCACGTGTTCTGGACACCAAACGATCCTTTTTACTCATACCAGTGGGAAATGGATTCAGGTCATTTAAACATGCCTGCTGCCTGGGACAAGGAACGCGGTTCATCAGGCGTAATAGTCGCGATAGTTGATACAGGCATAGCCTACGAGGATTATGCAATTCCATCTTACGAGGCAGCCGAGGTTTCATCACTCGACGGCTACTATCATAAGGCACCTGATCTCAACTCAAGCCAGTTCGTTGCCGGCTACGACTTCATACACAATGATTCCCATCCCAACGACCAGTACAGCCACGGAACCCACGTCGCGGGCACGGTTGCGCAGGCGACCAACAACGGCATCGGAGTTGCAGGTATGGCACCTGACTGTAAACTCATGCCCGTACAGGTTCTTGACTATACGGGCAGCGGGCCGGCCGACGTGATAGCCGATGGAATAATGTGGGCCGCAGATAACGGTGCCTACGTCATCAATTTGAGTCTCGGCGGCGAACCCGGGGCACAGTCACAGGTAGAGCACGACGCTGTCATCTATGCAACAAACAAAGGCGTCGTGGTGGTAGCCGCGGCCGGCAACCAGGCCGTCGGCGAGCTAAGCTATCCGGGCGGATTTGAGGAGTGCATAGGCGTTGCGGCTCTAGATTACAATGACGACCTTTCCCCGTATTCGCAATGGGGACCTGGCCTCGACATTTCGGCACCAGGCGGGAATACAGCGGCTGATGAAAACTACGACGGTTATGTAGATGGCATTCTACAGTGCACGTACGCGATAGGCGGCGACGGGACGTACGGCGCCCAGGTGGACAGTTTTGCCTATATGTTCTACCAGGGCACATCGATGGCAACCCCCCACGTCGCCGGTCTTGCAGCCCTCCTCATAAGCCACGGCATAACCGGGGTCCAGAACGTCAAGAACGCCATTTATTCGACGGCAGTTGATTTGGGCGCGTCAGGTTACGACACCTATTACGGCTACGGCGCGATTGATCCCGTTGCGGCACTTGATTACGGCGGCAGCACTGACACATCCAGCATCGCCGTTCCCATCCTTCAGAACCCCCTCCTCTCCCAGTACGTGGACATATGGGTCGTACCCACCTCCGGCACCCTAACGAGCGCCCCGGATGTAATCGTTACTCTTAACGGTTACGAGGAATCGGTTGTCATGTATTCCGTCTCCGGCTCAGAAGCCTATATGGGTGACTATACCTTCACAGAGAGCGGCACCGCAACGATTGATGTCACCGCAGGCAGCAACACCAAGTCGAGGACATTCACGGTTACGAGCATTACTGCAATGGGTGGAACTCTTTCGTCCCCGGATTCCAGGGTTCGCCTTACGATTCCTGAAGGTGCCGTTTCAAAAGAGACTTATTTTACCCTTATACCGGAAAAAACTGAGCAAGGCGCACTCTCAAGCCCGCACGCGATACCTAAACCAGAGAACGTAAAACCCTTCGGTGACGCTTGCCGCGTTGGACCTGCCTCGACATTATCGTCGAATGCGACGCTCGCATTCTCTTACGCAGGGTACGACCTCTCCGGAACGGACAATTCGACCCTGGTTATCTTGCGCTTCGAGAACGGAACCTGGGCACGCGTACCGTGCCTGGTTGACCCGGATCACAAGGAGATTGTCGCGAATCCAGGAAGGCTCGGAATATTCCAGCTTGCAAGCGATCCTGATGCCAGAACACCTGAACTGCCAAAGGCTCTGGCAATCGAGTTGCTTTCGAGCACCGAGACGAAACTGAGATTGAGCGTCAACAAAGTCTCCCCTCTTTCACTCGCGGTATTCGACGCAGCCGGCCGAAAAGTAACTACCCTCATTGAGGGTCAAATTGCCCTTGGCGTTCACGACGTATCATGGGACGGCAGGGATGCAGAGGGTCGCAGGTGCAATCCCGGCGTATACTTCGTAAGGCTCGAATCACCTGACATGAGTAAAAACCTCAAAATACTGCGTCTGCGCTAGGAGGTATCGATGAAAACTGTAAGAATAATCACAATAGCAGCCATCGCATTAATCGCCCTTGCCTGCAGCGAGTGGGCAGTTGATTCAACCAACCAGGGCTGGACGCATTTTGATCTTGGCGATCTGGATTCGGCACGCTACTACTTCGACGATGCGGTTCTCTGGGACGCAACTTACGCGGAAGCATACAACGGCCTAGGCTGGTGCGACCTGCTTACCGATAATCTAACTAACGCTCTGTACAATTTTGAAGAAGCGCTCACCAACGACGCAAGCCTTATCGACGCGGATGCCGGGGCGGCACTTGCCGCAACGGAAACCGGCTACAACGACCAGGATGCCATCAACTACGCCGACAAGGTAATCAACAGCAACTCAAGCTACGTCTTTTCTCATCTTTCTAACATTAGAATTGAGGACATCCGCCTGGCAAAAGCCAAGTCAGCCGCCGCCCTCGGAGACTTCCAGACGGCTCTGGACGAAGTAAAGGCTATAGACTCTTCCTTCAGTGCCGACCCCTCAACCTCCTCTGGCCAGGCCGCGATACTTGCAAAGATCGAGAGCTTGATTTCCCAGTACGGCGGATAGACTGGAACATATTGATAAAAAGGGAAGCTGCTCTGCGGCTTCCCTTTTTATTTCATTATTTTGAGCCGTTCGGTGAAAGCAGGAACAGGATATTCTTCCAGAGCCTTGAAGTTATATAAAGTGTAATATGCCCTCCCGGTAGAATCTTGCTGTTACACCCCCACGAGTTCGACAATTCATCCACAACCCACGGCGGGGCTAACGGGTCGTCCCGGGAGCCTAACAGATGAACCTCCCGGCAGTCCACCACTGGTTCTCCCCTTGCCGGGATATAAAGATGACTGAGACTTTCGAACAGGTTGACACTCCCTTCGGCATCAATCCCCTCGCGCAGGGATGAAAAAAGCGGCGAGGAAAGCAAAAGCTTGTCCGGTCGAACCACGGGGGTAACAAGTATTAGTTTCGAGACGGACGGTTCAACGAGTGCGAGCAGCGAGCCTACCCATGCGCCAAGACTGAAACCCACGACCGCGACGTCTTTTGAGCCCAATGCCTTGACGGCGTTTACGAGTGCGCGCGCGTCTATTACGGCCTGCCTTATCGTCTCGAGCGTGCGAACGAGATCTCCGGTGATAGAAAGTTCACCCGATTTTGTACCTTCAGGGGTTCGTCTTGCATGATAGGGCAAATCCATTACCCAGAGATTTCGTCCCGAAAGCCCGACACGGTGAGCAAGGCGAGAGTAATCGGTAGCCGTCTCAAGCCATCCCGAGAAGATTATTGTTGCAGGGGCGTTAAGAGAGTAATTGGGATAGAAGTCCCCGTAAACAACGTCGTTTGTTGAGTCGCCGGAAGGTCGCGGCGACCGGAAATTGAAGGAGTAGTTGAATGGATATGTCTCAAGCCTCTCGAGACTGAATCTGGATGCTGTTCCCGGATTAAAAAAATCCTTGGGTGATGACTTCTTTGATTTCATTATGAAGCTTTCAAGGGTAGACGGGTCGGTTTTGTATCCTTTGGTCAGAAGCCAGTTATCGATACCTCTGAACGTGCGTGAATCGACTCTTCTGGATATGGCTCTAAGCATGCGAATATTGTAATCATCAAGAACGATTCTGCAAGGCCTGGGGATTTCAATGTTGACTTTCAAGATTGAATGCATAAACTTTAGATGTGAGCAAAGGGAGATTTAGTAATAGCCGGGGTGGCGGTCAGGAGCAGAAGTACGGAGCACTTAGGCGAGTGCCGACATTACAAATGACTTGCAATAGCCGGGATGGCGGTCATGAGCAGAAGTGCGAAGCAC
>CBFGKC010000021.1:0-28629 GCA_965649265.1 Caldifarciminota bacterium | reverse complement strand
GTTAAACCTGACTTCACTCTACAGATTATTTTGTCCATCTTCTGACCAGCTTTTGTCCCACTTTTTTTACCCCAAGAGAATCACGCCGTTCTCACGAACGGAACGCGCTTCCCTGGGGACCCCGGCTTCCGTGCGATGTGGGGCTTCTGAAAAATCCCTTTTATAAGTAAGGCGAGCGGGGTAAGTTGCCTTACTCCGCTCGCGGGAGGGGTTGATGGTTAGGGGAGGGTAATTTCCTTTTCTCTAACTACATTATAGGACGCATAAACGCCTCGTCAAGTTGCCAGGACGTTTTTGCCGTATCTGCGTGCCTTACCTAGGCTCCAAAGTGCACGGCCGGGTCAAAACGATCGTAATCTTCTATCTCGGTCGCCGCGTGGTACTCGACCTCAAGCAATTGATAATGCGTCTGTTCCATGGCCGCGAGATACTTGAACATGGCTTTTTCCTTGGGTTCATCTACTCGTCCGGCCATCTCGTGGTAGAATAAGTTTGAATCCAACTCGGTCTGCATAGCGGCTTTGAGTACGTCACTTATCGCCATACCCTCGGCGGGGTTCCATGCGGGAACGGGAGCCATCGTCTCATTCGGCAGCACGAGCTCTTTGGCGGCAAACTTCTGCTTGAACAGGCCGCGGAGTATGGCCTCATGTTTCTTCTCCTCGCCCGCCAGAAACTGCATCTTCTCTTTTAAGACAAAGTTTTTCGTATGGTTAGCGATGTTGGAATATATTTCCTGGGCTTCAATCTCGGCCTTTACGGCCATTGCGAAAAGGTCCTCTAGCGACTGTTTGGGACTGGCTTTCATTTAGCCTCCTTGCGTGATTTTCTTTTAAGTGTAGAAAATATTCAGGCTAAGTCAAGTTAATATTTACAATTCGAACGCTGCGCCGAGACGAAGTATATAGGAATTCGAATTAAAGCCATCCGTTTTTGAAGCGTAGTATCGCCCCGACGCGATAAGTGCAGAAAAAACAAGTGGTTCCTTGCGCCATGAACCCTCAAGCGAAATGACGATTCCTTGTTCATCGGACCACAAAGGTTCGAGAGTGTAAAGAGGGGATGCCGAATAGTCGCCCATAAGTCGCAGATTGACCGAAGGTATGGGTTTGAAATCCGCTCCTGCTCTGAACCCGAAGGCCTTTAAGAGATCATCGGTTGAATCCGCATCTCGATTTTCAGGAAATACTTGAGAAAATCTAACCGACCCGAAAAAATCGAGCTTTTCCGTGGGGAAAAGCCCGACATCCGCCAAAAAAATTAAAGGGAGTTTTAACGTATCCGTGAGTTCTTTGAAATAAAGTCTTGCAGGAGTGTGAGTTAATAGGCTCAACTTGAGGTCCTTCAGCGGTTCAAATGCGGCACCAATGGAAAAAGAGGGCGCCTGAGCAAATGAGATCGAATCATATCTTTCCCGGTATCCCAGGTAATGATTATATCCTGTGGAAATCTCAAGCCAAGGTAAAAATTGCCACATTCCCTGAGCGTTGATTCTGTAGAGATTCAGGGAATTACCCGAACCAAGTGTATCCGACTCCCAACTATAATCTGTCGCTGAAATGATTTGCAAAGCCGAGATCTCGAATCCAAATGACTTGAATTCGGTACTGACCGCAAGCTCCGGGTACAAAAAAAAGGAGGGGGCAGAACCCGTAACACCCGTAACACCCGTGATACCCTTAGCGCTTGTGAGGGAGGTGAGACCTCTTTTTATCACACTTGACGCATCGCCGTTATTTGCCGTAAATGTCGTAAGATTTAACAAACCGGATATATGGATTTTCAAATGAAATCGTTCATCCTTCTCTCTAGGCCATTCAGGAGTAATGGAACTCATTATTGAATTGAAAGGATAAGGGGTTTCCCACGTTGAAGCGTGAAGAGACGCGAGAAGGAAAAAAACGAGAGATATTCTTTTCAAGAAGAAGCTCCCATACCTAAGCATATAGGTTTTCATGGGTGCTGTCAACTATTCTGTTCGAAAGATTAACTCCTCGAGAAGCAGCAGTGCTTTCTCCTCGGAACGCATGGCCTCCGTGAGAGCGCTAACGAATGGTTTTATACCCGGCGCACTTCCAGCCTCTTCCAGATTTTCAGAAATCATATGGTACCTCTTTGCCAGCGAAAGCATCATGCGCTCGGTTTCCGAATCGTGAAAATCTGCATGGTGAGTGAGAAACCGGCCGGCGTCTTTTCGGGATTCCGCGATGCTTTGAGAAAAGGAGCTGTGATCGGCCACGTTGCTGGAATAGGCTTCTTTTATTTTTTGCAGCCAGAGTATGTATGCATCAATGCCGCTTACCCATCCGGTCTTTCCTATGCGGTTGGAAGCTAAGTCGACGGCTTGTTTCAAAACCAGTCTGATACTCGTGTCTGCGTTGAGCGCTACTGCAGAACCTCCTATAAGCAGTATCTTGCGAGGCCAGGAATCGTTCACTATTACTTTCCCGCTGCTCGGGACATAACCTTTGAGGATCCTTTTATCCTTGTTCCATTCTGTAATTATGCCCCAGGTGGAAGACGTCCAGGTTTCGGTGCAGGCGACCGGTACTCCGCGAACAAGATTTTCCATGACCCTGCCGCTCCAGTGGTGAATGAAGTAATCGAGAAAGTCACTTTCCTTGTCCGGTATCTTCAAAAGCTCTCCTCTCAACCCGAGCGAGCGCAGCAGCGTCTCGTTGAAAACGTCGCAGTTGGAGTCCAGCCATAGTGTCACTGGCTTGTCCGGATGCGCCCATATCGCGAAGGCGTTAAGCGAAAAACCTCGTATCTCGTAGACAGGTATATCAAGCCCTAATCGGGTAAGAATGGTTTTGACGCTCCAGGAGAAAGAACAGTTCACGGGCTCAGGCGTTTTTTTTGATAGCATACCTGGTCTGTGCTCGTATGCGTCTTGCATTGTTCCTCCTCATTATGAGTGTTCGTATCTGTATTTATTTTAGGAAAGTAAAATAGTCCGTCAATGTTGCAGGATGCTTATCACTTTATCCTTCAGTGCGGGGTATTCCGGACGTTGCTCGTAAGTCTCATAAGTGAAATGGTTTCCACCATTGAAAGTTTCTTCAAGAAAATAAGCCTTAGTTCCGAAAAGGTTGTGCCACTCCAGAACGATTACCCTTAGCGGTTTATCCGTTTTCTTGTAGACAGGGAAGGCGTAAACTGTCTCCCAATCGGTTCTTTTGTCGTGACTGTACTCGAAGGATCTTACTAGAAAGCTGTCGACGGAGAATTCTTCAATCAAAACAGGCCTGGTTCTTGTAGAAACGATTTCATTCCCCTTGTCAATGCCAACTCGAGGTGTGCAAGCGGAAAGCAACAAACAAGCTGCAAAAAACAATTGTTTTCTCACAAAAACCTCCAGATTATCTTACAATAATCGCCGACAGGCCCCAGAACAGGATGGTGTTCAGAATCGCTATTAGGACCGCCTTCCACAAGGGTGTGCCGAACACTCTCTTGAAACCCCAGGCGTAAAGGAAGGCTTCGGCAACGAGTGCCGCCGAATGCACGGGCACAGCCCAGGAAAGCGACCAATGATGAGTAAAAACGAGGAATACGTCCCATATCAGGCAAGGCACCCAAGGCAAGAAAAGTCCGTAAGATACAATGGCGAAAACCTCTTTGAAAGAGGCACCGGCGCGGCCGCACATTCGCAGGCAAAGTGTAGAAAAACCCGATATCGCGAGTGTAAGGAGCGCACCGTAGGGGAGAAGGTAGATAAGTTCCCAGAAGTAATAGGTATCTGAGGGGATGGGTAGCCATGGTTTCACGAACGGCCCCGACTCCATAAGCCACAACGGCAGAATTACGAAGGATGCCGTTGCCCCCCATCTCAAAACGATGAGAAGCAGCGACAACTGGTGAGACCGCTCAATCTCGTCAAAAAACTTTCGGGGATTGAAGAGGATGCTCATTTTTTTTCACCTTTTCTTCATTATATCACATCTATTTCGTCTATTTCGTCTTTTTGTGCTTTAGGCTTTTTTATTTTTTCTTCCTGTGCTTCAGGGATTATACGTGGATTCTCAATCGTGTAAGTTTTCGATTCATTCCCGAGAACAGACTTCATAGCGAGTTCAGCTTCTATGTTTCCTGTTTTGGCTTTCAATGTTAAATTCTCGATCAAGGGATAGATGAGCAACAAAACGGAAACGATAATTGTCACGCCAAACAGGTATGGCATAAGTTCCTTGTCGTAATCCGGAAACCAACTATTTTTGAACAAGGCAAAGATGATCCATCCAACAGATATCAAAGAAAAGGGCAAGGGCTGCCACCACTTCAGGCGAATTGGTTCTTTAAGTTTATGTATCGTGTCAAGCAATTCATCTGCCTTAGGATATTTTCTCCTTACTTCTTTAGATTGTTTGTTCTCTTTGCTTTTTAGCTGGATTGCATCCTCAAGGACTTGTACGGCTTCCCTGTTTTTGTTTGCCCAGTAGTAAGCCTGAGCAAGGTTGTATCGAATCGAAGCATCCTGTGGATTCAAGACCGCCGCTTTTTGCAGGTTTTTGATTGCCCGGTAAGAATGTCTTTGCTGCAAATCTGCGGAACCCAACAGGAAATAAGCTTGCGATAGCAGGTCGTTCTTTGGTTCCACAGGAGACCGGTAACGTTTGATAAGACCCAGTAAAGAATCCACTGATTTTCGGGTTGCCCTGAAATCACCTAATTGAAATAAGTTACATGCCGTTTCGCAGATCAACCAGCATGTGCTTGTTACAACTTTTGTCTGGCTCTCCGAAGGGAGTTCTTTAAGATGTTTTAAAGCCTTATTCAAGACTTCCCTGGCATCCGAATATTCTCTTTTCCTTCTCAGGATATTGCTCAGGTTGTTGTATGCGGCAGAATTGGTGGGATCGGCTTCGATTACCTGTCTATATAAACGTTCTACTTCATCGATTTCCTTGTTGTCGACATTTTTCTCCTTTACAATTTTTTTCTCAAGAAATCTCGCCAGATCGAATTTGAATTTAGGCTCCCCCTGGCCGAGCAAATCAGCTTTGCGATAGAGTGCTTCGGCTTGATAAAGCTTTCCTCCCCCCCCCTCCTTCTCAAGCAATGCAGCCAGGGCATTGTATGCGGTCGGCCCCATGGGGTTTTTTTCAATGGCTTTCTGATACTTCTTTCGGGCTCTCTCCAACTCACCGTTTTCTTCTAACAGACGCGCATAGTAATAATGTTGAGGTACGTGGAGTACATCTGACTTGGCGTATCGTTTTAACGCTTCTGTTACGACAGCCAAAGATTCGTCTTTTTTTCCCGCCTCTTTCAGCAAGACGGCAAGGTAATAATACGAGGCTACAGGATGTCTGCCGAGCCTTATGGCCTGCCGGTAATACCATTCAGCCTCATCATTTTTACGAAGACTCCATAGTATCCTCGCTAGGTCTCCGTACAGGCTTGCACTTAATGGATTATCTTTGATTCCTTCCTTGTAGATTTTTTCCGCATCAATTAATCTTTTTTGCTTACTTAAAAACCACCCCAAGTCCCTGTAGTTAGTAATGCTTTTTGATTCCCTTACAGCTTGACGATATGCTCGTTCGGCTTCCCTGATATTTCCGTTTCTTTGAAGAAGACTGCCTATCTTTCCATATTTTTCACTTGCTCTGGAAGGGTCCCGCTTCGCTTCTTTTTCGTAGATTTTTACAGCTTCTCTTATTTTTCCTCTGTTCTCAAGAACCTCAGCCAGGTTATCAGAAATTGATGTGTATCCGGGATCGAGTTTTAGGCATTGTCTGTACTCCTTTTCCGCTGCTTCGTGATCTCCTAGTTTCTCCGAGATTTCAGCAAGGCTTTGGTGAATCGATGGATCGTCGGGTTTAATTTCTTTTAGCCGGCTGTAAATCGCCTGAGCATGCGCGTAGTATTCTTTTTCTTTTAAGTCAAATGCGAGAATAGACCATTTTTTTGCCTGCGAGGAACTAATTCCTTTGAGAGCTTCCTGGAACGGTTTTAAATGCTTGATAATAAGAGGTAGAGCCTTGTCGTAATTTTGGTCGTATGGATCATCTTGGATATCATCGATAATTTTTTCTATCTCATTTTTCTCGCCCTTTAGCATGGTAAATACTACGCCGATATGCAAAAGCTGTCAAGTGTAAGAAGAATTTTATAGGAACTTGTGTGAACCCGAGTTCGCGGCTAGGAAGGTCAGTAACATCACCACAAAACCCATAATGACAAGCCAGCTGAAAAGGACGCCTCTTCCCTTTTGCCGCCCTGGCACCGGTCCTCGTTGCTCTTCTCTATTTTTCCCGTGGGGCTGGGTATCGTCTCCAATCGTTTCCTTCCCCATGCTGCTGCGCAGTACCAGGGCAGTGACGAACAAGAGCCATACGGCAAGGGACGAAATCCATTTCGGCTCCCGCATCCACCAGGAACCCCAGGCTTTTTGTGCGGCCGCAGCTCCGAAAATAAGAGATACGGTATAAAGGATCACCCCTGGCCATAAGAAGAACTCGGCTACGGAGCGACGCTCAAGCTTTGTATCGTTCTTTGTTGAAATCAGCGATGTTAACGATGCAAAAAAAGCGAGTGTGAAGCAGGCGTATGCAAGAAATGCAGTTGCGGCGTGCGGCTCGAATAAAGAGCTTGAAAGCTGGGGAATGAGGTAACGGGGGTAAGTGCCCGACTGGTTTACAAGCCTTTGAATCAGAGCTATGAGAGTTAGGATCCATGATAGACCTGCAGCACCTCTGCCGAAGCCGAAAACGCCCTTGCCCCAGGAAAGTATCAGAAACGCGAAAGATACGGAAAAGGCAAGAAAGACTATGGCCTCGTAAAAAACGACAAACGGTGCGTGGCCGGTTACGAAAAACCTCATCACGAGAAAGCCGGCGGTCAGGAGTGCGGCAAGGATATGAAATGCAAGGCCGAGGGCCTTTAGGATTTTTTTTGTGCTCAAGGATGGTGGGGAGTAGAAGATTACAGAAATGAGGTAAAGACCTTCGATGATCACGAGCGCCGTTTTCTCGAAGGCAAAGAGCTTAAGTGGTTCAAACATGGGGGCTCCCGAATTTCTTTTTCGCCCTTATCGCATATCCAAGAACGAACCCGGCAAGGATGATTGCCGCGCCTGCAAGGGCGGCAATCCAGCTTACATCGTATACACACATGAAAGTGGCGGTCGGTCTGAATCTTATGCCGTCAAAATAAAGAACGTAATCATTGAACACGAGAGAGTCCGGGGCCCGCATCTTTTTTTCCGCAATCAGCTTACCCGGCTCAATGATCTTTACCTTTACCTCGGGCACCTCGGGTAATGGCCACAGCTGCGAGCGATCGATGCGAAAGTTCTCGAAGGAAATAATCATCGGAAAACGCTCGTCGTTTATTACGCCTGCCGGAGGGAATTCGTATGGAATGGTATCCAGCCACGGCGTGCGCAGAACAAAACGCAGATAGACGGAATCCTTGCTGAGGCCGTAGCCGCCAAGATAGATTCGTTTGAAACCTCTTTTCAAGGGATGATTGAGGGAAACGGTGTCCAGTTTCAGTCTTCCGTTGATACGTGATGCCACTAGCGCTTGATAGTCCTTGATCGATTGCGACTCCGGATAAAAAGTCAGGCGGAACTTGTGAAGGTAAAGCGAATCCCCTGACCCGAAAGCCAGAGAAGTCGTTTCCCCCTCAGTGAGTACAAGCGGCTGCCTGGTGCCGAAAATCAACCCGGCTCCAAGGCTTCCGGCTATCACCAGGAATCCCGCAAGAACGATAATCATCCACCACTTTTCAGCTATCTCTTTTTTCCTGGCAAGTTTCCTTTTTTTTGGACTCACGGACTAATTAAACTCACAAAGGTCATGTTGTCAACAACCAGCCCTCCTCAGCCCCCTTCCGACTTCTCCAACCCTCCTCACATTTTTTGGTTTTTAAGATAAAAGCAAACCTGCATTCATGACTTGACAATTTCCTATAAGTCGCTATCCTACGGTATGATCAATGGTTTTGTGGGAGGAATTCCGTGGGGTTTTTAGATATGTTTCGGGAGAAGGAGCCTCCCACACCAAAGCGCATTGTCGAGCTTGCCGTTTTCTCTCTTGGTTCGGAGGCAGATCTCTACAGGCTTTCCCAGCATCTATCAATTTCACTCGGCAATCCGGGCTGGGAGCGTTTTGCGGGCCGACGTTCGCTCGTTTTCATTCTCGACAAAGGCAGCCTTGCCGACGAGATAGAGTACACGCTTACCGTCAGGCTATTTGAGGACGGCGGAGGGTTCGTGCGGCTTGATCTCGATCTTTCGAAGAGCACTCTCGATATCAACCAGGGGCTTCTGTGGCACCGGCGTGAGTTTTCCCAGGCCCTTACGCGTTTCATAGAGGCCTCGCTCTCCTCACACGACCCCGAAGAACTTCGTCATTCCGAAGCGGCAGATTCCACTCTCTTTCTGACCGGCATAACACCTGAAAGAATTGCAGGTGAACTGGATTTCGGATTTACACACGGCACCGCCATCATCAAGATTGGTCTCTTGCCTGATTCGGGAGAAAAGCTTTCCGCGTCCGGTGATATTTTTATGCACCAGGGTGTATACTACCTCAAGGTTGACGAAGAAGAAGCCATACGAGAGATTGAACGCTGGGTCTATCGCGAGGGAGCCGCCTCGTGGCACAGACTCTCCCTTCGCCGCTGGCTTGAGCGCATGGAGGATGTTCGTCATTCCGGAAACACTCAGGATTTCGCCCGGTTCCTGCGTCGTGTGAATCACTTCATAATACGCGAGAGACGCTTCCAGTCCCCTCGTTTTTTGGCTTCTAGACTTTCCGAAACGTCAGAGTTCGCTTTGCTCTCCGAGGATTTCGATCCGACGAGCAGAAGACTTACCGATATCTTTTCGATAAGGGAGGAGGACACCGTCAAGGCGACTCTTTCGGAACTCAAGAGACTGTCATTCAGACAGGAGAGGCTTTTTGCCGCGTGGGTGGTTCTCGTCGCCGTGGCAGGACTTTTTTTCAGTATGCTCTATCTCCTTTTCCCGGGGTCGTGGTGGCTCTGGATCGCAGGGGCAGGCGCGACGCTAATCCTGCCTCTTGCCGCTTACTACCTTTGGGGATTTATCCGAAGGAAAAGACCAAAACCAGATTCCAGACACTCGGCAAGGATTGCTGAACTTGATCAGAGGTGTGCGAGTATCTCCAACTTGCTTGCCCAGATAGAACGCGACCAGGGTATTCCCGAGGACTTCAGAGACGAGATACTGACCAGGCAGAGGCGAGAGCTGGCGAGAGTGGAGGGGCTTCTCCGCAGCGAGTCCCCTGAAAAAAAAGAATAGTCTTCTTGAATCATCCGGGATTTTCAATAAAATCCCGGAATGATTAATGATAATCTTGCCAATCGTTCAGGCGTTCAGGTGCTTGATGGATTTGCGAGCATTGCCGAAGCGATGAGCTATCTTTCTCTGCGTAATGTGAAGATCATGGAAATAAACCTCAACAATCCGTACTTCCTTGCCCAGCTTACTACCGCGCGTGATCGAAAGGAGATAGTCAGGATTGTAACCGGCGAAGGAATAACCTGGACCGCTCACCTGCCGGAAGGGATGGGTTTCTTTGCCGTGGAAGATGAGATGTTTGGCCGCTACTTGACGTGGCTTGTAAAAATGCAGGAGGAAGCCAACGATACGGGTGCAAGGGCACTAACCCTTCATCTTGGTGATGCTCCTCATTTCGCGTATTCGGGTCAGAAGAGAAAGGCTTCGGATCTCTACCGCGAGTACTACGAAACAACGCTTTTAATGCGGTTTTCACGCGCATCCAATCTCCTGCGCAAGGGCCCTCCTATTTGTATTGAGAACGTAGGTGGATTTCACATGAAATTCGTGAGGGATATACTTTCCAAGGTCGGCGGGTTTTCATACACAATGGATATCGGCCATCTTAAAGCAGCACAACCTACGATAGCGGAGGACGAGTTCGAGTTCTTCGAGGAGCAAAAGGATGCTTTGAGGGTAGTCCACGTTCATGACAATAACAAGGATTGGGACGCCCATCTCGCGATTACTGATACTCAAAGTCTTGAACCTTATCTTACCCTGGCAAGGGAAAGCGACGCATATCTTGTGATGGAGATAAGGCCGCTCGAAGCGGCGCTTTCGTCACTGGCGGTGCTGACCGGAGTCCAGCGGTAGCTTTGACTCTATAAAGTCGAGAATTTTTTCCCGTTCATCCCTGTCAAAAGGAAGGAATAGCTGTACGCCTCTGAAGTTATCCAGGAATCGCTTGCGTTCCGCAAACGTTGAAAGAACCACACCTGTCGGGGTAATAAAAAACCTTCTAAACATTTTCCAGTCACGCCTGTCCGTGTAGTAGAACTTTTTTATTATGACCTTATCCGCGGTCAGCTGATAGTTGATCGGGATGAAATATGAATTCAGCATCGCGAAAAAAACGAGAAAGGCCACTATCGCGGCCCAGAAAGCGACCCAGAAGCCGAAAACGAAAATCGTGCCGGCAATAATGACGAGAGCGATCACGGTACGCCACGGTCTCTCTGAGGCAAGAAAAATCTTCCAGCCGACTTCCTGAGGGATCTTGTTTTTTAATCGGGGGGAGGGGGGCTTTTGTTTCCCTTCAGTGGTCGAGGAGGCGGCCGCTTTAGTTGTGGACGCCCTTCTCACCTGATCTTTTTTGGTTTGTGATTTTTTGCGTTCCGCCATATCAAACAAAAATGGGCCCGGAAGGATTCGAACCTACAACCAACTGATTATGAGTCAGCTGCTCTGCCATTGAGCTACGGGCCCCTGTATCAATCAAGGAGCTTGAGTTTAAGCTCTTCGTTGTACTGCCTTGCTAGTTTTTTTTCGAACGCAATCACGTTGATCTCGAGAGTCCCTGATACGACCGCCGAGTAGAGGTGGCCGCCGAAAGCGATGAAGTTAGGTCCCGAGATGACTGCGTGTATGTGCGCGAGCGGTTCCTTGCCATCCCAGCCGAGATTGCCTGTAAGTGAAGCTATCTCGTATTCGCCTTCGAACTCTTGTTCCAGGTAACCCTTCTTATGAGCGTCGTAGTATCCGAGCTTCGGCCTCTCTACCGCTCCAAGACCGGAAAGAAAGGCTCCATCGAGCTTTGCCTTTCGTGCCCAGTCGATAAGAAGGGTCACAAACTCTTCTCCCCGGTCGAATCTCAAAAGAAAACCGTGACCGTCCGAGAACTCTTTCATGGTCGAATTTTACGCATCCAGGAGCCGTTGTAAAGACCTTGACAGCGCTCCATTCTTAATTATAGTCAAACCCATATGTTGAGAAAATTAGTGGGGATTCTCCTCGTGACTGTTGCGGTGTCGGTCCTCCAATCCCAGGAGTTCAACATCTTTTACATCGCCTCACCGAACGGTACCATAACCTGGTGTCGCTGCCCGGACGATCCGTACGGCGGACTTCCACGAAGATCAAGTGCTGTCAATTCGGCTAAAAGCACGGACCCATCCATCCTCGTACTCGATGCGGGCGATCTGCTTGCGCCTTTCCCGTCAAGGTTGAAGGATTCGGTATTCGTCGAGGCCTATTCCAGGATACCGCTCGATGCCGTGGCCCTCGGCGACCAGGAATTCGTTGACGGGTACGATTTCTTCGAGAAAAGGATGAAAAACAGGCTGCCCTTTATTTCCCTCAATGTCTACCGGAACGGCGAACGGCTCGTCCAGCCGTATGTCGTAAAGGAGCGCGGAGGCTTGAAGATTGTCATCACGTCTCTCATCAACAAGGGCGCATTCCTTTTCTACGATGCATCAAAACTCGGGGGGGTGAAGGCCACCGATCCCGCAGCCGAACTTCGCGCGGCAATGCCTATGCTCAAAAGCAAGGGTGACGTTATAGTTCTTCTCTCACACCTCGGAATTGATGAGGAAAGAGAAATAGCAAAGGAGTTCCCGGAACTCGACATCATCATCTCCGGACACACGCCGGCAAACCTTCCTTCGCCTGAGAAATCTGGCAATGCCTATATCCTCGGTGCAGGCGCGGATGCTAAGCACTTCGGGATTGCCCGCTTCAGTCGAGTCGCCGTTCCCCCATCTCTCTCGCTTGAGACCAACGAGGTGAAGGCGCTGACAACCGATTATCCGGAAGAGCCTTCAATCCAGAGAATGATTGCACCATATCTTGAGGAAGACAGCGTTGAGCTGGACTCGACGTTAATTCCGCATGACACGCAAACGATTTCTTCTTCAAAACATTCTCCCGTGCTCATAGATCTCTTTTATGCGCCCGATTGCCCTCACTGCATGAGAACGATTAAGGTTTTTCTACCACAACTCATAAAAAAACATCCCGGTCTTTTTTCGGTCAAGCTTCATGACATTAACGAATCCAACGAGTATGCTTTACTTGAAAAGATGGAAGCCGCTGCCAACGATCGCGATAACGATATCCCCGTTCTTTTTTTTGAGGGCATGGTTCTCAGCGGCGAGGAAGAGGTGACGGCAAGCCTTGAGAAACTTCTTCTTTCCATCCGACCCAAATACTCGAGCAAGGATTCATCCTTATACGCGGGTCGGTCTCTTGTTCTTAATGTCGACACCAGTACCGTTCCTGTCGACACCTCCCTGACTAAAAGCGGCGGTCAGGAGCTAGTCTTTTTTTCTACCTTCGGCTGTAAGGAGTGCGACAGGGCCCGTTCTCTTTTACGTGCCATTGCTTCCGAAGATTC
The DNA here is from genome assembly GCA_965649265.1 of Caldifarciminota bacterium. Taxonomy (GTDB): domain Bacteria; phylum Hydrothermota; class Tepidihabitantia; order B3-TA06; family B3-TA06; genus JAAYVC01. The sequence goes on along the minus strand of CBFGKC010000021.1, from coordinate 15,976 downwards.
GACTCTCTCGGTAAAAATCTACAGCGTTGAGGACACAGCTTCCAAAACGCTTCTGGCCGCTTTCGCAGAAGCGTATTCTCTAAAAAAAGAAGAGCGACTTCTCACTCCGGCTATCTTTGTAGGCAGTGGTTATCTTGTCAGGGATGATGTGTCCCTCGTCTCGCTCAAGAATCTCGTAGAGTCTCAGCGCGGTAAGTCGATCCCGTGGGAAAAGATTGATTCACTGCGCAGCAGGGGCAAGGAACAAATTATTAGGCAATTTGAGGGGTTCAGCATTCTTCCCATACTGGGGGCTGGTCTCATAGACGGCATCAACCCTTGCGCCTTTGCGACACTCATATTCTTTATCACCTATCTGTCAGTCCTGGGCGTCGAGCGGCGCAAGGTGTTGTGGGTGGCTATACCGTTCATCCTGTCTGTTTTTCTTACCTACCTCATTCTAGGACTACTGGCCTATCAGATTCTTGCGCTTCTTACAGTTCTTCGCTGGGTTTCGAGGGTAATTTTCGGTGCAACCGTTTTGTTCCTCCTTGTTCTTGCTATTCTTTCTTTTAGAGATTACCTGCTTCTGAAACGGGGTGAGGGCGAACGAATGGCATTGAAGATGCCGGACAGGATTCGTAAACGGATGAACAAGATGATAAGGTCAAAAACCACATTGGGCGGATTCGTCGTCGGCGCGGTTGTGACAGGATTCTTTGTTTCCCTTTTCGAACTTGTGTGTACCGGCCAGGTTTACCTGCCGACACTGGTGTATGTCGCCCAGGTAGCCGAGTTGAAAAGCAAGGCCTTTTTGTATCTGATTCTGTATAACGTCGCCTTCATTGTTCCTCTTGTGATAGTTTTCATACTTGTCAGATTCGGAATGACCGAGAAGCACCTGCAGACCTTCCTTACACGACGTGCCGGTCTCACTAAAATCCTCACGGCCCTTCTCTTTCTGGTTCTAGCAGGAGTAATGATATATCTTCTTGTGCAGGGTCTTTTCTGATGACTTCTTATGACGTCATTGTCATAGGCGCAGGCCATGCGGGAATTGAGGCATCGTATGCGTCAGCCCGTATGGGGTGCCGTACCCTTCTTGTCGCTTTGAACTTGGAAACCATCGGTCAGATGTCGTGCAACCCGGCGATCGGCGGCCTCGGGAAAAGCCAGCTTGTCAGGGAACTTGACGCGCTTGGAGGCCTGCAAGGGCGCCTGGCCGACCGGTGCGGGATACATTTTCGCAGATTGAATCAAAGCAAGGGTCCTGCCGTTCAATCCACACGTATTCAATGCGACAAGGCCATGTATCGTGATTTCTCGAAGCGAGTGTTAGAGGAGACATCGAACCTGTCCCTCTGGCAGGACGAAGTAGAAGCTTTGCTAGTAGAAAATGAAAGAGTTGCGGGTGTCGAAACGAGGGCGGCGGGAAGGATAAAGGCGAAAGCCGTAGTTGTGGCTCCGGGTACCTTCCTCACGGGGTTGCTTCACATCGGCGCAGAGAGTTTCCCGGGGGGGAGGCTGGGGGATCATGCTTCGAACTCTCTCGCTAAGAGCCTCAGGGTTCTTGGCTTTGAGCTGGGCAGATTCAAAACAGGTACGCCTCCTAGGCTTGACGCAAGATCGCTTGACTACAAAAAAATGGAACCCCAGCCCGGAGAGGAGCCCCCTCCCGGTATTAGCTTTTTCACCAAGGCAAAACTAAAAAACCAGGCTCTTTGTTATCTTACGCGTACTACCCTGGAGACGCATAAAATAATCGAGGAAAATCTCAGCCGATCGCCTCTCTACACAGGACAAATACAGGGAACCGGAGTTCGATACTGTCCTTCTATTGAAGATAAGGTCGTTCGCTTTGCGGACAAGGATTCTCACCGTGTTTTCATTGAACCCGAGGGAATCTCCACGCACGAGATATATCCCAACGGCCTTTCTACAAGCCTCCCCCTGGACGTTCAGGTCAGGATGGTTCGTTCCGTGCCGGGGCTCGAACACGCTGAAATGACCAGGCCGGGATATGCCGTAGAGCACGATTACGTTCAACCTACCGAGCTCTATGCATGGCTTGAGACCAAGAAAATCCGTGATCTTTTTCTTGCCGGGCAGATAAACGGAACGACCGGCTACGAGGAGGCTGCCGCTCAGGGGCTTATTGCTGGAATCAATGCCGCACTGAGGGTAAAAGGAGAATCTCCATTAACACTGCGTCGGGATCAGGCGTATATAGGCGTACTCATAGATGACCTTGTCACGCGCGGTACAAACGAACCTTACAGGATGTTTACCTCGCGTGTGGAATACCGGCTTCTCTTGCGCGAAGATAATGCCGCAGTGCGACTTTCCGAGATAGGCAAAGACATAGGACTTCTTCGAGAAAAAGACTATCGCAAGGTCGAGGCCGTGGAAACCGCGGTCAGCGAAACACTTCAGAGACTCGAAAAAACCAGGCCCGAGATTACCGGCACAAACAAGGTCCTTGCATCACATGGAGTTGAAGCAACAACCGAAAAACTAAGCATAGCAGACCTTCTCAGGCGTCCCCAATTAAACATAAACGACATGGATGAACTGGACAAAGGGCTTTCGGAGCTGGCACCTTTTGTTCGCGAGAGAGTTGAGATAGAAATAAAATACAAGGGATATGTTGACAGGGCTCTCGATGAAGCCAAGCGTTTTAAACGCATCGAAAAAGTTACGATTCCTGACACCCTGGATTTCTCCGTCGTACCGGGTCTTTCAAACGAAGTCATTGAAAAGTTCAATCTTATCAAGCCGACAACCCTGGGACAGGCGTCACGCATCTCCGGTGTTACTCCTGTAGCGCTTCTCGCGCTTTACAGGCATCTGAAGGCAGCGACCCCTCAAGAAGAAAATGAAAATGACTTCTGATCTCATTGCGTTCACTATCAAGGAAGGAGCAGACCTTGTCGGTGTCGCAGATATTTCTTTCCTGTCTCCAGAGAGGAATCTCGTGCAAGAAAAGAAGTACAAATATTCAGTAATTGCGGCGTTAAAACTTTCCTCAGCCGTGCTTGAAGAGATCGCCGATCATCCGACCAAGACCTACTATCATCATTACAGGATGGTGAATATGGCTCTGGACCAGCTTGCATTGAAGGTCTACAGATATCTGGAGAAGAAAGGGTTTTCGGCCTATCCAGTTCCTGCCTCACAACTGGTCGACTGGGAGAAGCAGCGTGGCATGTTCTCGCACAAACATGCGGCAGTTGAAGCCGGGCTCGGATGGATTGGTCGCTCGAACCTTCTGGTAACTCCCGAGTTCGGTTCTCAGGTAAGGCTCGTGTCCGTGCTTACCGACGCACCGCTTGAACCTGGAACGCGGCTTATCAAAGACTGTGGAACCTGTCGTGCCTGCATAGAGGTTTGTCCTGCATCGGCTATAGCAGAAGACCCTGAGCTTTTCGACCACGAGCGCTGTTACAGTCAGCTTGATACCTTCGTTCGCAAGCACGTTGCCGGCCAGCACATATGTGGAATATGTGTAAAAGCTTGCCGGCCAGACAATTCACGATAGCTCCTACATTTCCTAAAAATTGATTTCTAAATATCCTTATAATTGAACACTATTCTCCTCTGTTGACAAAATAATATTCATCAGTAAAGTCCTGCATCTATCCGGCATTGTTTAGTTTTTCCAGCCGGGCAATCCAGGAAAAACACCCCGTAACACACCTCCCCGGACGATCTCGGGAGATTTTAAAAGCAGTATTGTTGAGAGGTATAGCTCAAAAGATGTTATACCCGCAGTCAACGACTCGCAGTGTAATGCAACATTTCAGGAGTGAACATGAGTTCAAAAGATTCAAAGTTAATACCGGGAGCGCGGACGAAAATCATACTGTGGATTGTCGCATGGCTCTTCCTGATTGCCCTGAGCTTGGACTTTTACAACTGGGGAAAGAAACCGGATCTTCTCTTCGGGGTTCCCATGTGGTTATGGGCCGAAGTAGGCTTAGTCCTTCTCATTGCTCTCACATTCGGCATCCTTGTACGTTTCACCTGGAATGAGAACACAAGGCCGGAAGAATCCGGAGTAAAATTCCCGGGAACTCCCGGAGGGAGTGGAGTGAAAGGGGGAGGGGGTGAGCGTGGTGAGGAGGGAGAGGAGGGCTTTGAATGAATTGGATTATTCTTGCATGTTACTTTGCGGTATTGATTGCAATTTCCATATTCGCATTCAAAAGAACGGGTAAGACTCCTGAGGAGTTCTTTCTGGCCGGCCGCTCGCTTGGCCCGGTGGTCTTCTTCCTGAGTTTCGCCGCCACTAATTTTTCCGCGTTCTTTTTTCTTGGCTTTGCCGGTGCAGCCTGGCAGTTCGGACTTGGGCAGTACGGAATCATGGGTGCGGGGACGGCACTGGTTCCTTTCTCCTTTTACTTGATTGGCCGAAAAGTCTGGCAGCTTGGTCGAGAAAATGGATACATGACTGCTCCGGAGTTGATAGGCAGTGAACTCAAAAGCAGGCCATTAAGGATACTGGTTTTTCTGGTTATGACCGTCTTTACCATTCCGTATTTGTTCACCCAGGCGCTTGGTGCAGGCATGATTCTTTCGAGCATTTCGGGAGTCGAAATTACCACTGTCGGAGCCGTCGCGACGGTGTCGGTGCTTGGATTATTCGTTGCCCTGACGGGTATGCGAGGAACAGCATGGACCGATGTTCTACAGGGAGGTATAATGATTGCTGCTATGCTTGCGGCGCTTCTTTTTGTGGCGAAAGGTCTGGGCGGATTCGAAAAAGCGGGCCTTGCGGCATTCGGCCGCTCTCCCGATCATTTCATGAGACCCGGTCCTTCTGGTTACTACACTCCTCAGGGCTGGCTATCGTTAATCATTCTCTGGAGTTTCGTTAATCCCATGTTTCCCCAGCTTTTTACGAGGTTCTATACTGCTCGGTCCCTGAAAACCCTTAAGGCGAGCACCTGGCTTTATCCCTTGCTTGTAAGTTTTCTTTTCCTTGCGCCGGTATTGATCGGGGTATGGGCTCGTGGAACCGATCTGACCTTTTCTTCCCCTGACATGGTCCTTCCGACGATGGTCGCCCATTTTGCTCCGCCGTGGGTTCATGCCCTTGTCATGACAGGCGCTCTTGCCGCCCTTATCTCAACGGCCATCGCTCAGCTTCTTGCCGTATCCACAATGCTCACTCACGATCTCGGTGTAAGGAAAAACAAGGTTTTGGTAGGACGTTTGCTTACCGCCGCCGTATGCGTGTGTGTTATCGTTCTCGTTTTTGCCGGGTTCGGTTCCGCCGGAATATTCACGACACTTGTCAAGACTACTTTCTCGGGTTTAGTGGTTCTTTGGCCCTCTACGGTAGCGGCTCTGTATTTTAAAAATAAAGTGAATCCAGTGTCCGCGATTTTGTCCATATTGGCAGGAGAAGGTGCCGTCATTCTCATCTGGTTGAAAATATTACCAACCTTTGGTCTTGTCGACGGTGTAGTGGCTCTTGTTGTAGCCGCCGTGGTTCTGGTAAGCACCTCGCTGATCATTCCCGTGAAGACGCGGCAGCAGTCAGTTGCTGAATAATGACTTGTTTCTATGTGTTCTTGACAAGAGAGGGTGAACGACTAAAATGAATACAACTTGGAAATCTCTCCGCTGAGAGATTTCCTGTTGAGTAGTTTTACTTGACAAATCCTACAAAAAACCTATAATTAGCATGGTGGAATTTAAAGAATACGGAGAGGTCATGACTATCGAAGGGCCTCTGGTAAAAGTCAAGATGCCCGAGCACGGGGGCTGCGCATCGTGCGGGCAGCATGCTTTGTGCTTTCCTGCCGGGAAGAGTCGCGTATTGATTGCGCGGGCGCAAGGCACTCTCAAGGAAGGCGATGGTGTTACGATTTCGACCGCGTCCGCACCGTCGATAATCTCTTCCTTGCTCGTGTTTATAGGTCCGATACTGCTCGGTATTGCAATGTGGTTTATCGGCAATGCCATTACCTCCAAGGTTTGGATTACTGCAATCATGATATTTTCTTCCGTTATCGTATATTTTGCCGCATTGACATTGGTTGACAGGCGTTTGCGGCGCTCTGGTTGGTTTCTTCCGAGAGCGGTGAAATGTGACGATATCGGTTCCGGCGCAACGAAGTCCTAGATATGAACGAGATTTACTTCGATAATGCGACCACGACCCGGCTGGACCCATGGGTCCTCGAGCAGATGCGTCCACTTCTTCTCGATGAATACGCCGCACCGTCCGGCCACTTCGGACACCAGGCATCGCTTGAATCTAAAGATAAGCTCGAGCAGGCGAGAACGGAGATCGCTCGTTCGATAAACGCCGAGCCCGATGAAATAATCTTCACATCCGGAGGCACCGAGGCTAACAACCTGGCTCTTTTGGGTTATCTGCGTCCGTTGAAGAAGCCGGTCCGCGTCGTCACAACTGCCATAGAACACGAGTCCGTACTGAACGTTCTTCGCGGACTGGGGGAGGAGGGGGTAGAAATGGTTCAGGCAGGTGTCGATTCCGAAGGCAGGGTAAAACTCGACGAGTTAGAGGCTGCGCTTGTGCCTGGTACCGCGCTCTGTACGGTCCAACTCGTCAACCACGAAGTGGGAACCATCCAGCCTCTCGAAGAGATAGGTAAAATGTGCGGCTCACGAGACATTCCTTTTCACACCGATGCCGCTCAGGGGTGGGGCAAGGTTCCTTTTGATGTTAAAAAGATGGACGTATCTCTTGCGTCTCTTACCGGCCACAAGATTCACGGCCCCAAAGGCATTGGAGCGCTTTACCGACGCAAATCAGTCAAACTCTCGCCCATCATGTTCGGGGGATACAATGAGTATGAACTCAGGCCGGGTACGGAAAATGTCGCGGGCGCTTTCGGAATGGCCAAGGCCATCTCGATGGTTCGTCCCGAGCACATCTCGTATATAGACGGTTTAAGACGAAAGCTATGGGAAGGAATCGCACGAGAAATTCCGTGGGTTCACCTCAACGGTTCGCTCGATCAGGGCGCACCGCACATACTCAACGTGACGTTCGATTTCATAGAAGGCGAATCCATACTTCTGCACCTCGATATGCGCGGCATCGCCGCGGCAACTGGATCGGCATGTTTCTCCAAGGCCCTTGAAGCTTCCTACGTTCTTTTAGCGATGGGGAGACCGCACGAGCAGGCGCACGGTTCCATGCGCTTCAGCTTTTCGAGGTTCAACACTCCCGAGGAGGTTTCCTCGACCCTGGAGGCTCTCAAGGAGGTTGTTGCAGATTTACGAAAACTATCTCCCCTCACGCCCGAAAATGGATTCAAGGAATAAAAGGAGTTAGAGTGCTTCCTTATTCTAAAAAAGTTATCGAGCATTTCAAAAACCCGCACAACGTAGGGGAAATTAAGGACGCCGACGCAACGGCAATGGAGGGCAGCCCTGCCTGCGGCGACATGCTCAAGATTTCCCTCAAGGTCGACGAATCCACTCACATCATAACCGATATCAAGTTCGAGAGCTTTGGATGTGCTTCCAATATCGCCACCGGTTCCATCCTCACCGATATGGTCAAGGGAAAGACAATTGAAGAGGCCGAAAAGATAGGGTGGAAGGAGGCCGCGGAAGAATTGGAGGGGCTGCCGCCGGTCAAGATGCACTGCGCCGTTCTTGCCGTGGACGCGCTGCGCTCCGCAATCGATCAGTGGAAAGAAAAACACGGTCTCGCGGAAAAGATCCCGACGACTCCGGACGTCCTTTTGCGAAAACTGCGCAACGTCCTCAACCCGCTGACCGGGGCATCGATCGTGCGCATGCAGCTATTGAGGGATTTCGACGTGAAGGATGGGGTAATCACCATAGACCTCGATCTTACCGAAAAGCACAAGTTTGCTTCACATATAGCCGAAGAGATCCACGAGAAGCTCGATCACCTTTGGGACATCAAAAAGGTTATTATAAACTTCGTCGGGAAACAGGAATAGACATAAATCCAGAATCCATCCCAAGTAAAGAGGGAGGAGGGGGAGTATTAATTAGCCTTGACAAAGTGTGGACTTTTCTTATCCTACTGTATAAGGAGAAAAAGTGGGGTACGCAATTTCAATTCTTGTCTTATTTGCGAGTCTCATCAATGCCCAGGGGCAATGGTGTGAGCCTGTAAAACTCTCCGATTCAATTAACACCTTTTTTCCGCCGGAGTCTTCAGGCAGCGTTTACCACGCTCACATTTCTCCCGATGGATCGGAGCTCTACTATACGCTTGCAGATTTTGAACATGGGGATGACATCTATGTCGCAAGGTACAATCGGGATAAAGGCGCCTGGGATTCAGTCACGAGACTGTCCGTGAACACTAACGATGTACGCAGAGAGTTATCCCCATCCGTCACAGCAGACCATTCCAGGCTCTTTTGGTGTTCCTGGAGCAGGCCGGGTGGATATGGTGCTTACGACGTGTGGTATGCCGAATGGGATAACGAGTCCGGCGATTGGGGGCAGCCGAAGAATGCGGGGCCGAATGTGAACACACCCGGTTCGGAGTTCACGTGTTTTGTTGCCCCTGATGGAAAAACATTGTATGTCTCATCCGACTATGATTCGGATTGCGATGATATCTTCAAATATACACTGCAGCCGGATGGTTCATGGGGGACAAGGGAGAGGGTCTTTGAATACCTTCATCCAGGTTACTGCGAATACGATCCATGGGTTTCGGCTGACGGCATGTGGCTCTATTTTTCAATGTGGACCGGCGGCCGGACAATCTGGCGTTCTCGCTGGCTGGGTCAATATTTCGGAAACACCGAAATGCTCCCATGCCCGATATTCGTCAACGGCGACTGGCAGTTTAACGATGGCCCTTCCCTGAACGCAGAAGCCGACAGAATGTACTTTTCGTCCAACAGACCGGACAGCAACGGTCAATGGCAGTATATGTGGTATTCGGAATATCTTAAAGATCCAACGACCGGCGTGGACTACTCGGAAATGTACTGCCTCCGTATGCTTGAATCGACTCGCAAAGGCATTAAATTCTCATATTCGCTGCCTGAATCCACAGAGGTATTCTGCGGTATTTTCGACTTGATAGGTAATCTCATAAGGATAGTGGCGGGTGAGAATCAGGGACCCGGTGATCATGAATATACCTGGAACGGTGAAGATGATATAGGACGCCTGGTTTCCAATGGAGCATACTTTCTCCGCCTGACGATCGATCGAGCCAGGGTAATCAAAAAAAAGATATACCTGCGATGATGTCAGCCGCTTTGTCTTAAGACTGAGAAATGCAACGGGAAAATACCGTATTGACATACTATCGGTAGTATTTATCATTAAGTGCTATGAGCGAGACAGCACATAAGAGTGGAGTCGTAGAATCCAAAAAGACGTGAAGGGAGAGAAAATGAAGCCAAAAGTCGCAGCAGCGATCTCTTATGCCTTTATCCTTTCGTCCCTTACTGCAAGCCCGATGATGCCTAGCGGTCCGGGTAAGCCCTTTAATCCTGTTGATACGGTTAAAATTGTTTTTGTTTATGCCCTTGGTGAATGGGATAATCCTCAAGGGTCCCATCATCATGGAGAGGATACTCCGCTTCCGGGGTATGTTTTTGATATCTGCGATACTGTACCTCCAAGTGTTCCAAGCTATTATAAATCGGTTTCCATGAGGAAGTTCATGGTTTCTGCTCAAGCCTGGCACAACAATAAAAACTGTTACGTTATGCAGGGGATGCATACCCCAACAAGCTATACAGATACTACCAAGGGTGCGTTCGTGGATTCTTTAATAAAGCGCATCGACCGTGAAGGAGTGTGGTCGTTTGCCGATAATGCCATGTGGTGGCCCAATAACGACAAGCCAGGCGTGAATGATACACCGCTGGTTTGGATATTCGTTGTCTGGCCTGAACCTTACGGAGGGGGATGGGGTCAGGCCCCGGGCGGATGGTGGACCGTCTGGCTTATTCCTACAAACGATTCACTTTACAATCCTGTTTCGAAAACATTCAAAAAGGTGTACGTTCAAATCTTCGGCCTTTCCAGACAACCTTCGTCGTACCACGGCGATGCGGTGGCCGGCATCGTTCACGAATTCAACCACCAGTGGTTTCCCGATATAGGTTACAACCCCGATCATTATGGTTTGGGAGGCTTTGATCCTGAGTGTGCGGGAATGGGATTCTATGACTCAAAGGGGTCACTTCCGACGCCCTTGAATCCTGTATGGCGTGCCGAAGCGGGATGGATCAACAAGGTTGGTCTTCCAGGTGCTAATCTGAACAGGACTTTGCATGACGTGACTAAGGACACAGTTTATTGTCTCGGTTCTTTTTACGTTTCGGTCCACCTCGGGCAGAATTATTATGAAAGTAAATGGCCCGGGCAGGGCCTTTTAATCTGGCACCAGAAAATGTCTCCGACAGGATTCAATTTTGCCGGCGAAGACTGCTGGAGTGACAGCAATTATCTGGTAAAACCTCTCGATCTCGAGGTTGCGAGCGGAAACTGGAGATGGAACGGGCTTACACCTGTGACGCTCGATCCTGTTCAGGGACGTGACAATCTGGATATGAGGCCTTACGGATTCTACGAAAGTGATGCAAACAGATTCAAGGGTGTAGGCGACTCATCTTGTTTTTTTAATCCGAACTATGGCTACAAGCAGTTCGACGGGCTGACCAATCCTTCTTCACGCAATTACGTTTCGAGTCACGATACGCTTGGCGCGTATGGACCGCAGGATATAGCAGTTCGAAACATTAGAACTTACAGTGCAACCGCCATGAAGGCGGACATGTTGTGCAATTACTGCATCGGAAGTATCCGCCCCGGGGGGGGAATCTCAAGCGGTTCTAACAACCAGCGCAGCATTGTGACCGCGAGCACGTGGCTCGACGAGTGGGGAAAGTACAGATTTTATACGGCTCTCCTGTATGTGGAAGATGACTCTCTGTGGATACGCGTGGCGGAGGATCTATCAAAGCTGTCCCAGGCTCGAAGGCAACTTGTTTGTGGTGGAACAAGCCCTCAATTTCCCTCTTTTTTCTCACACGGTCAGAATGACAGGCAGCTTGCCGTATGCTGGTTTGACGGTTCATCTCTCCTGTACAGGCATGGAACGCTTGACACGAACAGAGTCATCCAATGGAATAACGAGCCTTTTGCTCTTTCGAGTCTCACAAACTGGTCGGCATTTACTGCACCTTCCATAGTAGTGCGTCCGGATGACACGGTTTTCATCGCCTCGGGTGTTTCTTGTATTTCCTCCTTTCTGGATAATTCCTACACAATGCCGGTCGTTTGTTTCCGGTTTCACAAGTTTCACCCGGAGGAAGCAAAAATCGATGTGCTATCCGAATTCTATAACGATTCCTTCGAAACAGGCTCGTTTGTTTCACTTGCGATAGACGAACAGAGACGTGTTCACGCCGTTTACCTGGTTCGCACCGAGGGTGCAACGTTGCAGGGGTTGGGATATCGCTGCATGATTCCTGGTGATACCTGTTGGCGAAATCAGATGGAAGTAATACCTGCAAATACTGATTACAACTTCATCGGCGCTCCGTGTCTTGATTGTTATGACGGTTATCTTAATATGGTCGCCGCGGCGGATAACCCGGGCACGCTGCATAGCAACGTCTACTATTCAAGTTTCGATGCCAAGGGAGCGAATATCTCAGGGCAATGGACTATAGCCGAACGTCTGAGCGATGACGGTTGTGATGCAAGTGAACCGATAATCTGCGGGGGCCCGGTATCCGCTGATAAATACCATATCTTCTGGACGGCATCTCTGGCAGATAACGAGACCGACTTGTTCTACAAGAAAGGGCATCTGGGAAAGATCGCGAATCTAAGCTGTACGCCTCATGCCTTGTCAAGCTCCCCGCAAGCTTTGTTTGCCGACGGCAGATGCTTCGTGTCGTGGTGCGAACGCAACTCATTCGGCAGCGAGCTGGATCTAAGAACTTTGACCGTGGCCGACACATTCGGCGGCATCCCCGGTAATGAGATTCTGCCGTCCGGCGCTTTAAAACTGGAGCTTTCGTCGAGTGTCCTTTCCGGAAGCCAGATACATATCAGGTATATACTTCCTCAGGGGGTCGGCCCCGCCGTAATGAGGATATATGATTGTCAGGGCAGGTTGACGAACCAATGGCGTATTTTTTCTTCAAACGGTTCAATATCGTGGAATGGTGAGAATACCGCCGGTCAAGCGGTAGCTTGCGGTGTTTACTTTATCAGACTCGAGACCGCCGGCCTGCAAACCGGGTGCAAGGTAGTCAAGCTGCAATAGAAAGTAATATGCCAGCGACGGCGAGTTCGTGTATAACATGTTGCAGAATCTAAACTTAATCGAACAACATGAAAAGCCGGTTGCGGCATGTTTTACAAAGGGTTCAATAAGGTCTTTGCGGAAAGCGAGTTAGAGGGCGAATTAATCCAATTTGAGTGTTAAAGCACTTGACAAACCCTGAAACTTGATTATAATCCTTTTCTGCAGGGCGAGAGAAGCAGGATAGTGTGAAAAGGAAATTGAACGGTGGAAGGACCGTGTCCTTCCGTCAACGTTCTTGACTCTCTTTGCTAAAACTAAGGATTCGAGAACAAACTCTATGGAAAATTGGGAATGCAAGCGGAGATACAAGTTCAAGCTACTAAGAGTGCGCGGCGGATGCCTTGGTATCTGGCGGCGAAGAAGGACGTGGTAAGCTGCGATAAGCGTCGGAGAGGTGCAAACAACCTTTGACCCGGCGATTTCCGAATGGGAAAACCCAGCGAGAGTTATGTCTCGTTATCCCGGCACAACGTGACCGGGAGGCCAACCCGGAGAAGTGAAACATCTCAGTACCCGGAGGAAGAGAAAGCGAAGCGATTCCCCCAGTAGCGGCGAGCGAAAAGGGAACAGCCTAAACCGATTGAGGTGCCAAGTCTGCAAGCCTTGCCTCAGCGGTGTCGTGGGATCTTTCGTCCTCGAGTTGCAGCTCCGAGGGTGGAGTTACAAAACGCATATGTTAACCGAATTGCCCTGGAAAGGCGAACCAAAGTAGGTGATAGTCCTGTAAGTGAAAGTGTATGCGACTCCTAGAAAGACACCCGAGTACCACGGGGCACGTGGAACCCTGTGGGAATTTGGGCGGCCCACCGCCTAAGGCTAAATACGTCCAGATGACCGATAGTGGACCAGTACTGTGAAGGAACGGTGAAAAGAACCCGGAGACGGGAGTGAAATAGAACCTGAAACCGTGCACTTACAATCAGTAGGAGCCTGATTCTTGTCGGGGTAACCCGCCAAGATAGGGTGACTGCGTGCCTTTTGCATAATGAGCCGGTAAGATACTGTATGCGGCAAGGTTAAGTCCTTAAGGGACGGAGCCGAAGCGAAAGCGAGTCCAAACAGGGCGTTAAGTCGTATGAAGTAGACCCGAAGCCCGGTGATCTACCCATGGCCAGGATGAAGCGTAGGTAACACTACGTGAAGGTCCGAACCGGTGGATGTTTCAAAATCCTCGGATGAGCTGTGGGTGGGAGCGAAAGACTAATCAAACCGGGGTATAGCTGGTTCTCCCCGAAATGACTTGAGGGTCAGCCTCAGGCGTTCAGTAACGGAGGTAGAGCGACTGATTGGATAAGGGAGGAGATATCCTCCCAAATTCAGCCAAACTCCGAATGCCGTTACTCCAGAGCCTGGGAGTGAGGCAGCGATGGATAAGCACCGTTGCCAAAAGGGAAACAACCCAGACTATCAGCTAAGGCCCCTAAGTGTTGGCTAAGTGGCAAAGGAAGTGGAATTGCTTAAACAGCTGGGATGTTGGCTTAGAAGCAGCCATCATTTAAAAAGTGCGTAATAGCTTACCAGTCGAGTGGTTCCGCGCCTAAGATATAACGGGGCTAAGCCAACCGCCGAAGCTATAGGTGGCGCTCGTAAGAGCGTCGCGGTAGGGGAGCGTTCCGTAAGCGAGTGAAGGCGTACTGTGAAGTGCGCTCGACGTATCGGAAGTGATCATGCCGGCATTAGTAGCGACAAGACAGGCGAGAAACCTGTCCGCCGTAAGCCTAAGGTTTCCTGGGGAAGGTTAATCCCCCCAGGGTCAGTCGGTTCCTAAGGCGAGGCCGAAAGGCGTAGTCGATGGAAAACGGGTTAATATTCCCGTACCGGTTGTTAATCGTTATGAGCTACGGGGGGACGCATGTAGTAGAGATGAGCCACCTGTTGGATGGTGGTCTAACTCCGGAGGATGGTCCGTAGGCAAATCCGCGGGCCTTAAGTCCAAAGGAGGAATGGGAGGCCTATGGCCGCAAACTCGTCTCGAAACCGTGCCGAGAAAATCCTCTATGCCAGATTAATAACCGACCGTACCGCAAACCGACACAGGTAGGCGAGGAGAGTATCCTCAGGCGCTCGAGTGAGACTCCGTTAAGGAACTCGGCAAGTTAATCCCGTAACTTCGGAAGAAGGGATGCCTTCCCAGGCAAGTTGACTCGTTTGACACGTTTGGGGAGGTCGCAGAGAATAGGCTTCACCGACTGTTTAACAAAAACACAGGGCTCTGCAAAGTCGCAAGACGACGTATAGGGCCTGACGCCTGCCCGGTGCCGGAAGGTTAAGGAAGGGGGTCACTCCTCTTCGGAGGACGCAGCTTCCGACCGAAGCCCCGGCAAACGGCGGCCGTAACTCTAACGGTCCTAAGGTAGCGAAATTCCTTGTCGGGTAAGTTCCGACCCGCACGAATGGCGTAACGAGTGAAGCGCCGTCTCGACGGAGTGCTCGGCGAACTTGTAGTGGCGGTGAAGATGCCGCCTACCCGCGATTGGACAAAAAGACCCCGTGAACCTTTACTGTAACTTGGCATTGGGTCCTGGCCATCCATGTGTAGCATAGGTGGGAGACTTTGAAGCCTGGACGCTAGTCTGGGTGGAGTCATCGGTGGAATACCACCCTTGGGTTGTTGGGATTCTAATCCATGCCCACGAAGCTGGAAACAGTGCCAGGCGGGCAGTTTGACTGGGGCGGTTGCCTCCCAAAATGTAACGGAGGCGTTCAAAGGTTTGCTCAGCACGGACGGTAACCGTGTGTGGAGTGTAAGAGCACAAGCAAGCTTGACTGTGAGGCTGACGAGCCAAGCAGAGCGGAAACGCGGATCTAGTGACCCGGTGGTTCCCTGTGGTAGGGCCATCGCTCAACGGATAAAAGGTACTCCGGGGATAACAGGCTGATACCACCCGATAGTTCTTATAGACGGTGGTGTTTGGCACCTCGATGTCGGCTCAGCGCATCCTGGGGCTGGAGAAGGTCCCAAGGGTTGGTCTGTTCGCCCATTAAAGCGCTACGTGAGCTGGGTTCAGAACGTCGTGAGACAGTTCGGTCTCTATCCATCGTGGGCGTAGGAAACTTGCGAGGAGCTGTCCCTAGTATGAGAAGACCGGGATGGACGCACCTCTGGTTTGCCGGTTGTCGCGCCAGCGGCATTGCCGGGTAGCCATGTGCGGATTGGATAACCGCTGAAAGCATCTAAGCGGGAAGCCAACCTCAAGATAAGGTTTCCCGAGGCGTTATGCCTCCTGAAGGTCCCTCGAAGACTACGAGCTTGATAGGTCACAGGTGTAAGTACAGCAATGTATTCAGCCGAGTGATACTAATTGACCGTGAGGCTTGAACTTCTTCGCTTGCATCCCTCTTTGTTAGCCCCATTAAAATACTCTGTATTTTAATGGGGACCCCGCCTCGACCTCGTTCTTGCGCGGGGAACCCCCTCCCTCAAAGAAATTTAAGGTCCCGCCGAAAGGCGGGGCCAATTTTTTTACCCCCCCCAAAAACACAAAGTGTTTTTGGGGGGGCCCCGATCCCAAGATGTTCCGTAACATCCCAGGAAGAGAATTTTTTTCCCGTCTAGAGGCGTTGTTTTAATCCGCCGTTTGCCTCCCTTCCATAAGGGAGGTGGCCGCCAGGCCGGTGGGATTTTTATGCCTAGATGACTTCAAAAGCCCCATTTTTTGCTCAATTCTGCATCGGTCATCTCGC
>CBFGKC010000020.1:0-29228 GCA_965649265.1 Caldifarciminota bacterium | reverse complement strand
CGGAAGATAACTTTCAACGGAAAGTCCGTTGGATTTTAATATTTCTTTTTCCATCCCCCTTATCGGGTGATCGAAATGTATGATTAAGCGGCGGGATGTAGTTAAATTCTCTTCATTCCCATAATTAAGTGCGGCTGTTTTTGTGTCTATCGTTCTCGCTCGCATCTGAATCAAATGCGCATCAGGTAAGGATTGTGGGGTAAAAGTTCCCTTTACTGGTAATGCGCCTAAAATTAACAAAAACAAGGAAACGTGCATCGCTATTCTGTTCCTTTCGTTAGCAATGTTTTAATTGCACTTAAACTGCATTAAAACTGCTGCTTGAAGTTTTATTTTTTCTTCTTAAACTCTATCCAACCCTGTTAGACTATCAACGATGCTTTTGTCTTAATGACCCAAAACTATTGTTTTGATCCTCTGTTGGTGGCCGTTCGTGTTGAAGAATATGAAATAAACCCCTTGAGTCTTTCTGTCCTGAACCACAAATTCGTGAGTGCCGGCATTGTAATTCCCGTTTGCGAGAAGTTCAACTCTTCTGCCTGTTACGTCAAAAATCTCCAAAACCACCCGTTGATTTCCGGGTAGTTCTAAATGTATCTTCGAACCCTGTTTTAAGACAAACGGACACGATATCACAGGGACTGCTTCCGGCCTTTTCTCTTCTATTCCGGATAATCCTACTATAGTCTGGAAAAGGACTGTGTCAATTTCCGATCCGCCGTTGCTTTCTGCGATAAGAACGAAGCCGAGGGTGTCGCCCGGGCTTGCGTCTGGAGAAAGCGTCACGGCGAACCCGGAGCCTTCAGCATAAACGTTCGTCTGGATGGTGCCATATTCGGCCGACGAGTCGGTAACGGTCAAGTTAGAGTCCGAACAGGCGATAGTGGCGTTTACGTTGGCCGCTTCAACATTTCCCTTGTTAAAAAGTCTCGGAAAAATAAGAACAGATTCACCCGGATCAATTGCCTTGTTTGGTGACGGGCTTGATGAATCATCGATCCTTGTTCCTGAAACCTCAAAACTGACTTCTTTTGGTTCGAGCACGCCGGTCAATGCAAGTGCGTAAGGCTGCGGGCCTTGAGGTACGTTGGCAGCGAGAACGTGTATCTTCCATGTGCCGAGTTCAGGCTTGTTGATTCGGATGCACTCTTCGACGTTTGTGGCATCCTTCGTTCCCCCGGTTGTCGAGAACCCGTCTGCAAAAACACTGCCCTTGTATATCTTGCCTGTCGGGGATTCTGCTTGTATGTCAAGATCGTTTACGAGTTTTTTTAATGCAGAGATTTCTGGCGGGGGATCGGACCAGACGAGTGTGGCACGCAGAGGCCAATCCTTTCCGGTAACATCCACGAGATAGACCGCGTCGTCACCTGTTTCCAATCCCGTTGTATTGTCGTGAACGAAAAGCTGTTTCGTCGCCCCCTGAAAGTAAAGGACTGAATCAAGGCAAATCCTGCCCCATCCGACCGAATTGTTGGGTATTGGGTTCGAGAAGTCGGCTATGGCGGAGTTGATTAAAAGAGCCTTGAGAAGTGCGGCGGAAGGGTCCAGGCTGTCTTGAGATTTGAAGGTGTTCGTCCCGGAGGGATACCAACCTTCACGGAAATACTGGGCCAAAAGCACGCATATTCCGGCCGCCGCCGGCGATGACATGCTCGTTCCTTCCATGAACTGATAGGAATCCGTGCCGCCGCCGTTCGCGGACATGAGCATCCCGGGAGCGGTGATCGTCGGCTTCAGCCGCCCGTCGGCGGTAGGACCCAGGCTCGAAAAGCTTGCCGGCGTGGTTGCGGAATAACCGTTGCCGGTTGCTCCCACGGTGACGATGTTCTTGGCCGTGGCCGGGGGTGATATCCCGGAGCCGCCCGAGTTGCCTGCGGAATAGAAGATAAGGAAATCGGGATGGTTCCAGATGAACTCATCCGTCTGGCGCGAAGGAATGTCGTAGCTGCGCAGCGCACCGCCCGATCCCCAGCTGTTTGACATGAGCTTCGCCTTGCCGCCCTGGTTTCCATTCCGCGGCATCAGGTACATGTCATTGTAGTCGGCCGGATAAGCTATTCCGGAGGCGTTATTGCCGACGTCCACAAAATACAGCTTGGCCCCGGGTGCCATGCCGTCGTAGGGGGAGGTCCCCCCCCAGTACGAGTCTTCACCGCAGACGGTGCATGCGGTGTGAGTGCCGTGATAATCTACCGAAGGGTCGTCGCCGAAGACTGCCCCTGCGGCCGACGGCTGGTAGGCTATTACCTTCCTGTGATCGGGGAAGTCCCCCCAGGTTGTGATTGTCGTTGTTGAATCCCTGAACATCACGTGAGTTGTTGTGAGTCCGGCGTCGCCTGTGCTTGCCACCACGCCGGTGCCGTCAAGCCCGCGAGTCCAGAGGTCTCTTATGTTTTCTTTCCAGCTTTGTAACACCCATTGAGCATTGTCGTTGAAGAATTCCGGAGCGTAAAAGGGTTCTATCCAGCGCACGGCGTTCAGCGAGGCCAATTCCATTATTCTCGATCTATCTATCGAAATCAGCAAGGTCTTGTTGAGTCCGTCGTGAGATGAATAGACCACGGCTCCGAGATTCGTTTTTATTTCCTCTGAAATCTCATTGACAAGGGCATCGTTAAAGAGCCAAACGTGGATAGTGTCAGGCAGATTCTCATTGCCAAAAAGTGAGGGGGCTGCTTTCCATTCCGCTTTGTAGGGTGAAGCCCAACTCAGGCTTTTCCGGTTCATAAGCGAGGCGACATTATCTTTTTTACAGGTAACAAGAAATGCGTAGTCGGGCAGGTAGCCTTCAACAATCAAGCCGTTTTGCTTCAAGAGTGACCTGTCGTTTTCGGTGATGGGGTGGTCGAATTTTACCACAAAGCGATTCGTGCTTGTTTCTTGAAGGTCTTGAGGGATGCCGGCGTCTACAGTGCCTTTCTCAAGGAACAGAAGATTCGAGTTTTCTTCAGGTTCAATGAAGGTTTTATTTATGAACGGTCCTTGTACGCCTGCTCCCAATATAGATAAGAGCAAAAAGAACGTCATTCCGGATACATCTCCAGGGCCTTTGCCCAGCGGTTGAGCGCTTCAATGCGTTTACGGTTGTCCAGGGGCAGGTTAAACGGTCTTCCGCGGCAGTCCAGTATCAAACCTACCTGTCCGCCCTCTATCTCGGTTTCCATGCTCTTTCCGGAACCTGCGCCCACGTCGAAGCCGCGTTCGGGATAAAGCTCCACGAGTGTCTTTTCCCCGACGCCCAGTGGAAGCTTAAGCATATCGCCGTAGTTTACCGTGATCTCCTGCTGAGATCCCTGCTGCGGCTTGAGAACTATTCTCAGGCATTTAGCGCCGTCTTTGCCCTGTCCGACGGGCGCTATCGCCGTGCCGAGGCGGATGAGGCAGTCCTTGCGGAAGACTTCCTCCGCCGCAGCTTCGTTGACTTCGGTGAGAACGCCCAGATGAGGCATCATGAATATCGAATCAACGGCGAGCTGCGTGACACCTTCAGGCAAGAAAGCGTCGAGCATCAGCATTGCCGCTTGCGCGCGCCTGGGAGAGTGAGATAACGCTCCTCCCGAGCCGACAACGAGGGCGAGAGACATCATGTTGACGAGGGTGGCACCGGATGAGGTCTGGGAGAAAGCGTCGGCAATTGAGCGCTCCTGCTGTACCCCCTTGAGACCCACGGCCATCGATCGATGCTGGACAAGGGCAAGCCGCAGCGCCTCGCGGGCGACTGCGTGTTCCATCTTGAGATCGGCAAGGGACGCAGGAATGGTAGTGGGTCTGATCATCTTGTTGCGTATCCTGTTGCGCAGGTCCGTAATATCCACTTCGAAGGGAATCCAGCGCAGGATGTTATCGTTTCCGGCTTCGACCAGCACGTTGGAGATACTGTAGCTCATTCCGAGGTTGGCGCTGACGGTTCTGTTGAATATCCTCTCTATTTTGTCCGTGTCCGCCTGTTTTTCGCCGAAGACGCTGAACACGTCAGTCGTGGCTCCGCCGATATCGACGCCCAGAACGTCTATGCCTTCGCGTTTTCCCATACGCTCGATAAGGAGCCCTACGGCACCGGGGGTGGGCATTATGGGCACGTCGGTCCATTCCATGAGTTTCTTGTAACCAGGAGCATGAGCCATTACGTGTTCCATGAAAAGATCATGTATCTTGTCGCGCGCGGGACGCAGGTTTTCACGTTCAAGAACAGGTCTCAGGTTCTCGACGACTACTAGTTCGGTGGAGTCCTTAAGGGTGTCAAGAATCACCTGTCTTGCATCCTTGTTGCCGGCGTAAATGACCGGAAGCCTGTAAGTGGTTCCGAATCGGGGGCGAGGATCTGCGGCGCGGATGAGTTCGGCCAGCTCGGCCACGTGCGAAATCGTGCCTCCGTCAACGCCGCCCGACAGGAGAATCATGTCCGGACGCAGGTGGCGTATGCGTTCGATCTTTTTGTAGGGGAGACGTCCGTCGTTTGAGGCGATAACATCCATCACTATAGCCCCGGCACCCAGAGCCGCACGAGCGGCACTTTCGCCCGTCATCGACAGAACGACCCCCGCGACCATCATTTGAAGACCGCCTCCGGCGGACGATGTCGAGATGTAAACGTCGACGCCTTCCTTTTTGGATTTCGCCGGCTTGATTATCTTCTCGCCGTCAAGAATCTTTTTTCCTGTGAGTTCTTCCACTTCCCTTATCGAGTTCAGAACGCCCTTCGTCACGTCTTCGAAGGGTGCTTCTACCGTGGTAGGGGCCTCGCCGCGTACAACGAGCCGATACTCGTCACCCTGTTTTTCTATGAGTATTGCTTTTGTTGTGGTAGAACCGCAATCCGTTGCCAGGATTGTCTCGACCTTTCCAAACGATTTACTTTCTTTTGCCACGCTTTTCGCTCCTTGCTTGCTTTAACTCCTTCTCCTTGAGATTCCTCTCCGATTCCAGCTCCTCTATTCTCTGGATCAACCTTTCGAGATTCGGGCGGTCTTCTAAAAAGGCGGTCATTTCGTCGTAAAACGGACTTGTAGTAAAGGCTCCGACCATTGGAGCGATAAAAACCATCAGTTGACTTCCAAGAAAGCTCAAGGGTTTTATGGACTCCAAAAGGATGATAGCTACCGGAGAAAGGCGGAAATTAACGATGCGCTCCGCAATCTTCGTGCAGAGTTCAGTTTTGCGTTCCTCTGTCAGGTCTGAAGCAAACATCAAGATCCTTTGCCGCCCGCACTTCATCCAGGCGTTTTACCGGCGTTGTATGCGGCGCCTTGCGGAGCATTTCGGGGTTAATACGAGCTTCTTCCATGATTCGTTTAGAGGCCTCGGCAAAGGCATCCAGCGTCTCAATCGACTCTGTTTCGGTGGGTTCCACCATGAATGCCTCCGAGACTATCAATGGGAAGTATATAGTGGGAGCATGGAAGCCGTAATCCAGAAGACGTTTTGCCAGGTCCGTGGTTTTCAGATTGTGCTGGCGCAGAGGTTTTCCGGAAGCCACAAATTCGTGCATGCAGTTACGGTTGAACGGTATTTCAAGAATTTTTTCAAATAACTTTCTCAGATAATTGGCATTCAAGATGGCGTTTTTGGAGATATCCTGAATTCCCTGGGGGCCGAGCATTCTTATGTAAGTAAAAGCCCGCACAAGGACGAGGAAATTGCCATAGAATCCCAGCATCTTGCCGATCGAAAGCGGTCTCGCGTAAACGAGACGGTATCCTTCCTGTTTCTTTTCCACAACAGGTACGGGCAGAAACGGTTCGAGCTCTTTTGTCACTCCCACCGGGCCGGAACCGGGTCCTCCCCCTCCATGAGGGGTCGAAAACGTCTTGTGGAGATTGAAATGCATGATGTCGAAGCCCATCTCGGCCGGTCTCACGATGCCCGCGAGGGCATTCAGATTGGCGCCGTCCATGTAAGCGAGCGCGCCTGCCGCATGGACCTTTTCGATTACCTGGCAGATATCTCTTTCGAAGAGCCCGAGCGTGTTGGGATTCGTCACCATTATCAGCGCAACGTCAGGCCCCAGTTTCGATTCAAGGTCCTGAATATCGATAAGACCATCTGAGGTCGATGACACCGTTACGGACTCGAATCCAGAAAGCGTGACACTTGCAGGGTTCGTGCCGTGTGCGGAATCTGGAATAAGAACCTTTGTACGATGCTCACCCTTGTTTTTGAAATATGCTCGTGTAATCAAATTCGCGCAAAGCTCGCCATGCGCGCCTGCCGCAGGCTGAAGGGTGACTGCCTGAAATCCTGATATCTCCGCGAGCAGTCGCTCGAGTTCGTAAATCAGTTCCAGTGATCCCTGCGTGAGTTCTACCGGGGCCAGCGGGTGAATAGCTGTAAATCCGGGCAATCTGGAAACGGCCTCGTTTATTTTGGGGTTGTACTTCATTGTGCAAGAGCCGAGGGGATAGAAACCCTTGTCGAGATGGTGGTTCAAGGAAGACAGATTCGTAAAGTGACGCGCCAGTTCAGGTTCCGAAACCTCAGGCAGAAGGGCTTCTTTTTTTCTCAAGTATCTCTCGGGGATGTAATCTGAAATCTTTCGCTGTGGAACGTCCGGTTCGGCGAAGTAATATCCTTTCCGACCTTTTTCACTCAAATCAAAAAGCAATTTCATCCGAGGATATTAATCAGAATAGTGCCGTTGTCAACTGAATTGGGGCTTGTATTTTGTTACGCAAATCCATAAAAAGCGCGGTTTGTAATTCGATTTTACGGTGAATTCAAATAAAAAAGAGGGTGCTTGCGCACCCTCCTGGAATTTTTAGAAAGCAAACTACATCTTGACGGCCATGCCGCTCATCTCGACCACCGGAATCCATATGATACCGGGAATCAGTCCCATCGGCATGATGGAGGTTCTGATGTTGATCACGGCGTTGGCGCCCGCTTTCTTGGCTTCCTTGGCCAGCTGTTCGTAAAGAACGTTCTGGATCTGGGGGCCGAACATCGGGTAGAGGGGAGGCAGTACACCGATGCAGCTGAAAGCAAGGTTTATCTTCATGGCGCGAACCATGCTTATGGGCTTGTAGTTGCCGTCTTTAAGATCGCCTGTTGTCATGAAAACATCGCTTGACGGTGGAACCTGGGATACCGCCTCCCAGGCGCATCCGCCGAGCACTAGCAATGACACGATAGGGATAAGAAGAAGTAGTTTTTTCATGCATCCTCCTTGGGTTTGAGTTTTCTACCGGAGTCTATTCAAGGATAATTACTTGTCAAGATGTCCCGGCCGCAGTTAAAGCTTGTCGAGCAGAGGTGCTATTCTTTTGCACCAGGTGGATTTCGCCTTTCCGGCAAGTGCTTCCATGGAACCGTTGTTGATCACGATTACGTCGCAAAGTCTTCTGAAGCCGGCATCAGGACGCTGATTTGCCAGTATTGCGCGAGCCCTGTCGATCGGGTAGCCCTTACTTTGCAATCGTTCGAGCGAGACTGAGCTTGAGGCAAGAACCGCTATCTTGATTGAGCAGTCGTTCGCAATAGGCCAGTCGAGAAGGAGGGCGGCGTCGAGAATCACTACCTTCGACCGTGACCGCTCGATCCTTGCGGCTATTTCTGCAAGGAGGGGGGGTGGATGATTGAATTGAGGGTTTCAAGTTTTTCCCTGTCGGAAAAGACGATTCCCGCGAGTGTTGAGCGGCAAAGCTCGCCTTTCGGGTCAAATATCCCCTTGCCGAATGCTCGAACAAGATTATCTTTTACATCGGGTTTCGAATAAAGTTCCCAGGCCAGGGGATCGGCCTCGATTACCTGACCCCGGGCGTCTGCTTCGCATCCTTTCGGGGAACCCGTTTTTTCACCCCAAGCGTCTACTTCGTATCCGTTTGGGGACCCCGGCTTTTCACTTCGATTGTGCTTTGTTCTATCGGCAAAGTAAGTCTGGGCTTCATTAGCCAGAAGGCGGGCAAACGTAGTTTTCCCTGAGCCTGCCCTTCCGGTCACTCCAACCAGCATCTTCTTTTCATCAGTCATTCGATTAGCCGCCTCTCTTTGAAATGAAGAAACCACGCACCTTCTTTCCACTCCATCCCTCGCGGGGAAGATGCTCCCCGGGTTACGGGTTACGGTGTTACGGTGTTACGGGTTATCCCTTGGACGCGCGGTTCTTGATCTCGGAGATGAGCTTAGGGACTATCTCGAATACGTCGCCGACGATACCCACGTCCGCCACCTTGAATATGGGAGCGTTGGGGTCCTTGTTCACGGCCACGATGAACTCCGATGACTGCATGCCCACGAGGTGCTGGATGGCTCCCGATACTCCGAGGGCGATGTAGAGCTTGGGTGCCACCGTCCGGCCGGTCTGACCGACCTGGTGCGAGTAGTTAATCCATCCCGCGTCTACAGCCGAGCGGGTGGCGCCCACGGCGCCGCCTAAAAGATCGGCTAGTTCCTCGACCATGGCAAGATTCTTGGGATCGGCGATTCCCCTGCCTGCCGAGACTATGATGTCGGCCGCGGCAATGTTTACGTGGGAACTCTGGTCGGTCACGAAATCCAGAAACTTCACGCGGTTGGATAGCCCTTTTGCTCCGAGTTCGACCACCTTGCCCGTCGATTCGTACGCGTTCTCAAGGGGTTTCATGACCTTGGGTCGAACCGTGGCCATCTGCGGCCTGTGATTGGGGCATATGATCGTCGCCATGATGTTTCCGCCGAACGCCGGGCGGGTCTGCAGGAGGAGTCTTTTCTCCTTGTCCACATCCAGCCCTGTACAGTCTGCCGTCAGGCCGGCGTGCACGCGCACGGCGATTCTCGGCAGAAGCGAACGCCCGATGAACGTGGCCGCGCCAAGAACTATCTCCGGCTTGCGCTCCGCAATAAGATTCGAGATCGCTTTCGTGTACGTCTCTATCCCGAAGTCTGCAAGCGCAGCGTCCTTTACGTATAAAACCTCGTCCGCACCGGCACCGAGAAGGCTTTCCACATTCTCAACGGCGGCTCCCGGGAGAACGGCGGTAACTCGCGTATCAATGTCCACGGCGAGTCTTCTTGCGGCACCCAGAAGCTCCAATGTCGAGGGTTGTATGACGCCCTTGCGCTGTTCGGCGAACACCCATATCCCGCGCCATTCGTCGGCATTGACCGTCTCGCCGCGTTTTACTTCTTCCATCGAAAGAGCCGATACCGGGCAAACGGGCATGCAGGCGCCGCAAAGGGTGCAGTTTTCGTTGATGTAAAGCTTGCCGTCCCTTATTTCGAGTGCCGCAAACGGGCACGCCGGTATGCAGGCCTCGCAAAGTGTGCACTTGTCGTAATCGATCCTGAGTGCCATCAGATGAACCCCTTCTCGTGAAGCTTGGCTGTCACTATCGCTGCAATCTCCGAGGCATCCTTATCGGTGTAAAGCTCGCCCTTGCCGCGGGGGGGAGGGGGGAAGACCTTGACGACCTGGGTCGGTGAACCCGCAAGGCCGACCTCTTCTTCCTTCACACCCAGATCCTCGAATTTCCATGTTGGAATCTCCGCCTTTTTCGCGGCCATCTTGCCTCTCAGGCTCGGCAGACGCGGCTCGTTGAGTTCCTTGACGGTCGTGATAAGACAGGGGAGAGGCAATTCAAGGCATTCCGAGCCTTCTTCCCACATGGATTCGACCTTTATGGTCCGCTTCTCCACGTCCAATCCGTCCACTTTTCTCACGAAGGTCGCCTGGGGAATATCCAGAAACTCGGCAACCCCCGGTCCGACCTGAGCAGTGTCGCCGTCTGCGGCCTGCTTACCGGTGAAGATGATGTCGAAATCGCCGATCTTTGCAATTGCCTTCGCCAGGGTCAGCGAGGTTGCCCAGGTGTCGGCGCCCGCGAACTTGCGGTCCGATACGAGAATGGCTTTGTCAACGCCCATGGAGATGACCTCCCTGAGCGCTTCCTCGGCCTGGGGAGGCCCCATGGACAGGGCAACGACCTCCGCTTCCGTCTTCTCCTTCAGCAAGAGTGCTTCCTCGACACCGTAAAGGTCGAGAGGGTTCACCACTGACGGTACGCCCTCGCGTATTAACGTGTTGGTTTCCGGGTTGACCCTGACCTCGGTCGTATCCGGAACCTGCTTTACGAGCACAATAAATCTCATAATATTGAAAACCGGGTTTAGAGGTTTAAGCGTCGAATCTCTTAAAGAGCAGGGTGACGTTGTGTCCGCCGAAACCGAACGAGTTGGATATGACCACGTTCAGTTTCTTCTCTCTCGTCGCGCCGGGCACGTAGTCAAGGTCGCAGCCTTCGCCTGGTTTTTCGAGATTCCTTGTTGCATGAACCTTGCCGTCCCTTATCGAAAGAACGGAAACCACCGCCTCCACGCCGCCTGCTCCACCAAGAAGATGACCTATCATCGACTTGGAAGAGGAGACCCAAAGCTTATCGGCATGCTCGCCGAAAGCCCCCCTGATGGCCTTTGTTTCCATCAGGTCGTTGAGATCGGTGGACGTCCCGTGAGCGTTGACGTAATCGATTTCTTCCATCTTTACGCCTGCTTCCTCAGCGGCCATGCGCATGGATACGATGGGTCCCTTGCCTTCGGGATCGGGAGCGGTCATGTGGAAGGCATCGCCCGAAAGACCGTAGCCCGCGATTTCTGCATATATCCTTGCTCCGCGCTTGCGGGCGTGCTCCGCTTCCTCCAGAATCAGAATGCCTGAGCCTTCGCCTATGACGAAACCGTCCCTTTTGGCGTCAAACGGTCTTGATGCGTGTTCGGGGTCCGAATTGTTCTTTGAAAGCGCCATCATGTTGGCGAATCCCGAAATCGAGAAGGGAGAGATTGCCGCCTCAGAACCACCCGAAATCATGACGTCCGCTTTCCCGAGCTTTATGAGCTCGAAGGCCTCGCCTACCGCGTGGGCGCCGGAAGAGCAAGCCGAAACCGTGCAGAAGTTGGGTCCGCGAATGCCGTATTCTATAGAAACGAGTCCTGAGCCCATGTCCGGTATCATCATCGGGATGAGAAGGGGGGAGACCCTTTTGGGGCCTTGCTCCGGGCCGGACTGCACGAACTTTTCATGCTCGCGCTCCCAGACGAGTATCCCGCCCATTCCTGCGCCGATGAGGACGCCGCACCGCTCCGGGTTTTCCTTCGAAAAATCGAGTCCCGAATCGGGAACGGCTTCTTTCGACGTCCACACCGCGAACTGGGCGAAGCGGTCCATGCGGCGAGCCTGTTTGAAATCTATGCGCTTGGTGGGATCGAAATCGCGAACCTCTCCGGCTATCTGGACTTCAAGGTTGCTGGCATCGAAGTTTTCAATCTTTCGTATGCCGTTTTCACCGGAAAGAAGCTTGTCCCATGTGGTGGGGGCGTCGTGGCCCAGCGACGTCAACAGCCCGACGCCCGTCACTACGACTCGGCGATCCATTATGAATCCTTAAAATGAATCAATAGGTTACTTGTCTTTGAGTTTGGTTTCCAGATAGTCCATCGCCTTGCCGACGGTTTCGAGCTTCTGGGCATCCTCGTCCGGGATCTCTATCGAGAACTTCTCTTCGAATGCCATGATGAGCTCGACCGTGTCAAGCGAGTCGGCGCCGAGATCGTCAATGAACTTGGCTTCTTTGGTCACCTTTTCGGGTGGTACGTGAAGTTGTTCAACTATTATATTTTTTACATCGTCAAATAGAGCCATTTTCATCCTCCTTAGGGATTGAGTTTGATGCGAAGTCTACGGCAAAGAGGGGGTCTTGTCAAGAGTGCCTGAAGACGTACGCCTAAGTTTACAATTTCTTTATTCCGCTCCGAGTTTAACCGTAAGAAAATCCGTTCCGGCACCGCTTGCGGTTCTTCCCGTCACGTAAACGCTGCCGTCGTTTCCAAGGCAGATATCGGAACCGTAATCGTTATGACCTGAATCGAACAACGTGTCCCACACAAGGATGCCTTTGGAGTCGTACTTGGCTATCATGTAATCGTAATTATCCGTTGAAAGGTAGGTGCCGAGAAGGTAGACCGATCCCGAAACGTTGGTCGTTATGCTTGCGGTAGGGTCTGTGTTGTCCGATGCGTTTGTCTTTGTCCAGAGCACATTACCGTCGGAATCGTATTTTATGATTACGTACTCGCCAGCCGGGGCTGTAACGGTCGTGTACCCCGCGACGTAGACGTCACCCTGTGGATCGACTGCCACGCCGTGGCCGGTCACCGCGTCATCCGAACCTGAATCATAAATCTTACTCCAGAGCAAGGCTCCGTCCGAGGAATACTTCAGGGTCAGAATGTCGGAGCCTGAACCTTGCGGCATCGAGAAGCCGGAGACGTAGATATTGCCGGAGTTATCAACCGCTATTCCCCTTGCCTGCTCGTTGTTACCTGCATCGTAAGTCTCAGACCAGCTTATGTTGCCGTCGGCATCCGTTTTGATAAGTACGAAATCCGCGCTCGTCGCGTTGACCTTGCGGCCCGCGATGTATAAGTTTCCAGAAGCGTCGGCGGCCATGTCGTACGCGTATGCGCTGCTCATAAGTTCCTTGTTCAAGACCATGTTGCCCGATGCGTCGTACCTGATGAGCCGGATGCAGTTGACATTGGAATCCACACATACCGACGCTCCGGTAACGTAAACGTCGCCTGAACTCGAAAGCACGAGCCCCAGAACCTCATCATTATTGGAGCTGTCGTAAGCCTTGTTCCAGATGATGGTCCCGGCTGAATCGTACTTGAGGGTGAGGAAGTCGTCATAAGCTCCGTTTTCGGAACTACCGCCGACGTACACGTTGCCGGATGCGTCCACGGCAATGGCATGGGGCACATCGTTCGTTCCGGAATCATAAATCTTGGACCACAAAACGTCGGGCGGTTTTGCGGGATTGCAGTCCAGGCCTAAAAACGAGGCAGTACCCACCACGGCCAAAACGAATGCCGCCAATTTCTTGAATGTCGCTTTTTTCACGTTAATTCCTCCTTAACGATTTTTTTATGAGGGTTGTATAATTCTTTCTGAAGCTATTTTATTCCGCTGATTGTGCTTGTCAATCGCTAAGCCCCAAAAAGTCGATTTCGACTTTTTGGGGATCCCGATTTACACCCCAGATCGCTGCTCCGCATCGCCCCGGGGACCCCGATTTTCGTCGAAAGTAGTCTATAAAGTTTGACCGATAGTTAATCTCCTGGGGCAAACTATAAGCCCTAACTCGGCAGAATTCCATTCTGCCCAGCGCCTCCGGCGCTCGCCCTCCTCAGCCTCCCTCAGCCTTCCTCGACCTTCCTCGGCCTTCCTCGGCCTTCCTCGGACTTCCTTGGCCTTCCTTGGCCTCCCCGTAACACACCAACTCCTTCCGGAACCCTCTTAGACAACTTCCTGTTTTTTTAGATACACAGTGACGAGCCAGAACGTCAAACGTCGACTGGAGTTCGACATACTACATCCTGTGTCGTCCTCCTCAGCCCTCCTCAGAAAACCATCACTGAGAGTAATCGGATTGATTTAGTTTATGTTTTCCAGATGCGAGTATTGATAAGCAAAAGTGGAATGGCAGAAACGAAGCTTTGCCTCCAAACGATAGTATTCATGCAAAACTTCTCATGCGCCTTCCAGGCGCTCGCTTGCGCCCAGCGCCCCCCTCAGGAACCATTTTAGGAATCTTCTTCATAATTAATGTGGTCTCTGAGCCGCTCAGTCGAACCTGTGCCGGGATCCCTTTTCCAGGAACGGTTTGTTAATTTTGAAGATATCTATTAAATCGACGATTCCTTATGGTGCAGTAAAAAAGCCCCCGGGAGGGGGGCTTTTACATGTTGATGCAGAAGACCGAAAGAATTTCCCTTTGGTTACGACCCCGACTTCGGGCTGGGTTCAATCCGAAAAGAGGATTCTTGCCAGTTCGAGCACGAGGTTTTCGCCCAGGGCCTCATAGGCCGCATCGATGCTGAAGTTGGCATCCTTCGATCGGCCGCGTAATATGACCCCCCCCTGTATTTCGACTGTAGATGATTTTTTTGCCCACGGGTACTCGAGCCGGCCGCGGTCGTTTTCGGAGATAAGAATCTCGACATCCTCTGCAGATGCGGCTTTGACTATGCGGTCGAGAAGGCCGGTGTATTCCCCGGAGTTCGTGAGCGCCTTTGCGGCGAGTTCGAGGCAGTTCTTGATCGATGCGTGTTTTGCCAAAAGAAGCTCACGGCGGGCGGAAAGCCTTGCCTCGGAAAGTATCTCCCGGCTTATGCGTTCCTCTTCCAGCTTCGCGAGTCTTTGAGTCTCTTCGCGGTAGGTTTTCTTTTTTGCCTCGAGCTCGGCCCCGAGCTTCGATTTCAACTCGTCAAACTCCCTGTTCATCTCGTCAACACGCTTTGCTGCGTCCGCGAGAATCTTGGCGCTTACCTTGTCGGCCATCTTAACCGAGTTTGATGCCCTGCAGGAGGAAGATGGTTATGAGAAGCCCGAGAACGGCGTATGTCTCGACCAGAGCGCCGTAAATGACACCCTTCATGGATTCCTTGGGCTGTTTAGCGGCCATCTCGATGCCGGCCGCGCAGACCTTGCCCTGGTAGATCGCGGAGACAAGCCCGGCGAAAGCCACCGGCAGGCAGGCGAACAAAATCTGAATGCCCTGCCACATGGAGAGGGCTCCGGGACCGGCCCCGCCGAGGAAGCCGAGCTTCTGGATTGCCAGGAATGCGCCCAGAAAGCCGTAGAATCCCTGCGTGCCCGGAAGCGCCACGAGGATGAACACGGACCCGAATTTAGAGGGGTCCTCGGCAAGAACGCCGGTTGCCACGCTTGCCGCGTAGCGAATGCCGAGTGCCGAGCCTATACCGGCAAGTGTTGCGGCAGAGGCCGCGCCTAATACTACTGCAGCCAGACCGATTGGATCAAATCCCATCTAAGTCCTCCTTATTACTTTAATGTAACGTGTTTTAAATTCAAAAGGTTCAAATTTCAAGCCGCCGCCCGTAAAAAACCGGGGGAAGAACTCGACGTACTGCAAACGCAGTGAATGCACGAACGCTCCCAGCGCACTCATCACGAGGTTGTAGCCGTGGCCGATGACTAAAACGGCAAGGATCAAAACAATTGAAACCACGGGGATTCCGCCGAGCATCCACGCGATGAGATTGAAAGCGGTCGCAATGCCGCCGGTCATCATTCCGAGAGCCATGAGTCGCACGTACGAAAGCACTATACCCAGAACCCCGGTCGCGTTCGAATATATTCCGTACAAACCCCAGGCCAGTCTGCCGCCCCACGTCTTGAGGACCATCATCGCAAACAGGAGGTTCAGGATGAAAACGATGATGAGAAACGCGTTGGAGCCTGTCACGCCCGTCACGTAGAGAACGAGCGAGGCCACTCCAAGTATTCCGAGCACGATTCCGGCGGCCTTCAGGTTTTTCTCCGATAGTCCCTTGAAAACCGTGTACAGCCACAGTGCCGCCAGGAGGCCGATGAGCACGCCCTTGATTATCTTGCCGGGGAAGGGTATTCCGCCTGCCGCCTTTGCAAGCGCAAGAAGCCCAGCGGTTATGACCGCCCAGAAAAGGATCGCGCTCGTGACAGATGTGTGTCCCGGCCTGTTGGATAGAACGATGGACACACCCGCGCTCACGAGTACGAGGATCAGCAGGGGCAAGCCCAGCCATTTCGGAATCGCACCAGTTCCGGCTACGATAATCAGCGGGACACAGACGAATATGAGGAGCCAGGGCAGCGCCTCGAAGAGCGCGGCGGCGATGTTGCGCAGTCGAAGATTATCGAAAAACTCGATAGCGACCCCGAACACCATCTGGATGTAGCCTGCGGCAAGTGACAGGTAAAGAAACGGCATGGGATCCTTTATGGGGTCGAACCACACGAAGGCGTTGCGGAATTTCACGAGCCAGGGTATGCCGAGCATATCGGGCAGGTTGCCGAACCACGAGGACGTAAGGGCTCCGCCGATGATTGTCGTTATGCCGCCGTAGAAGAGAATCCATATGAGGTTTCCCCTTATCTTCTTGATCCATATGAGGTAGGCCGTCACCAGCGTGATGATCAGACCGTAGCCTGCGTCCGTCATGCAGAGTCCAAAAAAGACGGCAAAGAATGGCGTCATGAAAGGCGTGGGGTCGGCTTCCCTTCCGTCCGGCGAGCCGTAAAGGTTCATGAGCATCTCGAACGGTTTCAATACCGTAGCGTTCTCCAAAGCCACAGGAGCCTGCTCGTCCTCTCGGGGCTTCGCTTTTACCACTTCCGATGCAGGGAACTCGTGGACTATCTTCTCCAGTCTTTTATAATCCTTTTCTCGCACCCAACCTTCAATGAATGAAGCCTTCTCGCTGCGGGTGAGTTTAGAACGTTCCTCGATGCGCAGGCGCTCGTTGTCATAAAAATCGAACGCCGTCTCGAAGCCCGAAAGCTCGGCGCTCATGGCGTGTGCTTCTTCTGTAATCCCTTTGCGCTCGAGTGATATCTGTTCCAATCTCTTATCGCGGTCCGAAATTTCCTCGTTTACCTTCTTCCCGAATTTTTCAAGCGGATAGGTCCTGATTCCCTTCGATTTGATAACGTCGTCAACCTCTGCTGTTTCCTCCCTGGGCGCGAGCAGTACCAGAAGGTTCGTCTTTCCTTGTGTTCCTGCCTCGCCGACACTCACGGTAAAGGGCTCGAGCAAAGCCTCGAGCGCCTCCTTCTCTTCGGCCTGTACGCTTATAAAACGCACGTCCGTCTTCTTGAGTGAGGAGTACTCCCTGGGGGGGTGGGGGAGGGTCTGCCACGGCGAAAGAATCTCGAGTTCTGACTTGATAAACCGCTCCTCCTTTTCCAGACCGCTCACACGCGCGCTCATCTCACCGATCCGTTTCAGCTTTCCGGGAACGTTAAGCTCTGATACCCTTCTCGAAAATTCGTCCGTGGGAAGCGACGGTTTTACCGAGAACATGCCGCCGCCCTTGCGTTTTCCGGCATAAGCGGAAAGGAAGGTAATGCCCTGAGTCAGGCGCTGAAGGGTTCCTGAAAAGTCCTCTTCGACCTGAAAGAATCCTTCGGAATCTTTCGGGGACCCCTGATACGTAACGTCTTTATTCTTTTCTCCCCCCTTAGTCCTCATGCCGTAATCATCACGGGTTGGCTGATTACCATCCTCCCTTACGGAATCTGAAATATGTAGAAGTCCCTCTTCCTGGAGGGTCTTGAGAAGCGCGTCCCTGTCCTCGGCGTGCGTCGCGATGAGGACTTTTTCTACTTTTGCTGTTCCCAAAGCTTTACGACTTTCTTTTGAGCGTGTTCGGCGGCCCGGGATGCTTTCTTTGCGGCCTTTTCTTTGAGTGCTGCCGCTTCTGCCCTGGCTTCGGCGGCAAGGCGCGAGGCTTCTTTTTCAGCATTTTCCTTTGCACGCCTGCGAGCGTCCTCGAGAGTCTTCTCCCGCTCTGTGGAGAGTGCGGACAGTTCCTCCTCCGAGCGCTTCCTCTGCCCGGCAAGCTCCTTTGCCGCCTTATCCTCGGCGGCCTTTATCATGTCGCCCGCTTCTTTTTCGGCGTCGCGTATTTCTTTCAAGAGATCTTGAGCCAAAGAATACTCCTTAGTTAAATCAAGGAATCGAATGTTTGTTACATTATACCTTTCGCATTCCAACTGTCAATGTGCCCCTACGACTTTCTACGTAAGTCGTTAAGAAGTTTGACCGCTGGTTAATCCCCGGAGGTCAAACTTCACGCGTCCCTCAGCAGAATTCCATTCTGCCCAGCGCCTCCGGCGGTGTCATTGGAAAGAAAAGGTGAAATGGCGGAAGCTGAGCTTGCGCCCAGCGCCTCCGGCGCCCTTTTTCATCTAATCGCTATTATGGGAAAGGCTTTAATCCAGTACTAAAAGCTTCGTGGTTACCGATCCCGCATCGGTCGCTAACCTCACGAAGTAGACGCCTGAGGACACTCCGTCGGCATCCCATGTGAAGTGGTGAGTGCCTGCGGTCTCACGAGCGGCTCTCAAAACCTCGACCAAGCGGCCGGATGCGTCGTAGACAGAAATCTCGACATTAGACCGGAAGGGCAAGGTGTACTTTATCACGCATCCCTGTCCCAGGCTTTGGTTTACATCGAGCCCCAATCGCATTGGATTCTGGGCAGGTTTTTCGGCCACCATCTCGGCGTCTGCGTAGGGGTCAATCACGCAGATGCCGTAAGCCATGGTAGACCAGTAGATAAGGTTACCGTCGGAACGCAATCTCTGGCGAAGATCAGCGGTCCACGAAGCTTGGTTGGGTATAATGTAGTAGCCGACCACGAGCGGCGATGCAGGATCGGTCACGTCAAAGGCAACCAGCTCCTCATCGCTCGCCACGTACACCCTGTTTCCCGACGCGATGACATCGTCGTTTCGACCACCACTGCCCAGAATCTCGGTATTGCCGCTGATGATGCTGTCCGTCATTCCCAGAAACGCGGGTTTTGAGGGATCAGATAAGTCGAAAATCTCCAGTGCGTTGTAACGCGACAAGTAAAGGCGATCCCCGACGCGGCACAAGCCCAGTCCTTCCTCATCCAGTCCGATGGAGGATGTCTTCTCGAGATTGCTTCCCGTAAGCGAATACGTTTCGAGATATCCCTTGCCGGTTGCGGTGTCTTCGCCGGTAACGTATACATAGCTGCCGTGGTGACAGATGTCGCAACATGGTCCGTTAAGATTTTTCATGGCCAGCAAGCTGCACGAGGCTGGATTTGAAACATCCAGAACCGCCATGCACCCATTTCCATACCAATGATAGCAGGATGCCAGATAAAGCTTGTTTCCTTCGGAATTGAACCTGTTATATCGAAAAAAAGTGCAACCGG
Organism: Caldifarciminota bacterium; assembly: GCA_965649265.1. Classification (GTDB taxonomy): domain Bacteria; phylum Hydrothermota; class Tepidihabitantia; order B3-TA06; family B3-TA06; genus JAAYVC01. The sequence goes on along the minus strand of CBFGKC010000020.1, from coordinate 10,505 downwards.
TTCGACCGACGGAGTCGTATTTTCCGGGGGTGGTTACATCGAAAAGAGTGATATCGTTATTATCCTTTTGAATCCCGAGCAGGTTATTGACATGGCTTATTTCGGTCCCGCTTTCGAAAATCAGACTGTCGGAAACAGTGATTTGTCCTTCTGTGGTGCTGTTGAAGCCATATACATGGTAATCGGTTTCAGTCCACCAGTAGGTGGCGAAAACCCGGCCCTCTTTAGGTGCCGATATGGATAAAGGCGAGCCGGCTCCTACGTAAGTTGAGTATACATCATTGATATTCGAAATGTCGCTTCGGTCCAGTATGTGCAGCCCCCAGAAGATTCCGCAGGTTAAAAGATCGTTTTTATTGGGGATGACCCGTTGGATGGCTCCCGCGGACCCGTTATACCAGTAAGCGATCCGATTCATCACGCCGGGCGTTGAGATGTCACAAAAAATTATCGTGTCCGAACGACTGACTATGAGAGTATCTTTACCGAGCAAACCTAGGTAGTTCTCGGAGTTTGTTCCCATAGATGATGAATCGATTATCACAGGGTTTGAAAAGTCAGTCATATCGCAAGTTAATCGGTAATGATATTGCGTGTAATTGATGGTGTCGAACTGGATGAAACACGAATAAAGAAAGCCATCCGTGTCATAGTAACAACTTTCTAAATAAACGAGGGGATCATCGGAGAAGCTATGCTGTGCGGAGATAGACGGTGCATCGGGATCGGAGATTTTCACTTTCACGATAAGGGGCGTCAACCCCGCAATCACAAGCGTGCTGTCATCTGTCGCAAATAGCCGATCTACTTGCGTGAAACCCGGCAAATCGAGAACGCTGACTTGCGCAGGTTGTGAGGGTTTGCTGAGGGAAAAAACCTTCAATTGAGAGATCTTCTGATGGGTCTCATAGTCATAATCCTCGCAGACCAGGTACAGGTTGTTTCCGACGACTACACCGTGTGATGCCCTATCGAAAGGTTCGGGCAGAACAATGTGACTTGCCACGCTTGGTTTTTGCGGGTTCGAGACATCGTACGTAAAAAGACCGGCTTCAGTTTGAATAACGTAAAGGTAATTGCCGTAAGCGGCAAAACCTGAAATATACCACGGACCGTTAGTTACCGTTGCGACAATCGCTGGCGAATGCGGGTTAGATCCGATATCCATTACCGCAAAACCGTACATCGCGGACAGGTACAGGTAATTTCCTATAACTATCAATTGGTCATTGTCCGGGTAGAGACCATAGTAACCGGCCAGCCGCATGTTGAGGCTGTCTATTGGTGCGTATGCGGCCCTGGGGTAATAAGCGATCTTCCCTCCGCCGTCTGGTGAGACGACGGTGTATGAATCATCGAACTGGGCCTGCGACCATCGTTCTCCGGCGTAGCCTACGGCTATCATAATGAATAACCCTGCGAATACTATTATTCTTCCTGGAAACATATAACCTCCTCGCCTTTTTCTTCAAAAAGGCGCTTTGGACTCGTCCTACGCATATAACTTTAATCCTTAATCAAGTCCTGTCAATATCCCCCCAGGCAGCTGCTCCGCATTGCCCTGGGAGAACTCGAAGACTTTCTTCTCCATAAAACAGGGGAACACCGTCGCGATCCTATCGGGGTTCCCAAAAGAACGCGACTCGTCCTCGAGCGCGGTCTTCCGGGATGTGGAGTATTGACCTTCCATCTTTCCTGCGTATCATCAATCCATATTATGTCAAAAATCTAAGGAGGATCTTGTGAAAAAGATACTTGCAATCACGTTAACCGCATTCGTCGCGGCCGCATTCATCTCGTGCGGTCAGAAGAAAACAGAGGAGACCCCAAACGTGGAAACACCAAAATTGACTAAAAGCGAGCCGGGAATATTCGGCATAGCGCGCACATCTGGTTTCACTACACCCCAGCAGCGCATCGAAGTTGCCAAATCGGTGAAAGACGCGGAGATTAACCTCAAGGGTACCGAAAAAGCGACCATCGAGACCACAAAAGGCACCATCGTGGCCGAGCTTTACTCGAAAGACGCGCCCAATACCGTTAAGAACTTCATCCGCCTCTCAGAGTCCGGTTTCTATGACGGAATCATCTGGCACCGCTACGAGCCCAATTTCGTCATCCAGGGCGGCGACCCCCAAGGCAATGGAACGGGCGACGCAGGCTACAACATCAACTTCGAGAAGAACGCCCGCACGCACGAACTGGGTGCGCTCGGTGTCGCGCGCTCCAATGACCCGAATTCAGGCTCATGCCAGTTCTACATCTGCCTGGCGCCCGCGCACGCTCTCGACGGCAACTACGTGGTATTCGGCAAGGTGCTCGAGGGTATGGACGTCGTTAACAAGATCCGCGTTAACGATACGATCAAGAAGATCTCCATTGCCCAGTAACCCGCCCGTAACACCCGTAACACCCACCCGTAACACACCTTTTTTCGGGAAGTGAACTGATGAACATAAAAAAATTACTAACCGCCTTTCTTTTAGTCGTTGCCTTCTCGGGCTGCATGAGGAAGGCCGTGATTCCTGTCACATCGACCCTTACTCCCAAGGAACGCATTGAGCTTGCCTTGAGCGTGAAGGATAAGGAAATACCCCTTAGCGGTTCGGAAAAAGCGACCATCCAAACCAATAAAGGCACCATCGTGGTCGAGCTTTACTCGAAAGATGCACCCAACACCGTTTCCAACTTTATCCGTCTTTCGGACGCAGGCTTCTACAACGGCCTCACCTGGCACCGCTACGTGCCCAACTTCGTCATCCAGGGCGGCGATCCTTTAGGAAACGGCACAGGCGACGCAGGCTACGACATCCCCTTCGAGAAGAACGCCCGCACGCACGAACTGGGCGCACTCGGCGTCGCACGCTCCCAGGATCCCAACTCAGGCTCCTGCCAGTTCTACATCTGTCTCGAACCCCAGCACGGGCTCGACGGCAGCTACGTCGTTTTCGGCAAGGTTCTGGAAGGCATGGATGCGGTTAAAGCCTTGCGCGCAGGAGATACAATCAGAGCGGTAACGATAACCAGGTAAACATGAGAGCTTTTAAACTCTATCTGGTCCCGGCCGCGGCGTTCGTTGCCGCGCTCGCGTGCACCGGAGTGGTGAAACCTTCGATACCCCAGACATTCAATTTCACGCCGAAGGAACGCGTTGAGCTTGCCCTGCGTGTGAAGGACAAGGAAGTCACACTTACCGGTAAGGAAGAGGCTGTCGTCACCACTAACAAGGGGACCTTCACCGTCAGGCTTTATTCAAGTGAAGCCCCCAGGACAGTGCGAAACTTCGTGAGGCTCGCCGACGCGGGTTTCTATAACGGTCTCCTGTGGCATCGCTACGAGCCCGGTTTCGTCATCCAGGGCGGCGATCCTTTAGGTACCGGCTACGGAAACTCGGGCTATACCATCGATTTCGAGGAAACGGGCATGAAGCACGAAAAGGGCTCGGTCGGTATGGCTCGCAGCCAGGCGCCGAACTCGGCTTCCTGTCAGTTCTACATCTGTCTTGAAGCGCAGAAAAGCCTTGACGGCGACTACGTGGTTTTCGGCAAGGTCGAAAACTCCAGGGACATGATTGTCGTGAGGCAGCTTCGGGCAATGGACACGATTATAAGCGTAGTGATAAAACGCTGAAACACTTTCTGAAAGACAGATAGGGTGTTCTTTAGTTTGTAGGTCGTAGAGAGTTAAAACCTAACAGTTTACCATATTAAGAATCATAATTTGAGACGAACGGTTAGGCATGGCTCAAAGCTGTTCATTGATTGGGGAATACGGCATGACAGCAGAAAAGTGGTTGGACTTTCACCGAGAGAACATTTTATTGCTGGGGAAAAATATGTGGAGTCATTAGAATTAGAAACGGATACATTGATACCGAAAGAAGATAGATACTTCGACTCAAATTCAATTGCGGGGGTGAATGTTAGAGATAGGCTCAAGCTATCGTCAAAGGGTGTCCCTTTACCTTCTCCAAGGAAGTAAAGAGTTGCATTTCCGATTTTAAATGCAGGTTTGATAGCGAGTGTCATAGGTATAGTTAATTCCTCTGGTGTCCAAAAAAAAGTTGGAGTTAATGAAAGAGCCAGAGAGAATATTTTGGCGTCAATGAGCGTACTTATTATTCCTGGTGAGATTGAGAAAGAGGCTGTTCCACGAGAAGAAGTGTCAACTGAATACTGATAGTTCAGAAGTAAAGTAGGTTTAATAATTTTTATCCCTAGTAAGGAATTCCACTTACCATCAAATGATGCGGCGATTGATTGAAGTGAGTTTTCTTTAAGGGTTGTTCCTAACGCAAAAATCACGTCTTCCGACAATGAATAGTTTACATGGAGTGTAGGTTCAAAGGATATTTTAGTGGTGTCGTTGAGAGGCATATTTATGGAGAAAGAGGGTTCGAAACTTATTTTTTTTATTGCTGGTGGTACGGTTTCCCCAGTCATAGATTTTCCCAGATTGAGAAGTAAAATGGACGTGTCTGCTTTAACATTGCGTGTGTAGTCCGCAAAAGTATTAAATGGGTCTTCCCAGTCTCCCCATAGAACGCTTACTAATAAAAGAATTAAAGGTGTCAGTTTACGCACGGCTCCTCCTGATTTAGGTATGTTTAATCATAAAAGTATATTCTTTTTGTCAGCGTTGTCAAGAGGCATAAAATGGGTACGTCTCAGGGTTGTACAGGGGAGGGGGAGTAACTCTTGATTGCTAGAGAAAAGCGTCGGGGTCTTTACCGGCCAGCAAGTTCTTTCCTTATCTCGGCGTGAAGGGTGCGTTCGTGAACGGCGGCCAGGGCAAGAAGCAAGTGCGAGGAAAGCCACGTCAAGTCCAAGGGGTTCTGGAAGCCGTAATCCTCGTATATGAAGAAGTAGGACACGTCGCCCCCGGACATCACGAGTATTCCTGCCAGAAGCAGCACGTAGGTCGTCGGAACGCTGCCGCCCCAGAACTCGAGAAGCAGGAGTATCGCAAACCATACGAGCACAACATCCATCAAGGGGTAGAACGCGTCAAGCAAACGCTCGCCAAGGCCGTACCCGGTGTCGGGATCGGTCGCGGTCGGGATGATCACGAATACCGTGACCAGCGTCAGGAGCGCGACCGCCGAAAAAACAAGTATGAGTTTTTTCGATAAAGAGAGCCTGACCTTCATCATGCGTGCAAGCCTGATGAGTGCGGCAGCCATGAATGGATAGGCCGCTACGTAGAAGATATCTGGTACTCCGGGATAGGGAGCTTCCTCGAGCGTGATGTCCTCGAAAAGATCCCACGCGAGATCGCCCGCAACCAGGGCGCTGACGCTGATGAAAATCAAGAACCACGCGAGTTTCCCCTTCCATGTTTTATCGAGGCCGGCCCACCCGTAAAGAAGGAGGAGTACCGCGAACACGCTTACGGTGTCGAAAACCACGTCCGCAGCCAGCCGCCATGTGAGTATCTCCGGATTGTTCAGGGGCGGAATGTAGTAGAAGATCGAGGTTATCGCAAATAACCCTGCGGAAAGCCCGAGTGCCCACCAGAAGCTCTTAAAGAGACTCGCGTGAAACGTCTTCATCCCTGGATATTCGCGTAGTCCGGCGGGATTCGGGTCATGATGGTTGCCTCGGCCGGGGAGGCGGCGAATTTCTTCACGCAAAAATCGTAAGCGTCATGATACCTCGAGGAGACTACCTTGGACCCGAGCAGCACGCTCATGGCCTTGTGCAGTTCCCAGAGTACCCGTTTGAAGGTTTCGAGTATTACTTCCGGGTCCTTCTCGTCGGTTGCAGCCTGGAAGCGGTTGTCCTTGAAAATGATTGGTGAATCCGTTATCCTTACCCTGGTCACGCGGTTGAAAAGCCCCATCACGATGTTTGGAGGCAGACCGCTCTCTTCATAATACCTGCAAATGGATTCGAGAACGGTGACCAGAGCGTCAAGCAGGGGCCCCCTGGGTAACGATCCGCTTATAACGTCGTCGGTCTCCGGCGTAATTACGTGAAACTCCTCGTCCTTATGGAGTACATTCATTCAACCATCAGCCTTTTCCCACTTCACTTGCGCGCGGAACCTTGCGGACACGCCATACCTGGTATATACCAGTGCCCACGTTCACTCCTGTCGGTTTAGGTTACCTATCAACTATAGAAAAAACTTGGGGGGTGTCAAGTTTGTATTCTTAAACGTCTGCCCCGCATGCATCAGGGGACCCCGACCGTGCATGGATTGTGCTTAACCGTTGTAACCCTGGTGCCTCCAAAATAGGGGGAGACCCCTTGACACATATTGCTTTTGTGCTAGACTTAAACATTGTAAAATAATGAGCATTCATTGTTCAAGGAGGAGCAGGTGAGACGTATCTGTTTTCTTTCAATCATGATCGCAATCATTCCAATTTTGCTTTTCGCCCAGGTTAAGGAGGAGTGGGTGGCAAGGTACAACGGGCCCAGCGATTGGATCGATTACCCGTGTGATATTGCGGCGGATAATGATGGCAATATCTTTGTCACGGGCTTCAGCGCAGATTCGAATAATCTTTCGGACTTCACAACCATCAAATATGACCCCAACGGGCTTGAATTATGGGTCGCTCGTTTCAACGGTACTGACGGTCTTGACGACGGTGCCTGGGCTGTTGCGCCGGACAGTTTCGGCAATGTTTTCGTCACCGGATACAGTCGTGATTCCTCTTCGTTCTCGAACTATGTAACCGTGAAATACGATTCACAGGGTAAGGAAGAATGGATTGCACAATACGACGGTCCTGGAAACCAGGAAGATATACCAGTTGCCGTCGCCGTCGACAGGATAGGCAATGTTTACGTCACGGGCTACAGCTGGGATTCAAACACCAGTTTTGATTATGCAACCGTCAAGTACAGCCCGAAAGGGCGTGAGCAATGGGTTGCACGCTACAGCGGTTTTTCGGAAGGTTGGGAAGAAGCAAAAGCCCTGGTCGTCGATGCTTTAAATGAAGTTTGCGTCACCGGTTACAGTCGGGATCCAGTCAACGGAAATGACATTGTAACGGTGAAGTATGACCGGTCTGGCGTCGAACGATGGGTTGCCAGGTACAATGGACCTGGAAACGGCGATGATCAGGCATGCGCTATCGTTTCAGATAAGTCGGGAAATATTTATGTCACCGGCTCGAGCTGGGATTCAATATCCGGTTATGATTATGTAACGTTGAAGTACAACTCGCAAGGTAAAGAACTATGGGCGGTCCGATATAACGATCCATGGGGCAAGGACGACAAACCGTGCGGCATATCCCTGGATGATTCGCGAAATATCTACGTGGCCGGCTCATGCAAGGATTCCTTGAGCCTGGATAACGATTATGTAGTTCTAAAATACAACTCTCAAGGTTTGCTGCTTTGGGCGGCTCGATACAATGGGCCCGACAACGAGGAAGATGAAGCGAGGGCCGTTACCGTGGGCGGAGACGGCGGTGTCTACATAACAGGTTCGAGTGGATACAACTATCTGACTGTCAAATACGACACAAAAGGTGCTGAACAATGGGTGGCACGTTACGTCGGCCCAGAGGCTTTCGATTTCGGTTGTGACCTGACCGTGGATAAGCGAGGCGGCGTTTACGTTACGGGGCGAAGTGGTATACCGACGGATTACTGCACCGTCAAGTACAGCCAGGGCACAGGCATCTCCGAGCCCTCCTCAGAAACACCCGCGCCCTCCTCAGAAATGGAGATAACGTCTCCCATAGCTTCGGAGGTCACCCTTCGCTATTCCCTGAGCCAGGGCAAGCCGGGGACCATCGAGCTCTTCGACGCATCGGGCAGAATGGTTGAGAGCGTCACCGTTCGCGGGCAGGGCGAGGTGAAGGTCGAGACACTCTCCTCAGGCGTCTACTTTGCGCGGCTCCAGGCAAGCAACTCCGGCATCACCCGGAAGGTCGTGATAGTAAGGTAGAGACATTTGATTCTCCTCCCCCTTGATGGGGGAGGCTGGGAGGAGGTGTACGCTCTAGAAGAGCGTTTGCCGAACGTTATCGTTCGGCCCATGCGGCTCCCAGCCGCTACCTTGCCTCCAACCACTTCCCGTCAAGGGAAGGGGATGCGTTTCCCTCACCCAACCCTCTCCCGAAGGGAGAGGGCCCGCAACACCCGTACCCCTTCGGGCAGGGTCCGCCCCTTGAGATATGGCTATATCTCATAGGGCGTTCTCATATACAGTTTTTGTCAAAGGAAATAACACCCACCTGCCTGAATCATGCCCCATGCAAAAATTACGAGGAAACTTTCATGCCCCCCCTTTTGAAGGGGGGTGGTCGAAGACCGGGGGATTTTCGAATGAAACCTTTCGATTTTCACCCGAATTTCGCCCTAATTCGCCCCGAATTTACCCTGTTTTTACCCTCAAAATGCCCGTTTTGTCCATCTTTTGACCATCTTTTGTCCAGCTTTTTTCGCCCCGAAATGTCCAACTTCTGACCAACTTCTTCACCCCGAACGTCTGCTGCGCATTCATTCGGGGACCTAATGCATTCGGAGATACCTTCTGGTCACTAAATAGTTGCAAAACAACAGTTTATAGTGCAAAGAGGGGTGCAAAGTCATCGGGGACCCCAAAAGGAATGCCTCCGGCAGTCTTTTTGGGGTGTCAAAAATTCACGTAAAGAGCGAGCCCGGGGGTAATGTAGTCAAGTGACGCAGGTATGCCGCATGAAGCGCAGATGGAGAGCATATCTATGGGATAATAACAAAGCCCCGGCCAGGCTTCGAGCGTAAGCTCCTTGTCGTCGAGCGAGTAGTAGGCGTTTAACTCCGCGAAAATAGAGAAGTTATTGGTTACCCAGAAATCCGGAGCCGCGAGAAATGACACGGTGCCGTATGAGCCGTCGAAAACGAGGTTGTAATAGAGGTTGGCGTGAAGGTTAAGAGGCGAAAAATCGAAACTTGTAAGGAATCCGGGATTGACCCCGACCGGCGCGCCGTTCTTGAAAGGAATCACGAGCCCAAATGTGGGGGAGAGGGTGACAATTTCCGATTTTAAAACCTCGAACTTTGGCTGCACAACAAACACAGCATCGTCACCTGTAACAGTCGAGGCCCCGGTGGAATCAACACTTTTTGCAATAGTCGCACCGCCGTAAAGGGTGACATCGAAGACGTCTGCGAGTCCAATTCCAATGTAGAGAAGCGGGGTCGTGGCGAAACCGGTCTCACCTGTAAGTGACAATGAAACAGGAATATAAGGACCAATATAACCGTTGCCCCTGCCCAGGGTGTTCGCAGAAATAGTGTTGAAGGGATCGGCAAAGAGAACGGATGCGACGGCAAGCATCAAGAATATTATCTTACGCATTTGCGAGTCCTTTGCGAGCGGTTTCCTGCAGGGAACGCTCGAACACGGCGGCAAGGGCCAGGAGGCTGTATGCCGCAGCCCAACCGAGATCGAGCGGGTTGCGGAGTCCGAAACTCTCCGAGACAAACACATAAGCCGCGTCAGTAATGGTCATTACAAAAATTCCTATGACGAAAAGGATGTAAGTGGTTGTGACCTTTCCTCCCCAGAATTGGACGACGATTATGAGACCTATGCAAAGAATGGCCACGTCCGACAGAAGGTAGAAGGAGTCCAGAATGCGCGCAAATAATGAATAATCTTCACTTATGAACCCGGCAAGGCTGGGAACCACGAATCTACCAATCGCCTCGGCAGCCAGAAGGACGGCTACGATGCCTATTAGTAGTTTTTCCGATGGTGAAACCTTCACGTCTGCGACGCGAATGAAACGAATCATCGCGAGCGCAATCAGCGGGTAGAAGATGACGTAGAAGATATCGGCCAGGCCGGGGTGCGGCATAGAAAGCATGGTGGTCGTTTCGTAAATATTCCAAATCGTGTCGCCTACAAAGTAAGAAGTCATGGCGAGCAGGACCATCAGCCATCCCCGGCGTCCCTTCCATTTAGCCTCAATTCCGGAATACCCGTAGAGTAAAAGCAGCACAGGGATAAGCAGGGCTACCTGGTATACGATGGTCCCAGCAAGGTAAAAAGTGTTGTTGGCGATGTCGTTAAGTGGCGGGATTACGTAAAATACAGCCGTCAGAAGAAAAAGGACGGCTAAGACGATCAAGCTCCAGACAAATGAACGCGACATAAACTCCTCCTTGAATCAATTTCCAGTTTGCGTAATTTCTAGAGGCCGATTCTTTCCGGTGCAACGGATTCAAGAACCTCTTTCGCTCTCTCGTCTCCCTTCGTTTCCCTGAGAAAGTTATCATAAATCTTGTGATAACGAGAAGATGCAACCTTTGGTCCCCACATCTGGGCGAGCTCTGCGTGGAATTTCTTCAATAAATCTACGAAACCCATGATGATTTTTTCCTTTTGCAAGGAGGTCGAGGTGATGCGGAACTCATTTTCAATGACCATTACCGGTGAGTCACTGAAATTTTCCGCAACCCTTTTAAAAAGGCCGGTTGTCTGGTCGGGCGGGAGCCCGTTGTTGCCGTAGGCGGTTCGGGTAAAGTTCAAAAATGTAACGAGCAACTTTGCCA
>CBFGKC010000019.1:0-30736 GCA_965649265.1 Caldifarciminota bacterium | reverse complement strand
TCAAGCTGCCGCCCTGCGGCAGCCGGTCAGGTTTAACCGAGCGCGTCAGAAATGTGGATAACTAAGTGGGACAAAAGATGGACAAAAGTGGGACAAAAAATGGTCAGAAGATGGACATTTCGGGCTTTTTTCTGCCCCAAAAGAACGCCGGAGACGTTCTTCTGGGGTTTCGACTCGAGTCCAGATTAACGGTTTGTGGGCAGGTTTGAAGAAGCGCGTCAGGGTCACCCTCACCCGGCTCTGCCGACCTCTCCCGATAGGAGAGGTAAGAGGTGTTGCTTACCCTCTCCCTTTGGGAGAGGGTGGGGTGAGGGAGGTCTAAGGGGGGTAGGGGAGATTGTCCAACCCCAAGAAGTCGCTCTGCGCCTCCTTGGGGATGAAGTGAATGCTCCTTAAGATGCCAGTCGAAAACGTAGGGGCTTACCTTCAGGTAAGCCCGAATGTCCGGGCCGACCTGATACCCTATGGGATAAATATATCCCAAGGGGCACACTGAAGTCGGCCCCTACGAACTCAATTCCTCCAACCAGGGGAGCTTACCCTCTCCCTTCGGGAGAGGGTGGGGTGAGGGTAACGCATACCCTTCCCTTGACGGGGAGGAGATTTAAATGTCTCTACCTCACTATCACGATCTTCCGGGTGACGCCTCTCCCTCCCGCCTCCAGCCTCGCCTTGCCCTTGAACGGCAACGCTCTCAATAATCCTGCCCGATGCGTCGAAAAGCTTGATGGTGCCTTGCTCGCTTGGGTTCAGACAGTAGCAAAAGACGATCTCCGAATTAATCGCTGAGGATATTTCGAGGTGGGGTGTTACGGGTGTTACGGGTGTTTCTGAGGAGGGCTGGTGTGTTACGGGGGGCTCGGTGATGCCGACATAGCCGAGGGAATCGGTCCAAATGAGCAACAAATCGCCACCGTTTATGTGGCGGTGGCCTGTTATTACGTATCCTTGATCTAATGTCTGTTCCACGAACTGGCATGTGCCGTCAACGATTACCTGTTTCCAGAGGAAATCGCCTGCAGGGTTCGTTTTAGCCAGCCAGGCCATGTTTTTTAAGAAGGAATCTGAATATCCAGGCGGCACGATTTCACCTACACCAGTGATGACGTAGCCGCCGTCTGAGGTTTGGATGACCGAGGTCCCTTGAGCGTAGGATTGAGACCATATTGTATCGCCTTGAGTGTCCAGTTTAAGAAGGCCGACGGTTCCGATGGCTACATAATCTTTATCGCTTGTCTGCCTTACACAGTATGCTGCGTCCGCCTCGCCCGTGGTATCGTGACCTTGAATGCAAGTCCACAATGGATCTCCAAGCGAATCGGTTTTTAAGAGCCAGAAAGCGGACCCCCAATGATCAGAGATGGGATCATCTAAAGATCCGGCTACGATGAATCCTCCGTCTTCAGTCTCCTGAACAAACCGACCGTTGCTATAAGGCCAATCCTCAGGCAAGTAGGTTCGCATCCAGAGGCTTTCACCTGCCGAGCTTGTTTTGAGCAAAAACATACTGAGGTCATCCCACATTGTCCTGCCGGTCACGATGTAACCACCGTCTTTAAGCTCCTGGACGCAATGCCCTTCGCTAATTCCGTAATCGCGGGTCCAAAGCGTGTCGCCTTGGGGATCGGTCTTGAGCAGCCATGTTCTGTTTCCCGAAAAGCTATGTTTCCCGGTGATTATATAGCCTCCGTCCGCTGTTTGTTGCACAAAGTAGCCCATGTGCGGACCTATGTATTGACCGGTATCCCCGTAGATTTTGGACCATTCCTCGTTACCTGAGGCATCGGTCTTGAGTATCCACAACACTACTGGGAACAGGGATGTAGTGTCAAGCTCCATGCAGCCGGTTACAATGAAGCCGCTGTCCGAGGTCTGTTGTGCACAATATCCATTATCATTGCCGATGCCGCCGTATGTTTTCATCCAATCTGCAAGGACAGTTAATGGAAAGAAGATGACCGCTAAAAGCGCCGCGGCAAGAATTCTGGGATCACTTGATACCTTTCTCACTTTAACCTCCATAGTAACGACCCAAGGGGCTATTCTATATTCTGAAATATAGGCTGAGACCATGCTTTGTCAATCCCGTTTGACTCCGTGCCGATTAGTTGTAGAATAATCGCATGAAGGCGCTTCTGCTCGACGGTTCACTCGCGGGTGACGATTCGCTTTCACCCGTGCACGAGGCGATAGTCGAGCATCTCGAGGCCGGGGGGTGGAGCGTTGAGCCCCTGATGCTGCGGCATCTGGAGATAGGGGATTGTCTCGGATGCTTCGGCTGCTGGGTTCGCACGCCCGGCGTCTGCGTGATTGACGATTCGGGCCGCGAGGTCGCGGAGAGGATGGCGAAAAGCGATCTCGTGATATACCTTTCGCCGGTGACGTTCGGCGGCTACTCGTCGGAGCTGAAGAAGGCGCTCGATAGAGCGATTCCCCTCGTGCTTCCCTTTTTCATAAAGATAGACGGCGAGATACACCACCCGCCGCGCTACGAACATAAGGCAAATGTCGCCGCGTTCGGTGTTCTTCAAAAAAAAGTAGCGGCTGGAAGCCGCATGGGCGGAACTTCGTTCCGCGAAGGAGTAGAAGAGAGTGGGACGATATTCGCGACTCTCTTCGAGCGCAACGCCATAAACCTTCACGCGAAGGTGCGCGCGTGCGAGGTGCTCTGCCTGGAGGAAGGGATGGAGACGGTAAAGGAGCGCATCAAAGCCGCGCTCGAGGAGGTGACGAAATGAGCAGAAAGGCACTCCTGCTCGTGGGCAGCCCGCGAGATAAAAGGAGCACGTCCTACTCAGTGGGCTCGTATCTTATGGACAAGCTGAAGGGGGAGGAGGGGGGCGAGGAGGAGGGCTTCGAGACAGGGTACGCTCATATTCAGGCATCGCTCAAGGAACGAGAAGGGAAGGAGGGCTTGCTGGCGAGTATTGACGAGGCGGACGTCTTGATTCTCGCGTTCCCGCTTTACGTGGACTCGCTGCCCGCGGCCGTTATAAGGCTCATGGAGATTATGGGCGCGAGAAAGCGCGCGAAAGAGCAGACTCTCGCGGCGATAGTCAACTGCGGCTTCCCGGAAACGAGCCACAACGACACGGCGGTGGCGATCGTTAGGGAGTTCGCCCGACAAGCGGGATTCAACTGGGCAGGCGCAATCGCGTTCGGCCAGGGAGGAGTCGTGGCCGCAAGACCGCTTAACGAACACGGCGGCCCGACACAGGTCATCAGCAAGGCGCTCGCGCTCGCGGCCCAGGCGCTTCGGGAAAGCAGACAGATTCCTGAGGAAGCCCGGGAGCTTTTAAGAAAGCCGTTCATCCCGAAGACTCTCTACGTAAGGGTCGGCGATATCGGCTGGAAACTCGAGGCTCGCAAAAACAAGGCGCAGAAAAAGCTCTACGACAAACCCTACCAAAGAAAAGACAACTGAGATTCTGCAGAGGCGAGGACGAACCAGACGTGGAACAAAATAAGGAAATTTGCGTCCGATTTGGAATAAGATATTAAGGAGGAAACGTGAAATTTAAGATGTTGGCCGTGCTGGCGATTTTTAGCGCCGTGGCAGGACTTTCGGCATCGGAAAGGCTTAAGAAGGAGTTCGTGGTAAGCGAGTACCCGAGGTTCTTTCTCGACGCCGACGCCGCAACCGTCGAAGTGGTTCCGGGTGCCAAGAACCAAATAGTGGTATACGTGGAACTGCCGAAAAGGGACCGCTACAACCTTACGAGTACGTCGGAGGATAACGAGATTCGCGTAAACGTTAAGCTTAAGGACAAGCTCGTAAACTGGCTCATCTACCCGTTCGACGTGGTCACAAGCGACCAGGTTAAGATAAAGGTGGAGGTACCCGAAAGCCTCGCTCTCGATATAAAAACTCAGGCGGGCAGAGTGGAGGTCAAAGGGATTCGCGGTAACATGCTTGTCGGCACCACTGCAGGAACGGTAAAACTCGACAGCCTTTCGGGCAACATGACGTGTTACACCTCCGGCGGAAACGTAAACGCATTGTGGGTAGAGGGCTCGCTCGACGCCCGCACGGCCGCAGGCGAGGTTACACTCTCGAACTCCAGAGGAAACTTTCACTTGCAGACAGACGCCGGCGCGATAAAGGTGTTCTCCTCCAGCGGAAGCTTCAAGCTTCAGTCCGAGGTGGGTTCCATCGATTTCTCGGGCACGGTAAAAAAGGGCAAAGACAACTACATGACCACAAGTGTCGGTTCCATCGAGGTTACACTTGATGAGCAGAAGGATCTGGAGGTCGATGCCGAGACCGACATCGGCGAGGTTTCCATTACCCCGGAACCGAAGGACTTGAGGAAGGGTGAACATTACATGATAGCCCGGATAGGCGAGGCCCCAGGCCAGGGCGGCGAGGATGGCGAGGAGGGCTCAATATTGAGATTGCGTTCTCATGCGGGTTCCATCCGGGTCAGAAAAGGTTCAGACGTCTGGACACCCGTACCCGAGGATGAAGGCAGCAAGTAATTTGCTTGAGTAACATAGGCCAGACGAAACTTATATGAGCGTTCGCGCGTCTACATAATAAACCACCGTGGAGGATTGGTGAATAAATTCGTTTTTTTTGTTTGTTCGGTTCTCCTTCTTGCGACCAAAGCGCCGGCTGACGAACGAATAATCAAGGAATACAACGTGGGTTCCGAGCCCAGGCTGGTAATGGAAGTCGGCCCTGCAAGGGTCGTAATTGAGACGGTTACCGAATCGAAGATAACGATTGTTGCCGAACTCCCTCCTGGAAACCTCTACACAATAACTACTTCCGAGGAACAGGACAAGATTCACGTCAAGCTCGAACCCAAGGGAACCCTCGGATGGGTTCTGCAGCCTTTAGCCTACTTCACCGAGGAGGTGCTCCTGACCGTAAAGGTTCCTGCGGCCACCAACATCGTGCTCGACACCTGGGGAAGCCGCATGGAGATAAGGGGAGTAAACGGCGAGGTTCGCGCCCGGTCAGGCTCCGAGGTAACGAGGTTGATTCGCTCATTCTTCAAGGTCTCCTAAACCATCTTCAGAAGATTTCTTAGGCAACACCCGTTTTAAAAAAAGACTATCCATAACCATTTGTTAATTATCTAAAATGTAAACCAACCCCCTCCTCCCCCTCCACTAAGTCACGACTTTCAGTGACCTGCGGAAACCTTCCCTGGCACACGAATTGCTCTATAATTTATCGTAAATCGATTTATCATGGAGGGAATGTGAAGAAAGTAGTGTTGGTGACTTTGATAATATCTCTGGCAATATATGCCGGGGAAGGATGGGTGAGATGGTATGGCAACAAGGAAGCCGACGTTGGTTTCTCGATATGTGAAGCTCACAGCAACGGTTGGTTGATCACAGGCTTTACAAATACCTATGAAGATTTATGGATAGTGCGATTGGACACTTTGGGGGATACCTTTTGGACTCGTACATACGGGAAAGAGTATCGAGACATGGGCATGTGCATTCAACCTGCTTCTGATGGGAACTTCATTATAAGTGGCGAACATGGTGCAAGTTGGCCAAACTCGATTTGGCTACTCAAGATAGACTCAACTGGCGATACGATCTGGACTCGTAGCATAGGAATAGGTGATAATTCGGAGATAAAGGAAGGCGGCGGGAGATGGCTTGAAGAAACTAGTGATGGGGGATTTATAATTATAGGCTCCAGTGGGGATGAGGCGTTTCTTGTCAAAACCGATTCACTTGGTGATACGATATGGACACACGTTCTGAAAGAATACTGGGGTTCAAGCGGAGGTCTATGCGTGCAGCAAACTAACGATGATGGATATGCGTTCACCGGTTTTGAAAATCCGAAACCTGGATACGAATTCGGGTATCCAGGATTGATTAAGACTGATGCTAAAGGCAACCTTTCTTGGGCAAGTCATTATGGGGACAACTTCGGGTGTAGCTACTACATGACCAAAACTAAAGATGGTGGCTATGCAATACCAACGAGCATTGCTTTATTCAAAGCAGATTTTGAATTATCCACTCAATGGGTTAAAGAGGGTTCATTCTACAGCGTTCATCAAACAAATGATGGGGGCTATATAGCAAGCGGTGTCCCGAAAAATAGAAATTTATCACTTCAAAGACTAGACAAAAATGGAAATGAGTTATGGTCACGTCTCTACAATGGAGTAGGAACAAGTTTGTGGTTTAGCACATTTCCGGTTCTCGAAACATCTGACGGAGGTTTTATAACGGTAGGCGCACGACAAGATATGTGTGTTATCAAAACAAACTCCCTCGGAGAACTGCCTTTGGAAGTTTCTCCTCGAACAATAACATCGCCACAAGAAGGACACGCATTACACACGGTAATGCCGCAGGTTGAGTTCGCCAATTTCGGAATGCCTGATAGGGCGACCGCGTTTTACTATCATTGTGAGATTACGGATTTAAAAGACTCGAGTATTGTTTATCACGACAGCGCCTTTGAGGAGAAAGATCTTTCACCTTGGCAATACAAATCCATCACTTTCGCAGAGTGGACGGCTCCAACTATCTCTGATTTCAAATGCACCTTCTACACCACCGGCGCAGGTAGAACACAACCAATGTCAGTCAACTTCAGCTGGACTGGCGTCTCCGAACCCGTAACACACCAGCCCTCCTCGCCCTCCTCAGAAATGGAGATACTATCTCCGATCGGTTCCACCGTCACGCTTCGCTACTCCAACTGCCCTGGAGGTTTTTCTGCATCCGTCTTCGACGCGTCAGGCAGAAAGGTGGATGAGATCAAGTCGACCGCGGCCTCAGGCACAATCGAATGGGGGAAATGTTACGGGCCTGGCGTCTACTTCATTGTGCCGGACGCTGGCTCGAAGCAAGTGGCAAAGGTCGTGCTTGTAAAATAGACCGAGGGTCCCCAGAAAAATACTTCGTATTTATCTGGGGTAAAAAACTATTGCAGCGACCACTTCTCTTGATATAATTTGTGATGCAGCACACAATCGGAAGCGAAAACAAGGCGCGAGAAAATGCGCTTATTTTTTATTTCTCCGCGACCGGCAACACCTGGCTTGCCGCAAAGGCGATAGCCCGGAGATTATCGGAAAGGGGCGTACAAACGGATATTGCCGCGATAGACGAAATGTCCGCCATGCCCGATATGGGACGGTACTCGGTGATAGGGGTCGGATACCCCATTTTCGTTTTCAGCATCCCCGGGTACGTGCAGCGCTTCATCAGGAAACTTCCGCAAGGAGAGGGCAGAAAAGCTTTCGCGTTCGCGACGATGGGTGGAGGGACCTTCGGCTCCGAGGCGCTGGCGTCGCTGCTCCTTCGAAACAAGGGATACAGGGTAATTGCCGCAAGGCCCTTCGTTGCCGCCAACAACGACCGGGCGCTCACGGGCGCCGATGACCCGGACGCTCCCGTGACCAGGGAGGCGCTCGAGCGGATGGCCGCGGACGTCGAAAGCTGGACGGACGATATGCTTCGCGAAAAGTCAGGGATAGTGCACGATACGACGGGATGGAAACTTGCCGCCGCCGTGACCGGTTTTGCGTTCACGAAGCTCATACCCTTTCATGTCACGACCATGCCCTTCTGGTTCCTCAAAGCGGACTCCTCCTGCACCGGCTGCGGCTACTGCGAACGCATCTGCCCTGTCGGCAATATCAAGGGTGCGCTGGGGAGACCGCGATTCGGAACACGCTGCATCTTCTGCGAGCGCTGTACAAACTACTGTCCGAAAAACGCCATCCACTTTTTATTCTCCAGACGAAGACCAAGGTACAATGCGCCCGGATTCAGACCGCCGTTGCTTCGTAAGGCAGGCACTTGAAACCCACAGGAGTTCAAGTATAATTTTATGATGTTAGATTTGGCTCTCGGCGTGGCAGTCATTCTTGTAGTTTTCGGACTGGCCCTTCTTGACATGCGATTTGCGATGAAGGAGTATGCCCGGCTCGGCTTCGCCGACGAGGAGCTTGAGAAGATGAACGCCAGGGGTTCAAAGGCCTACTGGCAGAGAATCGTGGATATTCTCTTCTTCCTGCTCCTGGCCTTTCTGGTTCAGTCCTTCGCCACAAGGTTCGGCCAGAACACCTGCCCCCTGACCACGTCCTACCCGCGCATTCTATTGTATTCCGCGCTCTCGCTTGCGCCGTTCGGAGCGGGCTACGTATGGACCCTCCTCCCCCCGGGCCGCAGAGGCATGCTTGACGCCGTTCTCGCAAAACTGGAAAAAGCCGAACAAACACGAGCCTCAAGACTGCATACATTACTCTGGCGACCATGGCTGGGCGTTTTCTACTTTATTTACTATCTCATTGTTCTTTTTTCCGTATACCTCGCGATCCGCGGAGCGTTCTGATGCAATCCTCTGGAAAAGCACTCTTACTCTATTTCTCCGGCACCGGCAATACCTGGATAATGGCTTCGGAGATAGGAAAGGAGCTTTCGAGGAGGGGAATCGAAACCCACCTGGCCGCGCTCGAGCAGGTTCCGCGAAAGCCGGATTTTTCAAATTATTCGATGCTGGGTCTGGGATTCCCGATCTACGCGTGGTGCTTTCCTTCGAACGTGCGAAGGTTTCTGGATAAACTGCCGAGGGTCAAGGACAAGCGTGCCTTCGTCTTTTCGACAATGCAGGACGAGTCACTGGGTTCCGAGGCGCTCGCCGGGCGGTATCTGGCGCGCAGGGGATTCGAGGTGGCGGCGGCAAGGCCGTTTCTCGCGCCCAATAACGAGACCATCTACTTCGGACCCGAGGACCCAGGGGATTCCACCACCTTAACCAAGATCGAGCGCATGAAGGCGCGCGCGCCAAGATTCGTGGACGAGATTCTTTCCGGCCGCTCGCGGATCGAGCACAACAGCTCGCTCCGCGTCTCCCTGTCGCAGGTGACTGGCATCACTTTCGACCTGCTGGACGGCTATCTGGCATCACGCAATTTCAGGGTAACCGGGAACTGTACCGCATGCGGGTTCTGCGAAAAGATATGCCCGGAAAACAACATCTACGCTTCATTGACTTTCCCGCGCTTCCGCAGCCGCTGCCTCATGTGCGAGCGCTGCGTGAGCTTCTGCCCGCAGACGGCGATATATCACCCGTTTCACCGCGCCGCTTTTACCGATATCCGCTACCGCGCGCCCGGTTACCGGCCTCCCATCCTGCGCAGGCCCACCCGCTGGGTGTACGACGGTCAGGAGGCCCCCCTGGGCCAGGAAGAAGGCGGCGAATTCGCTCCCGAGCTGGTCTCGGACAAAGATTAAAAAAACTACCGTCAATCCAACCTGCAGTGAAAAACAAAGGGTGAGGCCCAACCTTCCCCAATGACACACAAGGAACAAAGAAATTGAGGGGTCCCCATAAAAATACGATGTATTTTTTGTGGGGCAGCAACTCCCCCCTCCCCCCTATCCACGACGAAAAAGTTGATTCCTGAAACTCCTGGAGAGACACTTGAAGAATTCCAACGACAGTGTATAATGCGGCATGAAGGGCGTATTGATTTTATTTATTTCGATGTTCGCAGCAGAATCCCTATATGCGGCGGAGCCTGCGCCTGTAACAATGCACCTTGAACTCGCAAAGGACACGCTTGCCCTGGCCGAGCCGACGATGATGACGATACGACTCCAAAATAACCAGGACAGCTCTCTGCGCCTCAGCATCTGGAGCATGCATTCTTACGAAGGATTTCATTTATATTTGATAAAACCCGACGGAGAGGAATGGCTCTTTGGTCATGGTTTGCGAATATCCGGTGATCCCTTTCCCGATTCAACTAACATCTACTCCCTGGCGAAAAACGAAAGTATCACGGTAGACCAATTCCTCTGGTGGCCGGATTTTGCGCCTGCACCTGAGCGGTTGAAAGCTGAAGATTTCAGTCACGGCGTTTACAAAATATTCGGAACCTATTTGCATGCAGGATGCAATGGCAAAATCTTCTCGGATACGATTTCATTTGTGTTTCTCCCGCCCGATGAGACCTCTCTTGATGCCCTCGAACAAGTCTATCTCGCGAATATTCCTCATCACTCCTTCGAGGAAACGAAAAACTACCTCAAGCGAATCCGGGATTCAAACACCCCTTACAGCGAGGGGGCCTGGGCGTATCTGATTTCGATGATGCCGGAAAATTACGATTCTCTGAAAAAGGAGACAATTTTTTTTAGTGATAAATACCCCTCGTCTCGTTTTCGACCCTTCCTTTTGCAGCATCAATTTCGGGCTTGTGCCGCATATAACACTATTAAAAAAAGCGGATTCGATCTAAACTATAAGATACTACGCACCGAAGAAATAGATTCGCTTTTAACAGAATGGGAACGCTCCTCACCGCTTTCTTTGTGGATGCTTCACTGGAAAAACAGTAACCGGTTCATTACCGAAAAGGAGATTGAGGAAAAATGAGAGTTTTAATACTCCTGTGCTTAACCGCTACCGCATCGCTTCTTTCCGCCCAGGACACCCTTCGCCAGCCGTGGTCTATAGGGCTCGCGCTTTCGGGAGGCGCGGCGCTCGGGCTCGCGCACGTGGGCGTGATAGAGGTTCTTGAGGAGGAGGGGGTCCCCATATCGTGCGTGTCGGGAACGAGCATGGGCTCCATTGTAGGCGGCATGTACGCCGCCGGGTACTCGGGAGCGCAGATGGACTCGATTCTCACGACGGTTGACTGGAGTTCGCTCTTTTCGAACCGCATCCCCGAGAACCGCATGACGCTCGCAAGACGGGAGGAGGGAAAACGCAATATTGTCGAGGTAACCCACCGCTGGTTCGTTCCGTACATGCCCTCGGGAGTGGTCTCGCTGCAGAACGTCGAGATCCTTTTGACCGACCTTCTTGCCGAGGCCGAGTTCGACGCGGGCTACGATTTCGACAGCCTCGTGGTGCCCTTCCGCTGCGTGGCCACGGACGTCGTGACGGGGGAAAGAATCATCTTCACCAGGGGAAGCATGGTGGACGCGATAAGATCCTCGATCGCGATTCCGGCCGTCTTCTCGCCAGCGGAGATAGGCAAAAATTTCTACATCGACGGCGGGGCGGTGATGAATCTTCCCGTGGAACCGCTTCTCGAGTTCAAGCCGGACTATATAATAGCTTCTGACGTTATACGCTGGACACCCGAGGCCCGCAATATCATAGACGTGGTTACGAGAACGATGGCGATAGTGACCGAGGAAAACCGCCGCCAGCAGCGCAAGCTGGCGTCGGTGGTGATTTATCCGAACGTGGACAGCTTTCTGCCTAGTTCATTCTCGCGCGCGCCGGAGCTAGTGAGAACGGGCGAGATATCTGCAAGAGCGGCCGTACCCGCGATCAAGGAGAAACTCGAAGACCACCCGCTTGTTCTCAAGCGCCGCGAACTAGCGCCCAGGCCGAGGCCGCTGGTCTCAGACGTCAGGATAGAGGATCTTAAGGTTACGCGCGAATCCTTCGTGAGGCGCGAGATAGAAACCAAACCCGGCGACACCCTTGACTTCAAGGCCATAGTAAGGGATCTGGAGCGGCTTCGCGCAACAGGACTCTTCAGGCACATCTCTCACGAACTATCATTCCACGATTCGAAGGTGGATGTCGTTTATACGGTGGTGGAAAAGGACTACGGCATATACGGGCTTGCCGCGAGCTACGACAACGTCTACGGCTTCGCTCTGCGCCTTGAGGTCTCACAGGGGAATCTTTTCGGATCGGGCGCGATTCTCGGCTTCAGCACGACCATGGGTGAACCAACAGACATGCGGATCGGGCTCAGGGGCGCAAGGCTCATGGCGCTTCCTTTCACATACAGGTTGGAGGGATTTCGCTGCCGCACCGAACACTTCTTCTATGACAACCGCGTGAAGATGTTCGATTATCACACCTGGACTACCGGCGTGGACGCCGAGTTCGGCTACGCGCTGGGGCGCTGGGGTTACTTCACGCTGGGATACTCTCACCGGCGGTATCTCCACGATCTGCCCGCGTTCGCGGACACCACAGGCACGAGAGAACTTGTGACCGGCCCTGCGGCCCGATTCAGGGTCTCTAGTCTTGATGACCTCAACTTCCCGAGCAAGGGTTTCGATTTTTCCCTCGCGTCCAAGGCCGGCCTGCCCAATAGAATAACTCCTCAGGCGTTTCTGAAGCTCGAAACGGAGGGGGAGGGTTACTTTCCGTTCGGCAACCGCCTCACGCTGGGACTCGCTTTAGGCTACGGCCTGGGGATAGACAGCCTTCCGCGCGCGGAGATGTTCCATCTGGGAGGAATCGAGTTGTCGGGAGCCGAGGAGGATTTCTTTTCGGTAAGGGAGTACATTCGCACGCGTGTGACGCTTGCATTCCGTTTGACGAATTTATTGCACAACGAACGCTATCCCTTGAGAATCGAACTGCGGACCGATATCGCACTCCTTGATCCGATCTTCGCAGGTCCTTTTGATTTCAGCACTACCGAGAATACCTTTATGGGGTTCGCGCTGGGCGCGGCGGCAAACACTCCGGCTGGACCGCTCAGCGCTTTCGTAGGACTATCCTCCGATCGCAAGGTCACGTGGCGCGTACAAATCGGCATTCCACTGCGCGACCGCATGCAGGTTCAGAATTAGCATTTTCAAAAAACAATGACGAGCGAGAAGGGTTCCTACCTCCTTTTTAAAGCTCCCTTTGTGAAAACCGGGTTGTGGACGACTATTTTTGTGATCATAACCGGGCTCCTGCGATTCGGCCAACTCGCAAGAGGAACAACAGGGCTCGTGCTCTTGATATGCGCAGAGGTTTTTCCGCTGGTTCTGGTTTTGACTTTGGTTCGCAAGGAGCGAAGGATAGATTTGGGATTGAAGGGGTTTCACTTCGGCTGGTGGTTCATCTCGATAGGAGCAGGCCTGGTGCTCGGTGCGGCTCTGGCCTTGTTCAACAGGTTCCTTCTCCCCCCCTCCTGGGACTGGATAGTCGCGATGGGCAGAACCGCGATCCCTGCCGGTTTGAGGGAACTTCCGTGGATCTGGATAGACTCGGCGTTCATATTGATAGGGGGAATAATCACGCCTCTGTCTGAAGAGTTTTTCTTCAGGGGGATGGTGATTTCGGGATGGATAAAAGGCAAGCCCGGGAAGTTGGACGCCCCAACCTTGACCGCAGTTGTTGCCCAGGCCATGATATTCGCCATCCTTCACCTTGCGCATACCGGGGTGGAGTTCTTTCCTGTTTTTAACTTGCATCTGCCCCTGGCGATAAACATCTTTGCAAGCACATTTCTTGGAGGACTTGTGTTTGCATTCGTTCGAATCAGATCCGGCTCAATCTGGCCCGCAGTGCTCGCCCACGCGAGCGTTAACGCGGCGGCGGCTCTGCTTTGACCGCGGCGACGCGATTATCCCGAGTGAAAGACTATTTTCGAATCTTACGCTTTGCGGTCTTCTTCGTCTTTTTGTTCTTTTTCGTCGAAGCCTTGATTTTGGCGGAGGCAATGAGCACGGGGCAGGGAGCCGAAGCTTGCACGCCTGCAGCCGTGCCGCCGAGCAGAACGTCGCCAAGGCTGCGCTGGCTGTGGGAACCAAGGACAATGAGATCGGCTTTTATGGATTTTGCGGTTCCGACAATACCCGCTACCACGGCACCCGTTTTCATCAGATAGTCGACCTTTATGCCGGATTTCTTCAGGTCGGCGACGTACTTCTTTATTTTTTCTTCGATCATCTGCTTGATGACCTTTTGTTCGTAGCGTTCCACGCTGTCTGAGGGCACAAACACGCCGTGCCACATCATGATGTCGGAAGGGTGGTATACGGTCACGACCGTGACCTTTGCCGTGGTTCCTTTGACCAGATGCAAGGTCACCTCACGGGCTATCTCGGCCCTGTCGCTGAAATCGGTGGCCAGAAGTATTCTCTTTAACATTGCTACTCCTTGGTTTTAGGTTTCGGTTTTCCCGGCGAATGGGCAGGTTTGCTTGCATGCACCGCGAACTTTCTTTCCAGAACCTCTACGCGGCGCTTAAGGGCGTCGTGCTCCTTCTTGGCCACGAAGCCGGCCCTGGATAGTCCGGACTTTACTCCGTCGTCGATCTTCTTCGCTATATCTTTTCGCGCACGATCGGCGTCGGCCAAAAGCTTCTGCGCGAGTTTTTTCCCCTGGATCGCGGTGATCTCGCCTTTCTTAATGAGCTTATCGACACCTTCTTCTATCTTTTCTCTGGTCACAGCTGCAGTGCCCAGACCCAGAAAGGCAATCTTTTTAAGAAAATCTTCCATAGTTTCCTCCATGTTTGCGTTTTGCAAAGATTGTAATATGCTTAATCGGGATTGCAAGCTGCAAACCTTTTTTGAGACTACATCGTCTTGTCATGTGACACAAAAAAAGAGAAGGAGACGTAATGTCTGATTCACCCATAAAACTCGAAAAGGAACCGGGGAAAGATCCCACCGCATCGCGCGTGGTGCGCTACGTAGGTATAGCCATAATATTCGTCGCTTTCACCATTGCGGCGCTGGTTTTGGGGCTGCGGTTCTCGGCAAAAAACAAGGAAGTTCTGACGTCCAACGAGGGGGGGGTCACGAACCGCTGGGGCGGCGCGATAACGCAGAGCCCGCCGGTGGTAACGTACCTTTTTGAGCAGGCGGTTTACGACAAGGAAGGAAAGCTTATAAAGGACGCGGTCGTCCAGCGCAAGATGCCGGAGTCCGACATCAATGTTAATCTTTCACTTTCCTACCGTAAGCGCGGTCAGATGCAGTTTCCGGGCTACGAAGTGGCCTTCGACGCCGATTACGTTATTACCAATCCATTCGACAAGGTTCTGCCGGTGTATTTCAACTTCCCGATACCGATCCAATCGGGTCTCTTAAAGGACTTCACTATCGTGGTGGACGGTGTTCCCTATTCGGGCGATCAGGACTTCTCCAACGGCGTCGACTGGTCGGCATACATGACACCGGGAGAGGAGAGGCAAATACATATCACCTACACGAGCAGGGGGCTGGGAGACTGGTCGTACGGACTCAAGGACTACCAGGGCAACATCCCGCATTTCAAACTGAATCTAGCGAGCAATTTCGCGGACATCGACTACCCCGAGGGCGCAATGGTCCCGACGAGGATGGACATCGACGAGAAGGCAAACAAGGCCACCCTCGTGTGGGAGTTCGACAATCTGGTATCGGGCCAGAACATAGGCGTCAGCATTCCGCAACCTCTGGACATCGGGCAGGCAACATCGAGGGTTCTTTTCGTCGTGCCGCTTGCCCTAATCTTCTTCCTGGGGCTCATGCTGGTTTTGACGTCCATCAAGGGAACGCCGCTTCACCCGATGCACTATCTGCTGATCACCGGCGGCTTCTTCGTCTTCCATATTCTCATGAGCTACCTGACCGTTCTCGTGCCCATTTTCTGGGCTTTCTTCATATCGGCGGGTGCCTCGATCATCATGACCATGGGCTACGCTGCGCTCATCCGCAAGGGATGGGCGGTTCTCCTGGCGGCAGGGCTGGGGATAGTGCTCTTTCAGCTCGGATTCAGCCTCGCACAATTCTTCCCCGATATCAGGGGATTGATACTCGCCTTGATCATCATCTCCGGACTCGGCATAGTAATGGGATTCACTGCCAAGGTGGACTGGAAGGGTAAACTTTGACCCCAGAAAAATGCCAAAGCATTTTCCCGGGGGACCCCCTCCTGGACTTCCTCTAGGTCTGAGAGGAATATCAGAGTACTCCCTCTGAAAACATTATGTTTTCTTCGGGGACCTAAAACTTCCATGCATCGAAAGCGGCGGGCAAAAGCCCGCCGCTTGAATTTCGGAGAGGAGGGGGGAGTTTAAAAGTTCGTGCTCTCGAGCTCTGATGTCCCCTTGACGGTTACGGTGAACGTCACGATATAAGTCACGTTCGTCGTGAAATCCGTGTTCATCTTGACTATTCCTACATCTCTTGCGCGCCATTGGGTTGCTGCGGAAGGGATGGTGTCAGTCCCGTTTATAAGATTTATATCTATTACGAGAGCATTAAAAGTTCCCGCAGGCACGACAATAGACGTGTCTCCTACGATCTTGAAATGAGCCGGCAAGCTCGTAGGGAATGCGGGAAGGCTGGGTATTTGTATAGGCATGGCAAGATTGCCGTCCCACTCCATGCCGACGGCAAGATCGTTGGGTTCGACGGCTTTAGGTTCGCTCTCCAGGGTGTCGGCGTAGAGGTAAACGGAATCCTCGGTTGTATAATAGTACGTGCGTGAAAGGATGAGTCCGACTCCGCTTCCCGAGGTGTCGGTCGAGACCGCGACTGGCCATAGGAGCTTACCCTTGGTGCTCTTCACGAAAGGCTCAACCGTGTAGGTCGTCTTGGAAGTACTTGCACCGGAGGTACCGCCTACGATCTGCCATGAATAGCTCTCGCTCGTCGTCCACTGGTTACCTTCCGCGAGCGGCCAGAAATGCGAAGGCAGTGGTTCATTCTTTCCGCATCCGAGAAAAAGAATCGATATCGAAATGACTGCGAACAATACTTTTTTCATAATTCGACCTCCTTACAGTCCTTTACGGCTAAAGGATAGACCCCGGAAGCGAGTTGTCAACCCCCCTCCCCTCATATACAAAAGGCGACGGGATACTTTGTGCTCCGAAGCGGACAGCCGTCCGACGGACACCAGGGGTATAAACAGGGGTCCCCAATCGATTACTCCGTAATCGATTGGGGCTTCGAGAGGAGGTCTCCAATAAAACACTTCGTGTTTTATTGGAGAATGTGTATTGACAACGCCGTTTTTCTAACTAAAGTCTAACTCTATATAAAGGAGGAACGAGAACATATGAGATCGAACAAAGCTTTGATTGCCGGTCTGGCAGTTATTTTCGCGTTTACGGCATGCAAAAAAGCCGAATATGTACCCCCCAAATGGAACGTCGGGGACTGGGTGGAATATCAGATAAAATCCTCAAGTCCGGGTCTCAAGGATTACACCCTGCGTTACGCCATTACCGGCGAGGAGAAGGTTTCCAATGAGACTTACTACTGGCTTGAAATGGTCGGAACTTCGCAAACCAGTCATTTCGTATACAAAATGCTCGTGCCCTACGGCTACAGGGGCGTTGCAGAAAGAATGATAATAAAGGTCGAGGACCAGCCTGCACTCGAAATGCCCAAGGCCGAAGGACTGGCTGATGAACCGCCGGGAGATAACAGGCCGTACCTCTTCCTTGAAACCGATGTGACAAAAGGCAAGGTGGACGAAATCGAAACAAAAGTCCCGGCAGGAGAGTACCTTACCGTTCACTCCAAGGTCAAAGACTTGAACGGGCGCGATGCTGAAGTCTGGCTCGCAAAGGATGTTCCCGTTCTCGGAATGGTCAAGGCCATGATAGGAACTGAGGATATGGAGCTTGTGGCCCAAGGCAAAGATGCAAAAACGGCTATAACAGAAGAACCGCAGAAGATCGATATCGGAATTTTCGAATAAGAGCGGGAAGTTTTTAAAGAGATGGGCGATATAGGAGTCGAACCTATGACCTCTGGTATGTGAGACCAGCGCTCTAACCAACTGAGCTAATCGCCCATGAAAGGAAGTATATGGAAGAGAAAAAAGAAGTCAATGAGAAAGAGACGCTCAATGAAGCCCTCAGGCGCGAACTCGACACCTTAAAAGGAGAATATCCCGAAATAACGTCGGCCGCAATCATCTCAGCCGACGGTTTTCTTATGGCTGCAAGACCGGAAGGCGGAACGGACGAGAAGTTCGCCGCCATGAGCGCATTTCTTCTGAACTCCGCCCACAAGTCCGGCCAGGGCCTCGCCTGGGCCGACATAGGTTACATACTCGTAAGCCACGCAGACGGTTATCTCGTCGTTGCCGAGGCCGGAAAGGCCATAGTCGCACTCTCCACATCGCCCCGCAGCCAGCTTGGTCTTCTTCTGTACGATCTCAAGGAATCGGCAAAGAAAATCAAGGAACGCCTGGCCGAGGAATTCACGGCCTGAACGGTTAGAGCTTCAGGATGAGCAGGTCTCTTTGTTCCATAGCGGCGGTGGCTATTTTCCTAATGACGGCAGGGTGCGGCAAGGGAAAAAACGAAATACCCGGACAAAAGGAATCGGGTGGAGTTGAGGTCAAAAAGCTCGAGCCGGAAGTCGCGGGAAAACTCTCAGGACACGGGATATCTTCCAGTCATGTATCCTTCATCGAATATTCACCCGATTCGACATGCCTGGCTGTGGCCGTAGACTCAAGTATCCGCTTCGGCCCGGGCGACAAGATGTGGTCTCAGGAATTGCCTGCGGACTGGTTCGGCATTCGCAGCCGCAGGATGATTTATGTCTTCATGCCCGCTGCGGACAGTATCTTCAAGGTGGAAGAATGCGAAGAGATAGTCAATTTCTACAGAAAGTCCGACTCGCTACCGGTTATGGCAGAACGCTGGGAGCGCTATGGTGCCGTTATATGGTCACCGGATTCCAAAAAATTACTCCTCTTAAAGGACAGGGAGGCTGAGGGGCTCGAAAGCCAGGACGCGTTGATCTTCACTCCAGGGGTCCACGATCCCGCGTTTCTCGATCTTTCGACCGTCTGGCGTCAATTAATGATGGCGAATCCCGGTGCCCAGGGTACGAAGGTCGAGAAGATAACCTGGAGTCCCGAATCACTTATAACGATCGACATCTCTCTGAAGGGGATCGAACCTCCAGTAAAGAAAGAACTCGTCTTCGACGCCTCCTCAACCAGGCTCATCTCCAACAAGAATATCTGACCCAAAACCCCTGCTTTTAAATCAAGAGGGCGGACCAGGGTCTTTTATCTTTGACACTTGAAGATCGATTCTTTACAGAAACAATCGTGTTGACAAGCATGGGTTTTCGAATATCTTAAACTTTGTAAATTGCTTCGAGCGTTGAATTTTATTTCAGACTAGGAGTTGTTGTGAGCGATTACATGCTGAGCTTAAACGAAAAACTCTTGAAAGATAAGCTTGCTCCCCTGGATGCACGTAACGGGATTTTAGAAAGCTACGTTGTCTCCAACCGCAAGGCTGCCGCGCTCGGTTTAAAGGAGCTTGCCTTAATTGCTCAAGACGAGGAGGCCCACTCTCGCATGTTTGAGATGATGCGTTCACTTTTTGCCGAACGCGGAGCCGACATTGAAAAACCCAACGTGAGCGAACTGAGAAGTGTCAGACATACCATGGATCTCAAGCTGCGGTTCGAGGATTACCCCTATGAGATAAGGGAAACGCACGATTTGATATGCGAGATGCTTCTGGACAAGGTTGACGAAACTGCCGAGATTCACGAACATACCGAACCCTTGATAAAGGCAGCCGAACAGATGCCCCAGGAAGAATGGGAACCATCCTTCGCCCCCGTAACACCCGTAACACCCGTAACCCCCGTACCCCTTCAGGGCACTTCCGTCAGCAGCAACGAATCAAAGGAAGTAATACCCCCCACCTTAACCCCTGCTGCAGCACCTGGTCCCGTCCTTTCAAGTACGGACACTGAAGGCCGCCTGTCCGAAAGCCCCTTTCTCGCTTCCCTTCAGGCAAAATTACTTATGTCCCAGCTCAGTCCCGAAGACGCCAGGGACGGAATTATCGAAAGCTTCGTTGTGGCAAAAACCAAGGCTCAGGCATCGGGAGAGGTGATGGGATCCCCCTCCCCCTCTGAGGGAGAACTTGAGCTTCTCGTGAGGGGAATGATGCGCGAGATTCTTGCCGAAGCCAATAATTCCTTTGATGATCCCGATCTTGATACCCTCAAACTTGCCAACGAGCTCATAAAAAACAGGCTGCAGTTCGGCATGGTCCCGAAGGCGTTTCGCGATGAACACGACGAACGATGCGAATCCATCATTACAAAGGCTAACGCGCTCGTCGAAG
Organism: Caldifarciminota bacterium; assembly: GCA_965649265.1. Classification (GTDB taxonomy): domain Bacteria; phylum Hydrothermota; class Tepidihabitantia; order B3-TA06; family B3-TA06; genus JAAYVC01. The sequence continues at coordinate 10,931 of CBFGKC010000019.1, read as the reverse complement.
CCGTAACAGGGCCTAAACCGCAACTCAAGGTTGTTTCCTTTATTCCTATTACGGGCGAATCTGAGAAGGAAACCGCGGAATCGCTCCCTGTAACCGTGATTCACGAGACAGGCGGAATCGAATCGAGGCTCGAGCAACCCAGGGTGGTTCCGGAGCCAGTGTTTGAGAAAGCAGCCCATGAAAGCAAACTCATGCCTACAATAGACGAGCTTCTCGCCTCGCTCAAACCTCTGCTGGAGGAGATGATTCGAAGCGAGGTGCGGGCAACGCTGACTGTTGACAAGGAACTGGCCTCGGCGCTCGAGTTCCCGTCGGGGATAGCTGCAAGAACGCAAGGGAAAAAGATATTCCTTGCCTGGCTTGACTCGCCCGAGCAGCCTTCATACCATGTCTACAGGCGCGAGGGTCACGGCTGGGCGCGCATGACGGCGGCTCCCATCTCAAGACCTTCTTTCCTGTTTGAGGTCGAAGCCGACGGCGAATACGTCTTTTCCATGTCGGCCGTTTCACCCCTTGGTGTCGAAACCAGCCTCGGCCCCCAGGTCAAGGTAAAAGTAGACTCCACCAAAGGCTAATTCCGTGCTCAGGACGGCTTGACAAGCAGCAGGCGATATTTTCGAGGGAAGACGGGAGTAAGTGTGCGGTTCCGGGCTTTGTCAGGTTGACAAAGCTCTCCGCGAATGTAGAATCCGTGGATTAATGGAGGAAAAGAACAAATGACGTTAGAAAAAGAAAAGAAGCTCGAACTCCTCAAGAAATTCGGGCTGCACGAGTCCGACACGGGCTCATCCGTGGTGCAGGTTGCACTCCTGACGGAGCGAATCAACCACCTCTCGGGTCATCTCGAAGAGCACCACAAGGATCACCATTCAAGGCGCGGCCTCATAAAGATGGTCAATCTGCGCCGCAAGCACCTTAACTATCTTTACAAGAGGGATCGCGAGAGGTATTACACGCTTGTTAAAGAACTCGGTCTGCGCGGTTAATCGTGGAACGCATAGAGACCGAAATAGGCGGTCGCAAACTAATTTTTGAGACCGGCCATTGGGCCAAACAGGCTAACGGCGCCGTGCGTATTCAGTACGGTGATAGCGTCCTTTTGATGACCGCTTGCTACAGTCAGGAGGAATCCAAGAGTTTCGGGTTCCTTCCCCTTACTGTGGACTATAGAGAATATTATTCCGCCGCCGGCAAAATACCGGGGGGGTTCTTTAAACGCGAAGGGAAACCGAGAGACAGGGAGATACTCATCAGCCGCATGATAGACAGACCCGTCAGACCGCTTATACCGGAGGATGTGGGACACGAAGTTCAAATAATAGGCTTCCTTCTTTCCTTTGACGGTGAAAATTCACCCGACGCAATGGCCATAACGGGCGCATCCGCCGCACTCACGCTGTCGGAAATCCCGTTCGCGGGCCCCATAGCGGCAATAAAGATAGGCCGCATGAACGGCGAGTTCGTGATAAACCCTACTATATCTCAACTCGACGAATGCGATTTCGAGATACTCGTCGTCTCCAACGGCCGCGAGATCAACATGATCGAATGCGAGGCCAATGAAGTACCCCCGTCGGTCGCAGTGGATGCCATGCGGCTTGCCCAGGAAACGCTCGCACCCCTGATCCAGGCTCAGCTCGAGCTTGCGCGGAAGGTCGGCAAAACCAAGAAGGAATTCAAGAGCGAGGGGACCCCGGAGGAATTGAGGGCGAAGGTAACCGAACTGGCTCTTCCCAGGATAGCAGGGATCAACGACATCAAAGAGAAGCAGGCTCGCAGCGAAGCTCACAGAAATCTCGGGGAGGAGGTCGTAAAAGCTCTGGAGGAGGCTTACCCGGATTCGAAGCAGATTATTCTCTATCTCATTGACGAGATGATCAAGAAGGACATGCGTGCCCGCGCGCTGAAGGGCCAGCGGCTCGACGGCAGGGGGCTTGACGAGGTAAGACCCATATCCTGCGAGGTCGGAGTGCTTCCACGCACCCACGGGTCGGCGCTTTTCACGAGAGGTCAGACCCAGTCCCTGGCGGTTGTAACGCTCGGCACCAAGAGCGACGAGCAGATGATCGACGACGTTGAACGCGAGGCGTACAAGTCGTTCATGCTTCATTACGAATTCCCGCCTTTCTCGGTGGGAGAGGTTAAATTCCTGCGCGGCCCCGGCCGCAGGGAGATAGGCCACGGCGCGCTGGCGGAAAAGTCAGTAAGAGTTCTTGCCCCTGAGGACAATACTTTCCCGTACACCATCAGGATCAACTCCTTCATACTGGAGTCCAACGGCTCGAGTTCGATGGCCTCGGTATGCGGTGCCTCGCTCGCGCTCTTCGACGCAGGCGTGCCAATGCGCAAATCGGCCGCCGGCATAGCCATGGGTCTCGTTTACGAACCCGAAGGATACGTGATATTCACGGATATCCTTGGGGACGAGGACCACTACGGCGACATGGATTTCAAGGTTGCGGGTACAAGGGACGGCATCACGGGCATCCAGCTCGATTTGAAGCTCAAGGGTGTACCCCTGGAGGTGCTGGCAGACGCGATTGAGAAGTCCACCGCCGCAAGGATGCACATCCTCGACATAATGGAGAGGACCATCAACGCGCCTAGAACGGAGATAAGCAACTTCGCGCCAAGAATCACGACTCTCCAGATACCGCGCGACAAGATCGGCGAGGTAATAGGCCCCGGCGGACGCGTAATACGAAAGATGACCGAGGAGACCGGCACGACGATTGATATAGATGACGAGACCTCGACCGTGATCATCTCCGGACCCACCATGGAGGGCGTCGAGAACGCCCTTTCGATGGTAAGAGAGATAGTCAAGGAAGTGGAAGTCGGCCAGATTTACGAAGGCACCGTTGTAAGGATAACCAACTTCGGCGCGTTCGTCGAGCTCTTCCGCGGCAAGGACGGTCTCGTGCACATCTCCAATCTAGCCCCACACCGTGTGGCAAAGGTCGAGGACGTCGTAAAGATCGGCGACAAGATCCAGGTCAGGGTAAAAGGAATAGACGAAATGGGCAGGGTGGATTTGACCACGAATCTCGATCCCTCTTCGGACAAGGAAAGAGAGCGTTCCAGAGGTTCAGGAGACAGGAATTCACCCCGCGAGGGAAACCGCAACGATGACCAGCGAAGGCATTCGCGACAGCACGGCTCCGAGCGGCCTCCGCGTCGTAACTGAGCGTATACCCGGTTTCAAATCGGTAGCGCTGGGCGTATTTTTCCGGCAGGGTTCAAGGGACGAAGAAAGCCGTTATAACGGCTCCAGTCACCTCATCGAACACATGCTTTTCAAGGGTACGCGCAAGCGCTCGTCCAGGGATATCCTCATAGAGATAGAACGCCTGGGCGGCATCAGCGACGGTTTCACCTCAAAAGAGATTTCGGGGTTAACGATCCGGTCGCTCAAGAGCTCCATGAAGCCTCTACTCGCGCTCCTGTTTGAGATGCTGGGGGAGTCGAAGTTCGACGAGAAGGAACTCCGCAAGGAAAAGCAGGTAGTATACGAGGAGATGCGATCTGCGGAGGAGGATCCGCAGGACCTCGTGTTCGACAGATTCTACGAGGCAAGCTTTGCCCCCCACCCCCTGGGCTACACCGTGCTCGGGAAGAAGGAGACACTCGCCCGTTTTTCACGAAGTGACCTTGCCCGTCTCTACAAAGAGAACTACACCTTAGCCGACAGCATCCTCGTAGCCGCAGGTGACATTGAGTCGAGAGAGCTTCTTGAACTTCTGCCTAAAAAAACACACATGCTCAAAGCTGAGAGGAAACTACGCCTCGAGCCGATGATGCGGAAGGATTCGGTAAACACGGTCGCGACCAGAAAGGATATATCTCAGGTCCACGCGGTGCTGGGAACGCTGACGGCGGGTCTCAACTCCGAGAGCCGGTTTTCAAGCGCCCTTCTTTCATCACTGCTCGGCGGAGGAATGAGTTCCAGGCTCTTCTTGACACTCAGGGAGGAAAAGGGGCTCGTTTACACCGTTTCCTCGTTCCTGGATTTGTATGAGGATACGGGGGTTTCAGGTTTTTATTTCGTCACTGAGAAGCGCAAGCTCGACAAAGTTATAGGCACGATAGAAAAGGAGCTTTCAAGGCTCAAGAAATCGGGACTCGTCAAGGGTGAGCTCGACACCGCAAAGAACCTGACCAAAAGCTCGCTCCTGCTCAATATGGAAAGTCTCTCCCACAGAATGATGCGCCTTGGACACTGGAAACTTCTTTCCCGCACCTTTCGGACCATCGGCGAGACCATCAAGGCCTTCGACGCGGTTTCCGAGGACGAGATACTCGAGCTTGCCTCGAACATTTTCACGAACAGACCTCTATTCATGAGTTTTGTCGGCCCGGTCACGGAGCGCGACACCAATCTTTTAACACGGAGGTAGAATGGATATATCACGCCGCGGCGTCATGATGCCGGCTTCGCCAATACGAAAGCTCGCTCCGCTTGCTGATGCCGCAAAGAAACAGGGAATCAAGGTCTATCACCTGAACATCGGCCAGCCCGACATCCCCACACCAAAGGACTTCTTCCAGGCCGTTCACAAGTTCACCGAGCCCGTGCTGGAGTACGGACCTTCCGGAGGCATAGTGCAGCTGCGACTCTCCGTGGTTGATTATTTCTCTTCCTTCGGCATCAAGATCGAACTCGACGACGTGTGGATCACGACCGGCGGCTCTGAAGCGATTCTCTTCGCATTCTGGGGAGTTACCGATCCCGGCGACGAAATAGTGGTTTTCGAGCCGTTCTACACGAACTACAACGGATTCGCCGTCGCCGCGGGAGTAAAGCTGGTGCCGATAAGACTCTCGGTCGAGAACGGCTTCAGGCTTCCCTCGCGTAAGGAGATAGAGAAACACATAACTCGCAAGACCAAGGCCATTCTCATCTGCACACCCAACAATCCCACAGGAACGGTCCTGACCAAGGAAGAAATGTTCGTTCTGGGCCAGATAGCGAAGGATCGCGATCTGTACCTCATTTCGGACGAGGTTTACCGCGAATTCATATACGACGGCAAGGAACACACATCGGCCCTGACTCTCCCAGGCATCGAAGACAGGGTGATCGTCGCCGACTCCATATCAAAGCGCTTTTCGGCCTGCGGTGCAAGGATAGGATTCATCGTGAGCCACAACCACGAACTCATGTCGGCGATTCTGAAGTTCGCACAGGCCAGGCTCTGTCCACCCACGGTTGAGCAGTACGGCGCGGTCGCCTCATTCCGCAATCTTCACCGCTTCATGAAACCCATGATTACCGAATATGATAAACGCCGCAAAGCGCTCATGGAAGAGCTCTCGGCCATTCCGGGCGTCATTGCCCCCACCCCGGACGGTGCATTTTATACGGTTGTAGGACTGCCTGTCGACGATGCCGACAAATTTGCATCCTGGCTTTTGACCGATTTTTCAAGGGAACGCAAGACGGTAATGGTCGCACCCGCCAACGGCTTTTATGCCACGCCCGGCGCCGGTAAAAACGAAATAAGGATAGCCTACGTGCTCGAAGAGCGCGCTCTCCGGAAAGCCATACACCTTCTGGCAGAAGCGCTCAAAATCTACAAGGGTTGAGGATATTAGAGGTCAGTGAGCACTACTTCCCGCACATTGGGGGGATAAGTGAGCACGTCTATTTTCTTTCGAGGGAGCTCATGCGCCGGGGACACGAGGTTGACGTTCTCACATCGAGGATTTCTGGAAAGGTTCCACCCGACGTCGCAGTCACGAGAATCGGCACCGGTGTGAGATTACCCATCAACAAGAGCTTCTCCAGGGTTACGCTCGGAATAGGAATATGGGCAAGGATCAACGAACTGCTGCGCCGGAAGAAATACGATGTCGTTCACGTTCACGGCTCTCTCGCGCCCATGCTGCCGATGACGGTGTTGCACTATTCCAGAAACGACGAGCGCACGATTGCAGTGGGAACTTTCCACGCCGGCCACGACCCCTCCTCCCTCTACCGCTTCTTCAAACAGCCCTTGAGGAGACAGTTCTTCAGGTATTACGACGGGCTGATCGCGGTCTCACCGGTGGCAAAGGAGACTATGGCCTGTTTCTTCCCTGGTGAGTACCGGATCATCCCCAACGGCGTTGATACTGATTTGTTTTCGCCGGGAAGAAGCGCCCTCGAGGATGTGCTGCCCCGATCCTCCCTCAAGCTTCTGTTCATGGGAAGGTTCGATCCGAAGAAGGGAGTACGCTACCTCCTCTCCGCGATGACCTCGATCAAAAGGCAAGTGCCGGACGTCAAGCTGGTGGTATGCGGGGAGGGCCCCATGCGAGCCTACTACGAGCGCTTTGTCGAGAGAGAAGTGAGAGACTCCGTGATCTTTGCGGGCGAGATCGTCGGGGATGCAAGACGCGATTACTACCGCTGGTGCGATCTGTCCATCACGCCGTCGATTGGAGCGGAGAGCTTCGGGATAATGCTGCTCGAAGCGATGGCATCCGGCAAGCCGGTAGTGGCGACCGATATCGATGCCTTCAGGTGGGTCATGAGTCCGGACGCGGGAGTATTCGTGAAACCCTGCGACGCGGCCGATCTGGCAAGGGGGATTCTCGAACTGCACAGACGCAGAAGCGAGTGGGAAGATATAGGCTTAAGTGGACGGAAAAGGGCACTCGAGTATTCCTGGCCGCACATCGCACGGAAGGTTGAGGATTACTGGCAGGAGCTTTTCGAAGCTCGCTCCCACGAGGACTTACGATGCTGACCATACTGGAATTCCACAACATCTCCAGGCACGGCATAGGCTGGACAAACGTGCTTCCCCGAAGGTTCGAGGAGATACTTGACCTGCTCTCAAAAAGAACGCGAATAATTGAACCCGGGAGTCTTGAAGAATGTCTGGTCGAACGCAACAATCAGGATATACCTCTCGTAATGCTTTCTTTCGACGACGGCTACAGGGAGATTTACACGACGGCGTACCCGATGATGAAGCGCATGGGACTCAAGGGCATGGTCTCCATTGTTGTGGGATACACGGGCTCCAGAAACATGTGGGACATAATGGGTGGAGGTTCCCATCATCTCAAATGGGAAGAGATAGAGGAACTCATGGGCGACGGCTGGCAGGTCTGTTCACACACAATGACCCATCCCGACCTGAAGCGTTCGACTGACGATCGTCTTTCATGGGAGCTTGAATGCTCGAAGGAAATACTCGAGCGAAGGCTGGGGATCAAGATCCCGGCGATCGCTTACCCTTTCGGACGTTTCAATATGAGGGTTCTTAGGGCCGCACACAAAGCGGGCTACCGGGTAGGTTTTACCGTCGGCGCCGAAACCTGGGACAGGCCAAGGGTGCCGCTGACCACCATAAGGGTACCTGTTTACAAAATTGACTCCAATCCCATTATCCTGGCAAAGGTAACCCCAGACGGCTTTTTGAAGAAGTTCGACTCGTTCAAGAACAGGACATTCAACAAGATGTCATTGGCTACTAGCTTCGTGAACCGACACCGTTTCAAGGGTATACCTGAGGGATTCGAAACCTGATTCCCGTACGCTCAATCCGGCAAGAGTACAAGTTTGTAGGACGAATTCTTAACACCGTTATTCACAACAAGAAAGTATATTCCGCTGGCCAGCGTTACCCCGCTGTTATCGTCCCCGTTCCAGTACGCGACATTCCCGCTCATGTTCCTTAGTGTTTTCACCTTTCTTCCTGCAAGGTCATAGATGGATGGAGGCTTTGCCTGTGAGAGCAGGCTCAGTTGGTTAAAACATATCTCGTAATTCCTGCTTCCTATCCGCCTGATTATCAAGCCAGTCGGTTCTTCAATGACGCGGTAGAACAATTCAACGCTTCTCACGGTTACCCGGGCAAGCATTGCCGTTTTAAAACACACCTTGTAACGCAGCGCCCTGCCCGCGGTGAACCCGGAATACCCCGGTTCATAAAGCATCCAGTCGCTCCACGTCTTTTCTCCCGACTTGCACATATAGCTTACCCAGATTTCCACGCCTGCGTCTTTGGCCTCATTACTGCCAAACCATTTGACGTCAGAGGCTATCCTGAAACTGTCGATGACGACGATTGAATCACTCGAAGATGTTATCTGCAGAACAGGTGAAGTATATGATGCTCTGTTGTCGTGATCCGCAGGATTTCCTGCATCGCGTGTCATTCCAGCATCAATCCCTTTCGCATCCAGTGCAACCGTTTTCCAGCCGGTATTGGTTTTATAAAGGATTTTCATTTGTGAGGTTAACTGGCTGCCCAGGGCTATATCGCACCGACCGTCCATGTTGAAATCGACGAGACAGGATGAGGACGCTCCAATCACGGGAAGAATATCGTATTCAACGAAGCCCTTCCTTGACCCCTTGTACCACAATGAATTGATATCTCCGGAGCATGCAAAGACGATGTCCAGCCAGCCGTCGTCGTCGATGTCTCCGACACTTGCCCCCCATGGAGCGTGTGCATAAAGGGAGTCCTTGCAGAAAAGCCTGCCGCCTGCCCCGTAGTAAATATATGAATAATCGTACGCGGTCCACTGGGGAGGGGGGGCGACTGAATGGTTAGGAATGACGATATCCAGCAGCCCGTCCCTGTCGAGATCACCCACGGCAATGTCGTCGCCCGGACCTACAGTGGGCAACTCAGTTTTCCTGCTCACGCTGTATCCATCCGGGCCTCCCCAGTAGATCAGTGAAGGCCTGCGTATGTAATCACGGTCTTCGTAATAGACTGCCCAAAAAATGTCAGGATAACCGTCAGCGTCAAAATCCGCGACCATGTTTCCGTGCGCGGGGCCGGTAGGAAGCGAATCCGTTCTCGATTCGTCAAAACCTCTCCCGGATCCCCAGTAGATCTTTGAATAGCCTCCCCAGCCGAACCAGTTGCTCCAGACCAGATCGAGCCATCCATCGCCGTTGAGCTCGGCGACGGTGATGGAACCGTGGTTGGATACGGACTTGAATGAATCAGGGTTCAAAAAATTAATACCTCCCGGGGAGCCGTAAAACACATAGGAATATGGAGAACAACTATTTGCCACGACAAGGTCCGTTCTTCCGTCGAGGTTGAAATCCGCCGCCGCGGCGCATTCGGCTCCGCAAGTGAAAAATGAATCACAGCGTGATTTGCTGAATCCCCCGGCGCTTCCCCAGAAGACGAAAGAATAAGTGCTTTGATTCTGCTTGCTCCCCTCCCATTGAAACTCATCAATGACTACCAGATCGATCCAGCCGTCATCGTTGAGATCCCAGTCGTCATGAATTGTGGATAGTTCACCATCCGGAGTCAAAAATAAGGAGACCCCGTACCCGTCGTCGAACCCGGCGTCAAATCGCTGGGACTCTGGAAACGTTATGCTTGCGTCTAAAAGCAGTAAGGTAACAACAATTACTCCCATCTCGTTCCTCCATTTGCCTTCTTGGAAAGCAAATTAAGGACCAGGTTCTACCGTACACACTAGTTTATTATTTAAATCACTTGATAGAATTCTAGCTTATCCCTGATTTACTTTTTGTATAATTGTCTTTCCAAAATAAAGCCCAGGTTCTTGTTGACATTCCTTTTTTACAGGCTAAGCTTTTTCAAACCAAGGAAGGTAAAAATGTTCAAACAAATATTAGTGCTCTTTGCCGTTATTTTGATTGCCGGCTGCAGCATTCAAAACCGCAAGGCCGAATGGATCTCCAACGCATTCAGTGCCATCAAGGACGGGCGTTACCCGCGAATCGTCGCAATAAGTTACTGGAACGAGATTTGGGAAAACGAGGACGCAAGCACATCCGATCTGAGGATTAATTCCTCCAGTGAGGCACTCGAGGCATTCAAGGCTGGTGCGGCTGATACCTGCTTTACAAGCGAAGCGAGATTATCTCTTGATTCCTTGAAGGTCCTCCCCCCCTCTCAGGGGATTTACCTTTCGGCATATCCCGATTTCGGTGACTCGGAGGATACCGTTACTGAGGAGAGGATTGAAGCTTACGAACAACTTGCAGGAAGACCGCTTGTATGGGTTTATTTCTCGAACAACTGGGTGGACGGGATAAAGTTCCCTCAAGAGACGGTCCAGATCATTCACGATTACGGCAGGCTGCCTTATATAAGGATGATGGCTCGCTCTACATACGAGCAGGGACCGGATGAAATATACAAGCTAGAGCGAATCATCGACGGTGATTTCGACGCCGAGCTAAAGGCATGGGCACAGGACGCCAGGGCGGTGGGTTACCCCTTGATGGTGGAATTCGGCGTCGAGGCCAACGGTGACTGGTTTCCCTGGAGCGGCGTTTTCAACGGCGGCGATACACTCGCCGGTTACGGCGACGCTTTGAAAGCGGACGGTCCCGAGCGCTTCCGTGATGCCTACAGGCACATTATCGACCTCTTTCGGAGCGAAGGCGTCGAAAACGTCACCTGGGTATTTCACGTAAACTCGGAGAACTTTCCGGAGGACACATGGAACAACATGGCCGCCTACTATCCGGGCGATGACTACATCAACTGGATAGGCGTTAGCGCATACGGTGCGCTGACTCCCAAGGAAGCCCGGCAGGACTGGAGATCTTTTACGGATATCATGGATATCTGCTATCCCGAGCTTGCGGCGATATCGGCATCAAAACCGCTCGCCGTTCTCGAATTCGGGGTGGTGGAATAAATCCAGGGAGATCACTGACAGGCAATGGATTACGAACATGAATAACGCAACCGTTGGTGATTTTTATCGTCTTATATACATAACGACCAAGGAGGTCAAAAATGCCTACAATGGGATTGATTTCGTTCGCGTTAGGTCTGGTTGCCTTCATTTTCTTCTTCATAGGTCCCAAGCAGTTTCCGATAAAGGAGATACCGCTCGTATGGTACATTTTTAGCTGGGTAGCCTGGGCGATGTCTCTGGTATCTGTACTTTTGGGTATCGAGAGCCTGATGCGGGAGAAAGGCAAG
>CBFGKC010000018.1:0-38476 GCA_965649265.1 Caldifarciminota bacterium | reverse complement strand
CTTTCTCCTCTTTCCGGTTCTCCTGCTCGACGAACTCAAACCTACTATCACTGGTAACGATCTCTTGACCATGGACAGAATCAGGTTTTTTACTCAGCCACGCAAAGAATCCATGCGCAACCTTACGCTTGACGTTTCCGTTTTTTGAAATAGTATTTTTCGAAAATCCTTACCAGAGGAGGTCGTATGTTTATAGTCTGGTTTTTTCTTTGTCAGGCAGGTTTCCAGATATCGGCGTTGGAACTGCCCGAACTCGATTCGGGGAAGATAGATTCGCTTCTTGCAAGGCTGCCCTATGACCCAGGACCGCAGGAGCAAATTTTGCTGCGCGGGAAGGAACCCATGCTTGAAGTCCCCATCGTTCATGCCGGTGGATACTTCCGTTATGCCTTTGATCTTTACCAGCTTTCGAGAGATCATTACGGGGAACGCATCAAATCCAACCTCGAGGCGCTTGCGGCAGAGCTAGAACTGATTGGCGACCAGGGTAAAACAAAGTCATCGCGCAGGATCGAGGAAGTAAAGGATATAGAAAAGGCAATCGAGGACGGGCTCGAACCGGACACCGTTCTCAAGCTTTTTGCATATACCGAGACGGAGATAAGAACCATCGTGGCCGAGTACGGACCGGAGGGCGTTTACGCCTTCGATCTGGGCTCGTGGACCGCGGCGATGGGCACAAGGCTCGCCTTCTATCCCGGCTGTACGGACGATGTGTGCCAGACGCTCGTACTTTCGAACATCAATCTCCTTATCGAGATGGTCCAGAAGCTGGACAGCGAGCACTGGAACCAGATTCTTCTCGAACTCCCCCGCGGGGAGGGGGAGGGGGCAAGGAAGGTTCAGGACGTAATAGCAACCCTCGAGTTCATCTCAGCCCTGCCCTACTACCCGCCGGTCACAGGCGAAGCGGTAGGCGGACTTCTCGAAAAGCTCTTGACGCTCTATAAGATTTTTGATTTGGAGTTTATCGCCTAGCTTGTTCGCGCAATGAGGATGTTGCATGATGTTTAAGGGAGTGTCTTCCGGCCTGTGCCTTTTGGTCGTCTTCTTCGTTTGCACTTGCGACCAGACCCCATTGTACGTACCGCCTCACTCCTACGAGCACGGCATGAATGTTGCGACCTGGCAGAAGGAAGGTTACAATCCTGACAAACTCACAAGCTCCCTCGAGAAGCTTGCTGAGTGTGGGGGAGACGCCGTTGCCTTTGTGCCTACATGGTTCATGGAAAATCCAGGCTCCTCAACCATTCACCGTACAGACCTTACGGTAGATGACACGCTCCTTTCCGGAGCCGTGCTGATTGCAGAAGACCTCGGTTTCAAAGTCATGTTAAAACCCCACGTAGACGTTAAAACTGGTGAGTGGCGGGGCCTCATATCGCCCGGCGATGCCGATTCATGGTTTTCCTCCTACCTCGGAATGATTCTGCATTACGCCGACATCTGCGAGTCCTGCAATGTTGAAAGGCTGTGCATCGGCACCGAGCTTACCTCCATGTCCGGCATGCCTCATTGGAAACCTTTGATAGATTCCGTAAGAGCACATTTCAGGGGAGAACTGACCTTTGCCGCGGACTGGAATGGGATCAACAAGGTTAAGTTCTGGGACGAATTAGATTATGCGGGGATCGATTTCTATTCACCTTTAGCTTCAAGGGAGGGGGAGGGGCCTGAGGTATATCTCGAAAATATCTCTGAGTGGTTCGACAGGCTGGACGGTTTTGCATCGAGCATAAACAAGCCCGTGATCGTTACGGAGATAGGATTCCGCAGCACGCGCAAGGCTGCCCTGGAACCCTGGGAATGGCAGGAAAACGCCCCTGTGGATGAGGCGGTTCAGGCCGATTGTTACAGGAGCGTGCTCGAGAGTTTTCCTCAAAAATCGTGGCTTGCAGGCATTTATTTCTGGATGTGGGAGGATAATGCAGATTCGATATCGGCCACCGGGTACTCACCACGAGGTAAAAGCGCCGAGCAGATACTCAGGGAGTACTGGCGGTGATTGGTCTATTCCTCAATATCTTGTCAATAACTCCTTTGAATACAAGCGATCTTTGTTACGGGGAAGACAAGTTTTACGGGCGTTACGGGTGTTACGGGTTAAGTGTTTTCAGGGCTTCATTGAACACAGGTTACTACGGCTTTCGCTACGACAAGGGAATTCTTCCTGAGACTCGCGCCTCCGGCAGCCTGCACGACGTTGACTTCGGGTTAAACCTTTCCGCAGGCTGGCCCTTAGGTCTCAAAAGCATGGTCTTTTATCCTCACGGTGATATCGATTTCAAGTGTCTAGGTTTCCTGAGCCCGGGATACACATACTGGCAAGCCGGGTTAGGCGACGCGCATATTGGGGTTACTGCGATTGTCAAAAGTAGGGTTACTCTTGATCTGAAAATTCTTCTTCCCACCGGGAGCTACTGCAATCGTCTCGGTGAGGGTCGCTTTTGCGGTTCAGCCGGCCTTGGATTCCTGCTCGGGCGATTCTCCACGGGCCTCTCCCTGTTGTGGACAGGTATGAACCCGGATGGGGTCGACGCCGGAGACGGGGCGAGCTTTTCGGCAGCCTGCAACCTGCCGGACGACTGGATTCTTTCATCCGTTCTTTCCGCCTGTCTTCCTGATCGAGGCGGACCGTTTGACCCGCAGGACAGCCCTACGTTTGATTTGCGCGCAGAGGTTTCAAAAAGATGGCCTTTGGGAAGCCACTGGGCGGTGGAACTCAATTTAGAGCAAACCCTTTGGGGAATTGATACCGAGGTATGGACGACTTTATCCTTAGGTGTTCTTCGTACCCGCGAGTAATTGCACATCCTGCAACAATAAGTCGATAGAGTCTCACCCTGAGGGTCCTCCCCCTGTCTCTAACGAGCTCACAGCAAGATCATCCTCATAATCGCCATGTTTTGTAATCGACTGTAAAAGGAAGAGATATTTTTGACTGCATTCCACGATTTCCAAAGTCACCGGTTTTACTTCATGCTGGGCTGTATAAAACGCCAGAAGAGGCAGGTAAAAAAACACATTTTTTTGTCAACTTGACAAAAACTCAATCGTGTATATCATTTCCTTCTGCTAATAATTAATCTCTTAAAGGAGGCGCTGATGTCCCAGAGATGCACTCTCGGAGCACTGTTCGTGGTTTTCACAAGCCTTGGAGCGTTGGAGACAATGTACGCTCAACCGCTTACCAGCGAGCCGGTAACCAGGGAAATGGCAAGAAAAGCGGCGGCCTATCACATCGCGAAAGCCGAGAATATGTGGCGGGATATATCGGTTTCAAATCAAACTGCCCCGAAGGTGGGGAAAGTTGAAGAGCTCAAATATCCGGAAACAAAGGAACTTATTGGATACGTGATCGAACTCGTCCCTAAAGGGTTTGTCGTGATTTCCGCCTACACTCACATTGATCCCGTCATCGCTTTCGACTTTCAGGGGAATTTCCCATGGGAGGAGCATCCGGATAACGTATTGCTTCAGATGCTCAGGCAAGATCTGGTTTTCAGGCGTGAAGCCCTCCCCCGTCTTTCCCCCGGATACGTTAAGAGTCGTAAGGATGCCTGGCAAGAGTGTTTAAGTGATGATTCTCCCGATCTCAGAATTGTGCGTTATCCGATTCCCGATTTCTTATTTCCTACTCAAGGTCTGGTAAGAACCACATGGACGCAAGGCGGAATATACAATGAGTGCTGCCCGGTCGACACCTTTACCGGCGACAGATGTTCAGTGGGATGCGGAGCCACCGCAATGGCTCAGGTTGTCAATTACTGGGCTGAGCTTCGCAATGCCTTGTCTTTTGTAGGTTTTTTTGATGCCGACACTTATACTTCTGAAAGAGTTGAATATCCAAACTCGGGTTCAGACACCGATACCGTGATTATTAAAATCGATGCCGATTGGCAAGTTGCAGGATTTCCTTCTTTTAGTACGGTGAATGTAATCGCGCCTATTATTTCTATGCAGTATCTAGTTTTGCCTGACAGCGTACCAAGCAGCCTTAGCGGGCCCTGGCTGTCCTACATCTGCGGCGTTTCGATAGGGACGAAATACTCAAGTAGAGCCGGCTCATCTTCAGGTATATCGTCTGTTCAAACAGCTCTCCTGAACAAGTTCGATTATTTCAGTGCGGAAGTTTTCTACCCGTCCGATTCTGCGATAAGTTTCTACGATAGCTTATATACGAATATTCTTACCAGTCGTCCTGCGGTTTTAAGACTCACAGAAACGGGCACGAGGAGAGGTCATGCAATCGTATGTGATGGAGCGGCATGGGTAGTGTCAGGAGAACGTCTTGTGGAAAGAGATATTTACCATCTCAACTTCGGTTGGGGGTCCAAAAACCCGGATGATATTAAGGATGCCTGGTATAAATTGCCGGACGGAATGCCTGCGGGATACGATATCATAAGCCACGGGGTATTAAACATAATGGCTCCTAAATAAAGCAGCCAGAATGATCTTTCATCCACTACAGGGATGGCTGCGGCCATCCCTTTTTTTGTATTGACACGTTCCATGCTCATCGTAAACTGACGGATGGAGGATAATTAATGACGGATGACAGAGCAATAGAAGTCCTGCTCTCCGAGGCCTGCGCCCCCATCAGGTGGCGGGTGGAGAAAGAGATTCTCGGAAGAAAGCCAGAGACAGTCTCGAAGGATGAGCTGCTTGCATATCCGAGAGTGAAGGAAAACCTCGACTATTTGACAGGCGAAACTGATTTTAACTCCATTCACGGCTCCACGGAACGAACCTTCGAGAACGCGTGCGGTAGTCTTTACGATATGGGCATACGCAGCGGAGTAAAGGAACTGGATGAGAGGATAAAACCGTATTTCGATTTTCTGGAAGCACTCGCCGACGACGCCACGGACGACCGTTACATGCACACCTCATTTCTGGGCAGGGAGTTTGCCGCCTCGTTAATCGCAGGCTCCGTCAGCGCTCTCGGGTACGACGGGCACCCAGCGGTGCGAAAGCACGTGGCGGCAAGACTGGCAAGGCTTAAGGAATTCGGACCCCGGTTCGACCCCGCAACTCTTTATTTGCCTGACCCTGCCGGCTACCCGAAGGTCTGGAGGGGAAAAACGCCTTTTCTTAACCCATTGCACTACTTGGGCAAACGCTTCCATCTTCCATGGGTATGGGACGTGAACTCGTGGGGCAACCTGCCCGAAGGGCTTCTGCGGAAGGCCGAGGAGGCGGTCGGATGGATGATGACCGATGAATACCAGTCCCTGCGTTGGGGGTACGGTGTGGTGGCAATTGCACCCCGGCGGTATTGCGCCATGGGCTGGAGCATGAAGCTGCCCGGATGGAATGGAGGTTTTGATGCCGAATGCCTGGGCTATCTGCTGCGAAATATGGAGATGCTTGCTCCGTTCGAGTCCGCGAAAGCCCATTCCTGGTTCAAGAAAGCACTTGCCTGGCTGGAGGGTTTTGTGGATGCGGACGGCTTGTGCCAGATACTGCGGGAAAGCCTCATGGGGAAGGGAAACTGGATTCTGGGCCGTCTCGGGGCTGTGGAGCTTTCGCCCAGGACTTACCCTAAAAGGGTTCTCGAGGCAACCTTCCGGCTGGCGCTTATCCGGAAGAAGGCGGTGTGAAGTCCAGCGGATACGAACGCGGTTTCAACCTGCCGGTATGGTCCGAAGAGGGTTACGCAAATGAAAGCCTCGGTGATTCACTGAAAGCGCTCAAAGACTGCGGCGTCGATTCCGTCGCTCTCGTACCGACATGGTATCAACGAGGGATTCTTTCTAGCGATATCAGAAGGACGAACCGCACGGCAAGCGAAGAGTCCCTGAGGCGGGCGGCGGAGAAAGCCCATGCTCTGGGACTCAGGATAATGCTCAAGCCGCACCTTGATATCGAGGACGGGACATGGAGAGCGCGCATTTTTCCCTTAAGAAGGAAGGCGTGGTTCAAGTCGTATTCCGACAGGATTCTCAATTGCGCGAGGGCTGCTCAGGGGCACGGGATTGAGATGTTCTGCATCGGCACGGAGCTCATGCTCTTGTCGGGTCACGAAGAATGGAGACAGTTGATTCGCGACGTCAGGGCCGTCTACTCAGGCGAGCTTACCTTTGCGGCCAACTGGGACTCCTATGAGCGGGTTTCTTTCTGGGACGCGCTGGACGCGATAGGCATCGACTTTTACGCCCCGCTCGCCGATGGAGAAGAGGGGGGAGAGGAGGTCTTCAGAGGGCGCATCGGGCGATGGATGGAAACACTCAAAATGTTCAGCGTAAAGATAGGCAAACCCCTGCTCTTTACCGAGGTCGGTTACAGAAGCACGGGGTTTGCGGCCCAAAGGCCGTGGGATTTTCAGACCCGGAGCGAACCTGATCAAGAGGAGCAAGCCAAATGTTACAGGGCTTTTCTCGAGGCGTTGGAATCCAATCCCTGGATAAGAGGGGTCTACTTCTGGCTGTGGGATTCGGTTTCGGGTAATGCAAGCAAGGACGGCTACTCGCCCCAGGGTAAGGAGGCGGAAAAGGTTCTGAGGGAATTCTGGTGCGAAGGAAAGACGAAAGAGGAGACATGATGAAAAGAATATGGGCTATTTCCCTCATGATCCCGCTTTTGACGTGCACTCGCCAGGCATTCAGGCCGATCAAACCAGGCCGCATTGAAGCGTACTACACACGATCCTGCACAGTTGAAATTCACGGCAGACGCGGCTCGGTGGCAAACGAATCGGACGTCATGGTAACGGACGGTGACGGCGTACTCGCCGCATATGTCCAGGCAGGGGAGGACGGCTCATTCAGAGTCTCGTTTTGCGCAGGCAAATGGGCAAGAGAGAATCTCGGGCCGTGCGATTACAAGAAGGATCTTTCAACCGGAGATACTTTATATGTGAGGTTCACAATGTGCGGGTTTGCAAGTAAAACTGTCGCAATAGTAATAAAATAATGGGGTCCAGGAGGGACCCCATTACGAAAAAATATTCCTATTCCTCGATCTCGTGGTAGATGATCATGCCGTAGTGTGCAGCCGTGTAGTCGCCGGAGAATTTGTAGATCGTGAACTCTATCATGTATTCCGCCGACGTTGAAGGCGTTATTACGACGAGTGGATTGTTGTCGGCCTCGTCATCTTTGCCAACCTCTGTCCATTCTCCGTCAACGTCCTCGTAGACCGTAATATCGAGATCGGAAATCCGCCAGTCGCCGAACGCCATGATACCGTATGTCCAGCCCTGGTGTAGGGTGCGGGTGTAGGTGATGCCGTCTTCGGTAATGATGTCGGCATCGATATTCACCACTTCCTGGTTCTCGGTATCCTCAAGATAGGTTACCGCATTGCTCAGCTTCTTCATTATATCCTGCATGGTCGTGTACTGGTCGGCACCGAGAGCGACTCCGGATATGACAAGAAGGGCGACGAATATGATTGCCACAGGGATTTTTTTCATAGATAGTCCTCCTAAGTTTATGCCTTCAATATACTCAAAACCGAAGATCAGTCAAGTCTCTTTCGCCTTTATTTACGGAGTTGCGGTAGAATCACAAATGCTGGCGGAAATCGAAGATAAGTATTCTTAAGTATTGACAAGCTTCCTGAAAACGGTATAGTTTATGCAAGGAACAATACTCTTTTTTAAAGAGGCGATTCAGGAATCTAGAGATATTTATTTGAAAAGTAAAGGAGTAACATTGGCTATTAGAATGGAGCCTACAATTTTCCAGTTTCCGCATTCAAGACTCTATGATTTATATACACGGGTCTTCTTTTTGAAAGTCTATGAACAATTTGCGCGCTGGATACCTTTAAAAAATCCGAAGGGTAAAATCCTTGACGTGGGTGCCGCCGCAGGTTACCTTGGTGTTGCACTTGCAAAAAAGTATCCGGAGGCAAAGATTTACTCGACCGATCTCTCCCCTGATATGGTATATCTAAATAAAAAAGTAATCAAGGAGAACAAGCTTGTAGGCCGTGTAATAGCCCAGCGTGAGGACGCCTACAATCTAAGCTTCGCCGACAACACCTTCGATCTCGTCATCAATTCATTCACCTTCCACCACTGGCCCAACCCCAAGAAGATGTTCACCGAACTTCACCGTGTGCTCAAGCCGGGCGGTGAGATGTTCATCATCGACGGCAAAAAAGGCTTCGACTACGAGGACATGAACGCTTTCTGCCGCACCGTGGGCTTCGGCCTTTTAGGAAGACTGCTCGCCCGCATCATGGGCAAGCTCGTCTGGATAGATTTCGTCTCGATGGAGCATGCGCAGAAAACCCTTGCATCATCGCCCTTCCAGAACAAAACCTGCGAGGACGCCGGTGTTTTCATGTTCCTCAAGGGTTTAAAAACTGAACCTGAGGTAGGCTGAGCTTACCGCCAGACCGGGTACAAATAAGGTCAGGCGTTCCGCTGAGCAAGGGGGGGAGGAGCGTGATAACCGATTTAAGTAATTAGTTTTTTTTCCCTAATGAGAATCCGAGACCAAGGTATGAACCGATGCCGTGGTATTTGCGATCACCGGGGGTGTAGACGAATGGTTTGACCTTTTCGATATCGGGATAACCGCCGTTACCGAGCACCTCCTCGTCTGCCTTGACATCAACAATCTCTCCAACGAAGTGCGTGTGAAGTCCCAGCTCAATGGTGTGAGTCAACCTGCATTCGAGAATTAATGGCGCTTCTTTCACGTAAGGGGCGTCTACAACGTCACTTGCGACCGGAGTGAGCCCCGAACGAGCAAACTTATCTTCGTTCCTGCCGGACGCAATTCCGAGATAGTCGGCTTCCTTTACGAGAGCTTCGGACGGCACGCTTACGGTGAACGCCTTGCGTTTGGTGATGTTGCCGTGAGTGTATGTCGCGGCGCGCAGCGAAATTGCAACGCTCGCAGGATCGGAACATGCGACGCCCGCCCACGCCGCGGTCATGGCATTGGGTTTGCCTTCATCGTCATAAGTGCCGATTATCCATACCGGCGTCGGCACGATAAGGGGCTTAGCGCCAAGGGTTTTTTTCACTTAAAACTCCTATTCTTTGATCTTATAAAGCCACAGGTATAAGGGGCCTCCGCCGTCCGAATACTGCTCGCCGACAAGAACTATGCTCTTGCCGTCGGGCGAAAACCTTGCGTCACTTGTAGAACTGTAGATTTCAGGGAGTTCTACTTTTATGCGGTTCAACCTTCGCTCTTGAAGAGAGAACAGATACAGATCTTCATCTTTAGCCGCAGCTTTAACAACCAGAAGTTCGTTAGGGGCTGCGGGATTCCATTGAAGCTCTATAGGCCGTATACCCAAAGGAATCTTTTCTCCGCTCTTCAGGTTGTACATCGTATCACTTATCGCAAAAAGCGTGTCTCCAGATCCCGGTGCAAAAGCACCTCTTTCTTCAGAATTGATGATAAGCACTTCCTCGTCACTATGAAGCGAGAGATCGACTTTGTGAAGAAACAGTGAATCCGGTTCTCTCCAGAACAGGTAATAAAATGATTGCGACGATTCATAGGAGTATTTAGGGCCATGAATCGTTAAAACTACATCGAGCGCCTTCTCACAAGCCTTGTTCGAATCAACAACCTCCCATGTTTCCGGCTCTCTTATCCAGAACCAGCCTCCTTCGTTGGTCAACATCAAATCTGAAAACCGGGAGATGTCAAAGCCATGCATCCAGGGATCACTGAGTGTGGTATCTTCTCCGGTTGCAAAATCGTATACTCCCAATCTCCCTGAATTAGTTCCTGAGTTGTATATGAAGTATATCTTTGAACCGTCGTAAGACCAGCGCGGGCAAATTGCAGTTTGTTGTTTGTTATTCAGGAGTTGCTCAAGCTCGCCCTCTATCGGCTTCTCGCACGACGCAAAAATTATTGCGAGCACTATAAGGGGCTTAGCGCCAAGGGTTTTTTTCACTTAAAACTCCTGGTTTGCTAAGTCGCGTTCAAATAGCCATATCTGAGAAAAATGAACAGCGTCGGCGTCTATGGCAACTGTAAAAACAATCTTCTTCCCATCTGGAGAAAATCTTGCCCGGTTGATTGAAGAAGCATTAGTTTCTTTAGTGTCGATTTTTTCAAGCTCCCGGGTTTTAGTGTCGAACATGTACAGATTGCCTTCTAACCCCGTGGCGATTACAAGTTCGCCTGGATTTACCGGGTTCCAGTCTAAAGACTGGACATCCGCGCTGTCGATATCAATCGTTATTATCTCATTGTTGTTCAGATTGCATATCCTGTTGCCGAAGGCGAATAAGGTATCTCCCGGACCTGGAGCGAAATCATAGTGCATTTCGTAAGGAACCTTGAGAACCACGTCGTCCGTTGAATCCTTCCAGTTGCATTTATGAAGCAGAAGCGTTTTGGGATCATCGCTCGTAACATCCTCATAGTATAAAATATCACTACTTTCTATCGAAAATCTCGCGTAAGCCCTGGAATAGCCCGGCTCGATCGAATCCAGAACGGTCCAGGTCAGTAGATCATACACGAATATCCATTGATCCCTCTGTGAATTGGTCGTGAAATACGGTATTAACAGATTACCTTCTCCGGAAACGTCAAATGATAGAATCTCATCGTCGCCCTCGAGGAGTTGTTTTTTTTCTTCACCAGTAATATCAATTGACCATATGCTTAAGGGGGCGTAATTCCCTAAACTGTCGAAAACATCAAGATGGTATACTTTGGAGCAGTCCTCTGACCAGTCCGGGGAGAATGAAAAAATTCCATACTTGTCGGTCAATGCGTCAAGTCCATCAACTAACAAAGTTAGCTCCCCCTCCACCGGTTTCTCGCACGATGCAAGCAATGCTCCGAGCACGATCAATGGGATTGACCTGACGATTGCTTTCACGTTCACCTGCCTAGTTGGTCATACTAAATAGCCATATCTGGTTTTTCCCGCTACTCAACTGGGTTGCAACCAGAACTATTTTATTCCCGTCAGGAGAAAATCGCGCCGCATCTGTGACAAATGTTCCAGGAGGCCCTGCGTTGACCCGTCTCATCTTTCTTGTGCCCACATCAAAAAGGAACAAATCACTGTCATGCCAGGTCGAGATCAAAAGCTCGCCGGGTACGGCAGGGTTCCATTGAAGCGATTGCGGCTCCACAGGCAAAGGGATACGCTCTCCACTCCTCAGATTGTATACAGTATCCCACAATGCAACCAATGTATCGCCGGGTCCCGGTGCAAAACAGGTGCCCAGACCTTTCTTCACAAGCAGCTCGTCGGTCGAATCATCCAGATTGATTCGCCTTAGGAAAACAGTGTCCGTGTTCTTATAGCAGTAATAGATGATTTGATTTGATTCATATGATAATCTCAGGGATACTGGTGACCAGTCAAACTGAACATCCGCAGAAGGCTGAACTGAATCTACTCTTGTCCATGTATCCAGTTCAAAGACGATGATCCAGCGGTTTGCACCTCCAGATAAAGCTAAATCTCCATGAGGTGAAACGTCAAAGCCGCCAACGGGTTCATCGGTAACCTTTGTTCGATTATTGCCAGCCAGATCTATTCGCCATAGCATATTGCTATCATCCGAGTAAAAAATCTTCGAACAATCCGAAGACCAACCAGGTGTGTGGCTCCAGGTAAGGTCATCAACCAAGAGCTCAAGGTCGCCCTGAATAGTTGTGCACGATGCAAGCAATGCTCCGAGCACGATCAATGGGATTGTTCTGACGATTGCTTTCACGTTCACCTGCCTTTCTGTTTTGCCTCTTTATCAATCTCCTCATAGATTTCGAGACGCATCTTGACCGCAGCAGCAATGTCCCGGTACTGCTTGATCAGAAACTACGCTTCCGGAAATTCCGAACCTTTTACCACAGGTAAAAGGGAGGATTACTAGTCCCTGCTCTCCTTCTTCGAGCCGCCGATGAGGCGTGCGATGAGGATTGCGACGGCCACGCCGCCCGTGGTGACGATTGCCGAGATGAGGTCGCCCTGCAGGTTTTTCATGAACACCGCAAGCGGATTGTAGATGAGGGGGAGGAGGTAGACGACCACGACTCCGGCCAAGACACCGCCGGCAAAGCTCACGACCGCGCGAAGGACGAGTATGCGGCGGCTGACCCAGTCGCCCAGGAACATGAATCCGGCGAAGAGAGCGAAGTACAGAATCGTGAAGAGCCCCCTGAGCAGGGGGTTTCCGGGATAGCTTCCCACGATGGCGACCATCGCCGAGAGGATGACGGCGCTGCCGAGCGCGTAAAAGAACCCCTCCTCATCCCATGCAAGAACCACGAATCCCAGCACGGCGGCCAGAAGAGAGACCTTGAGACCCAGGTCGCCCCACCACCCCCTCTGCAGAAGCCCGTTCAGAAGGCCTGCCACAAGGAAGGCGACCGCGAGAACGAGGATTATCTTAAGCCAACTGTTACGTTCCTTCATTCCAACTCCTTTACAGGTTGTTTGCTTGTTTTTTCGCCCGCAATGATCCTCGTCAATAAAACACCCGCTGCTACTGAAAGCGAGACCTCGAGGACGTAAGGTATGCCTGCCTCAATCCCCGCTGCGAAGCCCGCTCCCCCCGCATTGACGCTGCCAATGATTCCCGAAATCAAGAGCCCGGCCGCAAACCCGCCAGCAGCCGAAAAAAGAGCCCGCAGAAGGAGCCGGGGCCGACCGAGCATGTCCGTGGGGATGAGGAAAGCCAGACCGATGATCTGGATTGCCAGGATGAAAAGCATCTGGAGAATTATCGACCCCAGAAACTTTCCCAATATCCCTCCGACCACGGAGATTAGGATTATCGATATCAGAACGTAAAGAAAGCCTCGCTCGCGCCATGCGACGAGAAGAAAACCGAAAACCGCCGCGAAAACCGCTATCTGCGATGCAGGAACCCATATATCCGGAAGCTTTGTGACCACCCCGAGTACGACCTGTGCGCCGCCGGCCAATATGAAAGGAAAGAGCATCGCAAGAAGCATCCTTATCCAGAAACGATTTGAATCTGCCATGCTTAAGGATATGTTAACGCGCATCGGTTGTCAATACTTTTGGATGCCTGGATTAGCGGTAATCTTGCGCCTCATCGCCCGGCTTTGTCTTAGCGGTTGACTAGACGACAGGTAATGTTAAACTCGCGAATGAGTGAATCGATTCGTCGGCGCCGCGAGGAACTCGAGCCGCGCATATACTTTCACCCTCTCGCAACTCTTTCAATGAACTCTAAGGGAAGATTGGTCGAGGAGCCTCAGGATCCGGTCAGGACGGTGTTCGAACGCGATTCGCAGCGAATCCTCTACAGCCTGTCGTTCAGACGACTCAGGCATAAAACGCAGGTCTTCCTTCTGCCCGAAAACGACCACATCGCGACCCGCATGGAGCACGCGCTCTACGTCGCGTCGATTTCCACCACCATCGCGCGGGCACTCGGACTCAACTCCGACCTGGTGAACGCGATAGCGCTCGGCCACGATCTCGGGCACGCGCCCTTCGGCCACGAGGGTGAACGCGCACTTGACGAGGTTGCCGTAAATCACGGCTTGAGATTCGAGCACGAGCTGCATTCTCTGCGGACGGTGGATTATCTTGCCAAGTTAATCGGCAAGGAGAAGGCCGGCCTCAATCTGACGTTCGAGGTGCGCGACGGCATCGTGTCACACTACGGCGAAACCGCGGAGCCGCTCGTGGAACCCGACTCCGGGAAAGACCCTCTAAAGCTCTACGAA
This sequence comes from Caldifarciminota bacterium, assembly GCA_965649265.1. Classification (GTDB taxonomy): domain Bacteria; phylum Hydrothermota; class Tepidihabitantia; order B3-TA06; family B3-TA06; genus JAAYVC01. The sequence continues at coordinate 24,824 of CBFGKC010000018.1, read as the reverse complement.
ACGCAACGAGGCAGAGACAAACCGGCGACCCTCGAGGGATGCATAGTGAGGATAGTCGACAGGGTTGCCTACCTGGGGAGGGATCTCGAGGATGCGTTGAGGGCTCATCTCGTAAGAGAGGAGGACGTGCCCGAAGAGGTCCGCCGGATACTCGGAACCAACAACGGGAAGATAATCGGCGCAATGGTCGAGGACCTGATAAAGGGCAATGACAGCCATCCTGAAGCCATAGGCTTCAGCGAGCTAATCAACTCGGCGGTCAGGAAACTTTACGTCTTCAATTACGAGATGATCTACAGGCACCCGCGAGTCGCCCGCCAGCGCGAGAACGTCCACGAGATAATCAGGCTCCTGTTCGAAAGGCTCCATGAGTACATTGCGGAGCCGAAATCCGACGAGCGTGAAAAGCCGCAGGTCTTTACGCAGCTCGACTATTTCGTCCGCTACACCGACTGCGAGCGGGACTCTTCACCGGCCCAGATCGTCCTCGATTTCATATCGGGCATGACCGACAACTACGCAGTCCGTTGTTTCGAGGAACTGTTCATCCCCAGAGGAATCCGGTAGCATTCGCATTCTGTTCCTGGCCTGCCCGCATGGACACCACCGCGACGTCAGATATCTAACGCATCGCGGATTCAGAATTCTTCCTGGTAGTCGGGATGCTGCGGCCGCTTGTAATCATCCAAGCAAGCCGTCGGGTATAGCTTTACGAGGATCGATTGTAAATGGGTAAACGAGCTACTGCGGCAGGCGGTTCAGCCACTCCTCGAGTTCGGCAAGCTCCTTTGGCAGCCCCAGCTTTTTGTAGTCCGCGCGCGCCCGCTCGAGCGTTTCCCTTATGCCCGGAATATTGAAATTCATCTTCGTCAACGACTCCCCCAGGCTCTCGTGAAATGCCCTGAAGCGGTCTTCGTTGTTGAGTTCCCTGGCCAGTCTCAGGGCCTCACCGTAGCAGTCGACAATCCTGGAGACGCTGCGTCTGAATACCGCCAGCTCGGCAAGCACAAGCTGGGCTTCACTCATGACGAGGGTGGATTCGACGCCGCTGGCCAGTGAAAGAACCTGCTTGAGAAGCAGCTCGACCTCATCAGGCTGTTCGAGACCGATGTACGCCGAGGCGAGATTGCACAGTGAAAAGGCCAGGTTTTTATTGTCACCCGCCTCCTTGTATATCGCCGCCGCCTCCTGGAACGGTTCGATGGCCTTTTCAAACTCGTCCTTTTCGAGATGTATGGTTCCCCTGCGGAAGCAGGCGCTTGCTATCAATCCCACCGCGCCTGTTTCCCGCGCTATCGATTCGAGTCTCTTGCATGATTCCACGGCAAGATCGACCTTGTCCATCTCAAGGTACGAAAGGGTTTTCCTGCTGCAGCAAATGGCGAATAACTTCAGACTGTCTATCTTGGATAAGCTCTCCTCGACTTCGTCCAGTATTATGAGAGCGCCCTCGTGATTGCCTCTTCGCTGTTCAAGCATCGCAATGTTCAGAAGTGCGCTGCCCTGCATTCTCAAATCATCCCTCTGCTTGCCCAGCTCGAGGGCGCGATTCCAGACCCTGCGGGCTTCTTCGTAAAGATCCATTCTGGCGAAGACTTGACCCAGGAGCATTGCGCTCCTGTAATTTTCAAGGGCGTCCCCCCCTCCCTGGCTCAGGTAATAAGCTTTTTCCGCGTGGGCCTTGGCCGTATTGGCCGAGCCGCTTTCAAACAAGACCTCTGCCGCAATACGGTTAAGTTCCGCCGATTCCTTCCCCTTGGAATCGTGCTTGAGGCCTTCTATGGCACAGCGAAGAGCCTCCTCTTTTTCACCCCTGCCGATTGCCTCTCTTGCCTTCAACAGGAATCGTTCACTCTGGTTCCCGCCTGCGGGGGGCTTATCTTGGTCCTTATAGATAAACGCCTCCTCGTGACTTATCGCTCAGACTGCGAGATTGAGTCTTTTAATCGCCTGCACCAACCCACTCATCTATATCCGCAACACGAGCGAATAGCTCGTAATCGCCGGGAGGGATTGTGCAGCCGCACATATTCTCGACATTCGCAATCAGTGCGGGCGCGTCTTTAGGCCATTGTTTTCCGCCCAGACCGTTGAGTACGGTCTCAGCCGTCACGTTTGAAACTCCGGCCCACGAGGCCACTGCGCCGTGAACCTGAGATTTTGTGCAAGGCATGATACCTCCTCTTTAAAGAATACTTCGTTAAAGAATCATACAATTTTTTTCTTCATTGTCAAGTTTTTACGTTTTCACGGAATCCCCTCGCCCTAAGTCGTGAATCCTCGTCTCTTACGGAACGACCCCGGATGACCCCTTCCTTTAATTTCAGAAACATTAATCGAGAGAAAAGCGGCTCTCTTTTACTAGTAATTTTTAAACTACCCCTTCACGATGGTCACAGGAAAACTGAACGAACCGATGGGGGTATCGAAGTATACGGTGCCGATCACGGTGTAATTGGCGGAAAGATTTTTTATCGCCGATATTATTGCCGCGCCCACCTGCGCATAATCCAGGGTAACCACCGGTGTCACTTTTACGGAAGCGCCCGATGCTATAGTGGTCTTGAGGTTGGACGTGGCGTTCGCGACCTTCGTGTCGTTGATGTAGAGATCGAAGCGCATCCTGTCCAGGACGACGTCTATGGAGTTTGGATTAGTCACGTCAATGATGATGCCGAGTTTGAGGTAGGTAAGCGCCAGTTCCTTGATTACGGTCCCGGCAAGCCTGAACTCGCAGTTCTTCAGGGCTATCCGCTGAATCAGCGCACAGCTCGAGAACGTGAGAGCGAGCAATGGCAAGAGTACTAATTTCTTCATGGGTGGTCGTCGAATTCGAAGGGTTCGGTCGACATGCTCGCGTGCGAGATGGTTTGCCACGAGTGATAGTTGCCCATGGGGGTCTCGTAATAAACCTTGGCATTCAGGCTGTAGCTGGCAAAGTCGGATTTTATGAGGTTTAGAACGGCAAGCCCGCTCGAAATGTAGTCGACGGCAACCTTGCCTTGAAGCTTTTTGGATTCGCCTGGAGCGAACATCGTTTTAAAACTCGCCGCACCGCTTCCTATGTTCTGGCCGTTGACGTATATCTCGTATTCCATTCTGTCCACCAGCACGTCTACGCCGTTTGGGTTTACGGCGTCAATGACCAGATTCAACTTTGCATAAGTGAGAGCGGTTTCGACCACATCCAGATCGGCCAGACGGAACTGAAAGTTCTTGATGCCTTTAGGTCTCGTTGGGCCGCAACTTACGAGAAGCATGACGGCAAAAAAGCCAATCGCTATTCTTTTCAACGTTTCCTCCTTGAATCTTTATCTTTTAGATAAGACTACTTTAATCCATGAAATTGTCAAGCCTGGTCCTGGTGTAGTTTTACTTGTCTTGACAAGTAACGTTGGAGAGGTATGCTTCCTGGTGGATACGTGGGAATCGTTTTTTGAAATAATAAAAAAGCGCAGGAGCATTCGCAAGTACAGGAAAGAACCGGTGGAGGAGGAGAAAATCCAAAAGATGCTTGAAGCGGCAAGACTCGCACCGTCGGCCAGCAATTCGCAGGCCTGGCACTTTGTCGTGGTAAGGGACAAGAATAAAATAGAGGCGCTTTCAAAGGCCGCACCCCCTGGTTCGCGATTCATCATATCATGGCTCTCCGGTGCGCCGGTCGTATTCGTTTTAGCCATGAAGAGCGCCTTGACCCATGCGATAGCCGGGGTCTTCGGTAAAGTGTTGCACAGACTCGATGCCGGTATCGCAGGAGAGCACCTGGTACTTGCCGCCACCGCTCTGGGGCTGGGTACGTGCTGGATAGGCTGGTTCGACGAGAAAACGGTCCGCAAGATTACAGGTCTTCCTGCCGCATACCAGGTTGTCGCCATTATAGGATGTGGCTATCCGGACGAGGATCCGGCACCCAGGTCGAGAAAAAACCTTGCCGATATCACCTCCTACGAGCAATTTAATGCAAAAAACATCCATGACGAGTAGTAGGTATTTTTACCTAGGGAAGGGTTGACAATGCCAATCCTCTCCATATTATTTAAGATAAATAAAAGGATTACGTGGGAGATTGAATGAGTGAGTGCAATGTTTTAGTGCTGATTATGATGATGGCTGCTCATCCGTGGCCTATGTTTCAAAAAGATATAGAACATACGGGGCAGACTGCCGTTGACGGACCCTCCGAAGCGACTCTTTTGTGGCAATTTAATCTGGGTTCGACGACGTCATCCTCACCGACGGTGGCGGAGGATGGAACCATCTATATAGGTACCAATTCAGGCTATCTTATCGCGGTGGGTCCCGACGGAAAAGAGCGCTGGCGGTACAATACGGGTGCGCCTATAAATGCAGCACCTGCAATACTTGCCAACGGCGATATCTGCATGGGGACGAGCGCGGGTAAGCTTGTCGCGGTCACATCGGAAGGAAGCGAGAAGTGGAATTTCGCGGCATCCGGGCAGTTTGCGGCTTCGTCGTCGCCCATCGTGGATGGATCTAGTATTTACATCGCCGCCGATTCCAATCTTTACTGTATTAATTCGACCAACGGAAAACAGCAGTGGGTTTTCCGCACGTCGGGATCTGTCGATGCAAGCCCTGCAAAATCCGGCACATCAATATATATAGTAACGTGGTGGCCCGGCCCGAATTATCTTCACTGCGTCACATCGTCCGGTACATCCTCATGGCAGAAAGAAGTAGGCGGAGGCAAAAGCTCACCGACGGTCTCAGCTCAAACCGTATCGCTGGGTTCCAACGATTCTTATCTCTATTCGATCCACGAAACCGGAACAACGGCCTTCAAGAAGCTTCTGGGTGGAAAAGTGACGGCCAGTCCGGCGATTTCGCCCTCGGGTGAGATACTCGTAGGTGCCTGGGATTCCACTTTTTACTGTTTGAACAACAAGGGTGACGTTGTCTGGGAGTTCCCTACAAAGGGAATCATCGAATCCTCCGCGGCAGTGGACGGACAGGGCACTTCATACTTCGGCTGCGCGGACTCCACGCTTTATGCCGTATCCTCAGTCGGCCAGGAGATTTGGCATTACAAGACCGGGCACAGGATCATCTCCTCCCCGGCCATAGGCCAGGACGGCACCGTTTACATTGGATGCTGGGACCAGAAGCTTTATGCCGTCGGTCCGGGTGGAGGTGTGCAAGAGGGTCCCCCTCCTGATGAAGGTATAACCCTCGATTTCTCGGTAGTTCAATCCGCGGGAAACATTAAAGTTTTGTTCACAAAGCCCCTCGTTGAACCCATGAGTCTCAAACTCGTAGACGCCTCTGGTCGAATCATCTCGACGCGGCGGCGCCTGGATGCGGGCACTAGAGAGTCTTTTATAGAGTGTCCGGGCTCCTCCGGTGTATATTTCGCGGTCGCCGTGGGGAGCAAGAGGCTCGTGAAGAAAGTGATTTTGCACTGATGATGTGGCCTGGAAACCTAGGAGCGCACGATGAAGAATTTTCGTTTTAAAGTTTCGATGACTTCGTGTATTATGATAATTACCGCAGCGGTCTCATTTGTCGGGGCCATGGATATAAGAACCATCGGCGCCACTCCGGGCGAGGATCGCTACCCCGCCATGGTAAAAACTGTCGCGAACACTGAAGAAACGAGATTCATCCTCGCATTTGAGTACGAATTGTCGGAAACCGATCATGACATCTATCTGGCCTGGAGTTCGAATTACGGCCGCGACTGGAACCTGCGCCAGGCAGCCACGGCGAATATCGACGAACGCTACCCGCGCCTGGCGATAGGGGTCGCGGATACGGTGCATCTCGTTTACCAGTCGGCGGACACCCTCGGCTGGATTTACGCATCGCCTTACAATTTCAGCTGGATAAAGACGAACTGGGCTTCGACATGGTCGCAGGGCTGCGGGCATCCGGACGTCGCGGTCGATCCGGTCACGAACACCGTCTGGTTCGTCATGGAAAAGGGATCGGGAAACAATCATAACATCACCGCCTGTCACATGGACGGCGTGGCGAGAACTTATGACACCGTTACCGTAACCAAGGATGCAAAGGACGAGATATATCCCGCTATTGCCTGTGACATGAACAACGTTCTGGTGCTTTACGAATACCACGACGGGACGAACGTGGACGTCAAGGGCGCGGTCAGCAAGACCGGGACGGCGGCGTTCACGGCCGTTCAGGTTGCCCAGGGTCCCGGGGTCGAATATCACCCCGAGGTCGTGTCTACAAGCGCCGGTTTTGAGTACGTATACCAGACCGCGGATTCGCTCTTTCACGGCTTCTCCGTGAACGGTACGGCCCATGTCATAAGCGGTTTTGCTTCGATACCCGGATCGGAGGACGTTGCGCCCGCGATCGATGCGGACGGCAATTCGACGGATATTCTCATTAGAAGTGATTCAATAACCCTCAGACACTACAGGATAACCGGTAATGATCCGTTGACGCTAAAGGTTGCGTCGGCAAATGTAGCGAATATTACCATGGGTGAGCGTCAGGTTGCGGTCCTGACGGAAGGGGATTCGGCTTTCTGCTGCTGGAGCGGCAATTCCGGTGTCGGAAGCGCAAACATTTACGGAACCTGGTGGACCCAGGGAAATGCTTTCGCGGTTACCGAACACCTTAACACCGCATACGACCACCGGCTTGATGTTTCCCCGAATCCGATGAAGAGTGAATGTTCGGTAGAGTTTGTTCCTTCAAAGGAAGGATTCGTGAACGTCGGAATATATGACGTGTCAGGACGCTGCGTGAAGACCCTCTTATCAAAACGAGTGCTTCCCGCATACTTTACGTTGACCTGGGACGGGACAGACCAGGAAGGAGTTCGCCTGCCCGAAGGGGTGTACGTTGTGCGCCTTGTAGAGGATTCGGGTGTGCGTTCAAAGAAAGTAGTCCTTGTTCGTTAAGATTGGCTTTACATGGAGGTATTAATGCGAAAACGCTTCTTTGTTCTACTGGGTCTTTTGCCTTTGATCGCCACGGCCCAGAAAGGAAGCTGGACTGAAACTACAAGACAGGATTTCTCGGACGGTTCGTACGAGCGCGACATTTACTGCTCATACCGTTCGATCTCATATGAGCCGGACTCGGGGGCGATAGAGTTTGTGCCGCGGTTCGACTTTACAAACGACGGTTGGATAGACGTTGTTGTATCGAATAAGCCCAACTCCGGCACGTGGAGCGATGCGAAGAAGGACTGGATTCTCCTCTACACAGGCGGAGCAGACGGTTTCAACACTCAGCGTTTTTTGAGTTATCCAACCTTTAACGGCGCTACGGTTGACGGTGCGGACCTCGACCTTGACGGCTTCAACGATCTTGTTGCCTGTCACTATTACTCGCCCGGCAACGCCAAGGTCGGAGCCCTTTGCATATACTGGGGCACGGCCGCGGGTCCTTCGCCGACGGATACGACAATGCTTCCCCAAAAGCAGCAGACTGAATCGGTTTATATCGCGGATGTCAACAAGGACGGCTGGCTCGACATCATAGGTACCGATTACGGAGCGCGGCTCGATACCACCTTCGGTTCCGGTTCCGACTCTATTGCCATATTCTGGGGGGGACCTAATCGAGCATACTCGAGCTCGAGAATGTCCGCCCTGCCGGCAGCGGTGGCGCGGCATAACTTTCAGGTTGCCGACTTTGACAAGGACGGCTACTACGACCTGTTCATCGTAAACTACTACGGAACCCAGGATTACATCTACTGGGGTTCAGCCGACGGTTTCAAGGCGTCAAGCGTGACCAAGCTCAATTTCCTGGCGTCATACCCGCACGGCTGCAATGCCGCGGACTTTAACAAGGACGGCTGGCTCGATTTCGTGCTTACCGGGACGGGAAGTGTTCAAAAGGCTTACGTTTATTACGCCGATCCTGCAAAGCCGAGGATATACACCAGGCCGGATACCTTGAACACGGGTTCGGTATTCGGCGGGTCGGCGTCATTCGATTACAACTCGGACGGATGGCTGGACGTTATTTTTTACCGGGGAGACGCAAGTGACAGTACGGGTGCCAGTAAATTTAAACCATGGGTCTACCTTGGCGGTTCGAATGGCTTCTCGGATTCATCGAGACTCGAGTTCGGTGCACGCAAGTACAACATGTCGGGCGGTTTTCTCGCCGACTTCAATAAAGACGGTATCGACGATTTGCTCGTTCACTCATGGGTGCTGTTTGATTCTTCGGGCGTTCTGTGGGGACCCGACTGGAACTATCACACCCAGCTTTACTGCAACACCGATCACCACGCGCAGTGCCGCGACGTAGGCAACGTGTATACAAGAGAGAAGCGCGAGCCTTACATCTCCAATGTCTATGATGCGGGCGAGGTCGTAAACTGGGATGCCTTTATAACCGTTGACTCGACACCCGGGAACTCCAACATCAACTTCAGGGTGCGCACCGGCCCCACGCCCGTGCCTGACGCCTCATGGACCGATTGGTTCCAGGCGCGATCCAACGGCTCGATTCCCGACTCGGTTAACGGCAAGCTGGCAATCAACCGCTATTTCCAGTACGATGCCGGACTCCAGTGGTCTTACCTTGCCGATTTGCCTGTGTTGTTTGAGGTCACGACATACTGGGGGCCCTCCATAACGCTCGAGCCGGATTACGATTCGACTACATACCCCGACGTCCAGATAACGTATCCAATGACGGTGACAAACGATGGCACTGTTTCCGACGTGATAAATGTTACCACCGAAGGAACTCAATCCGATTGGACCCTTGTTCTTTATTCCGCTTCAGGGGACGAGATGGTCGATAACAATTCCGACGGTATCCCGGACGTAGATTCCGTTGCCGGGAACGCAGGGACAAGCACTTTCAGGGTAGGACTTACTCCTCCGGCCGATGCGATGGTTGGAGATGTTGATACCACAATAGTCTGGGTTCACTCGACCAATAACGAGACGGTTCGCGATTCAGCCGTTCTTATCACCCACGTTGAGCCCATACCCGCACTGCTTCTTGTTCCGAATCAGGATTCTTCCGCATACAGGGGACAGACAATACGTTACCGTCTGACTCTTACCAACTCAGGTAACGGCCCTGACGTGGTCGACATGACTACTGAGGGCACAAAGACGGGCTGGATGGTGGATCTTCTCAATCAGAGCACGGGACCGATGACGGACTCGGATTCCGACGGCATCCCGGATCTGGGTGAGGTTCCCGCAGCGGGCGGAACCGCCGATTTGTATGTAGACGTGACAATTCCATTCTCAGCGACGGAAGGAGAACTCGATACTACGTGGGTTGTTGCTCATTCTTCCGTCGACACGACTACGACTGCACAGGCAAGGCTCGTAACGCAGGCGCTTGTCCCGCCGGACACCGTGCCTGTGGTTGCCGTCAGGATCGACCCGGATACGACCCTTGAAACGGCACCCGAGGTGCCGGTGGTCTTCCCGATGCGGATTCAAAACCTCGGAAACAAGCAGGACACTTTTGATATTGAAGTGACTTTTACAGGTCCTAACGAGTGGGCGTACCGCCTGCTTACGTCATCAGGAGCTCCGCTCGGGGATCTCAATAATAACGACGTGCCCGATGTCGGGATTCTTGATCCTGGCATGGGCCAGGACTTTAGCTTTGAACTTACCCCCCCTCCCGGGGTAGGCAATAATTTTACTGACACTCTGTCCTTGAGAAACGTAGCTATCGCGCTTGTAACGGCGCGTTCATCGGTAAGAGACACGGTCACTGATCTAGCTAACGATACGGCCATAGTGATACCGCAGTTCAATGTACACAATTTTCCTAATCCCTTTACGGGACCCACAACGTTCTATTTCAGTTTGCCTGAACGTGGAACAGTGACTCTAAAAATATACAACCGTGCAGGTGAATTTCTGGCGACGGTTGTAGAGAATAAACATTACGAATCCGGTGTGTTTTTTGAGCCTTGGGGCGGCATAACAGATCAAGGCAAAACAGTGGCACCCGGCGTACTGCTTTATAACTTTTATTTTGTTCCGGATGACCAGGAGCACAAACCTAAAAGCGTAGTAAAGAAAGCGCTCTCGAAAGGAGGGAGCCAATGAAAAAAGGCATAGTAATTCTGGCACTTGCCACAGTGGCTTTTGCACAGTTCGGCGGGAGTACAGGAACGACCGCACACCCGCTTTTAAAGATCGGTTTCGGACCCCGTGCCGCGGCAATGGGCAATGCATACATGGGTATTGCCACCGATGTAACCGCGCTTTGGTGGAACCCTGCAGGCCTGAATCAGCTTAACACCTACGAGGCCATGGTGTCGCATCACGAATGGCTTAGAGGAATAAGAGACGAATTCGCGGCGGTAGTGTGGCCGCAATCACCGAAAAACACTTTTGGGTTTGCAGCGAACTTCACGAGCACAACGGGTATCGAACACTGGGACGAAAACAATTATCCGGTCGCCGGTGATTCCCTCATAATGGCGTACGAAGCATTTTTCCTTGCTTCCTATACCCGGCAGCTCGGCACCACCCTGGGTGTCGCCGCCAGCTTGAAGGGTCTTTACGAGAATCTTTACGACGCATCCGGCTTTGGTGGTGCAGTGGATTTGTCGTTGCACTGGAAACCTTCAAAGATGTTCGGCATCGGTGTAATTCTTCAGAATCTGGGTCCCGGAATGTTTTATGGCGGCTCCAGCTACATGCTTCCTATGCAGGCTCAACTCGGCGCCGCCCTTACCTTTGACAACATTCTTAGCGGAGCCAATTTCCTTCTCGACGTAAGGGTTCCGATGGACAACAACATCAGTGTCCACGTGGGTGCCGAAGTCTGGCCCCTGGAGATGCTCGCCGTGAGGGCCGGTTTCCAGACGGGCCCCCAGTCCATCAGTCAGCTCAACATCCTTTCGGCTCTGACTACCGGTGTAGGGCTGGTTCTGAACAACTACCGAATCGACTATACCCTGGCACCCTACGGGCAGCTTGGACTCACTCACCGGCTCGCATTCATTGCAGCGTTCGGAGAGCGTCCGCGTTACGGTGACGTCATCGTCAAGGTGATTGATGCAGAGACCAAGGAGCCGATCACCGCTCATCTCAACATTGACGGCCTGGTTCGTGTTGAAAAAGACACTGACGAGAAAGGAACCTGGGAACGCAAGGGTCTGAACCCTGGAAAGTTGACGGCAAAGGCTTCTAAAGACGATTATTATCCTGCTTCGAGTGAAACGCAAATCAAGGCCGGCCAGAAAGTCGAATTGATTGTTGCGCTTTCCAAGATACCGCCCGGCGGAATCATGGGTAAGGTCTTTGATGTGAAGACAAACGCTCCTCTCAAGGGCACGATAACTTACAAGGGCCCGAATAACATTCAGGGTGAAGTGTCCACCGACGACGAGGGTAATTATACCATTCCTTCATTATATCGGGGAACGTACCAGATTCACGCTCAACCGGAACACTCTAAATACTTCCCGCAAGACGCCGAGGTCGCTGTCGAACCGACTAAGAGCACCGAGAAGGATTTCGCTCTCCTGCGTGAGAAGGAGTTGATTGTCTTCCATAACATCAATTTCGAAACAGGCGAAGCAAGAGTGCTTCCTGATTTCTACACCGTACTCGATCAGATCGGACAGATACTCGTAGATAACCCCTCTATAAAGGTCGAGCTTGCAGGCCATACGGACGCCCGTCCGATCAAAACGCCCGACTTCAAGGATAATCTCGCACTTTCTCAGGCTCGCGTCGATTCAGTGCGTCAATACCTGATAGATAAGTTCCGTATAGAACCTGACAGACTCGTTGCCAAGGGATACGGCGAGTCTCAACCGCTCGCTTCTAACGAGACCGAAGAAGGCATGGCAAAGAACCGCCGCGTGGAATTTAAGGTTCTCACGGGGATCGAGTATTACCATGAGATAAAGAATATCGAGGAGGGGCGCTAAATAAAAACCTTGTTGACGGCGTCTGGTTCCTCGAAGCCGCCGCCAACTGAAGATTATCTTCCCCGCGGGAAACCGCGGGGAAGATTTTTTTCGCGTTTCCATGGGGATTCTTCGCGCACATTGACAAGAGCCTTGTGGATTATATCCTTACTGCATTTGCTGAACGCTACAACGTCGGACTGTCTGACAAGGAGTTTTGGTGATAAATGCAATTCAGCATATTGGGTTTGGAGTGGCGGACAGGGATCGCTCGTGGGCGTTTTATCGCAAGCTCGGCTTTGACGTGCCCATGAGTTTGAATCAGAGTTTTGCATCCAGGATGGAACCGCTGGTCGGCGGTAATTACGAGCGCAAGGTGGTGATAGCTGCGAATCTGATGGGCGGAGCAACACTGGAGCTTTACGAGTATCTCTCGACAAAACCTATGCCCTTGCCCGAAAAGCTCATGTGGGGGGACCCGGGGATGCATGCTACCGCGCTTAAGGTGCCGGACCTGGAAAGAGCGGTTGAACTCTTCAAGGATGCGCCGGAGGCTATAGTTTCCGGGCCGGTGCAATGGCCTGCCGAATCCTCGTGGAAAGCCGCCCTGGTAAAGGACCCAGACGGTCTGCTCATATACCTCGTTGAGATTCCGGATATGAAGTACTCCATTTGCAGGAAGCAAGATTCAGTGGGCGGAGTGGTCTTTTCCACGATAGCGGTCACGGACATGAAACGCTCACTGGAGTTCTATAGAGAGATTCTGGACTACAGTGAGGTCGTTTACGACTGGAAAGGAACTGATCCTATGCTCGGCTCCATCCCCGGAGGCGAAAGGCCGATGCGCCGCGTTATGCTCAAGGATCCCAGGCCTTCGTCCTCGTTTTTCAGTTTTTACCTTGACCGCGGCATGATAGAACTCGTTGAGGTTGATGGCTCAAAGGGCAAGCACATCTATGGCGGCCGCAGGTGGGGCGACGTAGGACAGATGGAAGTATGCTTTGACGTTTTCGACATCAAGTCAACTTTCAACGAACTCGTTCGGCGCGGCGCTAAACCGATGCTCGAGCCTAACGTTGAGGATTTCGACATGGGGCACGGCTCGACCGCCCTCTTTGCATACGTCGCTGATCCGGACGGGACCATGATCGAGATGGCAGAACCGACCAAGCTCAATATCACGAAAGCGATTGCGCTCGATCTTCGTAAACGCAAGCCTGGCAAGGCCTTTCCTACCTGGCTCATGAAGATGTCCAGGTTTAACAGATACAGGGGCTAAAGGAATCGGCTGCCTGCGAAGCGAAGCCGCCTCTCTGCTTTGTAAGATCTACCCTTTGCCGTGTGCGTTCCGGGGAGATTATCCCTTTACAACGTCAGCTTCATCTCGTCGCGAACATCGCGGAAGGCCTTCAGGGTAATATCTATGTCCTCGTCGGTGTGGCTTGCCGTAGGTATCATTCTGCAAAGCACTACGCCTTTGGGAACCACGGGATACATGACTCCGGAGATGAAGATGCCTTTCTCGTCGCGCATCTTGTGGATGAACTTCATTCCCGTTTCCACGTCGTTGGCCGGCACGTAGACGGGTGTGACCGGTGACTGGGTGTTGCCGAGGTTGTACCCGAGCTCCCTGAGACCCGACTGTAGCTTTCGCGTGTTCTCCCAGAGAGTCGCGAATATTGCCGGTTCCGTCTCAACGATGTCCATGGCTTTGATCAGTACCTCGACGACGACCATGGGAAGCGACTTTGCGAAAATCTGGGTGCGGGCGTTGTACCGGATGTATTCGATAACATCGTCCGGTGCCGAACTGAAACCTCCTATGGCCGCAAAGGCCTTTGCAAAGGTCCCGAAATAAATGTCGATTTCGTCTTGTACCCCCAGATGAACTCCGGTCCCCTTGCCTTCTTCACCCATCACTCCGAACCCGTGCGCATCGTCCACATAGAGCCTTGCGCCGTATTTTTTCTTTAGTTCCACTATTCCCGGCAGGTCCGCAAGATCTCCGGTCATCCCGTAGACGCCCTCAGCCATAACGAGCACACCGCCTTCACGATTTCTCGTTGCGCGTTTCAGCGCGCGCTCGAGACTCGTCATGTCGTTATGTTGAAACGGGATGAACTGGCGGGTCGAGAAGGCTGCGTCCATCATTGAAGCGTGCGCCAGTTTATCGATGACAATGACGTCATCCTTGCCAATTAAAGAAGTAACCGTGCCGAGTACGCCGAGATAGCCGTAGTTGAAGAGTATTGCGCTTTGCTTTCCGGAGTAGTGGGCAAGGCGGCGTTCGAGTTCGACGTGGCGCTCGGTGTTACCGGTCATGAACCGGGCTCCCATGGGTGAGCCAACACCCCAACGGGCAGCCGCCTCTCGCGCGGTTTCGATGAGCTCGGGTCTCGAGGCGAGTCCCAGATAATTGTTTATGGCCCACTGTATTACTTCCCTGCCCTGGAACCTCATTCTCGGACCGGGCATGCCTTCGAGCAACGGCAAGGCAAAGTAGCGGTCACGCTGCATGCGGAAGTAGGAAAAATATCCTCCCTCTTCACCGCATTTCGTAAACAGGTCTTTCATACGATCTCAATTCTCCTTTTTGAATAGTCTCTTTACCGATTCAGGGTTGATTTCATTCCTGCCGATTCTTATGGAGGGATAAAGCTTGTTGATTTCGTGTTCACTGAACATGCGCTTTCTGCCACCACCGGTAATATTCAAAAGAACCATCTCTTCACTGGTGATTTTTTTCATCTCGACGGATTGTATCATTGATGCCACAGCAACCGCAGCCGCAGGATCAATATCTATTCCTCCGTATCCTTCACCCTCCTTCTCCTCAAAAAGTATGGAAGCTTTCAAGGCTTCTTCATTCGTTACAGAATACATGTGTCCATTAGTGGCTGCAAGAGCATCGTAGACCCCGCCTTTAATTGAATACGGGGGTTTGCGGTTCGACAGAACGTGCGAAGAAATCTTCGATATGCGTGTTTTCGACTCCTGTTCGTCAAGATCGCGGATGATCCTTGAACCTGCATGCCAGGCATCCGTCATGGGAGTAAAGGGATGGTTCTGGGCAAGGTGAAGCGTCATTGCGTTATTCCCGAAGCTGCCGTCAGCTTCCAAGCGCATTGCCGCTTCCCAGGCCGCTATACCGCCAGTGCCCGAACCCACAGCCTGGAAGTAATGATCCGGTATCCTGCCGGATTCAACGGCCGCAGCAAGAACCGTCGTCCCCATGCCGTCCCTGCGGGCGACGTTTTTTGCCCCGCCCTCGGAGAGATACCCCGGAAGCTTCGAGATCGTCTCCGCCAGGTTTATGGCGTCCAGATAATCCGCACCGGCGTCGACCACGACCAGGCGGACCGAGTCAGAAAATTCCTTTGTTGACCAGAGCGAATCGAGTCCGATCTCCGGAACAACCAGAAGCAGCTGGATGTCGTTTATGGAACATATCTCGGCAAAAGCGCGTGCCGTGTTTCCCGCGGAGGCTACGACGAGGGTTTTTGAGGTATTACCCAGTCGAGAGCACACCGCAGGCGCCTCGAGTTCCTTGAACGTGCAGGTGCGCATGTCGGCTCCCCGCTCAGGCCAGTATCCGGAAAAAACAATCCAAAGGTTCTTGAGTCCCAATTCGTCCGCCAGGCGCTCGCTCTGGAATACCACCGGCGTGGAGTTGTTGACTATATTACGATTCAGCGGAAGCCAATCACCAAATTTGAACATCCCGTCAGCGTGTCCGTTCAGAGATAATTTTTTTTGCTTATAGTCTGCCCGAAGGAATGAAGGATTGTGGTTTTCATCGCACGAGAGGATGTGGTCGTCACTTTGGAAAACCTTACTGCATTCAAGGCATTTAAGTCTGTAAGAAGTAGGTTTGAATTCAGTACTCATTTTTCCCTATGTTTTCAGGGTCAAAAGACCACCCAGCAGAAGAACCATAATTAATGTCACGAGGGCAACGCTCGTCTCCGCCGCTATACCTACGACAAAAGGTTTCCAACCCGTTTTGGCCATATCCGAAAACCTTGTTCTGAGCCCTACTCCGGCAAAAGTAAAAAGAAAAGCCCAGTTTTCGAGAGATTTTAAGGATACAAGCATGGGCGATTTCTGGGCGCCGAACACTCCAAGCGAAGCGAGCACCGCGAATAAGACGAACCCAAGGACGAACTTGGGAAATTTCTGCCAAAGAAATCGACCCTTGTTATTAATCTGCCTGGTCATGCCCTTTGACGCATAGTAAATGGCGAAACCGAGGATTACGAATCCCATAAGAGCGTTGCGGCACATTTTTGCGATGGTTGCCGCCTGCAGGGCACCGGATGCGTTTCTTACCTGATCGTAAAGCTGCCCTGTCGCGATGGCTTCGGCGGTGTTATCTACCGCGAGGCCTGACCAGATTCCGAAGAGGGTTTGATTCATGTGAAGGAGCGCACCTATAAGTGGATAAACTATCATTGCGGCGGCACCGAAGATCAGAATGACTGCAATCGCGTAGTTGGCTTCCTCTTTTTTTGCGTTTATGGCTCCTGTAGTTCCGATTATTGCGGATACGCCGCATATGCCGACTCCCACGGAGAGAAGGGACCCGATTTTTTCATCAAGCTTGAATAGTCTGGCTATTAGGGTAACAAAGAAAATCGAGAAGAGTATTTCCACGACGACCATGCCCAGGCCAAGACCGCCCAGCTTGAGAAGGTCAGATATCAAAATCCGTGCGCCGAGGAAAACTATTCCCAACTTAAGAAGAAACTCGTAAGCCTCAAGGCCTGGAGCCAGAAAATCGGCAAGACCCCTTATGCGTTCTATGAGTACGTTGTTGATGAGCATCCCGAGAACAATCGCAACAATTACGTTTGACCCCAAAATCGCATTAAGCCATTCAACGTGTATAACCTTCTTAAAGAGCTCCGAAAGGTAAAGCGAAACGAATCCAATGACTACAAGAAGCAATAAGCCGGAAATGAAACCCCAAACGTTTTTCTTCTTTTCCGTCACCTCAGCCTCCAGGGAGCATGAATTTTATTATAGAGCTGAAAGGCACCGTTGGTGTTCCACCCAGCCACTGCCAGATAAGCAATCCTAGAGTCAAGAGGCAAGCGACAATGAATGCCCACCAATCCAGATGCAACTTGACCGATTTTCTTTCATCCGCCGCCCTTTCGATATCGTTATTTTTTGAAGCCATATATCCTCCGGTTTTGCGATTGTTCTGCGCATGAGTTTAACCAGAAACTATACAGTTCCAATAGTACTAATATTTCCAAGCCTGTCAAGGAAGCGAGGGTAACATCAAGGTAAACGTTATTAAAAATTTATTAGGTTTAATGTTTGATAATCAAAACTTTATTGTCTTGACCATCTTGAATACGCCTGGAAAGCCGTAACGTCTTTTAAACCATTCGTCTGTATGCTCCTCTGTAATTGTATAACCCAGGTTTTTGTAGAGCCCTATTGCGGGCAGGTTACCTTTGCTGACCCCGAGAGATAATTTGGGAAGTTCCTTTCCGCGAGCGATTTTTTCCGCATGCTTCATAAGTGCCCTGCCTATCCCCCTCCCCCTCGCATCGGGTGAAACGGCAACATCGGCCACGAAGAGTTCGTCTTTGCAGGCTTCAGGATTTAATCTGGATTGACGAATGAAAACGGGCATTCTTAGTAAAAGAAAAAGGGGACCCACCATTTGCAGGAGTATGGATCCAGTTCTAGCCTGTGTTTCCAAAATGTCTTTTTTTTCAAAAAGTACAATGACGCCAACGACGGTTTTATCGATCACGGCGACGGTCGAATACTCGAAGCTTGAAATGTTTTTAGTGCACGCAAACATTTTCGATATCAACGCGAGGGCCTTGTCGTGCGAACCGTAGACCAGGTTGAAAGACTGCGGTCCCGTCGAGTAGATGAGCTCTGAGGCTTTACGGGCATCACCGGGTCCTGCATTTCGTAATATTAACGATGTATCCATAGCTTTCCCTCGCGATTAGTTCGTAATATCTATGTTAATCAACCCAAAAATCGTTCACGTTCAAGAGAAAAGGCAAAGTGTGTTTATTAAAGCTTTTTGAGTTCAATATCCCTGTTAGACGTTTCCGCTTCAATCGTTCCAGAACCGTCTCCGGTTACGGCCTGGTATATGTTTTCTTCGTCGTTGGTATCCGTGAGGTTGAGGCCGGTAACCGTTATCTTTCCGTTGGAGGTCTTGAGCCAGATTGACGCACCGACAGAATCAGGCACCGCTAGCGTTATCGAGCCGTTGGATGTTTTAAAGGAACACGTACCGTTAGACTTGGGCATTATCACGTTTGCATTCATATCGCCGTTGGATGTCACCGCCTGAATATTTCCTTCGTGTTTTGAGACCGTGACCGACCCGTTCGAGGTGTTTAGACGTGCGTAACCTTTAGTGTTGGCGATCTTCAAATCCCCGTTCGATGAAGTAAGGTAAAAGTCGGCTTCCTGGTCACCTACCGAAACATCACCGTTCGAGGTTTCAAGGTTCAGGACAACGGACTCAGGAGTGAAAATTGTCACATCGGCACCGTAAGTTCTCAGTGCGGCTGGATCGAGCACCGGCAGCTCTATGAATATTCTTAGCGAACTGTCTGAGGTGTCAGGAGTTATGTGGACGTTTATGGAGTCTATGTATGCCACGGCATCGGCGCTGTCCTTGCCGGTTGCCCACAGGTCAAGCGTTACATACAATGAATCGCCTTTCTTTACCGATGAAATGATATTGCCGTTACCGGTCTCGACATCAAATATCTTAATACCGCCCGCGTCGAAATTGTGATTCTCAGTTATTATCTCCTTGTGTTCATAGCGTGTGCACGAAGACATAAGGACTATTAACAATACCGGAATTAACCTTTTCACTGTTACTCCTCCTTGCTTACACGGTTTAACGCGTCTCAGAGCTTCTTAAACGTAACTGCACCGTTCGAGGTTCTCAAATCGATAGTTCCAGACTCGTCGCCAATCGTGCTCTCGAATATATTATTGTCCGGGTTGTGGTCGCCGAGTTCAAAACCGCTTATGGTGATAGACCCGTTTGACGTTTCCAGCCATATGGTCGCACCGACTGAATCGGGAACGGCAAGCTCGATAGCGCCGTTGGAGGAGGAGAACTTACAGATGCCGTCGGCAACGGGCATGATTACATCTGCATCGATGGCCCCGTTAGAAGTTTCGCCCTCGATGTTGCCGGTATGGGTATAAACGTATATGGCGCCGTTGGAAGTTTCGAGACTTGCGTCGCCGGCTGTTTGTGAAAGCTCTATCGCGCCGTTTGAGGTTCTAAGTTTCAGTCCGTTCTTGTGCCCGCCTGCGGTTATCTTGCCGTTGGAAGTTTCGAGATCGACGTAGAGGGATTCCGGGAGCGTGATAACTGCGTCGCAGCCCAGGCTGTACGCGGTGAGGTCCGGTATGCTTACTACTATTCGCAGCACCTTTGACGTCGTGTCTTCGTCAACGTTAACCTTTATGTCGGTTAGATGCTCAAGCGCATCGGATTTAGAGAAGCCGGTTGCCCATCTTGTAAGGACGACTTTGATGCTCGAATCGCCGGGGACTGCTGTGGCTTCAATCTTACCGTTTTCGGTCTCGAGTATGACTTTTGTGTAAAGAGACGCCTTGTATGTTTCGGTGGCTGTTTGGTCTTCTCTGTGGGTGTAATTCATAAAACAACCAACGAGCGCAAGCAGCGCCAGGGATGCGAAAACTAAAATCTTTTTCATAGGCCTCCTTAATCACTGTATAATTTAAGTATAGAAGACATGAAGCTCTTGTCAATCCTCTGCCGAAGTTTCCCAGGAACTACTCGAGTTATTGCTTTAGGAGAAAGTATCGCACCCAGATATATAGACTCGAAAGAATGAGGGAGACGATCGTTATGGGCATTCCTTTTTTTGTAAAGGTCCAGAAGCTAATTTTGTAGCCCGATTTCGTCGAAACCCCTGCAATGACCATGTTCGCGGCCGCGCCGATAAGCGTACCGTTTCCTCCGAGGCATGCCCCAAGCGCAAGGGCCCACCACAAAGGTTCAACGGGTTGCAAGCCGTGAGCGGCGAGTCCCTTGATTACCGGAAGCATTGCAATAACAAAAGGGACGGACGACGTGACAAACGTCAATAAAGCCGAGCCCCAAAGAATTATTAACGAAAGGAATAGTACCCGACCTTCACTCGCCGAGGTGATGATGCTAAGAAGCTCCTTTATGACTCCTGTGGACTCCAATCCCGAGATCATTATGAACATGCCGATGAAGAAAAAAAGTGTATGCCAGTCAATCTCGGCGAGGATATTCTCAAGGGAGTCCATCTTCTCTTTTCTAGGCGGAAGCTGCGTAAGAAGGAGGAGGAGGGCCGCACCGCCCAGGGCGACCGTTGCCGGTTCGAGCTTGAGCAAATCGTGAAGCGTGAAGAAAACAAGGATAACACCCAAAACAGCCAGCGATTTCCATACAAGGTAACGATCTCTTATCGCCCTTGCCGGATCGAGCATACCGAGCATCTCAGGGTGAGGTTTCTCCTTGCTTAATTCCTTCGAAAACAGCAGCCGGGAAAAGACGAGAAACACAACAAAGACCACCAATACCAGCGGCATCAAATTGCTCACAAAATCAATGAAGCTTAAGCGTGCGGCACTGCCTATTAGAATGTTTGGTGGATCTCCAATCAGAGTCGCAGTCCCGCCTATGTTTGAAGCAAGTGCCTCGCTTATGATGAATGGTACGGGATTGATCTTGAGTTGAGTGGCAATAAGAAGGGTTATAGGAGCTATGAAAAGAACAGTTGTTACGTTATCGAGGAAGGCGGAAATCACGGCCGTGATTGTCGAAAGCAAAACCAAAAGAAGAAATGGCCTGCCGCCCGACATTTTGGCCGTAACGATGGCAATCCATTCAAAGAGCCCCGATCGTTTTATGACGCTGACCACTATCATCATTCCCGCAAGCAGGAATATCACGTTCAAATCTATTTGATGGAACGCATTCTCCTGATCGACTATCCGTGTAGCCAGCATTAGAGCGGCACCTGCAAGAGCCACCAGGGTCCTGTCTATCCTCTCCGTGGCAATCGCTACGTATGCGAGACAGAATATAGCCACCGCCATCCACGCCTGAGTGTTCATTAAAAAGATTATATTCAGAATCAATCCTTTTTGAACCCCTCTCGATTAAAATTCCATGGAACTCATCAAGTTATAAATATTGGACTTGTTATCCCGAAGTTGACGGAAAGCGCTTTAGTTAAAGCCGAGAATTGCTAAAACCTGCGGCCAGTAGTACCGAAGGAGTAAGTAGACACTTGATATTAAAAGCGTCTGGATCATGATCGGCATCCCGTATTTCGTGAAACGAAGGAAGTGGATGGGGTACCCGCTTTTTCCTGAAATGCCCGACAGCACGACATTAGCCGAGGCTCCAACCAGGGTTCCGTTTCCACCGAGACAGGCACCCAGGGAAAGTGCCCACCACAGGGGGGTCACGTCCATCGAACCCTTGAGCGCAAGGATCAAAGGTATCATGGTTGCGACGTAAGGGATATTGTCGATGAAGGCCGAAAGGAAGGCTGACGCCCAGAGAATCACGAGCCCGGTCACTATCGGGTTGCCTTTTGTGAGTCCGAGAAGTCCTTTCGCTAATATGTTGATCAGGCCCGCCTTGACGGTCGCTCCGACCACGATAAAGAGACCTATGAAAAAAATAATGGTGGACCAGTCGACTTCTTTTATGGTTTCCTCGGGGCTTCCTCCCTTGAGAAGAAGAAGCACGGCTGCTCCAGCGAGGGCTATCTCGCCCGCTTCGTATCCCAGTCTTCCGTGAAGAAGAAAAGCCGCTATAACAAGGCCGATCACCGCAAGAGATTTATATAGCAGCGGCTTATCCTTTATTGCCTTCTTCTCGTCCATGGACATTACTCTTGCCCTGAGTTCCGGGGAAGTACTTATGCGCTTGCGGAACACAAACCAGATGGTAACGACGAATACAATGAGAATTACTATCACACCCGGGGCTAGATTAGCGATAAAATCCATGAAGTTCAAATGTGCGGCTGAACCAATCATAATATTGGGCGGGTCCCCGACCAGGGTAGCCGTACCCCCTATGTTGGAGGCCAGGGCCTCCGATATCATGAACGGAACCGGATCGAGCCTGAGTTCACGTGTGATGAGAAGGCTTACCGGACCAACGAGGAGGACTGTCGTTACATTGTCAAGGAGCGCGGATAAAACAGCCGTAACAAGTGAGAAAACAATCAGCAAAGGAAGAGGTTGTCCCCTGACCGTCTTCGCAACCTTGATAGCAATCCATTGAAAAATACCCGTGTGTCCGGTAATGTCGATGATAATCATCATGCCTGTAAGGAGAAAAACCACATTGAAGTCTATCGCTGCGAATGCTTCGGCCTGGGTCAGGAGCTTCAGGAGCAGAACCGCCGTGGCGGCAAGCAAAGCGATGACGGCCTTTGGCAATTTTTCTAATCCCAAGGAGACGTAGGCTATGGCGAGTATTGATGCGGAAGCTATTAAAGGGAAGTGATTCACTACTAAGTAATATCCTCCTTATTTCGACTCATGGCTTTTTTTAAAATAAACCCTGCCACGTTCAATAAGTCATTTGTCTGATTTTCAGTTAGACAGTAGCCTAACGCAAGAGCGGCATATAGTATCTTAGAAGGAGGTAGATGCTCGAAATAATGAGTGTAAGAATCATTATCGGCATGCCGTACTTCGTGAAGCGAAGGAAATGAATGGGATACCCGCTTTTACCGGCGATACCCGAGATTACAACGTTTGCCGATGCTCCCACGAGAGTGCCGTTTCCGCCAAGGCAGGCCCCGAGTGAAAGCGCCCACCACAATGGCGTTACGTCCATCGAGCCCTTGAGCGCCAGGATTAAGGGTATCATAGTCGCAACGTAAGGAATGTTGTCGATGAAAGCCGAAAGGAAGGCGGACGCCCAGAGGACCACGAGTCCGGTCACGATGGGGTTACCTCTTGTAAGTTCAAGAAGCCACTTTGCGAGAAGGTTGATTAGCCCGGCTTTGACCGTTGCGCCTACCACGATGAAGAGCCCGATGAAGAAGAGAATTGTGGTCCAGTCTACCTCTTTAAGCGTTTCCTCAGGGCTGCCGCCCTTGAGGAGAAGGAGGATTGCCGCGCCAGCCAGGGCTATCTCACCCGGTTCATAACCAAGCTCGCTGTGCACAAGAAAGGCGGCGATTACGGCACCTATCACAACGAGACTTTTTATGAGCATGGATTTGTCGGTTATTGCCTTCTTTTCGTCGAGCGTCTGGATGCGAGCCATAAGCTCTGGAGTCGTCTGAAGTCTTTTGCGGAATACCACCCACAGCGTCAGACAGAAGAAGAGGAGGATTACTAGCACGCCAGGTGTCAGGTTGGCCCCGAAATCGATGAAGGAGAGATTAGCGGTCGAGCCTATCATTATGTTCGGAGGGTCGCCTATGAGGGTAGCGGTGCCTCCGATGTTCGAAGCAAGCGCCTCCGAGATCATGAACGGAACAGGGTCTACCTTAAGCTCCCGCGCAATAAGCAGCGTCACTGGTCCGACGAGCAGGACTGTTGTGACGTTATCAAGGAACGCGGAGATCACAGCAGTGAGCACTGAGAAGATAATGAGAAGCGCGATGGGTTTTCCGCGGGCGATCTTGGCTGCCTTTATCGCCAGCCACTGGAATACGCCAGTGTGACTGGTGATGTTGACGATAATCATCATTCCCATGAGTAAGAAGATCACGTTGAAATCTATTGCAGAAAAGGCCTCGGAAGCGCTCATGAGCTTCAGGAGCATTACTAACGCTGCACCAATCAGAGCGATTATGGCCTTGTGAACCTTTTCTGTGCTTATCGCAACGTAAGCTCCTATCAGGATGACGGCCGAGGCTATTATGGGAAAATTGAACATCTTTAGGACTAGACTCTCATCACCTTTGTTATTACATCTCTCAAGGAGACCATTCCCCAGTAGAGTCCCTCTGATTTGACGACAAGGGCCGTCTCCATGTGGTGAACTAGAATGCTAGCTACCTCTATTATGGGTGCGGCCTCGTCAACCGAGTAATAATTCTTCGTCATCACAGCATCAACTAACATTTCGTCTTCTTTCTCAAGGAAGCGATCGAATGGTTCAAATTCCGAAAGAAAATGCAGATCACCGATCATCTTTGCATACTCCGGCAGCGCTGCGTTCACAAGATCGGAAGCACGTAAAATCCCTACGACTTCGTTTTGCGCGTCTAGCACGGGAAGTGTGTGGGTATTGTTGCGAAAGAAAAGATCGGCAGCGTCCTTCAGATTCATGCCCAGACGCAGCGGCTCGACCCGTCTAGCTATGTCTCCTGACGAGAGACGCTCGGCAACGTCGAGGTTCGCCGCATCTATTATATTTGTGACATCTGCGGGCGAAGAGGCCGCCGCGATTTTTTCAATATTTTCGTCCATGAGAACGAGCCGGGAAATTACGCCCAGGCTTTTCATGAAAAGCTTGGTCACGCGATTCTGCTCAAGCATAAGGAAGATAACTTTCAGGGGTTCATTGTCGACCGTATGATCGCCGAGTCCTTCGGGGAAGATGCCGATTCCTATAACGAATTGTGTGACTTCGGTCGAACGAGCATGAGGGATAGCCACACCCCTTCCTACTATCGTCGAAACAAGCCTTTCGCGTTCAAGGACCTCTGCCGTAATCCTCTTCTGGCTTTCTTCACTGTAATCTGAAGCAACCAGAGGCACGAGAAGTTTTATGGCTTCTTTGAGGTCTCTTGCCTTGAGCCCGCAGAAAATTCTTTCCTGCTTGATTAAATTCACTAACTTCATGTTATTCCTGTTGGGTCTAAATTGTAAGCTAAGTCGACCGCATGTCAAGCAAAGAAAGTCATTTCGCCAGGAGAAGGTTACCAGGGTTTAAGGATGGTATTAAAGAAAGCGGGGATCTCCATGAGTATTGACA
>CBFGKC010000017.1:0-52023 GCA_965649265.1 Caldifarciminota bacterium | reverse complement strand
TGTCTAAAAGGCGGTTTGAAGTTTGCCTCGCCTGATTGCAAAAGAGTCATTGCAATTATTCTCTCTGAGGGGGGACTCTGAGGAGGGACTCTGAGGAGGGCTGAGGGGGGCTGAGGAAGGCTCTGAGGGGGGCTCTGAGGGGGGTTGACCTTGGTTCCAAGCCGCCTATAATTTACCTCATGTGCATAGGGATTCCGGTAAAAGTCATTGAATTGAACGGAGATAGGGGCAAGGTGGACTACCAGGGCGTAGTGCGCGAGACCTCGTTCGTCATGCTTCCCGAGGCAAAGGTCGGCGACTATGTTATTCTACATGCAGGATTTGCGATAAAGCTCCTTTCGGAAGAGGACGCGCTCGAGACACTTAGGATGATAGAGGAACTTGTCCGAACCGAAGCAAAGCTCGATGAGTGAAAAACTTACAGAAACGCTGAGGAGACTGGGCGGGGATGTGGAACTGGCGAAAGGGTTGATTGGGAGGATCAGGGATAAAGTACCTAAGTCCTTGACTTTCATGGAGGTATGCGGTACCCACACCCACGCGATCTCGAAGACCGGAATCAGAAAAGCACTTACGGAAAAGGTTAAATTACTTTCAGGACCCGGCTGCCCAGTGTGCGTGACCCCGGATGAGGAGATCGACGCCTTCATATCTCTCGCAGGTATGAAAGATGTAGTGGTGACGACCTTCGGCGACATGCTGCACGTACCGGGAACGAACGGTTCACTCGCGCAGGAAAGAGACAGGGGAAGGGATATAAGAGTCGTATATTCGCCGCTTGACGTTCTGGACATGGCGGAAAAGGAGAAGGGAAAGGAGTTCTGCTTTCTGGGTGTGGGCTTCGAGACAACCTCGCCCACCGTTCTCGCGACAGTTACCGAGGCTAAGAGAAGGGGAATACGTAACTTCTCGATTTATTCGTCGTTCAAGCTGATCCCCCCGGCACTGAGGATGATTGCAGGACACCCTGAGCTCAAAATCGACGGCTTTGTTCTTCCAGGTCACGTAAGTGCGATAATTGGAACAGAGCCTTACCGGTTTCTCGTCGAGGAGTTCCGGAAACCGTCGGTGGTTGCCGGTTTCGAAGCGCTGGATATCCTGGAGGCGGTGCTCTTGATGGCTGAGCAGGTAAGTGCAGATAATCCTCAACTTGAGATACAATACAAGAGGGTGGTCTCGCCCGAAGGCAACAGACATGCGCTGGACCTTATCGAGGGGATGTGCGATCGTAAGGATACTGTCTGGCGCGGCTTAGGAGTAATTCCTGACACGGGTTTGAGGCTCAAGGACGAGTGGGAAGAATTCGATGTCGAGCGCAAACTCAGGCTTGCTCCAATAAGTTACGGCGACACTGGAGCTTCCACAGGCTGCCGCTGCGGGGACGTGCTCCTGGGAAAGATTACCCCGCCTGATTGTCCATTATTTGCATCGATTTGCACACCCGAGTCGCCAGTCGGACCGTGCATGGTCTCTTCGGAGGGCGCGTGCGCCGCGTATTACAAATATGAAAGATAGTTTCATAGGACTAGGGCACGGCTCGGGCGGCCGCAAGACGGCTAGATTGATTAAGGAGTTGTTCTTCAAGCACTTGGGTAGTCCGATACTCGACAGGATGGAGGATGCGGCAGAGCTGCCGGTCGAGAGGGGGAGAATCGCGCTGACGACCGACGCGCACGTGGTGGAGCCTTTATTTTTTCCCGGAGGGGATATAGGAAAGCTGGCAGTGTGCGGAACCGCGAACGACCTCGCGGTAAAAGGCGCAAGGCCGAGATTTATGACTGCCGGGTTCGTTCTGAGGGCAGGGCTTGGGCTGGACGTTCTCGAGCGGATTGTCGCCTCGATGGCCGAGGAGTTGAACGCTCTGGGGATGAAGCTGATTGCCGGTGATACTAAGGTTATAGAAAAGGGAGATAAGGATGAGTGCTACATCACGACTGCGGGATTCGGCGTTCTCGAACACGAAAAGACATTTGCACCTGAGCGCGTCGAGCCCGGCGACGCAATCATCGTATCAGGTGAACTTGGAAACCACGAGACCGCCGTGATGCTGGCGCGTTCTAGCTTCGGCCTTGGCCAGGAAATCCGTTCGGACGTCGCTTCAATATGGCCGCTTGTGTGTGCATTGATAGAGGCTGATGTCGACGTCAAAGTCATGCGCGACCCAACCCGCGGCGGCCTGGCGACGACGCTTGCGGAACTGGCGGAAGCTTCTGGATTCGGCATGGTTATAAACGAGAAGGCGGTGCCGTTCAAACCGGAGGTCAGGGGTGTCTCCGAGATGCTCGGGCTCGACCCGTATTATCTGGCATCAGAGGGCCGTTTGATCGCGATAGTTAAAGGGGAGGACGCCGATCGCGTCCTCGAAGTTCTCAGATTCCATGAACTTGGGGCATCCGCGTCGGTAATTGGCGAGGTCAGGTCAACGCCTGGCGGCCTCTGGCTCCGGACCCTGCTGGGTACCGAGCGTCCGCTCCTGATCCTCGAGGGCGAGCAGCTGCCGAGGATATGTTGACATCCCATAAAAACATAGAGTGTTTTTATGGGGAACCAATTTTGCCTTTTTTCATAGTCGTTTAGGATATTCTCTTTGCGTTACTTCGCCAGCTCATACCTATAATCGCCACGCTTGACAAGATTCCAATTCAGACTATATTTTTTGTTATGGAGATGATGACGGTAGGGACCCGTACCCCTTCGGGGTATTTCCATCTGCAGCTTTTGTTCAAAGGAAATAACACCCCCTCGCGGAACGAAGTTCCGCCCATGCGGCCTCCAGCCGCTACCTCGCTCTCCTTGACTCGAAAATCTTGATTGGATTGGAGGAATGATGTTCAACTTCGTGATGTTCGTGCTGGGACTTGTTCCAGGTTCTTCTAAACCGGACCTTGTTTCGATTGATTTTGCCAGCATTCAAGCAGGTGGCAGTTATATTTTTACTTCGATTTACCCCGGTAATAGTTTTTCCGTGCCCGAATTAAGCTTTGCCGTAGGACAAGCAAGGCTATATTGGGGTAAGAAGTGGACCATTTTAACCGGGCTTGAGCTTTCCCGTGGTCAAGTAGAATTCATACAAAACGCCACTGCAAGACCCGTCTATGGCTATATCAATTTGGTCATGCCCCAGTTTGGAGTGTCTCGTTTTCTTGCACCAGCTCAAACCAGGCTGGCTCCGAAAGCTTGCGTGGATGCACTACCGGTCTATAGTAAAACCTTCGTCCCCAGGCTTGATTTGGTTATTGGATTTAGCCTTTTAGGAATTGATCCGAATATATCTATTTTACCGACGTTAAGAACCGAGATCAAACTTACGATAGCTCGTTCACTACAATTTATCCTTTCAAATCAAAACGCATGGATAGAAGAAGTACAGTTGAACTCGACAAATCTTTCATTGTGTTTGACTTTGGGGAATGACTATATCATAGACAAAGGAGGCGAGTAAATGCTCAACTTTGTGACGTTCGCACTTGGTCTCTTTTCAGGGTTCCCGAAACCGAACTTGGTTTCATTCGATATCGGGAGCGTACAAGTTGGTGGGGGTGTTGTTTTAAGTCCTTGGTCTACATTCCAGCCGTATCCTTTTTACAGTAACCTTCTTCTTTTACCCGACTTGGGCCTTTCAATAGGTCAGACAAGAATGTATTGGGGAAAGCGAACAGCCTTTGTGGGCGGGTTTGAACTTATGCGAATGGAAGCAGGTTCTGAGGGCTTTGGCACGTCTGAATTCATGATGCCTGAGATCGGCCTGGCACGTATTTTGGGTCAGGAACAAAATATCAAGTCAAAGGCATGCATGAATCTTTTTGGATGCGAAAGCTTTGTTCCTAGAATGGAAATAACTCTCGGTTTTAGCCCGGTAAACACGGCACTTTTAAGAAATACTGCCAACCCCATAAGCTTTTCCCCAACCATCAAATCTGAAGCAAAGGTGCTGCTTACAAGATCATTACAAGTTATTCTCGAAAATAGAAACGCATGGATTTATGACACGACATACCAAATGTGGTCCGTTCCTTTACATACTTTCCACTTGTCCCTTTGTCTTGCGCTCGGTGCTGATTATGAAGGCTCAAACCAGGATATTAAGAATGAACAGATTGATTCGATCCCGCAGATTAAACCACGAACTATGTCTTCAGGTATACCTCGACCAAGCCTTGTATCCTTTGATGTGGCAAGTATTCAGACTGGGGCAGGATTGTTTACGAATAAACAAGATACGGTTGCCGTAAATCAACTCGCGATTCCTGATTTTGGATTGTCCCTTGGGATGGCTAGATTGTACTGGGGAAGAAATCTCTGCTTTGCAGCAGGTCTGCAGATTCTGCGCGTTGAGATGGGATTCCGAGGTTATGATGTGGGTTCGGCTACTTCAGAGGTGTTGTCGCCTGAAATAGGGCTTTCTTATTTGTCAGGACCTGAACGTCATATCAGATCAGCGACATATGGAAAACTATTTAAGCGTGATAGTTTTGTACCCCGATTGGATCTTATTTGCGGATTCAGTCCGCTGAATTTGTACTCGTTGATACTTGACTCAGGTTCTCATCCCTTTTATCCAACGATAAGAACTGAAGCCCGGTTTTACATCACGCGATTTGCGCAGATTGTTTTCGAGAACCGCAACATACTTCTCCAGGGATACACGCCGCACACCTTTCACCTTTCTTTGTGCTTCTCATTGGGTGCGGATCACACTAATTCTAACAAATGAGGCGAGCCGGAACAAAAAACCGAATAGGAAAAAGAAGAGAGGGGTTTTCTTTTAGGGAACCCAAGGAATAACACTTAAGAAATTAGGAGTAATGATGCGGAGAGCAATGACGATAACAACACTCCTTAGTCTGCTATGAACCTTGCGTGTTATTGATAGCAAGTTGACCTGTCACCTAAACGGTGTACCATTCCTCCCTGGAGGATAATATGACTCAACCCAAACCCCGTTTCGTAGAGGAATTCAGAGTGGGGGACCTGGTGGTAAGGGTGTTCGCCTTCGAGGAGGTGGAGGGCGATCAAGGGAAACTGTTCGGCTTCCCCGTATTCAAGGATGGGTCGCTGATCCGCGTGATAGAGGTGGAGTGGCATGACTTCGAGGGACTCGGCGGCAGGACGTTTTTTCTCGAGGAGAGCTTCAAGTCCGGGAAACACGTCACTTACGAGAATTACGGTCAGAGGCGCCCGACGCTAGAGGAGCTTCGGCCAAAAATCGAGGCGATCCTTATTACTCCGGAGTAATAAGCTTTATTACTTTGTGAACCCCTTCTCCGAACCATCATCAGGTTAATTCAAGCTCACAGAACGCCCTAAGGAATTATTGCAGAAGTCAGCCCCTGCAAGTGGCGTGAGCTACGGATGTTATAATCGCAATCATGTTCTCGCATGTCTATCAGAACAACACGCGGAGGGTTACGGATGAGTTAGAGAGCGTATCACGTGGTGTGTATTTTCTTGCAGTATAAGTTGCATATGAGGATGACCTACTTGATGAAGACTCATCCCAAGGGTCAGACCCTCCCTCGAAGGGTTACGAGTGTTATTTCCTTAGACTTCGGAGCTAAGCTCCGTATGATTATGAGAATGCCCTTTGGGTACGGGGTGTTACGAGTGTTACTTCCTTTGATTCGTTGCCGCTGACGGAAGTGCCCCGAAGGGGTACGGGGTGTTACGGGGGTGTTACTTCCTTTGATTCGTTGTTGCTGACGGAAGTGCCCCGAAGGGGTACGGGGTGTTCGCCTGTGTGGATAACTTTTTCGACGTCGAAATCCTCAAAGGCCTCGTTCTGGGTAACGCGCACGATTCTGAGCCTGGTTTGTTCGAGTATGGCGAGGAACAGGACAAGCATGTCAAAGATGCTCGATCGCCTCTCACGCATCACCTCGAAAAACCGGAACTGGGGACGCATCTTGAGTGTTTCCTTGAGCCAGTCGACGGCTTCTTCAACGGTCCAGTCGTCGCGGGTCAAGAGAAGAGGCTGGCGCGGCCGCTCGCGTTCAAGCATCGCTGCAAAGGAATTGAGGAGATCCACAAGTACACCTTTTGATTCGACCTGTGTCTCGCTTCCACGGGGATAGTAACGCAGATTGTCCTCGCGGCGAACCTCAAGGAAACCTGCAGTTTCCCTGTAACGGTTAAACTCTTCAAGGATTCGAGAGAGAGTGACCGGTTCCTCCGTGAGTCCCTGTTCCTGATCGATGCTTTCTCGCAGAAGCACCCGCATCTTCCACCGCAGGAGAATGGCCGCCATGAGAAGGAAATCGGCCAGTTCTTCGATGTCGGCGCCCATTGTTTCGACGTAGCGGATGAACTCGTCCGCCAGCCGGGCCACAGGAACGTCAAGAACATCCAGCTTGTCACGCTGGACGAAATACAAAAGCAGGTCTACCGGCCCTTCATAGACCGGAAGCGAGACCTTGTATGGACTCAACGCAGGTACTCGTAAACCAGGTGTTTCTCGCCGATAATCTCGAGTTCCCCGAGTTCGCGCAACTTGGAGTCAGGCGGCACCGAATCCTTGAGACCGCCCTCAAGCAGTATCTTCGTCTTGAGCTCGAAGTTCAAAAGCGCAAGTTCGCGAGCCAGGAGCACAGGCTGTCCGAAAACGGCTAGGTCGACGAGAGGAACGCTTCCGAGCGTACTCAAGAGCGTCTCACCCGAAGCAAGGCCAACGCCCAGGGTGAACTCGCCGATTCCCTCGGTCACGTACTTGGCGTTGAAGTTGGTAAAGAAACGGCGAATCTCTAGACTCGCCTGGCAGGCCTTGGTATAGCCTTCCTTACCGGAGAAGAGGAAGATGCTCGAGTTGCCCTCAAAGGACATCCGCAGGCCGCCTCTTGTGCGGCAGATGGCGAGCACCTGTTTGCGAAACTCCTCAAAGCTCTTGAGGGCTTCCTGGAAGCTCTTCTCTTTTTTGACGAAATCCAGATAAACTGCCATCACGACGGATTCCTTGTTTACCTTGAGATATGGAAGATCCATGAACCGCTCGACAAGCTCTTTTTCGTTCTCCCTGGGGAAATACTGCCTGACCATCTGCTTCATGTAGCCGCGCTGCCTGCCTTCGATGTAGTAATAGATCACGTAACCGGCGGCCGTGGCGATAAGCGAGGAAAGAAGAGGTACGAAAAAGTCTATTCTCAACCCGTTCCGCGCCGTACCCGCAACAACAAGGTAGAAGATGATGAGAAGAATGGCGAATCCGGGGACGGAAAACTTTCTCCACGGCAGCATTACCGCAAAAGCACCCAGAAAGGAAAGCGCCAGTGTGATTATGAATGTTACGATGGTTCCCGGTGGAATTGCTTGCTTGCCGTCCATGAGATTGGTCAGAAGGTTGGCCATGAGCACCATTCTCGGCATGTGCCCGTCAACAGGCGTCGGAACGGCCATGGAATACGGCTCAAAGGATGAACCCACGAAAACTATCTTGTCTTTGAAAACTTCAGGCTTGACCTCCCCCTCAAGAATCGCAGTAACAGAAACCCTTTTGAAGTGTTCAAGATTGGATGTGTAATGGATTCGAAAACCGTACCCTTCTCCCAAGCTGAGTTCCTCATCACCATACCGCAGAATCCTCGAGCGGGGAAGGTCTATGTCCTTACGGCCTTTAAGCCCTTGATAGAGGGCCATCGGAAGGGTCACGTAGAAATCACCCTTGCATAGGGCGATAAGGGGAACCTCACTCACAACACCTTCTTCATCGTAGATCACGTCAAGGTAACCGATCCCTCTCGAGGCGACGACCCACTTCATGGGAAAGGACATATAGTCAGCCTTGTTGATTATCTTAGTCTTAGCTACCAGAGAATCCTTGCTTCGTTTGGTGACTTGCTCGGAAAAAGGCAATATCTCGTCGGAATGCCTGTTCTCAAGCATTCTGAAACCAAGAAAAACGTTTCCGCCCGTGCTAATCGCTTCGACGACTTGATTGTCCCAGTTAGTGTTCACGAAAAAGCTGTCCGCAACTTCGGCAACCCTTGCCGCTGGTAGACGGAAGAATTTTGCAAGCGAATCGGCCTTCTCTGTCTTAAGCCTTGCCTGTGCTTCTGGAGGAAACGACTGCTCGGAAAAGCAAGGCAGTGTAACCGCGACCATCTTGGCAGGTTTGAGCTGCTCGAGAATCGGTGGAAGCCATAAAGCGGGCCATGTGGTCTTGTCACCGAGTGCGGCGACACTTGCTTCGTCAAGATCAACAAGAACAATGTCCTCATTATTGTGAAGCGCCGCGCGCTCAAGAGCATTGTGAAGTGGTTTATCGAGTACTTCCAGCGGATTGCCGCCGGCAATAATTTCGATCAGAAGGACAAGAAAGGCCAAAGCAAAACCTGTAATGGCCGCAAATAGTACTTTACGAGGATTTATCACAATTCCTCCAGTTTGTAATCTCTTTTTCCAAGACCTATTAGTTCGGCGTGCGCGAGCTGCACCTCGGGTTCAATGTCCTCGTGGGCCGAACGGATTGCCTTCGAAACCATGTCAAAACAGGCTTGATCCAAAGCCACAGGATCGCGCGAGGCAAGAGCTCCGACGTCGGGGTGTACGGGCTTCATCTTCTCGCCCCAGCAGTCGCACTCTGCTGAGATGTTTATTAAAAAATTCACAAAAAAAGACTCCCTCCCGGCAAGAGTTGCCAGAGCATACTCAGCCATCTTCTCCGAGGCGGACTCCGACGCCTCGTTCCACTTAAACTTGACCGCTTTCACGGGACAAACGCCTATGCAGCCCGCGCAGCCCGTGCACTTTGCCTGTACTATTATGAAATCCTCGGACTTCATCAGGATGGCGTCCGAAGGGCAGCGGCGCCGGCATTCGCCGCAACGAATGCATTTTGAGACGTCTATCTTCGGCTTCGACAGGCTGTGCATCTCGAGTTTCCCGCCTCGCGCGGCCGTGCCCATAGAAAAGTTCTTTATGGTCGCACCGAAGCCTGAAAGCATGTGCCCTTTAAAATGCGAGAAACCGACCATGCAAGGTATATTAGGCACGAGCGATGCCAGTTTTGCTTCCTTGATGTGTTTTCCGTTTCTGACCGGAACACGAGCCTGAGCCTCACCGCGTATGCCGTCGGCAATGACGAGCGGTGCACCGACGTTCTCAAGAGTGAAACCGTGCTCGGCGGCCACTTTCAAGTGGTCAAGCGTGTTACCGCGCTGGCCTTGATAAAGCGTGTTGGTCTCGAAAAGGAACGGCCTCGCTTTCTTCTCCTTGAGGAAGCGAACCCCGACCCGTGCGAAATCGGCGGGCACAAAGGTCTCGTTTCCTCGCTCGCCCACGTGCACCTTTACACCGCAGAACTCATTGGACTTGAAATCGGAATCAATGAGTTTCGAAAGCAACAAAGGCAGGCGATTTAGGAGATCCATCTTCTCCTTTCCGGGAAGGAAGAATACTTTCGGTTTCATGGGCGTATGATAGGGATGCTAGGTTCCATGTCAAGATAGCCACATTACGAATCAGATCGAATTTGACTCCAGGCGTCCAGATTTTATGGACAAATGCTCATAACCACCAAGAATGCACCACCACGCATATCGATACGCCTCTTTCTCGCTTTACCATGTGCCCAACACCACCCAGCGCAGACCCGGAATAAGCTGGTAGGCAAGCTTGAAGGAAATCTTGTAGACTTCTGAACTGTTTTCGATGCCTATAACCAGCGCCTTGCCGAAGTGGTCTTGTGCGGAGTATCCGCTCATGTCTTCGCTCAGCCAGAGGGAATAAAGAGAATCGACGTAGATTTTGCTTTGTGTCGAAAAGGTTAAGGAATTGCTGATATTTATTACTTCCAGATTTGAATACGACTCAGAGGCTGCGGTGCTGTAATAATAGTGCTCATTAAAAGGTTCAGGAGCGTGATCGCTGGGAGAGACTAAAAGTATTCTATCTGGATCGGCGTATATCCAGTAATCGTAAAGATCCGTTTCGAGGCTTGTGTAAGCTTTCGCAGAACCTGACGAGTCGAACCCGAAACCGCATGGATGGTCGGGATCAGGGTCGTTAACGCTCCAAACCTCTATCAGCGGAGTCTCTGCCGCGCCGAAATTTGCAGATGCCGGTTCGCTTTTTTCTCCGCTGTGCCGCGCGTAAACGGAGAGCTTTGCGCCGGGCTCGTATACGTCCATGTAAGGCTCCATGATGGGAACAAGATCAACCCCATCAACACTCACCACGTAGTCGTCAGGCTCGGTTGAGTCCGGCTTCTCCCACATAAGCTTGACACCCCCTCCCGGGGACATATCCTGGCCCGCGATGACCTGTTAGCTCAGATTCTTTACTGGTGGACGGTAAAGGCTGTCCGCCAGGACGCCGCTTTTTGAAGGCTGAGGGACCCCCACCTCCTGACACGTAATAAGGAGAACGTTTACAAAAAGGATAGTCAAAACACGAAACCCCATCATTTTCCCTCCAGGGTAAGTTTAGAAAATATTATCCTCTCTCAGGATTGCCGGCCAAGTGTTGTCTCCTTTCACTTGAGAGGCCGGTATCATTTCGCCTTTGGCGGAGCCGTGTCCATCGGTTTAAAACCGGCTTTTTCCTGGAGCTTGGCTATTTCGGTCGCTAGAATGCGGTATTGATCGTTAACCTGCTCGATGCGTTTCTGCAGGGCCGAAAGATCAGCCGTTGGCGGCCCCTGTATTGCAAGAAGTTTGTCGTTTAGACGTTTGACCTCCTTCTCAAGATCCGTTATGCTCGTTTGCATCTCGTTGATCTTTGTGTAAAGGGCGTCAACCCGACGCGTGACCGCGTAGTTCGTGCATCCCGCCGCGGTCAGCAAAACAAGCACTCCTGAAATTAACAAGACTATTCGTTTCACAATCTGACTCCTGTTTTTAAACATTAAAGGGGGAGCTGATTGCTCCCCCTTTAATGTTAATCAAAAGATATCCCGAAGTATTCTTAGTTGGCAATCCAGCGCAGACCGGCCTTGGTCTGGAAACCGAAGGTAAAGGTAACCTTGTAACCGTCTATGCCGGTCACGTGCGCTTTTGCAAAGTTATCATCCGCGGAGTAGCCGTTGTTGGTGGGATCGATCCAGAGACTGTATACGCCGTTGCTGGCAAGTGAAAGGTTGGTGAAGTAGAGATTCTGTCCGGTAGGAGAGGCGATCACCAGGTTGTCATAAGTGCTCGTCTCCGAAGCAGCGGCATTCACCTCGTCATTGAGCGGGGTAGGAAGGTGGTCGCTCGGGGAGGCGATTTTCGGACCGCTGGCAATGTAGAAATCGATGAGAGGCCAGTTGGACTGGGTGGATACGGCGTAGGCCGCAGCGGTGCCGGATGAGCCGAAGCCGAAGCCTGACGGATCATCGGGTGAAGGATCATCCACGCTGTAAACATCAAGGGTTGGGGTCTCTACGACCGAAAGGTCGAGTGAAACCGCAGAGCTCTTATCCTGACCTACGCGGTTGTAGACGTTAATCTCGCCGCCGGCCGTGTACACGATGGTCTCGGAGCCGACCACCGGGGTCAAATCCACTCCGTCAACGCTGACGACCACATCGTCGGAAGATGCAGGCAATGTCCAGGTCAGCTTTACGGCGCCGCCGGGATTGCCGTCGTTGTCGTTCACTATCTCGTAGTTAAGACCTGAAACAGGGTCAACAGGTGGGACTACGCAGGTCATGTTCATCAGGGCGAATCCTGC
The DNA here is from genome assembly GCA_965649265.1 of Caldifarciminota bacterium. Classification (GTDB taxonomy): domain Bacteria; phylum Hydrothermota; class Tepidihabitantia; order B3-TA06; family B3-TA06; genus JAAYVC01. The sequence goes on along the minus strand of CBFGKC010000017.1, from coordinate 40,383 downwards.
AATGGCTAAAAGACTTATAGCAAGGAACTTCTTCATAGTTTGTCCTCCTTAAAGGTTTTTGGTTTGCTTACTTGGTTGTCGGAGGTCTCACTCCGCCGCCACCACCGCCGGTCTTGGGCAGGGGCTTGAGGTTGGTCGTGGTGCCGTGGTACTTTTCCATGTGATTGTCATATTCGGTCTGCAGATCGGAGAGGGATGTGGATAAAGCTTCCACGTCACCTTCAAGGGTCGAAACCCTGTCCTGAAGATCGGAGATCATCTGGGCGGTTTCGTCCGCCTTCTCGCCGCCGCCAAGCTTGCCACAGCCGACCGTGAAGCCGACCAGCATGACAAGACCTGCCATCGCGGCAATTGTGAAGAGCTTCTTCATAAAGAAACCTCCTTGGTTTATGATTTTAGGTTTGCACTCCAATGACTTATAACATCTAAAAGCCACTTTCAACCTCTAATAATAGGATAGAGATGGGGGGTTGTCAAGGGCTTGACAAGCAATTCGATCAGCGTTAAATTGTTTTTATGGATATATTAAAGACAAGTAAAACAGTTGTTTTCTTTGACCTCAAAGGCTGGTACGCCGATCAGGAGGGAAAGTCCGCGGCGGAGATCGCCGAAGGTCTCAACGACTTCTATTCCGAGACGATAGACCTCGTCGCCGGGCATAATGGTCGCGTAGTGAAGTTCATGGGCGACGCCGGTCTTCTGGTTTTCGAGAGGGCGCGAGATGCCGTGGATTTTGCCAGGTTGCTGGCTTCAAGGCACGAGGCAAACGTGGGCATGGAATCGGGCGAAATAGTCGAGGGCGTTTTCGGCAAGGACTCCTTTAAGTGGTTCGACGTCTTCGGTCCTGCGGTCAACGAGGCCGGAAAGAACATGGGCAAGGCCCGCAAATCCTCCAAAGGTATAGTTGCCGGTCCTGCGGCGTGGGACGAACTCACCGACGAGGAGAGAAATGACATTGACCGCTCTACTGACATAAAATAATTCCACAAAAACCGACTTCGGTTTTTTTGCCGAGATCGTATTCGCTTTAAACAAATCTTGCATTAAGCCAACCCCTAGAGGAAGGCGGATATTAACCTTATGACGGACTGATACAAGGAAAAAGAGGTTCCCCGAAAAATGCTCCGCATTTTTTGGGGATTTAGTTAAAAATACAGCGTCAGATCGGCCTTGAGCCCCTCGAACGGGAGTTCGTACGAGCAGATGCCGTTCTTGCAGATATACTCGCCCTTGAATCGGCCGTAGGAAAGTGTCAGATCGATGGGATAGGCGTTGTAGCGAATAGAACCCCAGGGCCAGAGGGTTGTAGAATCGGCGAGCACGGCCACACCGCCGCCCGCAAGCATCCATGGTCCCCAGCCGAGTTCCAAGAGGAGGTGGGGCTCACCCCACTTATCGCTGCCCTCGGTCACTTCGCGCCAGGAGCCCTTGAAGTGCGTGGAAACTTGCCAGATAAGGGTCTCGTAGCCAAGCCCGGCTTCGAGCAGGTCGTTCTGGGGGTTCAAACTTCCAGGTAAATCTCGATCAGTCAGGTTAAAGAACGGCGTGAATGTATGGCCTCCGAGGTCGATTCTCGACTCCACTCCCGTCCTTTGAAGCGTGCTTGCCTTCGAGGAGTCCCATGCCAAGGCGTAGCCTGCATCAACGTGGAGCCAGGTCCACGGAGCAAGGTTGAGATTCACACGGAAGCCCTGCTCGTCAGCGCCCTCGTTTATTGACTCTCCGTCCGGGTTGGCAGGAGGGGGAGCGTTGATGCCGCCTGCAAGTCCTTTATAGCTCTTGCCTTCAAGAAGAACTCCGATGCCCTCCTGGCTGTAGGAGAGTGTGCCGAAGAGACCGAAGCCGTTAATGTTGTCCGTACCTATCCACCCGCTCGAGGAGTGACGCCCCCATGTAAAGCGCTCGGCCGCGGCGGCTCCGAGGTTAAAGCGCCATAATTGAAAATCGAGGTTCTGCTCCGACCACTCCTCGTAGGCTCTTCCGAAAAGAGTATCGGCGTCCTCGGTCGCATCCCTCCTGAGATACAATGCGCCTATCCTCAAATTCTCTAAAGGGGAGACCGACGCATCCGCTGCGTAAAGCCACTCGTCTCGATTCACTTTGTCCGCTTCGAGCATGCGCCCCGCGAGCGCCCCTAGCGTAAACCAGCCCTTCTGCCAGCCGATTTTGCCGCCGTCAAGATTGCGGTCGATGCGCAGAGACTTGTCCTCGAAAGAACAAAGCACGAGTCCGTACCCGAGAGTAGTGTAGTAGTTACCCAGGGTGAGATTGAACTGGTCACCCGAATATTCCAGGTAGCGCTGCGTGAACTTAATCCGGGTGAGCGTGTCACGAAGCTTTTCGGCGTCCAGAAGAAAGCGCGCGCCTACGCGGAACGCTTCCACGTATAGGTCCGCCGAAGCCTCGTTGTAGAACTGGGTTTTCCATCCGGGCACCTCGAACCAGAGGTGCGATTCGTTTGAACCGGAGAGGGAGACCTCTCCCAAAAGCAGAAGTATGAAAGCCATGTGCGCATTATCCCCCTATCTCGCGGATTTGTCAACATAAAAAAAGGGGGCAGAGAGGCTCTGCCCCATGGTAATTCTCTCTGAATAATTACTTTGTAACCTTTAAAGTGGCGTGCATAGTGTCAACTTCATCGCCGTAAGTCGCCGTCATGACGGCAGTGCCTTCCATATCCAACGTGTCGTACCTGAGTACTTGTATGTGATAACCCAATATCGAGTCATTAGCTTTTAGATCTACAACGAGTGGTTTTGGGTAACACCGCGCTGTGTCGCATATTCCTGCAGGGTCCGCCCCCCAAGATTCGGGAAGTTGCTGTAAATCCTTGGGAATATCTAAGATTACCTTCAGGTTCTTTGCGGTATTATTCTTCAAGGTAAATCCGAAGTTGTGAAATGCGGTTGATGTATCTATAGTCACTACTGTATCACCAACTGGAACAATGGTGAAATTATCCACGGGTTCGCCACATTGAAGACCGAGCAAGACAGCTACCACAGCCATTGCGGCAAGCATTTTCTTCATCTGTTAATCCTCCGTTTATTGTTGGTTTTCACTCTTAAGGACGCCGGGCACTTTCCGAAATCGTCCCTTTGCAAAATCCATGATTAACACCTTACCGAAGATGGCCATATCTCGCGGTCTTCCCACTACTCCCACTTCCTTAGTTCTTTAAATCAAGGCGTTTCCCAAATCATCTCGCCTGAGACCGCCTGGATAACCTCCGAGTTCTCGCCGGCCTCGATCCAGGCGACAGCTGTTAGAAGACTCCAATCATCATCACGCACGAGGCTCCGGTGCAAGGTAAGAATCTCTCCCGGATCAAGTGAGATTGAATCGGCAGACGACGGTTCAGGAATTCGCCTTACAACGTGAGCAAGGTACGTCCAGATCTGGTTGGTGAAAGCAACGGAATCCTCAACCAGTGCGATGCGGAGTATACCATCCACTGCACCCTGATTTTTTGACGAGGCGGTGACGTTTATATCGTAAGATACACTGTCTGAGGTGACCGACGCCGAAAGCTCGAGTTTCACCGGCGAACCAATCTTGCGGTGATCTTCAAGCATCGTTTCAAGTGTAGAGGTATTGTCATTCAGAGCCCTCTCGACGCCGTCAAATACAATGGTTGGAAATGCCGTTATCCCGAGCCTTGAGACTCTTGCCTCCGTTTCTGTCGTAGCGAATGTGTCCGGATATGCGGAATGAAGGGCAAGGACAACTACCTGTGGTGTATCCTGCGGAATTGTTGAGAGGAGTTCTTCAATATTCTCTGCCGCGCGCGGGCAGTTGACGCACCAGGTTCCGGTCCCCTCCTCCAGCAGAACAACCCTGTCATACTCCCCCCCCCTCGGCGGATCAGGGAATCGGGAACCACAACCCGCGATCCCAGATACAAGAATAATTCCTGTACCTAGAACCAGCCACAACCACCCCCTCCTCCTACCCCGGGTACGAATTAAAGGGGACGCCATCACGAAGTGGAATAGTTCCCGTGAATGGCCTTTGTAATGGTCTGCGTTATGGTTGTCGCATCCTTTTTCGTGTAACCCACGACCGACTTAAGAAGCGTCTTGTCGGGTTTTATGTAAAACGAGTGCGGTATGGGGCTCACCTTGAACTGCCGCATCAATTGACCGTCCGGATCGACTAAAACGCGGAACTTCCAGCCGTAACTCTTCACCATGGGTGCGACCTGGGCGAGCGTGCGTTTTGAGTCTATGTTAATGGCGACAACCGCAAGACCTGAATCTTTGTAGATCTTGCTCAAGCTGTCTAAAAGAACCAGTTCTTCCTTGCATGGACCACAGGATGTGCTCCAGAAGGAGATTATCGTCAGCTTGGAACCCATAAGCGAATCAAGACTCCAGGTCTTTCCGTTAAGGTCCTTGCCGGAAAAGTTTGGTACAGTACTCGCCCCAGCGGTAAGAGCAAGGGCAAGAACAGCGAGTGTTATCTTCTTCATAATTCATTCACCTCGAGGTTGTTCTTTCATATTATAATCAACCAGGACTTGTTGTAAAGTCCTTAACTGTAATACCGTCCTCAGAGATGTTTATTCCCCGTAACACCCCCAACACCCGTAACACCCGTAACACCCGCAACACCCCCTCCCACTTCGAAACATACCCCTGATATTACCTATGAAGACGCAAACACCACGACGGCTGTTACCACGACAAATCCGTCTGCATAAGTCTAAATAAAGTTTCAGTTAATTGAGTTTGACCAGTTTCTTCACAAATGTCCGGTCGCCGCAAGTAACCTTCATAAAATAGGCACCATCTGAGAGCTTGTAGGTATCAAATGGTATATCGTAATTTCCGGGTGGGAGTGGACCTGAGAATATACGCTTCACCATTCTGCCGCTTGCGTCATAAAGTAACACGGAAACGTTACCTGGATTCTTCAACCCTAGCGAAAGCAACCCATTCTCAAAGAGTATACCCTGAATCCTCAGTTCGACTGGCGAGTCAACAGCGATTGCGGCATAATCGAACATTGCACCTTGGTATATCTCTTTGTTCGCGCCCTGTACGAAGCAGCCGAACTGTATGTTCTCAACCTTAGTAAAGTAAGGCCATGTGGTGTCAATGGTGAAGTCCTGCTTGACGAGATAGTTTTCGCCAGGGTCAATCGAAACTAAGGGTGTCTGGAAGCAATTTACGAAGGATGAAATTCATAATATCCAGAGGCAGGTACCATTCGCAAGGGATGTGTGATTCAGTGATAGTAAAATATACCTGCCCATCGATCTTTTCTCTAGCAGGATTGCATACGATAGCCTGAAGCTTTCCTGAGGTTAAATCAAGCTGGGATATGTTACAATAAAGATTGATCTCTGTAGGTGATTCTAATGAATCTCTTTTTTTGATATAGAGAGTCGTATATGGGAAGCAAGTTTGGCGGCGGCAAACCGCCTAGTTGTTCCTCAACACCGTCAAGTAATGCATATGGTCCTTCATCGTTCTTGTACCCAATGAACGAGCTACAGAAGATTCGTTTTTTAAAGGGCCGCCGGCATCGTATTCCAAAAGAAGAAATTTATCGTTGTACTTTTGTGCTAGCTCATATTCACTCATTGATGCATTTACGCAGTACAGACATGGGCTAAGAAACAATTCGAATACCACCGTCCTTTCGGCCGCGTTAAGGTTTTCGAGCATGACACAGGTGAAGAGAAAAAACATAGTTTTTTAATTCTATCTCCTTTCAATATGATTTATTATTAAGAACAACCCTTGCGTCCCGTCTGTCAAGCCTTTTCACCTTACGGTAGAGAGAAAAGAGGTGCGAATGGGGTCCCCAAAAGAACATCGTGTTCTTTTGGGGTAACAATAAGGGGCCTCACGGCCCCTTAAAAACATTTTGAAGTGGCAGTTAGTGCGTTACCACAACTTTGTGAAGTTCCGATTGACCGTTCATAAACGAAGAAACAAAGTAGACGCCCGATGCTAGTCCATCGGCGGAAAGCTCGACGGCATGCGTTCCCGCTTCATATCTGCCGCTGCAAATGGTCTTTACAAGACGGCCGGTCGAATCGAACAAGGAAAGCTTGACGGCGGATGCGCTATTGAGAGAGAACTCAATAGGGCTCGACGTGCTTACAACGCCGGGGACCATTATCGAGAAATCGGAAGGTACGTTGTTCTCTTCGACGGCTATCGGCAGTTCGCTAAATGACGACGCCGCAGCCTGGTATATCTCCCTGCTTGAGCCCTGCACAAAGCAGCCGAACTCTATGTTGGCGTCCTTCGTAAAGGAGGGCCAGCTTGGATCTATTGTGAAAGATCTCGTGAGCTTTTTCTGTTCACCCGGAGCAAGAGTTATCGACTCCCCCGAGGCATTCGGCAGCATGGTTCGCTCGACGTAATCAAGCGTATCGAGAGTCTGCCACTTGTAAGGAATGTGCGATTCAGTCATGGTAAAGTGCACAGTACCGGAGACTTCCGCACTGGATGTGTTTTTTATGATCGCAATCAACGTTCCTGTCGTAGCGGAAGAATAACTGCCCGCCTTACTGAGGGATATGGTGAGGGGAGGGGTAATCTGACTGCGCGGGACATACTTCGCATTATAGGAAAAGAACATGGTTCCGGTGCTGCTGCCGCCGACGACGGCTTCGAGGCCGTCAAAGACGGCCGTGGGATACCCGCTGACTACCGCATTGCCGTAAAAGGCCTGCCTGGTTCCGCCATCCGTATTCTCGAAGGCATCTCCACCATGGTATTCTATCGCAAGAACTTTGCCAGGATGTTCCTCAACCAAATCATCGACCCCCCTGGCCGCTCCAGGACAGTACTGACACCATGTTCCGGTAAAAACTTCGACCACCACTGTTCGAGAAGTTGCCGCAAAAACCAGCAGCGGGAGCGCCAGAAGTGCCACGATCAACAAGCTTATACTTCCTCTTTTCATAAAGTTATTTCCTCCATGATTTAAAATGTAAGGGGGAACCTTTCGGTTCCCCCTTCAGAATCTTGTTTACTCAATTCAACGAAACCCTTTATTGTAACGATTAATTCATCACTACTAGCTTCTTGACAACGGTCTCGGATCCGGCCTTAACCTTGACGAAGTATGTGCCTGTAGAGATGTTTTCGAGTGAAACAGGCAGAAGGTTCGTGCCCGCCGAAAGACGACCAGCATAGAGGTTCTTGACAAGACGTCCTGAGGCGTCAAAAAGATCGAGCCTGCCGTCAGCAGCTGAAGGAACGTTGATGGCTGCAATCGTGCGTCCGGTTACAACGCCTGCGAGCTTGACTGAGAAAGCGCTTACGCCCGTTTCATTGACACCGGGCACAAAGGGCTGGAATCCGGTCAATTCGTTCGTGCGACCCATGTCGTCTACAATACTCAGATTAAGCAGAGGTAGATAACCGTCAGGGGCGCTGGCCTTGAGTTTCAGCTTGAAGGTATTATCGGTGTTGACTACCTCTTGAGCGGGTTCCGCAGGTCCCCATTCACCAAGCGAATCCGGGATTGTAACGTTTTCGTCGGAGGTGGAGAGTACACCCTCCATGCTGGACCACGCGTCTTCACCGTTGTTAAGAAGGGTCACCAGGAACTGGGAGGTCTGGCCGGGGTGAAGCTTGCCGTCGGTGCTCTTTATCTCGGTGCTCTTTATCTGAGCACTGAGGTTCGGAACCACCGTAGTCTTTGCGGCGTTGTAAACCTCGCAAGGGAACTGTGTGGGCGCCTGCACGAAGCATATGATCTCGTAGTTGGTCATATCGTTAGTGGTGGAAGGCCATGAAGGATCTATGGTAAAGATCTGCTCGACTGTGGTCGAATCACCGGCATCAATTGTTACCTGAGTGCCCGACGCATCGGGCTTCATTTCACGGTTCACGAAATCGCAGGAGGGCAAACCCCTCCACGGATATGGAACCACGAGTTCGGTAACCACGAGGTGAATCTTAGCCGTCAGATCGGTAGTACCCTCGTTGATCACGGTAGCCTTTACGGTAGCCTTGTGAGTTGATGCTTTGTAGGATCTTTCGATGTTGATTGATACCGTCGAGGGAATTGCCGACCGGGTCTGGTAGTTGGTTTCGTATGTCGGAAACAGTGATTGGGAGGTACTGCCGCCTACAATCTTAGCGACACCGTCGAAGATAGCCGTGGGATAACCCGTTATCGCATAAAATGAATTGCGAGTGTTTGAGTAGTTATTGGCGAAGACGTCGCCGTTGTGGTTTTCAATGACGGCGACACCTTCGGGATGCGCCTCCTCAAGGTCGTCAGCGCCCATTGCGGCGCCCGGGCAGTACTGACACCATGTTCCTGTGCCTATTTCGAGTAGAACAACCCTTGGGGCTGCAAAACCGGCTAAAGGAAGCGCAAGAAGCGCCAATCCCGCTAAAATGAGGAACCTTTTCACGTTTTTCTTCCTCCTAGGTTCGGCTTAGTCAAGCAGAACCAGTTTATAAGTTTGATTTCTTTCCGCTGTGTCGATGCGTATGAAGCACAATCCACGTGCTTCACCTGGCAAGGTCAGTTTTGTTAAACCGGAAGATGGCCCCCGGTAAAGCGTTGCAACTGATCGACCGCTCGGATCGAATAACGTGACCGTGCAATTTCCTTTAATGTTGGCAGCGGGGGAAAGCTTTATGGTGGATGCGACGCGCGCAACAGACGGAAGAGAAAGCATCGCGGCATTTCTTTCCGCTTCATCTACCCCACCCCATTTTTGCACGGCGTTTCCAAGGGAGCCGTCCAGCGATCCTGCGTAGCAGCTGACGTTCAAGTCCGACCCATCGTAGGAGGATCCGATCTTGAGGACAAGTTCCTGCCCCGTCAGCTCAACGCTCCCCTTGGCCGGTATCTGAGCTATTTCGGCCATCCCTTTCTCGACGGAAACATTCTTATTGTCCACAGATACGAAAACGTGAACCTTCGTCATAGATGAAGAAGAACCGTTGGCAACCTTAAGATTTACATAGACTTCTTCATCCGGTGACAATATTCCATCTCCAGACGCGTCAACCAGCTTCACATTTTCAACGGTTAGCAGCTTCGAACCCGTAACCGCTATTTTCGCTGCCTGAAAGACCTCCTTGGTTGTTGCATTTTGGTACCAGCAAACCAACTCGCAGTTCTTTGCGTCCACAATATGAGTTTCTCCGGTAGGTTCAAGTGTGTAGAGTTCGAGGAACGGAATGGTATCATCGACTGCGAAATCAAATGCAACCTGTTTCGTCTCCAAGGGTCCAACCTTGAGAGTGGTTCCAAAGGCATAGGGAAGCATGTCAATCATTACCTGATCATGAACTGGGTCTCCATTCTGCCCTGTGTATTGGAAGTCACTTTCGGTCAGTGCGCAGTAAACCTTGTATTCGTAGGTCGCGTTCTCCTCATTCTTTATCTCAGCCATAACCGTTCCGATACCTTGCTGCGCGTTATATGCGCTGCTGCTGAAGTTACGATACAACTTCATGACGAAGGGCGATTCAACGCCATGGCGCGAACTGACATCCGACGACCAAGATGAGGAAACAGTACCGTCAACAACAAAGGAAGGAACGCTGTTGATTCCGTATACCCCCACTCTGCTGCTGTTCTCAGATTTATTGTAGTTATATGCAGGATCGTTGCCGGGTTGATAAGGCCACCAGACGTGATATCGAACAACGGCCAAGTAACTGCCGCTTGTACTGAGTATCCCGTCAACCGTGGTGTTTCCTGAGACGCACGGGCCGCATGTGGTGCTTGTAAACATCTCGCCTAGCACCATGCGTTCAGCCGCTAATCCAATACCGACAAGGGTAAACAATATTACAAGAACTTTCTTCACAAGGCCTCCGGTAATGTTTTTCTACTCACTTTTTTTCATTATATCCTGAAAATCTTCAGGTCTCTTGATTTATGTTATTCCCGACACCCTGGTGTATTTGGGTTGATCTTTCAAACCGCAATACCGGGGTATCTCACTACATTATATTGTAGTCAATTTCGACATTTGTCAACCCCCTTGTGGAAAAAAATCGTTATGCTTGGAGGCAAAATCCGACTTCAGGCATTTTCCCTAGAGGCCAAGACAACTTCGACGGAAAACCGGATACCAAACCTCATGTACATTTATATATCTTGACATTGCTCAAGGTTTGGCTAATCTTATTTCTAGAGAACGATACATAAGGAGGTTCGCCATGACCACAAGACTTACTGGACGCCACGTGGAGATAACTTCCGAACTCAAAGACTACATCGAGAAGAAACTATCCAAGCTGGATCGTTACAGCGTCCACATTGTCGATTCCGAGCTAATACTCTATCGTGAAAACAACTTTGAATGGGCAGAGGGGATCCTCCACCTGAAAAACGATAAGATATCCACAAGGGTTAAGGCGGCAAACTTCGAACAGGCCGTGCACGATCTTACGGAAAAAATGGTTCGGCAGATGGAGAGATTTGAAGGAAAACACAGGGCCAAGGTCAGACCCAGGCGTGCCTTAGGAAACGAGACTGAAGAAGCCTGATGGATGAACTCAAGCAAATAACCATATCCGAACTGTTTGAGGAACGCCGTCAGGAGCTGCGCCTTGGTGTTCTTGCAGGTAAGGAAGGGATGGAAACCAATCTGATTACGTCCATGGATATACACAGGCCGGGACTCGCCCTTGCTGGTTTTACCGGCGAGTTCCCGGCCGACAGGCTTCAGGTGCTGGGTGCGACCGAGATGGCTTTTCTTGAAACGTTCGACTCGCACGCACGAAAGCTTGCCGTCAAGGCCGTGGCCGGCCTTAAGCCGCCTTGTTTTGTCGTCACAAACGACAGGGAACCGCCTACGGAACTCATTGCCGAACTCGACAAGGCCGGCATACCCCTGCTGGTTTCCCGTCTTTCCTCGAACGATTTCATCAACCTCGTATCCGACTACTTAGAAAACCGTCTTGCACCCGAGACACACATGCACGGAACGATGGTTGACGTTTACGGCGTCGGACTCCTCATCATCGGCGAATCCGGAATAGGCAAAAGTGAAACCGCGCTCGATCTCGTGGAACGCGGGCACAGGCTCGTCGCGGACGATCTTATCAGAATCAGGCGGCGCCGCAGCCTTTTAATCGGCGAAGGAGCCGAGCAGCGTCCTGCATTCCAGCATCACATGGAAATCAGGGGACTCGGCATAATAAACCTGTACTCCATATTCGGAATTCGCTCCATTCGTCTTCAAAAACGCGTAGAAGTCGTCGTTGAACTCAAGCGCTGGGAGAAGGGGATGACGGTCGACCGCCTGGGCCTGGAAAGAGAAACGAGGGAGATTTTAGGAGTAAACATCCCCCTTCTTACCATCCCGGTCCTTCCCGGACGCAACATCGCCATGATATGCGAGGTGATAGCCATGAACCATCTCGTTGTTCTGCGTGGCTATCATCCCATGCAGCTTTTTGACAGGGAGTTAAAGAAGCTCTTGCGCCGAAAGATAAAAACCGCCAAGGAGGTGGAGGAGGACGATGAATAACAGCTACCATGCGGCCATAATCGGCCATGCTTTGTTCCCGCAAGGACTCTTATCGGCGGCTGAAAGCATCGTGGGCAAACAGGAAGGTGTGATAACTATATCGAATGAGAACCTTGGGGGCCAGGATCTGGTCAGTTTCGTCGAAAAAAAACTTGCCGGGTGCAAGGGAAGTTTGTATATTTTTGTGGATCTGGTCGGCGGCAGCACGTTTAATGCCTGCAGGATGCTTTTGCCAGATAACAAGGAATGGAAGCTCTTTGCCGGCGTTAACCTGCCTATGCTTGTTACTTATTTGAGCTACCGTTCAAGACTTACAGGAGATGCCCTCTTTAACAAGACCCTTGAGGCCGGAAGACGTGGCATGGATATGTCGTGTGTTAACAATTCAACTTGTTGATTGAGTTGATGATTAGGAGGACAAAATGAACATACCGACCGTTCGTGGCCCTTTGAAAACAGACACCATTCCCAGGATGTTCAGACGTGCGGCGGAGACGTATCCCGAACACGCCGCTCTTCTCGTAGAACGCGACAACTTAAGACAAGAGTTCACTTACAGAGAACTGCGTGAAAGGGTCGAATACCTCGCACGATCACTTCGTAAAATGGGTTTCAAGCATGGAGACAAGATCGGTCTTATCGGCGAAAACTGCCCTGACTGGGAGGCGAGTTATCTAGGTATTCAGTGGGCGGGCTGCGTGGTTGTTCCTATCGACAGAATGCTTAAGGCTCCAGAAATACGTCACATCCTCCGAAACTCAGAGTCGGTAGGAATAATCTCCACCAACTCGTCGGTCGAGGTGGTCGATGAGGCAATCTCTGAGATTGACCGCAAACTCAAGAAGATAGTAATAGGGACGGTTGCCAAGGGTTGGCTTTCCCACGAATCCCTTGTAACAGAGGGCTGTGAACTCACGGCGATTGAACCCCCCAATAATATTGAAGATATGGCGGCACTCCTCTACACGTCCGGAACGACGGGCCAGGCGAAGGGCGTGATACTGACACACCGCAACATCGCCTCGAACGTCTCGGGCGCCTATCAGGTGCTAGACTTTAACGAATCGGACATATTTCTTTCCGTCCTCCCCCTGCATCACAGTTTTGAGGCCACTTGCGGCTTCATCCTTCCGCTTTGCTGCGGTTGCAAGATAGTCTTCTCGCCTTCCCTCAAGTCCAAGGAAATTCTCGAAAGCCTTGCAAAGAACGGTGTTACCCTTATGCTGGGTGTGCCGCTTCTTTTCGAGAAGATAGTCGAAGGCGTGCAGCGAAACGTGCGTGAAGCCCCCCCATTCAAACGCTTTGTGTTCAACGCGGGCATGAACATAGGAAAAATCGCCAAGGGCATCTCGAAAGCCATGTTTTCAAGCGTCCGCAAGACGATGGGCATGGACAAGATACGCTATCTTGTATCGGGAGCCGCCGCTCTCGCCCCGTGGGCGTCGAGCTTCATGGAAAGGCTGGGGCTGCCGGTGTTGCAGGGTTACGGGCTCACCGAGACTTCACCCGTTATATCGGTGAACCGTTTCGCCAATCCGGACAACGCCTCCGTCGGTCCCATCCTTCCCGGTTTCGAAATTAAGATTCTCGACCAGGATGAGATGGGCAACGGCGAGATCGCGGTCAGAGGTCCATCGGTCATGAAGGGGTATTACAAAAACGAGGAAGCGACGCGCGAGGTATTGTCCGAGGACGGCTGGCTTAAAACCGGCGATCTCGGCAGGGTGGACCAGCGTGGGTTTCTCTTCATCACAGGTCGCGCCAAGAACATGATAGTCACCGCAGCGGGCAAGAACGTCTATCCCGAGGAGATAGAGGCCGTAGTGGGACAGAATCCTTACATCTCCGAGATTCTCGTTATTGGTTATCATAATGACGCCACAGGCCGTGAAGAGGTTCACGCCATAGTAGTTCCCAACTTTGAACTTCTTGATGCGGAAAAGCCCGAGATGAGCGAGGCCGAACTCGAGGAGTTCATGCGGGCCGAGGTCTCGAAGGAGTGCGAGAAGCTTGCAGATTACAAGCGTATCAAGCACTTCGAGATTCACGAGGAGGAGTTGCCCAAGACCACGACCAAGAAAATCAAACGGTATCTCTTTGACAAGAAGCCTGTAAAGGTGTAGTTGACTATTCATCCTTTAAGAAGATAATATTCGGTGTTTTGAGGGAGGCCTTTATTTGCTGTGAGCGGGATAAACTTTTTTTAGAACAGCGAAGGAGTAAGGATGCTTGATGTACCTCGTTTTTTCCCGGCGCTTGAGCTGGACACCATACCACGTTTATTTTTAAAAGCTGCGGAGAAGTTCAAGGACAAGGAGCTTTACTACATGGAGAGGGGAAAGGTTAAGCAGCAATTCAATTACGAAGAAGGTCTTGCGCGAGTCAAAAGCCTTGCGGCGTCACTTGCAAAACTCGGAGCCAGAAAGGATATGAAGATTGCCGTCATCGGCGACAACTGTCCAGATTGGGAGTTTTCCTATCTTGCTATCCAATGGACTGGTGCCACTGTCGTTCCCCTGGATAAGATGCTTAAGATGGCCGAAATAAGGCACATCCTGGATGATTCCGATTCTTCCGTCATTATAGCCACTGACGAGTTCACGGAGACAATAGACGAGGCACTTTCAGGGATCAAGAGGAAGTTCACGAAGATTTCCATATTTGAAGAAAAGCCGGGCAATAACTGGCTCGCCTTTGAAAAACTTATTTCCGAAGGCTCCAAACTCACCCCACCCGAACCTCCCGTTGATCTTGAAGCCCTGGCCTCTATTCTTTATACTTCAGGTACGACGGGCCAGGCCAAAGGCGTTATGCTCACGCATCGCAATATCGCGTCCAACATCTCCGGGCTTTTCGAGTCCTTCGGTTTCCATTCGTCGGACGTGTTCGTGTCCATCCTTCCGCTTCACCATTCCTTCGAGGCGACGTGCGGCTTCTTGTGCCCGGTCGCTGTAGGCGCCAAGATTGCTTTTTCGCCCAGCCTCAAATCGAAAGACATTATAGAGACTTTGGGCAAGCACGGCGCAACCATAGTTCTGGGCGTACCTCTTCTATACGAGAAGATGGCCGAGGGCGTCGTGCGCAACGTCAAGAGCTCGCCGGCATTAAAGCAGCTTGTTTTCAATACGGGCATGGGCCTCGGAAAGATATCCAAGGGAATATCCAAAGCCATGTTCTCTTCCGTTCGCAAGGCCCTGGGCATGGAAAAGGTGCGCTTTCTTGTGGCCGGTGGTGCGGCTCTTGTGCCCTGGGTAGGAAGTTTCATGGCTCGTCTCGGTCTGCCTATTTTCCAGGGATACGGTATGACCGAAGCCTCTCCCGTCATCGCCGTAAGCAGGGGCAAGATAATGGACATCGCGTCCGTAGGACCAATGCTTCCCGGCTTTGAAGACGTCCGCATTGACGACCCTGACGAGCAAGGCAACGGCGAGATCGTGGTTAAGGGACCTTCGGTGATGAAAGGTTACTACAAGAACCCGGAGGCTACCCGTGCCGTTCTATCAGAGGACGGGTGGCTTCGCACAGGCGACCTCGGCAAGCTGGACAAACGAGGGTTTCTATTCATCACCGGCCGCGCCAAGAACATGATTGTTACTGCGGCAGGAAAGAATGTCTACCCGGAGGAGATAGAATCGGTAGTCAGCAAGAACCCTTACATATCCGAGATTCTTGTTTACGGATACCACAATGAATCGACGAACCGCGAAGAAGTTCACGCCGTCATTGTTCCGAACTACGAATTAATCGACCAGACGAAACCCGGAATGACTCAGGAGCAGCTTGAAGAATTCATGCGTGATGAGGTTGCGAGGGAATCGGAAAAGCTTTCCGACTACAAGCGTATAAAATATTTCGAGTTGCGTGAAGAGGAGCTGCCCAAGACGACAACCCAGAAAGTCAAGAGGTACCTGTTTGACAAAAAACCTGTGCGGATTTAGCCTCCTCTTCCTTCTTTCCGGAGGCTTGTGGGGAAGCGACTTGATTCGTTCGGGAGACGTATACGCCCTGGGAGGTAATCCAGGCGGGGCCAGCTTCACTTACAACATAGCCGTGATGGAGGACCCGCGCCTCTCTCTGGATCTGGCATTCCTTGTCAGGCGTTCGAGGGTTGGCCTTGAACTCGGTGACGAGGAGCTTGCCAAGGCGCTTCTGCACCGCGCTCAAAATCTGGCAATCTCCGATCGAGACATAGGACAAACAAATTGGCTCCTGGGAATTGATGCCTTTTTTGTAAAAGACTACGAAGCGGCGCGAAGATTCTTTTCCCAGGCACTGGTTTCTGATCCTAATCCTCCCGTTGAACTGCTGTATTACTCAGGCTGGACACTCTACAAAATAGGTGATTACGAGGGTGCGCGCAATGTACTTTTGAATCTTGCGGACTTGAATCGGGGCAAGTTCCCCGAGGGAGAACTGAATCTTCTCCTTGCATCGATAGCTTATCGTACTGCGGATCTCGATGAGGTCCGCTCCCGACTTGCCGGAGTTTCCGATTATCCAAAGGATTCATGGTTCAGAGAAGAAGGACTCTACCTTGCCGGTTTTGCCGCGTTTGCTACTGACAGTCTCGGGGATTCCAAGACATATTTCGGTCAAATGCAGGACTCGACGAGAAAAGAATTGAGTCTGGCGAGGATTGCTCTCGAAGAAGGCCGCTTCGATGAAGCCGTTGCTCTTTACGGTCGCATTGAAAGCGAGGAAGGATGCTACGGTCTGGCAATCGCTTTGTATATGTATGGGAAAGCCAACGATGCTGAAGTAAAGGCAAAAGAATACCTTTCCCGGTACCCGGAAGGGAATTATATCCCGAACGCATATCTATTACTTTCTTTAATTGAAAGAGGGAGGGGTCAAAACGATAAGGCTGTGGACGAACTAAGCAAGGGTCTGGCTTTGGAAACCAAAGTCAGCCCTAGATTGTTGAACGAGCTTGCGGAAATCGAGTTTACTCGAAAGCGATACAGTCGCTCGGCTGAAGTGTGTTCTGCACTCATAAAGGACTATCCCTTTTATTCCGCATCCGATCTTGTAATGCTACTTGAAGCCCGCAGTTTTTTTTATCTCGGAGAGACCGATTCAGCGACAGAAATACTTAAAAAAATCCTGTCCGCAACCAAAGATGAAGTGATCGAAAATGAGACGCACTATTATCTCGGTGAGGCCCTGGCCAGAAAAGGCGACTACTTGAACGCGGCTGAGGAACTCTCCAGGGTAAAGGAAGGTTCCTCTCATTTCAAGGCTCTGAAGCGAAGAGGAGAGGTTCTGGCTCTCGCGGGACATAACACCGAAGCCGTGGCTTCATTCCGTGAAGCATTAAAAGAAGCGCCCACGCTGCACGATAAAGAAGACCTCCTTCTGTCGATAGAAGAAAGACGCCTTTCAATGGGATACTATAAGGACAAAGCAAGCATGATGAAGAGTTACCTCGAGCTGTATCCTGACGCCGCCCAGGCTCCGCAGATAGCTCTTGAGATAGCCCTGGATTACGTCGAGAATCGCAAATGGGTTACGGCTCTTCATGAGCTTAACAAGCTTCTTGACCGATATCCAGAATCCGACGCGGCAGCAGAAGCTCTTTATTACAAGGCACGTTGCCAGCGCAGCCTCGGACAGACGGACGATGCTCTAGAGACTTACCGTCAGATAGCCCTCAGCTATCCGTCTTCTCCTGTAGTCTCTCGTTCGCAAACAGAGATAGCCACCCTTTTATTGTCACTCGGCCGCTCAACCGAGGCCCTCTCCATATATAGAACTCTCTATTCATCAACCAGAATTCCTTCCGAGCGGTCCTCCTACACGCTAAAGATGGCTGAGATATACTATTCTCAGGGCAACAACCAAACGGCAGCCGACCTTACTTCCGCGGCTCTATCGGAAAACCCTCCCGCCGAAATAGCTCAAAGGATACTACTTTTCGGAATGGAAGTGGAACTTGCAAGGGGAAATCTGGTTTCCGCCGAAAATTATTCCACACGCTATCGCAACAGATTCGGCGCAACCCCGGAGTATCTTCTGAAAAGAGCGTCTATCGACAAGGCGTCTGGAAATCTTAAAGATGCACTAGCGGCATACCGCGAGGCAGCATCAAAGCTATCTGAGCGCTCCGAATCGAGGATTGACGCCCTTATCGGTGCCGCCGAGACCGCCTATCTCTTGGGCAGAACCGACGAGGCCAGGCGTTATCTCGAGCAGGCTTCCATTGAAGTCCAGCTTGACAGGCAGCGTGTTGAAATAACAAGAAAACTGCAGCTAATCAAATGAGTTGATGCCGTACGACAGGATTCAAAAGTTTCTTGCCTCATGGGGAATAGCTTCGCGTCGTAAAATAGAGTACTGGATTACGCAAGGAAGAATTCTTTTGAATTCCCGCCCTTCGCAACCAGGAGACGTAATAAGGGAAAACGACGAAGTCGTCGTTCTGGACGACAGGATGCATCCCTTTTACAGAGCAACACTGCGCGGGGTTTACGACGAGAGGAGAAAAACCTGGCTCAAGAAAAAATTTGAGTACTGGATCGTGAACAAACCGCGAGGCGTGCTTTCTTCTACCGCCGACCCTCATCATAAAATCATGGTTACTAAACTCGTCGAATCATCGTCGCGCCTTTACCCTGTTGGCCGTCTCGACAAGGAGAGCGAAGGTCTTCTTTTATTGACTTCTGATGGTGAGCTTGCACACCGATTAATGCATCCGCGATTCGAGGTAAAAAAAAGGTACCTGGTCACCATTGATTGGCCGGTTACTCAGGAAACACTGATTCAAATTAAAAAGGGTGGAGTGATGCTCGAGGACGGACCGACATCAAGCATTGACGTACGGATTCATTCGCCGCGCCAGCTTGAACTCACTCTAAATGAGGGTCGCAAACGCGAAATTCGCAGGATATTCGAAAAATTCGGTCATCACGTCGTAAGCCTTGTACGTCTTTCTCTCGGTTCTCTTGAACTAGGGGATCTCCCCTCGGGAAAAGCACGAGCTTTAACCGAAAAGGAGCTGGAAAATTTAAGGAAAGACGTTCAAACGCCAAAACGCCGCAAAGACACCAAGGAGCCTCACCACTTGCTCGAGAAGAGGGAAACAAACAAAGATATGCAGCGGCCCGTTGATTCAACCCCGGGCCAAAGCTGGGGCCGGCGGTCCAGAATATCATCGACCCGCAGAGACAACCGGAAGGGTTCAATCTCATAGAAAATCCCCGCCCCCGCCACTACGTACGGAGCTTCATACACACCTGCCGCAGAGAGTGAAGCACACGCGTCGAGTTTTGCGAATAAACCGAAGCGGTCGTAATGGGCGGTCATAGAATCGGAAAAACTCCACAAGGGAGTCCACGGTGTTTCAGGTTCGTTGAAGTATAACCTGAGAAAGCCATTGTTCGAGAGATACGGTCGTTCAAGTTTAATTTTTACTTCAGCGCCCAAACGCGAGAAAGGCACGTTAGTAAGAAGAGGAAGCGAATCGAGAGTATCCTCGGTCCAGAAAAAATCCTCGCCCCTTGCCGCAAAAAGATTCATTTCAACACCTTGAAAACCTAGTCCAAAAGAGAGGCGATCGCCCGTAAGTAGATTATCCAGGCCGGCATCAAGCGACGCCTTGACAGGAGCAAGCAGGAAAGTGTCCAGAAGTACGGGTCGCGCGTACGAGTATCGGCCGTCAACCTCAAGGCTCAGGTTCCCAAATACCGCGATAACATTTAGTCCCCCACCGGCACCGAGTGTTCTTTCCGTTCCTGACTGAAACCTAGCCTGGATAGAGGGTGTCAAAAGGATGAATCCCGACTGATACTGTAATATACCATCGGTTATCATGTTGAAAGACTGGCTTTCTATGGAACTCCTTAAATGAAAGAGGGTGTTGAACCAAGGTGCCTGCCAGAAAAGCCGCGCCAGCACCGAACCGCTTATTCTCTCCTCCAGTGCCATCGTGGATCTACAACCCTGCAATTCGAGACCTGTAAGAGTGTTTAAATGATGCATAAAACCGAATACGGACGCTGTAGAAAAAGAACGGCTATCTTCGCTGAGGAAATTTCGAGTATCAACAGTCGTACCTAATTGAAAAGGTTTGAATATGTTTTTCAATGAAAGCTTCGCCTTTCGCTCAATGCCCGAATAGTAATCGTGCCGCTCGAAAAAAGAGCCTTCTCCCCTGTATGTGATTTTTGGGCCATCCTGTCTAAAAAAAAGACCGAATCCTAAGGGCGAACCCAGCATTACGGCCATTCCTATCGTGTCATTTTCAAGAGGAAGCACCAGAGGCCTCTCTGAATGTGGCTCGAGTTCTGGTGGAATCGGAAGTTCGGGAAGAATCGGCTGAGCGAAAAGGATCAGCGAGAGTGCCAGGACGTTCATTGTCTGAGGCTACGGGAATAGGGTGGCTTCAAAGAACCTCTCTCCGTGATTATTGACCTAATGAGTCGAGCTGGCGTGACGTCGAATGCAGGGTTAAGTGCTTTTGCACCGTTTGGGGCTATTCTGCACGACTTAAAGGAAAGAACTTCAAGATCGGCACGGTGCTCAATGGGTATTAAGTCCCCGTTTTTGATTTTCAAATCGATGGTCGATGAAGGAGCTACCACATAAAAAGGAACACCGAAGCTGTTGCAAAGTATGGCAAGACCGAACGTTCCCACCTTGTTGGCTGTGTCGCCGTTCGCTGCAATTCTATCCGCCCCTACAAAGCATGCGTCCAGAGTCCCTACCACGCTCGCGAGAGCGGATTCGGTAACCAGTCGATACGGCACTCCCCACTCTGAAAGCTCCCACGCAGTCAACCTTGCTCCCTGAAGAAGGGGGCGAGTCTCCGGCACTATAACTTCAATCTTTTTCCCGTCCAGGTGTGCGGCAATAATGACGCCTAGGGCGGTTCCAAACCCTGGGGCTGCAAGTAAACCTGTATTACAGTAAGTCCCTACCCTCATTCCGGAGTGAATCAGGCGCCGGCTGTTCTTGATTATTTCAAAAGAGTTCGTTTCCTCTTTCTTCCATATAGATAGAGCACGTTCAACAATCGTCCCCACACTTCCATCTTCCATGACTACGGCCTTCATCTCTTCCAGGGCTGCGAAAAGATTGACGGCAGTCGGTCTCGTTGAAGCAAGCTTACCGATCCCCTTTATGAGATCCCTTCTGGATGCACCTTTCCTTGCGGCATGAGCCACGGCAAGCGCGGCGGCTACACCTATGAGTGGAGCTCCCCTGACGGCAAGAGTACTTATCGCGGCACAAGTTGACGGAATATCGGAGAGTTCAATATAACGCTTGGCTAGAGGAAGCAATCTTTGATCGAGTATCGAGAATCTGCTTCTTGTCCATTTCAAAGAAGTATAGGGAGGTACTAAAAGATAAGGGGGGCGCGAGCGCCCCCCTTTAGTCTCAGAAGTTTTACGCAACGGCGTCACGAAGTGCCTTGCCAGGCTTGAATACGGGGCGCTTGCCGGCTTTGATTTTGATCTCTTCACCGGTACGGGGATTGCGACCCTTACGAGCCTTGGTCCGGCGGACCATGAAAGTTCCAAAACCCACAAGAGGCACTCTCTGTCCCTTTTTAAGGGCCTTGGTTATTTCTCCAACCATGGTGCCTACGGCAACTGTGGCGGCTTTCTTCGTGATTTTCGCGTCACTGGCGATTTTATCTATTAATTCTGCCTTTGTCATTTGTGCACCTCCTTAACAAAGGTTGTTGAAGATTATAGGAAAATCGCGGGTTTTGTCAAGCCCCGTTCGGCGAAGCTCACAATTTCAAGAGCTTGCCGATCTCCTTGTTGAGCGTTTCTATGCTTGACGAAATTTCCATGGCCGTTGCACGGTAGATAGCCTTAGAGCGTCCGATAGGATCTTCTATCTGGTGTCCGCGCGGCCACGGTTCAGGGAAACCGCTTAGAAGAAAAATTCTCCCTGCGAACTGTCCGTACTCACGGCGCACCCTCAAAAGATGTTCTCTTGTCATAACCAAAACTAAATCTGCCCAAGAGACAAGAGCTTCCGATAACAACTTTGATCTATGGTGAGATAATGATAAACCGAGTTCTTCGACGATCTCAATTGCGTTTGTTGCGGCAGATTCACCTTCCACGGCGGAAAGTCCTGCGCTCGTGGCAGCAACTCTTTCGGAGAAGCACATGGCTGAGAAAATTGCCTCGGCCATGGGAGACCGGCAAGTATTGCCGCCGCAAACGAAGATGATATTAAGCATCAATGGAGGGAGAAGGTAAGGCGTAGTGTGAAGTCTCAAGGCAATGCTCCATATAGGTACCGCACCCTTGCGCAGTATTACCGGTCTCCCCGCCTCCAGGCCAATAACTGTGGATGCCACCCTTAAAGAACTGTCCTGAATCAACACGGATTCATCAACAAAACCCGCCTTATCAATCAATTCACCAGGTATGACCTCCGAATCGTCGCCGGAGAAATTCGCTGATGTAGCCAGCAGAGGGCCGGTCAGCCTTATCAGCGCTCGCAAGCTTGAATCCATAGGTAGCCTTGTGCCAATACCTGGCTCGCCGTCAACAAGGGACGGGAACACCACCGTTATCCTTCCTGGCATAAGCCTTTCGAGAGCACGAATCTGGATTTCATTCTCAACCCTCACTCTCTGGAGTATCTGCTTACGGTTTCCGAACATCCTCGCTATGGGTTTCCCTTCATCCCTCCCTTTAAGCTCCTTAAGAATCTGTTCCGAGCGCGGCGTATCAAGGGCAAACAGTCCGGGCACAGTGTCTGTGGAAAGTATCGCGACCTTTCCGGCAGTTAAAACTTCGTAGGCCTGTTCAATCGCATGAGGGCTCAACATGAACAATGACATCCTTGATTGTCATATCGAATTCCATGAGTCTTGTACGGACTGTTTCGGCTATGGCGTGCCCTCTTTCTACGGAAAGATTGCCGTCAACGTGAACCGTTATCTCAAGAAAGTAGTAAGCTCCCACAGGATGCGCGCGAAGGCCGGAGATCTTTTGTACATCTTTCAATCCGGTCAGAGCACCTTCGATTTTTACGAAAAACTTATCCTCGGGACGAGTCTCAATGAGAACACGAATATTCTCCCGCAGCAACCTTATTCCTGTCCATATGATGAAACCACCGACAAGCGCAGCACCCACTGGGTCAAAGAATCGAATTCCAATCCTTGCAAGAAAAATTCCCACGAGCGCTGCAGAAGTCGAAAGGATGTCCGAACGGTGATCGGCAGCCTGAACGGCGACGGCCGGCGAGCGCTCTTTCTTTGCCACTGCCCTCGCGAACATGAAGAGCGAAAACTTGACAACTATTGTTACTCCCTCGGCCACGAGTGCGAGAACGCCCGGCATTTCAAGCTGAGGCTTCATCGCACTCCTTATACCGTCATATATTATTATGCCGCCTGTGGCAAGTATGACCAGAGAAGCGATTACGGCAACGAGTACTTCAATGTTGCCGTGTCCGTAGGGATGATCCTTGTCCGCGGGCTTTGATGCCCAGCGGAAAGACACGAGGATCATCACGGAGAAGAAAATATCGAGAGTTGAGTTTATACCGTCCGCAATTAGCGCCCGCGAATGAGTAAAGTATCCGATAGAGAGTTTCATTGCCATAAGACAAACGTTCGCAACAGTACTCAATACGAGAACGGTTCTTGCCCGGTTTTTAGCCATCAACCTTTACTTATCCTTTTTGAATAATGTCCTTGAGTCTTATGCAGAATTTGGCGGCATTCACAGCACCTGCCCGGCCGACGCTCATGGTTGCCACAGGCACCCCTTTAGGCATCTGGACGATTGAAAGAAGCGAATCCCAGCCGGACAAAGGGGACGTATCCAAGGGAACCCCTATCACGGGAAGAGCCGTGTAAGCGGCTACAACACCAGGAAGCGCGGCAGCGTAACCGGCAAGCGCTATTATCGCGGAAAAACCCTTGTCCGCCGCTTTTTTGGCGAATTCTGAAACCTCCTCCGGCTGCCGGTGCGCTGAAAGATAGTGGGTCTCGTAAGGAATATCGGATTCACCGAGTTCCTCCTCTACGAGTTTCGCGTATACCTCGTCGCTCTTTGAACCTGCAACGATCGCGACTTTAAAAGGACTCATCAAGCCTCCTTATGCCTTTATCTCCGATGTCGGTACGGTAATGGATACCTTCGAACTGCACTCTCCCGTCCGCTAACGGTTCATAAGCTTTCTCCTTGGCCTCGTCGATATCTCCGGCGAAAGCAGTTACTGCGAGCACCCTCCCGCCTGCTGTAAGAAGGGTCCCATCCTTTAGAGTGGTCCCTGCATGGAAAATGGCCAAATCCCGGCTTTCTTCAACCTCGAGTTTGATTGCCTTTCCCTTTTCATACGGCCCGGGATAGCCCGCTGCAGCTGCCACCACGCATAGGGCGCTGCCCGGACGTGTCTTCACGCGGCGGGCGCTCAGGTTACCCCTGGCGGTCTCTCGAAGAAGTTCAAAAAAATCTTCGTCGGTAAGCATCATCAGAACCTGTGTCTCAGGATCTCCAAAGCGGCAGTTGTATTCAAGAACCATTGGGCCCTCTGAAGTAATCATCAGGCCGAAATAAATCACTCCCCTGTAAGGAATTCTATCAGCCTGCAATCCGCTAAGCGTCGGTGCAATGATTTCATCCTCAATGCGTTCAAGAAGAAGAGAATCGACCACAGGGGCGGGAGCATACGCGCCCATGCCTCCCGTGTTGGGACCTTTGTCGTCGTCCCATACCGTCTTGTGATCCTGTGCTGGAGGGAAACTCGCATAGTTTATTCCATCCGTGAGAATTAGCATCGAGACCTCCTCCCCCTCCAGACGTTCTTCAATAACTATACGCGAACCCGATTCGCCGAAAGTTTTATCCACCATCATCTCGCTTGCAGCCCTAAGGGATTCGTCGCGGCTGCTGCACACCACTACGCCCTTTCCCAGGGCTGGACCCGAGGCTTTTATCACGAGATTGCCGTTCGTCTGCTCAATGTAATCCGCGGCTGTCCTGTAATCGTCAAAAGTACGATACTCGGCGGTAGGGATACCGTGCCTTTTCATAAAATCCTTGGCGAACGCCTTCTCCTGCTCGAGCATGGAAGCCTTTCTGCCCGGACCGAATACAAGAAATCCTTCGGATGAAAGAGCTTCTGGCACTCCATGGAAAAGCGGAATCTCGGAGCCAACGACAACAAGGTCAGGCTTGTATTCTTTCGCGAGATCAACGACATTCTTCGCATCGCCCGGATCGCCCGCAAGATTAAGACCTATCGTCAACGTTCCGGCATTACCCGGTAAAAACAACAGCTCCTCTATCTTTGGAGATTCGCGGAGCTTCCATCCAAGGGCGTGTTCTCTTCCGCCTCCGCCGAGAATAAGCACTCTCATGCGCTAAATATACGGTTGTGAGGGATCAAGTCAAGGCACGAGCTTCAGCAATATTAGGTCCCATGAACGCGTTTCTTTTTTGGGGTCGGTCTGGATGATTCTTTCTATATAATCATATTGTTCTACAAGACCCAGTTTGGGCAACCGCTTCACAAGGTGCACGTAAAATGTTGCACTGGCCCCTTTCGTGTTTGCACTGTCCTGGATGATTAATGTGTCTTGGACCCAGAAAACGGAATCCAGCAAATTAATCCAGGTGCGAAATTGTTTGACCTCAGGGTAAATATTGCCAAGGGTGTAGTGTGGGGAGAAGAGGGTATCGTTCTCAACGGCAACGGCATATCCTATGTCATTCAATGTATCCGAAAAACAGAAGAAAAGGCGTCCATCCGACGTATAGGTGCTTTCCACCTCAATCGATTTCATTATCGTGGTGTCGTAAGTTGTGTCCCAGGTTTTGGTCGAAATATTGTTAATGCCTCCGCAGTGAGAATACTCGAAGTTCCATTTCATATCTGGAGACATTGGGAAATAAGTGTCCTCTAATTTGTAAGCGACAATCCTTCTCACAACTGAAGGAGCGCTTATGGGTTGGCCGGAGGAGCGTGCTTGAATCCTGAAAAAATAAGTTGCAGGATCGAGAGAATCTTCACACTCGAAGGTTGTGGAATTGATTACCGTGTCGAGCAGCAACTGCTCAAAATCTGGATAGAGGGAGAGGCTGAATTCGTAGCTTGCTGCACCGGAATAGGGCTTCCATGAGAAGACCGGCCACGCCGTGCTGTCTGCCGGCAAAGGAGAGAGTATCTCCACCCCTGCTTGAGTTCTGAAGGTCTCGCTGATGGACCACTCGCCCTGGTCACCCTGGGCGCTGCGGGCGCTGACTCGCCAGTAGTAAAGCGAACCAAGCTCAAGCGTATCTGCGAGGGTGAAAAAAGTATCGTTGAAGATAATCGTGTCTATTACTGAAGCGAAGTCTTCGGTTTTTGAGATTTCAACTATATACGACCGCCCAGACGGGACACTGGTCCACGTAAAATCGGGTGTTGATGTAAGGAGCGACTCTCCACCCGAAGGACCTATTATTTGCGGTTGAGACGGTGTTGTGCATGAAATACTTGCGGCTACCCACACCGCCATAATCATAAATGTAACATTACTTCTCAAACAAACCTCCAACTATTGAAGAATATCAAAAAAGAGGGATATGTCAAGCTTCTTCGCCGCCAAGGAGAGCTTCCAGCTGATCCTGGAGCCTTAAAAGCTCCTCCCTGAGAAGTCGGTGTCGCGAGGTTACCTCGCGCAGGCGGTTCTTGTCCGAATAGAGTCCCTGACCGCTCATCTCCTGCTCCAGCCTGGCAAGCTCCTTCTCCTTCGTCTCTATATCTACGAACGTGCGGTTGACCTCCTCCTCCCTCAGCTTCCGTTCGCGCTCCATTGCCCTCTGCTCCTGCGATTTACCTGGGGCTTCGGTCTTAACTGTCGTCTTCTTTGCGGGTTCCCTGCGCTCTCTGGCTTCCTTTTCAGGCCTGATCGTTGCCTTGACGGTCTTACCCTTCTCGCGTTCGCGCCATTGCTCGTAATCGGCCCAGTTCCCCAGATGCAGAACCGCCCTGCCCTTGCCTATCTCGACGACCTTGTTCGCAATCTTGTCTATGAGAAAGCGGTCGTGGGAGGAGAAGACCACGGTTCCCGGGTATTGGCGAACTGCGTCCTCGAGCACGTCCCTCGATGCGAGGTCAAGATGGTTCGTGGGCTCGTCCAGCAGAAGAAGGTTGGAGGGGCTCAGAATGATCCTCGCGAGTGCGAGCCGCGATTTCTCCCCGCCCGAGAGGACCGCCACCTTTTTTTCCGTATCGTCTCCCGTAAAGAGGAATGCCCCTGCAAGGCCGCGCAGAACGGGTGTAGTCTCCCAGGGTGCGGCTTCCTCGAGCTCCTCGAGCACGGTCTTTGCAAGGTCAAGTCTTTCTTCCACTATCTGCGTGTAAAACGCCGATTTGAGTTTTGCCGAGCGCCACACCTCCCCCTCCGTCGCTTCGAGCTCTCCGGCGATTATCCTGAGCAAGGTTGTCTTGCCCTCGCCGTTGGCTCCGATGAGCGCGATCCTGTCCCCCGGCTCGACAGAAAGATTCACGTTCGCGAACACCTCGTTGTCGGCGTAGCTCTTCGAGACGTCCTCGAGCGCCATCACTCTGCCAGAAATCTTGTCGGGGTTCGGGAAACGGATAGAGATGGTCTTCTGGTTACCGGGCAGTTCCTCCACCTCGGGCAGCCTTTCGAGCATCTTCTTGCGCGAACGCACGAGCGCGGCCTTCTTCGGGTACCCCCTGTATTTGTCGATGAACCGCTGCAAATGCTCTCTCGTGTCCGAGATTTTCTCCTTCTGGCGTTCCACCTGCTCGCGGTAAAACTCCTTCTGTCCGATGAATGCCGTGTAGTTTCCCCTGTACGAGGTTACCTTTCGATTGTAGACGTCCCAGATGCTGTCGACCACCCGGTCGAGAAAGAAGCGGTCGTGGGAGCTTATGACAAGGGCGCCCTTGAAGCTCTTTATGAACTCCTCCAGCCACTCGATAGACGGTAGGTCGAGGTGGTTCGTGGGCTCGTCGAGCAGGAGGAGGTCCGGTTCCTCCAGGAGCAGCCGCGCGAGTGCGATCCGCATCCGGTAACCGCCCGAGAACTCGCTCGCGGGTCTCGAGAAATCCTTCTCCTTGAATCCCAGACCCTCGAGTATCTCCTCCGTTCTCGACTCGAACGTGTAGCCGTCCTGCGCGTATTCCTCCTGAAGATGGCTGTAGCGATTAAGGATCTTCTCCATCTCCGCCGGAGCCATGCTCGTATCCTGCATCTTGCGCTCGAGCTCGTGCATCTTCATCCGTATCTCGTGCACGTGATCGAACGCTTTCACCGCCTCGTCGAAAACGCTCTCATCGCTCGGGACAACCTCCTCCTGCGGAAGGTAGCCTATCTTGAGATTTTTAGGCATCTCCATCGAACCCTCGTCAGGGGAACGCTCGCCCACGAGCAGGCGGAACAGCGTGGTCTTGCCCGTTCCGTTCGCGCCGACGAGCCCTATGCGCGCGCGTTCACCTATGACGAGGTTGGAATCCGAAAAGAGCGCTCTTGCACCGAACCAGACGCCAACGTCCTTGAAAAGTATCATTCTTTATACCTCTATCCGTTTCTTGCGAGCTTGCCCTTTCGCTTGGCCCACCGCTCGGCCGCGTTGAAGATGAGAAATCCCAGTGGGATGAGCACGACGCCGATTGCGGCTAGGAGCCCTATGGTCGGCGCGAGCTCCTTAAGCGTCGCGCCCTTGAGCAGGGCGGCCCGTATCGCCTTAAGCGTGTAAGTTGCCGGCGATATCACTGCAAGAGGCCGCAGCCAGCCGGGCAGCACGTCAACCTCGTAGTATACTCCGGATACGAGAAGTATCAAAGCCTGGAATATGTGCGAGGCCTGGGCGCCGCGCTCGGTCGATAGAAGCGGCAGGATTGCCGCCACGAGACCCATCCCGATGAACGAAAGTCCCGAGACCAGAAGCACTATCAGCGCTCCCCAGATGTTGGCGTTCTTCAAGGATAATCCCAGGAACAGGACGATGGCCCCGAGCAGCAAAGCCGAACGAAGGACGCCGTAGACGACGGCGTAGAAGCAGTTGCCCAGGAGGTACGTAAGCCGGTGCATGGGCGCCATGAAGCTGTACTCTATGGTTCCCTCCCAGCGCTCCCATTGAACCTGCTCGGCAAGCTCGTGGAAGAGAAGGGACAGGAAACCCCATATGAGTGCTCCTATCACGAGGTACATGACGTACTCCTTGCCCATCCTGACGCCGATGAAGCCGATGCAGAGCGAGTTGACGATGTTGTAGAACACGAACACCGTCTCCCACGCGATGTAGCGTTTGATGAGCATGAAGTTGCGCTCTATCATCGCTAAAAACCGCAGCCTCATGCGCGGGGTAGATCCGGCTGGCACCATCGGCTCGAACGTCCCCGGGGGAGGGGAGGTCGATGTCTGTAATACGGTCTGTTTCATTTTTTTCTCCTTATATCTTGTTTTGTTATATCCGATTATTTCTCATAGCGTTGCCACGTTTAGGAAGAGTCGATTCGGCTCCAATCCTTTCACTTCGGCGAGCGCTCTCATCCGGCCGTTTGTGAACGCCAATGACTTTGCGAAGAATCTCCTCCGCGAAGTCCTCGTCGTCCCCTAGCAGGCCCAACGCGTGCGCGAGCGCGGGCATCCTGAACCCGCTGCCGTCCCGGCATACCTGATCGCGTGCGTATCGTGCGTTCATTTTACTCCTTTCTCTGTCCTTATAGAGACCGGCTCAGGTCATCGCATTGGTGCGACTTTCTTTGGTCGCTGCGGCTGCCTAATATCATTTCTTCTTCTCGAGATCATCGGCAGCGGTTTCTTTCTCGGTCTCTTCCTCGACGTTCTCGACCCACTCCTTGTGGGTAAGTTCGAGGAACACGTCCTCGAGCGTGGCGTGGTTGGAACCCCGGCGCTCCGCAACGATGGCCTTTAGGGCTTCGGGCGTATCGAGCGCCACGATGCGACCCTTGTCGATGATGGCTATACGGTCGCAGAGGTCCTCGGCCTCCTTCATGTCGTGCGTGGTGAGCAGTATGGTCAGCTCGCCTTCGCCGCGCAGACGCTTGATGTAGGCCTCCACCTCGCGCTTCGAGCGGGGGTCGAGTCCGGTAGTAGGCTCGTCCAGAAGCAGCACCCTGGGTCTATTGATGAGGGCGCGCGCGACGGCCACCTTCTGCTGCATGCCGCGGGACAGGTCCTCCATCGGTTCACCGAAGCGCTTCTCGGGGAAGCCCATCTCGGAAAGCGCCTCGAGCGCACGCGCCTTCGCCAGCGGTATGGGTATGCCGTAAAGCCTTGCCGAGTAGCGCAGGTTCTCCCAGGCCGAAAGCTTCTTGAAGAACGCTGCGTCCACGGACACGCGGCTGATGAGTTCCCTTACCGGGTAGGGCTTGCGAACCACGTCTATTCCGCAAATAGTCGCCATACCCTTGTCCGGGTATAGAAGCGTCGAGAGTATGCGGATCAGTGTGGATTTACCCGAGCCGTTCGGACCTATGAGTCCGAAGCATTCACCGCGGCCTATCTCGAAGTTTATGTCGAGAAGCGCCTTTACAGGCTTCTTCTTTTTTATAATGCCGTCCACGTAAGTCTTTGAGACCATCTGACAGCTTACTATCGGTTGCAAGTGCACCTCCGAGTTATTGAATGAAAAGCTTCCGGGAACTTTCCATTCAGATTAAATTGTTTTTTCGAGCGCCTCTTTCCTGGCGCCGAGTTCTTTTGCCTCAAGTAGCGCTCTGGCGAGACTAGAGGCTTAAAAAAAATCCCCGGGAAGGCCCGGGGCGAAATTTGCATGGAAAGAGAACCCCGGGCTGGGATGCCCGGGGTCAAACTCTACATATCTTGTAGGACTAGACTACGGGCACCTCATGGATACCTCAAGAGTAAACGCGATTGTGGGAATCGCGCCCCATTGATTGTAGTCTAATTCAAAGATCATTTGTTTCCTCCAAGAGTTAATAATCCAACAATGAATTATACTCATCTGAAAAAAATTGTCAATACCATAAGTGCTAATTTGAAGCTAGATAACACGCAATCTCCCCTTTCCTTGCGATCCCGTTAAAACTTGCATAAATCTGTGCCGAGCGCTTATAACCTTGACATTTGTCGAAATCGGCGCATAGTTTATATGGAAAAATAATTTAGGAGGACGAATGCGACTTTTTCTGGTTTTATTGACTATAACAACAGCCGTCTTTGCCCAGTACCGGGTTGGAAAACCAGATCTTATGAGCAAGTTTCCGGTTGAAGTGGATTTCACAGGCGATAATATTTACAATGATAACGCGATTGGACAGATAAAATACGATACTGTCAATGCCGGCGAAAAGGCAATCTTCCAACTACGTGTGCAAAACGACGCCGAATATCAGGGAATGAAAGACAACATCACAGTCAAAGGCACAAAGGAAGATTCAGGCTGGACCGTTCGATACTTTGACGCCCACACCGGTGGCCAGGACATAACCGTCAACGTCACAGGCACGGGCTGGTCGACCGGGCTTCTTTCAACCGGCGCGTATCAAAACATACGAGTCGAAGTCACACCGCCTGCGGATGCGTCCATTGGCACTACCTTCATAGTTGAGATTAACGGGAAGTCAAACAACGAACCGAACAAAACCGACCTCAATAAGGAATTCACCACCGTAGGAGGTCTGGCTGTTGACGAATCAGTTCACGCCGGTCGCTTTTTCCTTGAGACATCGGCCAAGGCTTCGTCTGATCCGGAGATCACTTATGGGATCACGAAAGAATCAGCGGTTCGCCTTGTCGTATACGATGCACTCGGAAGGCAGCTGCGAACCATTGAGCAAGGCAGGCTCAAAGCCGGTACCTACTCGGTGAAGTGGAACGGCCTCGATAACAACGGCAACGCGCTGCCTGCGGGTGTTTACTTCGTTCGTTTGGCCTCGGACTCCAGTTCGGCAACTGCAAGACTCGTTCTCGTTCGCTGATCCGCAGTGTGTCCCCACAAGCCTACTGCTTGAGCGGGCCACGTGGTAGAAACGAGTGCCCTCAGATTTCCCAGCCCTCCCCCGCAGATGATTCCATCACTGTAAGCATGCGAGGAAGTCGTGGCAACCCCATAGCTGTATCTGGATTTTATGACACAGAGCCGTGTTTTGAGCTTTGTGCCATGGGATCACCACGGTCGCTTGACTGCAGAAGCTTTGCTTCCACCAAAGCGGTTTTCAGCTGTTAGCTCGCAATGACACGATTAGGAAAGTGTAGTTTGAGTGAGTAGGGTGAGAGCCGGGGACGTGTGAGCAGAATGGAATTTTGCCGAGGGAGGGGTTATCCTACGACAAGTTCGAGTTGGCGTTCTTCGTCCCGCTCGGGCAGCACCTGCGCGTCGTAGCCGCGGTGACGCAGCGCCGAGGCAAGGTCGCGCGCGAACCCGTGATTGGTCCACACCTTCTTCGGCTTCACGCGGTCCACGTATCGTAGTAACTCTCCGAAATCCGCGTGATCGCTCAAGGGAATGCCCGGAACCTCTTTACTTCGCTGAGTTATTGCCCAACCCGAGACTAGCGCAGCCCTCCTGGCTCCCTTCAACCCAAGATGATGGGCTTTCTGAGGGGGTATAACGAGCACGCCGTCAATCTCGGGTTCGTCCCGGTACAGCCTGTAGTCGCCGAAGCGCACACCGAACTCCTCGTACACTGTGCACATCTCGAAAACGCTTTCCGACACGTACGCGCGAATGCCTGCCTTGGCAAGGATCATGAGAAGCTCCTGCGCCTTGCCAAGCGAGTAGGCCATGAAGCATGGTGTGAAACTGAAGCGCCTTCCGTCCTCCGCGAACTCCGCAATACGCTCCTCAATAGCTTCTCTGCGCGGCCACTGGAACATGTGGCTGCCGAACGTCGCCTCCACGATAAGGTTCTCGGCCTGGGGCACCTGGATCGGCTGGGCCGAGTAGCCGGGCCTGAGCTTGATGTCGCCTGAGTACAAAAGGCTTGTCTCGCGCGTCTTAATAAGTATCTGAGCGGAGCCGAGTATGTGACCTGAAGGAAAAAGTGTAACCTCCATGCCTGCGATTCTTACGGTCTTTCCGTATACCACGGCCTCGGCTCCACGGGCGTTGTAGCGCACCTCGATGAGCCTTGCGGTCTCGGGGGTGGTGATAATCCTGCCCTTCTTCACCGCATGATCGGAGTGTGCGTGCGAGAGGAAGATCGGTTCGCCGTTCGGGCTGGAGTGGTCGAGCATGAGGCTTGTGCCGCCAAACTCGATCCTCAGCTTTTCGTGGATGCGCATCTTTAATTTTACCCGGCTCGGATGGCAGGTCAAGCTTTTCTGTGCCTTGTTGACCCGCAAGGAGTTATCCCTATCATCTGCATTATGGGAAATACAAGCAAGATGAAATCGACAAAGATCGTTTTAGTCACATTTGCGGCAGCTGTGCTTTCAAACCTTTTCGCCGGGGACACAGACACGCTCGTCCGGCGCATGAGGGATGAATGGGCAAAGGTCACGTGCTACACCGTCGAGATGTCCTACAGACAGGTTAAAGGAACCGAGATCGAGGAACGCATCGTCGAGTTTGCCTACAGCCGTCCCGGCTGGGTGCGAAATGACATCATTGAAGGCAGGAACAAGGGAGTCAGGGCGGTTTACGACCCCGAAAAGGATGTCATCAGCGCCAGACACCCCCTCCTCCCCTTCCTTGTGACTTACGAACCTTCGGACTCAAGGGTGCTTACGTTAAGAGGCGAAAGGATGTATGAGGTAAGCTTTCCCTACATGTTCAAGCGTATCGACTGGTTTCTTGCAAACGGAAGCGCAAGAGTCGTTGGCAAGGAAACCTTTGAAGGTTCGGAGTGCACGGTTATAGAGTTCACCGCGACCGGCGCAAAAAACATGGCAGGCATCGTGCGGGAACGCTACTGGCTCGACACGAACACGTCGTTCCCGCGCAAAATGTCAAGTTATGACAAGGACAATCATGAGCTGCAATGGGTCATTCTCAGGAACCTCAAGCTTAACCCCGGCATCCCTGATGGATATTTCAATCTCTAGTGGTTCTTTGCTCGTTGCCGTTCATCTCGTTCTCCGTCGATTCTTCCTCGATGATTACCGCCGATGTTGACCTTTTGAGTGTCATGGATATTATTAAGCTTCTGAAAACTATGGGGAAAACCTTCAAGGAGGAATTATGAAGAAACTTGCCCTTAAACTCATTACAGCTGCGGTGGTTTTTTCAGTCACAACCATACGCGGCGGACAGGCCGAGGATGCTCTCTCGCGTATGAGCTCTTCCTGTGATTCATTACGTTGCTATATCGTCACCATTGTCACGCACGAAGTCAAGGATTCCAAAACCAGAGATATTACCGTGGACTTCAGTTGGAACCGTGCCGGTTGGATCAAGACCGTAGTGGTCGCCGGCGATAACAAGGGGTCGGTTGCCGTCTACGACCCTGCACAGAAGAAAATAAAGGTTCGCTGGGCAGGTATAGAGCTCCCCGTGATGTTATCGCCCGATTCGAAGACCACCCAGGGACTTTACGGCGAAAAGATATACGACGGCCCTTTCCCGGCTATCTTTAAGACCTCCGGCTGGTACAAGTCGCATGGCACAATCTCGTGGGTAGGAGAGGAGACCGTTGATGGAGCTTCGTGTGCCGTTATAGAACTTAAAACCAACACTCCAGCTGACAACAAGGGTATTGCCCGTGAACGCTGGTGGCTCGATAAGACGACCGGCCTGCCGCGGAAAACCGAGTCCTTCGATGCAAACGGAACCAAGGTAATCTCAATCGCGTATAAGAATTTGAAACTCAATCCCCAGCTTTCACAAAATCATTTCAATCTGTGAGGTTTGAATAATGAGAAAACATTTACAAATCATCCCGACGGCGGTGCTCGTCATCATCATGCTCACTCTTCCCTCTTGCAAGGACAAGGCGTCCGACCCTCTGTGGGTGGCCAATCACTACTTCACCGCGCTTGAGGAAGGAAATGCCGAAAAGGCCTACAGCTACCTTTCGGACCGTGCACTGCTCCTGAAGGACTCCCAGGGCAACGAACAGTTGTTCATAGCCAGACCCGATCTCGAAACCTACAAGAAGCTTTTTGCCAAGCTTCCAAAGGTAAAGGTCACCGGCATTGAAAAGAATATGGACCTTTCTCGCGAGGGCGAGCTTACGGTATTCCAGGTCACCGCGAACACAAAGGAGTCCGGCAGGAACGTGGAACGCACATCCGCACAGTTCCTTCTCTACCTTGCCCCGGACAAGGAGGGACGCTGGGCCGTGCTACTGCCCAGGCCCCAGTTACCCGTCCCACAAGGCCAGATTGCAGACTCTGTCACGATCAAGAACGAGTAACACTCAAAACAAAGCATACCCGAGCGCTGCAGGTTCGACTCCAATATCCTAAGGCGGACATCTTGCTATTTGACGAGCTTTACGACTTAAGTTAAAGATATTGGTAGCTTACGGAAGTGTCTTGGGGTTGACATGTGCATTAGTCTGCGTATTCTTTTCCTTGAGGTTCCTTAAATTTGACTTCACTAATTGGAGGCAATTAGATGAAAGCACTAAAATTAAAGAAGGAGGACCTCTTCACCTACCTTGAGTCGCTTAAGAGCTACGGCGAACTCTGGGGACCGGTGTCACGCGGGGAGAAGTACGTATACTCCAAACTAGACAACGTCTCAGACGTTGCCATTGGAGCGTTGCGTACGATAATCCCGCCGAAGAAATTCTTTGTTCCTCCTCGTTTCAATATGTTCAAATATTCCGATGACAAGTACACGGAGACTTTCGAGGATGTGCGTCCACGCGTACTCTTCGGTCTTCATCCGTGTGACCTTCACGGGCTCCGCATCCTTGACGAGCTTTTCCTCGAGCGTTTTCCCGATCCCTACTATCGCAAGCGCCGCGAGATGACGGCCATCATAGGTCTTTCGTGCATCCCGGACGACAAGTGCATGGCACGTTCGACCAATACTCACTCGGTTGAAGGCGGCTTCGACCTCGCGTTCAACGAGCTCGGGGATTACTACCTCGTCTGGGTAGGCTCTTCCCTCGGCGACGACCTCGCACGTCTGAATCTCGACCTCTTCTCAGAGGATATCGAGCAGGCCGATCTTCAACGCTATCTCGAGTGGCGCCGCAAGCGCGATTCGCGTTACAAGCTCAATTTCGATCTCACCGGCATGCCCGACATCATGGAGCTTTCCTGGAATTCGCCCCTGTGGCAGGAGCTTGCCGACAGGTGTCTCGCGTGCGGTTCCTGCTCCATGGTCTGCCCTACGTGCAACTGCTACAATGTTCGTGACGTGAGCGAGCTTTCCCTTACCGAGGGCGTTCGCGAGCGCCACTGGGACAGTTGCATGAACAAGGAGTACGCGCTCGTCGCAGGCGGCCACAACTTCCGCGAGTCGCGTGCGGAGCGCCTGAAGCTCTGGTACACGCACAAGCTCAAGGCCTTCATAACCGAGTATGGAAGACCTTCGTGCGTGGGCTGCGGACGATGCATAGATACCTGCCCGGTCAACATCAACGTGGCCGAAGTCATACGCGGCCTAAAGGGCCAGGAGGTGAAAGTATGATAGAGAAACCGCATCTTTCAACGACTCCGGCCTCTCACGTGAACCCGTTCATGCCCGAGGAGATGAGAATCGTACGTCGCTACGATCTCACTTCCGACGTGCGATTCTTCCAGGTGAGGCCGGTCAACATGGAACGCGCCCTCTCGCTCGATTACAAGCCGGGTCAGTTCATGATGGTTTCGGTCGCTGGCGCGGGCGAAGCACCCTTCTCCATATCCTCCACCCCCTCCCGTCCGGGAATGCTCGAGTTCTGCATCCGCAAGGTCGGAAGGATAACGAACCAGCTCTTCCTGCGTAAGGAAAATTCAATAGTAGGCGTTCGCGGTCCATACGGAAACGGCTTCCCGTTCGAGAAGATGCACGGCAAGGACATCCTCATCGTCGTGGGCGGGCTCGGTGCCGCGCCATTGCGCTCCCTCCTCCTCTACATCCTCGACAACCGCGACAAGTTCGGGAAGTTCTACTTTCTCCACGGTGCCAAGACGCCGGATGAGATGCTCTTCCGCAAGGAGTTCTTCGAGATTAAGGAGCGCGACGACCTGGAATGCCTTCTGACGGTCGACACCGATCCCAAAGGCAACTGGCCCTTCCACAAGGGGCTCGTTACCGAGCTCTTCAAGAAAGTCGGGGAACTCGACGCGGACAACACCTTCGCAACGGTCTGCGGGCCTCCCGTCATGTATAAATTCGTGGTTGCCGAATTCCTCAAGCTCGGGATTCCCAAGCACCAGATTCTCATGACGCTAGAGCGCCGCATGCACTGCGGCATAGGCAAATGCGGCCACTGCGCTATCGGTTCCATATACACTTGTCTCGACGGACCCGTATTCACGTACTGGGACGTTCTTCACATGAAGGATTTGATCTAGGAGCGAACATGGCAAATAAACCTAAAGTAGCATTCTACGGATTCACCGGTTGCGCCGGTGACCAGCTCGCGATCATTCACTGCGAGGACGAGCTTCTCGATATTTTCGGCGCTGTTGACGTTCGCTCCTTCCTGATGGCCTCACGCGAAACGCACGACGACGAAAAGATAGACGTAGCCTTCGTCGAGGGCTCAATCTCAACCGACCATCACCTGGAAATGATAAAGGACATCCGCAAGCGCGCGAGTATCCTGGTGGCACTGGGTTCATGCGCCTGCTACGGCGGGCCGCAGGCCGCCCACCTGGGATACGACGACTGGCCTGCGCGGTTTAAGAAAGTCTACGGCGACGTAAAACACACCGTCGCAAAACCCTTCGAGGCGCATCCTTTGGACGAATACGTCAAGGTCGACTACTACCTGCCCGGCTGTCCCGTTGACAAATACCAGTTCTTTTACGCGGTCACACGCCTGGTGCAGGGGATGCCTGTCGAATTAACCAAGTTCCCGGTTTGCGCCGAATGCAAGTGGAACGAAAACGAGTGTCTTTTACTCAAGGGCGAGCTGTGCCTGGGACCAGTCACAGCGGGCGGCTGCAACTCGCGCTGCCCGAGCCACAATCTTCCCTGCATAGGCTGCTGGGGACCTACGGACGAGGCCAATGTGACCTCTGAGATAGCGCTTCTCAAGGAGAAGCGCTTCTCCGAAGCAGAGATAGTCAACAAGCTGCGGCTTTTCGGCGGAGCGGGAATGGTTCGCCGCTTCGGCGATCTTCTGGGCATCAAGACCGATAAAAAATCTCATCCGAAAGAGACCCACGAGCATTCGGGCGAGGAGCCGAAGAAGGCCGAGAAAACCTCCCATGCCAAAACGACCAGGAAACAACAGGAGCGGACATGAGCATCGAAAGAATCAAGATAGAATCGCTCGCGCGGGTTGAAGGCCACGGAGGCATAACGGTCGACTTCAAGGAAGGCAAACTCTCTTCCGTCACCGTTGACATCCACGAGGGTCCGAGGCTTCTTGAAACCATAGCGGTCGGTCGAATCCCCTCCGAGGTCGTGAGCCTGACGTGCAGAACCTGCGCCATATGCACGCTTTCACACCGCTACGCGGCTCTGCGAGCGATGGAAAAAGCGCTCGAAATAAAGATACCGCCCAAGGCTCAACTTTTACGCGACCTCATGCACTGCGGCGAGATGATCGAATCCAACGCCCTTCACGTGTTTCTTCTGGCACTTCCGGACTACCTGGGATACCCCTCGGCAGTCCACATGGTTCCCGATTACCTCGAGGACGTGCAGGCCGGGCTGCGTGTCAAGCGTTACGGTGTGAAACTCATGGAGCTCACCGCCGCGCGCTCTATTCACGGCGAAAACCCAGTCATCGGCGGCTTCGGCAAGTACCCCACGAAGACCGATCTCCTGCGCTTCAAGTACGAGGCCGAGTCCCTCATCCCTGACGCCGAGCGCGGGGTGGAGATCCTTCGCAATCTTCGCCAGCCCACATACATGGAGGAAGGAATGACCTTCATGTGCACGAAACCCGAGCACGACCGCTTCGGCTGGGCGGGCGACAGGATAATGGTTTCCGACGGACACGAGTTCAACGTGTGGGATTACCGCAAACTCACCAACGAACGCGTGGTTCCACATTCGATGGCAAAACGTTCCGTCTACAACGACAAGCCCTACTTCGTGGGGGCGCTTGCGCGCTTCAACCTTTTGGGCGAGCGTCTGGACGGCGCAGCAGGCGAGCATTTCCGCCGCTGCTACAACCTCTCGTGGATACGCAACCCGATGTACAACAACGTCGCACAGGCCATCGAGACCATATGGGCGCTTGAAGAGGTTCCCAAGATCATCGACAAGCTAATAGCTCTCGAGGAGAACCCCGCCATCGTACCGCCTACTCGCGACAAGGGCGCAGGCTCAGGAGCAGTCGAAGCCCCCCGCGGGACCCTTTACCATCACTACGAGGTAGCCGAAGGCCGGGTAGTGCGCGCCGACATCATCACGCCCACGGCCCAGTTCCTCGACATGCTGGAGGAACATATACGCATCGGAGCCGACAACCTCGTCAAGGAAGGCGACACGAAGGACATGGAACTCAAACTCGAGATGATCGCGCGTGCATACGACCCCTGCATCTCGTGCGCGACCCACCTCGTGAAGGTTCGCGGCCTCTGACCCGTCCCCCTGCAGGGGAGGGTCTGACCCTTGAGATGAGTCTTCATCGAATAGGTCATTTTTATATGCAGCTTTTGCTGCAAGGAAATAACACATCCCGCAACACCCCTCCATGCGGGGGGAAACCGAACTTCGGGGATTTGCCGTTCCGCTTTGTGTCTCGATCTGAGGAATGATCTTCCTACTCCCCCCTCTGAAATTTGAAAGGGGCCGAAAGGCCCCTTTATCTTTTATCCGCTCACCTGAAATCAAGCGAGTTTCTCCCAGTTATCGACGACTATCTGTGACCAGGTCTCGAGCCTCCCCCTCCTTGCGCGAAGCTCGTCTATCCCAAGAAATTCGAGCGATGTTATTGAGCGCTCCCTCTTGCTCACGTCCTGGGAAACCAATTCACGGATGATCAGCACGCCCAGGTGAACGCGACCTACCGCGTTAGAATCGTCGTTTATAAAACCCTTGACTCGCTCCCTGTATGACGATTTGACCGTGACCTCTTCCTCAACCTCTCTTTTAAGACCTGAAAAGAAAATGTCCCTCATCTCCCGCTCAAAGAGCGAGTGATCGGTCACCGAAATATGCCCGCCTATCCCGACCGAACCAAGGTCCCTGAGCCTTTGCTCGCCTGTCTGGTTGCCGCGGACGTAGAAAAGGAGACGCTCGCCGTGTTTCATAACGACATAAGGTATCAACTGCTTGAGGGAGGGATCTTCCTCCGCTTTTTTTCGCTCTACAAAGCTGGCCTTTCCGCTGATGATGATTCTCTCGAACAACTCACCGTGATCCGGCCGGAAACCCTGGAACCACTCCTCCTCACTTAAAACATTCCGCGGGAAACACAAGACCCTTTCGTGCGAAGTTTTCACAGCATCCTCCGCCTTATACTTCTTGACTCTCTCGCCACCTTCCTCCAACAAGCCCGGGATATACATTCGACAGTGACTGACTCTGAATCGCTAAGAATAAACATGTATTATACTTTACTTGGGTCTTAAAACATGTCAACTTCTTGTCCATGGTCAAGAGATCGTTACCAGTGATAGTAGGTTTGAGTTCGTCGAGCAGGAGAACCGGAAAGAGGAGAAAGTTGTCATCGAGTTGATTGTAACCGAGGGATTGGAGTTTGGCAAGGGGTGAGAGTCCACCCATGCCTTTGCCGAAGTGCGGTCTTTTGATATTGTAGACATACTGCCAAGCCTGAGCTGATTTGAGGAGTTGGTCGGTATCGTTCCAGTGGGTAATCAGGGGTAGATAGAACTCCTCATCGTCGGTGAGGTGGCTGCGCTCGACCCTTCCGTTGTAGCCTTTGCGTCCCAGCGGTATCCTTGCGAGTTGGGCGTTCCAGGGTTC
>CBFGKC010000016.1:0-53186 GCA_965649265.1 Caldifarciminota bacterium | reverse complement strand
GTATTTTGCTTGACAAGGTTTTTCTTTTTGCTAATATTTTGCAAGTATGGGAGAAACGGCGACCGTTCCGGTTGCTCCAGGTATTCCTTGCTTGTGACTTCTCCAAAAACGGGCTGTTCCTCTCAAAATCAAATTAGAGGAGGCAAAAATGCCTGATACAGATGATAAGAAAAAAAAGCTAAATCCAGATGAGACCCCCCACTTTCGAGGAGAAGAAGAAATTCTGCTGGCTCCCTCAATGCCACAGGAATATAAAGAGAGTCTAGAAAAATTCCGTACCCAACTTCTTCGGGATTGGAGTCTCAAGAAAACTCAAGATACGATCGCTTTTAGCGTTACTGGCTGGAGATTTGAAAGCTCCGGCGATGCTACTCTGTTAACTTATGCAAGTGAACTAACGAATGAAGGTGGGGGGTGGGGACATAATTCAGTTTTCATTGCGCCTCTTTCAGGTCTATATTATTTTGCAGTACATTTCATGAAATCTACCTCTGAAGGAGGAACGAAAGGCGACGTCAGTGTCTGGATTGCTAAAAATGGCGAATTCAAAGGTCAAGCCTGGTCCGGCGTGATGAACGCAGCAAAATCTGGTGACAAGGGAAATGGGGTCTGCATCATACTTTTGCGTCTTCAAGCTGGAGACTGGATACAAACTTACGTTGTTAGTGCAGGAAATAAGAAAAGAATAATATATCTCTATAATTTTGTTGGTTACCGGACAGGCAATTAATCATAAAGCCATTAAAGAACATATTAAGTCTCAAGTTCCTTCTTCCATGGGGTTTGTTTTTGGTTTCATTGTCACTTTGATCTTACTGTTAAGCTTTATGCTTGACAAATAAAGAATTTTTATTAGAATTTTGCATCAATCCTTCTATCCAAAAAGGAGCGGCGTCATGGCAGAAAAAAAACTCAAAAAATCAAGAGCTCTTTCCAAGGAGCTTGCTGCGAAGAGGAAGACCGGTGAGGCGAAAGCCCTTGTCAAGAAAATAGGTACGAGGGATGCAAAAAAAATAGAAACCGTCCTGGCAACCATTCGCGCCATCTATCCTAAGATAGACGATGTGCTTACTCCGCTGGACGTGCTTGATGGCATCGGGATTAACACTGCTTGTCCTTCTTGTCTATCATGCTTCAGCTGTCAGAAATGCGCCAGTTGCCAGACGTGTGACTACTGTCTAAAGTGTGAAAGCTGCAATACTTGTCAGAAGCAGGGTGGCGAAATGGGCTGTCCTATGGAAGGTTCAAACATTACTCCTAATCCGGAGGAAATAATCAGGTGGCAGCTCAAAGAGGCGGTAAGGTTGTTGAGCAAAAGATTGGTGTGATTCATCCATCCTGGAGTGTACAGAGGAATCGGAAAAACATAATCGGGGAATGCGGAAACATTTAATGAAGAGAGTGGATGGGGAGGGGTAAGTCCAGGAGAAAAGGAGTATAGATGTACGTCAATTCCATCACTCTCGGTGTAACCAACAATTGTAATCTGGCCTGTTCATATTGCTTTGAAGGCAATAAGAATTGTGACTCCATGCCGATGGAAATTGCGAAGAAAACTGTCGATTGGCTTCTGAGTGAGGATGTTTCCGGTCCAACAACCCACGTTGACGTTACGTTCTTTGGCGGAGAGCCTTTGCTAGAAATGAAGAATATCAAGGAGATAATTCCTTATGCGCGCAAGGCAGCTGAGGCCAAGGGGAAATCGATCGGTTTCTCTGCAACCACAAATGGAGTGGCTTTCACTAAAGAAACGGCGGAATACTGGAAAGACAATGATCTCGGGATACTCCTGAGTTGCGACGGCATCTTAGAGGCTCACGATACATTCAGAAGAACCCGTTCAGGTGAGGGTTCGTTCAGGCTTGTCGAGCGCAATATTGAGAATATTCTTTCTGCAAGTAAATCTAAAGAAGTCCGGATGACGATTACTCCTCAAACTGCCGGGTATGCGGCAGAGGGAGTAGGATATTTAATGAAAAGAGGTTTTGAGTCAATATCGGTTTTCTACGTGGAGGAGATGACGTGGAAAGATGAGAATTTGCTGAAATTCGAAAGTGAATTTTATGATATCGGTGAATTATTGATTTCGTCTATTGAATCAGGAAAATCGTTAAAGATCAGCCCACTGGATGGACGTATCAAAGCTTTGCTCGGCCCGGAATTCTCAAATGAAGATCTAAATGACGGGACATGCGGCGCTGGAAAAGGCTATCTGGGCGTAGGCGTTGACGGAGTTATATATCCTTGCCACCGTTTCGTCTCATCGCGTGGATTCAAAGGAGCGTATCCTATTGGCGATATCTATAAAGGTTTTGATGAGAAAAGACGGGTACCTTTTTTAAGAATGAAAAAAAAGCTGCTTCTGGGCTGTGACATAGAGTGCGACGAGTGTGGTCTTTACGGCAAATGCAGCGGAGGTTGTCTTGCCGCGAACTATGAGAATACAGGACATCTTTTTATGAGACCTCCATCCTCTCGTTTTCACGAATTGATCTGGCTCGAAGTCGCCCAATCGATAATTGACTACTTCAAAAAGAAGGAACTTCCTGCATTCAAGGAACGATTCATGGTGAAAAACAAGGAAAGCATGCAAGCATGACCTCAATCCTTCAATCCATGTCAACTCTTCTTCCTGCCGACGATTTTCAGTAGGCAAACTTCTCTGCAATTGTTCCCCTATTTTGGGCCCCAAAATCGACTTTTTTACCCAGAAAGAACCCCGATTTTGTCATTTTCCCAAAACGTCAACTTAGCTTTACTCGCGTTTTTTTAAGTGACATCGGAACGTGATTTCAAATGAGGAGTAAAGTTCTAAGTGCAGTTTTAGGCTGCGGAATTTGTCCCACTTTTGTCCAGCTTTTTTTCATTAAACCTGACCTCATAGAATTAAACCTGACTGACCGTCCGGAGGTTTGCCCTTTCTATTTTTTTGAATTGAAGACAAACTTCTGAACGGCTTTCTCAGAAAGTCGTCGGGGTTCCCGGGAAAATACGGAGTATTTTTCTGGGGTGGCTTAAACCTGACCGCCCTCTTGACATACTATCATCTTTCGTTACAATATAAGAATAATTCTAAATTAGACTGAGGACGGCACGACTCGGAAAAAAGATGTTAATGTAACTGACGGCCTTACGCCGGAAAGGAAAAGGTGAATCATCGTGAAGAAAGTCAAAGTACTGATCCCGGTAATACTCTTTACTCTCCCTGTTGCGATGCTTGCATGCACTCAGGACCCGACGCCCAATCCCGCATACCTGATTGTCGATCACAACTGC
The DNA here is from genome assembly GCA_965649265.1 of Caldifarciminota bacterium. Classification (GTDB taxonomy): domain Bacteria; phylum Hydrothermota; class Tepidihabitantia; order B3-TA06; family B3-TA06; genus JAAYVC01. The sequence goes on along the minus strand of CBFGKC010000016.1, from coordinate 49,910 downwards.
ACGGATATTTCAAAGATCCCGGATGCATGGATAGATTCCGTGCAGGCGAATCTGAGACTTCATTACGCGCACACATCCCACGGCGGTCAGCTGACGGTCGGCCTCGAGAGGCTTGAATCTTCCGATGCAAAGTACGGCTACGCCAATAGCTCAGGCAGCTTACCCACCGAAGCGGGCGCTTTTTGCGTTTTCGACGGTCAGGAGAGTGTAGGTTACATCACCCCCGACCTTTACTGGCAAACCGAAGGCGGAATGAATCTGACTCGCGATGTGTTGAATCACAACCCGACAATAAACCTCTCTATGTGGTCCTGGTGCACGCAAGTCGACGGCTATACCGAGCAACAGGTGCAGGAGTATCTCGACTCCATGAGCCTGCTTGAGAGCCAGTTCCCGAACGTAACATTCATATACATGACCGGTAACGCACAGGCCACGGGCGGCAGCGGCTACAACCGCCAACTTCGCAACGAACAAATTCGCAATTACTGCATGAACAATAAAAAAGTTCTCTTCGACTTTGCCGATCTTGATGCTTGGTGGTACAACGGAACATCCTGGGAAGAAGCTACTTACGACTATGAAGGAAACCAGGTGCCGGTGGAGCATGAGCAGTTCAATGGAGACGAGGCCGCTCACACCACATACTCGAGCTGCGACCAGAAGGGCAAGGCCGTATGGTGGATGCTTGCAAGGCTCGCAGGTTGGGGGGGAGCCCTCTCCACGTCCGAAAACCCAACTCCTGCACCGGGTTTCTCAATCTCTCAGAACTATCCTAATCCTTTCAGCGTATCAACAACTGTCCGCTATACCTTGCAGAATGAATCAAATCTGGAACTAACCATCTACAACATTGAGGGTCAGCTTGTCAAAACCCTTTTCAGGGGAAAGCAGGCATCAGGAACCTATACGGTTAACTGGGACGGAAAGGATTCCAGAGGGAATATGCTTCCGAGCGGAACATATTTCTGCCGTTTGAATGGAGAAGACGGTATTAAAACGACGAGAGCCGTTCTTTTTATAAAGTAGCACCACGTAGACCTTAACAAGGGTTTGATAAGAAGCCCGGTCGTACTGGCCGGGCTTCTCTGTTTTGGTCGGTTAGGGCTTTGACTTCTCATTAATGCCTGGGTCGGTCAAGTCTGTGTCTCTTAGGTGTTTCTCGTGTATGATCATATCAAAGAGTAAAAAGAGGTTCTGGATACTTGACAAGCCGGTATTCGTCCGTATAATTCTCTTCTCGAAAGGGAAAGAGGTGATTGGACAAAGTGCCCTTTGGGTACAATAAGGAATTTTCCGGCGGTTACACCGGGAGTGATCACCCGTTCCCATCCCGAACACGGAAGTTAAGCCTCCCAGGGCCGATGGTACTGCATCCGCGAGGGTGTGGGAGAGTAGGTCGCCGCCGAGCTATTGTAAGCCCGGGCTTGAAAGCCCGGGCTTTTTCTGTATAAAGATAATGGAGAGTTGGGAATGATTATTACGAGCCAATAACAAAGAACATCGGCCCCATCGGCAGTATCTTTACCTGCTTGAATCCGGCTCCATTCATCAATCTGAAAATACTTCTCTTAGTGTAAAAATAAACCGGGCATTTCTTTAATCCCAGACGGATTCTACGCGGGATTGTGCGCCAGTTCCATAACACCGGGAAACTGAGCAAGACCTTTTCTCTCGTTAGTTTCCTCATCTGAATCAGTGACGGCAAGGGATCCTTGATATAATCCAGGAGACCCATTCCGATGCAGATGTCAAAGACCTCATCCGTTTTGAAACTCTCGATATCCGAAAGCACGAAATCTATCCTTCCGTCAAGATTCTCTGCTTTTGCCCTTGCATTGCAGATTTCAAGCATAGTCGGGGATACGTCAATACCAACAACCCTTAAAGCCCCTCTGCGGGCAAGCTCCAGGGAATAAAGCCCGGTGCCGCATCCGGCATCGAGGAAGGTCTTCGCATGAATCGGTTCAGATTGATTCAAGGAATACTCGAATCTTTTGAACATTGCCCACCGGAATATCTCGTCGAGCCTCGATCCAAGTTTGCTCTTTTTATGCGAGTAGATGGCGTCAAAGTTTCCGGCTTCCCGGTTCCAGTAATCTCTTTGAGAAAGCATGTTCATATTCCTATCACCTCTCGAATGGTTGTGAATTGAAAATCGTCCAGCAGTCTCTCCAAGCGTAAGCTTACCTTTTCCAGGTTATGGTAGTGTCTGAATTTGTTAACACATGAAAGACTTACGCGTGGCTGCTCGGCGTCAAGCTCCCAGGGGTGTAGATAAAAAACTACAGGTCTTCGTTCCTTATTGCATCTTTTGAAAAGACTCCTGGTCATAGCGTAAGGATACAATCGGAAATACCCTCCCCCTCCGCATGGGATTCTCGTTCTCATTACCTCGGCAACGCTTAAAGGAACTTCCAAAATATCAGATGAAATCTTATAAATGCCTAGTGGTGAATCTCTTATGCCGTAATCAGGGTGAAGGCCGAAAGGGAAAACTGAAGAATCGTAACTTATTCCGTGCCGGGACATGATCTCGAACGCCCAGGTTGTCTCTTTCGTGATTGTAAACGAAGGAGCGCGGTATCCCAGGATAGGGTTCTTTGAGATTCCTTTAATAATCTGAAGTGATTTTTTCAGATCTTCGTTAAACTCATCCGGGGTCATCTCGGTCAGCGAGATATGTGAATACCCGTGCGAGGCTATTTCGTGCCCGTGATCGGCGACTTCGCGAATCAGTTCTGGAGCGCGTTCGGCCAGCCAGCCTAAGACAAAAAAGGTTGCTCTGGTTTTGTGCAAATCAAGGATCTTTAAAAGCTTCGCGGTGCAAGCAGGTACTCTCAATTCCTGCGTATCCCAAGTTTTTTTGCTCAGGCCTTGTGCAAGGATGTGCCCGCAAAACCACTCTTCAAGATCCACCGATAGAGCGTTTTTCACAAAAAAAATATACATACTTTTTTTATGCGGTCAACAAGAAAAAAGGGTGAACGCGCGATCTCACATAATCAGCATAAACGCGTATTCAGTCGGATAACATTGTCAGGATGGTTTTTCCCGAAACTCTTCCTCGGCTTGTACGTTTGCCTCTGTAAATTCCCTTGATGTCTCAATCACGCGTCCCTTCCATTTATTCTGCCTTGCTATAGTCGCAAGCATTGAGCGTATGGCCATAAGAACCCACAGGAAGACGCTGAGAGGATAGAGAAACGTCAGGTAGATGGGGTAGCGGAAGCGCAGGTGAGTGATACTCCAGACAACGAGCGACAGAACGACGGTCAAGAAAGAAAGGAAGAGGATTTCTTTCGAGAAGACCCACCCTGCCAGAGCGAGTCCGATCACGATAACGGGTAGAATAAAAACTATCGAGAGCCACAGCCAGACCGGGATGTATATGAGTATTTTCCTGGAGAAGGTGGCGAAGAGATTCTTGCTGAAGCCGTCGAATACCTCTTCGAGATTCGTGTACATCCGGCAGGAAACCAGGCTTGTTGCGTCGACTATCCTCCATTCAAGCCCCGCGGCTTTTATCCTTCGTCCCATCTCCACGTCATCCAGCACGCATTCACGCACGGCTTCGTACCCCCCTATCTTCTCGTAAGCCTGGCGTCTGAAAAGCATGAACTGGCCTACCGAAATCGAAAACGCAGGCAGGCTGCTTTGCTGTGCAATCTTCATGGGAAAGAATGTGCTGATTCCGAAAGGCATGATGGGTATGGTCAACTTCTCGGCAAGTGTCCGGGTTTCCTCATCTGGTAGTGCCGTAAGAAAGTCTGCGCCCTCGGCATAGAAAGCGGATACCGCTTTTTCAACACTCGTCGGGTCGTGCCTGGTGTCGGCGTCCGTGAACAAAAGGAGTTCACCACTTGATGCAAGAACAAGCTGGTGGCATGCCCACGGTTTTCCAATCCATCCTTCAGGAAGCGGCTTTCCCTTGATTATCCTGACTTTCCGGAACCTCGACGAGATTTTCTTTAAAATGTCCCACGTTTTGTCCGTGGATTCGTCATCGAGGATTATTATCTCAAAGTTTGGATAGTTCTGTGCGGCAAGCGAGTTAACACACGCCTCGATGTTCGCCTCCTCGTTGCGGGCCGGGACCAGAATGGAAACGAAGGGTGAACGAGTTGACTTGGGATAAGTTTCCATCTTCCTGAAATTCTTGATGTTGGTCACGGCAATGATAATCAATACGAGAAGAAACAATGTCGAGAGCAAGCCTAAAAGAATCATGGTCTAGGGAGTTATGTTCTCCTGAAGAGGCGGGTGATGTAGGGTCTCGGTTTTATCGACTCTTTCAACACATCATGGTGCTTGTAGAGGAAGATGAGCATGTTTCCCGCCCATATGGCAAGGAGAGGTACGTCAATGCCTGCTCCAAGAATTCCTTTTAGGAGAATGTAACCGAGAAAGACAAGCATCGCCAGCATCAGGGACCATGAAGGCCTGTCCAGGAGAACGTAAAAAAGACCTATGAGCAGACCGAATATGAGCAGGCCTTCCCATATGGTGATTCCCGTCCACACGCCGAGGGATACGGCTATCGCTTTCCCGCCCTTGAATTTCAGAAAGGGGGAGAAGGCATGACCCAAAATAGGAGCCAGCGCGCACGGAACAAGATACCAGCCCTCGATTCCGACCACCCAGTGAGCGATCGCGCAGGGTACCGCTCCTTTGAGAAAATCCAGAAGCGCGCCGGGAACGCCTACCTTCCATCCGCCTGCCTTCCACGCGTTTGCAGCTCCGGGATTGGCGTCTCCGTATTCCCTTACGTCTTTTCGCAGGAATATTTTTCCCAGCCAGTAAGAGAACATGAGCGACCCGGCTACGAAGCCGATACCTGTCCAGATCAAAACGTTTGTCATGAATCTCCCACATAAGTTATACTCACGATCACCGGGATGTCAAGCAAAATAGATTCGAGTGTTTTTTATGTATTTTATTTAATTAATTATTGGTTAGGTTTACTTAATACCGTCGGTTTTCAATGAAGGAATCCAAAATCCACTGCTTCTGATTCGATTAAGATCAGGGGAGGCGGATGATCCGAAGAAAATGCAATGTCTACCATCAATAGTCGCTAACCTGAGTGACCGAGCCACGCGTTAATGTAGGCTTCCGTATCGAACTTTCGCCTGCAACCCTCATAACTCATGTACCTTATTTTACCGAATATCTGCCTCTCTCCCCAGGCCCTGTCGTGCACTCCTCCTATCGACCAGGCGATTCCTGCGTAACCTGAGGGGTCTCTGCCGTCGAGTTCGTACTTATCGTTGAGATAGATAGCCGTCCTTAAGGCGTCCTGCGCCGACTCCGACCACTCCAGAATCTTCTTAGCCCAGTACATGCGCATGTAGCCGTGCATCTTCCCTTCCGTCACCATCTGAGTCTGCGCCGCATTCCACAGTTCGTCGTGCGTTCTTGCCTGCTCGAATTCCTCGACGGAATAAAGATAGGGTCTTGGGTCCATCCGATGATCGAGAAGTGTCTTTCTTGCCCACTCCGGAAAAGCACCGAACGAATCATACTCCGGCTCGTAGTAACAGAAGTTGTCCGCAAGTTCTCTGCGGACTATCAATTCCTCGAGGAAAGCCTCTTTTGCCTTCTCACTCGTTCGGCTGTCGGCGATCTCGAGAGCGACCCGTTGTGCGGAAACCTGTCCGAAATGAAGATAAGGTGAAAGGGCCGATTGGGCTTCTTTGTTCGGATCGTTCCTTTGTTCATCATAAATCGCAAGTCTCATTTCGATGAAGTCCTTGAGCATCCTTAATCCTGCGCTCGTGCCGGGTTTCAGCCACGAGACCTCCATGACGGAAGAATCAACCCTCAGATTTCGTCTCGCTTCCTGCCAGTCTATCGCAGGCACTTCGTGCGGCCAGGGGAGGGGGTGCTTCCTTAGCTGCGGGAATTCCTCCAGAAACTCCGGGAGTAGTTCGAGAATCTTTGGCCTGATCGTATAGGCACCATACTCTTTCTTGTCTGATGCGAGCCGGCAAGGAACGATATTGTGCGTGTCGACCTCGAAAAAAGGAACCTGGATTCTCTCATTGATCTTCTCTTTCCACTCCCGCTTGATCCTGAGGGGATCGAAATCGGTTACGAGTGTACCTGCATTTTTATCGCTTACGAAACGCGGGATCTCCTCCTCGGCCTTGCCCTGAAGAAGAAAAAAAGGGATTCCCTTGCTCGTCAGCGAGCGCTGCACCTCCTCAAGCCCTTTCAACATGAAGGCGTATTGTCTCCATGTTGCACCCAGAAAAACCGGCATAAGGCAGAAGAAGACTGCAAGAGACCGCTTGTTTTCAATCGCCAAATCTTGTGCAAAGAGCAGCGCCCAGTTATCCTCAGCTCTCTGGTCCCGGGACATCCAGTAGACTACGGGTCCGGCACCAGCCTGACAATCCTTCAAGTTTTTCACTCTGGAAGGTTTAATCATCACAGATTTCCTTTTTAGACGCCTGTCTCGCATCCAAATATATATCGAATTCCCTGCCTGTCAAATTAGTTTTATGGGCAGACAGATTTTTTCGTCCACCTCAAAAGGGTCAAGTATGAGGAAAAAACGCCAGCCAGCAACTGAAGGATGGGGGAGACGATGATCATGAGCGCAAGCCATCCGGCGAAGCTGGCCGCAGGCTCGTAAAGGATCATGGGTATCCCGAAGCTGCGAGTATCTGCGCCGGTGTGAAAGTACTTACCGGCGGCAGAGAGCCAGAGGGCGGCCATCCCTGCGAGGGTTATTCCTGATGCTATAAGCGAATCCCTCAGGGTCTTCTTAAGAACCTGTTTTATCTCACCACTTAACATAAGATATCGCTTCGTCAAGAACCAGCCCGTGGGAAATCCAAGAATGATGCAAAAGAACGGCACGCCCATTCCTGCGCCTGTCGCGACTGCATCAAGAAAGACGTAAATAAAAAGAATAGCCCACCAGCGAAGTGTAAAGAATTTTCTCATAACTGATTAAACGTGAGCGGCAGCTCCTGTCAACATCAAAATGGCTCAGAACTCCAGGGGCATGACTACTTCGGGAAGATATATGAGGCACAACATGGGGCGTGAACGAAGCACTTGAGCTTCTTCAATCCCGCGAATGTCAGTCCGAACGCCGAGGAAAGGACTCTTGAACGACAAATCCCGCAAATACTCAAATCTTGTGGAACATTCAAGTCAAAAGGTCAAATCCGGCGCAGGGGAGGAGGGCGAGGAGGGCGGTCATTCGACAATCACGGCCTTATAGCTTTTAGCCTGTCTCTTTGCATTTTTTTCATCCGTGGCATTTCCACCGAAGACGTAGACTTGCGAAAACGTCGTTTGCGAGGGCAAGCCTTCCGCTTCGACCGATATGGGAAAAGAAACCAGTCCGCCGGGCTGCATTACACTGAAAGTTCGCGAAATGCCCAGGTCGGGGTGGTTGACCTCGATGTTGTTTCCAACACTCAGAATCAGCCTCTCCGTGTAGAGATTTCCGAACAGGTAATCATAGTCCATCATCGGCATGCCTATCTTTTTGGCGAAACTATGCATTGTCCATTCCGATTTAGCAACTGTGGAGTTGCCCGCGAATATCTGTGCTATCGAAGGGTCGACAGGCATCCAGCCGTAACCGGGCAGGAGAATCTCCGCCCACTGGTGCCCGGGCTGGTCGAGCCAGGTGCAGGTCACGGTTCTTGCCGGTATCCCCATGCTTCTGCACATGGCGCAAAAGACCACGCTGAACTCGCCGCAGTCTCCTTTGAGGTTCTTGAATGAGTTTTCCGCACCCCTGTCCTTGACGTCAGGATACTCGTAGACCATGTTGGCGATAACCCAGTCGAAGATCAGTCCAGCCTGATTGTATGGGTTGGTCTCGGCACCAGCTACCTCCAGTGCCTTGGTCTTGATATCATCCGTAAGCTCTATCCAGGGTTCCGATTTTGTGTACCTTGTGAACTCTTCGGAGGTGGTGTCGTAAGGCTCTATATCAGAAGGGTCGACGTCGGTTACGACCTCTGACCTGGTAAACGTGAAGTCGTAATAAAAGCGAACTTCTTCCTTGTTCTTGAAATCGGTAATCCTCCAGAACACAGTCCTGTTGCCGCTCAGGCTGTCCTCAACAATCTCATACGGCTCCGGGTAGATCTCACTTACGGTAACTTCCTGTCCTCTGTGCTGGGGCGGAAGCGTCACCCATAACCTCAACTCTGCCGAGTCACTGACTACCTCTGGAATCTCCACGAACGCCCAGAAGCGACCGTTGTCCGTCGTCGTGACCGCTTCCGGAAGTTCGGTCGTGCAGCCGGATAGGATGATCAATGTCAGAACAAAAACGATTAACTTCTTCATACCTTCCTCTTTTCTTTGGATTTACAATGGTGATGACGGAACAGGCGCTAAAAGGTTACAAAAGAAGCCGCCCTTGCGGGCGGCCTCAAAACGAAGAATACTTGACTATTCGCCTTGCAGTTTAGCCAGACGTTCGCGGGCGTACTGCTGGGAGTTCTGGAAATCTATGCCCGATTCGATCACGGCCTCGAACTCCTTTTTCGCCTTGTCGGTTTCGCCCCTCTTCTGGTAGCATTCACCGAGAAAGTTATGCGTCCATGTGTCCAGGATCGGTTTGCCGCTGCCTCCTTTTCCGGCAATACTTCTCGTGAAAGCTTCCACGGCTTCGTCTATCCTGTCCTGGCGCTGATAACACCTGCCGAGGTCATGGAGCGTCTGGGCATCCTCGGGATTATCCTCTAGCTTGGAGAGCAATCCCTTTTCTGCCTTTGCATATTCCCCCGCAAGTATGTAGCCGGGGACCATTTTCTGCGCCGCCCTTTTTTGAGCAAAGTCGATATCCTTTGCGTTTTCGCCGAATACATAGAATCCGGTCTGTATCGGTTTCGTTGAAGCACCAACGGCCTCGAACGCAGGCGGCGAGGCGAATAACCCTCCTGGTTGCATGAAAAGGAAGGTTTTAGAGGTGCCGAGATCGGGATACTCCACCTTTATGTTGTTGCCTATGGAAACGATCAAACGTTCAGGATAGAGATTGCCGTAGAGCCAGTCCGCGTCATAGGTCGGCATGCCGCGTGAATCCGCAAAAGATTGGATGCGGCTAATATCAGGGAATACTTTTGATTTGCCGGCCAGTCCCTGAGCGGTGGACACATCGACCGGAATCCAACCGTAACCGGGCATAAGGATCTCCGCCCACTGGTGGCCGGCGTCGGTCAGCCACACGCAAGTTACCGTTCTTGCCGGTATCCCGACTGCTCTGCACATTGCGCAGAAAACGACGCTGAACTCGCCGCAGTCTCCCTTGAGCGTCGCAAAGGAGTTGGCTGACCCTCTCTTCGTCGGGTCAGGATATTCGTAAACCATGTTATCGATTACCCAGTCGAATACCCGCTTAGCCATGTAGTAGGGGTTGGTCTCGCCGTCGGTTATCTCTTTCGCCTTCGAACTGATCTCGTCCGTGATCTCCACCCAGGGCTCGGATTGGGTGAAACGCTTGTATTCCTCCGAATCCTTGTCGTATTCGCCGATATTTTTCGGAATCACAGCTGAAATTACGGGTTCGCGGACGAACTTGAAATCGTAATAGGCATAGAACGAGTCTTTGTCCTTTAAGTCTTTGAATCTCCAGAAGATAATCTGGTTACCGGTAAGCGAATCTACCGTTATCCTCTCCGGCTCGGGAAAAATATCACCTATGACGACCTTTTGCCCAGGGTGATTTACAGGCAGGGCGACCCATAGTCTCAGTTCTCCGGAATCGGTCTCCGACTGAACGTTTTCAAAAAAATGCCAGTATCGTGCCTCGGTCATCTTACTCTCCTGTTGTTGGATGCTTACATCGCTGAAAAGGGGGGAGGAGGCAAGGAAAAGACTTGCCGTAATAGTTAATACGGAACCGTACATAATGCTGCTCCTTGTTTGTTGTTCTTTCCCTTTAGGAACAAAACAGTCTTTTCCTCTTCGCATTTTCAGTGGACAAAACCCAATTACTCTGACGTCTTATTATATCAAAAGGTTTGCAGTGTCTATAAAATCAAAAAAGGATGCCGTCCTCTGGACGGCATCTTCAAAAATCGCTAAAGGTTACGTTTACTTGGCTTCTTCCTTAATGAGCGAGGCCAGGCGCTTTGCGCCTTCCTTTATCTGCTCCTCGGACGCATAACTGAAGTTTATACGCATGCAGTTCTGGCCCTTGCCGTCGCAGTGGAATGCGGTTCCCACAACGTAGGCCACTTTCTTCTCAATCGCTTTCGGGAAGAGTTCGACCGCACTCATGTTTTCGGGCAGGCATACCCACAGGAAGAGTCCGCCCTGGGGACGGGTCCAATTGAGTCCTTCAAGCTTGGGCATCTCGGCGTCGAACACCTCGAGCATTATGTTACGCTTGCGGTAGTAAACCTCGCGGATTCGTTCAATCTGCTTTTCGAGGAGTCCCCTCGACATGTACTCGGCTATCATTATCTGACCCGAAGGCGCGGTGCAGAGATCTGTTGCCTGCTTGCCCATCACGAACTTTTCCATGAGTGGCTTGTTTTTCGTAATCATCCAGCCGATGCGGAAGCCGGGAGCAAGAATCTTGGAGAAAGTGTGAAGCGTTATCACCCTGTCGTCGGCGTCCATCGTAATAATCGGGGCGACCGATTCACCCTCGAACCTGAGTTCCCTGTAAGGTGTATCTTCCACTACGAACGTTTCGAACTTCCTGGCAAGCTCCAGGACCTTCTTGCGGCGCTCCAGTGTCGCCGTGACCCCCGAGGGGTTCTGAAAATCGGGAACGATGTAGATGAATTTGGCCTGCTTGCCCGCCTTGGCAAGTTCATTCAGCTTTTCTTCGAGAATATCTACTCTTATACCGTCAAGATCTTGCGGCACACCTATCATGTTGGCGCCGTACGAGCCGAAGGCCTGCAGACCTCCGAGGTACGACGGAAGCTCCATGATGACGGGGTCGCCTTCGTTCACCAGCGCCTTCCCGACGAGGTCGAGTCCCTGCTGGGAGGCGGTCGAGACGAGGAGATGCTCGGGAGCTATCTTCGTACCCTCACGGCCTTCAAATGCAATAAGTTCATTTATAAGTCCGGGGTCGCCCTCGGTTGTCCCGTACTGGAGAACCTTGGAGCCCTGTTTATCAAGAACGTCTACCGCGATTTTTTTGAAATCTTCTACTGGAAATAAATCCGGAGCCGGTAATCCTCCGGCAAAACTTATGATATCTGGTTTTTGCGTCAGCTTCAGAAGCTCTCGTATTTCCGAGCGGCGCATTCGTTTTGCAGCATTCGAGAACAAGTGATTTGCTTCAAAAGACACATTTCCTCCTTGGTATTCTTCCTGAAGAGTACTCGAAAAAGAACCACTGTCAACCCCTGAAAGGATTCCGGAAACTTATGAAGTCTATTAACGGCTAAGTTTAACATGCATATAAAAAGTAACTTGCAAGTCGAGTCGTCCGCGGGAGCCCGTGCGGGGTGGTTTTCTCCGATCCCTGAGTATATGGTTCAGTATTCCCCATTTGATTCCAAAAATGCTTGAAATTACTCGCCGGATAGTTGACACTCAAACGACCTGTTTCTATAATCAAGGCATGAGTGACAAAGGATACGTGGGGAAACTCGAGAAGCTCGACGGCAACCGCTGGCTCATCCCAAGGAAAGGCGGGATGAGAACGGACGGAATCATCTACACGTCTGAAAGGCTGCTGCCTGACCTTCTCAAGGACAACGCACCCCAGCAGGTGGAGAACGTCGCGCACCTTCAGGGCATCGTCGGGCCATCCTTGGCCATGCCCGATATCCACTGGGGCTATGGCTTTCCAATAGGCGGTGTGGCCGCATTCGATGTCAACGAAGGTATAATATCCCCTGGCGGCGTGGGTTACGATATCAACTGCGGGGTCAGACTGATGCGAACCAGCCTCAATGTCGAAGAAGTCAAATCCAGGCTCGGGGACCTCCTTCGCACGATATTCGATACGGTTCCGGCAGGCGTCGGCAAGGAGGGAAGGATTCGAATCAACCGCAAGGAGCTCGAAAAGGTTCTTGTGGATGGCGCTCGCTGGGCGGTAAGGAAGGGCTACGGCTGGAATGAGGACCTGGCTCACACCGAGGAGGAGGGGGCGCTCGAGGGTGCAGACCCATCGGTTGTCTCCGCCCGTGCGTTCGAGCGAGGTCTTCCTCAAATAGGCACGCTGGGAGCGGGCAACCACTTTCTCGAAATCCAGAAGGTAGAACAGATATTCGATCCCAAAGCGGCGGACGCGATGGGGCTTCATAAAGGGCAGGTTGTGGTCATGATTCACTCCGGTTCGCGTGGTCTCGGATACCAGGTTTGTGACGACGCGGTCAAAAATCTCGGCCGCGCCGTCGAAAAGTACGGCATATCCATACCTGACCGCCAGCTTGCCTGCGCGCCTGTATCCTCTCCCGAGGGTAAGGCCTACTTCGGCGCGATGGCGGCGGCGGCGAACTATGCCTGGGCGAATCGTCAGGCCATGATGCACTGGGTTCGCGAGGCGTTCGAACAGACCTTCGGTATGGGAGCTGAGAAGCTCGGCCTCTCGCTTGTTTATGACGTTGCTCACAACATAGCGAAGTTTGAGGAGCACGAGGTCGCAGGCAGGAAGCTAAAGCTCTGCGTTCACCGCAAGGGGGCCACCCGCGCGTTTCCGCAAGGTCACCCGGACGTACCCGATGATTATCGCTCTGTCGGCCAGCCCGTTATCATCCCGGGCGACATGGGCACCGCGTCCTGGGTGCTTGTGGGCACTCAAAAGGCGATGGAGGAGACCTTCGGGTCCACCTGTCACGGTGCGGGCAGGGTGTGGTCGCGCTCGCACGCCATGAAGGAGATATCCGGTCACGAGGTCAAGGCTCGCCTGGAAAAAGAGGGTATCCTCGTCCTCTCCACCTCGACGAAAACGCTTGCCGAGGAGACGCCCGAGGCATACAAGGACGTTGACGAGGTCGTCGAGGTCGCGCACTCGGCGGGCATCTCAAAAAAGGTCGCACGGATGCGGCCGGTGGCAGTGATAAAAGGGTGATAGCCACCCAGGTTCGCGAAACAATCAAGGCGGCGCCCCACAAGCCCGGGGTTTACGTCTTCAAGGACGCCAAGAACCGCATCCTCTACGTGGGCAAGGCGTCCGATCTCTTCAACCGGCTGCACTCCTATCTTTCTCCCACCGAACCCAAGACGCGTGCCTTCATCGAAAAAGCTTCAACTGTCGAGATCACGCTCACCACGACCGAGGCCGAGGCCCTCATCTTTGAAGAGAATCTTATCAAGCTCTCCAGACCCCCATACAACATCCGCTACCGCGATGACAAGAAGTACCCGTATCTCAAGGTTACTATCAAGGAAACTTTTCCCAGAATCTACGTGACCCGCAACGAGCGCCGCGACGGCAACCTCCTTTTCGGGCCTTACTCCTCCGTTAAAAACCTGCGCCGCACGCTCGACGCGGTGAAGCGCATCTTCCAGATTCGCACCTGTGAGTATGACCTGCCCGGCGACCGGCCCGCGCGTCCCTGCCTTCTCTTCCAGCTCAAGCTCTGCTCGGCGCCCTGCCGGGAGGGATTCTCCCAGGATGCCTACCAGAAGCAGCTAAAGGGTCTCATCGACTTTCTCATGGGTCGCTCGGAACAGCTCGAGCAGGAGACCGAGCAGCAAATGTGGAAGGCTTCCGAATCGGAGCAGTTCGAGATGGCCGCGTACCTGCGCGATCAGCTTCTGGCCATTCGCGAGGTGCGCTACCATTCAAAGGAGGCGTCGATGGACCCGACGCCGCGCGATTTCGTGGTCACCGCGCGCCGGGCATCGCGCGCGGCCGCCGTACTCCTCAAGCTCCGCGAACGCAGGCTTTACGCAAGCGAAACCTTCATGCTCACAGTTCCTGCGCACACCTCGGACCAGGAGCTGATTCATACGGTTCTTCGCTTAATCTACACACATACATACGACGTGCCGGACGAGATCGTTCTTCCCCTGCTTCCCGAAGACCCTGACGTTTTCGTCGAATGGTTCGGCACGTACCGCTCGAAGAAGGTCAAGCTCTCCGAGAACGTGCGTGACGAGAAACGTCATCTTTTGGATATAGCCGCCGAGAACGCCAAGCTCGCGCTAATGCAGGACAGCCAGACGCCGCGGACGGACCCCCTCCTCGAAAAGCTCGGGGAGTATCTCCATCTCCCGGCCCTCCCCCTCCATATAGAGATGATAGATATCTCCAACATCCAGGGCACCAACCCGACGGGCTCCATAGTCGTCTTCAAGAACTCGAAGCCTGCCAAATCGCTCTACCGAAAGTTCAAGATCAAGACGGTAAAGGGTTCAAACGACCCATTGATGATGACTGAGGTCGTCGCTCGCCGCATCGCGCGTCTGGAGAAGGAAGGAAAGAGCCTCCCGGATCTCCTCATTCTAGACGGCGGAAAGAGCCAGATGTCGGTCGTGCGCGAGTATCTCGGTTACATAAACGTGGACCTTCCGGTATTCGCCTTCGCAAAAACCCACGATCACCTTTTCGCAAGGGACGGAAAGGAAGTGGTAATCCCTGCAAGCGACCCGGTGCTCAAACTCCTCGTTCGCATACGCAACGAATCGCATCGTTTTGCGGTAGAGTATCACCGCAAGCTCAGAAAAAAAGCCTCCACTTCCTCCGAACTCGACCTCATTTCCGGTGTCGGGGCAAAAAAAGCGCGCTCCCTCGTCCAGTTTTTCGGGTCGGTTCCTAGAATCCGCAAGGCCTCACTGAAGGAACTCGCCGAGGCGCCCGGAATCGGCCCGGGGCTTGCGGAAAAAATCTACAGGCATTTCCACCGTGAAGCATAGTACCGGCATCGAAAACACGAGCCTCGAGCGCTTCATCGTTGGCCCCCTGGAGGTCAACTCCTACCTTCTTTATTCGGAGGACTCAGCCGTTATCATCGATCCCGGATATCCAGAGGACGAGCTTATCGCTCGCGCCGGGTCACTCCATCATATCGAGAATCGCATTGTTTTGCTCACGCACGGACATTTCGATCACAAGAGCGCGTGTCCAAAACTAAAGAAGACGGGCTGGAAAATCGCCGTACACGAAAGCGACAAGGGACTTCTCACTCATCCATCCTCGATTTTTGCGTTTCTCGGGTACCCGTCCTCAGCCGTCGAACCCGATATTCTTTTCAAGGGGGGAGAGGTCATCGCGATCGGTGATGTCGAATTAATAGTCCAGCCGACGCCCGGTCACTCGCCCGGAAGCGTCTGCTACATCGAGAAAAACAAGCGCTGGGCGTTCACGGGCGACACGCTCTTCGCCGATTCCATCGGCCGCACCGACCTATCGGGCGGCGATACCGACCTCATCATGCGGTCCGTGGAAATCCTGAAATCCCTTCTCCTGCCTGAAACGCTCGTGATGTCCGGGCACGGCGGCCGCGCGCTTTTCTCGACCATACTCCGCATCAATCCTTTTTTGAAGGATTAACCGCTAATCCCCGGACTCATGACAAGGTGACTTCCCAGGAGCAGGCCTCGTCGCCCTCAAGGGCGCAGCGGGTCTTAGTCATGGCGGAAACGGTTCTTCCGGTCAGTGTCAGCAGGCGTTTTGTCCAGCTCTCGAATATCTCGCAGCTTATCCGGTGGACCTTCCAGTCCGAAAGCGTTATCTCCAGGCTCGTTTTGCTCCTCTCTTTAATGGTCACCTCGCCCGATGAGTGCACGCGTCTCCAGAACGTCGAGGAACGCCTTATGAGGGTTGCCGGGGTCAGGAAGGACATGAGACCCTTCATGAATCCTGTTATGCTTTGCTTGAACATGAAACCGACCACTGCGTCGATCACCTGCTTCTCGTTCATCTCCTTGTTCAGATAATCAACCAGGTACTCGTAGAGTGGATAGACCTCTTCGCAAGGATACCATTCCTTCATTTCGGAGGGATTGTACTTGCCCTCTTCAAGACTCACGATTTGCTTCTTTAGCCCGGGGGGGAGGTTCTTCGTAAAATCGTCAAAACGATCCTTGTCGTACGTCTCCTTGAACCAGCCGTAGACGGCCCCGAAAAGTAATCCACGGACTTTATAGCCCGATAGCTCTGCCTCAGAATTGTTCATGGATGGAGTCTATAAACGAAATTCAATCTGTCAAGGGAATTGCAAACTCACATACATAAATCCCTCTCTGCACCGGTTCTCCGTCTCCCTTGTGAACCGACGTACCCACAACCTTCCGGATCCAAACGCAGCTACATGTTATGGTCTGACTAGCCCAGTTTTATGTTCCAGCGGCAGAATTCGTCGTCTTTGTACACGCAGCTTACCTTCTCGAGCGTGTATCTTTTTACGCCCGACAGTTTTATCATCTCCTCGAGCCATATCTCGATGATGCGGCATCCGAACTCCACTTCCTTCCAGTCGTATATCGTTACGTTGAATTCGGTGCGGGAAATCTGATTCGTCTGTGCCCTGCCTGATGAGTACATCCTGCTCCAGAACGAGGGCGCGCGCTTCGCGAGCGTTATCGGTGAAACAAAAGACGCGAGCCCCCTCAGGAAGCCGGATATGCTTTTCTTTATGTTCGCCTTGACAATCTCCTCGCTGATATTCTTACCGAGTCTTTTGCCGAGATGCTCGTGAAGGGCGAAGGCTTTTTTTGCAGGATACCACGACGCCCTGTCGGCATTCTCCAGGAGGTCCGCAAGGTCATCCGGCAGAGATGTCTTGAAATCGATGTAAAAATCCATCCCCTTGTTCTCGATTATCCATTCCCTGAACAATACTATAAAAACTCCTCTTCCACAGCCTGGTTCCAGCTTTTCAGCCAAATGTCACCTCCCAGCGACAGAAAGAATCGCCACTGTGCACGCAGTGAGTCTCCGCGACATTTATATCCTTTCCGCCGGCTATCCTTACAAGTTCCTTAAACCAGTAGTTATGTACTCTGCAGTGAATGGGACTATAGTTCCAGTCGTGAAGGGTGATGACGCCGTGATTCTTGGAGACAATCTCGATCTCGGGCCTTCCAGTGGTGTGAAAGCGTTTCCACAAGGCCAGCGCACGCTTTGCAAGATCAAGAGGTCTTAAAAAAATAACGAGACCTCTCAGGAATCCGCTGATTGCGAGATTAACGTAGAACTTGACGAAGTTTTCAAGCTGCTCGTCCCCGAAAAAAGAAACGATGCTTTCGTAAACGAGCCTTGAATCCTCAACCGGAAACCAGGCCGCCTGGTCGGCACTTTCGAATCTTTCGACTATACGTGGCGGCAGGGTAAGTGCATACTTTTTGTAGACTTCCTGTCCGAATCCCTGTACGACCCAACTTTTAACCTTTGGATAGAACTCACCGCGATCGAGAGCCTCCTCTTGAGGACCTTCATTTGCTGTCACACGGAAGTATAAGGGATACTGTCTTTAGTGTCAACTCTTTTATGGTGTGGGTTATGCGGTCTTTTGATACTTTCTCGAGAATGCCCGGTCTAGACTGGAATAAATCCTGCAAAACAAAGAAGCGCGGCTCCGGCCGCGCTTCTTCAGAAATTTACAGACTACTTCTTATTTTGCCGTCGGAGGTCTAAGGCCGCCGTCCTGGCCGCCCGGCTCAGATTCGCCATTAGAGAAGATAAGCACTACTCGCCTGTTGGCTTCGCGACCGCTAGTGTAGCGGTTGTCTCCGACAGGCTGGCGTTCACCGGCGCTCATCACTTCTATCCTTCTCGCGTCTATTCCTCTCATGATGAGAAATTCGGCCGCCGAGCTTGCGCGTTTCATGCCGACGGTGACATTGCCCTGGTCCGGGCCGATGCTGTCGGTATGACCGACAATTACCACCGTCGCGTCAGGATTTGCCTTCAATATATCTACAACTTTCTCGAGCTTGACCATCTGGACGATACCGATATTGGTTTCGCCTTTGCCAAATCCCGTCACGGTTATGGCGTCAAGCTTCACTGGTGCAGGTTTTTCCACGATGATCGGGTTAAGGAATACGTCTACAATCGTATCCTGACCGACGCGAATGGTTATCGTGCGTAAATCATCGGTGTAACCCTGGGCGGAGGTCTTCATCCTGTAAGCGCCTGGCTTGATATTCAGCCTGAAATATCCGGTGACAGGATCGGAGACCACCGGCGTGAGAACCGTTCCCGAATCTATCTCGTCGAAACGGATAACGGCCTTGAGTGGTTCGGATGTGGCAGCGTCCGATACTATGCCTGCAAGCCATGATTCCTTTATCTTGTTGAGCTCCATCTCGAGGGGAATATTCTCCTTGCTCGTGAGAACTATCTGCAATTCGTCCGGGACCACGGCCTCGGGATTGTAGTTCTCAGCCGAGACGTACAGGGAATCCGATTTCAAAATCTGCTTCTCGCTTACCTTAAAGTGGCCGAGGCTGTCCGTCGCGAGGACAATCGAGGAATCCCTGTCAGGGCCTGAAAAAACGACCTGCGCGCCCTGAATGGGCTTGCCGGTTTCTGCATCGACCACCGTTCCCTCGAGGAACTTCTCCCTTGGCTGGATAAGATCTCCACCGATGCCGATTCCTGCATAGAGGGAGAGGGTGGAACCGAAGTTTAGGGGATCTGCCCCGCCCGCTACCGTGAACAGGAGGCCGAAACCCTTTCTCTTGCCCATCATTATCGGGAATCTTATGCCGAGGCTCGCATGCGTGGATATGCCCTGGAGTGCGGCCGGCGGGTTAAGCATTGAAAGCCCGTAGTTCAGGTTGAAATCGAGGAAGGGATTGAGCCAGGTGAAGGGGTTCGATTCGAGACCGATACCTGCGACAATTGTCTGAGGGTATTGCACGTTTGCCGTGTCTATCGTATGCAAGCTTCTGTACCAGTAGCCGGCATTCACATGACCCGAGATGTACTTTGATTCCATCGAGTAAAGAAGTTTTCCACCGAACTCGGGTCCGGACTGGTTGAAAGGATAGTAACCCAGATACTGGCTTATGTTCTGATCAGAGGCCGCGTCGAACTGGAACGGCAGAGACATGAGAAAGAACCCGTCGATTCCGAGAGCCATAACAAGAGGAGCGTCGAGTTTTGTGAACGGGATGCTGCCCTTGACGTGTCCGCCGACATCCGACAGACCGAATGCGGTCGCACCGACATCAACGTTGTAGTAAAAATAACCCGTTCCGTATACCGAGAATTCGAGATAGTGCCAGGGAGTGAATCCGAGCGAAATCGCCGGAATTAACGCGTAGTTGTCGTACTCCGCCGTGATCGGTCCGCCCGAATCGCGGAAAATAACGTGTTCGGTGTATGCTTCAGGGGCGATGTTGAACCAGAGGAACCCCATGTCCTCGCATCGAGCCGAGGAGACGAAATTGGTTCCCTTTGTTCCATAGAACGTGGGCAGGGCAAGGCCTGCCGTTGCTGTTAGGAGAAGAAGCCCAAGTAGTTTTTTCATTTGACCTCCACTAGATCAACTGCCTTCCCGGTTATCAAAGAAACGTGCCTTTTTTCGCGGCTTTCTTCAGCCGGACCTGCCAGAAGCAGGGAAGGCGAAGCCTGGATTACGCTGTCTGCCGCTAAATCTATAGTGGCGTGACCTGTATTGGGAACATGGTCACGGTACTCGGCGCCGGTATTTGCCAGCGCGCAGTAGAATATCGCTTCGACGTCCACCGCCGTGGGATTTCCCAGGGTGGCAATGTCCACTCCGCCGATGACTGAATCCGAAGCTCCTGCGGGTTGGTAAAGGTTGGTAGCGGTCACCGCGAGCGTATCCCAGATGTTGTCGGTGGAATTCCAACTGAAGATTCGGTTCGTGTATATTTTTCCGGCATCTGTTATTTCAGAGCCCACGAACATCATGTAATCGGCACCAATAGTCGTGGGTTTTGCGCCGACATCATAACTCGTATTGGCTACAGAAAGCCCGGTCGCTACGTTTCTGTCAGTGTCAAAATACACGGCCATCAGGATGCTGTCCTGGACGTTCGGAATTGCGGCATAAGTAACCATCTTGAACACGAGAACCGCATCGGTAAAATCGGCGTCCACGTAAAAGGAATCCGCATTGTAGGACACGCCGCCGTCGTCGGCATCCGTCGCCAGAAGCAGCCAGTCGGCACCGCCGGTATAGATGGTGCGCTCACGGCATCCGGCGAGGAAGAAAGTTGCCGCAAAAAGGGTCGCAATTACTATAAGCGAAGCGCGTTTCATCTATTCCTCCTTATCTGGTTAAGACGATTTTAGAAGAAGCGCGTCCCTCGGGAGCCATAAGCTCCAGGAAGTAGACGCCGGCCTTAACACGCAAGCCGTTCTCGTCGCGAAGATCCCATGACTCGGTGTATTCTCCGGCAGGAATTTCACCGGAGAGGATACGCCTTACGAGCTGGCCGTTGATACCATAAATGTCGAGCCGGACATTCGTCTGTACAGGAAGTCCGTATTCAAGAACGACCTTTTCCCCGGACGAACTGGCCAATACGGGTGAAGTAAAGAACTGGCTGGGAAGCACGGCTACTATCAGTGTGTCCCATGCCGTATCCGAGGTCCCTGTCCCGGTGCCGTTGGACGCAATCAAACTGACGATAAAAGTTCCGGCGGTCGTGTACACGTGTGCAGGATTCTGTACCACCGATGTGTCGCCGTCGCCGAAGTTCCAGAGCCATCCGCTGACCGCGGGTGTTCCTGTAGACTGGTCGGTAAAGATCACCTGAAGCCGGTGTGAAAGAGGCACATATCCCCCCTGGGGTGTAGCCGTGAAGGCAGCGGTCGGCGGCGTGGCGGCTCCCGTTACCGTTATGTAGTTCGTTTGGGTGGCCGTGTCAGTGCCCGCTGTATTAGAAACAATGAGCGTGACGGTATAGGTTCCAGCAGTGTTGTAAACGTGAACGGGGTTCTGGGTTGCCGCGGTCTGAGAGTCTCCAAAGTCCCATGCCCAGGTTGTGGGGGAGTTCGACGACTGGTCGGTAAACGTGACACTCAAAGGAGCCGTGCCCGAGGTGGGGGTACCCGAGAATGCGGCTACCGGCGGTTGTGGCGCGGTACCGACGTTTATATAACCGGTTCTCGTTAGCGTATCGGAGCCGTTCGCATTGACGGCGATGAGCTGCACGTCGAAAGTACCTGTCGTCGTATAGGAATGAACGGGGTTCTGG
This sequence comes from Caldifarciminota bacterium, assembly GCA_965649265.1. Classification (GTDB taxonomy): domain Bacteria; phylum Hydrothermota; class Tepidihabitantia; order B3-TA06; family B3-TA06; genus JAAYVC01. The sequence continues at coordinate 28,835 of CBFGKC010000016.1, read as the reverse complement.
GTCGTTGAAGTTGCGCCGTCGCCGAAGCTCCAGAGCCATCCTGTCGGGCTGCCTGTCGACTGATCGGTAAAGGTTACGTCAAGGGGCGCATTTCCGGATGTGGGGGTTCCTGAGAAATTAGCCACCGGAACGGTCCCGGAACCGACGGTGATGTAGTTGCTTTTGGTCGCCGTATCCGAGCCGTCTGCATTTGAAACTATGAGCGTCACGGTGTACTGACCGTCGGTGGTGTATGCGTGGGCGGGGTTCTGGGACGTCGAGGTTATGCCGTCGCCAAAATCCCACGACCACGATGTTGGGATTCCCGTGGAAAGATCGGTAAAGGTCACGTTCAAAGGAGCGGCACCCGACGTAGGCGTGCCTGAGAAATCGGCAACGGGGACGACCAGTGCAGAACCGTTCATATAAAAATTGGCAACCATGGAAGCGGATGATGCGGGTATCTGATTGATTCCGCAGTGGGTGTTATCACCCGCATTCGAAGCAGAATTAGGTGTAGTACCCGAGGAGTCGAACGCCTGGTTATTAGTCGTTCCGGGGAATGGATCGGCCGCGTCGCCCCTGTTTGCTCCCGAAAGAAGCTGGTCAAGGCCGTCAGCCTGTTCGACGGCGACTCCGTAGATTGATCCGTCGTTTACCTTGTTCATCGGTCTGGTGACGCTGATGATGTTTTCATCAATGTGCCATATCAACAGTCCGGATCCATAGAGTGTGGCGTCAAAATTCGTCTTCTGCCTGTTTTCTATGAGAAAATACTCGTTTGTCGGATTCCCGTCGGTCCAGAGCTTATAGGCCAGTGCGTTTGTCTCTGCGGCCTTGACTGTATCCGTACCGTTTATTCCAACGACCGTTGGTGTAAGCCACCCCAGGTCCGCCTTTGCCCATGCGCACAGATGAGACGGTTTCCAGGGGCTGGAATTGTCGCCTCCCCACGATCCGGATGCCATAAGGCACCAGACACCGGCTCCGCTTCCTGTGTAGTCGGTATCGTAAAGATCTGGAAGGCCCAGGGCATGACCCCATTCGTGGCAGAAAACACCTATGCAGACCATCGTTCCGTTGTTGCTTGCGTTGCTGCGCTCGGGGTCGATGGTGTAATCGTCAATCTTTATGTATTCACCCGTATGACCGGGCCACGGGTCGTTGGTGGTGTACACGCCTACGCCAGCATCCGTAAAACTCCAACTGTGCGAGTGAATGTCCGAACCGTCGCCTGTCTCTTCCCTGCCGAATCCGGAGTGAATTACGGTGAACATATCAACGTACCCGTCACCGTTGTCGTCGAACTGTGAGAAATCCACGGTGGCATCCGCTTTCTGTGCGGCTTCCTTGGCCAGCACTGCGGCTCTCTGAAAACCGCTGGAGTAACCGTAGTAGGTGCGGTTGTTGTCGGCGGTAAGCCAGCCCGATACGGTTCCGGCAAGATTCAAATTTCCGAAGGAGACCTCGTCGTAATAATCGGTTGCCGAACCCGATGACCATGTTCCGAAAAGCATGCTCTGAAAGTCCGCGATCGAATAACTGTTTGCCTGATCCGGAAACGCTATGGCGACAACCACAGGATGAACGGTTCCGGCAATCAGAAGCTGGTATCCGTTCTCCGCATTGTTTACTACTCCTTCCATCCCGTGGATGCGGACTGGTCTTTTAACGGTATTGAGACCTTGAACCGACAAGGCATTGTAATCGTTTTTGAAAAGATATTCAAGGCCGGGCTTGGGCGGCATGGCGTAAAGCGAAACCGCGAATGCCGTCACCAAAAATAAGGCTACGTAACGTTTTTTCATAGTATATCTCCTACAACCTCTCATCAAAGGGTTATCTTTCAAATTAGCCTGCTTCTTTTAAGAAGCGCTCAGCAATAATAACATAAGTTTAGCAACTCCTTGCATTCTGTCAACCCCTTTCAGCTTCTTTACCGGGGTAACTGCGTCGGTTATCTAACTCGCTGCAACTCGTGCCAGTCCAGTTTTTCCTCGCCTATTGCTATGACCTGGCTGGGATTCAGGATAATGTGCGCAATACCCTTCTTTGAGGTTATCTTCTTCCTGATAGTGCAGTTTTTAAGGGAAAGGAAGGATGAATTGCGTTCCCATGTTTCAAGCGACTCGCACTCGATTTCTATATCATTTTCACAATAAACCCACATTAAGAACCTCCAAAGTTTTAAAAAGAAGTCTACTACCGGGAATACTATTGTCAAGTCCAGACTGTGTGGAATAAACGAGCATATGAAAATGATGCGAAGAGCAAGGTATATGTTTCGAAACTCGATTTAATACTCGACCAAACAACTTATACTTTAAATGTAACTTATCTAAACCGAAGTCTGGCCAGCGACATCTAAATTTCTAGGCAAGATGCCCTATATTCTGATGTAGGGCATCTTACTTATTGACGCTCGCCTTCTTTGAACTATTCTTCACACAAAGTCACAGAGGATGTGACGAAAAGGAAAACTTGGAAACAGCAGGGAAAGGAAAAAAAGATTACGCCCTCCTCCCATACTTATCCGGCGGCTGCCGGGTTATCTCGGCAGCCGCCCTACCCAAAGGGCGCAGGTGTGGAATTTAAATTATGAGAGTCGTGTTGAAAACGAAAAAAATTGAAATTACGCCCTCCTCCCATACTTATCCGGTGGCTATCGGGGTTTCCTCGATGGCCACCTCCCTTTTTGAGGTAATAATCCCGTGATTACGGCCGACGCAAGACTTAACCTTTGTGACAGGGAACTTCTCTTTTACTTTTACGTCAAGAGTCCTGTTCGTTACGCGAGCTTGCGGGCATTCCAGATTTTTGGCGAAGGTGCCATCATTCCGACACACCAAACCATTCACGTTGATGTTATAGATAAACCTGCCGAGGGTGTAAGTTTTCCCACGGGCCGAGTACTCGTAAATGGTCCTGTATGGACACTTACAGAGAAGGGGGACTACCTTTTCTTAAGAATCTCATCCCCTCTCCAGGAAGGTGCGGCTATGGAAGCCATTCTCGCTCCCATGCGCAGAAAGGTCAAAATCTTTGTCAGCATACCCTGGGTCGCGCAAAAGAGCTTTGTCTCGGCGTGGAACCTTTTGTTCCAGGTGATATTCCGGGTTAGTCTTGATCTCCAAAAGGAGCAGCTCGTCCGCGGTCTCGGCTTGATGGTCTCCCAGAAGGGCTTTCTCGTAAATGCAGCTCCGCATGAGGATTCCCGAAAGATTCTGAACTCGGTTGCCAAGAGGTTCCCCAGTCTGGGAGAGGACAGGCTTCTTCTTCGCACTGAAAAGGACGGCGTCTACCTTTACGCAACGCCCTGGACACGAAGCCTGTCCGGCAGCCGCTCGGCAAACACAAGGCTTCAGAAACTCGTTTTCTTCCATCCCGTGATCGCAGATGCCCAGGAAGGCCTTGACGGTCCAGTGCAACTTTCGCGTTCCGAACTCCTTTCACACTTCGGCCAGTCGGGCGTCGAAAACATCTCCTCCTCAGCCAAGCTGCCTGCCTTGACCCCTCTCGATGAGTTCAGCGCACACAGCCTGAGAGTGGAGTCCGCAGACCACCTCGCCTCCGAACTCGAGCGCATCGCTACAACCCCGTAACCCGTACCCAAAGGGCACTCTCATATCTGCATGGGCCTTCGGCCTCTCTGGTGGATGTAACACCCCGTAACCCGTAACACACCCCCTTTGCATGCAATCTGGGAAAGTACCGTTCAAATTGACTCATGTGCAGATCGAATGTTGAGGCGTTACTGAGGGGGGCTCCCGTAACACACCTCCTTCACATTCCGTGACCTGAAAAGACAACTTGGGATTGTTCTGTACGTGGGTTGGTTATCGAGATGTTGCTGAGGGGGGCTCCCGTAACACACCCCCTTTGCATGCAATCTGGGAAAGCGTCGTTCAAATTTGTTCTTGCGCGTGTTAGATGTTGAGGCGGTTGCTGAGGGGGGCTTCCGATATTTCACTTATACATTCATCCTTGGTGGTTTTGAGATTTACCTCCGGCGTTGACAATCCGTGCATAAACGGTAACATAAGAAATGCTCGAGAAACTCCAGGAAGCCCTGTCCGCGCATGAAAAACAAATCACCGAACTCGCCCGTATCCTTGCGGAGCGAGGCTGGGCCGAGGGAAACGGCGGCAACTTCTCCATCCGTCTTGATAAAACTTGCCCGATCTCGGCGAAAGACACGTCGCCCCTCGATCTCCCGGAAAGCTTCCCATCGCTCTCCTCTTGCTCCTTTCTCGTGAAAACGAGGGGCAGCCGCATGCGCGACGTCGCCTCTGATCCGATCGCAAACGTCTCGCTCGTTACCGTAAGCGAGGACGGCAGCTCGTACCTTCACCAGAGCGAGAAGGGGCTTCCCACGACCGAACTTGCGAGCCACATTGCCGCTCATGCCGTGTTTGTCGAATCGAGACCCTCAATCACCACTCTTCTGCACACGCATCCCACCAATGTGCTGGCCTTGAGCCACCTCCTCGATACGGGAATCGATCTCGCATCCGCACTTCCCAGGATGTTTCCCGAGGCCGCGCTCCTTTTGAAAGACAACCTCGTACAGCTTCCTTACATCACGCCTGGCAGCCGGGAACTCGCCGATGCAACAAAGGATTCATTGCTCAAGGTCAACGCCGTAATCTGGTCCGGACACGGGATGGCGGCCGCAGGCACCGATCTCGCGTCTGCCCTCGATCTCATAGAAGTCGCCGACAAGGCGGCTAAAATCGCCCTCCTCCTCGGTCAAGGACTCCAAAACCCCGGTCTCACCGATGAGCAGCTCAAAACGCTTTACGAAGCGTTCGGTGTTTAGTTTCCTTACCACAACTTGACGAGACCTCATATCTTACTATAGTTAAGCCCGATTATGAGAGAACCAATAGAAGAATTAATCGTAAAAATTGAAAATCACATGAGGGTGGACTCGGTGAGAAATGACGGGAACTATGTCGTTCTTGCAGGCCGGCTTCAGGAGCCCGGAGCAGAAAGCATCAAGGCCATCAAAAGCCTGGTGAAGGGGGAGGGGTGGGTACCCTTCCTCGAGAAAGACCCGAAATCATCCTATTCACCTCACGTCATCAAAATAGGATTATTCAAACTCAGGACGGTCAAGCAGAGGCCGTGGCTCAACGTCCTTCTTTTCGGTCTCACCTTCATCACGACCGCCCTGGGCGGCGCGCTGCTCGAGGGCGCGGACGTCTTCACGAATCCGCTCCTTATCTGGAAGGGGCTCCCGTACGCGCTGGCCATCATCCTCATCCTGGGGAGCCACGAACTAGGGCACTTTCTAACCTGCCGCCACTACGGCATGCAGGCCACGCCGCCTTTCTTTATCCCCTTCCTGCCTCCTTTCGGAACCATGGGCGCCGTTATCCGCATGGGGCTCACGCCGAACCGCCGCGCACTCATCCGCGTGGGCGCCGCAGGACCTATTATCGGGTTCCTCGTCGCGATTCCGGTCACAATCATCGGACTCATGCTCTCGAGCGTGGTCGCTAACCCTCACACCCCCGGCATGACTGAATTCGGGGAGTCGCTCATATTCAAGCTCCTTATCCTTATCGTCAAGGGGCCGATACCCGACGGCTTTACCGTAATGATCCATCCGGTCGCCCTTGCGGGCTGGCTCGGGTTCCTCGTCACATCGCTCAATCTTCTGCCGCTCTCGCAGCTGGACGGCGGGCACATCGCCTACGGCATTTTCGGAAGGAATCGCATATACCTGACAATAATCACCTACGCCGCGCTCGTGGTTACCGCAGTTGTTTTTCGCGCCTGGAACTGGCTGGTCTGGGGCGCGATATCGCTTGCCTTCGGATTCAGGCACCCGCCCGCAGAGGACGAGATAAGCCCGGCGGGAACATCCGATATCCTCATCGCCGTCGCCGCGCTGGTCATACTCGTCCTTACCGTCGTTCCCGTTCCCATGAATATCACACCCGATCTTCATTAAGCCCTCCTCAGACCTCCTCAGCCCTCCTCAGCGGCGCCTCAATGTCAAATCGCACAGGGGATAATTCGAACCGTACCTCCCCAGATCACTGACAGCGACGGGGCGTTGTGTTACGGGGCCCTCCTCAGAAACCACCTGACTGAAAATGCATTGGCATAGTGCAAACCGAACGGTCGAACGAAGTTCGACAAGCGACATTCGATGTCGCCGCCCTCACTCAGCCCCCCTCAGCCCTCCTCAGATTTCTCCACAGAGCTCTCCTCAATCCAACTAGACAGAAGTCCATTCTGCCCGCCGGCCCAGGCGCTCGCCCCCCTCAGAACCCTTAGAGAATGCCCATTATTTGTTTGAAATATCTCAGACGAAGTGAAGTTTTGCATCCAGGCGATAGTATTCATGCAAAACTTCTCATGCGCCTTCCAGGCGCTCGCTTACCTCAGCATGAAACTTGCTGCCCTTCGAGGGGTTCCCTCAAAGTTACTTAGTACCTTTGCGGGGTGAAAGGTATTGACATTTCCAAACTTTCGTCTAGGATAGCGCCATGTATCCTCTTTTGTTAGATTTGGGCGGTATTCAAATCCGCACGTACAGCTTGTTTCTTCTCCTGGCTTTTGTAGTCGGAATAATTGTCCTGCGCAGCATCCTCAAGCGCCGCACGCTCATGGACCCCGGGCTCGTGGTCGATCTCGCGTTCTGGGTGATAATCGGCGTCGTTGTCGGCTCAAGGCTCGCATACGTGTTCATGCACTGGCCGGAATTCAAGGACGCGCCGCAGAGGATTTTCGCCCTCTGGGAGGGCGGGGCGGTCTATTACGGAGGATTCATTCTCGGATTTCTTGCAGGCGGCGTCTACGTGTGGATAAAGAAGCTGCCGGTCTTTCCGCTTCTGGATGCCGTTGCGCCCGTCATGGCGCTGGGCGAGGGCATAGGTCGTTTCGGCTGTTTCTTCAACGGCTGCTGCTTCGGAAATGAAACCTCCGTCTGCGGCATCGTGTTCCCCGATCACTCGTTCGCTTCCGCCACGTTCGGGCCCGGTCACACCGTGTGGCCCACTCAGCTTTTCCAGGTCGGGGGCGGCCTTCTGCTTTTCGGCATACTGCTCGCTCTGATGCATATTAAATCCCTTCGAAAGGGGATGCTTTTCTCATTCTTCCTCATCGGATTCGGTGGACTCCGTTTCGGCATCAACTTCCTGCGTTATTACGAGAACGACCTGAATCTCTGGACCAACCAGATAATAGCCCTTGCATTGATAGCCGTGGGCGTCGTCTTTTTCCTCATCTCAGTCTTTACGCAAGAGAAGGTTCTTTCGCTTGCGTGGGTCAAAGCCGAACGGGCGAAAATGGCCGACAAGGAGAAGGATGAGAAGGCGAAATCCAAAAAGGGTTCGAGCCGCAAGCACAAGTCCTGACAAGCCCCGCGGCGGGCGCAGGTCCCGGTAGGGAGGTTTGAGACGCGCGGTTTGTCCAGGCCAAATTCCGATATAGAAACTTCCAGATAGGGGAGGAGGGGATGCCGCGGTTCCTGAGGGTCTTTGCCGACTTCCTTTTCCCGCCCGTCTGCATTGTATGTGACAAGGATACGGATGGCTCTGTCATATGTTCAGACTGCCTCTCGAAAATCAAGCCCATAGAGCAAAGATTTTGCCAGCGCTGCGGCGCGCCGCTCGAAAAGAGCCGGCGCTCGACAGTTTGCCGCGAGTGTGTCAAGCATCCCCTCACCCTCTCAAGGGTACGAGCATGGGCGCGCTTCACTCATCCCCTCGATAAGCTCGTTTACGCCTTCAAATACAACCAGCAGCTGGGGTTGCGGGGTTTTTTCTCGTCCCGGCTCTCTCTCGTTCTCTCCTCCGACCCAGTGCTCTCATCAGCCGACCTCATCGTTCCCGTTCCCTTGCATCCCTTCAAAAAGTGGAGAAGGGGCTACAACCAGAGCGCCGTGCTCGCCAAAACCCTGTCGAGAGACTCCGGGCTTTTCTTTGCCGACATCCTTGCACGCTCGCGCATCACGCGCACGCAGACCAACCTCCCGGCGTCCGCCCGCCGCGCCAACGTGCAGGGCGCGTTCCGCATCAGCCCGAAGAACGTCCCTCTGGTCAAGGAAAAACGTATTCTCTTGCTCGACGACGTTATCACCACCGGCTCTACGCTCGACGAGGCCTCAAAAGCGCTCCTCGGCGCAGGCGCAAAGGACGTGATGGGGCTCACCATCGGCGGAGCGTGGGTGTCAAGAACATAAAATCACCCCACCCGTAACACACCAGGCCCGTAACACATCTGACCCGTAACTCACCAGAAACTTTTCCATAATACGAACCATGTCGTCCTGAGTTAGCTGCTTGCGCCCTCGACTTACTCCGCCAATTCCTTCTCGTCGAGGGAAGGTCCTGCATTTTAGAGAGGGAGATGGGTAAGCTTGACAGTATGTAATCCGGGCGTATATTAATCTTTATAACAATCTTAAACGGAGGTGAACGTGAGATCGTTTTCAAGTGTTTTCCCAAAAAGTCGCAATGTCCTTGCCGCAGCAATATCGTTGCTCATTCTTATCCCGTTAACGGTACTTGCCGGCTGGATCCGGACGTATGGAGAGGCGGGCAAGGTGCTTACGGGAAGTGTCGTCAATCAGACGAGCGACGATGGTTACATCGTTATAGGCGGAATATACCCGAAGGACAGCTTTCCGGGAAACGGGCCTTTTCTCGTTTTGAAGGTAGATTCCTTGGGCCACAAGCAATGGTCAAAATCGTACACGAAAGGCGTCAATGAACTGGGCTGGGGAGACCAGCAAACCGGAGACGGCGGATACCTTTTGTTCAGCAATTCCGCGGTGCCCGATTCCATGTATGCAAGCATCTGGCTCTTGAAGACCGATTCAGCGGGCGACACGTTGTGGACCAGAACATTTGGCAGGGACACCGTGGGGTACGACGTCGTGAAGTGCTCGGACGGCAGCTATGCAATCGCCGGGGCAGGCAGGGGGAATATGCTTTTTATGAAGATTGACTCACTTGGTAATACGCTACGGATAGATACCCTGGGATATGGCCGCGCATGTTGTGTTCGCGAAACTTCAGATAACGGATTCATTCTTGCAGGTTACAAGCTGGATTATGACAGCGGGTATTATATAGCCGTGGTTAGATTGAACACACAAGGTGGTGTTGTCTGGGAGAGATATTTTAACTGGGGAAGTAGCGATTCGACCGGGTTTTATTATGCGCTTGCGAATGCCGTTGACGAGTCGAGTGACGGGGGTTTCGTTGTTGCGGGGTACGCGGATTATATGACGGCAACGGCCTCAAGCGCCGATTCTGCAGGCTTGGTTGTCTTCAAGCTCGATTCGGCAGGTGAGCTGCTCTGGTTCCGCAATGACCTGGACTGCAGTGAGGCGGTCGTCTGCGAAGAAGACGGAAGCTGTGTTGTGAGCGGGTTGGGTATGGCTAAACTGGATTCCCAGGGAAATACCTTGTGGAGCCAGCCTCGCGGTCAGACAGGGCTTAAAAAGACATCCGACAATGGCTACATTACAACCGGCTGGCAGGGTACGGAACTTTTCTTGTGCAAGACGGATTCCCTGGGGCTTTTAGGCGTCTCCGAGCCCTCCCCGGAACCACCCGTAACACCCCAGCCCTCCTCAGAAATGCCCGTAACACACCTCGAGATATCCTCGCCAATCGGTTCGGAGATTACCCTTTGCTTCTCCAACTGCGCGGAGGGTTTCCGGGCGCAGGTGTTCGACGCGTCGGGTCGCAGAATAGACGAAATTCGATCTCCTCACACCCAGGGCACCATTCGATGGGGAGGAGGGCGGACTGGGGTCTATTTCATTGTTGCGGAAGGCTTGAAGGCTGATCCAAGGAAGGTCATCCTCGTAAAATGACCGGGGCGGAAAATCCCCCCTTCTCCCCTTAATAAGGGGGGCCACCCGTAACACCAACCACGTCATCTCTGAGGGAGCGCCTGGAAGGCGCATGCGCGGAACTGCGTTCCGCAAAGACTATTTCAAATCAAGGAGTACCGCCGGAGGCGGTTTGCTGAACGTATGCGCCTCCGGCGCTCGTTCAGCCCATGCGGTCTCTGACCGCTCACTCGCCAATGACAGACAGAAAAATCCCCCCTTCCCCCCTTAATAAGGGGGGCCGCCCGTAACACACCAACGTCGTCTCAGAGGGAGCGCCTCCGGCGCTCGTTCAGCCCATGCAGCCTCTGGCCGCTCGCTCGTCAACGACTACCTCCCTACTCGGGGTCCCCAAAAGAACGCTTTTTGTCAGGCGAACCCTTCATTTGAGATGGAAGTTTGACTTCCCGGAGTAAATCGAAAGTCCAACTTCCAAATGCTCCTCCGGAGCGTACGCCCCTCCCGGGGGCGGTCTTTGTCCCACTTTTTCTACCCCACAAAATCGCTACGCGTTTTCGTGGGGACCCCGGTTTTGTCCCACTTTTGACCCACTTTTTTTCATCGAAAATACCCTCAAAATGCCCGTTTTGTCCATCTTTTGACCATCTTTTGTCCAACTTAGTTATCCACATTTTTGACGCGTCGCGTTAAACCTGACCTCCTTTCACCCTACAAATCTACTCCGCAGTTACTCCGTAAGCGTCGTCATTTCATGTCGCGGGGACCCGGACTGCCGCAGGCCAGCAGTTCAAAAGTTTGCCTCGATGATTACTACTTCAGATTAAAACTTTCCGCAGTGCTCGGGGTTCAAAAAAAACGAAGTACTTTATGGGATGATAGTTATGGTTGCCTGGGAGTAATCGAACATCCCCATGCCCTCGCAAACCTCGCATAATTGGGGTTCTGCGCCCGGTTTTGATATCTGACCGCTTCCCCCGCATGCCGGGCACAAGGCGCTAAGTATAAGGAATCCCAATACTTCAAACGTCCCGTGCTCCTTTGTTTCAACGCTGTACTTTTGCGTTTCGTTGATCTGGCTTAAATCGATTCCCATAAGAATCCTTCTAAGATAAATATAGGCCGATAATTGCGGCGGTCAAGGGGCCTGGAAGGCTTGATTTTTGCGGTTTTTCGAAGTATAATTTAGTATGAAAAGAATTCTCGTAACAGGCGGTGCGGGATTCATCGCAAGTCACATATCAGAAGCGTTAATCGCAAAAGGGCACAAGGTGGCGGTACTCGACAATCTTTCAAGTGGAAAACGCGCGAATGTCCCGAAGGATGCCGAATTTTTTGAGGCCGATATCACGGATAGGGACGGTGTGGATAAGGTCTTTACCGCTTTCAAACCGGAGGTAGTTGACCATCACGCCGCGCAAATATCGGTGAATCGTTCCGTACGCGAGCCGGGTTTTGACGCCGCGCAGAATATCCTTGGAAGCATCAACCTTCTTGAGGCCGCTCGAAGAAACGGTGTCAAGCGATTTGTGTTTGCTTCGACCGGAGGCGCGCTTTACGGCGATGCACCCAAGATACCGTCGGACGAGCAGACCCCGGTGGTTCCCCTTGCACCTTACGGGATAGCAAAGGCTTCGATAGAGCATTATATCAGATTCTTTAAGAACGAGCACGGACTTGAGACCGTTGTCCTTCGTTACGCTAACGTCTACGGCCCCAGACAGGACCCTCACGGCGAGGCCGGCGTTGTGGCAATCTTTTCTTTAAAGACGCTGGCCGGTGAGGAGTGCATCATCTACGGCAGCGGCGATCAGACGCGTGATTTCGTTTTCGTAAAAGATATCGCCCGCGCTAACGTTATCGCGATCGAAGGACGCGAGGGCACTTACAATATCGGAACAGGCCGGGAGACGAGCATCAACGAGCTTTTCAACGAATTCAAGAGAATAAATCCAGATATTTCAGTCATGCACGTAGATGCAAGGCCTGGTGAGGTTTTTCGCTCGGTAATCGAAGCCTCCTTGGCTCGCAAGGAGTTGGGTTGGACACCGAAAGTAGACCTTTCCGAAGGGATTTGCCAAACTTTCAATTGGTTCAAGGAGTACTCGCAGAAAAGTGAATAGAATGACATTCGACCTTCTTATTCGCAATGCCCATGAAGTAGTAACTATGGAGGGTGACGGGCTTGGCGTAATTGAGAAGGCAAGCATTCTGATAAAGAGCGGCAAAATAGCGAGGATCTGTCGCACCGACGAGGAGGTTCGTTCTTGCCAAGCTGAGATGGTTATAGATGCCTCAGGGAAAATCGTTATGCCCGGATTTGTGGACTGTCATACGCATCTGGTTTTCGCAGGTTCAAGGGCTGAAGAATTTAAGCTGAGGACGGAGGGGGCGACCTATGAAGAAATTTCAAAGGCGGGGGGAGGGATACTTTCAACGGTCAAGGCCACCAGGCATGCATCTTTTGATGTCCTTTACGACAAGGCAATCGAAAGACTCGATCAGATGCTTCGTTGGGGAACGACCACAGTCGAGATAAAGTCCGGGTACGGCTTAAGCATGGCTGATGAGATAAAAGAACTCTCGGTAATAAGAAGTCTTGCGGAGGAAGTACCACAGACCCTCGTCCCGACTTTCATGGCCGCGCACGCTTTTCCTCCTGACGTTCCGAGACAGGAATATGTAAAACAGATAATCGACATGATGCTTCCTGAGGTTGCCGAGAAGGGACTGGCGAAATTTACGGACGTGTTTTGTGATTCCATAGCGTTCACGAACGAAGAGACAAGGATGATACTTAGTCGCGCAAAGGAATTGGAATTAGGGATCAAGCTTCACGTTGACGAGATAGCCGATACCGGTGGAGCTGGTCTTGCCGCCGAACTCGGTGCCGCCTCTGCGGAACATCTGGTTAAATCTAACGAGGATGGACTCCGCAGGATGGCCGAGGCAGGTGTGGTGCCGGTGCTTCTGCCTGCAACGACCTTCTTTTTAAAGGAGAAGGCGAGACCTAACGTAAAGCTCATGCGCGAACTCGCAATGCCCGTTGCAGTCGCAACCGATTGTAATCCCGGGTCCTCGACTGTATTCGCGATGCCTTTTGCCGCGGCATGCGGGGTCCTGGTAGACGATTTGACCCTTGATGAGGTGCTCAGGGGTATTACGATCAATGCTGCGCGGGCGCTGGGGATGGATAATCAGGTAGGTTCCATAGAACCCGGAAAAAATGCGGATATCGTTATTCTGGACCTGGGTTCGTGGATGGAGCTTATATATAACTTCAATCGAAACCCTGTTATCACCGTCATAAAAAACGGCGAGGTTGTTTATGATCTCTGACAATATTCGCCAGACTCTCAGAACTCTTACCAGGGAAAAAAAGTGGGAAGAGGCTCAGAAGATGCTTGCGGATGAGGCGAAGAATTCTCCGGAATCCGCTGAGATTCTTTACTATCAGGGACTCGTTTTCCTGACACAGGGAAAGAATCAGGAAGCCCTGGCTACGCTGGGATATGCCATGCGGCAGGCGATAGAACAGGACAGATTTGTGCTTGCCATGGCGTCTGCGGCGAGACTTGAAGCGCTTTCGCCGTCCGACGTAGGTCTGCGCATCCGCCGCGCGGACCTTTACATCTCAATGGGTTTGGACAGAGGAGCGTACGAATATCTCCTCAGGGAATTCGAGTTTTTCAGAAAAAAGAATAACCCTCACGCCGCTTACATGATTGCCAAGAAGATAGTCAGCATCGACGAGGAAAATCTTGACTTGGCCCTCAAGATGGCTAAAATAATGGCACATTTAGGACAAAAGGGTGAGGCTCGAAGAATTGTCGAGAATGTAATTTTTGCTCTCCAAGGTCGAGGTAACTATGAGGAGGCTACGCAAATCCAGATTGAATACGGTCAATTGTATGAGGAACCATGAGAAACGAAGGTCTTGATCCTGCAGGAAAAGCCGAGCTGGCAGGACTGCTTATGCAAATCGGTTTCAAGGTGGAAGCCCTGACCGAGTATCTCATGGCAGCCCAGATGTACGCTGAAAGAGGACAGCAAGACCAGGCTATAAAACTCTACGAGAAGGTTTTATCCATAGACGAAACTAATCAGATAGCAAAAAGGGGCCTGGAAAGGGTTAAGGGACTTACAGGAGCCGATATTGATGACATAGTGGCAAGGATGGGCTTCGACACCAGATCGACGGAGGAAACAACGGCGCAAGAGCCCCCCTCCTCCTCCAGGCTTGCTGAGCCGCCACCTATCATGGAGGCCGGTCCGTTACACGAAGAGGTTTCCGGACAAGAGAAGAGTCCGGATAGCGCCATTATTGAAGAAGAGGTCGAAGAAGCCTTGCCGGAGATAAAACCTGACGTCGAGATGAAATCAACCGTTGACCTCTCTAGCATAAGCATCATGGATTTTCTTTCATCCATAGAACCCAGCATCGCGAATGCAGTGGATAATCAGGCAAAGAGGGATGAACTTGCCAAATTTTTCAGTGAAGAGGAGCTTTGGTCTGAGGCTTTCTTTGAAAAGAAGTCCGTCTACCGAAGTAACCCCTCGCTTGAAGGATTCAACGAACTGCTTTCATTGCTTTCACATCCCGAGGACCGCGAGATTCTTGTTGCCTTTCTTGTCGAAGAGGACGGGGCGGAAAGGGAACTCAAGTTAAAGGAAGTTATTCTTGGTGCTCTGGCAAAGGCTTACGATGAATCCGGAAAATTCGAGGAAGCCTCAGATATTCGCAGACGGCTTGATGAGATGACCGGGAAAAAGAAGCAGGGACCGAAAATAATAGGCGACATTCCTGAATTGTCGGATGATAAACAAAACCATCCCGGGGACGGTAAGTCCTCGGGACCAATACACTTTATTTGATTATGGCATACGAAACATTTTATAGACTGAAATACGAACCTTTCGCGGTTCAACCCGATCCGCGTTTTTACTTCAACAGCCCTCAGCACGCGGTTGCAAGAGAGTATCTCCTGCATGCCGCCGAAAGGGGTAGGGGCCTTGCGCTCCTTCTGGGTGAGATTGGGACAGGTAAAACGACCCTTTCCCGCAGGATTCTCTCCGAACTCGAATCCGACGAGCGCTACTATATCGGCATGATTGTCCTTACCCATTCAGTAAAGCCCCGCTGGCTTTTGGAGAAGCTCGCGGTACTCATGGATATAGAGGAACCCAACGAGGATTCTTCCTACCTTTTCTCAGAACTCGTCAACCGGCTTTTTGAGGTCTACAACGGTGGCAGAAAGACGGTCATCTTCATTGACGAGGCGAACAAGATGGACGACCCGGACACAATAGAAGAACTTCGCGGATTCCTGAACCTGGAAACGGCCGACGGGAGAAAACTGGTAACTTTTATCATGATCGGTCTGCCCGATCTTGAGGTCAACCTTGCACAGAATGCCGCACTCTACCAGCGCATTGCCGTCCGCGTCACCCTTAATCCACTGACGGTGGATGCGGTCAGAGCCTACGTTCAGCACCGCGTCCGCATCGCGGGTGGTACAGAACCCATTTTTACCGAAAAAGCACTTGATGCGGTGGCCTCCTTCTCCGGAGGCAGACCCAGACTCGTCAACATCGTATGCGATAATGCCATGATTGAAGGCTACATACAACGCAAGCCCAAGATTGACGAACTAATCATCGAAAGAGTGTCCAAGAATCTTAACTTGGTTCCAAAAGATATAAGCGCGTGACAGGTTCATCGGCAGATCTCCATATACACACTAGTTATTCCGACGGGCTTTTCTCGCCTGAGGAGGTGGTAAAGCTCGCCCATGATGTAAATCTCAAGGCCATATCGATAACCGATCACGATACCGTCGCGGGAATCGAAGAAGCGCGATCGGCGGCAAAGGGACTGGGGGTTGAGATTCTTTCAGGCGTGGAACTCTCATGCGAACTTGAGGGGACCGAAATTCACATAATAGGATACTTTGCACCGGGCAGGGAAGACGAACTCGAAGAAAAGCTTGAATGGTATCAGATGAAAAGAACCGAAAGGGCATCCGACATACTGGACCGGCTCAAAAGAAGCGGCATCGAACTCGAGATGGAAGACGTGCAGCGTTATTCCAAGGGCAAATCAATAGGCAGGTTGCACGTTGCCAAAGCCCTCATAGCACAAGGCAGGGGCTCAAGTATCCACGACGTTTTCAGCCGTTTTCTCGGACCCGACGGCCTCGCTTACGTACCCAAAGTTAAACTTTCTATTCCTGCGGCGGTCGAACTAATTCACGAACATCAGGGTGTGGCCGTGCTTGCACATCCAGGCATGTACCGCATTTCCAACGCCGCGGAGATGACCCTTGAATATCTTGACGGCATAGAAGTCTGGTATCCGGAGCATTCTCCAAGTTTAGAAGATGCGCTATATGCGCTTGCCCTGGAAAACCATCTGATAGCTACCGGAGGATCTGATTTTCACGGAACCGGAAGGATAGAAATAGGTTGTGTGCGTGTTCCATATTCGACGTATACGCGTCTCTTAGACGTTGCCGTCGGCGTATGAACGCCCTCCTCAGCCCACCCCCCACTCTTTGGAGAGATTGCCTTCATATCTTCTTGATTTTTTAGACTTATGGGGACAATGCAAAAGCCGACGGATCAAACGAAGCTCCGCATGCGGCATTCGGGCTTTCTCTGGGTACTTCCCGGCATTCTCGCCACTTTCACACTCACAACTGCAGCACCTATTCAACTTGCGCGGCTCCAATACGGCGGCGGTGGTGACTGGTATAACGATCCCGATGCGCTGCCGAATCTCGTTCACGAGATAGTCTCAAGGGCAAACGTGGAGATAACCCCAGAGCAAAAGGTTATAACTCTATTAGATATGGAACTTACTAACTACCCTTTCTTGTTCGTAACCGGACACGGCGAGATTCGTTTTTCGGAATCCGAAAGACTCAGGCTCAGGGATTACTTGCGGCAGGGCGGGTTTTTATACGCCGACGACGACTATGGAATGGACACAACCTTCAGAAAGGAAATCGCGCAAGTATTTCCAAAATCGGAGTTTGTGGAGTTGCCTTTCGATCATCCCATCTATCACATCTTCTACGATTTCGATAACGGGCCGCCGCAAATTCACAAACACGTTGACGGCCCTCCTAAGGGTTACGGGTTATTCGACGCTGGAAGGCTCGTAATTTTCTATACTTACAACTCAAATCCCTCGGACGGCTGGACCGTTGCCCACGACGACCCTGTCGACGTCCGCGAACAGGCATTCCGCATGGGCGTCAATATCGTTCTCTATGCCCTTTTAAATTAATAACTTATAAAACCAGTCCTCTGCATCTGGCGGGGTCCTAAAAACGCGAGCGTTTTCACGGGGCTTTAAAAAAAGCTGGACAAAAGTGGGACAAAAGATGGTCAAAAGATGGACAAAACAGGGGTTTTCGGGGCTTTTTTGGGCCAAAAAAGGGAGAAATCTGCAAAAATTTTGCCGGTTCAGTTGTTCGAAAACTTCACCTGACAAGGATGACTTTTTGAGTAGGAAGATTTCTGTCTTGGGGAACTATAAAGTAGACCCCGGCAGTGTGTCCCTCGCCCCAACTCACTACCCCACCTGTCCGCGGGGACGCAATCTCATCCACCTTTCTGCCTGAAGCGTCGAAGATGCTTACCGCTCGAAGCTCCTTCGCCTCCGCAAACCGCAGCGGCCAGAAGGGCTTGACAAAATTATTCTTTTGCGTATATTTTTTCTCGACAGAAGGTTCGACAAATAAAGTCTTTTTGAGGAGTTCCTCAAAGGAGGGTAGTTATGAAAGCCGATAAGATAGGGTTTCTCGTAACACACGGAACAGACACCATGGCATGGGGGGTTACCATGCTTCAGTACATGCTCAAGAACTTCCGGTATTACGTTATCATGACAGGTTCACAATTCCCGATGCAACCTGTATATTCCTCTTCTGATGGATATCCTAATGTTCGCGTGGCAGTTGAGCTGCTGGCGAGGGCACATCGCAAGATAGGTCCGAATAATGTATTGGTCGTATTCGGTTATGGAAAACAACTCATCGTTTCCGGTTTAATGAAGATAAAAAAATGGGATATGGATGCATTTATTGGAGTCAAGGGTGGGGAAAGTTCGTGGGATGATTTTAAAATCTATAAGGCAGATATAGAACTAGAAAAAAACTCGCTTATAAGTCGCTTGGACGAACTTTACATTATAAGGACGGGTGGAACTATAGAGGCTGATACAGATCCTAAGACTGGGGCACTTGATGCGACTTCGGAGGATATTGTTCGTAACTTCATTAAATCTGACGAGCGGTTAGTTGAATGCTTCAATAAATTGCCGGCTTCACATTTGGTTGTTGCTAAGGATTCTTCTAATATGGACATCAAAGATTGGATAGCCTTAGGAGATAAGATTACCGAGATTGCTTCTCAATATGATCCTGCTATTCGTTGTGATAAAGAATTCGATTTTTCAGTGCGCGTTCTATACACGAATCCCTTTATGAGATCCAATGAATACGAAGTTGCGTTGAAGAATTCTCGCAGTGGATTAGTAGTTGCTGGTTACGGTGGTGGAAATTGTAATCTAGCAAAAGACAGAAAAACCAAGAAGCCAGAACCATGCTCTATGGAAAGAATGTTGGACTTGGCAAAGAAACAGGGAACAGTGGTTGTACTTACATCCCAAGTACCGGAGGAACCATCGGATTTCAGATATAATGTAGGGAAAATACCCATAAGTGATTACGGAGCATTGCCCTCAGGAAATCTTTCCGTCCCGGAATGCCAGATAAGGTTGGCATACATTTTAGGGCATCGTTCAATAATTGAGAAAGTGGCAACAGAACATAAGATTACTACGTATGATCTTGCGAGAGCTGCATTTATTGCGGGATTGGAATTCCGAAACGAATTCAGTCGAAGAGATTTCCAGAACATAATTGAAGAGGAGATTGCTTTGCTAGATAGAGATCCCTTCATGAATATGGAATTCGAAGACGCTTTGCGCATTGTTGCCCAGCAACAGCCCCACACTAGAACAAAACCGCTTTCTGAAAAAGATTTGTGGGCGGACATCAAGAGGGATTACAGAGAAATCATCAACCATCCCACTTCGCCCAAAGTAGAGAAATTTAAAAAAAATGCTATGGAGTTTCTAAAGGAATTTCCTGAGAATGAGCATTTTGATTGCGTGACGATGTATTTAGGGGATATGTATGTTCTACTTCGAAAGCCCAAACAAGCAGAGGAACTCTACAGGAAAATTAAGAAGGGCTGTCGTCTGAAGGAAGAGCCCGAACTCTTAGATGAAATAGGAATTAGGATTACAGGTTTGAACAGGGATGAGGACGATGACCACTATTCTGATACTATGGAATTTCTTCTTGGAACTGATCCAAAATCTAAACTATCTCACCCTCCAGAAGAGTTCATGACCAAACAAGAAAGTAAAATGGCAAAAAGGAAGAAGAAATAGGACGTTGGTTATTCCTTATCCCATTGGTATCTTGATCTTGTTCTTTTTCGCTATCTACCGCCGCCCGGGGCGGTGCTTTTACCTATCGGTGCAATACTTTTTCATAAGTTAAGGAGGGGCGAGAAAGCGGAAATCGCCCTTGACAATCAAAGTTTCGCAGGTAGAATTCATGTAAACAAAAGAATCGGAGGCGATGTGAGATATCTTAATGTGTCAATGTTTGTCGGGCTGGTTATTGCGACTACGGGCTGCGCATCGAAGTGGCAGGAGGTAAAAAACACGCAGGCCGGGTTTAGCGTAATGATACCGGAAGATTTTCGCGAAGAAGAAAAAATTGTGCATGATTCGGTTTTCAATATTGACGTTAAGGTGGTCTCTTACTATGCATTTGGGCCGTTCGGCGGTTTCTTTAACGTTTCGTGTGCAGACGTCCCCCTGGACCTGAAAGGCATTGAACCTCCCTTTATATATGATAACTTTCTCAAAGGTATTATTTTTACCCACGACAGATTGCTGAAAAGCAGAAAGATTTTCCTCGACGGTGTTGAGGGCCGTGAGGTTATTGTTTTAAGAGGGGACGGTTGTCTGGATCGTATCAGGTTATTTTATACGAACAAAAAGTTGTATGAGTTGTCGGTTCTTTCCGGCTCGAAATGGGTTCTACTTCAACCTGGAGCAGGAAGATTCTTTCATTCTTTTCGTTTTCTCTAAGGACGGCGGTTTTTACCTCCCCCTTCCTTCTTTTCCCTCCCACCAGAGGAGGGAGTAGGTATGTGTTGTCTTCCTTCAATTTCCTCCCCCCTTGATGGGGTGAGGTTTACGCTCTGGAAGAGCGTGGAGGTGGGGGTGATTTTTACTCCCCCCTCCCCTTAATCCCCTCCCACCGGGGGAGGGAGGATCCCCCTAAGTCCCCCCTATTAAGGGGGAACCAGAAGGGGGATTAGCGCATCGGAATCTTAATACCCTTCTGCTTAGCCATTTGCTGGGCGTCAATATAACCGGCATCGGCGTGTCGCACGACTCCAATTCCAGGGTCATTTGTCAATACCCTTTCGATCCTTTTCGCCATCTCGGCTGTTCCGTCGGCGACCGTGACCTGGCCTGCGTGAATCGAAAGGCCCATGCCTACCCCGCCGCCGTGGTGTATGGAAACCCATGACGCGCCCGACGCCGTGTTGAGCATCGCGTTCAAAAGCGGCCAGTCGGCTATGGCGTCCGAGCCGTCCAGCATGGCCTCGGTCTCGCGGTTGGGCGAGGCAACGGAGCCGGTGTCCAGATGATCGCGGCCCATCACGACGGGCGCGGCCAGCTTGCCGCTCTTCACCATCTTGTTAATCTCGAGCCCGAACTTGTCACGTTCGCCGTAGCCAAGCCAGCAGATGCGGCAGGGCAGGCCCTGGAAGGGTATGCGCTTTTGCGCCATCCTAATCCAGCGGTGGAGCGCGGCGTCATCCGGAAACAGCTTCAACACCTTTTCGTCGGTCGCGTAGATATCGTCCTTCTTGCCGGAGAGCGCGGCCCAGCGAAACGGCCCCTTGCCTTTGCAGAACAACGGTCGAATATAAAGCGGAACGAAGCCCTTGACGTCGAACGCGTTCGCGACGCCCGCCTTTTTCGCCTGGCCTCTTATATTATTTCCGTAGTCGAACGCGACCGCGCCTTGCTTCTGCATCGCGAGCATCGCCTCCATGTGCCGGGCCATGGACTCGAAGCTTTTAACGACGTACGCCTTAGGGTCAGCCTTCCTCAGTTCCAGCGCTTGTTCGTAGCTTATCCCCCGGGGGACATAGCCGTTCAACTCGTCGTGCGCGGATGTCTGGTCGGTCACGACGTCCGGGATGATGCCTCGTCTTACAAGTTCCGGATGCACGTCCGCCGCGTTGCCGACGAGCCCTACGGATAAACCAACGCCACTGCGCTTTGCCTCGTCGCACCAGCGCAAAGCCTCGTCGAGCTTATCCGTCATGCGATCGCAGAAGCCCTCGTTGACCTTCCTTTGAATCCTTGCCGCGTTGACCTCCACGTCCAGGCAGCAGCCCTCGTTCATGGTCACGGCTAAAGGCTGCGCGCCCGACATGCCTCCCATGCCGGCTGTCAGCACGAGCCTCCCTTTGAGCGTTCCTCCGAAGTGCTGGCGGGCAAGTTCGGCAAGCGTTTCGTACGTGCCCTGGATGATGCCCTGCGTGCCGATGTAAATCCAGGAACCTGCGGTCATCTGGCCATACATGATGAGGCCCAAAGCCTCAAGCCTGCGGAACTCGTCCCAGTTGGCCCAGTTGGGAACGAGGTTGGAGTTCGCTATGAGTACGCGCGGCGCGTATGGATGCGTGCGGAAAATGCCCACGGGTTTGCCCGACTGAACCAGTAGTGTCTCATCCGATTCCATCGTTTTCAGCGACTTTACGATCGCCGCAAACGCTTGCCAGCTGCGGGCCGCCTTGCCCGTGCCGCCGTAGACGATTAAATGCTCAGGGTCCTCGGCCACTCGAGGGTCCAGATTATTGTGAAGCATCCGGAGTGCGGCCTCCTGGTGCCAGCCCTTGCACGAGAGTTTCGTCCCCCTTGGTGCGTGTAACGGTTTGTACTTGAACGACTTGGAAATAGCCACAATTTCCTCCAACTAATTTCGAGTTTTCTTTATTTCTGCGATATATTACTCACCATTCCCGCAAAGGTCAAGTGTTAATGGGACCCTGCATCGAAATAGGGATTAAAGAGTTTGTGCGAAGGTTGGAGAGATGTAGCTCTTGACAAAGATTTGATCCTCAGTTATGATTTCAAAAATTTAAGGAGGGAAATGAAATGGAAAAAATAACAGTTTTAGATTGGGTTCGTAAGGTTTTAGAGGAAGAGCAACGACCTATGTCTGCCCAAGAAATCGCGGAAGCAGCAATAAAAAAGGGGTGGAAAACAAAAGGCAAAACTCCTGATTATAGTATAATGTCAGTTATATACGTGGATCTTCGGGATAATCCAGAAACGCTTTTTGAGAAGACTCAGCGTCCAGTCAAATTCTACTTAAAGCATCAAAAAAAAGCATTCAAAAACTTAAAAGAAACCGAAAGTATCGAAGATGTAGAAGATGAAAAGAAAGGGGAGTTCATACTTTACCCGATTCTATGTCGATGGCTTCACGCAAAATGGGGTGTGTATACGAAAATTATTAATGATAAACAATCAAAGAAGCGAAAAAAAGGTGATAATGAGTGGTTGCACCCTGACGTTGTGGGGGTTCATATTTCATTGCCCAAAACGGGATTGCCAAAATGGCGAGAAGAAACATGGGAATTAGCAAAGGAAATGGGTGCCAATCTGGTTAAGCTTTATTCCTTTGAAGTTAAGAAAGAGTTGTATCTATCGAACCTGAAGAAATCATTTTTTCAAGCACTATCAAATTCCTCTTGGGCTAACGAGAGTTACTTAGTTGCCGAGATATTTGATGACGAGAACCCCGAATTTGAAACAGAACTGAAAAGACTGTCTACGGGTTTTGGTATAGGGGTGATTAAGTTAAACAAAGAAGATACCTTGAGCAAATCGGAGGTAAAGTATCAAGCGTATAGCCGTTACGAAATAAATTGGGACACCATTAACAAGCTTCTTCCGGACAATCCCAATTTTGAGACTTTTATAAAACAAGTTACAAAAGATCTAAAAACACGAAGCATAACTCAAGAAAGATACGAACCTACAATAGAAGAGTAGGCTTCCTTTTTCAATTAATATCTTTGTATGAGAGAAGGACTAATGAAGGCTTCGTAGTTAGTATTGAGAACGGTAGGGGGGAGGGGAATCGCAATAAACTTCTGATAGCTCCGCAAGCGTCGGCAATCCGTGAATCTTCGACTCGGGTGAAGGAACCTCTTCTTAAAAGGAAGACCGGCTCCCCGGGATTTTTCGAAAAAAACTTTCTGCAATTGACTAATCAAGCCATGTAAGTTTCGACATTTCGGTAACATCCAAGGGGGGAGGTGTGTTCGCTTTCATTTCAGATAAAAAACACCAATTTTATTGTCCAACTATTAGTTAGTATTTCGGTGTATTGACAAACTTATTTTTTTTAGCTATAATAATTCGTGCTCAGGCGTGGGATAAACCCTCTTCGCAAGAGGGTTACGTTTTTCTTCGATCGTGGTTCTAAGGACAGGCCTTTAAGGTTGACAGTTAGCTGGTGGGTGCTCCTAGTTTTCTCTCTCGCCGTTCTCGGGCTCGTCGGGGAAGGCGGCAGATTCCTGGTTTGCGGAGTGGCGAATCTCATCGGCCGATGCAAGGTCGCGCACCTGGAAAACATCAAGCAAAAGATCCTCAAAAAATACGCGCTGCTCGAAGAGAACGCCGACTCCCTCAAGAACCTGATGGTCGAAATGGACCTGCACGATTACGAGATAAGGACGACTAATAATTTTGAAATACTGCCCCTGGGAGAGCGCATGCTCGGTGTGGGCGGTCCGGACGAGGAATCAGAGGAGATGCAGGAGCTTTACAGTCTCGGTTCCTCGAGCTTCAAGCGCGTCTCGAAACTCGATAAAGCCGTTGCAGAACTCGCTCGCAGGACACGCTTCCAGGAAGAGAGCTTCTCGGAGATTGACCGCAAGCTCGGTGAACAAAAAACCAATCTTGACCGGACGCCGTCCGTCATGCCGACAAAGGGATATTTCTCATCCAGCTTCGGCGCAAGGGTTGACCCCTTCGAACACCGCACCGCCATTCACTCCGGTCTGGACATCGCCGACCGCGAGGGCAAGCAAGGCATACCCGTTATGGCCAGCGCCGAGGGAACATGCATCTTTGTAGGACCTGACGCAGGCTACGGGCTCTGCATCAGGATCAATCACGGCAACGGAATCGAAACCTTGTACGGGCACCTGTCGCGAGCCTACGTCTGGGCGGGTGACAAGGTAAAACGCTTCCAGGTAATAGGAACAACGGGAAGCTCAGGCCGGGCGACCGGGCCGCATCTGCATTACGAGATCAGGGTCTCAGGCATTCCGGTAGATCCGAAGGGATACTTCGTCGAAGACGATACCGACGGCATGATCCTCGACTACCTTGACTCCATCCCCGTACCCGTAACACCCGTCCCTTACGGGGATTCTTATATGCAGCTTTATCAAAAAGAAATAACATCCGTAACACACCAACTCCCACCCTCCCCCTCCTCTCAGCCCTCTTCTTCCGTAACATCCCAACCCCAACACGTACCCGTCTCCTGCGGGGATTCTTATATGCAGCTTTATCAAAATGAAATAACACCCGCAGCAGATCAGAAGCCCGACTCAGGCATTCGCCTCGACTACGGAAGAGAAACAATCTTCTGGGGTGACGCCCTGAGCGTACGCGACGGCTGGTCTGTACCCGAATAAAGCCCTCCTCAGCCCTCCTCAGCCCCCCTCTGTAACACCCTTCACATTTCCTCTTTAAAAAATACCCAGGAACCTTCCGGTCGAACTAAGTCTGCCCATGCGCCTCGGGCGCTCGTCGGTATCAAGTCCATCCTCAAAGCTTCTTCCGGTTTTTCCAAAATACCGTTTATGAAGAATCTAGATGAACGGCCGAATAACAAAGCTCGGTTTCTTGACTTCCTCACCCTCTCGCGCATAATGGGCGCATGTTCGGTTCCGGTCTCAAATGGGAAGAATTCGTCTCCGCGCAGGGAAGATTCAGGGTTCTCATGCCGGGAAAACCTGAGCAGTACCGCAGCCCTGGCAGCGGAGAGATGACCGAAACCCTGATGTTCCAGGTCAAATCGGCGCGGGCGAGTTTCATGGTCGCCTTTCACGACCGCATACTTCCAGATGATCGATCGCCTGCTCCCGACGAGGTTGAGCAGATCAAGCGAAGGATGCTTGCAGACTTGAGCGCGGGGCCCGTCCGTTACGACGACATAATCCTCCACAACTATCCGGGTTTCCAAATCGAGGTTGCATCAGCCCGGGGCGTCTTCGTGACCCGTGTTTACTTCGTGTCAAGGCGTGTGTATCAGCTTGGCGTCGACGCGGATTCGAATTTCAAGGAAAAGGACAGACTGAAATTCTTCGATTCCTTCGAACTGACCTCGTAGCCGGTTTTTCCATCAAGGTTAACGAATGCTTGACAAACGATCCTTCCTGCGTTTAATCCATTCAAAATAAACTATCACTAGGAGGACATATGAAATCCACCTTTAGAACAGCACTTTGCCTTTTTGCCGCAGCCATTCTTTTTGTCGGATGCGGCGCCAAGGCCGACTGGCAGAAATACGACGCCGAGGATGCAGGCTTTTCGGTTTTAATGCCTTCAAAGGACGTGGAGGTTGAATCGAACACGGCCTCGACCGTTGCAGGCAACATCGAGATCTACATGTACTCGGTCAGCCTTTCCAAGGCCTACTACATGATTGCGTACAACCAGATGGATTTTCTTGAGGATGCCGAGCTTACGGATTCGGACAAGAACGACATTCTCGAAGGCGGCGTTGAAGGTGCACTCAACACCTTCCCTGACGGTGAGTTCATCTACAAGAGAAACACCACCCTTAGCGGGCATCCCGGTATCGAATACCGTGCCGAGGGGACGAAGAACGAGACCGAGATGGTCATCTTCGGCAAGGTCTATCTCGTGGGCACCCGCCTTTACCAGGTGATGGTCACCACCGTCAAGGGTGATGCCAATAACCCCGATATCGCCAAATTCATGGATTCGTTCAAGCTGATATAAAAAAACCCCCGTAAAAAATGCTGTGCATTTTTACGGAAATCCAGTAATTATCCCCGCAATAACACTTCGTGCAATTGCGGGGATCCTTTTTTTAAATCTTTGCATCCCAAACCGCTGCGGAGCGTCTTTTTGGGGAGCAGACCATATTAACACGTCCTTTTCTTATGGAACTTCCCCCCCTCTCCTTGTCAGATATATCCTTTCGGTAAGTACCCAGACCAAAGCCCCCCTCAGCCTTCCTCAGCCCTCCTCAGAAACCACCTGACTGAAAATGCATTGACATAGTGCAAACCGAACGGTCGAACGAAGTTCGACAAGCGACATTCGATGTCGCCGCCCTCACTCAGCCTCCCCCTCAGCCCCTCTCAGCGCCCTCAACCCTCCTCAGAATCCTTTATAGAAGAGATATTGCCATGTAATGTAAAATCTGCGCATGCGCCCCCGGGGCTAGCCCTCCTCAGCCCTTCTCAAATACGTCTGACGGATTTTGCAAAAATATTGAATGATAGATTTGTTTTGAAATGATTAATTGTGAAGATGATTCTTCAATTGTGATTGATTGACTTTCTATGTATTTTGCGTCTAATTAGCCATGTATAAATCGTTAATCGCAATCACGTTTCTCACCGCGTCGGCGACTCTCGCCTGGGGGCAGGAGCTTAGCTGGCAGAAAATAACAAGCCCTGATTCGAGTTTCAGCTTCGAGATGCCGGGTGAGGTCAAGCTTGATTCGGCTCTTAACATG
This sequence comes from Caldifarciminota bacterium, assembly GCA_965649265.1. Taxonomy (GTDB): domain Bacteria; phylum Hydrothermota; class Tepidihabitantia; order B3-TA06; family B3-TA06; genus JAAYVC01. Next base: position 2,132 of record CBFGKC010000016.1, on the reverse strand, counting down.
GCCGGCTCGCAGCTCATCACAACGTACTTCTATGTTTCGTTGCTTCCGGTCGGATCGTTCGTGATAAGTTACACCGATTTTGCTCACCTGAAGGACGCGGAGATGAAGGAATCGGAGCTTCAAACACTTCTGGAGGGTGAATTACCCAAGGTCACATCGAACCTTCAGGACGTTGAGGTTATTTATAATGAAAGAGACTCGCTCGACGGCAACAGGGGCAGGAAGATACAGGTAACCGGAACCAGCTCAGGAACACCTCTGGTATACACATCGCGGAACTATCTTGTCGGCATGCGTCTTTACGAGATAATGACACAGTCAGTAATCGGCGCTATCCCCGGAGAGTACTTCAAGCGATTCTTTGAATCGTTTACCCTTCTTAAATAGAGGCAGGCCGGTTATCCTTGACTTTTCCGGTGACATCGACATAATCATACAATGATTCAATTTTTCCTGGTAAAACAAGCGCAGGCAGAGGTTTCATCGTGGCAGAGCAATTTTGAAGAGACTTCAGACTCAAAGGGGAAGCTCCAATAATGAAGTACGACCCGACGAAAGCAGAGATATGGGATAAAGTCTTTTACCCCACAAAATCGCTTCGCAATTTCGCGGGGACCCCTATATGGGCATTTCCGAATGTTAAAGGATCGGCTGAGAGATGAGATACGACCCGACAAAGGCAGAAATCTGGGATAAGGTTTGGACTGAGAGGATGGACCTCGACGTCTACCCGCCCGTTACCGACATCGCCGCCGAGATTGCATACGTCGTGCCCGACATCAGGGGTTGGAAGATCATCGAGATAGGCGCAGGCACGGGTCGCACATCGATCGAACTCGCCCGGCGTGGCGCATACGTAACCATCCTCGACATCTCCGAGAAAAGCCTTGAACTCGCCCGCAAGTTCGCCGAGAATGCCGACCCCGAGACACGCAAACGCCTCTCCTACGTTCTTGCCGACGGTCTTAATCCGTCTCTCGAACCCGAAAGCTTCGATCTCCTTTTCCACCAGGGACTTCTCGAACACTTCCGCGACCCCTTCCCCCTGCTCCGGGCCAACCATCGTCTTCTCAAACCCGCAGGACTCATCGTCGTGGACGTGCCGCAGACATTTAACGCCTACACCCTCATGAAGCACGTGCAGATGTCGCTTGGGAAGTGGTTCGCTGGCTGGGAGCGGCAGTTTACCCTCTCCTCCCTTACCAGGCTCCTCAAATCGGTTGGATTCGAACCGGTCTTTACCTACGGCGACTGGGCCAGGCCCGGCATGGGCTACCGCGCACTCCGAATCGTACTCAAGAAAATCGGCCTCAAACTACCCATGTATCCCTCCTCCCCCTCGTCCGCTTTCTCGCGCCTTGCCGAACGCCTGCGCCGCAAGAGGCTGTTTCAATGGACGGTGCTTTCCGTTGGAGTAATAGCCCAGAAGACAGTGAAGCCGGTAAACTCCAGATATCGCCCTTAAATAAAAAAACGGCAGTCTCGAGGTAATCAAAAGGACACATGGGAACGGTTCTGATGAAAGATAGACAAGCTCCGACACGATGGACATCTTTCGCAAGGTGTGATTTACACTAGGCTTCGCTCTTGACAAAAGCACTACAATCGTTATAATTTCAGCTCTACGTTTGCGTTTGGGAAAATTCCGCCCATGTAGCTCAGTCGGCAGAGCACTTCCTTGGTAAGGAAGAGGTCGCCAGTTCAATTCTGGCCGTGGGCTTGCAAATTAAAGCTTTAATAGCAAGGAGGAAATACAATGGCGAAGGCCAAGTTTGACAGAAGTAAGCCTCACGTGAACATCGGCACGATCGGTCACGTGGATCACGGCAAGACGACGCTGACGGCGTCGATAACGAAGGTATTGGCGTTGAAGGGCGGGGCGAAGTTTACGGCATACGACGAGATCGACAAGGCACCGGAGGAGAAGGCGAGGGGCTTGACGATCCAGCTGGCGCACATCGAGTACCAGACGGACAACCGTCATTACGCGCACATCGATTGTCCTGGCCACGCCGACTACATCAAGAACATGATAACGGGCGCTGCGCAGATGGACGGGTCGATTCTAGTGGTATCAGGCGCGGACGGACCGATGCCTCAGACCCGCGAGCACATCATCCTGGCGCGTCAGG
>CBFGKC010000015.1:0-64357 GCA_965649265.1 Caldifarciminota bacterium | reverse complement strand
GACTTGCAATAGCCGGGATGGCGGTCATGAGCAGAAGTGCGAAGCACTTAGGCGAGTGCCGACATTACAATAGAGTTTTTTTGATGCCGGGATGGCGGAACTGGCAGACGCGCTAGCTTCAGGAGCTAGTGGGGGCAACCCCGTGGGGGTTCAACTCCCCCTTCCGGCACTTTTTTACCCTCCCCCCGATATCTTTTAGATATCGGGGGGGGTTGTTGAAACGGAATGTTTCCGGGGCAGCAAAACTTGACGCGACCGATATAATTCCTATAATTGTTGTATGAATATAAAACACGACACATCCTCAAGTAGAATTGGAAACATAGACTTGGCGGGTGCTGTCACAAGGAGAAGAAATGAGAAGAAAGAGATTCAACTTTGAAAGAATAGTTTCTAAGGTTCCTAATGGCATTCTGATCAGCGCGGTTAAGCTGGATTAAAGCATAGACGCGCCTGAAGGCCGGTCTGAGACCGGCCTTTTTTTTATGTTCTTGATAGCATTGAACCTACGTTTTATTATCACTTGAACAAAAATGGACCTTGACCACGTAGCACAAATTCCTATAATGAAAGTATGAAATCAAAGGAGACAATCATGATTAAGGTTGGAAACAGAGCACCTGAGTTTACCCTGAAAGACTCGGACCAAAGAGACGTAAGCCTTACAGACATGAAAGGCAAGTGGGTGGTGCTTTATTTTTATCCGAAGGACAACACACCGGGCTGCACGACAGAAGCGACACAGTTTACCTCGCTCATCAAGGATTTCCGGAAGATGAATGCCGAGGTGCTGGGTGTAAGCGCCGATACTTGCGAGAGCCACGAGCGCTTCATGGTCAAGTTCGACCTGGGGATCAGACTTCTTTCCGATCCCGAACACAAGGTACTTGAAAGGTACTCCGCGTGGGGCGAGAAGAAGATGTACGGAAAAGTGTTTATGGGAATAGAGCGTTCGACAGTTCTGGTTGACCCTCAGGGCACAATCGCCTGGTACTGGCCGAAGGTAAAAGCAGACGGTCACGCCGAGGAGGTTCTGGCAAAGCTCCGGGAATTGCAGTCGTCGCGATAGCAAAAAAGCGAGGATCGAAAATGGACGTGAAAGAAGCCATAGAAAAAAGAAGAGCCTACCGTTCCCTCGATCCGGTAGAGATAACCGAGGAGATGATTGTCGAACTCGCGAAAGCGGCGCAGCTTGCGCCATCGTGCAACAACAACCAGCCGTGGCGTTTCGTTTTCGTGTACGAACCCGGGGGTCTTCTAAAGATGCGCGATGCGCTCTCAAAGGGCAATGAATGGATACACCGCGCGTCCATGATAATTGCGGTCATATCCAAGAAAGAGCTCGACTGTGTGATGGTCAACAGGGATTTCTACTACGCTTTCGATACCGGAATGGCCATAGGACTCCTTATGCTGCGCGCCACAGAGCTTGGTCTTGTCGCCCACCCAATTGCCGGCTTCAGCCCAAGGAAAACGAGGGAGATTCTGGGTATCCCCGACGAGTGGGATGTAATCACTCTCGTCAATGTCGGAAAGAAATCGCCCGTGATAAATGAGCTTCTTTCCAAGGATCAGGCGGAGAGGGAAGTAAAGAGACCTGAGCGTTTTCCTTTGGATAAGTTCGTGTTTCGGAACAGATTCAGAGAGACCGGTAATGACAAATGAGGAGATTCCTCTTTGCGGCGGTTTCGGTTCTTCTGGCCGCGTCATGTACGAAAGGAGACGAAATGAACGGCATCAGAGCGCCTGAAATCCGAGTCAGGGATGAAAAATACTGGATAAACTCGGCTCCCCTTACGATGAAGGAGCTTAAAGGCAAGATTGTTCTTGTTGATATTTGGGATTACACATGTGTGAACTGCATTCGGACACTTCCGCATATCAAGGACTGGTACGAAAAATATAAGGACAAGGGACTCGTCATTATCGGGTTCCATACACCAGAGTTCGCCTTCGCCAGGGAACGCGCCAACGTGGAGGAGGCGGTGCGGAGATTCGGGATCAAATACCCTGTCGTGATGGATAACGACTACGAGATATGGACATCATACGCGAACATGTACTGGCCGCGAAAGTACCTTGTGGACAAGGACGGTGTCATCCGTTACGACCATGCAGGCGAGGGTGGTTATGAGGAAACCGAACAAAAGATCCAGGAGCTTTTAAAGCAGATAATTCCCGATATCGAGCTTCCAGCTATCGCGGAGGATACCGGCTCGATTGATAAAGGTGGCGCCGTTGCGGGTATTTGCTATCCGACGACTCCGGAGCTTTATCTTGGATACGAAAGGGGCAGGCTGGGCAACCAGGAGGGCTACAAGCCGGGAAGGTTGGTGGACTACAAAGCACCCGACTCGCTGGTCGACGGCTACGTTTATGCAAGAGGTACTTGGCGAAGCGAGGCGGAAGCCATGGTTCATGCAAGGGAGATTGAGGAGCCTGAAGACTATATAGCCATCCGCTACCACGCGATAGAGGTAAACGCTGTCATCAAACCCGAGGGGGAAGCGGGTTACAGGGTCTATGTAAAACAGGACGGGGAATGGGTCAGGCAGAAGGACAGGGGTGAGGACCTCAAGTTCACGGATGACGGGAAGAGTTATCTTGAGATCAAGGAGCCGCGCATGTACCGCATCGTTGACAACGCCGAGCACGGCGAGCATACGCTTGAGTTATCTTCGACATCCGACGGCTTCGGCATTTACGCGTTTACGTTCGGGGCGTGCACCGCTCCCTAAGAAATATTTTGAGCCTTCCTGGTGCTCCCTGCGTTCATGAATCAGAAGTTCATCTGCCTGAGCTAAAATCCGGCGAGGGTATATTTCAAACCCTTGATAATAAAGCTAATCCCGTTCAAATGAAAAGACATTACATCGCTATTAGCGGGAGAAGGGTACGAGGCAGTGTGAGGAGGATCGAGGAGGGTCGAGGAGAGTCAAGGGAAGCTAAGGAAGCTGAGGAGGGCTGAAGAGGGCTGGTTACTTGTCCCGCAAATAACCAAGCCAGGCGTTCAGGTTTGAGGCCCAGTTATGTGTAGCTTGGGTTTCTGCGAATTCATGGGGAACCCCACGAGGCTTTCCCTTACCCTCATCTTTGTATCTTGCCCACTCAAGGACCAGGGATGAAACCGATGCCAGCGGAAGCGGATTAACTTCGAGTTCGTCGACGATCTTGTCAATAGCCTGGAAGCTGAACTCCCCCTCCCTCCAGGAAAGCATTTCGTAGACCGCGGGTTCGTTGTGAGTGTTGCCTACTCGCGCCTTGATCAACTGACCGAATGAAAAAGTCATCGTCCCCCTTCTCGTGCCGCTTGTCACGGTCAAGACCCCGCTCTTAGCACTGAATTCGATTAGCTGCAGCACGTCGACAAGTCCGGACTGCGATATTGCTCCTGAAAGATCGATCGGAGCCGTGTATCTTGATTCCTCGGAGAGCAATGAATTAATCCTGTCGACCAGTGCGGGAAGAGTATACGATTCGCTGACATATTCGTCCACACCTACGTCAAGGGCTTTGCGTTTTGACTGCGGTATCTCCCTCTGGGTAATTATTACAAAGCGCGTTTTGTTCAGAAGTGGAAAGTCCTCTCCCCTGATGATCCTGCAAAATTCAAAAACGTCAGGCTCCCTGAGATCGTCGCTGGCAATGATCATCTCAACGCTTTCCGATCCGAGAAAGCGAATCGCAAGAGAAGCATCCTCGGCCACCATGACCTGATGTCCGACGTTCTCAAGAGTGCGGCCCAGCCTTTCGAGCGACCGCCTGCCCCTGTGAACCAGAAGAAGCTTCTTGTAGATCATGGCTCTTGCTTGATACGGGAGGAGGATTTGTGGTTTCCCCTCTCCGATTTTGCCTCGGCGTTTCGGTAAAGCTCTATTACGAGATTGGCAAAATCGTCCCAAGGCCCGGAACCTTTTTCGGAGTACGGTACTTTTGTCTTTAAAAGATTTTCCACCGCTCTTTCACCCTCATTGGTTTGCCCATTCTCGGTCTCGACAAGTGTTTTTATTACTTTTCCTTCTTCAAAGAAAAGCAGGGACAGATTTCTTTTTGTTCTTATGGAAAGCATCCCGGCTGGAAGAAATTTTATTAACTTAAGGATTGCGCGCTCTACGGTGATTTTATTCGAGGCACGGCCTACAATGAACGCACCGGCAACAAGGATAACGGCAAGCACTATTGCGCCTGCCACCCAGGGAAAACCTGCCGGCTTTGCCTTGCCGGGGGAAAGGGTATCCGTAAGTTGAGTGGTGTCCTTTGAGATGACGGCGACCGTCGACTCGCCAGATTGCACAAGTGTGTCTTCACGCGGGACGTCCGTCACAATCGTTTCCATAAGGCCTTGCGCCCACGTATTTTGAGGATCAAGTACTAGAATCTCCTCGGCCTTTGATCGTGCAACACCGTAATTCATGGCTTCATACGCGGTTTGCGCCTCCTTCTTGAGGCGCGTAATCTTTCGCTTTTTAATCTCCTCCGTAAGTCTTGACGCCTGCGTGGACGCGTCTTTGATGGAGCCGGCCTGCTCGTAGTAGTAAAGGGCGCGTTCCAGATTTCCTACCTTCTCGTTGCACACTCCGAGATTGTAGTAAATCTCGCCCCTTTCAGATGCGGTTTTAAGCGCTTCCTCATATGCGGGTATGGCCTTCTGATACTGACCGGTAAGGAAATATTCGTTCGCATCATCAAGCTCGCGAGCCTGCAATGCGCCCGTCACCAACAAAAGCTGGATGATGATGAACAACAGAAATATGTGGATCTTTTTCATTTTTTCTTGTGATTAAAGAAGCCTACTTCGGCTGTATCACCCGGCTCAAGTAACAAGCGAAGATCACGAATTCCGTATTGCCTGCTCACGAGTTGGAATTCTATCTCCCCCGGAGAAAATCTGTAGAGATCACCTTTTAAAGGGCTTTTCCGAGCGAGCCCCTGGTATAACTCGCATTCGGGCGGGGTAACCAGCCGAACGTAGGAGTATGCTTCGGTGTCGGTCTTGACCAGCGTGTAATGGAAGTTCGTCGAGTCACGAGTAAGAAGAAAGGAGTCGGAAATCTCAAGTCCGCTCGGGCTCTTTGCTTCCAGCGAGTGCCAGCCGGTGCTGAACGCGTCGAGATTCAAGGGACCCTCCCCCCTGTAGATGCCGTCAATGATGATTCCGGATGAATCTGGATCCGTTGTGATAACGAGCGGTGCCGTCAGAGAATCGAGGGATGAAAAAAGCGCACCGCGAACAAGCTTAAGGTCCTCCCCCTCGAAGGAAAACTGCCGCTGATATGTTATGTTCGTTCTCTGGACTATCCAATCGAGCTTGAAATAATTCTCCCTTTCCAGGATACAATTTCCTGAAACCTTAAGGTCAAAGGAATCATCCGGCAATTCAGTTTCTCCTACGTAAATCTCATACGGTCTGGGGAATCCAAGGGGTCTCCAGAGCAGTTTGGTAACGTCCGCAGGCGAGATTATTATACCTGGTGATCCGACCAGGTTAAACTCCTCGATTCTGACTTTGCATTTGCCATACCCGTAGTTGGCCAAAAAAGCTAGTACTCCCAATATGAGAGTTATTCTAGAAACTGACACCGAGTTGCAGATTAATCGGTTCAAGCTTTACCCCTTCGGTATACTTGTCGTTCAGAACACCGAATTCGAATTTTATAACCAGAGGATCAACAGGATAACACGCGGCACCCACGGCAATTCGCTGCCTTGAAATGCGGGTTTTTGACGAAATGTCTTCGTAGCCAAGGATATCAGCTCTTATCGAGGGAACGAGAAAATCAGATGCATGGAATGCGGCTTCAAGATAGGCACCGCATGTCCAGCTCTGATACCCACCGGAGGAATTGTCGACCAGGTGATCTATTCCCAGATATATGGCGTCAAAAGCGCCTTTGGAGAAGCTCAAGAGGCCGGCAACGTATTCACCTGAGAGTTCCACAAGCCAGATTTTTGTCGAGGCGTCCAGCCCGAAAAGCCCAAGGTTCTGAAGAGCGGCCGTATCCCTTGCGCCGAAATAACCGGACGCACCGAATTCGCCTGCTCTTGTCGAAACAAGACTTATGCGCGCGCCGATTGCGTTTGAGCTGTTATTGTCGCTCAGCTGCCGGCTGTCTCTCATGTCAGTTCCGTATCCCAGGCCGTTCGAGATGTAGAAAGTGGCACTGAAGGTCTCCTTATCCGTCAAGGACTGCATCCACTGGACGCGCGCCCCCCAGTCCAGCCAGGGTGTAGGAATAGCATCCGTGCATATCTCGGGTATGGTAACGAGGTAGTTATTCGCGGGATCTCCAAGCTCGTTGAATACACCGAAGGGAATTGGAAATCTACCGGCCTGAATGCGGAACGACCCCAGAAACGAGTAATCTATCCACGCAATAGGCGAGATGGGCTCACCGGGCTGGTAATCGAGGCCTATCGCCGCATGAACGCTGGGCGCAAGCTCAATAAGCCCGGCCGCGTTCAGGTTGTAACGGCTGAAGTCGAAATACGTTTGATTCAAGCTGACCGACGTGGTGAGATGCCCTGATGGAAGTATCGTAAATGCGCGAGCGGGCGCTAAAAGGCCCCACAGAAAAAAAATCGGAATTAATAGGCCTCCAAAGGCAGGAAAGATCTCTCTGCTTTTTCCCTTCATCCTTTTTTTGAGAGAATCAGAAAAAGACACGTTAACGTCCTCCTCCGGACTGGAGTTTTTTCTATATTCCTTATCGAGAATGATTCTAGGCAGACTTAACGTTTTGTCAAGTATTGTGATATGTCCTATAGTTCCATTTTCAAGCCTCAAGATTAATTCATTTGACTTTCATCCCATGTTGGCTATTCTTTGTTTCGTAATTATTCAATTCGGAGGTTTATGAATATGAAACGCCTTCTGGTTTTTATTTTTTTGGTATCGAGTTTATACGCTTTTGAAGACGTTTCCTTTTCGGCACGCTCACTCGGGCTAGGCGGAGATTATGCGTCACTTAAGGACGACGGGTTTTCTTCGATTGCTAATCCATCTCTCCCCGCCCGTACGAAGAGAACCGAACTCTCCCTGTCCCTGGCACCCTACTTTGGCGAGCGCTTGTACTGGTCGGCAAGTTACATTCAGCCTGTCACGAAATTGGGAAGCGTCGGCGGCACGCTGTTCTTCTACAACATACCGGGGACAAATGACAGCGGAAGTGGTGATGCGGATGCCAGATTTTTCGCCGCCTTCCCGTTAGGCAGATATTTCAACATAGGCGGATCCCTTGGCACCCACAGCACATGGAGAGACACAACGATGCCGGGAATTGAACCATTCAGCGAAAGATTCAGCGAAGGGCCTTTCTTTTCCCTGGGAGCGTCTTTCTCGAGTGTAAAGGGTCTCACCCTCGGCCTTGCAGGTGACGAGATATGGTTCGGCACACCGGCTTCGCCCTTGCTCCATGCCAGCGCTGCCTGGGAACCCAAATTCAAACGAACCTCCGTAATCTCTAGTGCTCTTCTTGCGTCCGATTTTGCCCTGAGGCTGCCGGACAACTCGTTTAAGATTCGTGCCGGCTGCGAGTTATTTCTTCTGAAAGACCACGTCGGATTCAGGTTAGGGGGGCTATACTCACCCGGTGATTCTTTACCCTTCTCCCCCACGTTCGGCCTGACGCTTCGTACGCACAGGATGGAGAAAACCGATTTCGAGCTTCATTACGGCGCGGCTCTGAACCATATGGCCGGTGACTCCACCAGGATGCTACACGAGCTTTCGTTACGCGTTCTCATAGGTGACGCAAGAAATGACGAAAAGGACAGCATCCTTGCCGACCAGACGGAACGTGCAAGACGTCTGAGGGAAGAAGCCCTGGCAAGAGAACGCGACAGGCTGCGCAGCGAGCTCGAAACTATTAAGGCGGAGCGCGCAACCCTCGAACGCGAGCGCAAGGATATCGAGCGCATCCGCAGGGAAAAACTGGATGCCGTGGGCCGCATGAGGGGCATTGAAATAACTGAGAACGAAAAGGCAATCGTCATAACATTGACCGAAGAAGCCCTGAAATTCGATTCGCTGTCTGCGGATATACCTTTCCCACAGGGTTACAAGGTGCTGACAAACATCGCATCAATACTTTCCAACTACCCGGGCAGAAAGATACTTATAGAGGTCCACACGGACGATACCCCGATCCCTGAGGAAGCAAAGGATAAGTTCCGGGATTCAAGAGCGCTGACTACCGCACGGGCGGAGATTATAAAACGTTACCTTGTGGAAGTTGAGGCGCTTCCTTCAGCGAACATCACTGCCAAGGGCCTCGGCGACACGAAACCACTGGCTGATAATGCCAATCCCGACGAGCGCGGGAAGAATCGTCGTGTAGAGATATCAATACCTAAATAACCTGGTCAGGATGAGTGGGAAGAAATTGAGTGTAAGTTGACTTCTAAAAAGGGGGGGCGGCTTCCTCGTCTGGAAGCCGCCCTCTTCTTGAGGAGGCATTGAAAGTTAAGAATCTCTTAGTAACCTTGAGCCGCATCCGCGGTCTGGGCCGTGCGGATAGTGGCTTCAAGCTTCTGGATTAACTCCCTCTTCAGTACTTCCTTTTCCTTTGAGTCCAATTTGAGTTCCATGTTCTTACTCCTTACTTATTAGACTAGCAATTTGGATGCCAGGTTGCCTGGGGACATTAAATCACCTTTTTTTCGAACTTAACTATCGAGGGGTTGTATGAGAACAGTACGCTTTTATCTAAAAAGATAACCGGATATTGTCTTACCTATTCAAATCCTGGACAACGTAAGCACCGACCAAGATGATTTTAAAGGAAAATTCTTGTTTTGGAAAGTAGTCTCCACAGCCGGACTTCGATGACAGTCCGGCTGTGGAGTATTTTTCAAAATAGTTTCAGGGAGAGCACCACGCCCAGGAAGACGATAGATACCATGGACATGAGTTTTATGAGAATATTCAAGGCTGGTCCGGCGGCATCCTTAAAAGGATCGCCCACGGTGTCGCCGACAACCCCGGCCTTGTGAGCATATGAGCCTTTGCCTCCGTAATTCCCGGCCTCGATGTGCTTCTTGGCGTTGTCCCATGCTCCACCGGAATTGGCCATGAAAATGGCCATGGCAAACCCGGTCGTTATCGCACCGACGAGAAGGCCGACTGACCCCTCAAGACCGAGCACGATTCCTACGATTACCGGCGCGGCGATCGCCGAGAGTGCAGGGACAATCATCTCCGTTTGGGCCGCAGCGGTACAAGTTCTGACGGTCTGAGCGTAATCCGGTTTTACGGTGCCTTCCATTATGCCCTTGTTTTTGGCAAACTGGTCGCGAACATCCTTGACGATTGACTGAGCGGCACGGCCTATGGCGCGCATTATGAGGGCACAGATAAGGAACACGAGCATGGCACCAATAAAGATACCGACGAGGAGGCGGGGGTTGGTGAGCGTAAGATCAAGGGTGGCTCCCTTGAGAATTATCTCATCTCTGTACGCGACGACAAGAGCGAGCGCGGTAAGCGCTGCCGAACCTATCGCGAAACCCTTGCCTGTTGCCGCCGTCGTGTTACCGAGGGAATCCAGCGCATCCGTTCGCTCGCGCACCTCGGGTGGAAGTCCTGACATCTGCGCGTTGCCGCCGGCGTTGTCGGCCACCGGCCCGTACGAATCAGTTGCAAGGGTTATCCCGAGCGTTGCAAGCATTCCGACTGCGGCGATGCTGACACCGTAAAGCCCTCTATTAAAATCCGCGGCACCGCCCGAGAAGTAGAACGCACCCAGGACGGCTGCGGCAACTACGATTATGGGAAGGGTTGTTGAGAGCATGCCTACGGATAGCCCTTCGATGATCACGGTCGCAGGGCCGGTCTCGGCTGCTTTTGCGATGCCTCGAGTGGGCTTGTAGCTGTCGGAGGTGAAAAACTCCGTCAGGAAGCCTACTATTACACCTGCAACAAGACCAGAAAGAATCGCCAGGTAGATTCCGTCTCCAGCCATGCCCAGGACGAAACGGCAGACGAAAAATGCACCCACCGCGGTGAGCAAGGAGGCCCCCCAGACACCCCTGCGCAGCGCCCAGAGAAGAACGCTCTGTTTAGCCTTCTCGCCTGCCCTCACGAAGAAGAACGAGATGATGGAAGCAAGCAGACCCACTCCGGAGATGACGATCGGCAAGAGAACCATGCGAATGCTCATGTCGGCCTTCACGGATCCGGCTAGCGCCGATGTGGCGGCGGTCGCAAGCGCCATAGTGGCGATTATGGAGTCCGCATAGGATTCATAAAGGTCCGCACCCATTCCTCCTACGTCACCTACGTTGTCGCCCACGTTATCCGCTATTACGGCAGGATTTCGAGGATCGTCTTCGGGAATTCCCGCTTCCACTTTACCTACCAGGTCGGCACCGACGTCTGCGGCCTTAGTGAATATTCCTCCCCCTACGCGAGCGAATAGCGCCTGGAAGCTCGCACCCATGCCGAAATTAATCATTGTTGAGGTTATAATGGGTAAGCGGTCCTCAAGGGGTTTTGCTGCATATAATTTGTTCAGGATGACGTACCAGATGGAAATATCCAGGAGTGCAAGCCCAACGACCATAAGCCCCATGAACATACCTGAACTGAAAGCAACACGCAGACCGGAGTTAAGGCTTTCCTGCGCCGCGTTAGCCGTTCGTGCAGAAGAAGCCGTCGCCACCTTGAGTCCGAGGAATCCGGAAAGACCGGAGAAGAATCCTCCCGTGAGGAATGCGAAGGGTACAGGGGCCGGCAAGAGCTTGAAAACGAATGCCAGAAGGGCAAGGATTATAAAGATCAATCCAAAGAATATTGTAACCACCGCGTACTGACGTTTGATATATGCCGAGGCTCCCTGGCGAACGGCCTGGGCAATACCTACCATTGCAGGGGTCCCTTCCTTGCGACGCAGGATGCTGGCAACCAGGAATCCTGCAAAGCCTAACGCTATGGCAGCCCCTATCGGGGCGCTCAAGAACAAAAGTTCCATTCTGCTTCCTCCAAATACGTAATCGCTTGTGCTTGCTAAAGTGGGAAGTTTACCCAGGCTCCAGAGCTTGTCAACGAACACTCACGAAAAAATTACTACTTAGACTCTACCTTGACTTCTTTAATCCCCCAACCGGAAACTGTTAGCAATGATTACAGCTTGTAATCGTACTCTGCTCTGTAATCTCCGCCGTAATCCCCGCGATTATCGCCGTCGATAGGATTTCCTTCCATATCCGATACCCATTCCTTGAAGGGTGACGAGCCAACCATCCTGACCCTGATCTTGCCGCCGCCCGGAGGCAAAATGTCCTTCAGGGACAACTTGGAAACGAATCTCAGCGTCCGGCTGTCCGTTAGGGTCAGGCTTCCGGCAACGGTGTCAACCTTATCCGTACTTACGAAAAAGGTGGTATTGAGAATGACCGAGCTTGGCTTCACGTCTTCGGTAAAGTGGTAGGTCAGGATGAGCTTATAATTTTCTGATGTTATTACCTTGTAGTCCTTTGGAGATTCAACTACGGCTATTACACCACTGCCGCAACTCAAAAGTACTGCAAGAGAAACCATTGCTCCTGTAATGGGAAGTGTTTTATTACGCATACCGCCTCCTAACTGCCTTATCTATGTTTTCTTAGGGTAGATGGTTTATTACCCATCCACCCTATATAAATTTAGTCCAAATTTTACCCCTGTCAAGCTCTGAAGCACTAATTGGGACTTAAAAGATTACTTTTCAAAGATCAGCTTAATGTAAGGTAATACTTCCGACGGAAGACCGTCCTCTGAATCGTCGAACTGGCTTCCTGTGCTGCGGTAAACGCCGGAACTTTCAAATCCCCAGTTGCGAATGGCCTGATTATCGTTCAGATCCCAGATGACCTCGATCATAAGATTCTTCGTGGAATCATAGGAGAAAGGGGACGAAAGATCGAAATCGAACCATGAGTCCGCGGTCGCTTCGTAAGTCAGGGAAGGTGTATAGAAAACAATCTCAGGGCTCCCCCCTTCATAGTTCTTTTTGAAATTCGAAACCAACTCGGTGCGTGAGACCTCGATCATGTAAATTGCAAAATTGTTGAATATACCGGTACCGCTCATCGCAGGCATGAGCGAAAGCCTGATCAGGTTTCCCGAGTTTTTTATCTCAGAACCGTAATAGAGCATTTGCCTGCGGTAGTAACCGTAGGATGCGCCGTCGAAAAGTGTGCTGTCTTCCTTTATCTTATCTCCGACGGTTACCTCAAGCCCGGCCTCGGGTTTAGGGAAAACGGTTATTGACCGATCAGCGGAGGCTTTTCCGCCCTTGCCGTCAGAAACCTCAAGAGAAAGTGTAAAGGTGCTTGTATCCACGACATCGGGAGACGTCCATATCACGGACGGCTGATCCGTAGCACTTAAAGTACCTGCACTGGCATTCCAGGCCCAGGAAAGCTGGTCATTGTCCGGGTCTTCCGATGTGGCGGTCACGGAAACCTCCGAGCCGGCATAAACCGTCGTGTCCGTGACCTCGATGACCGGGGTTGTGGGCGGCTGGTTCGGCGTGCAAGAGACTGACACTATTATTAAGATAGATGTTACGATGATTACGGACATTGTACGCATTCCTATCCTCCTTTTCGATTGACTTGAGTGATTATGTGACAGGAAATCGAATTGTCAAGTAAATATCGCGGCCCGGTTGTCGTGAGGAATAGACCTGGGCAACCATACGACTACATTCGCCAGGGAGAGGGGGTGTTACACAAAAATATTACCGCGCGAAAGATAAGGACGACTATCTCTCAATTTTAAGTAAGATAGCGTGAAATTGTCTGGCACAAAACTTGCTTAATCAGAGGATTGAGGAAATTGCTGGTCGAAAGGAGGACCGTTGAGCGTTTTCGTTTTTGCATGTCTCGTTTTGTCGGGAATACCGAAACCCGACCTCATTTCCGCTGATATCGCTACCATTCAATCGGGCATCGGGCTGGTTAAAGGCCGATATTTATACGATGAAACAGGTGTGCTTTTTCCGGATTTAGGTCTTTCTTTAGGTCAAATCAGGTGTTACTGGGGAAAGCCACTGGCTTTTACTGCAAGTTTAGAGTTTTTAAGATTTGCAGGAGCGGCCGGGGTGTTCAATTTTTTCAGCACTTGCGAGATGTTTACGGTTGAAGCGGGAGCCTCCGCCTTTTTAGGATATCCGGAAGAGCTAAATTTAGGAACTTCCGCTGATTCCTTTGAGAGCAATAAGTTCATTCCCAGATTAGATCTCGGTTGCGGCATCAGTTTAATTAATCCTTTAAATCCGACCCTTACAGGAGATCTCAAAGACGTTTCTCCAACCGTGAGATTGCAGGCGAAACTATTTCTCACTCGATACGTTCAGATTTCATTCGAAGACCGTTTCATTTGGGGAAAATGGGAGTTTAACGATGAATGGTCGGTAATAAACTCTATGCACTTGTCTTTGTGCTACGCATTAGGCAGTGATTTTGCTTTTCAAGATGGGAAGTGGGTAAAGAAGGCATACGATATTACACGCCCGGTTGTTCCCTCATCTGCAGACTCATCGACATCTCCACAAAGACCTTTGAATAAGGCCTCTCTCCCTGATCTCATCTCGGCGAATATCATTGGGGTTAATGTCGGGTTTGGAATGAATACCGGACACAAGATACCCTTCGGGGCGTTCTACCTAGGACGGCTTGATTGGTTTTGGGGAAACCGCATCGCCTTCACGCTAGGCTGTGAGATGTTTAAACTTGGTACTACTTCGAATTTTGGTCTCGTCTCACTCGAGGCACTTTTTCCTCACATCGGAATGGCATGGCTCGGCAAGCCTTTAAGCTCTTTGCGAAGCAGTTGTAAGGGTGAGCCGGCCTTTCGTTTTAATGAATTCTACACACCGCGCTTGGAGCTTTGCGCAGGCATAACAACCGGACTCTTCTGGTGTTCCGAACTACCTGGCGGTCCCTATGACCCCGTGATATCGCCCGTTTTAAAGACCGAACTCAGGGCTGTCGTCACACCATCATTTTCGATTCAACTTGAATACAGGTGGCCTGCTCTACTGCCAATTTCCGGAAATCACTTATTTGAATTTTCCTTGCTTTTTCCTCTGGGATGGGATAACGTCAAAAAGGGAGTCGAACATTAAGATGGTAAGGCCGGGTCTTTGAACCCGGCCTTGGAGGTCTCTTATATGGTCTTGGGGCTCGCGCCCCGTGACTTTCTTTCAAATTTTAGAAATCGCCGTATCCGCCGCCCGGGGGCATCGGAGGCATGGCCTCTTTCTTCTCGGGCTTCTCGACAATGGCACACTCGGTGGTGACGAGGAGGCCTGCAATCGAGGAGGCGTTCTGAAGTGCCGAGCGCACGACCTTCGTCGGGTCAATTACGCCCGTCTTCACGAGATCCTCGTACTCGAGTTTCTCTACGTTGAAGCCGAAGTTTACTTCCTCGGACGCTCTTACCTTCTCGACGACAATCGAGCCGTCGAGACCGGCGTTGGTGACGAGTTGGCGAAGCGGCATCTCTATAACCTTGCGGATGATGTCGATACCGGTCTTCTCGTCGCCCTTCGCCTTCTCGCGAGACTTCTCGAGAACCTTCGATGCGCGCATGAGGGCTACTCCGCCGCCGGGAACAACGCCTTCTTCTACTGCGGCGCGGGTGGCGTGAAGTGCGTCCTCCATGCGGGCTTTCTTTTCTTTCATCTCGACTTCGGTGGCCGCGCCTACGTTGATGACGGCTACACCGCCCGCCAGTTTCGCAAGACGCTCCTGGAGCTTCTCGCGGTCATAGTCGGACTTTGTTTCTTCGATTTGATGCTTAATCTGCTCGATGCGTGCGCGGATGTCGTCGCGCTTGCCGGCACCCTGACGGATGGTCGTGTTCTCTTTGTCGATGCTTACACGCTTGGCGGTTCCGAGGTCGGAGAGCTGAACGTTCTCTATCTTGATTCCCAGATCTTCGGAGATGAGGCGACCGGCGGTCAGGACCGCGATATCCTCGAGCATGGCGCGGCGGCGTTCGCCATAGCCAGGGGCCTTCACGGCGCAGACGGAGATTGTGCCGCGGAGCTTGTTGACGGCAAGTGTCGCAAGGGCTTCGCCCTCTATATCCTCGGCGATGATGAGGAGCGGCCTGCCTGTCTGGGCGGTCTTTTCGAGCAGGGGAAGCATCTCGCGGGCGTTGGAGATCTTCTTCTCATAGAGGAATATGTAGGCGCTTTCGAGCTCGGCGGTCATATGCTCGGGATCGGTGACGAAGTAGTTGGAGAGGTATCCGCGGTCGAATTGCATACCCTCGACCAGATCGAGAGTGGTTTCCATGGATTTTGCTTCCTCGACAGTGATGACGCCGTCTTTGCCGACCTTGTCCATCGCATCGGCTATAAGCTCGCCTATCTTGCGATCGTTGTTTGCCGAGATTGATGCGACGTGCGCTATCTCGGTGCGGCCTTCCGGCTTCTTCGACATCTTTTTGAGCTCGGCGACTACCGCCTCGACGGCGATGTCTATGCCGCGCTTGAGAGCCATCGCATTGGCACCTGCGGTCACGTTCTTGAGACCCTCGCGGTAGATGTGCTCCGCGAGAAGGGTGGCGGTGGTCGTGCCGTCGCCTGCGACGTCGGACGTCTTTGATGCAACTTCCTTGACCATCTGGGCACCCAGGTTCTCGAACTTATCCTCGAGCTCTATCTCCTTGGCAACGGTGACGCCGTCCTTGGTGATTGTCGGGGCTCCGAACTTTCTCTCGAACACGACGTTGCGACCACGAGGCCCCAGGGTGACCTTAACCGCGTCTGAAAGTATGGTTGCGCCGCGCAGAATAGCGCGCCGGGCGTCTTCATCGAATCTTATTTCTTTTGCTGGCATTCTTCCTCCTTAGTCCACTAGCGCCATTACGTCATCTTCGCGCATAAGAAGGTATTCCTTGCCCTCTACCTTGATCTCGGTGCCGGCGTATTTATTGAAGAGAACGGTGTCGCCCTTCTTGAGTTCAATGGTTATGAGCTTTCCGTTTTCGTCCTTACGGCCCGGACCAACAGCGATGATGGTGCCCTTCTGGGGCTTTTCCTTTGCAGTATCAGGGATGATTATCCCGCCGACCTTCTCTTCCTCCTCTACACGCTCGACGAGGATTCTATCCTGAAGCGGCTTTATCTTCATCTTTAATCCTCCTTTGCCTAAGCAATGGATATTTGATCTTTAGTTATTTTAAAAAACTCCTAGACTCCCCGAGTACTCCACAAAGCGAAGTCTGCAGAGCTGATTATTTGTGTAATACATGAACGGTTCCGAGAAACTACTGGAACCGGCGGCATGGGCAGAGCAGGATTCGAACCTACGACCTCCTGCTTGTAAGGCAGGCGCTCTAACCATCTGAGCTATCCGCCCAGGTCACGAATCTGTATTATAGTAAAAATAGCCCGAACGTCAAGGCAAGTATTTTAGCATTCACGGAAATAGTTTTGCCAATATCCTTTTCCGCCCCCAGAACTTATACTCCAAACTTCACTTTTCCCTAGGTAATTTGCCTGCTTGACATCTTTAAAATCTCTGCGTAGACTGCGGCATGAAACGAATCATTTACCCCCTCCTCCCCTTTGCTCTTCTGATCTCGCTGGTCGCGTGTCCTGCCGGTCAGAAGAAGGATTCTAGAAAAATCGTCGTTGACGGCGAAATGGTAGAACTTTACACACCCGCGGACGGCGACACCTTCTCGTGGGTTCTCGTCACCGGACGCGCCGCCTCCAAGCAGGGTTTTGTTCAGCTTGACCTTCAGGGCAACGACGCATCGGTAATAGCCCGAAGGGGTGTAACCCTGGCCTCCAAACTTCCGGATACCGCGGAGATAAAGATGGTCATCGCGGTTCCCGGAGACAAGGCCCCCCAGGGAGCACGAATAAGAGCATACACCATGGCTATTGAAAAGGCAGGCAAGACCGATGCCGCGACAATACCGGTCTATGCCATTCCGGGTTCTGAGGATGCCCATGCGACCATTCTGAGGTTTTATGCAGCGCTCGACACAAACAACTTCGAAGCCGCATATAAGCTGCTTTCGCCACAGGGTCAGGGATACCCGAATCTTTACGGCGGCGAAGCCGTCTTCGCGCCCCGCCCAAAGGTCACGGACCTTAAGACCTGGAAAAAGGATAAAGAACAGCTGCGTGTCATGCGCCTTCGCCCCGAAACGATGCTCGACCTTCCCACCGATAACCTTTTCTGCTACATTGCATGGATTGAACATACGTCTGGGGATCAGAAAACGGTCGAACCCTTATACGTCTTCCTTAAAAGACAGCCGGACGGCTCGTTCCTCTTATACAAGCCAAGAAAGGATCCGTATAAGGCCGACTGAACGTCTTTTTGAACTCTGGGGGAGCGAGACAGGTATAAGAGTATTTTTGATTCGTACTTCGCGTATCAGGTTTCTCTTCTTACGAAAGGGAATATGAGACCCTTCTTGCGGTATTATTTGATATAATCCGAAAAAAACAATAAGGAGAGAGCGATGAAGACCCATTTTATCCCGAGGAGGGAGATCAGGGTAGGAAGCAAGTACCTTTTTATTCTGCCCTTGTTCCTCATGACCCTAATGGGCGCCGCGACAATATCCGATGCACCCAAAACGAACGAAAATCAGGCTACTCAACAAGGAATTATGAATGATGATCCGGTATTAACCGAGGGCGGCGGAGGTTCCGAGACCCTCGAGCAGAATCCCAAATTGACCTATGAGGGTTTCACGACCACAGACGGCCGCAAAGGCTGGAAGGCAAAGGTCCAGAACCCCCTCCCCCTCGCCACGCCCGCGGTTGTGGACGGCAAAGTCTACATAGGAGGAGGATTCGGCTCATACGAGTTTTATGCGTTTGATGCGGAGTCCGGTAAGCCCCTCTGGCTCTTTCACTGCGGGGACGACGGTCCGACTGCCGCGGTGGTCGAGAAAGGCCGTGTGGCGTTCAACACCGAAAGCTGCATTCTTTACGTTCTCGACGCCAAAACGGGCCGTAAGCTCTGGGGCAAGTGGCTAGGGGATCCATTGATGAGCCAGCCTGCGATGAAGGACGACAGGGTCATCATGGCCTATCCCAACCAGAAGGGCGGACATTCGATATCGTGCATGGACGCGGAAACCGGCAAGGAGTACTGGACCGACGACATCCCGGGCGAGATAATCTCGGCGCCCGTGATAGCGGCCGGCAAGGTTTACGCATCGACCTTAGAGGGCTCCGTTCACTGCTTCAACCTCGCGACGGGCGAGAAACTCTTCTCAAAGGAGCACCAGGCGACGTCGGCTCCATGGGTATGGAAGGGGGAGATATACGTCAGCCTGAGGGAAGATGAAAAGAGAACCGAAGGCGGCAAGGAGATAGTGGTGCGTAATGAAGGTCAGGGCAGACTGACCACCGAAGGAAGACGCGCCAACGAACAGCTTTGGGCCAAACAGCAAGCGGATTATCTTAATGCCGACAACACATCCGAGTACGCAGCGACGCAAAAGTCTCTTGACGCCTCGGTTGGATTCTCCTCGGCTCCAAGCTCAGCAAAGCTCGAACAGGGCGAGGCCAACCTCGGCGTCGCTTCGGTATCCGGCGTCTGGGCATATCAGGGCTCGCGCCCGGCGATCATAGAAGGTATTTCATATACTTCGATGGGTGACACACTGAAGGCATACGACCCTACCACAGGCAAGCTTTCATGGAAACGTTATGTGAAAATCAAGGATTCCCCGGGCGGCAGGCCCTTCTCCCCCCCCTCTTTCGCAAACGGGAAACTTTATATCGGAGCGGTTTCGGGCGAGATCATCTGTCTTGACGCGAAGGACGGTTCGGAACTATGGCGCTACAACTGCGGCGAGCCTGTTCGCTTTCAGCCGGTGATTGCCGCAGGAAAAATATACTGGGGCACCGATCAGGGGTCTATCTATTGCATTGACGCAAAGGATCCCGAAGCCGACGGATGGCTCATGTGGGGCGGAAACGCACAGCATAACATTACCCCGGACTGATACACCGTATCACTTCGGGAACTTCTGGTTGAAGAAAGTATTCAGGTGGATTTTTAGTCTCGATTGATGTATCCCTCTGGAAAGAGAAGCGGCGAGGCTTAAAGCCTCGCCGCAATAGTTTTAAGAGCAGGCTTTTATCTGTTGGAGAAAAAGCTGCGGTATGTTAGTTAAGAATCATTACCTTGCGCACCGCTGTGAAGTCAGAGGTGGAGAGTTTCACGAAGTAGACACCCTTAGCCGCGGCCTGCCAATTAACGTTATGTTGTCCCGCGCTCATTGAGCCGGATGCAAGGTTCGCGACAAGCTTGCCTGCGACATCGTAGACCTTAAGGCTCACGTTGGCGGGCTTCTCGAGTGAGAAGCTCACTTTTCCGGCTTCGACTGCCAGGGAGTTGGTGAAGTGAGTAGGACCTTCGCCAATGCCTACCTTGTTTCTGTATACAGGTATGGCTATTACAACATCCCTGCGGTTTCCGTCGTTTTGCGATGTCGCTTTGATCGTAATCTCGTAGAATGAGCTGTCAGTAAGCGAGGTGTCGGGTGTGACTTCGATCCTGATTCTCTTTGTGCCGAGAGGCAGAATCTCGCCGGTGGACCAGCCTGAGGCGGTCATTGCGGCCGTTATATCCGCACCGCCGGTCAGCATGTCGTAGTACTTGAGGTTCCAGAAGGCGTTGCCCGGCGTGCCCCTCAACGTGAACACGTCAGGGTTACCATCCTCATCCATGTAATCGTTTTCTATCTGAACGTGGAAGACACCCATCTGGGTTGCGCGAATCTCAAGCTCTTTCGTCTGATTCATACCGGTCTGGTTGTAGACGTTATCGCCCGTGTAGTCGACTTCATCCGAACTCTTGACCATCAGGTCGGGCTGCGCGCTCGCCGATATCACCACGCACTTGACGGCGTCCGATTCCTTGATGTTACTTGTGCTGAGAGTGGATGTGGAAGTAACAAGCGCCTCGAACATCGAGTCCGCGTTCGTGCTTCCTGTTATCTCGACGCGAATTTCGCGGTAATCGTCTGGGTTCATGGAACCGGTTGACCAGCCAGCGCCGGTTATGTCGCCCGTGATTTCATTGCCGCCCGATACGGCGTCAAAATACTGAACCGTCCAGCCGCCGCTTGATGCGGGAGCTGTCACGTCGTACGAGTCGACCGTGTTGGAATCGTTCTCTATTCTGACATTGAACACGACTGTCTTCCAGTAGTTTGTAATGTAGGAAGAAGTCTGGTCGGTTCCGTCCGCGTTGTAGATTCCGTCACCGATGTATGATGATTCGCTTGCCCTTTTCACGAGATTGTCGGGCTGGAAATGGCTGTTGACGGTCGTCGTTGCCTTGACTGCATCCTTGATTGCGCCGTAGCCGGATGCGGTGGATGTGACGAGCACGTTGTAGCTTTCGTCACCCCATGCACCTGCGTTAGGAGTCACCTCGCAGCGGATCTCAGTTGTGGCTCCCGGTGCAAGCGAACCAGTTGACCAGCCAGCACCGATCACGGATGCGGTTATTTCTGTTCCGCCGGTGAGGGCGTCATAGTAGCGCACAGTCCACGAGGCGTGAGCGCTGTTGCCATTGCCGGTACCCGTGACCGTGTACGCCTCGGCGTAATTGCCGTCGTTCTGAACCCTGATGTGATAGATTACGGTTGCACCCGCGTTCACGTTCTGCGACTTGGTCTGGTTGGTGCCGTCGGTGTTGTAAATTCCGTCACCAACGTATGCGGTTGCTGCCTCGGCCGAGTTTTTGATGTGATTGTCAGGTCTGTGATTGATGACGGTCGTCGATGCCTTCACGGCGTCGCGCTTGGTGTTGTCCGATCCCGAGCGAGAGGTCACCAGAACGTCATAGGTCGAACCCACCGGAGCTGAAACGGTAGGCGTCACCTCGACACGTATTTCTCTCGTCGCGCCGACTGCAAGTGAGCCGGTGGCCCAGCCCGCGCCGGTTACAGAGGAGGTGATGTTGGTTCCGCCTGTAGCTGCGTCGTAGTACGTTACAGTAAAGTTGGCCGTGCCTGCGGTGCCGGTCACGGTCATGTTGTCAGCTGCATTGCCGTCGTTCTGAATGCGCACGGTGTAGCTTGCGGTCTGAAGAAGATCGACGTACATCGTCTTGGCCTGGTTGGTTCCGTCAAGGTTGTATACGTTGTCACCCACGTATAGCGTCGCGGCCTCAGACGTTAACTTGATATGGTTGTCCGGCTGGCGCGCCGATGCCGTTGTAGTTGCACAGCGGACAACGTCACGCTTGGCTCCGTCGTTGATGGAGGTGGACAGGATGTCTATGTTCTGCGTAGTGCCTCCCGGAACCGATGCCGCAGGGGTGACCTCTACGCGGATCTCTCTATAGCCCGTTGTAGTGATGGCGCCCGAATTCCAGCCCGAGCCGGTCACGGATGCGGTTATGTTGTTACCGCCGGTGAGGGCGTCGTAATAAGTATAGGTCCAGTTGGCCGGAGCCGAGGGACCCGTGATTCTGAAGCTGTCGGTTGCGGTACCGTCGTTAGTCAATCTTATATGATAGATGACCGTCGAGCCAGGAACTACGGTCTGAGCCTTCGTCTGGGAGCTGGAGGGGGTGGGGTACTCGTAAATATTGTCGCCTATGTATCCACCCGGGTTGGCATCCCCCGAGTTCTTTACCCAGCTGTCGGGCTGCCTGGTTACCGGCGTGCCTGAACCCCATACGCGTACCCTGTCAACTTCAAACCACCACGCCCATGTTGAAGAAACCTCCCAGTAAGTA
Organism: Caldifarciminota bacterium; assembly: GCA_965649265.1. GTDB lineage: Bacteria > Hydrothermota > Tepidihabitantia > B3-TA06 > B3-TA06 > JAAYVC01. The sequence goes on along the minus strand of CBFGKC010000015.1, from coordinate 42,634 downwards.
AATCGGACGTAGACCGTCGGCTGACCTGCGGCGACTGCGCTTATATTGAAGGAGTCGCGCTGTCCCGGACCATATGCGCTCACATCTGCAAGATACTGAACTACCTGGGTCCATGTGGTTCCATTGTTTGAGACTTCAATGCGGGCGCGGTCAGAAGCTGCAGCGTTAAAAACTATGCTGTAGGAAAGCCATACATTGGTGTAACCCGTGCAGTTCATTGCGGGCGTCTGGAACCATGCACCTGCCGGATATGTCGGGTAGATGTTATAACGATCGTCATCGCGATCGGCGCAGTATCCGCCTGCACCGCCGACTGTAACATAGTTCGTCCGCGTGTATGTGTCGTTGCGTCTCCATGCGGTCGAGAACGATGGGTTCTGAGTCCAGCCTGCGGGAGGGAAGCTGCCTTCGAAATCCTCCGAGAGAAGACTGGTTTGAGCGGATAGAGTCGTTAATAAACCCGTAAAAGCAAAAAATGCTAATACGAATCCTACTAGCTTGTTTTTGTTCATTCGCTCTCCTTGTTGAGAGTTTTTAAATTGTCTGCTTGCGAAGTAAAGGCTTAGCCCGTCCTTTCTTCTGAAGCACCTTTAATGCCTAGATTATAGGACAAATTGCTTACATGTCAAGGTCGTATAGGATGTTTGCATTCTTGCTATAGTTGAATATATATCAATTAAGTAAAAATAACGTTTGTAATGAACACTACTATTCTTCGCATGGCTTACTTAGTTGCTTATGAAATATAATATGCGTTCGATTAAAAGAAATTGCCTTGGTTATTAGGATGTATTTTGCCATGTTATTTTGTTATTAATTTTTGAGATGCGGGATGTTGCCTGCAATTAAATTACCTCATCATTTTATAACATTTAATACTACCTCTCATAAAGACAATGGGTTTTATACTTTAAATGGTACCTTTCTTTTTTTGATATATGTGCTTTTTTAAGAGTACTTAAGTTCTGGCCTTCGAGATTCCGGATACTTCATTAAAAGTGCGGCTAGGAGAGAAAAGACGTTGATCATTAGTTTTGACTAGCTTGACCGCATGAGAGAAGGCTGCTAAAAAACCAGGGCGAGGTCAAAACCTCGCCCTGAGAATGTGCTTTTTCCCCGGCTAGAGAGTAGGAGTGTTTACTTGATTATCATAACCTTGCGTACTGCCGAGTATTCCGGAGTAGTGACCTTGACAAAGTAGACACCACTTGTCGGCGCTTTCCAGTTCAGAGTATAGGAGCCGGCATTTCTTACGCCGGAATCAAGGATTGCGACAAGATTACCAGCCGCATCGAAGACCTTGACGCTAACGTTTGAAGCCTTGGCAAGGCTGTACTGTACCTTGCCCGGTTCAGCCGAAAGGCTGTACGTTTTGGGCCATATCCTTTCGTTTACTCCGGATTCTTTGCGGTAGATCGAGATACCCTTAGCAACGTCCTGGCGGTTTCCGTCATTGACAGAGGTCAGCTTCACGAGGATTTCGAAAACCGAGCTGTCCGACAGAGTGGTATCACAGACAACCTCGGCACGGATGTGTTTGATATCAAGAGGTACGAGTTCCCCCGTGGACCAGCCACTGGCGGTCATCGCAGAGGTTATGTCATTTCCACCATCAAGCCTGTCGAAGTACTGAACCTTCCATGTCGATGTGCTTGGGGTGCCCTTGACGATGAATACGTCAGGATTTCCCTCGGGATCGAGGTAGTCGTTTTGAATCTCGAACTGGAAGATGGCTTTTGCAGGCTGACGGAAGACCTGTTCCCTGGTCTGCGACATGCCGGTCTTGTTGTATATGTTGTCACCGCTGTAGTCGGTCTCATAGTAATTCCTTACAAGGATATCCGGCTGCGCACTGGCAGTAACCACGACGCACTTGATCGCATCAAGTTCCTCGGGGTCGTGCGTGCTCAGGGTTGACGTTGACGTGACAAGCACTTCGTACATGGAGTCGGCGCCGCTCAGACCGGTTATTTCTACCCTTATTTCTCTGAAGCCGTCAGGATCTAACGAGCCTGTGGACCAGCCGTCGCCGGTGACCTGGAATGTGATGTCGGCACCACCGGTCAGGGCATCGTAGTATTTAACCGTCCAGCCGCTGCCGCCGTCTCCTGTACCGGTCACGTTATACGTATCAACGGTGTTGGAGTCGTTCTCTATGCGGACGTGGAACACCTTTGTATCCCAGAAGTTGGAGATGTAGGAAGCCGTCTGATCGGTTCCGTCAGCATTGTAGATTCCGTCGCCCGTGTAGGTGGTGTTATCCGCTCTCTTTACGAGGTTGTCGGGCTGGTAGAAATCACGCACGGTTGTCGTGGCTCTTACCGCATCCTTGACTGAGCCGTACCCGGGGGCTGTTGAGATTACAAGAACCGGATAGCTCTCAAAACCCCATGCGGCTGCGTTGGCCGTTACCTCGACTCGTATCTCTTTCGTCGCACCGATGGCAAGCGAGCCCGTGGACCAGCCTGCACCTGTAACCGATGAGGTGATCTCGTTGCCGCCTGTAAGAGCATCATAGTACCGAACCGTCCACGAGGCGTGAGCGGTGGTTCCGTTGCCGGTACCAGTAATCGTGTAGGCCTCGGCTACGTTGCCGTCGTTCTGGATCCTTATATGGTACACGGCTGGCGACCCGGCGTTTGTGGTCAGGGATTTGGTCTGGTTCGTTCCATCCAGGTTGTAGACATTGTCGCCGACATACGCGGATGATGCCTCGGAAAAAAGTTTGATGTGATTATCCGGTCTGTGGTTCAAAACATTCGTCGAGGCACTGACGGCGTCGCGTTTGTTTGCATCAAGACCCGAGCGCGAGGTCACCAGAACATCATAAGTACTGCCTGGAGTCGCGGAGGCCGCAGGGGTGACCTCTAACCTTATCTCTCTCGTCGCGCCGACCGCGAGCGAGCCTGTCGTCCAGCCTGAGCCTGTCACCGAGGAGGTTATGTTATTACCTCCGGTCGCAGCGTCGTAGTAAGCAACGGTGAAGTTCGTATTGCCGGCCGTTCCTGTAACAGTCATATTGTCCGATGCGTTGCCGTCATTCTGGATGCGGACGGTGTAGCTCGCGACCTGCAAAGGATCGACCTGCATCGTCTTCGTCTGGTTGGTTCCGTCCAGGTTGTAGACATTGTCGCCGACGTACAGCGTTGCAGCCTCGGATGAGAGCTTGATGTGGTTGTCCGGCTGATTGGCGGAGGTTGTGGTTGTGGAAGCCCTTACGACGTCGCGTTTGGTTCCGTCATTGATGGAAGTGGAGGTTACGTCCACGTTCTGCGTGGTACCGCCCGCCACCGATGCCGCAGGCGTCACTTCTACGCGGATCTCCCTGTAGGCGGTTGTGGCGATTGCGCCGGAGTTCCAGCCCGAGCCGGTAACGGCGGCGGTGATGTTATTACCGCCGGTGAGGGCGTCGTAATAGGTGTAAGTCCAGTTGCCGGGCGCCGATGGACCGGTAATCCTGAAGCTGTCGCTGGCTGTGCCGTCGTTAGTCAGCCTGATGTGATAGATGCCAGTGCTGCCGGGGTTGACGGTCTGCGCCTTTGTCTGGGAGGCGGAGGGGGTGGGATACTCGTATATGTTGTCGCCGATGTAACCGCCGGGGTTGGCTTCTGCGGAGTTCTTGACCCAGCTGTCCGGCTGGCGTGTTACCGGCGTCCCCTGCGTGTATTTTATTGTCGCAAAGTCGTACCCGGTCCCGGAACCATAGCTGTAACCCGTTGTGTAGACGTTGTTCGACGCATCAACCGCCACCCAGTACGCGTAGTCGGACTGGGCACCCGGCCCATTATAGGTCATGGCCCACTGCTGAACCCCGGCTGAGTTGAATTTTACTGTTTCATAATCATAGTAACTTCCGCTGCTCACGTAGCCGTAACCGCAGATGTAAGCGTTGTCCGAAGCATCAATGGCCAGCATATTTCCCGGAGTTGTCATATAGTCGTAAGTTCCGTAAGTACCATTGTAGTTAGCCGCCCACTGAAAAGTTCCGGAAGCGTTGTACTTGACTAACTCAAGATCGTAGGATGAAGAACTTGAATAATAGCCATAACCGGCCATCCATACATCGCCTGCCGTGTTGCATTTGATGTAATATCCGTAGTCGTAATAGTTTTGAGGGCCGTTCCAGTTGCGCATCCATAGCTGGGTTCCCGACGTGTTGTACTTTACGATAATGAAGTCGGCGTTGGACGTGCTTGTTATATAAGAGTATCCGCCAAGGTAAACGTTACCTGATCCGTCTACCGCCACGTCGTACCCGTAATCGGAGTAGTTCAATGAAGTCGCATAAACGCCGACCCACTGAAATACACCGGCAGAGTTGAACTTGGCAATCAGGGCGTCGGGGTATGACGTGTTATTGTAGTAACCGTAACCCGCTATGTATACGTTACCCGAGCCGTCGACTGCGACCGCGCGACCATAGTCGGATGAATTGTTCGGATCGTTGTATGCTCTGGCCCATTGCAGTGTACCGGCAGAATTGTACTTAACCACTTCCATGTCGGGGGATGACACCGAGTTGTTGATGTTGTAAGCGTAACCTGCAGTATAGACGTTACCTGAGGCGTCAACGGTAATGTCGTAGCCATAATCGGAACTGTTGCTCGAACCGTTGAAAAGCCTGTTCCATTGAAGCGTTCCCGAGGTGTTGTATTTCAGGGTCAGCATGTCCACGTTTCCGCTCGTGTTGTAGGTGTATCCCGCGACATATACGTTGCCTGAGGCGTCAACATATATGGCATAAGGATAATCGGTAGAGTTGTAAGGGCTGTTGTAGGTTACCGCCCACTGCTGGACACCGGATGAGTTGTACTTTACGGTTACAATGTCGTAGTTTGAACCGTTGTAACTGTAACCCGTCGTGTAAACATTTCCAGAGGGATCAGCTCCGACCGCACGGCCGTAGTCGGTACCATTACCCATGCCGTTATAACGCGCTACCCAAGCCTGAGTAACTTGAGCGCCGAGGGTTCCTGCCAGAAGCAGGAAAAAGATTGTTAGGATGATTTTGGACCTGTTCATGCTCCTCGTCCTTGGTTTAAGTTTTTTGGTGCAAAAGAAATCAGAGGGTAAGGTACAGGAGGAATTCTACGCCCTATTCCCTCCATATTGCACCTTTGGTCCTGTTTAAAAATGAAATTTTAGTCAGCAAGTTTAATTTGTCAAGAGGATATAGGATGTTTTCATTGTTGTTAATGTTAAAGCTGAACTCAACAAATCAAAATAATTTTTAGTTTCATTGTTGTTGATGTTTACGATGATTACATTGCTTTATTTAAAATTATAATTATATTTGTTAAGATAGGAATATCCTGATGACTTATTTGCAGTTTTATGATTGTTAAAGCTGAACCCATCGAATGCAAATAATTCTTAATTCGATTGTTATAGATGTATACGATGGCTACATTGCTTTATATAAAATGATAATTATCTTTATTAAAATAGAAACATCCTAAGCTTAAAAACAACATCTAACGAAATTCTTATAATTTGATTGTTACATTAGTAAATGTACTAGATGATTAGCATTCATAAATAGTCTGCGATGCTAAATTATTAGATGTATAATTTGAGCGGATTATACTTAAGGCGATATCTCGACGACTTTTCGCGGCAAGTAACCTACTTCAGGAACTTAGAAGTTCTCTGGTCTGCCAGAACCCTCCCCCCCGTCTGGCATTTGGGGCAATAGAATGTATCCCGGGACATGGTTGATATCCATTCAATCCTTGCGCCACAGCGCGGACAGGGCTGACCCTTGCGGCGGTGCACTTTAAGAAACGGCCTCGATTCATTTATCTCCACCCTGGAACCAGTGACCTTGCGGGTCTCTTCGATTGCTTTTCTGAGCACCTCTCCAACGGCTTTGTACAGATTTTCCTCTTCTTCGATTGAGAGCTTAGAGGCTTGCTTTGTTGGAGAGAGGCGGGCATGCCAGAGTATCTCGTCCGAATATGCGTTTCCTATTCCGGCCAGATTCTCCTGATTCAAAAGGAAGTTCTTGACCCTCTCTCGTGATCTTGAAAGCAGATAAATCAACTTCTCCGGAGTGAAACCTGCGGATAGGGGCTCGACACCGAGTTCCTTGAGATCGTCAACGTTCTGAGAGATATCCAGTACCCACATGCTCATCTTTTTAAGACTCCCCTCCTCTGTCAGGGCGAGCGCGGTATCGTCGTCGAATTCGACAACCGCGGCTGTTGAAGGCGGCGGCTTTTTGCCTTTAGCGACAAGCCTGAATCTTCCTGCAAGCATAAGGTGCACTACAATCCTCACTCGTTCGAGGAGAATGCTTACATACTTGGCCCGGCGTTCGACTGCCGTGACACGTTGACCCGTGACATCGTCTGGAACCAGGGTCTTTTGGATATAAGGTTTGAGAATCCTTATAGCTGCAACACTTTTATTGAGGATAGCTGAGGAAAGGTTCTCCCTTAACACTTCGAGTTCTGGTATCTCAGGCAAGGCAGATACCCCAAAGAAATACTCGGTGTTTCTTTGGGGACCCCGATAATTTACCCCACGAAAACACTCCGTGTTTCCTTGGGGACCCCGATAATGGGAAGTCTAAATTCACGAAGTTTTCCGTGCTGGGTCCTGATGATCTCATCACGTTGAGCTTAACGTAAGTTGTGCCGATTGTCAAGAGTAGCCTGTCCTTTCGACGGAAGATAGTGACCGAGATCAAGAAGCTTATTACAGGAACCAAGACTCAGCCATAGACTTCCAAAAAAGGAGGCCGGTTTCAAACCGGCCTCCAAAGAAGCTTTGACTTAAAGTTTAGTTAAGAATCGTAGCCTTGCGAACGGTCGAGTATTCGGGTGTAACGAGCTTTACGAAGTACACGCCGGACTTGAGGTTCAAGCGAGCGATGTGTGAACCTGCTTCCATTGAACCCGATGCAAGATTAGCAACAAGGTTACCAGCTGCATCATAGACCTTCAGGCTCACCGTCGTGGCCTTGGCAAGGTTAAAGCTTACGCTTGACCCTGTTACCGAAAGGTCATATTTCAAAGGCGCAGGGTTCTCAAGAACGCCTTCGTAATTGAAGTCCTTCACCGCCGACGGCTGGCTGATGTTAGAGCCATCTACAGGGTTCTCGGCCCAGAATGTTATCTTGTAGCTTCCGGTTCCCGGCATAGGAGCATCATTGAACACCGCGATGAATGTGTCGTTGCCTGCAAAGTCGTGCGAGAGGGTATCGGCGTAGATTATCGAGTGGTAGGTTCCGTCTTCGATCTTGCAAATCAAGTTGGCCGAAATCTCCATCCCGGCTCTTTCCGCGTATTTGGCGGAAGGCGCAAAACCGTTCACCTGGTCGTCCGCAGGCGCGAGGACCTCTATGGGTGTCACGTCTATACCGACCACTGCGCTCCAGTTTTTCTCTATATTATCGTTGGCCGGGTTTACGTCATTCTCGTTGGTCACGACAAACAAAGCCTTGTAATTCTTACCGCCTTCGGGAGTGAAGTCAGGAAAAGCCTGGCAAGTCGTGTAGCCCGGATCGCACGGGAAGCTAGAAAGAACCTTATCATAGACCACCTGCATGTTGGAGAGATCGGTAAATCTGGCTCTCACTTCAGCAACAACCTGCGTATCGAGATTGTTGTATATCTTGCAGCCGGGTGTAAAGGCGACGCCGCCCTCTTCTTCGGTATTCGGCCTGATGACGTTTACCATCTCGAGATCGAGAGAATCCCCGCCGGGTCCACCGGAGGTTGTATCAGTAACGGTCACGAGTACATCGTCAAAGGACCATACGCCGCGGCTTCCACCGCCGCCGTTATAGTAGTAGTTCCAGCCGATCCTGATGGTCTGGCCGATGTGGTCACTAATATCATACACCAACGGGTTGGGGTTGTCATTAATGTAGACCCATCCCGAACCGGCAACGGTGTGGATAGGACAATCAACGGTGTCTTGCCAGTTGCTGCCATTGTTATTTGAAATGCAGATGTAGTTATGCAAGGTAGTCGCAGTGGTCCTGTAGAAGGCGCTGTAAAATCTAAGCAGAACTTGATGGGTGTTGGCCTGGTAGCCTGTGAGGTTGAGCTGCGGCGTAACCATCCATTCATTCTGAGTGGCATTGCTCCACCAGCAGTAACTGCCATAGGTTCCATGATGGAACTGCGTCGATGAATAGTTCCCACGGAACCATGTGCCGGGATATGTTTGGGAAGCAGTGTTGTTTATCACCTGGTACCAGTCCGTTGGTGGAAACGGAGTGGTTTCAAACCCCTGTATTAAAAGCGTGTCTGGCTGTGCACTAAGACTTGGAACTAGGACGACCGCCAATACGACAGCCATCACTATTCCGACTATTTTTTTAGGCATTCTATACCTCCTGGGTATTCGTTTTAAGCTTATTAATCCTAACACCGCACGATCCCTACTCCTCTTTTTTAAAGAGATTTAAAGGACCGCCTTTACTCGTAAAACAAAACTCACGAGTATTCTTTCTCAGGTCTAAATTTAATCCAAATATCAATTTTGTCAAGAGCTTGTGTTTTTAAAAAGAGTCCGTTCTCACAATTACTACCCTTAAAAAATCAGCAAATGCCAGAGTTGATTGTTATTTGATTTTTAAGTAAAGGAGAATCAAAGAGTTGTATTCGCACTTAGCACAAAGGTTCAATTCCAAACAAGGGGGCGACCGCAAGGTCGCCCCTTGAATCTTAGAAAGGTTCAGCGTATCTTCGCAAGTCTTGTCAGTTGATTACTGCAACCTTACGTACTATTGAGTAATCGGGCGTTACAAGCTTTACGAAATAAACGCCGGATTTGACATTCAAAGAAGCGGTGTACGGTCCCGCCGCTTTCGATCCGGATACAAGCGTCGTTACAACCTGGCCGGAAGCGTCGTAGACCTTCAGGCTCACCATTGTGGCTTTTGCAAGGCTGTAATTCACAGTGTTGCCTGCAACGGCAAGGCTTGCAAGTTCCTTGATGGGCTCTTCGAGAATGCCGCTGAATTCAAAGTTCTTGGAAAGCCCGGATGGAGGAACGCTTATGCGTCCGCCTCCCTTGTTTGTCGCCCAGAAAGTAACGGTGTACGTGCCGTTTTCAAGAGCTGAAACCTCAGGGAAGTCGGAAGGTGTGTATTCCTCGTTCGCGCCGAAATCATGAGTTACGGAGTCCTCGAATGCGAGAGCAAGCGTGGGACCCTCTATGCGGCAATGCAAGAAGATACCGACCTCATCGATTCCTGCCTTTTCCACGAACTTGGCTGAAGGTTTGAAAGCAGTCTGTTGAACATCCGCAGGAGTGATAATCTCTGTAGGCGTCACTTCCTCACCTACACTCGCGCTCCAGCGTTTCTCCATATTGTCGTTGCTGGGATCGGAATCTTCAGGGTGCGTTACTACAAACAACGCCTTGTAGACCATTCCGCCTTCAGGAGTGAAATTGGGGAAGGCCGAACAAGTCGTATAGCCGGGATCGCACGGGAAGTCGTTCAGCACCTTATCGTATACGACCTGCATGTTATCCTGACGAGTAATCCTGCAGCGCACCTCGGCAACTTCGGTCTCGGTGCCCGTGTTGAATATCTTGCAGGTTGGCGTGAAAGCAACTCCGGCTTCTTCTTCGTCATAGGGCCGGATTATCGCCGCCATCTGAAGATCAATTGTGCTGTCTTCTCCACCGCCTTCGGTCCACTCGCCGTAGACCATGAAGTCGTCAACGTTCCAGTAGTTGATGTTGTAGCTGTAGCCATAACCGTAGAAGTCTATACGGACGTCGTTCTGACCTAGCGCCCACGAGGAGATATCGAATAATTCGGTCGTCGGACCATAGTTGGCGTTGGGGTAGGACAAGAGTATTTCCGGATAGGTTGAGCCGTTGTCGGAAGAACCGCGAATTTGTGCGGTGTAACCGCCGCCGTAGTAGTTGTAATAGTGATAGACCCTGAGCCATACGGATGTGTACTGTGCGTCAGAACAGTCCATCTGGGGAGATATGAGGCGGTCAATACCCGTCTCATACGCCCAATATAGCTGCGCCATGTAATTCGTACCCGATCTCAAGGCCCTGTTCCAGTCGTCTGTTGTCACTGCATCGGGAGTACCGCCTGTGGTCGTATGGATGATAGTCCAGTTTGTCGGTGGGGTCGATGTGTTCCAGGTAGAGTCGAAGTTCTGCCTGTATACGGTATCCCTGACGATCTGAGCGTTAAGGACACCGGGAGCAAGCGCCGCAAAGAGCATTAATGCGGTCGCAATCACTAAAACCTTTTTGGTCATAATAATCCTCCTGAGATTGGAGTGTTTTGTTGCTCCTTCTTCTTTACGCTTGAGGTGTTTTTTAAACACCCATTTACCCGCAAGCACCTCTGCTTGGATATCGAAAAGATACCTGCATTTAATTTAGTCAAAATCATGCCTTTGTCAATAGGGGAAAGGGTAAGTTGATACCAACTGAATCAAGTTGAAAAAAGGGGCGACCACGTGGTCGCCCCTTGAATTTTAAGGGCTTAAGTGCCTTTCCGAAGCTCTGTTACTTGATTACTGCAACCTTGCGAACGGTTGAGTATTCAGGTGTGACGAGCTTCACGAAGTACACGCCGGGTTTAGTATCGAGTGTCGCGGTGTACAGACCGGACGTCATGGATCCGGATGCAAGCACGCTCACTAAATTGCCGGCCGCGTCGTACACCTTGAGGCTGACGTTCGTTGACTTTGCAAGAGTGTAGGTCACCACGTTGCCGGAGACCGCGAGTGCGAAGTCTTTGGGCTCAGGCTTCTCGCCAATACCCGTGTAGGAGAACGGCTTGGAGAGTTCGGGATGGCTGATGGGGTCACCCTTGGCGTTGGTTGCCCAGAAGGTGATGGTGTAGCTGGTACCTTCAAGACCCGAAACCTCGGGGAAGGTCGCCGTGTACTCTTCATCAGCAGCGAAGTCATGAGTCACTGAATCCTCGCTGACCACCGCATGGTACGCCGCGTCTTCAACCTTATAGTGAAGAACCACAGCGGCCTCTTCGATTCCGGCTTTCTCAAGGAACTTAGCCGAGGGCGCGAAGGCATTTACCTGGCTGTCCGCAGGGGTAATGATCTCGGTAGGAGTTACTTCCTCGCCGGTAAGGGTCGACCAGTTCTTTTCCAGATTATCGTTGCTGGGATCGTAGTCATCGACGCCGGTTACGACGAAGAGCGCTTTGTACTTCTTGCCGCCTTCGGGAGTGAACGCTGGGAATGCGCTTACCGTTGTGTAACCTTTCGCGAAAGGAACATCGCTGAGAACCTTGTCGTACACGACCTGCATATTCGAAAGGTCGGTTAACCTGCAGCGCACGTCCGCGGGCCATGTGGGCTCTTCCAGCAGAGCGTTTATGCTGTCTATCTGGATGTTGTTCCACATGTAAACCTTGCAGGTAGGAGTGAAGGCAACGTTGGCCTCTTCCTCATCCATAGGCCGGACGATCTGGGCCATCTGGAAGTCTATAGAATCCTCGCCCTGGGGGCCGCCGCCTGCGGTTCCCCAGATGCTGACGTTGTCGATTTCGAACCACCATGCCCATGTGTTAGCCGTCTCGTAATAGAGGAACCGAACGCGGGCACTCGAGAGACCTGCGGCCCACTGGGTTATGTCAAACGAATCACGCTGACCGGGCCCGTAGGCCTGCACGTCGCTTGTGTATTCAATCACGGTCTGCCATGACTCGCCGTCCCACGCTTCGACGCGGGCCCAGTCGTTGGCACCTATGTCGTTGTAGGATATATTGTAAGCAAGCCACACCGCCGTATATGTGGAGGCGTTGAAGTCGGGTGTCTGCAACCAGCTTCCGGGATAGACGAGATTGGAATAGTTGTTGTTATCGTCATCGCAATCGGCGCAATAACCTGAGCCGCCTGTGTAGTTCGGGTTGTTGGTATAGGGATATGATGAGGACGCACCACTCATAGCGTAGCGCCACTGCTGGTTGTTGGTTGTCCAGCCGGTTGGCGGGAATGTTACGCCTGCGTTGAAATCCTGAGATACAAGATTCACAGGCTGTGCATCAAGGCCGGGAACAAACGCTGCAAACGCTAGTACTGCAAGCGTTATCCCGATTACCTTTTTTAACATATACTCCTCCTAGTTGGAGTTTTTTTGTTGTCTAATATTTTCTGGAGAGTAAGTGGTTCGCCCATAATACTCTCTCGATACTCTTTGTACTCTGCCCTCAGACAGAACTATTTCGAACGATTCTAAGCTAATATCTAAATCTAATCAAAATCCAGTAATTGTCAAGGGGGGGGAGTCAGGCGACCCGGTCTGAGCCGGGTCGCCTGCAAAATCTTGTCCAGGTTTTTCCGCCTGGATTTCGTAACTAAGTTACTTTATTATGAGTGCCTTACGAACTGAGGAGTACTCGGGTGTGACAAGCTTCACGAAGTACACGCCGGGACCCGAGGTCCAGCTGGTCTCGTGCGAACCGGACGTCATTGAGCCGGATGCGAGCACGCTCACAAGATTGCCGGCCGCGTCGTACACCTTGAGGCTGACGTTCGTCGACTTTGCAAGGGTGTAGGTCACCACGTTGCCGGAGACCGCGAGTGCGAACTCCTTGGGCTCAGGCTTCTCGGCGACGCCCGTGTAAGAGAAGTCCACTGCGAGCGTGGGCTTGCTGATGTTGATGTCTTTCATGTTGATCGCCCAGAAGCTGATCTTGTAAGAACCGTCGGCAAGTCCTGTGACCTCTTTGAACTCCGCCGGGAAGGTGTCGGAACCGACGAACGAGTGATCGGCTATGGTGTCGGTGTAAAGCACCGCGTTGTAGGCTCCGCCCTCGATAGTGCAGATAAGACTGGCGGTTATCGAATCGCCGGTCATCTCGACGAAGTTGGCCTTGGGCTTGAAGGAATTCTGCTGATTGGTGTCGGGACTGAGCATCTCGACGGGTGTCACTTCTTCGCCTATGGAGGATTCCCAGTTCTTCGTCTTGCTGTCGTTGGATTCGTCAACGTCGTCGGGATTGGTTACTATAAAGTCAACCTTGTATTTCTTGCCGCCTTCGGGGGTGAAGGAAGCGAATGCGTCAACCAGGGTGTAACCGGGCACCATCGGTACGTCGGTGAGCACCTTGTCGTATACCGACTGCATGTTCGAACGATCGGTAATCCTGCAGCGCACTTCCGCGAGAACGGTGTCGTCCAGATTGTTGTATACCTTGCAGGCCGGCTCGAAGCCCTCGCCGGCAGGCTCGATATCCTTGGGATGTATTATCTGGGCCATTTCGAGATCAAGCGAATCATCGCCGGGCTGGCCGCCTTCGGTCGAACCCCAAACGCGGACGTTGTCTACCTGGTACCAGTACGCCCAGCCGCTTCCGGGTGGACTCTCGTCGTAGCGGAAGCGAATCTTTATGCCTTCCGCACCATACATCAGATAAGGTGTGAGATCAATGCTGTCACGCCGGCCCGTGTCGTAGCCGGTGTTCTCGACTTCCCATATCTCCATCCAGGAATGCATGTAGTTGGGCGCTTCGAAATACAGGTCTACATAAGCGTGTTCGGTGCCTTCGTAGTCCTCCCAGCAGACGTTGTATGCAAGCCAGATCGCGTCGTACCCGGTGCAGTCGAACTCGGGGGATTCGAGTGAGTTTTGAGTGACGTACTGGTAGCCCCAGTAGTCATCGTCATTATTGGCGCAGAAACCTGAGCCGCCTGTGTAGTTGGACTCGCTCGTGTAATCATTTCTGTACCACTGGTTGGGGCTGTCGGGACCGACCGTTGTTTCCCAGCCCGATGGAGGGAACGAGCCTTCAAAGTTCTCACTCAGAAGACTTGTAGGCTGTGCGTTGAGACCCGGGACTATGGCCGCCAAAGCAAGAACGGCAACCGCTGCCCAGATAACCTTTTTTGACATGTTACTCCTCCTAGTTGGAGTATTTTAAGTTTCTCGATCGTAATTGAGTGCAGGGGGGAATACCTCCTTGCCCTCAATTGTTCTGTTCTTAACCTTTCAAAGCCTCCTCAACTCCCCTGACTAAGAATTTAGGAGGAAATGTACTGATAATTCCGGACTTGTCAAGATATTTTTACCTCTTAAACCTCCATTTAACTTTACTTGCAATTTACTAGTAAAGCCGCATCATATGCCTTTTTCCACAACACGGTGACAAGCCCCGCTTGACATGAGACTTATATCGTATACGATTTTATATGTTGTTCATGGTTTCCTTTTTATTTTCGACCGTACCTTACGAGTACCCTTACTATCAGATTACGGAGAAGGAGGTCTCGTTCATCCCCCTCCCCCCCGGAGTTGACTCAGCCCATTACGAGCGAAGGCTCCGTCTCGAATTCGAGGAGGACAGTGTGACCGCGACGGTGAGGGGGATTATGGAGGAGCGCATCGCTTCGGCAGTCGAGGGTCGGGCTGGCAGGCACTGCGACTCGGTGAGGATGCGGGCCGATTCGGTTGTCCTGTTTTCACACTTCTCTTTTGGATTCACGAGACTCGAGGCCGGTCTCGTATTCGTTGACATGCCGTTGGGAAAAAGGGTGCCCGCACACGAACGCCAAAACATGTATTCCAGCGAGATGATGCTTGAGAGACTGGGCCTGTGGCAAAGGGGCGCTCCAGGCAGGAACAGGTCCCGCTGCGCGGTCGAATCCGCATATGGAACCGGCTTTGTTCGACTCAATCTCGTCACCGGTGCCGTGATCTCGCTCAGGCTTAAACCTTCCGGACAAGAATAGGAATCACCTCCCCCATTGCCTCGAAGGATCTTCGACTGACGATTGGCGGTTGTCTTCAGGCCGGTTGGATGGGCACGGGGATAGGCGTCTTGCCGGTGGAGATGAGATAGAGCGCGAAGACGAGCACCCTGACAAGCCTCGTGGCGAGGAAGGGCCCCATAAGGCCGGGCCAGATTTCCAGAAGAACCCAGATGATGAAGATGACGACGAAGACGCCGATGATGAGTCCCGCGATGAAGCCGAGAAGCTTGTTGAGCCAGCCAAGGAGTATGGCGTCGAAAAGCTTTGTGAGAAGGAACACGAGGAGGGCGACGACCAGCATGGCGGCAAGGAAGATGATAAGGAAGGCGAGCGCGGTCGCGAAGAAACCGGAAGTTATCTTTGGCGCGAGCGCTTGCGCGAGCAGCGGGGCGAAATGCCATGCCGCAAGGATCGCGCCTGCGAATCCGGCGATGGTCCCGAGTACTTTTATGGCCCCCTTTGCCAGGCCGGAGAATGCCGAAAGGAGTATTACCAGAAGGGCGACGCCGTCGATAATCCAGGGCTGGACCTCAGGAAGCACAGGGGTCAACGAACCCTCCGGGGGTTTTAAAGGGGTAAATTCTCAACGCCCCTCCTCGACGCCTCCGGGTCTTTCGAGGATTCTGAGCACCTCCCTTATCTCATTCTTGATCTCATCGAGCGCATCCGCGTTGGCCCCGGAAAGGGGCAGTGCCATTTGTTCGGAACGCGAGTAAAGTGCCTTGATGCGCTTGCGAGCGCCCTGGATGGAGTAGCCGTCCTCGTGCACGAGCCGCAGGATGAGCCTCGCGAGTTCGATGTCGTGATCGGAGTAGACGCGGCGGCCGGCGGAGTTCTTCTTCGGCGAAAGCCAGCTGAACTCCTTCTCCCAGTATCGCAGGACGTGCGGTTTGACTCCGGTGAGTCTTGAGGCCTGCGTTATAGTGTAAAACTTTTCCTCGACCATCACCAGACCTCGTCCTTGAGAGGCCTCGAGAGAAGAACCTTGAGCTGGCTCTTGGGATCGGCTCCTTTGAACAGGACCTTGTACACCGCCTCCGTGATCGGCATTTCTATCTTGTACTTCTTGCCGAGCTTTGATGCTATGCGGCAGGTCTCGACGCCCTCCGCGACCATTCCGAGTTCTTCGAGAATAGCCTCGAGCGCCTTGCCCTGAGCGAGCGCCAAACCGACGCGGTGGTTGCGCGAGAACGGACTCCAGACGGTGGTCACGAGGTCTCCCCAGCCCGCAAGACCGGCAAACGTGCGCGCGTTCGCTCCCATTTTCTCGCCGAGCCTCGTGACTTCCGCGAGGCCGCGCGCCAGAAGCGCCGCGCGGGTGTTGGTCCCCGAACCAAGACCCTCCGCGATGCCCGAGCCTATGGCTATAACGTTCTTTAGTGCACCTCCCAGTTCGACGCCCACGGGATCGGGCGAACGGTATATGCGAATGTTTTCGAAGGAGAAAAGATTCTGAACGGCCTCGACCGACTTTGCGTTCTTCCCTGCAGCGACCATCGCGGTCGGCTGCCCCTGCAAAACTTCGAGCGCGATCGAGGGACCGGAGAGGACGGTCGGACTCATCCCCGGGAAGCGCTCGAGCCATATCTCGCTGGGTCTTGCCCCGTCCTTGACCTCGAGCCCCTTAATGAGGCTGACGACATAGCGCGGGGGCTTGTACGACCTGGGAAGGAGCTTGAGGGTCGAGCGCAGCGCCTGACATGGAACCGCGAGCGCCAGAAGCTCTGCGCCCTCCACGGCGCTTTCGATGTCGTAGGTGTAGTAAAGCTTCTCGGGGATCCTTATACCGGGAAGCACGCCGGGCAGACGGTGCGTGTAGCCGAGTTTCTGAACACGTTCCTTGTTTATCTCCCAGAGCCGCACCTCGTGACCGGCCTCGAAAAGCATCATCCCCATGGTTGTTCCCCACGCCCCTGCGCCTAGAAAACTTATCCTCATTTTTTCCACATCCTTTTCCACAGGCCTGCGCGGGCCTCCTTGCCCCAGGCCAGTCTTAAAATGTTTCCCCGGTGCGCCCACACGACGACGAGCGCGCATACGGCCGCGGCGGAGATAAGGGATATCTCGGGATTAAAACGCCCCCAGAGGAAGATCGACAGAGGCAGTGCCGCGAGCGACGCGATTGAGGCGACCGACACGTAACCTGTTATGAGCAACATCACCAGCCACAGCACCATCACCGAAAGCGTCGCGAAGGGCGAGAGCGCAAGAAACACACCAAGCGCGGTGGATACGCCCTTGCCGCCCCGAAATCCGAGCCAGGGAGAGAAGATGTGCCCGAGGACAGCGGCCGCGCCGACGATGCCCGGATATGGGCTCAAAAGAACCGCGAGGTATGCGGGCGTGAATCCCTTCAGCGCGTCAAGGAGGCCTACGGCTATTCCCCAACCGGTTCCGAGCGCTCGCATGGAGTTGGTCGCGCCGATGTTGCCCGAGCCCACCTTGCGTATTTCGACACCCTTAGCCTTCGCTATGAGATAACCGAAAGGGATCGAACCCGAGATGAACCCCAGAGCGGTAAGTATGACCGTATCCCAGAAAGGGTTGATCACTAGCTCCTCCGGGCCGCGGGTTTGATGAGAAGGTTGGTGCCCTCGAACCCGAACTCCTCGCGGAACCTGTTGGTCATGAATCGGAGATAGTTCGACTCTACCTCATCGGGCTTGTTGACCTCGAGTATGAACAGGGGGGGAACCCCCTCCTTTTGAATGAGCTTGTAGACCTTTACACCCCTGCCGGGCGAGCGGTCGCGGGTCGCCTGCTGGACAAAATCGCCGAGCAGTTCCTTGGAAATCCGCTGCTTACGGCGTTCGGAGAGTTCGGTCACGGCGCCCACGAGTTCATCGAGGCCCTTGCCGCGAAGACCCGATACGAGAACGCGGAAGAAGTGTTCCATGCCCTTGAGTTCGAAAGCCACTCCCTCAAGCCTCGAGCGCAGCGCCTGCTGGTCGAAGAGATCGACCTTGTTCAGGACGAATATCAGTTCCTTTCGCTTTTCGACTACCTCTGCAGCGAGCCGCTTGTCCTGCTTGGTGACGCCCTCCGCAAGATCGATGAGAAGAAGGATGATATCGGCGTGATCGATTGCCCTGCGGAGCCTCGTGGATGCGTAGAACTCGACGTCCTCGGAGATGGAGGTTCGCCTGCGCAGGCCTGCCGTGTCCACGATTCGCCAGATGCGTCCCTCGACCTCGATGAGCGTGTCCACCGGATCGCGCGTCGTGCCGGGAACGGAGTCGACGACCGCGCGCTCCTCGCCTACGAGCGAGTTGAAAAGCGTGGACTTGCCCACGTTGGGCCTGCCGGCTATCAGGAGTTTTATTTCAGCCTTCGGCTCGTCGCCGGAATCGAGAGTGAGGTTCGAGCATATCTCTTCAAGAAGTTCGCCGAACCCGACGCCGTGCTCGGCCGATACGAGGTGTAACGCAAGCCCACCGAGGATATGGAACGTGTGATGCTCCCACTCAGCGGTCCTGACGTCGGACTTGTTAACAATCACCATGTAGGGCTTCTGCTCCTTGCGAAGCTTGTCAGCGAGCGAGGAATCCTCGGGATGAAGCCCCTCTTTGCCGTCAACCACGAGGAGAACGAGCTCCGCCTCGTTTATGGCAAGTTCCACCTGGTGCTTCATCTGCTCCTCGAGGGAGCGCTCGGGGAAGGGGATGAAGCCGCCCGTGTCGATGAGGGTGAAGTTCTTCGCCAGCCACGAAACCTGCCCGTAAAGACGGTCGCGCGTAATACCGGGCTCCTTGAGGGTTATTGACTCCCTGCGGCCCACGAGGCGGTTGAAAAGCGTAGACTTGCCCACGTTGGGTCTGCCGACCAGGGCGACCACGCCGTTCATTTGATTTTTTGCTCCAACTTTATGCTAAGATAATACATGAGGTTAATAATACCACGAGATTCGCTCGTAGTCAACCGAACAGCTGCTTTGCCCTACGCTTGCACCACAGAGAATCACGAGTAATTCTTTGTGTGCCGCCTCGACAGAAAACACCCCTTAGATGTCACTACGAGGAAACTTCCAGCGGCATAAAGCTCCTCAACATTGAAGAGAACAGCCGCTTTTTTATGGTCAGGCCGATGATAAGTCGTCTGGACCGACTGTCGCGATCTCCCGTCGCAGGAATAAAACTCACGACACCCACTTTCCGATTTTGAATTCGTACCATTAGATTGCTCCGCAAGCGTCGCCCTTTGGAGCCACGCCCTTTCGCCCTCCGGAACTCCTCAACGCTCCTCATGCCTTCTCATTTGTTGTCATTTCATGTTGCGGGGACCCGGGGGGATTTCCCTCTTTTCTATTGATAAAAAGCTGCATAGAACTTGACAGCTTGAATTCTCTCCCTATAATAAAAGCATAGCGAAATTATAGGAAAATCCAGAACAACGAAGGAGGAAACATGTTGAATCCAAGGAAGATTTCGGACAGAGTATCGTGGCTCGGAACCGTTGACTGGGACAGAAGGCTCTTCGACGCGCTCATACCCCTTCCCGACGGTACCAGCTACAACGCCTATCTCGTGAAGGGTTCACAGAAGGTAGTTTTGATAGATACGACCGATCCTCCTTTTTCGCATGAGATTATCGAGCAGCTCAAGGATGTTCCCAGGCTCGACTACGTCATATCGCACCATGCCGAGCAGGACCATTCGGGCTCCCTGCCCGTCGTTCTCGCAAAGTACCCGGACGCGAAACTCATTTGCTCGACCAAGGCCAAGCCCATGCTAATGGACCTTTTGAGGATATCAGAGGAGCGGTTCAAGACAGTGGAGGACGGCGAAGATTTATCACTCGGGGACAGGACCCTCAAGTTCATTTACACCCCCTGGGTGCACTGGCCGGAGACGATGGTTACCTATCTGGTGGAGGAAAAGATCCTCTTCTCGTGCGACTTCTTCGGTTCCCATATTGCGAGTTCGGAGCTCTACGTGACGGACGAAGGCAGGCTGTACGAGGCGGCAAAGCGTTACTTTGCCGAGATAATGATGCCGTTCAGGCAGATTATACAAAAGAACCTCGAGAAGCTCTCACCTTATGAGATAAAGATGATCTGCCCCAGCCACGGCGCCGTTCACAAGAACCCGGAGTTCATCATTTCGGCATACAAGGATTGGGTATCGGATACGCCGAAGAACATGGTCGTGATACCCTACGTTTCCATGCACGAGAGCACGCGCGAGATGGTTTCACACCTGGTTGCCGCGCTGGTGGAGAGAGGGGTAGGGGTACAGCAGTTCGACGTGCCCGCGTCCGACATAGGCAAGATTGCCATGTCGCTAGTGGATGCGGCTACGGTAGTGGTTGCGACGCCCACCGTTCTGGCGGGTCCTCATCCGGCGGCCGCGTACGCGACGTTCCTTGCCAACGCCCTGAGGCCGAAGACTAAGTACCTGGCGATTATAGGCTCATACGGCTGGGGAGGAAAGACGGTTGAGATACTTTCCGGGATGATACCAAATCTCAAGGTGGAGGTTCTGGGCACCGTGCTCGCGAAAGGGCTCGCAGGCGAGGCGGACTACAAGGCGCTCGACGAGCTTGCCTCGAAGATTGCCGAAAAGCACAAGGGGTTAAAATAAACCCCAGGAAAATCCAGGGGATTTTCCTCGCGACCACGCGGATAAAGGAACCGTCGGTGTGTTCGCGGCTGTAAGTGGGAACAATGGGGATTGTCGAAAGAGTTATTTTGCGAGAGAAAAAGGAGCGCGGAAGCGAAAAATTAAACCATTTAGAGTGAGTGCGTGTCTTACTTTTATTAGTGGTGAGGCCGGGGCAGGTCAAAGGAGGCTTGCATGTTTCGAATGCTTGAAGACGCGGCTGAAAAGTTGGGGATTGGTGATTTGATGCTCGTCATCGCGAGTGCGGCGGTGATAATCGTGATAATACTGCTTGCGGTGGTGATGATTTCGAGAACGAGTAACGCTAAGGACAGGGAACGCTCGTGGAAGACACTCACCCACGGCAACATGGATGAGAAGGGGCAAGGCCAGGACGGCGACAAGGGGAAGGAGAATCACGCCCACACCGGACCAAGGTAATTGGATTAAGACCAAGAAAGGAGCATACAATGTGGTATGGCATGCACGGAATGGGTTGGGGAATGATGGGCTTCGGCTGGATATTCGGCGGCTTATTTTTCGTACTCTTTTTGACACTGATCGTTTTCCTGATAGTGAGACTCGTACGCGGCCCCAGACATTGGTACAAGCACATGCATCACGGACATTATGGACATCACGGGTACTACGAAGACCCCCTTGAGATTCTTAAACATCGCTACGCCAAGGGCGAGATAACCAAAGAGCAGTACGAAGATATGAAGAAGGACCTCTCCTAGGAGAGGCCCCTCTTTAACCTCGCTCAAAAACCACGAAGGAGGCAGCCATGAAAAGACATCTGCGCATTGCGGGGTTTATCGCCCTTCTTCTCTTGAGCGCTGCGGCATACGCCGCCGATACGACCCAGGTCAAAGACGGGATGGAGGGCAAATCCGTCGACATGATGCTTTCAGAGATTCGCAGCGAGCAAGGCATTGGCTCCTCGGACAGGATAGACCCCAACAAGGTCAGTGATTCGCTGCTCGAACAACTCGGCGACGCCTGGATGGACGTTCAGTTTCCCGACCCACGTGAACATGAACTCATGGACGACATGATGGGCGGCGAAGGTTCGGCAAGCCTTGCGTCCATGCACCGCATGATGGGCTACCGTTACCTTTCAGGAGGCCGCGGCGGAATGGGGATGGGCGGCATGATGGGTCCCGGCATGGGCCCGGGAATGATGATGGGGTATGGAACCGATCCCGATCCCAGTGGGCCCGGTACAAGATACCGGGTGCCGGACCCGGGGTACAGAGGCCACGGCTACGGAGCCTACAGGACAGGAGTATGGTGGATTTGGATTGTAGTTCTCATAATCATCATCGGATCCACGATAGTCGTAACAATCTTGCTGACTACATCGCTTTTCCGGCGCTACCCGAAGCATTTGCACGGGGTTTCACATATGGACATTCTCCGAACTCGCTACGCCAGGGGAGAGATAACCAAAAAAGAGTACGAAGAGAAAAAGAAAGATCTCTCTTGAAGGAGGAAATCATGAAAGTTCGATACCGTTTACTCCTTGCCGCTGCGTTGGCGCTTCTGGCCTCCGGCACGGCCTACGCGGACGGCATGGGAAAGATGGGTATGATGGATATGCCGGGGCACGAGGCCAAAATGGGTATGGGCCACATGGGTCACGAGTTTGCCCATCCGTTCCTCGCTCACATGGGGGTGCCCGATGAACCCGGGATGATAAGCGTGCGGGCAACCGGGTACCGCTCGCTTTACGGGGATACTGCCTCAGGCGACTTTGCCTTGCATGTGGAGGCCGGCATCGTAAGGAGGCTCGGGCTTCACGTCCGCTCGGACGGCATCCTTCACGAGCCTTACTCCGAGGTGATGCTCCAGTTCGCGCCCCTTCTCACGCCCGACAACGAAAACGGCCTCTCCGTATACGCGGAGGCGAACCTCCCGACCGGACCGGGCGCTTCCGGGGTCCAGGGCAGGGCTGGACTCTCGGGCAGGCTCACCTGGCCTGGTGTCGTGGTATTCGACGCGAACGGGAATTACGATCCTTTCAACGCGTCGGCCGAGTTCGAGGGCTCCCTCGTGTTCAAGGCTACCGAGTGGTTCTTCCCTCTCGTCGAAGCGGAGGCTGAGTACGACGAAGCCTCGCTCGTGGCCAACCTTCTCGCCGGCCTCAAATTCAGGCTTACTAGCCACACGAACGTGGGCGTCGCATACTCCCTCCCCCTGCTTGCGCAAAGAGAGTACGACTCGAGGGCGCTCTTGACGTTCGACATCGCCTTCTGAGGAAGGAGGAGGGGATACCGAGACGGCGCCGCATTCGTCTGGTGTAAAAAGAAGCCGATAGGTCGACGAACGGGAAATTGCATTATGGATATCTTAACCGACATGGAAGGAGCATTGATGGAGAACGAGAAGACTGGCGAGGTGCTGGAGCTATGCGCCATGATAGACTACCAGGAGGGCGCGGTGGTCTCGAAGACGATTATCAAGAAGGAGACGGGCACCGTCACCCTCTTCGCGTTCGACGAGGGTCAGGGTTTGAGTGAGCATACGGCGCCGTTCGACGCCCTGGTCTACGTGCCCGAGGGCAGGGCCAAGATACGCATCTCGGGCAAGCCGCACGAGGTCGGAGCCGGCGAGACAATCATCATGCCTGCCGGTCAACCTCACTCGTTGAAAGCCCTGACACGATTCAAGATGATGCTCGTGATGATAAAATCGGAGTGAGGGGGGGCCCCCCATCCCTCTAGGGGGAACCAATTTGGGGGTGATTTTTTACGACTTAACTCATTGATAAGAATGAGCTTGACAGGAATTGATATAGGCTTATAGTATTTAAGTTGAAAAGCTTTTGTAAGTAAAGTCTTATTCTAACGACTTAGGAGGAAACAATGTTGAGACGTGGGGCTTTATATGTACTCTTAACGAGTATTTTACCATTAGTATTCCTGTTTGCCAAAGAGATAGAACCAATGCCTGTTGAAGTTGTTGATCTATCCGATGACATGGTTGGAGAAAGATTAGTGTATTACGTTAAAGAGGGAATAAGAGAATCCAACGCTTTTCGTTTAACGAACTCAGATGAAAGTCGTGTGAAATTAATTATTTCTACAATGGACAGATTTCAAGATACTCCTAATATTTCCTCTCAATACTGCGTTGTTTGGGTGTTTGTCGGGGCTTCCAACAGTGATTTTCCATGGCCAATATATTTAAACCATACCATAGGTTACTGCGGCAGTGATGTTGTCAAAACATCGGCTGAAGGTATTGTTGCCTCCACGGACCGTCTGATTTCTGAAATCCAAAAATACTGGCAACAGTAGGATACTCCTATCATACTCTAGAAACTACTTTCGGAAAAGCGCCATTGCATCCCTGGTTGAGACTCCAAAGGATGAGCCAAGAGAACTATCTTCCAGTACATTTTAAATGTTTTGAGCAGTGTCACTTTCTCTAAGTTGCTGCCATGAGATCGCCACGTCCTAAATCCCTTCGGGTTTATTCCAAGCGATGACGAAAACCGAGTTGAACCGCTTCCTTTGGACTAATCACATGTTCTGGAATTTTACTTTATTGAGTGAAAAACTGTTTTTTTAGTTCACCCTCTTGACAAACACGGTTTTACGCTTAATATTTCTTCCGAATAAATGTTTTTATTAATTATCTATTTGAGAATAACGGTAAAGATGTCACCAGAAACTTAAACATACAAAACCAAAACGAGGAGAACCGATGCGTAAAACAAGTATAAAAGCGCTTTTCCTTATCGTCGGAGCGCTCTCACTCGCCCTTCCGCTCGGAGCACAGTCGCTTACCGATGCCACCCTGCAGATCGGTGACTGGGCCAAGGCCGAAGCCTGGCACAGCTGGATAGGCGGCGAGTCCCGTTCTAGTACCGTCAGGCTGAACGTCGTTGACGAAGATAACCTGATTCAAAGGGTTGATTTCTACTACTCGATTGATAACGGGCTTACGTGGACCCTTTTCGGCACCGACACGAACGGTCAGGAACCCCTCATCACGACCAACATTTTTCGCACGACGCCGTTGGGCACCGAACCCCTCGATCCGGCCGTTCTGGCCCCGGGTGACGGCTGGTCGGCGGTCTTTTACCACAACACCGTCCCCCAGGTGAATATGAAGATTCTCTTCCGCGCGGTTGCCGCGCTCGAGGGCAGCGGGTCCTTCGTGGCCGGCGCATGGCGCAAATACGATCCCACACCTCCTGATGAGGCGGTTGTTACGTACTCCTACATCAATAGAGACACCCTTCTCGTCAGCGTGGCCGATCCCTATTTCAACATCGACTCGGTGACCATAGTATCGAGCCTCGATCTCGAAACCTTTTACAAGGGCATTCCGGGAGTATCCCAGCACCCCAACTCGGACTGGCACTGCGTGCCTGCGGCCGTCACGGCCTGTCTAAAGTATTTTGCGAACAAGGGTGACCCCACCATCACGGGCGGCCTGACGGACTCGTCCCTCGTGGACACCCTTGGTGACATGGCCCACACCGATACCCTTCTTGGTGGAACCAAGATCACCGATATGGTGGCCGCGCTGATAGCGTGGATACAGTCCCACGGAGACAACTATACGGTCAGGCACATCGGTTTTGACTGGAACACCGCGTCTAACGAGCTCAAACGCTGCCAGGACGTCATCATGCTCATCGAGTGGGACGGCCCCGGTGGACATGAAGTGACCTTCAATTCGATCGTCAGTACGCCCAATCCCGACGGAACCATCAGGGTAGACTTCATGGACCCCTGGACCGGCGAGATAGAATGGGGCGACCTGGATCCCAACACGGGCAGGCTGACCGGTTTCGGCGACAACGGCGCATGCGGAACGATGGCCGACATGATGATCGTGTGCCCCAACGAGAACAACCCCTACATCAGCCCGGGCGTCGACCCCATAGGCGGCGGCAAGGGCCCCAATCCGATTCCCCAGCCGGTGCCTCTCTCGCAGGATAACGCATGGCAGCTTCGCGTGCACGTAGTTGATCTCGACGGCAACGCCTACACCTTCACTAACCTGGTTTCTGCGGTTACGCTCAATGATAACCTTCAGGGCACGGTGGTACCAAACTTCTACATAGCCCAGAACACACCCAACCCGTTCTCGAATAAAACCGAGATAACCTTCGCGCTGCCCAAGAGTTGTGGAGTAACCGTGACCGTTTACGACGCTTCGGGCGCAAAGGTCGCGACGCTCGCAAAGGGCGATTATAAAGCCGGGGTGTACAAACTTTCACTTGATGCGAAGGCCGCCAAGCTTCAGCCTGGTGTTTACTTCGCAAGGCTCGAGACCGATACAGGCTACAGGCAGTCGGTCAAGATGCTCCTGGTTAAATAAGGATTTCTTTTCCGCATGAGCGCTTACCTGCCTCCTGTGATCCTGGTGCGCCGTGCGGTGAGAACTAGCGGAAGCCGGTTTTCGCCACTTTCTTGCGACCGGCTGGAACCGCGTCACGAAGAACTCGCTTTCGTTTCGATAACCCTGGAGTAATACTCCTCCCTCCCTCATACAGAACATATGGCCGGGCACCGACAGGTGCCCGGCTTAAATTTGCCCCAAAGAACCACCGCGTACTACTCGGGGACCCCGCTCTCAATCATGTCTTTGCGAGTGTTGCTTCGAGCAACCGAAGCAATCGCCATTTTTTTCGGGCTAACTCGTTGACAAGAAGGGGCTTGACAATTACCTGTGGTTTCGTATATTCCGGTAAACAAAAAAGGAGCGGATGATGGATATGAAAAGAGGATCGAGGTTCGTCGCGATTTTCGTTTTTCTTGTTCCAGTGATCTCGAAAGCGGCGCTGGGATTCAACCAGACCCCTGAACCTGTTCCACCCGGAGCCGTTCAGGCGGGTATAGAGGGTTTCACTATGCCATACATTTACTTTTCCGGGGAGCAAGACAGCGTCGCCGGACTGAATCTTGTAATTCTCGGGTTTTCAAGTGTACACATTCGAGCGGGCATCACCCCAAAACTGGAGCTTGGCCTCGATTACGAACTCACCCGACAGGCCGTCGGCGCCGGGTTCAAGTACTCGTTGATCGAGGATTACCTTGCGGCGGGCGCCGATTTCAGCCTGGGCCTCGGCCGCTCGCTCGGGGACTATACCCTCCAGACATCCCTGCTCGCCGGCTGCCCCGGCAAGGTGCTCGCGCCATACGGAGTATTCCGGCTGAGGGGCCTCTATTCCGGACCGACCGATGATTCCGCAAGATTTCTCTTCTCCACGCAGCTCGTTGCAGGAGCAAGGCTCAAGTTCTTAAAGATTCTATCCCTTTACGCCGAGCTCGGCGCGTCTTTCGGAAAATTCTCGAGGACCGCACTCAGATACCCTAGCGTATTCGTTTGCCCGATTGCGGGCGCGGGTCTCGGCGTCGAAATAGACTTCAAGCGAAAATGACCTATATGAGAAGAGCCGTATGGCTTTTCATGACCGTTTTGCTGCTTGTCCCGATGATGCTGACCGCGTCCTCGGGTTTTCATGAGACCCAGCTTACCGTTAAGCCCGGGCATCTGGAGGTCGGCGGCGGACAGTTATTTTTCCCGGAATTTACCATTTGGATTCCGCGCGCACATCCTTAGGTCGGTACTTGATGGATGTCTGGTTCACGACCGGTGTGGTACCCGGTATGGACGTTGGTGTTTCTTTCGACCCTCTGGGCGCGCGGCTGGACGCCTATCTCAAGCACAAACTCTACAAGGATTACCTTTCTTTAAGTTACGAACTCCAGTCGGGGTTGTGGACAACTACAATCGGCAGGGATTTCGCGCTCCAGCTCTCCCTTCTTGCCGGATACCCGGGCAAGGTGTTCGCGCCTTACGGAATAGTTCGCCAGAGGCTCTTCTTTCTGGGCGTAGACGGAATCCAGACCGGCTCGGCACTCCTCCTCGTCGCAGGGCTGAGGATAACAAGGTGTCGCGATTGTATTTCGAGCTGGGCACGTGCATGGGCAAGTACTCGGCCACGCCGCGGTATATTGCAGAATCGGACGTATTCTCATTCCCCGGGCTCGGCGCGGGCGCTTCTATCGATTTCGACTTTAAGGAGATTTTTGCCCCGCTCCTGAAACCCAGGCAGCAATCGACATCCCCGCCCGACTCCGTCACTCAGCCTGCGATTCTACCCGCTCCTTGAAAGAACCCCTTATCTGTCTTTGCGAGACTTCATCGTGAAGTCGAAGCAACCTATTCACGAAGTGAATGCACCGCGACGGAGGGGGGATTTCACCCCAAAAAGTCAGGAACTGACTTTCTGGGGACCCCGGGAGGGGGGAGCAACGAAGATCCCTCCGGCCTTCGGCCACCTCCCTTACTAAAGGGGGCAACTCGAAAATCCCACCGTCCGATCCTTCGGGTCGGCTAACGCTCTTCGGGAGTGTCCACCTCCCTTCAAAAGGGAGGCATAGCGCTTGGAAGGCGCATTGGTCGAACTGGCGCTGGAAGCGTCCAAGTTCGACGGGCTACTAGGATTCAAAGGAAACAGAGTTGTTTTGTAGATGGTGAACAAACTTCATAGCCCCCCTTATGAAGGGGGGATTAAGGGGGGATCTAACCTCAAAAAGTCAGGAACTGACTTTTTGAGGACCCCGATTTAGGGGTTTCAGTTGACACTTCAAAAACTGGGCGTATATTTATTTTTAAAAAGGAGGAGTATATGTTTTCGCTGTTTAATCTTTGTATGGGTGTCCTTTTCAGTTTTGTCTTTTTTCTGATTTTCTACATACATAGGATAATAGGAAAAAGGTATTACTTCGGTTTTGGGGAATTGATCTACGGCTTTAGAACTTCGATTAGCATAATGGCTTTTATCCTCAGGGCGTTTCTTATTCTTGTGTTCGGTTTTCTGGTTACATGGATATTCTCAAATCCTTTCGTACCTTGTTTTTCAGCTTTTCTGGGTTCCATATTAATCGTCTGGCCTGCAATAATAAATCCATCTGAAACAGAATTCGGCTATACGAAGAAAAAGGTATTAGTTATATTAGCATACATAAGTTTTATCATAGCATCGGTAGGGATCTCTTGGTTAGGGTTCATGATCTTTACTTATGTAAAACCTGTTGTGTGGGATGAAGTGAAAAATATTTTCGGGGGGAATAAATGGATATCATTCTTAATAGGAGGTATTGTTTCAATTGTCTTCGAATCATTTGTCAAACTAGTACTTAGGTTAGTTAATAAGGAAAGGAATATTTGAATTACACAGGCAATGCGGATGCAAAGTAACACAAAGTTGAACATTAAGTGCTTAGATCACTGGTACGGTGTTATGTTTCAACATTCACATTCGTTAAAACCTTTCTGGAAAGATATTATGAGGGAATCTAAAAAAAATAGAATTAACCCTGATCTTTTACTAGGAGTCATAATCATTGAAACCATGAATAGAGGATGGGTCTATAGGGGTATTGAAGCTTTAACCTCATGCCTTTTTCCTTCTTTGGTGGTTAAGCTCGATTTATCCATTGGTGCTGGCCAGATAAAACCGAGTACTTTGAAACGGGAAATAGGTTTACAGATATTACCAGCCGATATCTGCAGATTGCTCAAAATTAGGAATTCAATTCATTTTGTTGGGAAATTACTTTCACAATACTGTCTTTTCCTGAAGTTCGATTCAAGAAATTTAAACAGCACATCTTTTGAAACGAAACTCACTGGCTTGGTCAAAAAGTACACCACGGGTGATTACTCCGGTTTAAATCACCCGTGGATTGTGTTTTATTCCAAGTTACTAGAGTTGTTTTGTAAGAATGAAATTTTGAGCAAATCGAAGATCCCACCGGTCACTCCTTTGGAGTGCCCACCTCCCTTCAAAAGGGAGGTAACGAAAAAAGTGCGATCTCATTAGATGGTGAACAAACTTCATGGCCCCCCTTTTGAAGGGGGGATTAAGGGGGGATCAGGTTTCTACGATGAGGAAGAACTCAAGAAACGCGGTCTGGCAGTCGGTGACTTCCATCTCCCCTACAACCCGAAGCTGATCGCACGAGCAAAAGAGCTTCGAAAGAACATGATCGAGCCTGAACGCAGATTGTGGTTCTATTATCTCCGAAATCTCAAACCCCGTTTTCTGCGCCAGCGTCCCATCGATAATTACATCGTGGATTTCTACTGCCCTGATTTGAATCTCGTAATCGAGATTGACGGCGAAACCCACTTCACGGAAGAAGGGAAAGGGTATGACGAGGAGAGGACAAAAATCCTTGAGGATTACGGCCTGCATGTGATACGGTTTCTGAATACGGATGTGATGACTAACCTGGACGGAGTGTCGGCTGAGATTGACGAATTTGTTTGCAGAATTATTAATATAAAAGGATAGGACGATAAGGCAAATCGAGAAGATCCCTTCGGTCTCTCCTCAGGATCGGCAATCACCTTTTATGAAGAAGAACCCTGACACGCTTCTTCAAAAAACCTCAAAGATGACCTGGATTTAATCCCCAATTCCCCCGATTTTGACCCGAAAAATGCCCCCAAAAAGGCCGATTTGTCCATCTTCTGACCATCTTTTGTCCCACTTTTGTCCATAAAATGGGACCTCATAGGCAAAAGGTAACCGCACAATCCTGCAAGCTATTTTTTGTAATGATGTTATGACGAGAAAAGGCGGATTTAGGCAGGGAATTCGGCAAAAACCGGTTTTCGACACAAAACCCGTAAGGCTCGATATTCAGCGCCTTACGGGTGTGTTCAGGGATGGGTCCCCGCAAGCTATTGTCGCGCAACGACCTCGCGGGGGTTGGTCAAGAAGTACGTTTGCACAACTTCTTGCAACACAAGAAGTTGCAAAGTCGAAAGATGGGGTCCCCAAAAGAATGCCTCCGGCAGTCTTTTGGGGTATTACTTATGCATTACACTTGGGGCAGTCGCCCGCAAACTCCGACGAAACCGTGATCATCCGGTCGGAGTATGAATATGATGAAATTGCGTTGGTTATGCGATTTTGGGCCGGCTTCTGCTCGCGATTCACCGAACCGATATTCAAAACCTGCGCTTCCTTTGACCCGTCCCGGTAAACGGTCACACCCTTGCAGCCGAGCCGGTAGGCAAGCATGTAGACGTCGGCCACATCCATCGGCGTTGCGTGATTTGCGAGATTAACCGTCTTGGATACCGCGTTGTCGGTGTGCTTCTGGAATGCGGCCTGCATCTTGACGTGCCAGGAAGGATTGATGTCGTGCGCGGTGACGAAGATGCGCTTGACGGCGTCCGGGATCTTACCTATCTTTGCAAGTGTGCCCTGCCGCGCGATTTCCTTCATGAGACCTTCATTGTAGAAGCCCATGTCCTTGGCAAGGTGCTCGAAAATCGGATTCACCTCGAGGAGCTCGGTGTTATCCATCACGTTGCGGATGAAGGAGATAGCGAATATGGGCTCAATGCCTGACGAACAGTTGGCGATGATGGATATGGTACCTGTGGGCGCGATAGTGGAGACGGTCGCGTTGCGGCGCAATGGCTCGCCCCGACGCGCAAATGTCGAATCAGGGAAGGATGGAAACGCGCCTCGAGTTTTTGCTAGCTCCTGGGACGCCTTTACGGCCTCCTCCTGGATGAACTGCATCATCTTTTCGGCGAGGGTGAGCGCTTCCTCTGAGTCGTAGGGGATACCGAGCCAGAGCAGCATGTCGGCCCAGCCCATGACGCCGAGACCTATCTTGCGGTTGCGCCGAACCATTTCTTCGATAGCGGGCAGGGGATAGCGGCCTGCGTCAATGACGTTGTCGAGGAAATGGACGGCCGTGTGCACTATTCTTGCGAGCGTGGACCAGTCGACCTCGTGGTTGCGAATGGCCTTGGAGAGATTGATGGAGCCGAGGTTGCAGGCCTCGTAGGGGAGCAGCGGCTGCTCACCGCAGGGGTTCGTGGCTTCGAGATCACCGATCTCGGGCGTGGGGTTGTCGGCGTTGATGCGGTCGAGGAAGAGAATGCCTGGGTCTCCTGTACGCCAGGCCATAGTGACCATGAGATTGAAAACGTCCTTCGCGCGAAGCCGGCCGACTTGCTTGCCGTTGCGCGGGTTGACGATGGAGTAATTGGAATCCTCCATCACCGCGCGCATGAACTCCTCGGTGACTCCCACCGAGATGTTGAAATTCGTCAAAACCCCTTCGGATTCCTTGCAGGTGATGAATTCGAGGATATCGGGGTGGTCAACGCGCAGGATGCCCATGTTGGCGCCCCTGCGGCGACCTCCCTGCTTTATGACGTCGGTGGCGACGTCAAAGACACGCATGAAGGATAAGGGTCCGGAGGCTATGCCGCCCGTGGAGCGAACCATGTCGTTCTGGGGACGCAGACGCGAAAAGCTGAAACCCGTTCCGCCGCCGGTCTTGTGAATGATGGCGGCGTGCTTAACGGATTCGAATATCCTGTCCATCTCGTCCTCGACGGGAAGGACGAAACAGGCGGCAAGCTGGCCGAGTTCGGTTCCGGCGTTCATGAGGGTCGGCGAGTTCGGCATGAACTCGAAGGAGGTCATGAGGTTGTAGAATTTTTCTTCCGTCTTCGCAACGTCACCGCCATAGCGCGCGTCCGGCTCTGCTATCGCTCGCGCAACGCGGTGAAAGAGCTGCGTAGGCGTTTCACGAACCTGACCTTCCTCATCCTTCAGGAGGTAGCGGCGCTCAAGGACCTTGAGCGCGTTAAGGGAGAGCTTGAGGTCATCCTGGATGCCGACGTAGAACTGCTTTGCTTCGCGGAGTTCGGCTCGCTTTCGGCGGTACAGAATGTAGGCCTTGGCCGTCTTGGCGTGCCCGGAGCGAATGAGGACCATCTCCACGATGTCCTGTACCTCTTCGACCGAGGGAACACCCTGACCGTTGTGGCGCTTTTCAAGCTCTTCCATTACCTTTTGTGCAAGCGCCTCGGCCTGCTCTCTGTTCTCGCCGCCGACGGACTCCGCGGCCTTGAAGATCGCATTCGTGATCTTCTCTATGTCGAAATCGACTATTCTGCCGTCTCTTTTACGTATCTTTGCCGGACCATTTTTTTGCATTTCTACGGCCTCCTTCACGCAGTTTAGGCGTTTCGGACGGCTTGTCAAGCAGTATGGCCTCGAATCAATCTTGCGAATGTAACAACCGTATTTCTGGTATTTACAATCACAGGCTAATTTCAATTTTAAGTCAAAAATATCCTACTACTCAACTAGTATAATTGTCCACACCCGTGTGGATTGTATGTTGATAACTTTGTGGATAATTGCAAGTCGCGTTTAATGTTGACTATGGGAAAAAATTCCGCATGACCGGGCATCAATATCCACACCCCCTCCCCTCCCAAAAAAGTTAGGGGGACGTGAAGCGTGGTTCAGAAGGGTTTGATCCAGGAATTTATTAGCGGTCAAACTTCTTAACCGCTCACGAAGAAAATCTCCAAGGTCCCCGTGACGGAGCGCAGCGGCAAATGCCCCGGGGAGACGCAAAGCTGCTTCCTGGGATAAAGAGCGCCGGGGGCGCTGGGCGCAAGCTCCACTTCCGCCATCCCACAACTATATCTCAAGGACGAGCGCCGGGGGCGCTGGGAAAAACCCTTGACAGGGAATTGCGACGAGGGTATACTGGTTATACAAAAGTAGTCTTTTTAAAACTGGAGGATTTGTGAAGAAAGCGATGAGGTCTGTCGTAATGCTCGTTTCCTTTATGGTTTTGACTGCGACCGCCGTTTCCTGCCATAAGGAATCAGAACCCGAGTTGAAGGGAAGGCTGGAGGTCTTTTCCGGTTACAAGATGCTGACGGTCTGGGGTTCGAATTACGAGATGGGCTACGCGCAGGGCTATCTTCTGGGTGAAAGTTTCCTCCAGATGTTTGACGAATACCTCGTTTACGATTACTTCGGCTATCCCGAAAACTATGAAATCAATATAAGGCCTTACGTAATCGATCATTGTGTCCCTGTTACTCAAACCCTGTACGCGGATGAACTCAGAGGCTTATTCGACGGCTGGAAACAGCTGGCGACCGACTCCGGGTGGTCAACCACATCGACCACGCTGGGAAGGGAACTTGACATTACGGACTTCTATGTGGCCCAATTCGTACCCGACTTTGCAGGTTTTCTAGGCTCTTCATCCATGATGTGCTCATCTCTTTCGGCATGGGGAAGCGCCACAAAATCCGACACTGCGCTTGCAGGCGGCGTGGTGTACTGCCGGATACTCGACTGGTCTGCCCCCGATATTCTCGTGGACAACACCATAATCGTGGTTTATGACCCGGAAGACGAATCGCAGCACGGGTGGGTGTCGTTCGGTTATCCGTTCCTTATAGGCAGTCTTTCGGGTTTTTCCGAAGACGGGATTTGCGCCTCCTACAACCTCGGCAACTACAACCTTCTCGAGGACGAATCGGGCAAGTTTATTCCTATCCTCTGGTCCATCCGCCGCGGACTGGAGACCGACGCCAACGGTGACGGCTATCATACCGCTGATGATGTCTACGCCTGCGTCAAGACAAATCCGCGATTCGGCACACATATAATCCACTGTGCCGGGCCCTCCTCCCCCCTCTCGCAGGATCAGACGAACCCGGCCTTCGTCATTGAGGCCAACAACACCGCAACGGCCATAAGATACTCTGCAGACGAACCCGATATAGCACCCGGGCACTTGATCGCGACCAACCATCACAGAAAGTTGTACGAACCGACCGGGTGCAACCGCTACGAGGAGCTTCTTGCGGAGTTCGAGGCCGATCCCGCGGTCTCGACCGAACGCGCCTGGGCACTTGAGGATTCGGTTTCAACGTGGTGGTCGGTGATGAAGGTGCTCATAAGGCCTGACAATCGTGATTTTTACTTCACTTACGGCGACGGAATAGGCCAGCCGCTCGACGGAGCGCTTCACTGCACCCTCGACAACCTGTTCGAATAACCTGCTCCACGAAGCCACTGCGTGCCTTTGCGGGTATCCAAATCGAACGAAACTGAAACATATGGATGAAGGACTTCCGTCCGCCTTTTGATCCCCTCCCTGGTGAGGAAGTATGAGGGAAGGTGGGGTCCCCCAAAAGTCACCAGGTGACTTTTGGGGGCAAAGAGATCTTGACAGCAAGGTAAACTTGGGTATACTTCGTTGGAAACCTTCACCTTAAGGAGTGCACATGTTCAATAAAAGATCCGGGATAGGCATGGTGTTTTCTGTTGTATTCCTCGCGTTTTTCACGACCGCACTCGCGGAAACGGAAACACTCACAACGCCGCCTTCCGAAACCTCAGCGAGCGCGGCGGCCAACCCGATAAAAGTGATCGAAAAAAAGGTGGACGACGTGCTCATTGCGTCCGTCCGTTACCAGGGTAAGTACGAGGACATGGGCAAATATATCGGGACCCTCATGAAGGCCGCCGGCCGTTTCGCCGCCGGTCCGGTGTTCGGGCTCTATCATGACGACGGCACGACCGAGATTCACGACGTGGAAGTCTGCGTGCCGGTATCGGACACGGTAACTACGAAGGACGTGGCAACCAGGCTTCTTCCGGGCGGCCCCATGCTTTCATACACTCACAGCGGCGACTACTCAAGGCTCGCAGAATCGTGGGGCAAGCTCTTCCGGTATATCGAAGCCGAGAAGCTCGAGACCGGAATGCCGGTGCGCGAGATATACCTAGTTTGGGACGAGAAGGACCCCTCAAAGAACCAGACCGAGCTGCTGGTTCCCCTGATTGTAAAAAAAGAAGATTAATCGCCCTCCATGTCCAGAAGCGGTGGGCCTGGTTTTAACCAGGCCCACGTTTTTTATATATAGGGCAACAAGTTAGCCCCCTCCCTGGCATGAGTGGTATTCTCCTTCGGAGTCTCCAGGGACGGGGTAACGCCTGAAGACGCATAAGCGGAACTTAATTCCGCGAAGTGGTTTTATCGTTATCGGGAAAACCTGATTGAGTATTGGGAAGGTGGTTCTGAGGAGGTCTGAGGAGGGCCAAGGAGGGCTCGGGGTCCCCAAAGAAATAAAGAATATTTCTTTAAGGCAAAGGAAGGAATTCTGAGGAGGGCTTGACACGGACGTAAACTCAAGTATCCTTCTTTCGTGGTCGAAATCGAGAACAAAGGAGGATGGTTTATCACCCTCCGGGACCTTGACGGAAAATGCCAAAACCTCAAGGAGGTCTCACGTGAACTGGTGGTTCGAGGACAAACTCAAGAAATGGGCGTATTATATAAGAAGGAACACGAAGCCGGAAGTCGTGGATAAATTGATGGAGGGCTACGACGACTTGTTCCCCGACGCAGAGCTGGATAAAATCACGGAATGGATGAGAGAGGCCGTTGCACGGATGGATGAGCTGGTGGAAGAGGATACCCGCGTGGACATAATGACGAGCCTTGCGTGCGAGTTTCCCTCGTGGAGAATCGAGGAGTTCCGGGAGTTCTACGAGAAATCAGCGGACAAGTCGAAGGCCGTGGACGATATCCTCGCGAGGATGGCTCGCGACGGCTCTACCTACGGTCCGACGAAGCGCGAAGGGTTAGCGATTGTGACGACGAAGGTGCCGTTCGACGCCGAGGCGTTCAGGAACGCAAAGACCCCGGAGGAGCGACGCAGCGCTTGCTGCCACTGCACGTTCGTCAAGGCGATGAGGGGGGAGATATCGCCAACATTCTGCTACTGCGGCATCGGCTGGGACCGCATGCTGTGGGAGGGCATACTGGGAAAGCCAGTGAAGGTAAGGGTGTTCGAGTCGATTGTAAAGGGCGACGAACGCTGCACCTTTGTTGTACATATACCCCGAGACGAGGCTCCATACCAATCGTGAAAACCGTTATCTGGCCACCGCCTCTGTACTCTTTTCTTAGCTATATAACCATGAAGGTTGATGATCCCGCCCTGGGTAAGAAGATTCTGGACTGCGGCGCAGGCGGGAAGTATCCACCCCTGATTCTGTTTACGAAACACGGTTTCGAAAGCTACGGTATCGACATATCGGCCAAACAGATAGAAGAGGCTAAGGATTTTGTCGCCGATCAAGGAATGGAGCTCGATATTCGCGAGTCTGACATGCGAAACATACCCTTTCCGGACGAGTACTTTGATTTCTGTTACGAATCATTCTCGATGTGCCACATGGTAAAAGGAGAAATAAAGCAGGCCATCCGTGAGATGAGACGCGTACTAAGGAAAAGAGGCTATTTGTTCCTTGGATTCATCCTGCAAAACACGTGGCCCCTTGCGGGTCGAGAACGTGTAAGAGGAAGCGGGGAGTACTGGTGCGAGGCCGAAGGTGAAGAACCGGTACACAGTGTATTCACCGAGGAGGAAACCGAAGAGTATCTTGACGAACTGGAGATAGTAAAAAAAGAGATTCTGACGGTCTCGGATATCTCAAGGGTCAGGAACGTAACCCTGGATGAGTGGCTCCGGAACTGGGATACGGCCGATGATCCCGAGGAAGAGAAGAGAAAAAGGTATGAGATCAGACATAGACTGGTCAGGTATACACACCTTTTTTACATCTTGCGTAAACAGGCTTGACTTTGTTAAAGACTAATGCACAATCAAAAGAACAACACCTTATCGGCGGAGGACGAAGATGAAAATCTACGTCGTTTGCGACCTCGAGGGAACGGCCGGCGTAATAGACATGCGCAAGCAGTGCGGTCTCGAGGGACCCTACTACCTTCAGGCCCGCAGGCTTGCCACGCTTGAACTCAACGCCCTTGTCGAAGGGGCTCTCGAGGGCGGGGCGAGCGAGATAGTTGCCTGGGACGGGCACTGCAACTTTCCCGCAGGCCTGGACGTGGAGCTGCTGCATCCTGCATGCAAACTGGTGATGGGCTCGGGCGACGGAGGACCCCAGGGGATGGACTCGTCGTTCGACGCGCTCTTCCAGTTGGGTCTTCACGCCATGGCCGGGACCCCCCGGGCCGTTCTCGCGCACAGCTTCAACCCCTACATCACATTGTGCACGGTCAACGACATGCCCGTCGGCGAGATATGGGCAAACACTTTTCTGGCAGGCTCCCACGGCATACCCTTCGTTTTCATATCGGGCGACAAGGCCGCCTGCCTGGAAGCCGAGGCGCTCGTTGCGGGTCTTGAGACGGCCGCAGTCAAGGAAGGGCTATCCGACAATCCCGTGCCCGTATTTAAAGTCGCTCCCGCAATCTCACTGGCGCCGGAAAAGGCGCGTGAGGTCATAAGGGACGCGGCGAAACGCGCGATGTCGAAGATAGCAACAATAGAGCCGTACCGGACGCCTGCCCCCTACATCTGCCGCACGACATATGCCGACCCTAAATACGCGGAGCGTGCGCTCGCGGGCAATGGGGTAAAACGTGTGGACGCGGTGACCGTGGAGGTGGTACACGGAGACTTTCCGTGGCTCGTGATATAAACGAATCGAACCAGGAGGACAACATGTCTCATGCCGATTTGAAAGTCGAGAGAAAGAAGGTGGACGAGACGCTCGTGGCTTGTGTGCGCTTCATCGGCACGATTGAGGAGATTCCCGAAAAGCTCGAGCGGCTTCTGGATCAGGTCAAGTCGTTGTCAAACGGGCAGCCCCTCGTTCTTTTTTACCCGAGCGGCCATCTGAAGGGCAAGGATGACCTGGAGATATGCGTGCCGGTATCAGGTCCGGTGGACGCTGGTGATATCACGACTCGCACCCTCGACGGAGGCGAGTTCGTTACCACCGTTTACCGCGGACCCGGCGAGGCGGACGGCGCATGGAACGGCCTGTTCGAGTACATAAACGCAAACGACATTCACGTCCGGGCTCCCTCTCGCGAGGTTTACCTTGTTCAGAATAACGAGGATCCTTCAGAAAACGTAACAGAACTCCAGTTTCCGATAATAGAAAAACCTTAAGATTCAACGCCTGGATTGCAAAGGAGCATTTTATGGATTGGTTGGAAGAAAAAACAGAGAAGTGGGCGAGGGGGATTGAGAGGTTTTCGGATAAGGATACGGCCGACCGCGTGATGGACGGTTCCGGATGCCTGAAGGATGCCGATGCGGCAGCGCGAGCGAAGTGGTTCGCGGATGCCTTGAAGAGGCTCGAGGCGGCCATTCCGGACCTGGAGACGCGGCAAAAGATACTGACGGGCTGCTCGTGTGTGTTCACTGACGAGTTCGGGCAAGACTCCCTCCTCTCCTATCGCAAGATTTTCGAGGAAACAGGGAGCGTGGAAAAGGTCCTCGAGACGATGAGGAAGGACCGCTCGAAGTTCGCGACCTCGGAACTAAAGGGGAACGTTATTTACGAGACGCGCGACCCCCGCGACCGCGAGGCCTACGCGAAAGCCGCAACCAAGGAGGAGCGCCGCCTGGCCGCTTGCTTCTGCCCTCTGGTGAGGCAGGGTCAGGTTCCCTTCCCGGAGCCTTACTGCTACTGCAGCGCGGGCTGGTTCGTGGGCATCTGGGAGGGGATCGTCGGCAAGCCCGTGCGCGTGGAGGTCGTGAAATCCTTGCTGAGAGGTGATGAGACCTGCGAGTTTACAATACATCTACCCCAGGAAATTACGAAGTAATGTATTAAATCCCCCTCCTTGGCGGAAGGGGGAAGGGGGCGGGGTAGCGTCCGGAGGACGCATGGGTCGAACATTGTTCGGCCAGCGTTCCTATGGAACGTACTGCTCATCCCAGGGCGTACACCTCCACCCCACCCTCCCCCATCAAGGGGGAGGAGATATTGCAGGAGGAAAACTGACAATTTGATTTCATCACCACCCGGCGTATAATTAAGTCGATGAAGTGCACGAGGATAAAGGGTCCAGACGAAGTACCGAACCCGGTAACATAGAAGAGTTTCCGAGAAAATATGTTAGTGAAAGGTCTTGAAGCTTACCGCAGCACATCCAGGGACGTGAAGCTACTCATCGCGGGCAGCTTCTTTATGGGCTTCGGGTTCACGGGCTTCGGGTTGATATTGAACGTCTATCTCAAGAAGCTCGGGTTCGGCGAGGCCGACATCGGCTCCTGGCTTTCATACAAGACCTGGGCGACAATGGCAATGACCATCCCGGCCGCATTCCTCATCCGCCGGCTCAACCTCAAGCTCATCATGTTCGTATCGATGGTCTTTGTTACGTTGGGGTCGGTGGTGATCATTCTCTGGCCAGAGTTTCTCTACATCGCGCTCGGGATGATCGTGACAGGAGTCTTCGGCGCGTTTTCGGGGGTGATAGGCGGGCCCATGATAATGAAGGGTTCGTCCGAGGAGGCGCGTCCTTACCTCTTCAGCATCAACTCGGCCATAGGTTTCGTTTCCGGAATCCTGGGCAACCTTCTCGCAGGCTCGCTTCCCGACTTGCTCAAGGGACTCAAAATAGAAATTATCGACGGGTACAAGATATCCCTTCTCGTGCACGTCGCCATCGCCTTCGTCGCAGTCGTGCCCTTTTTAATGATCAAGACCGAGCGTGTCGTCACCAACCAGGGCGCACACTTCTTTCACATAAAGACGCCCATATCGCGCATCCTGTTATTGTCGACCCCGCACATACTCGTCGGGCTGGGCGCCGGGCTCTCCATCCCGTTCCTCAACCTCTACTTCACCGATCGCTTCCACATGACCTCTACTGATTTGGGCATCCTCTTCTCCGTTTCGCAGGTGGTCATGATCGTGGGAACCCTTGCCGCCCCTTACCTTGCCGAACGCTGGGGGAATATCAAGACGGTTATCGTCTTCCAGCTTCTCTCCGTGCCCTTCCTTTACCTCCTCTCGCTCATGCTCAACGTGTGGGTGTCCGTTGCCGCGTTCCTCGTGCGTTCCACGCTCATGAACATGGCTCAGCCCCTCGTTACCAACTTCTCTTTAAAGATGACGGAAGAGCAGGACCACCCTCTCATGTCCGGCGTCATGACGGTCGCCTGGCTCGCCTCGTGGGGCATAAGCGCGAACCTTGGCGGCTGGCTCATCCAGCACATCGGATACTTCCTGCCGTTCAATTTGACCGTTGCCGCCTACATCCTGTCATCGGCCGTCTACTTCTTCGTCTTACTCCCGATGGAGAAGAAATCGTCCCTTCCATCCACCCCGACCCCGTAACACCCGTAACCCGTAACACCCCCCCGTAACACACTCACCCGTAACACACTCACCCGTAATACACTCACCCGTAACACACTCACCCGTACCCATAGGGCACCTTCATATCCTGATAGTCCTTCGGCCTTTCTAGTGGACGTAACACATCCACTGACTCGCAAGTGTACCCCCCCCTTCTTAAGGGGGGCATTACCGATAGTTCCCCCTCCTTGATGGACAGCGTGCCCCTTGGGATAAGCTTTATCCCATAGGGTATCAGATCGACCCGGGCATTTCGACTGGCATCTAAGGAGCATTTTCGTAAAGACGAAAATAGATGGCTCCCTGCGTTCGCCCTTTGGTGCTGCATCCTGCGGAAGAAACTTTCGCCAATGACCGGCATATGGAGGTCCCGGTCCCCAAAGGAATACTTTGTTTTGCCGAGGATGACCCCCATTTGGAACGGAAGTTTGACTTCCCGGAGTAAATCGAAAGTCAAACTTCTAACCGCCCCCCCTAGGGGCGGTATTTGTCCCACTTTTTCTGCCCCACAAATTTGCATCGCAAATCCGTGGGGACCCCAATTTGTCCCACTTTTTTTCATCGAAAATACCCCCAAGAAAACCTACCGCCCCGAGTGGCGGTTTTAAATTTGCCCCTATAAATTGATCATTTTGGAAGGCAAATATGCCGTTTTGTCCATCTTTTGACCATCTTTTGTCCCACTTTTGTCCTACTTAGTTATCCACATTTTTGACGCGCTGGGTTAAACCAGCTCTCGGTTTTCACCCCAAACGCCTGCTCCGCAGTTACTCCGCAAGCGTCGTCATTTCATGTCGCGGGGACCCCGGCGGCAGCTTGGAAGTTTGCCTCAATAATATACTCGCTTGGTTGTCAAACTTCCCCCTTTTCCCACCCCGACCGTCCTGAGAACGGTTTGAAGTTCAACTTTTTAATGAAAGAACACTTCTGACGGCTTTCAGGAAAAGACAGCGTGAACTCTAAGCCTATGCTAAACAAAGACTTACGGCACGACCTCGGGCCCCCCCAAAAAATGCCTCGCATTTTTACTGGGTGTATTTTATTTGTGGTTACGACCGTTCTTTTGCGGGCCCTTACCCTCGGATTTCACGGATTTGTGCGACTTAGCCTTCGATTCATTATAGAAGACACTGCCGCCGATGAACTCGCGAAGAATGGAAGTGGGAGGCACCGAATCACCCGGCATGGGCAAAACGAGTTCCAGAAGCTCCATCATGTGCTGTGCGTCGTCACGTAAACCCTTTATTTTAACACCCTTAAGAAGCTTTATTGCCGGGTCGCGCATGACGGCCAATTCGTAAACGAGCGCTGAGTTGAACATATCGTCCGCGGACTCCTGATAGGGAAAGATGTTTCGCTCCTCCCCCCTGCGCACCTTTGGCCAGCGTTCAAGTGTCGTAGTTGGGGGATTTCCGCGATAGGATGCGTCGCGCAGAATGCGGCGGATCTTGCGAGTGTCAGAGGTCGATACCGTGCGCTGGTCATGATAGTTAAGCTGCGTGAGAGCGGAGACGTAAATCTTGAATTTAAGATGCTTAGGAACGGCCTCGGTCAGATTGGGGTTGAGCGCGTGGATTCCCTCTATGATGAAGATTTCGTCGGGCGCAAGGTTCATTTGCTCGCCGTCGAAGTATCTGCGTCCTTTCTCGAAGTTAAATCGCGGTCTGTCAACGGTTTTGCCTTCGAGCAAAAGGACGAGCTGCTGGTTGAAAAATGTGAGATCGATTGCCTCGAGCCCCTCGAGATCGGGCTCGTAATCCTCATCGAGCGGCGTTTCCGAGCGGTCGAGGAAGTAATCGTCGACGGACAAAGGCAGCGGCTTCAGCCCGTTCACGCGCAAATGCACCGCAAGTCGTTTTGAAAAAGTGGTTTTCCCTGCGGACGAGGGGCCTGCGATGAGTATCATTCGCGGTAATATAGGCGTCTGGCATATCCTATCGGCGATTCGCGCGATGCTCTTCTCATGCTGCGCTTCTGAGATATTTACGAGATCGGGGCCCTTACCATCCTTTATGAAGCGGTTCAAGCCCGCAACGTTTGAGAACCCGAGATTTTCTCCCCATTTTTCGTAGTCGTGGAAAACGAGGAAAAG
This sequence comes from Caldifarciminota bacterium, assembly GCA_965649265.1. Lineage (GTDB taxonomy): Bacteria > Hydrothermota > Tepidihabitantia > B3-TA06 > B3-TA06 > JAAYVC01. Next base: position 217 of record CBFGKC010000015.1, on the reverse strand, counting down.
TTTTGGCTGTTCGACGAACGGAGGAAGCTCTGGAAAACTTTCCGCTGTGGGAAATCTGAGAATAAAACCAGGTGGATAATATCGCAGCTCGAAAGTAACGAGTGAGCCGGTGGAAGGAACGAGCGGCCCGACTATCCAGTCGGAGAAATTTCCGCATTTGTGTACGACGAAAGTATCCTTGCCAGCATATTCGAGCAAATCGGACTTGGAGACGTTC
>CBFGKC010000014.1:38094-64377 GCA_965649265.1 Caldifarciminota bacterium | reverse complement strand
CAATTCTGAAACAAAGAAATTTGTTGGACGCAAAGCTTTCATGGAGATTTTCGGGTGGAAAAGCGGCTCTTTTGAGACCAAACCTCTAGGCGACAACTTAACGCAGACAATCGAGGAAGGTGTTGAGCAGTTGCTTCTTGAAGCGATGAATCTTCCCGGGGAGGGGATGGAGAATGTGGAAAAATTCTTTGAAGACAAGGATAAAAATAAAAATAAGACTAAGGAGGATAGTATGGCAACATTAGAAGAGATACTTGCTGAATTCAGGGGCGACGTTGCTGAATTCGTCTCTACTGACATAGTGGAAATAGCTTCAGGCCTTTCTATCGGCGGCGGATCGATCTTTCCCGATTTCGATGCCACCGTTGCATCGGCAGCGTACGCTGACGTCGTCAAGGCCAATGATAGAGCAATATTCGCTCTCGGAGGCAAGGAAGCGCTTGGTGTAACCGAAGACATACTGATAACGACCGAAAAAGCGTATATTCTTATTGTGGTATATCCAGGGAACAAATTCTATCACGGCTTGGCAATCACTCGTAAAGGTAATCTCGGAATGGCCAGGGTCACAATGAAGAAGTACTTGCCTAGAATTCTGGAGGTAATCCCAAGATAGATTTTTCTGGTTCTCTTGATAGTGTAAAATTATCCCCTGGAGCTTTCATGAGAAGGTTCCAGGGGATGTAATAAGGGGTGGGTGAGGGGAGTTGAACCCCCAACCACTTGAGCCACAGTCAAGCACTCTGCCATTGAGCTACACCCACCGTTCGTGGTTAATTTTAGCCGAAACCGCGTATCTGTCAACCGGACGAAGAACCCTATCACTTGACCTTTCATTCCAATTCCCTATACTTCTTTAAAGAACTCTCTAAATCATAGGAGGCGTCTTATGAAGAAATCCATGTTGGTCTTAGTCCTGGTAACGGCATTCCTTTCGGTCTTTTGCGGCATATCGAAACCTAAAGAAGAAAGCGTACCTGTGGAAACAGGTAAAGGCAAAGCGCTTGCATCACAGGTCAAAGAGGCCATTGAAAATGCCGGGCCTTTCAAGATAGATGCCAAAGTCTTGAAAAATGAAGACGAGTACGATATCAAGGTGACGTTTAAAACCGCATCCAGAACCGATGCGGACTGGAACTCACTCTCAAATGAGGAAAAGTACGGCTACTTTATGGGTGTTTGCGCGGGCGCCGTAGGTATTATCGCCATTCAGTCCGGAGAGGATTTCGATTTCGGAGACCTCCTGATCGATTACAAAAACGAGTTGTGGAAGATACCTGTAAATTATTGTTCCTATCTGGCTTCAGCCAGCATTTCTGAAACAATGAGCGATGACGAGATAGGCACCAAGCTCCTCGATAAGCTGGAAAAGGTTCGCTAACTTAAGTCTTTAGATATTCTCAGAGGCTCCTCGGAGCCTCTTTTTTCAAAGTAGGGTTAAAAGTGTTCGTTGATTTGAACGAGGAGAGCTTCCTTCTTTCGGAATGATTCACCCTTTTTTCTATTATCTATTATAAGATTGTTGATATCCTGAGTAGGGATATCAGGGATTGTGTTACGTAGTGTAAAGCGTTGTTACGGAAGGGGGGAAGGGTGGACGCTTGTGTTACGGGTATGTTACGGGTATGTTACGGGTATGTTACGGGTGTGTTACGGGTGTGTTACGGGTGTGTTACGGGTGTTATTTTCCTGTAAAACCAGTCGCACCCTCCTCTTTGAAAATGACCTATTCGATGACGACTCATCTCAAGGGTAACAACCTCCCCGAAGGGGTTCTGTTACGGAGGGGGTGTGTGTTACGGAGTGTGTTACGGGGTGTGTTATTTCCTTTGATAATAAAACAATGATGGAAATGCCCTGTGGGTAGGGGGTGTGTTACGGGAGGGGCGTTGACAAGCATGAATCTGCACCTATCCTTAATTGATGGATAAAAACGAGGCAATCCGTGAGATAGCACGGCTCAGGGAAGAGCTCGACTATCATAACTACCGTTATTATGTTCTGGCAAGTCCCACGATATCGGATTCGGAATACGATAAACTCATGAACAGATTGGCTGAACTGGAGAACGAATTTCCTGAGCTTGTTACTCCGGATTCACCCACGCAACGTGTGGGCGGACAGCCCATTGAGGGATTTACGCAGGTTCGCCACGAACAGGTGATGATGAGCCTTGACAACACTTACTCTGAAGATGACCTGCGAGAGTTCGACCGCAGGGTGAGACAGGTCGTGGAAAACCAGATTTACCTCGTTCAGCAGAAAATAGACGGTGTCGCGGTCAGCCTGAGATTCGAGAACGGCGTTTTTACTCGCGGTGTAACGAGAGGAGACGGCAGGACTGGAGATGACATAACCGAAAACCTGAAAACCGTTCACTCGATCCCCCTGAAACTTCGAGAGGGCTTGCTCTCAAATGGAGTCTTGATCGTGAGGGGAGAGGTATACATGCCAAAGGAGGAGTTTGCCCGCATCAACCAGGAAAGGGAAGAGGAAGGTCTTGAGCTTTTTGCGAATCCGCGAAACTCAACCGCCGGAAGCCTAAAGCTTCTCGATTCAAGAGAAGTTGCCAAACGCAGGCTTCGCTTCATGGCTCACTCGCCCTTGAAACCCGACTCTTTCAAGCCCGATTCCATGTACGAGCTTCTTGAAACGCTGCGGGATTCGGGAATTCCCATCATTCCTAACATGTGCCGTTGTGAGAATCTTGACAAAGCTCTGGAGTACATACACAACTGGGAGAAGGAACGCTTCAATGTCCCTTATGCGGTTGACGGCGTGGTGGTAAAAGTCGATTCCCTTTCGGCTCAGGCTGAGCTGGGGGTCACTTCCAAGTCACCGCGATGGGCCGTTGCGTACAAGTACCAGCCCGAGCAGGCGACCACAAGGCTTCTCGATATTCAACTTAACGTCAGCCGCACGGGGTCGGTCAATCCTGTGGCCGTGCTCGAACCTGTGTTCATATCGGGCACGACCGTTTCACGCGCGGGACTTTTCAACGAAAACGAAATAAGACGCAAAGATCTGCGGATAGGCGACTGGGTGCTTGTCGAAAAGGCCGGAGAGATAATCCCGCAAGTAATAAAATCCATACCCGAGCGCAGGGTCGGTTCGGAGCGCGAATTCAAGATGCCGACCACTTGTCCTGTGTGTGCGTCCAGACTCGAACGTTACGAGGGTGAGATTGCATGGCGTTGCATTAATCGTGACTGCCCTGCCATTCTCAAGGCTTCGCTTGCCCTTTACTCTTCCCGGGGAGCCGCGGATATCGAGGGCATGGGGTATATGCTCATCGTGCAACTCGTAGACAAAGCCCTGGTGAAAAGCATCGCCGATATTTACGATTTAACCGAGGAAAAGCTCTTGACTCTTGAGCGCATGGGAAAAAAATCGAGTACCAACATCCTTAAGGGTATAGGGGAGAGCAAAAGCAGAGGCCTTGCAAGAATTCTTTACGGCCTCGGTATTCGCTTCGTGGGAGGAACCGGCGCGCGTGACCTTGCCGGGCACTATTCAGATATCGACGAAGTGATGCAAGCGAGCGTGGAGGATTTGAGCGCCATTACCGGTATAGGTCCTGTTACTGCGGAAAGCATTCACGATTTCTTCTCGAACCCCAAAAATCGCGAACTCGTGGAACGTCTAAAAAAAGCCGGGGTCGATATGACTTCGGGACGAAACCCCGTCGTTTCGGACGAACTAAAAGGACTTTCTTTTGTTTTTACCGGAACTCTCGAAAGTATGAGCAGGGATGAAGCAGGCAAAAAGGTTGTAGAACACGGTGGAAAAGTAGTAAGCACGGTATCCAAAAATACGAGCTGCGTTGTTGCCGGAAGCGAGCCGGGTTCGAAATACGACAAAGCAAAAAGCCTTAGTATACGAATTCTTACCGAAAAGGAGTTTATTGCCTTAATACAAGCAAAAAAGAGTTAGCGTTTTACATGAACTACATTGCCTACTATCATTTTTTTGATGAACTTAACGACTCATTTTTGATTAAAACTCAATGATGAATTTTCAAGAAGAAGAATTTACCCGAGCGCGCGAAAGAATGGTGCGCGTCCAACTTTCAGGAAGGGATATTACCGATAAACATATACTTGCGGCGTTTATCAAGATTCAACGTCATCTTTTTGTTCCAACCGATATACAAAAAGTGGCTTACGATGATTGTCCTCTTCCAATAGGTTTCGATCAAACCATATCACAGCCCTACATAGTCGCGTTCATGACTCAACTTCTAAAGCTTAAAGGCGGGGAGAGGGTACTCGAGGTAGGTACCGGCTCAGGCTACCAGGCCGCGATTCTCGCAGAACTTGGCGTTGAAGTATTCACGGTTGAGTTCGTGTCCGAGCTTGCCGAACGTGCACGCGCGCTCATCAAACATCTTGGATACGGGAACGTTCATTTCAGGACAGGTGACGGCAGCAAGGGTTGGCCGGAACACGCACCCTTTGACGCCATTACTGTCACTTGTGCGCCGGAAAGAGTTCCCCAAGCTCTCATCAATCAACTTGTGATAGGGGGGAGGATGGTCGTTCCAATAGGTCCTCAGCACTTTGCTCAGACCCTGACGGTATTTACGAAGATGGATAAAGGCCTATCTAAAAGATACGAAGGTGGGTGTTTTTTTGTACCTATGCGCGGGGCTACATAAGACCCGTAACCCGTAACACACCCGTAACACACCCGCAACACACCCGCAACATAACCCATCTCCCTGAGGAATAGGCTATAAAGCTATAAAAAGGGCGTATCCAGGTGGGGTAATTGACATTTGAATAAATCTCCGTAAAATTCGAAAAGGAGACGCATATGCAAGAGATAAGAACCCCAGAGGAGTTCAAAAAAGAGGTGTTGGAAGCAACTGTCCCCGTAGTCGTTGATTTTTGGGCCTCGTGGTGCCATCCGTGTACGATTCTCGGCCCCGTAATAGCTGAACTTGCATCAGATTATGAAGGAAAGGCTAAGATAGTTAAAGTAAACGTTGATGAGGCTCGTGAACTTGCTCAAAGCTACAATATTATGAGTATTCCTACCGTTATCTTCTTCAAAAACGGTCAAATACAGGACAGAAGCATCGGAGCCGTACCTAAGACAGTACTTTCAGAAAAACTCGACAATCTGCTGTAAGGGGGAAAGATGCCAAAACCTGCGAGTAACACAAGGAAGGTTAATAGTATTGAAGACGGCTTGACATTTGACGACGTACTTCTTATTCCCAGGTCATCGGAAGTTCTGCCCCGTGAAGTGGATTTGTCATCGAAATTCTCCAAGAAGATTACACTTAAAGTTCCGCTTGTAAGTGCTGCAATGGATACAGTTACAGAATCGGCCATGGCAATAGCCCTTGCCCAGCAGGGAGGAATAGGGGTCATTCACAAAAACATGCGTATCGAGCGCCAGGCTGAAGAGGTTCGCAGGGTTAAGCGTGCAGAAAGCGGCATCATCGACGACCCTTACACCGTTCCAGCCGATATGCCTCTTAAACAGGTCAAAATTTTGATGGAACTCCATCATTACGCAGGTTTCCCGGTAATAGATTCGGACCGCAAGGTTCTCGGCATCGTAACCAGACGCGACATCATGTTTGAGGATAACTACGAACTTACCGTGGCCGACGTAATGACCCGAGAAAATCTCGTAACCGCAAAAAAGGGTACAAGTCTTACAAAGGCTCGTGAGATCCTCAAGCACCATAAACTGGAGAAACTCCTTCTTCTTGATGAAAACGGGAGACTTGCAGGCCTGATTACAGCTAAAGATATCTCGAAAAAACTTGAACATCCAGATGCAACTGTCGATGAACGCGGCCGGTTACGCTGCGCGGCAGCCGTTGGAGTTTCCAAAGATTCTATCGATAGGGCAGACGCTCTCATAGAAGCCGGTGTAGATGCCATTATTGTAGATACCGCCCACGCTCACTCAAGCGGTGTTCTGGAGTTTGCCCGTAAGCTTCGCAAAAGAGTCACTACTGCTCAATTAGTGTTCGGTAACATAGGTACCGGAGAAGCCGCTTCAGATTTGGCCAAGCTTGACCCTGACGCCGTTAAGGTTGGAATCGGTCCCGGATCGATCTGCACGACCCGCGTCGTTGCAGGTATTGGTGTTCCGCAGCTTACAGCAATTATGAATTGCTACAATGTGCTCTCAAAAGCAAAGATACCTATCATCGCTGACGGCGGCATTAGATATTCAGGTGACATAGTTAAGGCACTTGCAGTAGGTGCTGATTCTATAATGATTGGTAATCTTTTCGCCGGAACCGAAGAGAGCCCGGGCGAATCGATTCTTCTCGAAGGAAGACGCTACAAGATCTACAGGGCAATGGGATCTATTGACGCAATGAAACAAGGCTCGGCAGATCGTTACTTCCAGGAAGAAGCTAAGAAATTTGTTCCTGAAGGGATCGAAGGTATAGTTCCTTATCGTGGATCCGTCAGAGAGCAGATATTCCAGCTAGCAGGCGGTACTAAATCGGGTCTTGGGTACATTGGCGCCAAAAACATCAGCCAGCTTCGGCTACGCGCAAAATTCGTCCGTATCTCAGGAGCCGGTTTGAGGGAAAGCCATCCGCACGATATAAGGATTACTAAAGAAGCGCCGAACTACGAACTTCAGCGCTGAGCTTCGACAACCTTCCTACTCTCTAAGGATTTTTATTCTGCGACAAGCGCATTCGAAATAGAGGAGAAGGCTTTCCCTGAGTTAACAAACAGAAAAGTATAGACTTAAGCTCACTACGGGCAATCATGACTTAGTTTACGTAATGTAAATTATCGGCAAACAAGTATTGTTAGCCGGGAGGGTTTGCACGCTTAGCACAGTTTAGATTTGGAAAGGAAGTTCAAGAACCTTAAAAGGAAAAAGACTTAATTAAGGAGCCCTGATTCAGGAAAACTTAGCTGAGCTTGATCTTAGCGACGAAGGTGCATGGTTGTCTTTAATAGCTTACGAGTCAAGGAATCGGAAACTCTGAGGGCTTTTCCAGAAGTAAACCTCTCCCCTTCATTTTGTAATTTTGATGGAAACTGAAGGGTGAGAATTTCGCCAGAAAAGAAACCCTGTAAAAATATAGCGCCCCCAGAATCGGAGCAACAAATATTATTTTCCAGTTAAAGCCGATAGCGGAAACGACATCCCCGTGCAATAGTGCCCAGAATGCCCTGGTCATGCCACAGCCGGGACATGGATGTCCGAAAACAATTTTAAAGATACACAAGGAAGGTCCGTTATTTACGAATTCAAGTGGCAAAAACGGAACAATCAAAACGGCAATGGTGACAAGAGCTAGAAAAAAAGCCTCAGCCCGAGCCTCCTCCGGAATTTTCCCAAGAAAACTAGAGAGTTTGTAAGGTAACCTCATCTTATTGGTGCGTTACGAGCGTTGCGGGTGTTATTTCCTCTGATCTAAAGCTGCTGATGGAAATGCCCCGAAGGGGTACGGGTGTTACGGGTTAGCTCTTGGCGAGCTCTCTGCCGTCTCCATCTTTAAAACTGTTGGTCGCAATGAGGATTATGTCTATAAACCACCATATTCCGCAGCCTCCGGCAGTCAGAAGCATTACGATACCGGTGGCAATGTGACCGGTGTAGAAACGGTGAACCCCCAGGGACCCCAGGAATATGGCTAAAAGCAGGGTTACCAGCCAATCTTTCTTCTCGGGTTCATATTTCTTCCTGAGGGTAGCTCCACATTTGATGCAAAGTTCCTGGTTTTCCGATGTCTTAGTCCCGCAGCTCCAGCAGTAGTTTTCCGCATTCATGGGCTTTACGCCGCATTTAACGCAAATTTCAGCCTTATCGGCAATCTCGGCTCCACAGTATCTGCAATACACTATCTTCCTCCTTGGTGTATGTTGATTCAGTTTATCAGTTAATGACGAATTGTCAATCCCTTAGGTTTCGAAAAATCGCTGAAGATTTCCTAATTTACCAAATTTCGATTTAGGAAGAGCTTTCTTTCGTCTTATACGGTGAACTCTTATCAAAACAAGCCTCCCCCCCCATTGTATAGTTCAACCTCAATGAACAGAACGGTGATTAAGATTCAGGAACCATCCTCTTGAACCAATTTTCCGCTATATGACTCACAATAGGTAAGCGAACAAATCTTCCCTGGCTCGATTTAACGATTCCGATGATAGCAAGAACTTCAAAGAATATTCCAACTCCAACAACAAGATTCCAAAAAACAGCTGTGAAAGAAACATAAACAATACCTATAGACGCCTCTGACGAATGCGACGCCGAAAGCATAAACCAACTTCAGGATAAACCATATTATTCCGAAACCCAAAAAAAGCATCATCTCAAATATAAAAAAAGCCAGACCCTTTCGGGCATGAAAGCGAGAAAAAGGATTACTTTTATGGATTAGCATTGTAACAAAAAAAGAAAAGGCAATACTATCGCTATTACTCCTGCATAAGCCAACCTGGTAAGTTTCCGTCCCTCGGCAATCTGCTCTTCAGAAGCTTCAGGAAAAACGTTATTCTTCACATTTCCTCCTTGATCAATCAATCAGATCCTTTCTCAGTTTCACCTTCATTTATGATTGTATCTATTTGTTTTCTTTTGTCAAGATGGCCTTTTCAATAGGCATGGATTCCTAAAAAAATTTTTCAGCTACGGACGTAAGCGGGTCCCCAAAAAGTTACTCGGTAACTTTTTGGGGTTTAAAATTAAAGCCCCGGTTTCCCGGGGCTTTAAAATTCCTTTATTGATTTGGTGATTAGGCTTCAGGAACCATTCCTTTGAACCAGCTTTCGGCAATACCACCAATGATAGGCATTTTCCAGAATTTGCCGGATGCAGACTGAATAATTCCTATAATGGCGAAAACGCCGAGGACTACCCAAAGTAATCCCATTACGATAGAAAGTATGGTTCCGCAAATAAAACCGCCACCAATTCCGCTTGCTGAATAGCTTGCAAATGCGATAGCGCTGGCTATTGCTCCGAGAATTGCCCAAAGAATGCTGAGTGCTATCTCCAGGAAGAAGAGAACCATGCCCTGGCGGGCGTGATACTTACTGTAGGGGTTATCCTTGTGTGAAAGCAAAGGGATAAGAAAAAAGATTCCAAGGTAGGAAAGCCATGCAATCGACTTGCCTTCTTTGATCTGTTCTTCTGTCGCACTTGGAAAGGCCATTTCTACGCCTCCTTTGATTTAAGGTTTTTAATTGGTTTGATTCTATTCAATACCAATTACTTGTCAACTATTGTCAATGATACTAACTACCAAAATCCTGAATACTTGTCAACGCGAAGTTGATTCTTGCTCGAGAAAACCAGATACACCTGTCGATACTAGATAAACTCCATTCGATCGAATGGCTCAATGAAACTATCTTACCAAGAGAAGGATGATGTCAATATGCTAAATGCCAAGATTTCTGATCTGATAGGAAGATCAGCACGGGAAGGGGCAAAACTTGTGCCCTCCCTTCGATGGATTTCAAGCGGTAAGAAATAATCCAAACCATACATGTTTAACAAGTGATAATTCGCAAAAAAGAAAAAGCTACCATGTATATCTGAGGAAAGCGGCGTTGACATAATCGAAATCAACTCCAGAATTCAAAGATGACGAATCGTAACGTGCACTTTATAGAGGATAGAGTCTTTATTTCAGGATGGGGCATATTCATCGGCCTCCTGACAGTCTTCCTTGCGGGAGTTATCCTTGCACCTTTTTTAGACCGCTATGGCGCTCAAGGTATTGCGCGATTTCTTTACGGATTCTATCATCTCTCTTGCCATCAACTTCCATCGCGATCGTGGTTCCTTTGCGGTGAAAAGCTCGGTGTCTGCGTGCGATGTTTCTCGACCTATCTCCTCCTTGTAGCATCCGGATCTTTGCTCTTTTTGAGGAGGATCAGATATTGGCTTGCCTCAAAAAAGTTCACTAGATTTGTTCTCCCTGTTTTCGTATCCGCCCTCTCCCCCCTTGTCACCGACGGATTCGTTCAACTCTTCACGAAATGGGAGAGCACTAATCTTTTGAGATTCATCACGGGTTCACTTGCAGGAGCAGGGCTTGCGCTTTTTCTCGGGTTTCTCTTTCTTAAGGTTTCAGGCGCCGTAGACGAATCACTTGCTCACAGCTAGTCACGCTCTCAGGTGTGCTCGCGGCGTTATTAGCAAATAATCTACGCTCCCCTAACAATACGAAAAGGAAACCGACAATAGTCAGTATAACGGCCGCAACCATGGAGAGTTCGTAGTTCCACGAGAACGCATGTTTCGCGAGTTTAAAGTTCAAGTGCAGTGTCGCGAGCCATCCACCCAGAAGGGCACCCGCAATCCCGCAGAGTCCGGATACAGCGTTGAATGCGCCGGATGTGGTCGAACGTTCCTCCGAGCACGAATTCATGAGATAGAGAAGCGAGCCCAGGTAAAGCGTTGACCATGAAAAGGCAAGGGCAATCTGTATAATTATCATCAACCAGAGACTCTTGTGAGGGGCGACGAACACATAAGCGGCAAAGACCAAGACGGAAAAAAGATAACCGAGTGGAATGGTTAATCTCGGTTTCATTCGATCTATGAACAACATAAAGAGAACCTGGCCGAACGAGTTCACGGCGTAAAAAAGACCTATCTGGAATGGCGAGTAGCCTGCGGACTTCAGGAAAAGCGTAAATGTAACCCAGATTGCCATGGCACCGGCGTGACGCAGGAAGAAACCCAGGAATATCGGCCAGTGCCTCTCGATGACCTTGAATTCTAAAAATTTTGTCCGGGGCCGTTCAGGCTTCTCCTTGAAGCTCGACGCAAAGAGAGCGGGAACGATAAAGGTTGCGGCCGTGATGAAGAAGCCTGCCGGTCCTGAGGCTGAGAGTGCTGCAATGCCTGAACCAATTGTCCATCCGAGCGAACCGAGTGCGGTAAGAATGCCTATAGACCCCTTTCGTTCGTGAGCGGTCGCGTAAAGCGCGCCCGGAAGCATGCCCATACCTACACCAGTAAGTGCGCGGCCAAGAAAGACGAGCGAGTAATCCCAGGGCGCAAGCGCTATAGTAAGAGCCCCCGCTCCACCAATCATGCATCCTGCAAAAATGATGGCCCTGCGGCGAACGAAATCGCCCAGTCTGCCGAATACAATCCCCGCAAGGAATGAGAAAAGATAGTAACTCGATGAAACGAGTCCGACCTGAAAATTGCTCCCGGTCTCGTTTTTAACGAGCACCTGAACCTCTATAAAAAGAACCATCATTCCAGTGGAGGTCAGAAGGTTGATTATTGCCGGCCTAGGATCCCTTGAAGGATTGACCGCCCAGCTTTCAATCCATTTTTTCATAACGGGAATTCTCTTTTAGAGTTCTTCATGATTAGTTTGTGGAAATTTTTAAGCTTCCGCCCCACAGGAAAGCTTATTTAACTTTTCTTCCTTGAACCGGCTGTAACATCCATCTGATATAGCCTGCCTTATTTCTCGCATCAACGTATAGTAAAAGTGGAGATTATGAATCGAAATGAGTCTTGGCCCAAGTATCTCGTCAGACATGAAGAGATGTCTTAAGAAAGCCCTTGTAAAACTCCTGCAAGTGTAACATGCGCAGCCCTCTTCGAGTGGTTTCGCGTCTTCCTTGTATTGCGCGTTGCGGATATTAAGCGGCCCCGTAGACGTGAAGGCCGAACCGGTGCGACCGTTGCGTGTAGGCAGAACGCAGTCAAACAAATCTATTCCACGTCCAACCATCTCCAGGATATCCTGCGGATAGCCTGCGCCCATGACATAACGTATCTTGTCAGAAGGCAGAATGGGTTCGACTGTGTCGATGATCCGGTAGGTCAGTTCCGAAGGCTCACCCAGGCACAAACCACCGAGGGCAAATCCATTGAAAGGCAAAGCCGTAATCTCCTGGGCGGAACGGGTACGCAGTTCGTCATAAGTGGCTCCCTGTATAATCCCGAAAAGGCGGTGATCGTCTCCGGCATATTCAATAGAGCGTCCGGCCCAAAGAGAGGTTCTTTCGAGCGATCGCAAGGCATCAGGACGCTCCGCGGGGTAACCGACCGGCTCGTCTAAAACCATCCAGATATCGGTATCAAGTTCACGTTGTATCTCTACTACTTTTTCCGGAGTGAATGTATGCCTTGAACCGTCAACGTGCGACTGAAAGGTTACGCCTTCGTCCGTAATTTTTCTTAGACCCGTTAGAGAATGTATCTGGAAGCCGCCGGAGTCGGTCAGTACGGGCCTGTTCCATCCCATGAAACCCGAGAGCCCTTTCGGGCCTCCTCTCCCCTCTCCTGCGGATTTTACCACGTCCACACCTGGCCGCAAGTAGATGTGGTAGGCGTTCGAGACGAGTATCTGTCCGCCTAGTTCGAAGATCTCTTGCGGAGTAAATGACTTGACCGTTCCCTGTGTGGCAACGGCCATGAACGCCGGTGTCTGGACGACGCCGTGCACGAGTTCCAGCGTTCCCTGGCGCGCCCGTGAATCTGCATCTTTAGAGTTGACTGTAAACTTAATCATATCGCCGTCTGGGTCCTTGATGAGTTTGTGCCGGGGAAACCTTTAACCTTTGATATGGGGTCCCCAAAAGAAAACGATGTTTTCTTTTGGGCGGTAAGTTCGGGTTCCCTTCGATTTTGTTCGTCAAAATCGAAGGGCAGGATAATCATCGCATCGCCGTAAGAAAGAAATCTGTAGTCCAAACCAAGCGCCTCACCGTAAGCCTTAAAGAGCAGTTCCTTTCCGCAAAAGGCGGACGTGAGAACCAGCGGCGTCGAACCCGGCTGGTGGAAATTCGTTAGAAGAACGTCCACGTGCCTGAACTCATGACCGGGGTAGATGAATAGGTCCGTAGAACCCGATGATGCCGTCACAGGGCCCGCAAGAAAGGATTCGAGCGTTCGTGTGACCGTTGTACCTACCGCAACTACCCTCCCGGCTCTGTTGATCTTTTCTGCAGCTTCGGTGGTTATTGCATAGTTCTCGCTAAGCATTTTGTGATCTTCGATTTTATCGGCCGTTATCGGTCTGAATGTCCCCTCTCCGACGTCGAGTTGGATGTAGACAATACTGACACCTTTCTCCTTCAAGCGCTCGAGCAAATGCGGAGTGAAGTGAAGGCCTGCCGTGGGAGCGGCTATGGAGAAGCCGTCGTGCGCGTAAACCGTCTGATAAGTCTCGATATCCCGTTTTTCAGGCACTCGCTGGATATAAGCGGGCAGAGGCGCAAGTCCGAATCTTGAGAAAAAATCGGATTCGGAAAGATTGATTTTTACAATCACATGCCCTTCCGCTTTTTCGATGATACTGACTACCCCCTCCCCCCTCTCATCCAAAAGACCCTCACCTGCTTTTAATCGTTTTGAAGGTCTTGCAAGAGCAACCCACTCCCCTTCACCTCTTCTGTGAGTCAGAAGAAATTCCACAATTCCGCCGCTCGATCTCGAAAGCCTGAATCGTACAGGATGAACCCTTGAATCGTTGAGAACGAGCGCATCGCCCTCACCAAAATATTCAACAATGTCGGCGAAGCTGCGGTGCTCAATTTTCCCGCTGTCCTTGTGTATGACGAGAAGCCTGCAGGAATCCCTGGGTTCACTCGGGAAAAGCGCTATACGATTCTCGGGTAAATCATAAAGAAAATCCGCCTTAAGCATCGGGAATACTATATCCCTCTTGTGTAAAGTCAACGAGTTCGCAGATGTCCTTGAAGTTATTTTGAGGCTGCTATCTCCTCAAGCCTGGTCTTAACCGGGGACGAGTTGAGGAACGGTTGAAATTCGCCTCTCGCGTCAAAATCCTTTTGTGAAAAGCCTGATTCTACAACCAGGGAAAAGGTTCCATACAGCTTGTATCTCCCTTTTTCGAGTAAAAGTTTTGCCATTGATGGCTTAATAGAAGCGTATGTAAGGGGAATGAGAATCTTACCTGTTGAGGTGGCTCCCGCCGACAGTTTGATTGTCGTTTTGGATGCACCCTTGGCAAAACGAACATCGTCAAGCATAAAGAAGTAATTGAAGGACTCCGCCGTGAACGAATGCTTGTAGGGATTCGTTACCTGGATATTAAAAGAAAGAACGAAACCAAGCGAGTCCGAAGAAGCAAGAGATACCGACGTTATTTTGAAAGCCGGATCTTCATATAGATTGATTTTCGTACCGGTTGAAGTAGTAGTATATGTATAATTCGGGACACCGACAGAAACCTTGACGTAAACAGTACCCTTGCGCTGTATTAATGAATCTCGCGAAGGTCCTGAAGATACAATTGTACCCGCAGGATATTTTTCACTTTCTTCTTCTCCGGCAGGAAATAGTATCAAATCGAGGGATTTCAACAAAGAATCAGCTTCATAGAGATTCTTGCCCAGCAGGTCGGGGACCTTAACGGTCAAAGGTGCTGCGACTTTTATCTTGACGGTGTCTACCACTGCAAAACTATCAGGTAAAGGTTTTTGCCACGCTACCGTACCCTGTAAAAGGCTGTCCGAGTAAACAGCTTCCGACATTACTACAATCTTTATGTTAGTATCGCTGGCAAAAAGCGCTTTCACCGAATCCGGAGTCAAGCCTTTAAGATCGGGCATAATTGCTGCATTTAGCGTACTTGCACTCAAAAATGCGAGACTGGATAAAACAAAAAAATTACTAATGCTTTTCATAGCTTCAATTTTAAGAACCAATCATTAAAAGTCAAGGAAGATTCTTTGTTATCTCAGAAGAATAGTTACAGTTTTAGAAATTAGCCTGGAAAGTGGAAATCTTATAGGAAAATCCCATTCAAAAGATATCAACACAAGAAAGGTTTTCTTGACACTTGGAGTATATCCCCTAGAATTGCCTGGTGAGCATCCATATTCTCCGGCCAGAAACCGCGGCAAAGATTGCAGCAGGCGAAGTAATTCAAAGACCGTCGTCGGTTGTCAAGGAACTTATCGAAAACTCCATAGATGCAGGAGCTACGAGAATCGAAGTTTTTCTGGAAGACGGCGGAAAAGAACTGGTAAAAGTCACCGACGACGGCATTGGAATACCTGCACCCGAGGTGGAACTTTCCGTTCGGCGATTCGCTACGAGTAAACTTGAAACTGTTGATGATCTCGATCGAATACGTTCTTTCGGCTTTCGCGGCGAGGCGCTCGGGTCGATGGCCGAGGTCAGCGAGATCACAATAGAGACTCAGGAAAGGTCCGCAGCGACGGGAGTCATGTTGAAGGTTAAAGCCGGTCAGATTCTTGAACGCAAGGAGATAGTGCGAACTCCCGGAACCACGGTCAGCATCTCACATCTCTTCTTTAATCTTCCTGCACGCAAGGCTTTTCTTAAGAGCGAACCCTATGAACGTCGATTAGTCCTCGAGGTTGTTCGCAATTACGCATTATGCTTTCACAGAATAAGATTCGAAGTACGAACCGGCAGTAAGATTCTTTTGACCTACCAACCCGCAGCTGACTGGGTTGATAGAGTAAGGGATGTCTACCCCTCGCTTTCTGCGGCCGAGCTTATTCCTTTTGAGGAAAGTCATACGCGGCTTTCCGTCCGTGGATTGATAGTGCGGCCCGACCAGGCAAGAGAGGTCGAACGTATTCAGCGTATCTTCTTTAATTCAAGACCGGTACTTTATAGAATCGTCTACCGCTCGGTAATGGAGGGCTTTGGCCCGCAGCCAGGTGGACAACCTCCTTTTTTCATCCTCAAGATCGATTCACCTGCGGAGTTGCTTGATGCAAACATACATCCTGCTAAAACCGAGGTTCGATACCGCGACGAGCGTTTTCTTTTCGACTTCCTTAACCAGCTCATTCGCAGGACTATCCATCAACAAGCGGTAGAAACCATGAGCCTGCCGCCAAACGATATTGACCTGCGTGAACTGTATACGACGGGTGAAGAAAAACGCCAGTTAAAGCTGCCTGCATCCTCCTCAGAGCCCTCCTCAGAACCCTCCTCAACACCCTCCTCGCCCTCCTCACCATCCTCAGAATTTCCCTCCCGTATCGCATCGGGACCTTACTCAGGATACCCCTCCCCCTCCTTATCATCCGCAACAGCAAAGAACGATTATGGCGAACCGCGATTCTCATCACGCGATTCCGAAATTCGGTTCTGGCAGCTTCAAAACTCTTATATTCTTGCTCAGATAGCCTCCGGACTCGTAATAGTGGATCAGCATGCGGCACATGAGAGAATTCTCTACGAGGAGATGCTTGAGCGGATGAACTCTAATGCAGCCAGAGAGCCTCTTCTTTTCCCATATATTGTCGAACTCACACCTGAAGAGGTCGCAACGTTCGAGGAAATATCCGAGGCACTTTCGACACTCGGATTTGAAGCCAAAACTTTCGGACCCAACCAGATAATCGTCGAGACCCTTCCCGCAGGTTCAAGAATCAGTCCTCCGGATCTCAGGGAGCTTTTCAGGGAGTTCAACTCAACAAACGAAGTAAAGCTGGGCAACAGAGATAAGATGGCCGCGCTAATTTCATGCAAGGCGGCAGTAAAGGCTGGACGCGCGCTCTCTCAAGCCGAGATGGAATCGCTGATAAACAGACTCTTTCACTGTAAGACACCCTATTTTTGTCCCCACGGAAGACCCACGGTAATCAAATTCACCATGGACGACCTTGCGAAGCGCTTTGGCCGAATATAACCGTGGACGTTAAGAAACCGATACCCGTCATTCTCGGACCCACCGGCATAGGAAAAAGCGAAATTGCATTTGAGCTCGCACTGAGATACGGCTGGGAAATAGTCTCGGTGGATTCCAGACAATGCTATCTTTTGATGGATGTGGGAACCGCAAAGCCTCCTGCTGAAATGCGCTCAAGGGTGCCACATCACCTTTTGGATATTTGTCCTCCCGATCACAAGCTATCCGCAGGCGAGTTTGCGCGTCACGCCCTGGAACTCCTGATCAGTCTTGAACGCCCGCTTGCGGTGGGCGGTTCGGGCTTCTATCTCAAGGCGATATTCGAACCTCTTCATGCAAATCTTCCCCATAACCCGTTGATAAGAGAAGAACTCGAAACCCTTCCCACTGCTACCCTTTCAAGAAAATTGAAAGCGGAGGATCCGGTCACTGCAGAGAGACTTCACTACAACGACAGGCAGCGGATCCTGCGTGCGCTTGAGATATGCCTTGCCGCTCGCAGGCCTTATTCGGAGCTCATAAAAGAATCCGCCCCTCTGGTTTCGGTTAAACCTCATTACATAGGTTTGAAGCTCGAACGCAAACTCCTTTGGGAACGACAGGCTCAAAGGCTCGAAAAAATGCTCGCCGGGGGTTTTGTAGATGAAGTTCGAAATCTCAGACAGATGGGATTTTCAAAGGATATATATGCCTTCAACGCCTACGGCTACAGGGAGCTTTTTGATTATGTGGAAGGACTGGCGACACTTCCTGAAACTAAGGATCTGATTTTGGCAAAAATCCGCAGTTTCTCAAAAAGGCAGGAAACCTTCTTTAGAACTCTCGGTGAAGTGCACTGGGTCGATGCGAGCGATTCAAAACAATGTCTACAGGAGGTGCAGAAGCTCCTTCAAGAATACATTCCAGAATATTTCAAATCTTAAACTATTTAATAGATCTCGTAATCCGTAAGACTGAATTCAAAAATGTAAACCCCTAGAATTACGAGCTGCTTGGCGATACCCACGTCAGGGGCAAGCCACATGCCATCCTCAAAGGTTACGTGCATGCTGTTAGGAAAGGCGCCTGCATCGGTACCGAAATTCTTGATGCTGTCCACGGCCCCGGTTCCCCACGATTTGTTGAGCCACAAGGGCAGGTAAAGCATAAGACTTTTAGTTTTGCTGATCTCGTTGTAAAAGAATACAGAATCCCCTCTAATTTCGTAATACGACAAGGTGTCGGTAACTATAGGATTGGTATAGAATACGCGTTTTAGGTGCCAGATTATACCGCCCTCCGCAGGATAGGTCTTACTGGTAACGGTTACATCCATGTTAACGAAACCGATACCAACCGGAGCCTTGTACTCCCACTTGTTGTTTAATTCCATCGGGAAGTAATTCTGAACATTGATTGTTAATGTATCTGACGGTTTGATGGACGTGTCCTGATCCCAGACTGTACAGGCTATGCGATAGCTGCCGCTAGAATCCGGCGAAATCCAGCTAATCTCAGGCTGATAGTTGGAACCAAAAAGATTACCTGCATCCAACGAAGACCAGTAATAATTGATCTCATTCTCATTTGGATCGACGGCGTTGCAGATAATTTTGACCGTGTCGCCAACGGTAACAAGCGTATCGGCCGCAGGGTCGGTCGTCAGACTATTTATTACGGGGGGGTCGTTCTTTATACATCCTGATAAGTAAAGTAAAATTACGATCGATGTTATCGACGCTAGCTTTTTCACTAAAAACCTCCAGCAATTGGATTTAATTTCAACGTTTACTATACGCTTATGGTTCATAGTTGTCAATATAGATAATATGAGCAAGTTCCTCTAAATCGGCCAAGAATCATTGAGTAATTACAAACTTTGCTACCGAAAAAATCCCCGAGGATTCTATCCTTGCAAAGTATACTCCTGCAGGCTTGCGATTTTCGACCCAGGACAAATGAGCCGCGCCGTCAGAATTCGGTCTTGCGAACGCAGAATAAACCGTACGGCCCGAAATGTCAAAAATCGAAAGCCTTATGGATTCTTTGGCTCCCGTAATTTCGAAATCAACAGCGCCCGAAGCGTTGATTGGTTTTACATTCAGGCTCAATTCCGGGGACCGGGGCGGACACGCGTCAGAAACACCCAGGGTGTAGACTCCATGCAAGTCGGTGGTGAAGAAATCCGTCAACTCCCCGGGTGCAAATTTAAGAGTGGATGCTGAAGAAGTCGATTCGTAAGAATGAGTAGCACAGTGCCCTAAATCGTATTCGGCGTCAACTGAAAGTGAAATCCCTAAAGCGGATACCGATACCGAACCCGAGATTACCTCGCCCATCTGTGCGTGATTGTTGAAGAAAACAAGGTAACAAGGTTCAGCAGGCAACGGAAGAAGCGTATCAAGTTCGCCCTCAATAGAAAAATGCTGGAACTTGTTGATGCCATCCAGATTCTTCGGTTTCGGAAGATAGTCGGTATTGATCGTACGTTCAATGACAATGTTCTCTCCCGCAGTTGATGATGCCGAGTCGACTACCAGCCCAAAATTCTTCCATATCACCTTCAGGTAATAATTCTGCTCTTCGCCGACCGGAATAACGAACAGACCATCCCTGTTTGTTATGCCCGATAATCCCCGTACATTCGTCGTACTCATCCAGCCTTCACTGTCCAATTCAGCATTCATGTTAGACAAAGGAACACCTTCCGGATCTGTGATTTTGACCGTTAAAGTGCAGGAATTGGAGTAATCCTGAATACGACTCTCCTGGTAACCGTCACCCCGCCATTGCCAGATCATGGAGCAGTATTTCTCTCCTCCTCCGTGATCCTTGTCAAAAGCACCCGCGGAATCAGGTCGCCAGGCGGTTTCAATCGGGGACTCGTAGCTCTCTGATTGCCACATGGTACACCAGACATGATCCTCATTTATATCGAGAACACCAACCGTGGGAATCAGGGCCGTTCGGCCACCGGCCCATGTAATATCCTGGAATTCGCCGCAGTTTCCGTCATGGTCTGTGGCAATTTGATTCGGCTGAATGGGTCTGTTGCCTGTTGCTCCCCATTTGACTACCCCGTTTACCCAGTTGTAGACCGCGGCAACGGCTCCACCACCAGAGCTTTGTGGTTTTACCTCCCAAGCAAATTCTACTGTATCAAGAACGTCTCGAAGCAAGGGATATTTACCCTCTTCCGTATAGGACGTTGTGCCGTCATCGTAATATAAGTACTCCCTCCAGAACTTGTCATAGATAATGGACGGGGTTTCATCGGTGCCCCTTGGGTGAATAACGTACCAGTAGTAGACCTCCCTGGGAATTTCACAGCTCAGTGTAGCGCCGTCCTTAAGAATCTTGTATCGTATTGTCGAATAATAATTTGAGTCCTCGTCCGGATTACCGTAGTCGATTATTTTTGCGTATTCAAGTTCATTATCTATCGCGTAGAGAGAATCGACGTTCTGCTTTATCACATCCAGATTGATAACTCTGAGATGAGAAGGCGAAATGTGAGCGACCTGAAATGCTATCTCGTCGCGTAATCTCGGGTCAGAGGGATTAAGAATCATATCCGCAAGGGTATTTTGTATTGAAGCATCGAGCTGCAGGAGATTATCCACAAGGTCAAACCGTAACCATGAAGGAGACTTCTCGATTGCCCTTTCAGCATCAACAGTCAAGCCGTAATTGGGGGCCAACGTATCAGATACCGTTAACGTGGCAGGATCACACTTAAGAACCAGCCCGGTGCCATGCGGAAGGAATAAAGAAAAACGTGACTCGCCAGCTGCGGAAAAAGACGAAACCGTTTTAAGGGAAAGAGGCCTGGAGTATGCCTGGTCGGTAAGATTTTTCCACGCTTCATCGGCGTTAACACTCCAGGTTCCCCCTTGTCCCGGCGTACAAAATAGCGATAAAATTGCAAATAAATTCATAGAGATGGCTCCTGTAGTTTTTAAAATTGCCTGTTTAGTTTAGTTGATTGACGAAAAAAGTCAAGCGAGGAAACCCCCTGTTGACTTGGTACACATTTGTGAATATCCTTGGCGGTGGAGTTCCTTTCAGCAAGACGCTTTACCGCTCTAAGAAGTGCATTAACCATTGGAACAGGATTCGCAATCGGACTCCTTATCCCCCACCCGTGGTGGATTGGTGTTGTGGCAGCAATATTGACAGCGGTAATCGCATTTCTTTTTGAAGAAAAATTTCTTTACCTCAGCCTTTTAGCGCTGGCCGTTTCTTATGGCGCCTTATCCGTCCCCCCTCCCCCATCTTCAGATGTATATGGAATTCCCATACGCATAGAAGGTCGTATTTCAGAAGAAAGGGAAGGTAGTTATTCAGTTCTCTTGATCGAATCGCCGGCATTCTTGAAAGGCAGAAGCGTTCTTCTTTATTTAGCAAAAAAGTGGGATACGGGTACCAGGGTCGTTGTAAAAGGTGAGATACAGCCCCTTTCCTTCCCACGCAATCCAGGTTTACCCGATCGCAATAAGCGTCTTGGGCGTGAAGGAATAATCGGACGCATCAAGGAGAATGAACTGCGGATACTATCACCGCCCCGGGGTATTGACGCCTGGCTTGCCTGGGCCAGAGCGGGCGTTCTTAAGCGTTCCGATGAAATTTTTGGAAAAGAAGCAGCTCTTTATTCGGCAATACTTCTGGGAAAGACCGATCTTGTATCCGAGGATCTGTTCTACGATATGAGACGAACCGGCACCCTGCATCTTTTAGCAGTATCAGGACTCAACGTCGGCGTACTTGTCGCGTTTCTGGCATTTCTCTTTAGATTAATCGGAATTGGACGCAAGTGGTCTATTCCACTTCTCGTTCTCCTGCTTGCAGTTTATGTCGGTCTTGTCGGACCTGCTGCATCAATCATCAGATCTTCAATAATGTGCCTTGCGGTGGCTGCCGGTTTCCTTATTGACCGCAAGACCTTGCCCTTAAACAATCTTGCTCTGGCCGCCCTCGCAATACTTCTATGGAAGCCTGTCCAGATACTCGATATCGGGTTTCAGTTGAGCTTTAGCGCAACACTTGCCATTATCTTAGCTGCAGATTGGCTGGATGGAGCAGCCGGGATGTTTAAGAAAACAAAGGTGCCTTCGTGGTTAAAAAAATGGGTGCTTGCCCCAATTGCCTTTTCACTTGCAGCAACGGCCTTTACCATGCCGTTCATTGCAAACAATTTCCAACAAGTCACATTTTCATCAGCTCTTGCAAATCTTCCTGCCGTACCCCTTGTTTCGTTTATTTTTCCAATAGGTCTCGTTGCCATGGGATTAAGTCTTATTTGGTTACCCCTGGGCGAAATTCTTGGTTATGTTGTAAGCGCCGGATTATGGCTTCTTGAGAAGATTCTGCACTTGCTTCCGGGAAAGCTAGCTCCAACCGCATCCTGGCCGATTGCACTTGTAGCGGCCCTTTTTGCCGCCGCATTGATCCTTTATACCGAAAAAGAAAAAAAATACCGTTATGCACTATCTCTCGGAATCCTTCTTCTCGGTGCCAATATCGGCTTCTGGCCGTGGGCGCTTGAGGATCGAAAACCGACACTGACCATCCTGAATACCTACGAGGGCAACGTTGCAGTGCTTCGATCGGATGGACACACCATCCTTCTCAATCCGGGTTCCAAGACAGAGTCGACAGTTAGAAATTACCTTAACTCCATAGAGACAAGTAATATAGATTACGTGCTTTGCCTATCTGACAAAGCCGGTGATTTGAGCGGGCTGGACTCCATGATAAAGTATTACAAAATTGGAAGGATAGGATCAGTCATTAATATTAAAGATAAAAATCTTGATGAACTGCCTCATGCGGGAATGCTTAAGTTGCCTTCATCGAGAATTGAGTACGACCTTGCCGTACGTTCAAAACCATACTATTTTGTAGAGTCTAAAACAAGAAAGGTCGTCTTTGTTTCAGAGGCGAAAAGAGTTGACTCTACGGCGATCAACTATATCCTAAACAATCGATTACGGTTGCAACCTAAAAGAATTTATACTATTTCAAAAGACTCGATTAAAGGATTTCACACAGAGGTAATACGTTCACTCGGAGGGATGATTATTGATCTTTAGCGCAATATCCAACCTTGAGGACCCTGTTAAAATTGCGTAATATCTATTTCCTTACGATTTGGATATCTCACAACCTTATTCTCCCATGTCCGGATCGTGATGAAATTCGGTCCCCTTGAAACCACGTATTCAGGAAGGATGGGAGTTTTGCCTAAACCGTGCGGCGCGTTGATTATATATGTCGGGATTGCCATGCCCGTCGTGTATCCTCGAAGGAACTCCATGATCTCAATCCCTTTATCCACCGATGTTACGAAGTGAAGGGTGCCCTTGATCTCTTTTGCGTGAAAGATGTAGTAGGGTTTGACTCTTATCCTTAATAACTCCTGATTTAGCGCCTTTACCACAGAGCAACGATCATTGATACCGTTCAAAAGAACCATCTGATTACCAAGAGGGATTCCGGCATCGGCAAGCATGTTGCAGGCTTTTGATGATTCAGGGGTAATCTCCCGCGGATGATTAAATTGAGTATTTATGTAAATTGGATGATACTTTTTAAGCATATTGACAAGTTCAGGTGTGATCCGCTGCGGCATAGTTACCGGTGCACGGGTACCGATTCGAAGAATCTCGAGATGTTTAATCTTTCGCAGGGACGAGATGATTCGCTCAAGATCGGCGTTCTCACGCATAAAGGGATCACCGCCGGTGAGAAGAACGTCGCGAATCTCACGATTGTCACGAACGTACTTGATCGATTCTTCGATAAGATTCCAGTCGGTGTGGTGATCTTTTTGACCTATTAATCTGCGGCGCTGGCAATGCCTGCAGTAAGTTGCACAGATATTAGAAACGAGGATAATTAAACGGTCGGGATAACGCCTTGTGATTGTCCCTGCCGGGGAATTGTGCTCCTCGTCCATGGGATCGGCGCTGCCGCCTGGAACCGCAAGCTCGGCTTTCAAAGGAACCGCCTGAAGCTTTATTGGACCGTATCTGCCCGAAAAGTCGGCAAGTGACAGGTAGTAAGGAGATACGGCCCAGCGAAAGGTTTTTCCAACTTTTGTGATATCGTCAAGGTCGTCTTCCCTCAAATCGATGAGCTTGGTGAGAGTATCAACATCTCGAATGCGATTTGCCAGCTGCCAGTGCCAATCATTCCACTGCTCTTCCGAACCTCCCAATTCGTTGAGAATCCTTTGCTTACGTGCCTCTACATCACCTACTACATCAAAACCCGTGTGGATTGTTTTGCGGACTTCTAAATACTCCTGGATACGCTCACGCAACTTTTCACTACGCGCAAGTGCTTTTTGACGTTTAGGATCCTTCATAAACAACACTCCTTTCTATAAACAACAATTCGTAAGGTAAATACCTGAGGTGACTTACGATGTTCTATTAATCGGTTTTATAAAAGCTTAGGTTTTATTATAGGAACGAAATTGACGCAGTCAACCCTTGACTATTTATGAATGCCACCTATAATAACTTTGTTCTTTGGAAATCTTGATGCACTTTGAGTGTTTCGACGCCATTTCTGTATGCCGTTGGAACCCCGCAGTTTATTTTTCATTTAGCGGGGTCCCCGGACGAGTAAGAGTGATTACTTGTTTTTTCGGGGGCGAACGGCTTCGACGGGATGTTGACGCACAAGAGGGCATGGCAAGGGTCTCTCGTGACCTTGTAAATCCTGCGAGAGGAAAAACAACTGCTGATAACAGCTACGCTTACGCAGCTTAATTAGCCGCGTCCTCGGCCTTGTGTTCGGCCCGTTCGGCATAAGGTTCGGGGTAATTCAGGACGGGTGAAATTTCCAGAGCGCCATCGGCTGGAAGTGGATTTTTTGATGGCTGGTTCCCTAGTCGCCGCGTCGTAAGGCAGCGAAGGAACGAGACTTAATATTACGACTAACCATGTAGTCCTTGACTGCCGACCATCTCGGACGCGGGTTCAATTCCCGCCGCCTCCATTCCCGTAACACACCTTAAAAGCGCCTCTTAGGCGCTTTTCTTTTTTTCCAAGACCGGGGTCCCCTCAAATATGCGAAGCAGATTTGTGGGGTTGAAAAAGTAGGACAAAAGTGGGACAAAAGATGGTCAGAAGATGGTCAAAACGGGGTTTTTGAGGTATTTTTCGGGGCAAAAAAGGGGCAATTCGGGGGTTTTCCGCCTGAAATTTAGACTTCAATCACTTCCCAAGACAGTCGGATTTCCCGGTCGTATGCTATCCGGATTGTTGAATTAAAAATCAACCCCTATTTTTCAAAACCCATGCAGGTTTTAAAGGCTGTTTGCACTTTTTGCAAACTTGTTCAGAGCAGTTGATTTCATTAAGAGGGATTTCTTTCTTGTAGTTCTCACATTTGGGGTTACCGCAAACACATTTTTTTGCTTCAGATGGTGATCCATCGCCTACTGAAGCCCCACCTCCTTTACCACCTGTAAAAGGGTCTGGTGGTGTGAGTGGTATTATTGGTAAAGTCCGATTTGTTTTTGTTTTTCTTGGACTGCCTTTACTCATTTAAAACCTCCTTTAGGTTTTTCTTTAAAAGTTCTTCTTTGGATAGTTCACTTTTTTTACCTGAAAGATCACAACCGAGAATTCCTTTCATTATCCAGTTTGAATTAATTTCAAAGCAAGCTCGTTTGTTTGTAAGAGGGGGTAAGATATGAGTTCCTCCAACTATGAAGAATGAAGTTTCCTTTGGAAACCATGCATCTGCAGTCAGTATTTCGTTTTTCAATATTGACAGGCTGTCCTTGTCGTTCATATGGCTAGTTGAGATCAAAACAGATGCAGCATCGCGAATTGGATTTAGAAACTCAAGAGGGATGTTTTGGCCTAGTTCGAACCAAACGAACTGACTTCTAGTGAGCTGAGCGTGTATTTGTTGGCGTTTTGCACTGAGAAATTGGTATAGTTTACTATAATTCATATAAATGGAAAAATGGCCAGGAAACCAGTAATCTATACCGTATCCTTGAAAACTAAGATGATTCAACTGGAATCTTCTTTTCCACAACTTTTCTTGATAGTTGTCATAATCAAAAGTGGAGAGTATTATCTTCTTTTTTTGGGGTATATTAAAATACTCCTTCAAATTTCTTCTTCGAAACATCCCATCAAAATAAAAAACCTCACGAATTGGAGCCGCCCATACCTCAACTTCCGAAAACTCTTCAGGTATGTTCATATGAGTAAGAGGTTCTTGGTGCCATAATACAGGTATCACTCGGTTTTTAATTTCAAGGGGTTCTGGTGCATAGTTCCCAACAGGGGTTTCCAAAATCGATTTTAACCATTCCTTCCATTCAGGATACAATTTTCCAGTTCGCCCACAACATGCAAAAGTAGGTGTGTGATTACCACCACCGCAAGAATCGCAGTTGAAATCACAAGTACTCATGAGACAATTCTGTTGGTAGTAGCTGTCGCAGCCTGCACAATATCCACCACTTCTGTTTGCCCAAAAACATTGCGAACAAAGTTCTTCCCCTGGACATACCTTATATCGTTCAATTGTTTTCGTATCCAGCATTTGTCAAAGCACTACTTGTCGTATCTTTTCATTAATAACCCCATACTCAAGGTCACGAATTGGAACTTATAAACGTTTGTTTATTATAGTATAAGAAATATAATGTGTCA
>CBFGKC010000014.1:243-38084 GCA_965649265.1 Caldifarciminota bacterium | reverse complement strand
ACGGAACTGATCTCGCTTTTCAATACATTGACAATATAGTGTTTTTTATTTATAGTCTGACAAGGTTCTAGTCATTTAACAGATACAACCAAGGAGGTAAGAAATGTCAATCATGGATGACGATACTCGAAAAACGGCTGAATTACCGGGCTTGAATATAAGCGCGGACGACGCCAGGATGCACGCCCTGTACGCTTTGTACATGGGGGTGGGAGCGAACATGCGCGGTTTTTTAGGCTGGGAACACGCGCGGATTGCCGGAACACCACGAATAGTCTATGACCTTACCGGGCCCGCACTCTTTTACGATTTCCCGGTAAGAATTCGTGAACGGGTCGGCTTCATTCGCGTTGCGGCAAACAGGGTGTACGGAACCCCGGTAATAAGCATGCACGTCACCCCTCCCCTGTGGAATACCGAAGAGGCGAGAAAAACCTTGCGCAGACTGGCGCACGAACAATATCCCAAACACGTTGTTGCGAACGTTCGCCTGGTCTGCTACCGTTATCCCAAGCTGGGACTTCTGGCCCTGCTTCGCGCTCCTGGAGGCGGGAATGATGTGTCCATCCTTCTCGACATCGAGCATCAGGTACTCGTGCCCACAAAACCCGGAGGCATTAATCTGGGTCAGGCGGTGTACTCCCTGCTGGGAACCTTTTCAAAAACCGACTACGCCATGAATCCGAAAGAGTGGGAACGAGTTCACACCTCAATCAAGGAATTCTTCCAGGCTCAAAAAAATCTGAAAGAGGCCAATTACTACCGCCTTGCAGCCCGCAAGCGTCTTGAGGTCTTGAGAAAGGTGTTCGATCCCGCTCAGCAAAAGGTCGTCACCTTCTGCTGCCACAGCGACCTTGACCATTATCACTGCCAGCAGTGCCTGAGCTTCTGCAGGCATTACCAGGAAAAACTGTGGACGTGCGCGCCCACGTCGGGACAGATGCTCTTATGCTACTGGCGCTACTGCTACTCGCAGGACGATATAGCCAGGGCGATGAAATGCGACGGCCAGGGAACCGATCCCAAGAACATCCCGCCCGGGATGCAGCTTCTGACACACAATCTTTTCTCGTGCACGATGCTGACAACCGAGGACTGGAAAGTCTGCACGGGTGAAATTGACAACCGCCGGCCTTTCATGAGCTGCATTGAAGGGCACGCCCGCGCGTGCGGCGGCTACGGTCAGACCGCAAATTTCAGGTACCTCTACATTTTCGATCCCGGGGACACGGGCGGTATATGCTGGGAAACCTTCCCCACCCCCCATTTTAACGCGCAGTTCACGTTCATCCGCAAGGAGCCCAACTAAAGCCCTCCTCAGAAACTTTTAGGAGATTGCCCTTTAGCCAATTCGACTCGTTTCTGACGTAAGAAACGTAGGGGCCGACTTTCAAGTAGGCCCGGTTTATTATTTGCGGGCTGACCTGAAGGTCAGCCCCTACTTACTTTTCGGAAAAGCCTCGCAACGACATTTTTATTTGAAGAGGAGTGGTCCCCCTCCCCCCTCCATCAAGGAGGGGGAACTATATTGACTTTCCCCCCTCCTCCCCTATGCTTTGCTAACCAAGGAGGCACTATGCCCGGACCCAAGGTTTACCATCTCGAATACAGGAGAAAAATGTGGCGGCTGAAAGGGGCAAGCGCCGAAAAGGCTTTGCGAGTGTTCCAGACAAAGGCTAAGGCGCTCAAAGTGTCGGCGAAGATAGTGCGCAGGCAAAAGCCTTCCATGCTCAAGATCCACAAGAGGAACGGAAAGGTTTCGTCGACTAGAAGCTATTAAAATTTCACGGACTAAAGAAGAAACAATGCCGGTACTCACTTACGAGGAACCAAGGCGTTCGAGGACGAAAGCATCGACGTCGGTGGAATGCCGCTTGCCGACTACATAAAGTATGTCAGGGCACCCCGGGAGAGGCGTTAGCTTCCCTTCGTCAAGGTGGGGAAATTTCAAGGTGAGGAGGGAGGAGGGTGTGTTACGGGGTGTTACGGGGTGTTACGGGGGATGCAACAAAACGGCCCTTTGTTCGTCTGTATAATTAAGATATATTATCTCTCACGGCCTCATTAGCCAACGGACAAGTCCGAAAGGCAGGGGCCGTTTTTGTTAGCGTAGAAACCTCCCCGGATTGGTTTCTATTATAGCTATAGAAAGGGTGTCAATTTATGTATGTTACGGAAAGGTGTTGCGGAATGAGGTGTAACGGTGGTTTTATGGTGTGTTACGGGTGAAAATGGGGTAAAGAACCCCTGCCTTACGACGCCTTTTGTTGGATGGAGGCGCATTTATGAAGCTCGAACTCATTGAGACAATATTAAGATGGATGGGCGCCGCCGCTTATCTCTGGTGGCTCGTTGTGGCCTACGCGGGAGTGTGGAGCAATCGAAAACAGACGGCGGGCCGGACGACGGGCGCAGCGAGGAAGATCCTGCGCTGGCCGTTTTACGTCCTTGGTCTCGTCGTTCTCGCGGCAGTACTCTACTTTTTGTGGATACCGATTCCCATCCGCTTCTCTCCAGGTTTGCGAATAGCGCTGCTTTCGGCAGGATCGCTGTTTCTTTTTGCCGGAGTGGCCTTTTACACCTGGGGCCGAACAACGATGGGCAGGATGTTCGGCGGCTCTTGCGGTTTCGGCGTAAAGCTCTTCGCAGGGCACGAACTTGTGACCCGGGGACCGTTCTCGATAGTTCGCCATCCGTTGTATCTCGGAATGTTCGCCGCCCTGCTCGGCGGGCTTTTGCTGTACCATAACTGGGCGATGGCGCTCCTTTTCTTGTGCTCGGCAGGACTCCCCTTGCGGGCCAGACGCGAGGAGCAAGCACTCGAGGCCGAGTTCGGAGAAGATTGGAAAAAATATCGACAGAGGGTTCCCTCCTTCATCCCCGGCCTCGTAACAAAGCCCTCCTCGCCCGTCCCCCCGCTGGGGGGCTCACCCTCCTCAGCTTCCTCAGCATCCCCACTCTCAGATAATAAAAACCTGAAAGCGGGTCGCGATTTCCTTAAAGGAGGCCGCAATGACAATTGAACAAATCGAACAGGTCGTTCGCTGGGCGGGTGCGGCAGGATTGGCCGTATTCCTCGTGATCGCGTTCGGCGGAATGTTCAGCCTGCGCAAACGTCCAAAAGGACGCACGGAGGGCAAATTAGCATGGTTTCTTCAGTGGCCCGTTTACTTCACGATAGCGGCCGCGTTCGCGGCTATTTGCTGGTTGTTGTGGATGCCTCTTCCTTTCAAGTTTCCAGATATCGCGAGGTGGATATTCCTGATTGCAGGCATCATCCTTTACTTTGCCGGAATTGCTTTCTATATATGGGGTCGCTTCGCGCTTGGGAATATGTTTGCAGGTTCGTCCGGCTTCGCAGTCCAGCTCTATGCCGATCACAGGCTCGTGACCGGCGGCCCTTTTTCGATAGTGAGACACCCCTTGTATCTGGGAGTGATGGTTGCTTCGCTCGGCGCCCTTCTCGTGTACCAGAACTGGGCAACGGTCTTTCTGTTCCTGTGTTTCATATGGCTTCCGTTCCGCGGACGCAAAGAGGAGAAGGCTCTAGCCAAGGAGTTCGGCCAGGAGTGGACGGATTACTGCCGAAGGGTTCCGGCATTCATCCCGCACATCTTCAAAAGAAAGCCCTCCTCGCCCGTCCCCTCGCTGGGGGCCTCACCCTCCTCGCCCTCTACGTTTCCCAGCCAAGGAGGAAGTGATGGCACTTGAATTGGTCGAACAGATTATAAGATGGTCGGGCATTGCAGGACTTCTGGTATTTTTGATAGTTGCCGGAGGAGGTTTCCTCAGCGTACGCAAGCGACCGCGGGGTAGAAGCGAAGGCAAGCTGGTATATCGCTGGCCCGTTGTCATTCTGATCGTCCTGGCCTTTCCTGTATTCTTCGGCATTTGTTACATCTTGTGGAGGCCTATCCCGCTTGAATTTCCTCTTGTTTTGAGATGGATATTCATAATCCTGGGCCCCCTCCTTTACTTTGGAGGCATCGCTTTCTATGTATGGGGCCGCTTCACGATGGGCAAGATGTTTGGCAGAGCTACGACTTTTGAGGTTCGGCTTTATGCCGATCACAAGCTTGTCACGCATGGACCGTTTGGGTTAGCAAGGCATCCATTGTATCTCGGGATGATGATTGCCGTGCTTGGCGCACTCTTCATTTACATGAACTGGACCATGGTCTTTCTCTTCGGGTGGGCATCCATATCGCTGTCATTGCGTGCAAGAAAGGAGGAAAACGCTCTGGCCAAGGAGTTCGGCCAGGAGTGGACGGATTACTGCCGAAGGGTTCCGGCTTTCATACCGCGGCTTTTTAAAAAGAAGCCGAAAGGAGGAGATTGTGATTCTTGAATTAGTTGAACAGATTGTTCGCTGGGCGGGTGCGACGGGACTTGCCGTGTTCCTTATCATCGCTTTCGGAGGTATCCTAAGCCAGCGCAAACGCGCCCTGGGCAGAACCGAGGGAAAGATGGCATGGCTCCTGCGCTGGCCCTCCTTCCTTCTTTTCATAGCCCTTGATGCGGCGGTATGCGTGCTTTTGTGGAAACCCCTGCCTCTCGAATTCACGGCAGTCTTGAGATGGGTTTTCATAATAACGGGCTTTATCCTTTACTTCGGCGGAATAACCTTCTATATCTGGGGCCGCTTCACGCTCGGTAATATGTTCGCGGGTTCCACAGGCATCAGCGTTCAGTTGTATGCCGGTCATAAGCTCGTGACACGCGGTCCCTTCTCAGTCGTGCGTCATCCACTGTATCTCGCGATGATGATTACCGCTTTCGGTGCGCTCCTCATGTACCAGAACTGGGCCACAGTGTTTCTCTTTCTGCTCAATTGTGCCGCGCTGCCCTTCCGGGCATTGAAAGAGGAAAGCGCTCTCGCCAAGGAGTTCGGCGAGGAGTGGACGGATTACCGCCGAAGGGTCCCCGCGTTCATACCCGGATTGCGGCCACTGAAGAAATCCCAGGCGAATGAAAAGCATTGACAATTCATCACACATACCTATTCTTCACGAAAAGGAGAATCGGATGGATACACTTGAAGCGTTACTTACAAGACGAAGCATTCGCAAATTTCAGGACAGACCCGTTTCACGCGAGACTATAGAGAACGTGTTACGGACGGCAATGGCCGCGCCGTCTGCAGGCAACCAGCAGCCGTGGCGGTTTGTGGTCGTGACCGATCGCAGCGTGCTCGACGAACACCCTGTCACGAAAGGGGCGCCCTGCGCGATACTCGTTTGCGGGGATACCGAGCTTGAAAAGTACAAGGGATACTGGGTAATAGACTGCACGCTGGCAACCGCCAACATCCTTGCCGCCGCTCATTCAATGGGGCTGGGTTCGGTCTTTTTAGGAATCTACCCGCACGAGGAAGCCATGAACGAACTGCGTCAATTGCTTGGACTCGGAAAAAACCTTATCCCGCTTACCCTCCTCCCCCTGGGATACCCGGACGAGTCGAAGCCTGCATCCGACCGCTACGACACCGCAAGGATAACGTGGAAGTAACCCCGTAACCCCGTAACACCCCCGTAACACACCTACACCTGTCGCTCGAGACGTAAAAGATGTCGCTAAGTGTGCAGGATCGTTGTTGAGGTGTTGCTGAGGAGGGCTCCGTAACACCCCCCGTAACACACCTACACCTGTCGCTCGAGACGTAAAAGATATCGCTAAGTGTGCAGGATCGTTGTTGAGGTGTTACTGAGGAGGGCTCCCGAACCTCCTCCGGGATTGTGCTTGAAAATAATCCGTATCAGAGTATAGTTCCCTATTGTGTAACCCGTTTTGAAAGGAAGAGTTGATGTTTGCCAATTTGAAAACAATAGTATTGCAAGATTATTTAAATGCCGACTTGAAAGTATACCGCGTTGTCCGCGACGTTCTCCTTACGCTTTCGGCAAGCGTGGCAATCGCGCTTTCGGCCCAGGCGGCCGTCCCTCTCCCCTTTACCCCTGTTCCATTGACCCTTCAGACCCTTTTCGTACTGCTCTCAGGCGCACTGCTTGGAAGCAAGCGCGGGCCTGCCAGCGTCATCGTGTACATCATCCTCGGCATGTCCGGCATCCCCGTTTTCGCCTCAGGCGGAGTGGGACTTGCAAGGCTCCTGGGACCGACGGGCGGATATCTCGTGGGATTCGCCGCCGCCTCATTCGCGGTCGGATTTCTTTTCGAACGAGGATTAGGCAAATCGCCGCTCACGCGGACGCTCGTGATGCTTGCGGGAAGCGTCCTGATCTATGCATTCGGGCTTCCGCGTCTCGCATCCTTCACGGGATGGGACAGGGTGTTTGCACTCGGGCTTTATCCGTTCATTAGCGGAGATTTGCTCAAGCTTGGTGCCGTAATCCTCCTTCTCCAATCTCTTTCAGGATACATGCAAACCCCGAAACGAAAAGGATGATGCGGTGAAAAAGGTTCTCGTTACCGGCGCCAACGGTCATCTGGGTTACAACCTCGCGAAGCTTCTTTGCGAGAAGGGCTACAGCGTGAGGGCGTCCGTCCGCAACGCGAAGGATTCAGGAAGACTGAAACCGCTTTCCGATTCAGGCGCCGAGATCGTTGAGGCCGACATCATGAAGCCCGAGACTTTACCGCGGGCGATGGACGGCATCGAAGGCCTCTTCCAGGTTGCGGCCGTATACAAGCTCTGGGCAAAAGACCCCGAAAAGGAGATTATCGAACCCTCCGTCACCGGTGGTTTGAACGTGCTTCGCGCGGCAAAGGACGCGGGCGTCAGAAAAGTGATCTTCACCTCGAGCACGGCAGCTATAGGAAACGATGCGCCGGCGGACAGACCCCTGAACGAGGAGGACTGGAACGACGACACGCGACTACCTTACGTTTACGCGAAGACGGGCGCCGAGAGAAAGGCGTGGGAGTTCGCGAAAGAGAATGGACTCAACATGGTCGCCATCAACCCGGCGGCCATCATAGGGCCCGGCTTCTACCGGCACACGCCGAGCACGATGATCTTCGAGATGATACTGCGCGGAAAGCTACCGGTCATACCGCCTTACTCGTTCACGTATGTTGACGTAAGGGATGTGGCCGTGCTCCACCTCCTCGCTTACGAGAGCGCAAACGCACAAGGCCGCTACATCGCGGCTGATAGGTACCTGACGCTTGCCGAGCTTGTGCTGCTAATAAAGGAACTTGAACCGGCCCTTAAGGTCCCCACGCTAAAGCTCTCGCCCTTCTTCTTGAGAATCATGAGCGTGTTCGACTGGATGGGCAATCTTTTCACCGGCGCGGAGAGACAGGTAACGCGTGAATCTATCGATGAATTCGCGAATCGAAAATCCTGGGTCTCAGGCGAGCGGGCAAAAAAAGAATTCGGCTGGCATCCGATGGATTTTACCGAAAGCCTCAGGGATACGCTTGCGTGGATAAGGCAAACGTTCATTCAGGCAAACAAATAGACCATCACAGATATCTATACCTGAAAACTTACATTCTTTTATATACGGGCGTGCGTTTAAGAAGGTTCTCCCGGACTTTTGCTTAACATAATTTATAAGGCGATCTACGTCATCGGCACATCTTGACATACTAATCCCTGGGGGTATATTGCAGAATGATACTGAAATTCGACCATATTGTGATTTGTGTCGATAACGACCCAGGAATAATTGACAAGCTTTCGGAAGAGATCAATTCATCCAATATCCCATTCAGGATGACTGCCGGAAGGGAGGGTAAGGGATTCAAGACCAGCGTTCTATGGATCGGCAAACGATATCTGGAAATCGTGCAGTTCCTGACCGCTGAAGGTGAAGGCTTTCCACAACATTGGGTAAAGCGGCTCAAAGAAGGCAAAAGAGGAATCTTTGCGCTTTTCTTCGGCACAAGCAACCTTGATTCACTTTACGGCGAATTGAAAGAAAGATATTTGAACGTTCAAAAAAACGGCAGTTCCATTCTGGGAAGTATTCTTGAAGCCTTGAATCTACAGATTCAAAAACGGCACCTGTATCTTCCTGAAATTCCCGGAACCGGTTTTGAGATCGACTTTGAACCATATGATGAAAAATCAAGGGAGAACTCCGCCGGCGAATCGGCCCAGGCGGAAATTACGGGTGTTTCCAAGATTAAAGTTTTTATACCCGAATGGGCTGAAGGATTGGAGTTTTTGAAGAAGATTTTTCCAGAACTCACTGAAGAGAAAATGGAGAAGCGAATTTCACTCGAGAATGACAGCGAGGTTTTCTTTTACAGAACCGGCATAAAAGAACCGGCGGAGGTTCAGCTGGAGGTTTTCGTATCGAATCAGAACCACGCAGGCAAAAAAATCAAGATAGCGAATCTCGAGATAAAGACCGTTCTCAAAACCGAGAAGTAATCCTCCGGCCCCAAGGAATCGATACCGCCTTCACGCCGGATGCCCCTATATTTCAAAAAAGCTTGTAGCCTATCTTTCGAAGAAACGACTGACGCTCTCTGAGATCGGCCTTGTTTTCGACACCCAGGGGAGAATAGCCGTCTATAACGCCGAGTATCCCCCTCCCCTGCTCTGTCTCGGCGACTATAACCTGAACGGGATTGGCCGTCGCGCAAAAGAAGCTGACGGTTTCTGAAACGGCGTTGAGTTTTCGCAGAACGTTGACCGGGAATGCGTTGCCGAGCATGAGAACGAAACTGTGTCCGGCTCCGATCTCGGTTGCGTTCTTTGCGGCAAGCTCTTTGAGTGCATCATCAGTGCCTTCGATGCGAATCAGGCGTTTGGTCGATGCTTCGCAAAAGGCAAGCCCGAACTTGATACCGGGCACAGTCTCGACGAGCGCTTCGTGAAAGTCCTCCGCCGTCTTTATGAAGTGCGACATGCCCAGTATGACGTTT
Source organism: Caldifarciminota bacterium (assembly GCA_965649265.1). Lineage (GTDB taxonomy): Bacteria > Hydrothermota > Tepidihabitantia > B3-TA06 > B3-TA06 > JAAYVC01. The sequence goes on along the minus strand of CBFGKC010000014.1, from coordinate 29,246 downwards.
ACATCATCAGGCTTCTCAATCTGAACGACTTTGAGTTCCATTTTCTTCCTCCGTTTTTTAGTTAATATATGCTCGTAAACTATCAAGTCAACTCTTATTGCCCTTTAATCAAGGATAGGTATAATCGAAAATGCAGCAAACGTGGGACGTGATAGTGGTCGGCGCAGGACCTGCAGGCTCATCTGCGGCAAGGGTAATTTCCCAGGCAGGTTTCAGCGTGCTCGTTCTGGACAAAAAGGAAAGGATCGGTGATCCCAACCACTGCGGTGAAGGGGTATCGGCGAACTGCCTTGCCGAGGCAGGTGTAACAGGCCCTCAACCCTGGATAGTCAAGCAGGTGGACGGCTGCAAGCTTCTTTTCCCGAACCAAACGGAGATTCGTTTCACGCAGGAAGGTTACTGCATCGACAGGCCTTCGTTCGACAGATTCCTGGCCGCGCGAGCGCTTGACGCGGGCGCTGTTTTCATGACCTCTACCGTGGTTTCCGGCATCATTAGCGAAAGGTCGGGCTGGGTGTTGACCTCGAATAAAGGCACGTTCAGAAGTCGGTATCTCGTTGGTGCAGGCGGCGCGCTCTGCCCTGTCGCTCGCTATCACGGGCAAAGAGCCCCTATTCTGCCTGCGCTGCAATACAAGTTCCGAAAGAAAGACGTGTCGTGCGATTTCCCGGATAATATGCTCCAGTTTCATCACCACGAGGATTTTTCCGGCGGCTATGCATGGGTTTTCGACAGAAGCAGCGGCGAGGAGGGCGAGGAGGGCGAGGTGTCGATTGGTGCGGGAAGCCCAAGAGCGCTCAAGGAAAAACTGGATGGTTTCTGTCTAAGAATGGGGGTTGATCCTTCACGCAAATTCAAGACGGAGGGAGGCCCCATTCCTTTCCTGAAACGACCGCTGAGGATTGCCTTCCCGCGAGCGCTGCTGGCAGGCGACTCGGGCGGGTTCACCTATCCGTTCACGAAAGGCGGCGTTCACGGCGCGGTATGGAGCGGAAGAATTGCGGGCGAGGTAATTGTCGACGCCTTGAGAGAAAATGAACCTTATCTTCTTTCGGATTACACGCGCCGGGTAAGCCTTTACCCGTGCCGTTCAAGAACTCATCTATTGATTCCTCAGGCGTTCTTCAAGTTCGACAACCCCATCATCGAGACCATCGGAAACATCATGGACAAAAAAGAGTACACCGAAATACCTGTTGGCCGCTTCCTCAAGTACTTTCTCTCAAAACCAACCCCGAGAATCCTCTGGGGGATAGCAGTGGGTTTTGCGGTCCAGCGATTCTATCACCGCAGCAGCGATTTCGCCTGGTGAAAAGAATCTTTTTTCTCTCCGACCTCCACGCCAGACCCGACGAACCCGTGAGACAGGAGCTTTTTACCCGCTTTCTCGTACGAGTTGTCAGACCGGGTGACTCGCTTTATCTTCTGGGTGATATCTTCGAGTTCGGTTTCGTTTTCTCGGGCCGCATCCTTCCTCACTACGAACCGCTGGTTCAGGAATTAGTGAACCTGATATCCTGCGGTGTCGAAATATTTTTTCTTCCCGGCAATCACGATCTGTGGATGACCGACTATCTCTGCGGCAAAGGATTCAAGATAGTCAAAGACGGACAGGTCAAGGAGCTTTGCGCGCGCCGTATCCAACTCTTTCACGGGCTCCTGCGTGAACAGGACAGCGTTTCAAATTTCGCTTCGCGAATCATGCGCAACCCTGATTGCGTGTGGCTCTATTCCCTTCTTCCGTTCAAACTGGGTTTTTCGCTTGCGTTAAAAGCCGCGCACGTTAGCCGCGAACGACACGCCCCCTTCTTAAGAAGATTTGCCGCCTCAAACCTCAAACCTATCGATCCCGACGCGGAGATAGTGGTAAGCGGTCACCATCATGAACCGCTCTGTTTTTTTCACAATGACAGGAAATTTTACATAACCGGAGACTGGATCGAGAACTTCTCTTACATTGAGATGACTGAAAACCGACTAGAACTCAAAACCTTTCCCGTGAACGCGCTCCTCGGCAAACAGGGCGAACCCCTGGGGCGCGAAGCCCTTTAGTTCACAGCGCTCCTTCCACTCCGCAAAATCTCCCCACCCGTTGAAATCCGCCTCAATTGCGACCGTTTCAGACGTTTCAAGCGGCATGGCCAGAATATTCCATTCTCTGCCCGCGCAAAGTACAGGAAGATTGGCCTTTGCAGCATAAGGCATTAACACGTGCGCGTGAATGAAGTTATCGATCTTGTACCAGCGTATAGTGGGCTTGAGAATCGCCACCCCCTGGGGGTTATCTGTGTGAAGAAGAAGCCTGGAAAGCTTGGCCTCGACCCATGCCGTATCTTTGCCCAGGTAGCCTGCAAGAACGACGGGCGAGGTCTCGCCTGTAGAGTTGAGAACCCTTAAAATAAGCCGTTCCTCGTCACTCAGTGAAGCCTTGAAAGGAAAATTGTATTCTCTTGCAAGAAGAGGTTCTTCTTCCAGGGACAGCTCCCGCAGCGTAAGTTTCAACTCCTCAATGGTTCTTGAGAAACAAAAAAAACTCGTGTGAGGAAAACGTCTCGTGAAAAAACAGGCGTTGTGAATGGATTCCTCGAGACCCGCAAGACTGGCCTCGAGTTTTTTTTCGAGCTCCGTATCCAGTTTATGAAGTCGAATAACGTAACGACCCCAGACGTCTCCTTCAAGAGCCGGAAGAAACGGGATCAACTTGAAACGGCTGATGACGCCTGACTGCTCAAGCGCTTTCAGCCTGAGCCCTGCTTCTTTCGGATCAAGCCCCGTTCTTGAAGCCAGATCAGAGGGGATAGCCCAGCCGCCGCGGCTCGCCGCCCGCAGCAGCGCAATGGACTCCTTGTCCAGAATCAAGCCCAATATTATTTTTTCCTGGAACGGGTTCTGCCGGACACTTCCTTATCGGGACCCATCTTCTTAATCCAGGTCTGAAGGATATCAATCGGCACAGGGAACACGATTGTCGAATTTTTCTCCGTGGCTATCTCGGCCAGGGTACCAAGGAATCGAAGTTGGATCGCAGTTGGTGTTTTATCAAGAACCGACGCCGCCTCGCTGAGTTTTTCCGACGCCTGGTACTCGCCCTCGGCATGGATAACCTTTGCGCGGCGCTCGCGTTCGGCCTCGGCCTGACGCCCTATAGCCCTGCGCATCTCCTCCGGAAGATTCACGTCCTTTATTTCGACCATGGAAACCTTGACGCCCCAGGGGTCGGTCTGCTTGTCAATAATCTTTTGCAGACGTTCATTTATCTTTTCGCGCTCAGATAAAAGATCGTCAAGCTCGTACTCGCCGAGCACGGATCGAAGCGTCGTCTGGGCAATCTGGGAGGTGGCGTACACGAAATCCTGAACCTCCACAACCGCCTTTGCCGCCTCCATGGGCCTGAAGTACGCGACCGCGTTGACCTCGACGGTGACGTTATCACGAGTTATGATGTCCTGCGGCGGGATATCCATCGTGATGGTCCTGAGACTGACCTTGACCATCTTGTCTATTCCGAACGGTATAAGGAAAATAAGACCTGGCCCTTTGACTCCCACGAGTCGCCCAAGACGAAAGATTACGCCGCGCTCGTACTCCCGAAGGATCTTGATAGCGGAAATAATGATTATCAAAACCAGAACGGCAACGCCGATAAGTATATAAGTTTGCGTCATAACGCCTCCTTTAGTTTAGAAGATTATAGGCTGCCGTATCGAGATGTCAAATTTTATCGTGGTGGAACAAAACAGTACACCTTGACGGCATATGTTTCTCTCCTATACTAAATACATTAACGGAGAGGAGCCCTTGAGGAGGGTTCCTGCGCAAAACCAAAAACCAGAGGAGATAAGTATGAAGAGATGCGTACCCGTTTTAATGATTATCCCCCTTTTGATGTCGACACTCAAGGCCGCACCCACTGTAACGGCCGGATCAGGCCTGTTCAGGGTTCAGAATGCGTCCATAACGAAAGGAGCGTTATCCTTCAATCTGCATCTTGCCGGCAATCCTGCAGGCGCCTACCACATGAACGACGGCAACTTTTCAACGTGGGACGGAATCCTGCGGCTTGGAGCAAGCTGGGCGCCCCTGGAATTCCTCGAGGTCGGGCTCGTTCCGGCTATAGGATATTACAAGCCTAGGGCGAACGACACGGCCGACATAGGCCTGTGGGACATGGAAGTAAACGCCAAGGCCTCATATTCAAGGATGAAGGTTCTGAAACTCGGGCTCCAGGCAAGGGTGCTGGTCCCGCTTGCCTCGGCGTCTTTCTTCCCTGCGGGCTACTCGAACGGATTCGACTTAGGCGGCCGCGGTCTTATAACCGCCGATTTCAGGGACGTCATGAAGTTCCCCCTCCTCCTCCATCTCAACGCAGGATACATGTTGAGCATGGACACTTACGACTCGCTCGTCAACGAGTACAACATTGCAGGATATTTCGGACGCAACCGCATGATGCTGGGAGCGGGTCTCGAGATACCGACAAGATTTATCACCTTGCTGACCGAGCTTTATACCGAACAGCCTGGCGATATCTGGCTTACTCCGACCCTAAGGCTCAATTTGCCCTTCGGATTCCATGTGGATTACGGCATGGATTTCCTGATACTCGCAGACACGAGCGACCCGCGCGAAAACTTCTTTCACACCATTACTACAGGCATCTCCTGGTCTACACCTCCAAAGAAACACATCCCGATTGGTTCAATCAGCGGAATGGTCAAGGATTCCGAAAAAGGAACCGGAATCGTTGCCAAGGTCAGTTACTCTGGGCCGGCAACCGGTATGATCGACGCCGGTTCGATGGGCTTCAAGCTGGACTCCCTTGCACCGGGGACCTACACCCTTGAAGCGATTGCGGAAGGCTATTCGAGCGAGAAAAAGTCTGTGGCCGTTCTCGACGGGCAAGTAAGCGAGATCGACTTTGCGCTCAAACCTTCCCTAGTGACGTTTTCCGGCACCGTTCACGAAAGGGAGAAGGACGCGCCCCTTGCCGCGGCAATACGGTTCACGGACTCGCCTCTTCCTGAGGTAATGACCGATCCCGCCACCGGGATATTCAAGGTCCAGGTAAAACCGGGAACATACGGAGTTGAGGTGACATCCGAGGGTTATCTTCCCCAGACCGCCTCCGTTATAGTCAGTAAGACCGGCGCGGTCAAGGACTTCAAGCTCATCAAGAAAGGCATGAAAATAGCGTTCCGCGGCATCAACTTCGAGACCGCCAAGGCCGTGATACTTCCGGAATCGTACCCTATTCTCGACGAGGCGGCAAAGATCCTTCTCGAGAACCCGGACATCAACGTGGAGATCGGCGGGCACACCGATAACCGCGGCTCCGACGTGTACAACCAGAAACTCTCCCAGGAAAGAGCCGAGGCCGTAAGGCTATATCTAATAGACAAACACGGCATCGCAGGCTCAAGGCTCTTCGCCAAAGGGTACGGCGAAAGCCAGCCGGTCGCTCCCAACGACACCGAAGAAAACATGACAAAGAACCGCCGCGTGGAGTTCACCATCCTAAAGTAGTAAATAGACGACATTGTAAAAGCGCCCCCTGGAGGGGCGCTTTATTACGATATAAGTCCGAGATCATACCCTAAAACCACAAAATAGACGCTTCGAAGAATCACCCGTTCTGCGAAGGACTCTGGAGGACTGAGGAGCGTGAGCGCCGGAGGCGCCGGGCGCAAGCTGCGCTTCCGCCATCCACTTTCTATAATCCAAGGGCGAGCGCCGGAGGCGCATGAGAAGTTTTGTCCGAACATTATTATCAAAAATAATGCTTCCTCCTGAATGAAACAATCCCCGTAAATGGCGGAATTATCTTCGTGACTCCTGAGGGGGCTGAGGAGGGCTTACTTGAGGAGCACCTTTTCCGAGCCGAATCCAGATGCCGCAAACCTCAAGGCCAAAGCAAGGAACACCACGCTCGAGACAATAGTGTATACGATAGCCATCCCGGGAAGTGTGTTCATGAACAGACCTCTCAGAACGAGCATCACGTTCATGAACGGAACGAAAAACATCCAGGCGGGCGGCGCGGCAGGTATTATCTGCATGAAGATGATGGGTATGACCATTATGATGTTCAGTGGAGCCATGTATGCTCCTGCCTGTTTGGTGGAATTCGTTCTGACCGCGATTGCCATCAGGAGCGCGGCTATGAACGCGGCAAGAAGTAGAATGATGAGAAGGATCAAGAGAATCTTTCCCACCGAAACCATCCCCTGCAAATTGATTGTGCCCGCCCCCTGCGAAATCAAGGGAATAATGAAGGACGCCGCCAGAGACATCCCCAGAGCGGTAAGGATAGGCGATATGAAGGCGAACGTAACCCCGGCAAGATATTTCCCGAACATTATTGAGGAGCGAGGAATAGGCGCCGTTAAAAGCAGTTCGAGCGTCTTGCGCTCCTTCTCCCCAGCCGTGGAATCGATAACGATCGATGAGGCACCCATCAATGCACCCATGACGATGAACATGCCGATAACGAATCCCATATAGAAGCCTACCATCTGCTGTGGATTCACTATATTCTCGCGTTCCGCCGAAATCGCAGTCAGCAATCGTTCGTCGACCCCCTTGTTCGCCAGGCGTTTTCTCACGGATTCGCGTTCGTACTCGGTCAAGAGAAGTTCAACTTTGTCCGCGGCCACGCGTGAGTCGACCTGGGTGGCGTCGAAGGCAATGCGCGTATAGAGAACCATGGAATCGCGGGAAAGGCTGTCTACGTAGACCACGCACGAAGCCTTCTTCTCCGAGATTGCCGAAGAAGGATCTGCCGTTTTTACGAGCTTGACCCTTTTGGAGTTTTTGAATTGAGCCTCGAGATCGGGTACCGGGAACGGCGCTACGAGAACGACCGATGAACTCTTTTCCAGGGCATGTTTTTCCTGACCCCCGATGAAAAGTGTAGGCAGTATAGTAAACGCCGGCCATACGAGAAGGGGGAAAAGTATCAGGAAAAAGAACGTGCGCTTGTCGCGAAACGCCGTCCACATCTCCTTGCGAAATATCAAACCAATGCCTTTAAACATTTCTACCTACCAGTTTGAGGAACGACTCTTCAAGCGTTTTCGTATTTGTCTTCTTTAAGAGCTCCGGGACAGTACCCTGAGCCATTAACCTGCCGTGGTCGATGATGGCAGCCCTGTCACACAGCTCCTCGGCCTCGGACATTATGTGTGTCGAGTAAAGAATCGTTCTCGATTTTTTGATCTTCTTCAGGAGATCGCGAATCGACTTCTGCGTGGGCACGTCGAGCCCGGCGGTCGGCTCGTCGAGTATAAGAAGAGGGGGATCAACAACCAGAGCCTGACCTAAAAGAACCTTCTGCCTGTTACCCTTGGAAAGTCCCTTGAACTGCCGCTTCAGGAATTCATCCAGCCCCAGGGTTTTGGAAACTTGCTCAACTCTCTCCCTTATTACGTCTTTTTTGAGGCCGTGAAACTCGGCAAAGAGAATCATGTTCTCTTCAGAGGTCAATCTTTCGTACAGTGATCCTTCCTCGAGCACGACGGCCATCTTTTTCAGTGCCTCGAGAGGGTGTTTTCTTACGTTGACGCCGTCTACTTCGATCGAACCGGCGTCCGGTTTAATTATTGAACATATGGATCTTATTGTAGTGGTCTTTCCGGCGCCGTTGGGGCCGAGGAGACCGAACAACTCTCCCTTTCTTGCCTCGAAACTGATACCTCCAAGCGCCTGAACGTTTCCGAATCGCTTTTCAAGGTTTTCTATAACGAGAACTTTGTCCGTCATCTTTTCCTTTCGCGGATTTTATGCATTTCTTTGTCAATCATTCTTTCCCTGATGCCGTAGAATAGGAAAACATCAAGAAAGTGTGCCAGTAAACCAACACCCCATCCTGCGAGGGGGATAATGAACCAGCCAAAGCCCTTACCGTGATTCGATGTGAAAAACCAGATAAAAAAAAGCCCAAGATTGATGACCACATAAATCAAGAGGTGCATGAAAAAACTAATCCGCCTCTCAACTCTTTCTTCGGCCTTCCGGCGGATTTCCTGCTCCATCGCGCTAAACTCCTTTTTAACTATGCAAGATACACAAGAGTGAAGCGTTGTCAACCCCCCCTCCCCCTATCGAAAATAAGGGTTTTTACCTATTGACAAAGCTTAATTGCCAATTAAAATTTTAGATATGCAGGAGATTGTTTTCTTATTATCAATAATATCTTTACCCCTCGGGGAGGCCAGAGTCAACGGACTCGCTGATGCATGTGTTACAATCGCGGATCAGCCTCTGGCGTTATTCATTAACCCGGCGTTACTTACAAGAACGCAGGACAGGAAGCTTCTTTACAATCCGGTAGGCTATCAGATAGGTTCGAGCGTCGTCGATTTGCCCTTCCTTCTGGACGTCAGTTTTTTAGGCTACAGCCAGCCGCTTGGGAAATTCGGAACAGGACTCGCCGGATATCGTGACGAGGAAGGCGGCAGCGGAATCCTTGCAGGAGCGGCATATAAACTTGGATTCCTTCACACCGGAGCCAGCCTCGGTTTAAGATATGAAGCGTACGGGACCATGCCTTTAAGGCCCGCCGTCGCAATAGGATTGTCGGTCCCTTCCATTAAATTCGCTGACGTCCCCGGAGAAATATCACTCGCGATGTCGGCACGCTACATTGACTGGTTTAACGTTCAGGCAGGTCTCGACTACAGTGTCGCGTTTTTCAGGTTCATGGCCAATTTCAACGCAAGGGATCCTTTCTTATCGAGCAATATGGAGTCAGTGCGGCTGGCCGCTTTGTTCAAGCTCGACGACCTGGTGGGATTTCCACTGGAGTTCGGCGGCGGCTGGGGATCGGATAACAACAGGTTCGGCGTATTGTTCGCTTCCGACTTGAATCTTTGCCGCATTAACCTGAGTTATTCAGATTTTGGGTATGGAAACGGAAGAATTGGACTTTCCCTGCTCTTCAGCATCGCTTCCACGAAAGAGGTTCAGGAAAGGCTTGCCGCGATCGAGAACGAGCAGAAGACCAAGAACGAGATTACAAGCAAAACTTACACTACACAGGGCATCTCCCTTTACAAGGAGGGTGACTACGACGCGGCCCTCAATGCACTCGATGTTGCCTTGATATGGGACCCATCCAACAAGGAAGCCTTAAGCTGGCTGGAAAGGGTGCGTACCGAGAAGAATTCAACCGAGCTGGCAGCTTTGATTGCGGCCTCCAACGCCGCAATTAGAACACAGGATTACCTCGAAGCACTCAGCAAGGCTCAGGAAGCCCTGAAGATCGATTCCACCTCCACGGAAGCAAAGGCACTTGCAGATGAGGCACAGCGAAAGTTCTCCCAGAACATTCTTGCTCAGACAAGCTCAACTCGCAACTCGGGAGAAATCAACGCACTGTACCAGCAGGGTCTCGAGCAGTACGCCGCAGGTGATCTTAAGGGCGCCACCGACACATGGGGAAAAATACAGAAACTTCAGCCCAAATCAACCGCCGTCCAGACTTACCAGAAACAGACTGCTGAAAAGATAACCGAACAGGTTTCCCAGGGCATGAGTCAGCTGGACGTTCTTGAACGTAAAGGCCGCTGGCGCGAAGCGCTTGCGCTTGCCAACCGTCTGCACAACATGGCTCCATCCGATAAGAACATTACCTCAAAGGTCACCACATACCAGACCAAGATTTCCTCTTTGGTGTCGGAGTCGCTCACGCAAGGTGTAGATTACTACAACCGCGGTTATTTCGTCAACGCTCAGAACTCCTTCTACGCGGTGCTTGCGCTTGACCCTGCCAATTCCACGGCCAAGGATTACCTTAACCGCATGAAAGGTAAAATCCAGAAAAAGGACGCCAACGAACTCTACCTTCTCGGTGTACAGGCTTATACGAATAACCAGTACGAGCAGGCAATTGAATACTGGCAGCAGGTCCTTGAGATCGATTCGACCTACGGCAACGCAGCCAAGAATATACAGCGCGCCAAGGAAAAACTGGCCCAGTTGAAATAAGCTCTGTCCAATCATTCTGACTCGAGAGAATTTCGCGAAGTTAATTGAGGCGTTTACTGACGTCACTCCAGTATCGCCGATGCGCTTCGCAATAAGCTCTTCTTATGATATTACACATACGATTTTCAGAATCAAGTTTCTTTTAATAATGTTCCTGGTTAAATTAACTTGCGAATAGAATGAGAAAGGGTATAAAGAAAGAATTGGAAGACAATCAAGTTGTGCAGAAGGAATTCTGATACCAGTTAGAAGAGGGATTTGAAAAAAACAATACTCGGTCCCCCTCCCCACACAAAACGAAAGGCCGGTTTAATATCCCCAGATCTCGTGAAGTACCGCGTGGCGCCTGCAGCGTGGACAAAGCAGGCGCTGGTGCCCGCTTCTGTATGGTTCTTCGATATCGGTTTCACTCTGTTTCACCTCAACGTTACCCAGATTTCCCTGGCGCGCAAGAACCAGCGTAGGATTGGCATAGGAAAGCTCACCGACCCTTTGTGCAATCCAAACGAGATGCTCTCGCGTGGTGATAACGTCTCCGCAGCGCTCACAAAACAACAATTCTTTTTCAATCTCGTCACGAAACGGTGCGCGGTCAACGAAGCTTAAATCATAATCGACGGTGTGGTGAATGCCTTCTTTCGTTGTACAGTAAGTTACGCATTGACCACAATATATACAGTTGTCTTTGAAGTAGACAACGTGCCTTATGCCTGTTTTGATATCATCTTCAAGAGCGCGGGCCTTTGCCGGACAAACCTCAACACAAGCGCCGCAGCCGATGCAGGCTTTTTCGTCGAACTGGATAATACCCCTGAATCTTGGTGCGGGAATACTGGCTTTGTGCGGAAATTTGCTAGTATAAGGGCTTGAGAAAAAAGATCTTAAAGCCTCTCCCAGTTCGCGCAGTTTAGGCCACTTCATCTTTGTTGTCCTCGCTTTCTATCTGAGGTCCACCAAGCTTATCCTTACCATAGGCGTCCTTGACCGTACCCTTCCACATTTTTGCACCGAAGCGCAGTGACCCTCGGGCAAGAGCGTGAGCGGAAACAGGTGCGGTAAGAAGAAGAAACGCACCGCAGATGATTGCCTTAATGCCCATTGGAGTGAATCCTTTAAGGAAAAGAATCCCGATCATGATACCGAGGGTACCGAGTGTCACGCTCTTCGTGGCCGCCTGAAGGCGGTTATAGACATCAGGCATTCTTACGAGTCCTATCGCCCCCAAAAGGTTGAAGAGAACGCCTATGCCGATAATAACGTATCCGACTACTTCAAGAAAACTAATCATCGAGCGTCCTCCTTTCAAGATATTTGGCAAGGGCAAGAGTGCCTATAAAACTGATAAGTGCAAGTACTATAGCGATATCGATCAGGTAGGAGAGATCGAAAAGTACCCCTGTAAGAGCGGTAACACCCACGAAGATGATACCCATGATGTCTACACCAACCATACGATCGGAGATAGAGGGTCCTCTTGCTATCCTGAAAAGGCAAAGAAATGCCGATACGGCGAGTATAATTATGATACAAATCTCGAAAATACTCATTCGAAGATCCTCCTCAAGTATTTCTCAAATACAAGAGAAATCTTCTTGCTGTTAGCATCTATGTCGTCACCCGAACCCTGGACGTCAATCCAGTGTATGTAAAGGTATTCGCCGTCAACATCCACCGACATCGTGCCGGGTGTAAGCGTAATGGCGTTGGCCAGAAATGCCTTGGCGACATCTGTCTTGAGGGAGGTTCGAATTTTGACGATACCCGGTCTCACAGGACATGCCGGGTGCAGCACCCTGAACGCGACGTCAAGGTTGGCAATAATCATGTGCCAGGCAAAGACTGGGATGTAGACGATGAACCAGAACCAGCGCCTTGGATTAAGGAAAGAGAGTGGCTTATGGGTAAACTCTCCTGCAAAGATTAATGTTGCAATAATTACGACCACGGCTCCAGCAACCCAGACAAACCAGTGGTTGGGTAATGTCAGAAGAACCCACAGAGCATACGCGAATACCGCAAAGACGATCCGCCTCATATCAACCTCCCCCTCCCATTATCCTGGTTCCAAGCTTGAGCACAGTCTCGGCATATTTGGTTCCCGACAGAAGCGCATCGGATGCCGGACCAAAAAGATTCGTCTTGAGCCAGAAGAAGAGACATCCGCCGGCCAGAAGAAGAACCACCAGCGAGGCCATGGCGAAAACCATTATGAAAGGTGATTCCTTGATGCCTTTGATTCCCTCCTTGCCCCAGAATACGTGGTTCGTGATTTTAAGGAGGTACCCCAGGGTGACCACCGCAAAAAGCGTAGCGACAATGGCCACCGGGATCATTCCTGCAGCCAGCGCTCCGAGGATTATGAAAAGCTTGGAGAAAAAACCGAGGAAAGGCGGCATTCCGGCCACTGAAAGCCCGCCGAGTGTATAAGAGAGGGATGTCCAGGGCATCTGTTTGCCGAGCCCTCCCGTGAACTTCGTGATGTCGCGTTCGCCGGTCCTGTAGACAACCGAACCGGAAGTCAGGAAGAGGAGGCCCTTACCGAGGGCGTGGCTCAAGACATGTGCGAGCGCGCCGATCAACGCGAATTCGTTACCTATGCCCAGTCCTAGGATTATATAACCTATCTGACTGATACTGGAGTATGCAAGAAGGCGTTTGTAATCGGTCTGCGTTAACGCAAGAATACTGCCGACTATTATCGAAACCAGGCCGAGTATAAGGAGGGCATTAAAAACCTGCGGATACTGTGCTCGAGAGAAACCGTAAACGTTGAATATGATTCTAGCCATTGCGTATACACCAAGGACCTTGATGAATGCGCCGGAAAGAAGCGCAGATACGGGCGCAGGGGCCGAAGGGTGCGCGTCCGGAAGCCAGGAGTGAAAAGGAACAAGCGCCGCCTTTACCGAGAAGCCGAAAAGCAGAAGAATAAAGACAAAGTAATATCCAACGGTCTTCGGCACGGTGGAAAGGACGCGTGAGATATCGGCGAGATTGAGCGTTGCCGTACCCGCGTAAATGAATGCGATGGAGAGAAGAATCATGAGGCTTGCAATTTCGCCCATGACCATGTACTTGAACCCGGCCTCAAGCTCCTCAGGTTCTGTGCCGAACGCCACGAGCGCGTACGAGGAGATGGAGGCAATCTCGATAAAAACGAACATGTTGAAGAGGTCGCCGGTCATGGCCACGCCGTTCATGCCCACAAGGAGAAGGAGAAGAAGCGTATAGAACTTCCAGGTTCCGGTAAAGTGCTCCATATATTTTATGGCGAAAAGATAGGCGAAGAAAAGGAGGACGGAAATAACGAGTAGCATGAGCATCCCGAGCGAATCAACGGCGAAAACAATCCCCAACGGAATCGGCCAGCTTCCGAAGTTGTAGACGAGCATCGTTCCGGGCTTGAAGTTGAGGAAGAGGTATATTACGATTCCGAGGACGGCGGCAACGGCAAGGCCGGCTAAAATATCGGCAAGTCTCTTCCAGAGCTTCGAGAAAATAGGAATAAGGAAGGCACCTGCAAGCGGAACAGCTATTAATAAAACCAGAAACGTCTCCATACCCTCCCTATCCTTTCAACTTCTTGATTTCATCAAGATCAAAAGTGCCCGTGCGCTGGTAAATACGCAGCGCAAGTGAAAGCATGAGAGCGGTCGTTCCGAGCCCGATGACGATTGCAGTAAGCACGAGAGCCTGGGGGATGGGATCGGAAAAGACATGCTGAGTCCTTTCGACAGCCGTCATGCCCGTAACGATTGGCGGAAGCGCCCCCGGTCTGAACCCGACAATGGCAAAGAGAAGATTAACCGCGTACTCGGTGAGCGCGAATCCCACAACAACCTTGATGAGATTGCGCTTGGTTATTATGGCATAGAGGCCAATAAGAATCAAAACAAGCGAAGCAATCAAAACAATCATCTCTTAATCCTTTAATATGTATTTGGTTGACGCCAGGACGATAAAGATGGATAAGAGTGCCGAGGCAACCTTTATTGCTATCGCGATGTTGACCAGGGGAATAGAGCCTGCAGAAAGAAGATTCCCGGGCTTGCCGAACCCGGGGAAGAGATTCAAGAGGAAATATCCACCGACCGAAATGCCCAGTATTCCTATGAGGATGAACAGAAGTCCTCCCGAAGATTCGAAAAGCGATGAGGAGATGGATGTGCTGCGTTCCTGCGATTCGTTTGTTCCAAACGCGATGCGCGAAAGTATGAGTCCGGCGGCAATAACGGCTCCCCCGGCGAAACCGCCTCCTGGAGAAAGGTGACCGTATAGTACAATGTAACAACCGTAGAGGAAGATGAAACCTTCCACCACACGAGCCACGACCCTGACTATGGGCGACATTCCATTCATTTCTTTCTCCCTTCAATTCTGAGCAAGGAGATTACGCCTATCACGGATGTAAAAAGAACGGTGGCTTCTCCGAGCGTGTCGAATCCGCGGTAATCGATTACGACCGATGTCACCACGTTGGCAGAACCCGTTTCGGTCATGCCCTTGACGGCATTCTGCACATAATGGGCTGATGCCGGGCCTAAAGGTCGACCGATAGGGGCAAGCACAGAAAGCTCAATCAGCATCTGCACGCCGAAGTACACGAACACCAGTGCGAAAAGCCCGAAGACGACGAAGGAAAAAATATCGCCGCCAAGATATTTTCTGCCGAGAGTGGTATCCACGTGAGTGGTTTTGAGCATAATGGCCACAAAAAAGACAACCGATATGACTTCTATGACGACCTGGACTATGGCCAGGTCGGGCGCGGCAAGTCTTATGAATCCTATAGCGACCGCAAAACCCACCGCACCGAGTGCTATGGCGGATGAAAGGAGGTCGCGAATCTCAACGGCAACAATGCCTGCAGCCACCATAAAAATCAAAAGGAGGATAAGATCAAGCACCACCGCCTCCTTTAATAAAAATTAACAAAATGAGCAAAAGCATCCCGAGGAAGAGCCAGGCCACATAAAAGGGCAGCCTGCCTGTATGAACCAAGCTGAAACCCTTACCGACCAAATCCAGGAACCTCTTGATGAGCACTGCAAAAGTGTTGAGTGAATCATCTACAATACGCTTTAACGTTTTGCCGAAGGCCCTTGCCGCGGCTTCGATGTAGTGGAATATGTCGAACGAACCGCCTTCGGCAAACTTGAACAGTTCCGAGAAAATCGCAACGTTCTTTATAGATGAATAGAAGTGAGGGCCTGCGAAGTGCATCTCCTCCTCCGTAAGCTCCTCCGCTCCCGTAAACACCTTGCGCTTTCTTGGAGCATAACTGCCTCCAAGGAAATACACCAGTACACCGACGGACAGGAGTATGAGCATCAAAGCCGCAAATCCGAGAGGAGAGAAGAATCCTTGCGGGACAATAGCCGAGGCCGAAAGAGCAGGCGAGACCAGATAAGGCAAGGGGAGCTTGAACGCAAAGAGTCCGAAGGCCAGAGAAACACATGTAAATATTACGGGAGGCAACCAGAGATTGACTGGCGCTTCCTTGATACCTTCGAGTGCCTTTGGTTTGCGACCAAGGAATATTGAATGTGCGAGCTTCAGGACTGAAGCAAGAGTCAGCACACTGCCGAACAATCCGACCACGAGGAATATATAGAAAAAGGGATTCTTGGAACCGATATCGACAAGCGCCTGGTATATCATCCATTTCGAAACGAATCCATTCAAAGGAGGAACACCCGAAATCGCCAAACCTGCAATCGCAAAGCATAAGAAAGTTACAGGCATCGCACGCGCCAAGCCACCCAATTTCTCAAGATTTGTTTCGCCCGTCTGGCGCTGAACAGCACCCTGGGTTAGGAACAAGGCGCTTTTATAAAAGCTGCCATTTATCATATGGAATAATCCGCCGGCAATACCAAGGATGCTTCCCGACGCTATCCCAAGAACCATATATCCGACCTGGCTTATCGTCAAATACGACAAAAGCTTCGCTGCATCGTTCTGAACAAGAGCCATGAAGACCGCTATGAGAATAGTTACCGCCCCAATGGAAAGGAATATGACTTGCAGAGTCATGTTAGTTCGAATCTCGAACATAGAGTAACACAGGCGTACGAAAAGGTATATTCCAAGAATCTTATCCAGGCTTGCCGGAATAAACGCCATGCTTTCGGCGGGCGCGGTCTCCGCGGCCTTGGGAATCCACGTATGTAGTGGGAACGATCCTGCCTTGGTCAGGGCGCCTATCGCGATAAGGATGAACGCAATTATCGCAAGGGGATTGTCAAGTACAAACTTCTCCTTAAGGACGGTCGGGAAATAGGAAAGCTGTCCCGGCTCGAGATTCGTCCCGAACTGTTTGGTGTACATAATGAGAACAAAGAGCCCGAAAAGAAGAAGGAAATCGGCAACTCCGTTCAACAGGAACATCTTTCTTGCCGATGCCTCAGTGTCACCCTTTCCGTAGAAAAGAAGCGCGTATACTGTAAAGAGAAGGGTTCCCCAGAACAGATAGAGCACGAGCACCGATCCGGCAAGCAGAGCACCGTTTGCAGCGCCGTAGGTAAGGAGCGCAAACGTGAAGAAACGCCAGTCGTCACGAGGACCTGCTGAAAAACGGAAGGCATAGACGAATATGAGAAGCGCGAACGCGGAAACCAACATCAGGACAACCGCCGATAAGTAATCGACTGTGAGGGAATTCGCGATCCCGAATACCCTTGGCAGCATAAGAGGTTCAACCCCGTGGCGAACGTCCAGGAATAAACGAACTGAAAGGTAAGTTCCAAATGCGCCTGCGGCAACCGACAGGTATCTGCGAGCCGGTCTCACAAGATACGCAAGAAGACCGACCAGCAATGGAACAAGTATCAAAAGAACCATAGGATCAAGCAACTTTGCCAAGTTCATTTGACTCCTCCGAGATACTCCACTATCGGCCCTACTCCGGCACTTCCCAGCAACAGGATCAGAGACAAAACAAAAACAAGCACGGAGAGATATACAGGCTGCCGTATCTCTATATCAGGTTTTTTACCTCCCAGAAAGACTTTCGAGAAGAGCCTCAGCATATAAAGCAGGGTCAGGATGGAAGCAAGTATGAATCCACCCGCGGCCAGCAATGCACCGCTCGAAATGACACCGTAAATTACACCTACTTTCGCAAAAAAGCCAAAAAATGGAGGCAAGCCGATTATCGACAGGGAAGCTATCATTACTGCCACAAATACAAGAGGCATGTGACCTGCAAGACGACCGATGTATTTGATGTCCCTTTGCCCCGTTTCGTGCGCTACAACCCCGTATGCGAGAAAGAGTGTTCCCTTTGCAAGGGAATGAGCAACAATGTAAATAACGGCTCCGATGAAACCTGAAAGCTCCATGACCGCCACAAGACCCGCGAATACAAAAGCCACTTGACTGACCGTGGAATATGCAAGTATCCTCTTGAAATCACGCTCAACAAGCGCTGCGCCTCCGGCAACGAGACTGGAGATAAGCACGATCCATAATATCGCGATTCGCCACTCAGGAGTTGTCACAAATGTCTGGTTGAAGAGCTTTATGTAAGCAACGAGACCAATCTTGACTATTACACCAGAGAGCAAGGCGCTGGTAGGCGAAGGTGCCGCAGGATGGGCATCGGGCAGCCATATGTACAAAGGTATCACCGCGGATTTCGCGAAAATACCTGCGAGAATAAGAACCCCGGCAAGGATTGGAATCTTTTCTCCAACCATGTCGGCAAGATTGAAGGAGCCGAACTGGAGTACTAAAAGGAGGAATCCCACGAGCATCAGTGCCGAGCCGAAAAAGTTTACGAGGATGGTCTTCGATGCAATGGAAATTTTCTCTCCCGTCCTCTCGAATCCGACAAGCCGCCACGTTGTAATGGCCGCTATTTCCCAGAAAATGTAGAGGAAGACAAGGTCGTTCGTAAAAAGAAGCCCCAGCACTGAACCGAGCATGAAAAGCGTTACGGCGTAGTACTCGGTATCGGCTTCTTCACCCCCCTCCCCCTTTTTGAAGAACCCGAACGAGTAAAGAACCACCACGAGCCAGAGAAGGAGAAACGCTGCCGCTATGAAGATGAAAACAGGGGACGCGGAGAACTGCGCGGCGTCGGTGGAACCCAGGAGATGCCAAAAGGTCAGCCCCTTGAGTCCGCCGTGGGAAAAATTAAGATAAAGGAAAAAGCCTGTCGCCAGAATCGTAAGGATAGAGAGTATCCAGCGAAGGACCTTGAGAAAACGGCCGGGGAAAATTACCAGGAGACCGCCTGCAAACGGAACCGCTATAAGGAAGAGCAATTCGAGATTCACGATCCTCCTCCCATTTTAGCGGTCTTTTCCTGTGAGAGCCTGACAAGGTCGTCCCACGTGTAGAGAAGTTCATCCTTTGTGTTGAAGGCGGCGATGCGTTCGGTGCAGCAGTAACAGGGATCGACCGCCGCAAGTGTTATGGCCGCATCGGCTACCGTGTCGCCTAAAACGGCTACTTCGTTGGATTTGATGTTCACGTAGCTTGGCGCGCGAATCTTGTGCCGCACGGGGTATATCGAGCCGTTGCCTTTTACGTAATGGAAAACCTCTCCCCTTGGAGCCTCGTAGCGGCCAACGCCTTCGCCGTCAGGCGCAAACTCCATATGCGCGTCAATCTCACCTGCGGGAAGGTGCTTCAGACACTGGCGTATGATCTTTATGGATTCAAAACACTCGAGCAGTCGAACCTTGGCCTTTGCATAGACATCACCCTCCGTGCATACGATTTCGTTCCATTCAATGAGGTCGTATGCGGCATGGGGATCGTCCTTGCGAACGTCAACGGTCACGCCTGATGCGCGAGCAGTAGGCCCGACGACGCTGTAAGCCACCGCCTGTTCCCTCGTAAGAATACCGACATTTTCCAGACGCTTGTGAAGAACCGGGTCGTCGAGTACCGCTTTCGTAAGCATGAGTATTTTCTTCTCCGCTTCCTCAAGAACACCAACGAGAAGCGGGATCATGCCGGGCTCTATATCACGGCGGACGCCGCCCGGCTTGAACATACCGTAATGGTTGCGGTTTCCGGTGATCATCTCGAACATATCGAGCACAGGCTCGCGGTATTTCCACGCCCACATCCAGACGGTGTTGTAGCCGATGAAATGACCTGCAAGACCCACCCACAAAAGATGCGAGTGAAGCCTCTCTAGTTCGCCGATGATGGAGCGAATGTACTTCGCGCGAAGCGGAATGTCTACGTCGGCGGCATCCTCGACTGCCTGCACGTAGGCGAAAGGGTGTGAGGAAGAGCATATGCCGCAGATGCGTTCTACCAGGAACGGTATCATGTCATACGTCTTACCCTCGGCAAGCTTCTCGTGCCCGCGATGCATGTATCCCAGCTGAATGTCAAGTCCTACGACCTTCTCCCCTTCCACCTTGAGCTTGAAAAACTCCGCTTCCTCCTGGAGGGGGTGGAATGGACCTATGGGTATTACCCTGCGTTCCATATCAGCCAAAGGACCTCCTTAAAGGATGATAATCTGCAGGCGAATCATCCGGCAGCAGCAAGTGCCTGGTATCATTGAGGCCGCGAAACTTGATTCCGAGAAGCTCCTGCATCTCGCGCTCGATCCACTCGAACGACGGAGCGACTGCGGTGAGCGAATCTATCTCCGGCGAGTCGTGGGGAAGCGTCACCCTGACGTTTATGAGAAGTCCTATACGGTCGATTGAGAAGTGGTAAGTAATCGTGAATCCCTTTGGCAAGTCCGTACCCGTGGCGATGGAGAACCGGCAGGCCAGGGTATTGAAGCAAAAGTCGGCGACCTTTACGATGTCCTCGGGACTCACTTCCCAGTACCAGCGGCGCTTGCGGTAAAGTACGAGTTCGCCCTGAGGGTAGAACTCCATCAGGCGTTTTTCGACTTCCTCGAAGGTCTCGGGGTTTTTAACGACCCAGGCACCGTCTTTTTCCAGATTCATGATCTTGCGAGACATCAAAGCCCCTTCAGCTTTTTAATTTTTTCAATCGCCCTGACGACGCCGAGAATCATGGCCTCGGGCTTGGGCGGACAGCCGCCGATGTATACGTCAACTGGAATGTGTTTGTCAACCGGTCCGGCGAAGTTGTAGGAATCGGTGAACATATGCCCTGTAATGGCGCACGAGCCGAAGGCCGCCACCACGCAAGGCTTCGGTGTCTCGGCGTAGACGCGAAGAACCCTGTCAAGCACTTTTTTGTTGATTACGCCCGTCACGAGCAGCACGTCTGCGTGACGCGGAGAGCCTGCAAGAAGCAGCCCGAAGCGCTCGACATCGAAGCGAGGAGTGAGAAGGTCGAGTATCTCGATGTCGCAGTTGTTGCAGGGACTTGCTGCAACGTGATACACCCAGAGCGACTTAGTCAATGCCGCTTTTTTTAGACCCTTAAGCATTTCTTTCTCCACGACTGTATAGTTTCCTGATAAGCGGTAAATTCAACGCCTTCAAGGCAAAGCGGTTACCCGTCTTCTTCAAAGCTTTCAGCACCTTACCCGCCTCGCTCTCCACAAAATTTATGGATAAGACTTCGAGACACAAAGACTTATATACCATTACAACCCCACCGCGGCGAGAACGAATCCTGCAAGCGATAGCAAGAGCACTATTGACCAGAAGAAGCGGAGCGCCTGGTCCACCCTTAAGCGAGGATTCGTGTTTTTGACAAGAATTATCAGAACGACCACGACTACCGGCTTGAGCCAGCCCAGTATGTGCCACCAGCCGTCGCGAGGAGATCGGAAGCCTCCCCAGAAAATGATAACGAGGAAAATACTGGCAACAAAGTAAAGAATAGCCTTTACAAGCTTGAGAACGCCGAGCGCCGGACCCGAGTATTCAATGATTGTTCCACCCATTATCTCCTGCTCCGCCTCGGCGGTGTCAAAAGGAACAAATCCGAGCTTCGCCTGTATGCAGAGGAATGCGGATATGAAGGCAAGGGCGCCGGAGAAGGAGTAAAGAAAAGGATGGTGCTGCCACTGCCAGGTGAGCAAATCGCCTATTCGCAGCATTCCTCCTGATTTTACGACAACGGTGACAATGGAGATGATGAGGGGAAGCTCGTAAGCAAGATAAAGGGTCATCTCGCGCGAGGCTCCGAGAGCTGAAATAGGATTTGACGAGGCGGATGCGCCGACGATAAGGATTATCGGGACGAAGGCAAAAATGTAGAGAACCACTATTATGTCGCCGACGAAGGTCTGCTTCGGCATAAGATTGGCGACAAGCAAAATCGTCGAGAGTATACTGACGGAAGCAAGACCGAGAAGCGGCGCGCCCAGGAAGATGAAACGGGGCGCTCCCTCTGGCACAAACGTGTCCTTTCCAAGGAGTTTGAAAAAGTCATAGAACGGCTGAAGGAAGGGCGGCCCGACCCTGAATTGCACCCTTGCCGATACCTTTCTGTCTATCCAGGTATATACGAGTCCGACGACCGAGGAGAAGAGGAAGCCTGGAAAAACAAGAAGGTAAAAGATAATCCAGCCCAGACTCATGTTCACTGACGCCTCCAGGAGGGCGAACGGGAAATAAACCTGTCGTTAATCGGTGCCTTGGGTAATTCGGATACACTTATATATCGCAGTGCACCGGATGAGCAGCTTGCCACGCATCTCGGACCTTCGGGACGCTCCTTGCAGTAATCGCATTTCGTGGCGATATGACGGATGAGCCTTTTTTCAATTACTCCGAACGGACAAGCAAAGGAGCAACTCTGGCAGCCCACACAAAGGAATTGTCTCTGGATCACTAACCCTGTATTCTTGTCCTTCACAAGCGCTTCGGATGGACAAGCGGCCGCACAAAGAGGATCTTCACAGTGGCGACATGCCGATGGAAGGTTGGCTTGTTCCTCAACTTTGCCGTGCTTGATGCGCGGTTCGCCGTAATGGGATTGCATACATGCGGATTTGCAGCTTTCGCAACCACAGCAGAGATCTAAGTCGAGGACTATTACTTTTTCCATAACCTGCTCCACGTAGGTTTAAGGAAACCCTCGCCCGTGACCGAATCGCTTCCGAGCTCGAAGCAAGCAAGCGAAGGCTGGTAATTAGCACTCACAAGCGCCGTGCCTTGAGTTATTCCCTCAGAAATCAAGGCCTTCAACGCAATTTCCCCATGCTCGGTCTCAATCCCCACATTATCGCCTTCCTTCACACCGAGGGACAAGGCATCCATGGAATTGAGCTTTACCCAGCATTCGTTTTCGAAAAGGGAAAGAAAGCCTATTGCCGATCCGGAGCCCAAAAGCAGGTATTTCATGCCCTTTCTTGGTTTCTGACCGGCCATGTCAATTAATGCTTTTACACGGCTCTCAACGTCGAAATCTTCAATCGCATCGTAATTAAGTCCCCATTCCACCGTTTTTGCCAGGGGTGATCCTGAAATTCTATCTATGTATTGACCTGCACTGAGTGTACCGGAAATTCTCGGGACTGATGCAGAAAGCTCTTTTTTCCCAAAGAGTGTGTTGATTGTACCCTTCTTTTCGAGTTCTGAGGCCATAGGCATTACGAGATCAAATTCAAAGCGACCCTCTGGAATGAAGAAACTTGATGCCGCGACGAATTCAGCTTTTCTTAAGACTGGTCTCAGTTGAGTATATCCCCAGGGAAAACCTGGAGCAAAACTTACAATAGCCTTTATTCTCCCTCCGACGAGCAAGGGAAGATAAGAAAAGAACGATTTGTCCAGGCCGCCGGGGCCCCTTTCTCCCATAGGAACATAGCTCATCCCTTCTACCGTCGAGACAAGCTTAAGAGATACCGCGTGTGTAAGGAGAGGATCGAAACTTCCTGCAGGAGAGGGAGCGTTAATGAGTACACCCTCTTTGTTACGAATTATTGCCGCAACGGACTCGAACGCAGTGACGTCTACACCGAGCGTATCGACGATGAGGGAAGTGTCTTTATCCTTACCGACCATGAACTTCCACAACCCGTAAATGAAAAGTCCCTCATAACCTGCCTTTATTCTTATAAACCTGTGCGCAAAATGCGACGTGTTGGTCTCGAATGAGTCCACGACGACGTAACGAAAATCGCGCCTGTCTCCCTTGGCCTTTGCAATGTAACCAGAGATAACCGAATCCTGCGTGTAAGGATCACCGACGATTATTGCATAATCGGCGCCGGTGATATTCTCAACCGATACGGTTTGGGCCGGGCCGTAGTTAAAAACCTTTGCCGATGACAGCCCGGCATAGGCAACATTCTTGAATCCCGACGCAGAGCACCAGTTGGCCAACGCGTCAACTTCTTCGTTCGTCAGCGATGAGTCGTAAAGGAAAAGAATCTCTTCCGGCTTGTAATCGCTTAACCGATGTCTCAGGAATTCTATTCCCTGAGTCAACGAAGCCGTTTTACCCTTGATAATCGCGTTGTAAAGCCTTTTCGGATGATTGATGAATAAAGCTGCGGCGTTGCCTTTTGGACAAAGCCTTCCCTCGTTGTGCGAATCCTTTACGTAGGCGACCTTTCTTACTTCCCCGTTCTGGAGTTCAAAACCAAGAACACATCCAAGATTGCAGAAGGGACAGACGGTCGATGGAATCCCGCTCATACGAAAGGGTCCTCCAGATGCTTGATTCTGTCCCATGTGATAACGGGACCGTCTTTGCAGCAAAAAAGCTCACCAAGCCTGCAGTGGCCGCACTTGCCGAACCCGCATGACATATTCTTTTCCATGGAAAGGTAAATATCCTTGTCATCAAAACCAAGCTCCAGAAGTCGCTTGGTGGCAAACTTCATCATGATCGGCGGACCGCAAACGACGGCCAAGCCGTCTCTTGGTTTGAAGGGAAGATTGTCCAGGAGCACTGTAACAACACCCACCTGTTCTTTCCAGCCCTTTTCTCCTACATCTACGCTGCGGCGTATCTCAACATTACTGATCTTGCCCCATTCCTTGAATAGACGGTCGTATACGATATCCTTTGGTGTACGCGCCCCATAGTAAAGATGGATATGTTTATACACGGAGGCGTTATGTATTAATGCCAAAAAGAGAGCCCTGAGAGGGGCCATTCCGACTCCGCCTCCGACGAGAAGCACGTTGCGTCCTTCATACTTGTCGATCGCATAAGGGACGCCATAAGGTCCGCGCACCGCAAGCGTGTCTCCGGGGCGGACGTCGAAAAGCTTGCTCGTGACACGGCCGACTTTCATTATTGTCATCTCGATCGTTTTCTGCTCGTATGGAGAAGATGACGGTGTAAAGGGGGCCTCCCCCACCCCTGGAACCGTCAATTCGATAAACTGTCCTGCGCGGAACGCAAGGCTGGGCTTGGGTTCCAGAACAAAGGTCCTGATATTGGGCGTCTCGACTATTACTTCCTTGACCGTGGCGGGACGTGGTTCGTATGGATTCATAGCGCCTTCAAAACCTCACGGATATCTATTTTACCCGTACAAGCCGCAATACATCTGCCGCAGCCGGTGCAGGCAATGACTTTAAAATTTCGAGGAAAACTCATAAACTTGCACTCGAATCTGTTGCGCAGACGATGAGAAAAATGAGCCAGGGGATTTGCTCCACCTCCCACCCTGCCGTAAGCGGCATGATAACAGAAATCGAGCACCCTTACTCTTTCAAAGCCTTTGCTTTGCGGGATATCGTATAGCAAAAAACAGTAACATGTCGGACAGATACGCTCGCAAGCCTGGCAATCCACGCAGTTGGCAAGCGCTTTTGCCCAGAATTTCGTGTCCAGTTGCTTCTCGATCCTTGCGTCCAGGTCATGGGCAAACTCGTCAGGATTGATCTTATCCAGTTTTTGTTCGGCCTCGGCCCTGTATTTATCGCGGTACTTTTTATCCTTATCGGCAACATCCTTGAACACGTCTCCCATTTTTTCGACGATCTGTTCACCTCTTGCTGACAGAACGTCCACGATCAGACCGTCCTCGCCGAACGAGAGATTTAAATCACCGCCCCAAATCGAATATGGCTTCCCGCCAATGCGGTTGCAAAAACACGTATCAAGGGGTTCATGGCAATCGACGGTGACAATGAAATATCGCTCTCTTCGTTCGCGGTAGAAGGGGTCCTCCACGTCACCCTTGAGATACACGTTGTCCTGGATCTCTATCAGTGTTCGTATATCGCAATCCTTGGCACCCACTATTACCTTAGGCTTTATCTCTTTCGAAAAAAGCTGAGGAAAGCTTGCAACATTTTCACGGCTGCTTAAAAAGAACTCCTTCAAAGGTTCAATCGGTCTGATTATCTTAAGAGCTTCAAGAAGTTCCTCGGCAGGTATATTCGAGTTACGCCAGATTTCATAGTGGGTTTTAGAGCCTGTCTTGCGCGGATAATACGTCTCTCCTGTATGTGCCAACTGGTTATATAAAAGGGGAATCGAGGTATATGCTAATAATAGAGACCTCATTAACGCGAACCATACTCATAAAATTGATTTTGTCAAGTCCTTTTTAAAGAGTTCGTCGTAAACTACCAGGTTGACATGTCGTTTTAGAAAAGTAGATTGAAGCATGAAACATACTGAGTTCATAAAAAGCAAACGCATATTCATAAGGCCTGTTGAGGAAAAGGACCTTGAGCTTCTAATGATCTGGTGGAACGACGGCAGGGTGATGGAAAGCGTAGGTTTCCCGCAAGGCCTGGGATTAGATTTGGAAAAGATGAGCTCGGACTGGGAAAGGTGGAAAAAAGATCCATCGACGATACGAATGATAGTTTGTCTTGATGACGGAACGCCTATAGGCGAGACATGCTTTCACGACTACTACCCGGAGAATAAGCAGACGGAAATCGGGATTAAGATATGCATACCGGAACTCTGGGGACAGGGATACGGAACAGAGGTACTAATGCTCATGACCGCCTATGCCTTCGAACACCTCGCTGTGGAGCGTGTTCTGCTTAATCCGTCGAAGACTAATTCAAGGATAATACACGTCAACGAGAAATGCGGCTATCGCACGATAGGCGAGAAACTCGGAGGGCTCTTAATGGAGCTTGAAATAGAGAGTTGGCAAACGAAACGATAACTGCACTCCCCTGTTTTTAATTAAAAAGGAGAATGGAATTGTTTGAAGATGTGATGTCCAGCACGTAATAGCCCTCTAACAGCAAATTTCGGTGGGAGGGGAGGAATATCGAAAGGTGTATCTAAAGAAACCGGCATGCCTGTTGAATGATCCATTCCTTCATACATCCACATGTATCTATCTTCGATTTGGCAACCGGTATCGGGAACAATTCTCATATTCCATCGACAACCGTATATCCGGAACGTATCCTCCTCAGAGATTAGCCATACCCGTTCATTGGCGTTTTGCGACTCTTCAAACTCCTTGGGATCAGATCTTTCATATATCTGGTTAAGATGAAATTTTCCACTTCTTAACTCATAACATCTTAAAAAGACTCTAAATTTAAAGGTATCTCCCGATCCGAGCATTGGAAAGTTTATCCTGTAATATCTCTAATTCGTGTCGATTGTATCTTTTAAAGACGTAGCCTCCGGCCCCATAATCATCGAAATATCCATGTAAGAAGGCACTCCAATATCAATATATCCTGCAGTCGAGCTACTGGATTTGTTTACTATGCTAATTTCACAAAAGAAAGGACGACGGTAGTCGTGTGTAATCTCCGCCAATATAAGCTGTCTGGTTTTCATCTCCCCCCTCCCCTCTTTAAGTTCAAAGGAAAGGTTCCACTCCCTCTGAAATAGAGCATCAATTTGTTGTATCAGGATAAAACATAAACCAAAGGTCGCCCCGGCAAGGGTTCCGGCGATGACGATGAGAAGCAAAGGATTAACTGACCACGCGGGTCGCCTGAAATGGAAGCACTTCCATTTCTTGAAGTAGATGCGGTTCGTACGTCCCGTTAACCAGAACATAACGGTAAGATTAATCAATACCGATTTGGTGTCAACAGCTTCATTAGTTGCATATATATCTTCACTTCACTTGACAAGCATATATCTCGTCTTATAATATCATCATATTTTCTCGATAAGTATGGTGGAGGGGTTAGCGCTTTTTTGAAAAGAGCTTAATTACTGTTAGATGGAGGAAACAATGAAGCATCAGTTTTGGTACGATGAGGAGAAGGATGTTTTGCGCGAAAGAATCATCGGCACCCTGACTGAAGAGGACGTTCCCGAGTTTCTGGCCAAGGTCAAGGAATTATTTGAAGGCAGAAAACGCCGTCGTGCCATCATCGATCTTACACAGGCATCAAAACAGATTTACAGCAAAAAAGCCAGACAGATGCTTTCAGAAGGCTCGGCAAAACTCGGATACGATGAGAAGATAGCTTTTGTCGGGGCCGATCCAAGCATCAGAATGATGGCTCGCGTGCTTATTTCAGGTGCCAAAATACTTGGTAAACCTATTACCGCCCAGTTCTTCAAAAATGATGATGATGCGCTGACCTGGTTGAATCAGGAAATATAGTATCTTCTTAAGATATGCAAAAAAAGACTCTCCAACTTCAAAACGGAAAAATTAGACCGGCCGAACCCAAGGACGCTCCCGAAGCCGCGCCGCTAATTGTTGAGACCGGTTACCAGACTATTGAAATAAGCTTCGGCACCCTTAAAAAGGGAAACTCCATTCTCAAGGGAATGTTTGCAAGACCTGGAAATATCCACAGTTACCAACATGGATCTGTATTCATGCTTGACGAAAAAGTCGCCGGCCTGCTCGTTGGTTACACCGCTGAAGACGATAAACGTGAATCCTTTTCGAGCGCGTTTTTGATTCTACGTCTTATGGGAATTTACGGACTCCTGCTCCTCGAACGTTTGCTGAGAATAAAAGAACTTATTGGAGAAATATCCACGAATGATTATTACGTCCACTGCCTTGCAGTAAGACCGGAATTGAGGAGCCTCGGGATAGGCAGACTTTTAATGCAAGAGGCTGAAATAATAGCCCAACGATACGGGAAACGCCGGGTATCCCTTCTCGTAGAAGCACGAAACAAGAAAGCAATCAAATTCTACGAGAGGGAGGGTTATAAAATAATCGAACCCCGCTTCGATTCTTCCTTAAAACGCCGCTTCGGTTTCGACAGCTATATGAAGATGGCAAAAGAACTAAATGGTTACAATTCGAGCATTTAGTCGAATTAAAGAGATATTCTGAATCTCAACCGCAGCTCAAAATTTTTTTTCTCGATGAAGGAATCAGAAGTCAAACATATTGACTTAGACAAATAAAATGCTATAATAGATATTTGTTTAGAATTAATTTCTTGGGCGTTGTTGTTCTAGGCTTTCATATATTACAGAATGCGATGCTTTAAAGTGTAACAACTGTAAGTGTGGGCTGTCAAAAAAACGAAATTAAGGAGTGGACAAATGGAATCCGTAAATGGCATCCGTAATCTTGAGAAAAGAATTGAAGAGATTGAAATAGTTCTTGCAGCAGCAGCTGGAGGCGATTTCGGTATGAGGTTATCCCTTACTGAAAAAGACCCAGATATGTTTTCCTCACTTGAGCAAGGTATCAACGTTCTTTTGTCGGACATGGGAGATGAAGTAATGGAGAGCCGCAGACGAGCGTCGGAACTTCAGGACAAGCTGGATTTGATTGAAAAACAACAAGAGGCGATAGAAGAATTATCCACTCCTATCATCAAGATATGGGATAAGGTTTTAGTCTTACCCCTTATTGGATCCCTGGATACCAGACGTTCGCAAAAGCTTACGGAAAGCCTTCTTAACTCTATAGCCACAACGCAAACCAGATTTTCGATTCTTGACATCACCGGTGTACCGGCGGTGGATTCAGCGGTCGCAAACCATCTATTAAAA
This sequence comes from Caldifarciminota bacterium, assembly GCA_965649265.1. Lineage (GTDB taxonomy): Bacteria > Hydrothermota > Tepidihabitantia > B3-TA06 > B3-TA06 > JAAYVC01. Next base: position 482 of record CBFGKC010000014.1, on the reverse strand, counting down.
ACCGTTGAAGCAGTGAAACTTCTTGGTGCCGATTGCGTTATTACAGGAATTCGCCCCGACGTAGCTCAAACAATAGTCCATCTTGGTGTAGATTTATTTAAAGTGGAAACCTTGTCGAATCTCGCCGAGGGTCTGCAATGGGCTTTTGAACGAATGAATCTGAAATTAGTTGAGACTAATAACAAATAACAAATAGTTTTTCCTGTATTTTTCAGATTTTGTAGTGTTTGGTTGTATCC
>CBFGKC010000014.1:0-233 GCA_965649265.1 Caldifarciminota bacterium | reverse complement strand
TGCGATCGGTCCATCTCATTCTAACATATTTATCTTGTTACAAAATTTGATAAATTATTAAAAACCCACTCGAAATTCTCCGCAATCTACCCTATTTAATACTATAGGTAATGTTGCGTATTGCGCAGGCGGCTTTTCATTCTATTATTTCAAAGTAACAGGAGTATTAAGTTACTGAGGAGCTACAATGAAACTGACTGTCGGATACAAAAAATCTGGAAGCGATCGAGGAG
>CBFGKC010000013.1:0-90878 GCA_965649265.1 Caldifarciminota bacterium | reverse complement strand
AGCATTCTTCGACAATGAATGCCAGCTGCTATCGGCTGGAAAGTCAATAACCTCTAAGAAAACCCATGGCGGAACCGAAATAGCCCCCGAACCTGGATAAGTCAAGTAGTAACCGGCTAAGGAGTATGAGGTAGAATCAGCATTTATATATAAGCCTACGAAGGCTGTTGCACACGTGGCGGGACTCACGTTCTTTGGGAAATCAGCGTAGTATATGACCAAACTATCAATATCAGAAACAGCCTTCCTGACGCTAAACTCCTGTATTATTACCGCTGAATCTGACTGTGCGACTCCGGGATATTCCCTCGTGTCACACGAACCAGAATAGGAACCGCTGTGTGCCATCAACGAATCTGACGAAGTACACGGCGCTCCAGTGGAGCGCTTGAAGTTTGCCAATGAATAAAAAGGGACAGCAAACTTCTCCAACAATAAACACTTCCGGTCAGGCGCAGCCGCTGCGGCCGTTGTCATTTACCTTCCCAGCGGATGGTATGGACTCCGGCCTGAACCTTGCCCTGAACAAGGGTATTGACCAGTCTACCCGATATGTCGTATACCTTGAGGCTGACATTGGTCTCATAGGGCAGGGAGTATCTTATTGTGGCAGCATCACTGAACGGATTCGGGTTCGGCTGGAAAAGACAGAACACTATCTTCTCAGGACCTGCAATCGGTTTACCCTTCATCATGAACAGACCCGAATCGCTGCGCTCCCGCACCATCACACGGCTCACCGGAATAAAGCCATCTCTCGATAGTTTCTTTATCTTGAGGTTCATGGTGTCGCTGTTTGACGCTATGTTCTGCTCATACCACGAGTAGTCGTTGCCCGGTATGCTGATTGTATCCACGTTCGAGCCGAGCGTTATCTCAAGGGTATCTGCGATATCTTCATCCGTGTAGAGCGTGGTGTAATCCTCAGTCCCCTTCATGATTCTTCATTTTAAGCCTCTTTTCCCGATATGTCAATAAAAGCGCAGAGCCCCCTCCCGCCATCGTCTTTTGGAGCAAGAGCGCAAGAAGCTTGACAAGTGGGCATTCCTGAAGATTATATCCTAAAACCTGTAGGAGGTTTGCAATGGAACATAAGATAGATTACAGTCCATCGTTCTCCCTTCTTTCGGTAAAAATCGGTCAGGGTGAAAAAGTCACCGCCGAATCGGGCGCGATGGTTACCATGGACGGCACTGTCAACATCGAGACCAAGATGCAGGGCGGGCTGGGCGCGGCGCTCAAGCGCTCGTTCCTCGGCGGCGAAAGCTTCTTTGTCAACCACTTCACCGGCCAGGGCGAGGTCACGTTCGCATCGAGCACGCCGGGCGACATAAGCCACATCAAGATGTCCGGCAACACTCTCATGGTTCAGTCGGGCTCGTTCATATGCTCGGCGGGCGATATCAACGTCGACACCAAGTTCGGCGGCGCAAAGACGTTCTTCACCGGCGAAAGCCTGTTCCTCTTGAAGATATCGGGCACGGGCGATCTTTTCATAAGTTCCTACGGCGCCATAACAATGCGCGAGCTTGCCGCAGGCCAGCAGCTTAAGGTAGACACCGGCCACATGGTCGCGTTCGACGAGGGCGTAAAATACGAAGTCAAGCGCGTTGGCGGCATAAAGAGCACGCTGCTTTCAGGCGAAGGACTTGTCGCGAGCTTCACCGGCCCCGGCCGCGTCTGGATTCAGACCCGTTCGCTCGACTCCTTTATCGCCCTTATCGCACCCAGAATCGAGAAGAAATAAGGTCATTACAACATAAAGAAGAGGGGTTCGCCCCTCTAACCACTCCCCATAAAATTACCAGGTAATTTTATGGGGACCCCTTTTTATTCAAAGCGCGAGAATTCAGGTCTAACGGTTCATGATCAGGTTTGAAAAACCGCTTCAGGGTTGTTCCTCCCCCTGAGGGTAGGTGGAAGTGTTGAAGCCCCCCTTATGAAGGGGAAGGGTAGAGAACCATCGTATAAATCATCAAGACGTTCTCGTGATAGTTCGGACCCTCCCCTCACTAAAGTGGGCAAGCGAGCGTCTGGAAGGCGCATGAGTCGAACTTGCGTTCGAGAGGCTGCTTCAATTTATGGGTTAAATAAAATGGTGAGAAACATCATTGCCCCGCGCGCGCCCCTAAGGGGCGAAAAGCATCCCTTGAACAGGGCGTGCAATTACTTCTTTGGGGACTTTTTAGCGGCTTTCTTTGCCGGAGCCTGCTGCTTCGCCTTCTGGGGCTTTGCCGGTTTTGACTCGGTGATGGCGGCGGGAGGAAGCTGCGAGAGGAACTCCCAGACCTTCTGCTTGAGAACGGTGTGATTCTTTACGCTCGTGTCGTAACCGCCGACGGCGATGAGATGAGCGCCGAAGTGATCGAGAACACGCCTAAGCCATATTGCGGCTTCGTGTGGGTCGGTCTTGGTGTAGGAGAAAAACACCGCAATGCGTTTGTCGCCGACCCTTGTATCTGCAAGGAAAGTCTTGACGGGCGTCGCAGGTTTCCCCATCCATATCGGAGCGACAAGAACCATAATATCCCAATCCTGGGAATTGAGTAGCATGGACTTTATCTTCGGCCTGCGGCTGAAAAGCGCGGAAAAGGTTGACTCGAACACGCCCTTCTGGCGTTTTACTTCTATGTTGTGTACGGGCGCCCCGAGCTGCCGGGCTATGAGTTTTGCCGCCACGCGAGAGTTTCCGTATCGAGAATAATAAACTACGACTGTCTTCATCGTCGCCTCCGTCAAGATTGTATGCGATTCTTCGTGAAAATCAAGAGGACTGAAGAATCCATGTGGAAGGGACAGGGTTTCCTGGTTTTAAATAATTCGGGGCGGAACAATCCGCCCCGAAATGTTAAGTCTTTTGCATCACGGATCTTCGACAGGACAGCTCCCGCAAGATGACCAGCCATCGGGCTCTGAAAAATGCCCGTGACCTGAAAGTGTGCCGGAACCCGTGAGAAATTCTTGCGTGGCTACCCAGGTTCCGCTTAATGTCCATATTGTTGCGTTTACAGAATCAATGCAGAATGTAAGGGTTCCATCGTCATACACTGAAGTACTATCGTTTACAATAGGATTGTATAGTTCCCACGATCCGCCCCCATCATACTCGCAATTGCCGCTGCCAAAAAATACGGCAGTCGTCAGGCAGGCACCGCGACCGTTATTGTCCCAGGTACAGCCAATGAAGCCGTTAGTCTGGGGAACATGCTCGAGCTGCCATGCATAGAAGACTTCAATAGTGTCTATCACCTCGTCATGGGAATAATAGCAGGTTCCCGTACCGGTTCCGTGGAACCACTCCGGATAAGCGAAGCCTACCGTGAGTCCAAGAACAAGGAAACCTAGCACGGCTACGACGGTTTTTGTTGTTTTATGCATCTTTCCTCCTACTTCTTTGTTGTTTATCCCTCCTCAATCCTCCCGGTTCCTGAGAGAGAGACGTCTTGAGCGTCTCTCTCCCACTCCTTGTTTTAGTCTAGTCGATTCTTTCGCCGGTCATCGTTCCTTTGCCGGTGCCATTTTTTGGTACCCATGCACCCTTGCAGGTTCCCTGGGTCAGGTTGAACTCCATCTCGAACGGCCCGCCGATGGTCACGCCAGTCGGATCGTATATGTTCCATGAGCCTTCACAGTGACCATAGGTATCGCCGGGATCGACCGAGGTATAGTAGTAGATGATCGAGCCTGAAAAGCCGCCGGCATTGCCGAGATCGTCCGACCATGTGCCCGTGAACGCGCCGGTCTCGAGCGTCCCCGACCATACCTGCCAGGGATACACCAGCGTGGAGCCGTCAGGTCTTATCCATGAGCCCGAGCCGGTGCCGGCCCAGTCTTCGGCCATCAGCTGCGTTGCTCCGAGCACAGCGATGCACGCAATGATTGCATATAGTGCTTTACGCATGATTCCTCCTTGTTGAGGTTTTTGTGTTCGCGAGGCCGAGACCGCCCCGCATATCAAAGAGAATTTCATCCGTCGGTTCTGTGACCGGTCATGGTTCCCTGAGGAATATCACTGTCATACGTCACCCACTCGCCGTGACATGCCCTGGCTGTGTAAGGGAAATGCATGTAGAAGGTTCCCATTTCGTAGATAACGGGAGGATCTACAAGGTCGTCTATCGCATTCCATGTTCCTGTGAAAACAACTTCTTCCGGTGTTGCGAATGTTGCTTCGCCTGTAAAGGTTCCATGTACTCCGGCAGGATCGTGCCACTCGCCCGAGAAGGTCGATTCATCGTCGGGTATTTCGCCGCTCCAGATATTCCATGGACGCATGGTTTCAACGGGATTGGAGGTAGGATTTGGGCAGCTTCCTGTTCCGGTGCCCTCCCACGAGCCTGCGATCTGGGCCAGGGCAGGTGTTGCTCCTGAAACGACCGCAGCCGACAGAGCGATCAAGAGAAGTTTACGCATTTGCGCTCCTTTCTTTGTGATCAATTCCCGCCGCCCCACATTTTTCCGGCAACGGTTTCATCTTCAACGAATCCCCAAACGCCCTCGCACGTTCCATCAGTCACGTTGAACTCCATCTCGAACCAGCCGCACTCCTGCGCCCGGTAATCGTGCAGGCGCGTCCATTCGCCCTCGCAGTGAGCGTATGTGGGGCCCCCTTCTTCCGGCGTGTAATAATAGAGGATTTGACCCGAAAAGATTCGGTACAACGTGCCTCCGCCTTCATAGTTCGGCGTGTCGGGCGCCCAGTTGCCTGCAAACGTGCCTTCAGAAAGTGTGCCCCACCATTCGAACCACGGATAAACGATATACTTGGGGGATTCTTCCCACGGTATCTTATCACCCGTTCCCGACCAGTCGTATGGGTCGGCGAACACAGGCGGGGCAGCAAGAGCAAAAACTATCGCCAGGCCTGCAAAGATAATTTTGCGCATTGTTCCGCCTTACTAAGTCTTTAGTGTAGAGGGGGCCCGGAATGAGCCCCCTCTGCGATAGTTCCAGGTCGACCTTGGAATTCCTGTCGACACCGTTTTTAAATAGACCATCGGCACCTAGTCGACCATCGCTCCCCAAATACTGCCTCCCTCGTTGCTGTAGCTTGTGGACCACTCGCCTCGACACGTCAGTTCGGTTTTATGGAACCACATCGAGAAGGGACCCATTGTGTACTCCTGGGGAGGATCAACGTCGGGATTGTATACCCATGTCCATGTGCCTTCGCAGTAGACCTCAGTCAACGATTGTGCAATCATTGTCCCGGAGAAGTACCCGAATTTACCGAGTTCGTCGTGCCATTCTCCTTTGAATGAACTCTCAGATGCCGGTATTTCGCCGGTCCACGACTGCCAGGCATAGATAGGAATGTCTGAAGGCCAGAAGGGCGGGGGAGAACATACACCGTCTCCTCCTCCTTGCCAGGTTCCAGCAATCTGTGCCGCAAGCGGCGCTGCGGCAAGCACAAGGATTAATGCAAGCACCGTTATAGCTGTTTTACGCATTTTTTTCTCCTTTCAAGTTTTTGTGTTCTCGAGGCGACTGGTTCGCCACTTGCCATATAGGCTTTTCAATCAGTCAACTCTGTGGCCGGTCATGGTTCCCTGGGCCAAGTCGCTGTTATAGTTCCACCATTCCCCGTGGCATGCCCTGGCCGCGTACGGGAAGTGCATATAGAAGGTACCCATCTCGTAAACCATTCCACCGGCATCGTCTATTACCGTCCAAGTCCCGGTAAAAACGGCTTCTTCAGGCGTGCCCGCGACAGCCTCGCCGTAGAACGTTCCGTGAAAACCCCAGTCGTCCTGCCAGACACCCGAGAATGTTGTTTCGTCATCGGGGATTTCACCCGTCCAGTAACGCCAGGGTCCCATTGCTTTCGACGGAGAGGGGAAGGGCGGGGGGCAGGCACCTGTACCGGTGCCTTCCCACGGGCCTGAGATCTGGGCAAGGAGCGGTGTTGCAGCAACAAGGAACAATGCGGCGATAACGACAAGTAATATCTTGCGCATGTTTTCTCCTTTTCAGTCTTTTTGGAGCGGTTTAAAACCGGATCGTGATCGATCACGGTTCGACCCATGCTCCTTCCATTGTGCCCCGGTAGACGGCAGGAAAAACGGTCGTTATCCATGTTCCGTGGCAATAACTTCCGTCCCGCCTCAGGGTCATTGTGAAAGTACCCATGTAACGAGATACAGGTGGATCAACCCGCTCATCAAGCCAGTACCAGTCCCCGTTGCAGCCTATTTCGGTCGGGGTTCCCAGAATCGCGCTGCCGCTGAAAGTCCCTTGATTGAGTCTTTGATCGTGCCAGTTTCCGTAAAAGATGTAACCCGTTCCGTTGGGATCAGGTTCAAAACGTCCTTTCCATTCCTGCCAGGGGAACATCGTGTCACCCGGCGTGGAGAATATCGGATAAGGACACCAGCCGTCGCCCGTTCCGTCCCATGTTCCTTCGGGCTGGGCAAAAGCCGGTGTCACACCGATAACGAGTGCCGCCGCGAGAGCGGCCAAAAGTATCTTACGCATTTCTACTCCTTTTTTATGTTGCGCGTTCGACTTCAACGCATCCTGTTAAACCCTTTCAGAATATCATCCTGCCTTTCATGGTTCCCGCTTCATCGCTGTAATAAGTCTGCCACTTGCCGTAGCAGTACGGCGTCTCTACTGGGAAATGAACGAAATTCATCTGGAAAGGACCCATGAGATACTCCTGAGGAGGATCGGAGTCGGGGCCGTAAACCCAGGTCCATTCGCCTTCGGCGTACGCTTCCTCTTCGCTTACCCAGAGGATTGTACCCTTGAAGTTGCCGTATCTGCCGTTTTCGTCGCTCCAGCTGCCCCAGAAATCGTCGCCGTTGATCTCGCCTTTCCATGTTTGCCATGCATAGATCGGAAAATCGGTAGTTCCTATCGGCGGTGAGCAGACACCCTTTCCTTCGCCTTTCCAGTTTCCATCCAGCTGCGCCAGAGCCGGAACGGCGGCAATCAAAAGCATTGCCGCGACTATTGTCGTGAGTGATTTACGCATTGGTTTCTCCTTTTTTGTTTGTGATCGATATGTGCACGTGTCCATCTCGATTTGCCGTCTTCACCTAATCCTTCCAGCCCTTCATGGTTCCCTTGTCAGAACTGGAGGATATCCATACCGATGTCCATGTACCTTCACACCAGTATTCACCCATAAAATGGAAGGTCATCTCGAAGTCGCCGCCGAGCACGGGCTGATCGGAAAACCCATCTGGGTCGTACCAGTACCATTCGCCCTTGAATACGACGACTTCCGGTATGGACGGCACAGGCGAACCTTTGAAAATGCCGTGGTTGCCGTCTCCATCGGACCATTCGCCCGAAAACACGTCTTGTGCATCCGGAATCTCACCCTTCCACTGCTGCCAGGGATGGATTACTACTCCGGGATGAGGGTAGGCGTTGCCATCGCCCGTGCCCACCCATGTGCCGGCGACCTGTGCCGGAGCCGGACTCGCTCCAAGGATGAGCGCGAGCGCGATTGCCGAAACGATCACTTTACGCATTGTTACTCCTTATCGGGTTATGAGACGACGATGCCGTCTCTCGTTTTATTCACCCTCCCATTTGCCCCACATGGTGCCCTGTTCCGAGGGCGAGGGCCATTCGGTATCCCAGAAGCCGCTCGATGTTCCTGCAATGAAGTAGAACTTCATCTCGAAATTTCCGCCGACGACCGGTTCGGCCGTTTTTGATGCCGGATCGTACCAGGTCCATTCGCCCTTGAAGAGATAGTACTCCTCTATGGGTGTCGGGTAATTCTTGCCGAAGAAGGTTCCGTGATTTCCCTCGGCATCAAACCATTCACCCACGAAAACAGGTTTTTTGGCATCGTCGGGATAGTAAACCACGCCTTTCCAGTTCTGCCATGGAAAGATTTCGCAATCTGAATATGGATAGCAACTGCCTTTGCCTTCACCTGCCCATATACCCAGAAGCTGCGCAGACGACGATGTCGCGGATGCAAGAAGCGCCAGGGCGATTGCCGAAAACATAGCTTTACGCATTGTTCCTCCTAGCTGAGAAGTCGCGAGGGGGCGGGACCACCCCCTCTTTGTACTGCGCTTCGAATCAGTCTGTGACCTTCCAGCCTTCCATGCTTCCTACTACGCCTGTTGAAGGCCAGATGGTCGTCCAGGTTCCTTCGCATGTACCCATCGTGAACCAGAAATCCATGGCGAAATCACCGCCGTACACAGGGACATTAGATGGGCCCAGAGGATCAAACCAATACCAGGAGCCTTTCGCCTTTGCAAGCTCAGGAATAGCCGAGAACTCGACTTCACCCTTAAATGTTCCGCGGTTCCCGATGCTGTCAGACCAGGTGCCTGAAAAAACATCCTGGGTGTTCGGTATTTCACCCTCCCATTTTTGCCAGGGATAGATCACGGTGCTGTTGCGAGGGTAGGCATTGCCTTTACCTGTGCCTTCCCAGACGCCAGCAAGCTGGGCAACCGCCGGGGTTGCAGCAACTGCAAGCATCAAGACAACAATAACGATCAGGGCTTTGGTTGTTTTCATTTCTTCTCCTTATGTTTTGAGTTATTAGTCGCCAATCCTCTTTCCTGTCATTGTTCCGATCTTTATCGAAGGCGAGTAGTCGGTCCACCACTTGCCTTCACAGTAGTCGTCGTTGTAGTAGAAATACATTGTGAAAGGACCCATTGTTATCTCCTCAGGTTCCTTTCCGAAAACGTTGAACCATGTCCATTTGCCTTCACCGATCACATACTTATCCGATGGACTCACTGGAAGTATCTTTCCTTCAAACTGCCCGTAGTTTCCTTTTTCGTCCTCCCACTTTCCGTAGAATACTTCCTTGTTCTCGACGCAGCCTGACCATTTCTGCCAGGCATAGATGGTATAGGCATAAGGCGTCGGGAACGGGGGGTAGCAGTAGCCCTTGCCTTCACCCTCCCAGAGTCCGTCAAGATCGGCAAAAAGAGGGGCTCCCCAAAAGAGTATTATTGCTGCCGCAACGACGGGTATTATTTTGCGCATTTCTCCTCCTTGACTAACATCTTAAAGTTCTGAAGAACGACGAACGCCGCCTTCATTTTTGCTAGTTTTCCATCCAGTCACCTTGCCTGGTTCCTTGAAGATTCATGCCCCCGGGGGTATTGAGACCCCCGGGGGGAGGGTTCAGCCAAAGGCCGAATTCACTTGCTAATCTAACTTTTCGCCTTTCATCGTTCCGGGAGTGCCGGGCGAAGGCCATACTGAGGTCCACGTTCCGGAGCAGGTTCCGTAAAGGAGGTAGAAATTCATCGTGAATTCGCCTCCCTTGACTATTTCGTCGGAGTTTTCCCAGGTCCAGGTTCCTGAGAAGACTGCGATTACGGGAGAGATGGACGGTCCCTGTACTCCGTAGAACGTGCCGTGGCTGCCGTCAGCATCCCACCAGCTGCCTGAAAAGGTTTCCTCGTCGGTAGGAATCTCGCCTGTCCAGTTTTGCCAGGGATAGATGATATCACCTGTCGGCGGGTAGGCTTCGCCGTCTCCTACTCCGCCCCATGCGCCGGCAACCTGCGCCGCGAGCGGAGCAGCTGCAACGATAACTATCATCGCAAGGGATGCCATGGAAATTTTGCTAAAGCATCTCATGTTTTCTCCTTTCAATCAATGAACGAGCAAAGCGGCTGCGGTCACCATACCACTTTGCCGTATATCGTTCTGGGCGGAACGGTGGGAAATGGACTGTCCCACTCGCCGTAGCAAACGCGGTTGTGCGTGTAGAAGGTTATTTTGAAAGTACCCAGCTTTTTTAGACCGTCTGGAATCGTGAGCGTCCATCTGCCTTCAATTACGACGATATCGTCACTTATGACTTCGATATTGGTGTTGAAGAAAGTGCCCGAGTTTCCCAGGCCGTCGGACCAGATGCCCGTGAACGAATCTTCAGTGGCAGGGATTGTCCCCGTCCATGTTTCCCACGGACGCAGAAGGGTTCCGTAGAAATCGCAGGTGCCTGTGCCCTCGCCGTTCCAGGTGCCGGCAAGCTGAGCAAAAACGGGTATGGCGGTCAAGAGAATAAACGCCGTTGCGAATAAAACCTTACGCATCGTTACTCCTTAATTCATCCGGGAGTTGCATTTTTCCAGTTCTCAGGGTTCTACCCAGTAGCCTTTCATCGTGCCGTGATATATCCCGCTGGGATCGATAGTGTCGTACCAGTCGCCTTCGCAGGAACTCCCGTCTCGCCGAAAGAGCATGGTGAAATTTCCCATCTCGTAGACCCGGGGAGGGTCAAGGCGTTCGTCCCACCAGGTCCAGGTTCCCGTACAAGAAATCTCGGTGGGTGTTCCCAGTATGGCTTCACCTTTGAAGGTGCCGTAATTGCCGTCTCCGTCGTGCCACTCTCCATAGAATATGTATCCTATCTCTTCCGGGTTGGGCTCAAAGCGACCTTTCCATGTCTGCCATGGCTTCATGTACTCCGATGGGTACGGTACGGGAAATGGGCACCAGCCATCACCCTCGCCGGACCACGTTCCGACGGGTTGAGCTAATGCCGGCGTCACTCCTGCAAGCATCAAAACCGCAATAGCGACAAGTATTATCTTTTTCATCGTTACTCCTTTTAATTTTTTTAGTCGTTTTCTCTTACCATCTATCGCCCGTCATCGTTCCCGAGAAACCAGCCGGATCAAAGGAGTGCCATTCGCCGTAGCAAACGCCGTTGTTCCAGTAGAAGGTCATCTTGAAGTCGCCCATCGTTTTGTCAGGTTTCTCGTTCCAGTACCAGTAGCCCTTGTAAACGGCCACATCGCTCGACATGCTAACGAGCGAGCCTTTGAACGTTCCGGCGGTTGCGGCATCATTCCAGTCCCCGTAGAAGACCAGGTGATCGGCGGTTATATTCCCGCCCCAGAATTGCCAGGGGTTAATTACGACCGGCGGAACAGGCAGCGTACCGGTTCCTGTTCCCTCCCAGAATCCCGTGAAGTGTGCGAACGCAGGCATCGTTCCGAGCAATATTCCTAGGATTGCTATTGTCAAAATCGATTTACGCATCCTTTACTCCTTTGATGATTGTGTGTTTTATGATCGGCTGTCGAACAGGCAAATTCTTGCCTCTTTTGTTTGGAGCTTTGCCTCCTTTTCATTACCAACGGTAAGGTATGATTGTGAACGTGTCCGATTGATCTACTTCAATATCTACTGCGTTAACGAAGACGACAGCCTGAATGGGTTCCAAGATTGCGTGAATGCACGGGTTTCCAACGAGCCAATCGTATTCCCTTGCATTCCCGTCGACGTAATCGATGATATAACGATTCTCGGTGCCGACCTCCAGCCACACTATTTGAAAGGAGTCCGGTGTTTCGCCGGAGTATGTCCATTCGATTGTCTCGGTTGTCATGGCTCTCCATGTATCATTGCCGTCCGGAGAGATTACGACCAGTGTCGCCGAAGCCATTGCCGGCAACATGCACACAGCTATAGATGCTGCAATAATGAGACGTTTCATTTTCTCCTCCTTGAGTCGTTTTTAGTGCTCCGGGGGCTTGCGCCCCCGGAGCCGGTTTTTTATTCGACTTTCTCGCCTTTCATGGTTCCGTGGTAGACGTTGCTCGACGAATACCATTCACCCTTGCACGTAAGAGTGGCGTAGTAGAAACGCATGGTGAAGTTTCCCATTACTACCTCGGTGGGAGGTATGGTATATGGATTGGTAACGCTCCACTCACCGTTGCATACCGCATAAGTCGGTGTCGAAAGCAGAATGTCGCCGTGGAAGTTACCGTAGTATCCCGGACTGTCGTACCACGTACCCTTGAATGCTGTTCCCGTGTTGGGTATCTCGCCCTTCCAGTTCTCCCACGGATTCATCATGACGGGCAGGGGGGTTGGAAAAGGCGGAGGACATACTCCGTCGCCAGTTCCCTTCCAAATTCCGGGGAGTGACTGAGCCATAAGCGGTGTTGCTGCAATGGCCACCACGGCCACGAGAAACACCATCAATGCTTTTGATCTTTTCATTTTTTCCTCCATCGAATCGATGATTCATGCTTTTACAGCTTTTTTACGAGTATGAGGGCGGTGCCCCACCCTCATAACTTATCGCTTTTCTAGTCTTGATCCTTGCCTTCCATGCTGCCTACTGCGCCGGTGGACGGCCATATGGTTGTCCTTTTCCCGATGCAGTAGTCCTCAAGGAAATAGAAGGTCATCTGGAATTTACCGCCGACCGTGGGCTGGGGGGATATTCCGTCAGGATCGTACCATGTCCATTCGCCTTCGGCAATTGCCTCTTCCTCAATTGGAGGGTAGTAGATGTTACCCTTGAAAGTGCCGTGATTGCCGAGTTCGTCATACCATTCGCCTTCGAAAATCGGTGCATCCTGGTCGGGCGAAGTGTAAACCTCACCTTTCCAGCTCTGCCAGGGGTATATCACTACACCGGGATGGGGATAGCAGTTACCTTCACCGGTGCCGGCCCAGGTTCCCCAGAGGTCGGCTGCCAACGGTGTCGCCGAAATGATGAATATCACGGCAAGCAGGGTGAGTGTCTTTTTGAGATTCATTATGCTTCTCCTTATTTTTTGTTGTTTGCAGGCCTCCACGAATTCTTGACCGTCGTTTAACGCCATCACGCGAAAACCGGGTCAGGAGCCTGATCACTAGTCTTTCTCACCTTCCATTGTTCCACTGTATGTACCGCCTACAGAATACCATTCACCTTCACATGTCTGCGTTCCGTAGTATAAGCGCATTGTGAAGCTTCCACCTACTGTCTGAGACGGAGGCGTGACGAACGGATTCAAGACCAACCACATGCCATTACATATGGCGTAGAGAGGCCCGGCAAGGATTATGTCTCCGCTGAAATTGCCCGTATAGCCTGATACGTCGTGCCAAGTACCCGTCATTACGGTTTCTGAGTCAGGTATCTCGCCCACCCAGTTTTGCCATGGGAACATCGAGTCGGGGACAGGGGTAGGGAACGGCGGAATACATGCTCCGTCTCCAGTTCCTTTCCATGTTCCCGCAAGAAATTGAGCTCCAAGCGGGGTTGCAGCAATGGCTACTACGACCACGAGAAGCACCATCAACGCTTTCGAGCTTTTCATTGTTTCCTCCATAGATGATCGAGGTTTTATGGTTTTCCTGTCCATTTCTTGGTTTTTGTTGTTTACAGGTTTCCACTAATTCTTGACCGTCGTTTATCGCTTTTGCGCGAGAACCCTTGTCAGGATCCCGATCAATCGACCTTTTCGCCGTTCATGGTTCCGCTGTAGACGGCGCTCGCCGAATACCATTCACCATTACACGTTAGGTCTGCATAGTAGAAACGCATGGTAAAAGCGCCCATGACGTATTCCTGAGGTGGATTGACGCTGCGATTTATTGCAGTCCATTCACCATTGCATGTGGCGTAGGTTACCGAAGATATCTCTATTGTCCCGCTGAAGTTGCCGTCAAAGCCGGCGTCATCGTGCCACTCTCCGCTGAATCTTGTTCCGGTGGCCGGAATCTGGCCGGCCCAGTTTTGCCAGGGATTCATCATCAAAGGTGTAGTCGACGGCCATGGCGGCGGGCATATTCCATCGCCGGTGCCTTCCCAGTTGCCAGGGAGTGATTGGGCCATAAGCGGAGTCGCCGCAAGGACGACAAGGCTCGCCAGCAGCATGATCAGGGTCCTTGAGTTTTTCATGTTTTCCTCCATCGTATTTAGGTTGAGGGGTTTATTAGCCACCTACTCTTTTCCGTTTTTCAATCGCAGTCATACAAAATGAACAGGTTAAAGACTTGTCTTCTATTCAATCAACCAGTTTTCCTTTCATGGTCCCGGTGTAGATGCCTGAGGGCACGTATCCCTGCCATTCTCCATAGCAGTAAGGCAAACTGGTCATAGGGTACTTGAATTTCATCGAGAAGGTTCCCATATAGTGGTATTGAGGCGGATCGTATCTGTAGTCGATCCAGTACCATTCGCCTTCGGAGTAAGCCTCATAACTCGAGATAATAGTCACGGTGCCTTTGAAGGTTCCGGAATTGTCGCCGGCATCCCACCAGTCTCCATAAAACACTTCCTCGTTTTCGACAATGCCCTTCCAGTTCTGCCACGGCTTCATGTAATCGCCGGGGTAGGGTACGGGATAAGGGCACCAGCCCTCGCCGCCACCAGCCCAGGTCCCGTTCGGCTGGGCAAAAACAGGTGTCGCGGCAATAATGAAGATCGCAACGAACAGAGTAAGAGTCTTTTTGAGATTCATCATCTCTCCTTTCTGTTTGTTAGGCCTCCTCGTCCTTTTGTTATCTACTTCAACAAAAGTTCCTCTTAGAAATCTTTCCTTCTATTCTTATTTCAAGTATCAAGTATCCTCAGTAGTTATGGATGAGGAATCCGTCGGAAATGGCGTAATCGATTAGACCTCCATCATCGAAGACGCGTATCTTTACGAGAGCATCTGGATAGGGACAGACGGGTACGTGGAAGAGCCCCGAACCTACATACCAGTTGTAACTGTTATAAGTACCTAATACCGTAACTATGGGTAACCAGTGGTAGTGCCCTGGTATGTTTTCAAGCCACTCTATTACGAAGCTGTCAGGTGTATTGCCTGTCCATGTCCATGTGATGTCGTGATAGGTCCATATTTTCCATGAAGTATCTGCTGCAGGGCTTGTGATGAATAAGCTGCCCATAAGCATTGCGGGCATTATGCATACCGCTATCGCTGCGGCTATGAGGATGCGTTTCATTTCTCCTCCTTGCGTTTTTATGAATGCCGGTTTATTCCGGCGTTCATTCCGTTCTCTCTCCCTCCATCGTTCCACCATCTGAATTGTAATTTGTCGTCCATTCTCCGTAGCAGAGCCACTCGTCTATCTTGAAAGTCATTTTGAACTCCCCTATCTCGACGAGCCAGCCCGAGGGGGCGAGCCATGACCAGGTTCCCTTGTAGGTTGCCGTTGTCGGGGTGGATGAGACCATCTTGGCATTGAACTGACCGTAGTTCTCATCTTTGTCCAGCCATACGCCCAGGAAGACGCCGTCAATGAAATCGGCCTTCCATTCCTGCCATGGGTGTATCGGCTCCTGAGAAGGATCGAGGGAGGGGGGGGTGGTGCTGCCCGAACCTGTTCCGATCCAGCGGCCCGCGGGCTGCGCCAGAGCCGGCGTCACGATCAGCACACCAAGAATCAGCACGACGGCGCTGAACATTGCCTTCGCATTTGTTGATTTTATCATTTCTCCTCCTTAGCATTTTTTGAAGCCGGGGGGGAGGTGGAAGCCACTTCCCCCCGCTACATTATTGCTCTCAGCCGCGGATCGCGGATTCCATTTCTTCGACCGTGACTGAGCGCTCTTTTTTAGTGATTAAATAAAGCATCGTTCTATTCGTCAGTCGGGCGTAACCCAGGCTCCTCTCATTGTTCCGACCTTATACGGCGTGGGCCAGATTGTTGTCCAAGTCCCGGCGCATGTGTCGTCTAAAATATAGAAGGTCATCGTGAAATCACCGCCGTAGACCGGTATCGTGGATGAGCCGTCGGGGTCGAACCATGTCCACGTTCCCTTAAATACGGCAATCTCAGGAATGGAAGGTGCGGGCGAACCCTTAAATGTGCCGTGGTTTCCCAGCGCGTCATTCCATGTGCCGGTGAAAGAGTTGGCGGCATTGGGTATCTGACCCTGCCAATCCTGCCATGGATAGATGATTATGCTGCTTCTCGGATAGCAATACCCGGTTCCCGTTCCCTCCCAGGCACCCGAGAGATGGGCGAATGCCGGGCTTGCAGCCAGAAGCACTGCTGCCGCGAGCGCGGCAACGAGAAGTTTTCTTTTCATGGTAATTCTCCTTGACTTGCTTCTTCAAGAAGCCTGGTCAGTCGTCTACTCTTTCGCCTTTCATGGTTCCGCCGGAGATCGATGACGGCCAGATGGAGGTCCAGGTTCCCTTGCAGGTTCCTTCAATGAATAAGAAATGCATCTCGAAATCGCCGGATTTGGCGGAGATTCCTGACGGGTCAATCAGCACCCAGGTTCCCTGAAATACCCTTTCCTCGGGTATGGGCGAAGGGACCTGTTTACCCTCGAACGTGCCGGAATGGCCGTCTGCATCCCACCAGTCGCCCTTGAAGGATGTTTCTGTCGCAGGAATAGCGCCCTTCCAGTTTTGCCAGGGATATATGATTGCTCCCGACGGTGGATAGGCAATGCCCGTGCCTGTGCCGGCCCACGTACCGGCAAGCTGGGCCATTATCGGGGTTGCCGCGAACAGTATGATTGCTGAGAGGATGAGGGTCAGTGTTCTGATTTTTGACATTTCTACTCCTTTGTTAAAGAGTTAATGCTCCTCCTCAGAACGCCCGGTTTTTACGACCCCAGATGTGAATCAGTCAGATCTTTGATGTTCGAAGACATTCCAAATCACCCCAGACTTCCGGAAAGCATAACAAATTGATTTGAAAAAATTTGATAAAAAACAATGTTTTTGCTACATTTTTTGGGAACAGAGAAGAAATCTGATCGCGTAAACGAGAGGTTTTCGAGAAACGCTTGCAGCACTTGAGAGCCGCCCTTGACGCATCAACCCGGCTGCGCATTTTTAAAAGATTCTTTTTTTCGTCGTGCATTTCTCCTCCAAAAAATTTTCGTAAAAAGAATCTGTAAATGGATTCTATTTCACGGAGATTATATACTCTGCTTATATCTTGTCAATACCCTTTAAAATAATTAGCATAAAAGATACTATCGGCTATATTGATGTGTCTAGAGATATATTTCTGGATACTTTTGGAACTTTTAACCGTAGACGAAAAGAGTAAAAAGAATATTAAATCTTATTTCTTTGGTGTTACTCTTCCCCTTCGGGTAAAAGAAACAGATCGGTGGGCCCGAGAACCGCCCTGCCTTCGACCTCGTCAATCATCTTGCGCGCCTGCTCTCTCAGCGCAGGATATTTTGAATCCATGTAGGGTCCGGCGAGTTCCGCGAGCTCTTTCTTCAACGAAGCGGTTTTATCGGCATCGACCAGTTGTCTGAAAGTATTGCGCAGCGTCCTCAAGAGAATCGTCCGGTAATCGTCCTTCTTCGCGGCAAGGAGTTCCCTCTTCAAGGGGCCGAGCGCCGGCTTTCCGAAAGACGCGACGACGGCCATTGAGGCTACCTTGACCGTAAACGATTCATCTGATAGTCTCCTGATGAGTGTGGGAAGCGTTGACGAATCCTTTATCTCGCCGAGGGCGGTAACCACACGCAGCCTCATGCGTTCCTTCTTGTGTTCGGCGTATCGGGTGATGAAGGGTACGGCCTTGGAGGCCTTGAGCGATCCCAGGGCGGATATGAGAGCGCCGACAAGGCTGTCAGTGGTCTGTTTCTCGAGCATAGCCGTCAACGTGTCCGAAGCGCCCTCAATCTGAAGGGATCCCAGAAAGTAAATGGAATTCCGCAGAATCGTGTCGTTGGGTGAGTGCAGACCCTTGAAAAGATAGAAGCCCACGGTGTCTTTGAAATCCTTGAATATTGCGTCGAAGGCCTCCTGCGTAAGGCCGTCGTAAGTGGAAAACTCATAGTTGAAGATGAAGTCTACAGCCTTAGCCCCATACTGTTCCTTGA
The DNA here is from genome assembly GCA_965649265.1 of Caldifarciminota bacterium. Classification (GTDB taxonomy): domain Bacteria; phylum Hydrothermota; class Tepidihabitantia; order B3-TA06; family B3-TA06; genus JAAYVC01. The sequence goes on along the minus strand of CBFGKC010000013.1, from coordinate 73,333 downwards.
GCATCCTGCGCGCTGTGCGCACCTTTCCGATATCGGCACGAACCTGCCACAACGAGGCGTAATGAAAGAGCCTCGAGATCCTGGCGGAATCCGTTTGCATCGTATCGAGTTCCGGGAATACGGCAGTCGTATCCTCCCACTCCTCCTTCTTTGGCTCGAGAGCTTCAACGTCCATGCCCAGAGCCATCGTGCCCGACGTCCAGACAGAGTTGTCCTTGCCCTTGTCCTTTTCCGCGTATCGATCTGCACCCTGCAAATCAATGAACAGACCTATTCCACCGGTACCTCGTGACCAGTTAGCGCCGCCCTCGCTGAGCGCTTCCCGTGATGTGTAATCGTCAGAGCCGCGGCTGTCCACGAATATCCCCACCGAGTTGGTGAGACCTATCCCCTGGCCGCCCGAGGCGTAGTACACGTCATCGCCGTCCTTGTCGAGAAGCCAGCCCACTGCAAGGTCGTGCCCTTCCCCCTGGGAGGGTCCGAATCGCGAAAAGTAATGGTCATCACCTTCAAGATCGAATAGTCCCCCGACCGAGAGATGTATTCCCGCGCCCTGCGAGTACTGCGCCGCCGTGTATAGATCGTTTCCCTGCTCGTCGAGAATCATCCCCAGGGCGAACCAGTAAGAAGTGGCCTGGGCATATACCTCGCCGATGTACTTGTCGTTTCCTTCGCGGTCGCACAGAAAACCTATGCCGCCCGAGCAGACGTCGCGCCACCCGAAGCCGAAACCCTGGGCAAAGGAGCGGTACTGGTCGGGATCGAGAGGCATATGAAGATACCTTCCGCCGGCATAATACAGATCATTACCCGACTTGTCCTCGAGAAGCCCGTACCCCCAGGGACCGCCAAGGGCCTGCGCCCAGTCCCATGCGCGATATGTATCGTTTCCACCACGCTCGATGAGAACACCCGTGCCGAAGTTGCCTGCCGCCTGGGTGAAATAGCCGGCATTGTATGAATCCTCACCCTTCTCGTCAATCAGCATGCCCGCGCCGTAAAGACCTGCCCCTTGTGAGATGTGAAAAGCGTTATACGAATCGTTACCCTCCACATCCCAGAGAAGGGCCGCGCCGAACAGCGCCGCGCCCTGGTTTACGAGCTTTCCGGAGTTGCGGTACACGTCGTCGCCCGAAAGATCGAGAACAAAGCTAACCGGCGAGCCAAGAGTCCCGAGAGCCCCCGCCGCGCGTCCCTCGTAGATGTCGTTTCCGCCGAGGTCGACAATCACGGCAAAGTCGCCCGTGTATATATTCGGGCCAGGACCGCCGATGACCGCTTTGCGTCCGCCGCCCAGATCGTAAACCGCGCAGATGCCGCCGACAACTCCATCGACCTCGAGATCGGGAAGGTTACCTTGCTTGGCGAGCTCTTTTGCCAAAGGAATCAGACCTTCGACACCCTCGGCGAGCGTCGCGCCAGCCCTGTCGAGTTCGGTTACGTCAACATTCTGCGAAAGTTTCAGAAGATCAACCATCTTGAGGGCATACCCCGTATCCCTTGCCGCGCCGAACTCCCTCTCCAACGCTCCTGCATACCCTTTTTCCAGCGAATCGGCCTCGTCCGACCAGAGGGCGGGGGCGGTATAGCAGAGGCTGTCCTTTTGTCCGGCAGAGAGTTTCGCAAATGCCCTGTCCAGATGTCCCTGCGTGAGAACGAATATCTCCTTGATCCTTCCTTCAACGTCCCTTGTCTTGAACGCGTCTGCGCGCGCCTCCTTGCCCGTTATCTGCCGTGAGGCGAAAGTGAAATAATCGGCCGCGCGCTTGCAGCTCTTGAGGTCTCTGCCTGATGAGAATACGTAGTCGGGAACTTCGAGCGGCCTGTTCATCAAATCAGAAACGACCTTCAATCTGAAGCTGTCGGGAATCCACTGTTTGTCGTATTCAAGATCCTTCGTCGAAAGGTTCATGAGTTCCAGACCCTGTAGCAGGTAATCATATTCAACCTTCCAGAGTGTATCTGCAGGCGCATTCAAAAGTGCAAGGACGAAAAGCAAAGACATCAATCCTCCTCGAAAAACCAAGAGCTGCACAGCAGGGCTGAGCAGCTCTTACAATCAAATTTTCTAATCAGAAGTGCTCATTCTTATCCGAGCACTTCACCTGGGGCTACGTCGAATGCCACAAGCCCCGAAACAAGTTTCGGGTAGAAATCGGTCGATTTCTGCGGCATCTTTTCCCCGGCTTTCGATACCGACTCCACCTGATCGACCTTTGTCGGGTTCATCAGGAAGACCATCTCGTACTCGCCGGCATCGACTCTCTCAATGGCTTTATCGGTATAGCGTTCGTACTTGATGTAGGACTCTATCTCCTCTTTGGAGATGCCCAAAAGCTTCTCGATTACTAGCCCGTGAAGAACGGCTACGTCGAGGGCTTTTACCTCGGGGGGGGAGCCAGGCAAGAGTTCGTCCATCACTTGCGGGTTCTTGAACGTGAGCAGCAAGGCATCGACCTTGCTGTAAAGGACGAATGCCTGCTTTTTGTTTTCAGCCTTGAGCCTTGTCTGGATATCGGCCTTCGGTATGCTCGCCACTTCAAAGTAACCCTCCAGCTTTTTCCTGAAATCGTCGAAGGAACCCTTGAGCTTGATGACGAACCGGTGAGTGGGCAGCACGAGAAGGCCGGGGTCAAAAAGATTCACGAGTGTGACCATGCGGTAGTTGAAAGCGCTCTCCGTCACGGCATCGGGATGACGTTCGATGAGATACTCCTTGAGCGCAAGGGAGGTCTCGTAGCGATGATGACCATCAGCTATCATTACAGGGAGGGGGGCCAGTACCGCCTGGGCTTTGTCGATCATAGCCGGGTCATCCATTTTCCATACGCGGTGGATGCAGCCGTATTCGTCCGTCGCCTCCATGAGCGGCTTTTCCGCAAGCGTTGCTTCGAGTAGTTTCTCGATTCTACGCTCGGGGTCGCCGTAGAGCATGAAAACTTGTTCGTAATCCTTAAGCGTCTTGGCATAGAGCTTGAAGCGGTCTTCCTTGGCACTCTTAAGGGTACGCTCGTGGGGAAGTACGACCTTATCTTCGTAAGGATGAAGCCTTAAAGCTGCAATAAAACCGGTGCGTGTCACAGGAGCAGGATTTCCCTCGATCTTGTAGGTTTGCGTGTAGGGGTAAATCGCAGGTTTGTCGTCTCTTACGAGAAATCCTTCAGCCATCCACTTTTCGAAAAAGTCCAGCGATTCCTGGTAGCGGTCCGGCTCTTTTCCGTAAATCAAGCGGACATAATTCTGGGGATGCTTGCCGTAGTAGGAGGCCTGCATCTCTGCCGTGATCTTGTCGTAAGGCTGGGTGATGACTTCCGAAAGATTACCGATCTTCTGGGGGTTGTACCTCAGCCCGCGAAATGGACGAATCTCAGCCACTATTTGCCTTTCAAAGCCTCGATTACGCGGTCGGCTATCTGAATCCCCGCACGCACCTGACCTTCTTCGGCCTGGGCGCCGACGTGAGGGGTGGCGACCACGTTTTCAAGGGTAAAGAGTTTGTGTCCTACCGCCGGTTCCGTTTCGAAGACGTCTACGCCTGCGGCACGAAGTTTTCCGGATGTCAGCGCCTCATAAAGGGCTTCCTCGTCCACAACCCCGCCGCGAGCGGCATTGATGAGTATTGCTCCTTCTTTCATCTTCGCGAACTCGTCACGCCCGATAAGGTAGTGCGTTTCCTCGGTATGGGGCAGGTGAAGGGAGATGAAATCGGCATTGGAAAGAAGCTCCGAAAGATCCTTTGCTATGCCGAACTGGGTCTCCTTGACGTAAGGGTCATAGAAGAAGACTTTCATTCCCAGTGCCTCGGCGCGCTTGGCAAGCTCGGAGCCGATGCGGCCGATGCCGATGATCCCGAGTATCTTGCCGTAAAGCTCGACGCCTTCGAACTTCTTCTTGTCCCAGCGGCCTTCTTTGAGACTGACGGTACCCTGCGCGATGTGCCTTGCGGCGGCCAGCATGAGCCCCAAAGCGAGTTCCGCAACAGAAATGGAAGTGGCCTCAGGCGTGTTGACGACCTTTATGCCGCGCTCCTTTGCGGCGTCCTTATCGACGTTATCCAGACCGACTCCGGCACGGCCTATGACCTTGAGGTTCGTGCCTGCCTCGATGATGTCCTTCTTGACCTTGGTCGCGGAGCGCACTATTATGGCATCGTAATCCTTGATCTCGACCTTGAGCTGCTCGGGCGAAAGTCCAGGCTTTTCGACTACATCCAAACCGGCCTTGCGCAGCTTCTCCACTCCCGCAGGAGCGATGGGATCGGAAATGAGAACCTTCATCTTTTCCTCCTAGTGACCGAGTATTTCGTCTATGGCGCCAAGGACCTCATCAATGTCCTTCATTGTCAAATCACCCATGTGGGCGATGCGGAAGGTCTGATCCTTAAGCTTGCCGTAGCCGTTCGCAATGGCCATGCCTTTCTGGCCAAGCGCCTTGTTTAGATCGCCTATGTTGGCGTTCTTGGTGTTGGAGCCGACGGTGACCGTGAGTGATTCGTAACCCGGCTCGGGGAACAGAGCGAAATGCTTATTTACCCACTCGCGCGTGCGCTCGGCCATTGCCTGGTGACGCTTGTAGCGGTTCTCCATGCCTTCGGCAAGCATGCGATCGAGTTGGAGATCGAGCGCGTAGTAGAGCGATATAGCAGGGGTGGAGGGAGTCTGGCCTTCCTTCTCGACAATGTACTTCTTCATGTCAAGAAAATCAGTGTAGAGACCTCGGTTCGGCACGGTTTTCGCGTTCTCCATGAAGCGCGGGGAGACGACCGAGAAGGCTATTCCGGGAGGGAGGCCGAAGCATTTTTGCGATGAAGTCAACACGACGTCGTACTTGCTGAAGTCGATCTTTGCGCCGGCCATAGATGATACCGCGTCAACGAGTATAAGTACATCCGGGTACTTCTGGTGAACCATGTCCGCGATCTCGGCGGTAGGATTCATGACGCCGGTGGATGTCTCGTTGTGCGTTAAACAGAGCACGTCGTACTTGCCTGTCGCAAGTTCCTTATCCACCATCTCCGGCTTGAAAGCCTTGCCCCATTCGACCTCTATCTTTCCGTTGGGAAGCCCGTTTGCCCCGGACATCTTGTACCAGCGTTCCGCGAACGAACCGCCAAGGGTGTGAAGGACGCCCTTCTTGACAGAGTTGCGAAGCGATGCCTCCATGACGAGCGAACCGGAACTAGTCCAGATGATGACGTCCCAGTCGGTTTCGAAAGCTTTCTTGAATTTTGTGAGAACGGACGTGCCGAGGGCGGAGAAATCCTTCATGCGATGACCTATCATCGGCTTAGTCTGTGCCGCAAGAACCTCGGGAAGGACCTCGGTCGGTCCTGGTATGAAAAGCTTTTTATGCATTAATGCCTCCAACTAAGGGTTTTAAAATTTCTTTTTGGGGAATATACGCCTTCCTTCTGAAACAATGCCATCCGTCCCTTGTATGTTTTACGGGAATTGCATGTTTGACCCGCTTCATCAAAACTAAGTATATTCTCAGAGCATGGTATGTCAACACCGTTAACGGGGTTAAAAAAAGACTTTAAATCGGGCCTCTGCTCTTTAGATTCTTGCGCGCACGTTCTCCCGGACGTACTTGGCCAAAAGATCGTACTCCAGGTTGACCTTATCTGAAACCCTTCGTTCACCCAGTGTGGTTCTGCGCAGGGTCTCCGGGATGACGTTGACCGACAACTTGGGTCCGTTCTTCTTTTCGAGGACTGTGAGGCTCACGCCGTCAATCGCCACAGAGCCCTGATCGACGACCAGCTCCGAGAACTCTCTTGAAAAAGCAACTTCAATCTTGCACGCGTCCTCGGTCCTGTGGATTCCCGTAATCTTGCCGACCTCGTCCACGTGTCCTTGCACAAGATGACCGCCCAGGGGTTTTGAGAGAGTGAGGGCGCGCTCGAGATTGACGCGGGTCTCGGCATAAACGTCCCTGAGTGTCGTCCGCCCAATGGTCTTCTCCGTGGCTTCGACTTTTACCCAGCCGTTTCCTTTTTCCGTTACCGTAAGGCACACTCCGCTGACTGAAAGGCTGTCTCCGGTCGCAAGCTCGAGCAAAGTCTTGATTTCGAGAATCTTATTCTCCCCGATCGCTGAAACACGCCTGACTGTGCCCACTTCCTCTATTAGACCTGTAAACACCCTCAACCCTCCTCAGTCCCGGCCTCGCCGTCGCCTCGTCGGGGTGGCGAAGGTCTGGCTTCTATTCTCAAATCTTCACCGATCATACTTACCTTGACATTCTCCAGATTGACCCTTTCGCTTACGAGTGCGCACTCCATGGTTTCGGTGTAGCCCATACCCTTCCCGAGAAAAGAGGGATTGATGCAGAGGCTGAGACGATCCACGAGATCTAGTCTCAAGAGCTCAGATGCAAGAGTACCTCCCCCCTCCACAAGGAGCTGCGAAACCTGGCGCCTGCCGAGTTCCTTCAAAATCTGAACAAGATCGAGATTCCCCTTTTCGTCAACATCCGCTCCGGCAAAAGAGACCCTCGCTTCGTCATACTTCTCCCGCGCCGTCAAGCTCTCTCGCGAGGTAAAGATGAGCGTTTTTCCCTCTCTGAAAACCTTTGCGTCAAACGGTGTCTTCAGCGTGGTGTCAAGAATGACCTTCAGGGGATTGCGACCCGGTACAAGCCTGACTGTGAGTTCGGGATCGTCCTTGAGAATCGTGCCTACGCCGACCATTACAGCGTCGGATTCGGCCCTGAGTTGGTGTGAATACCGCCGCGCTTCCTCGCCCGTAATCCACCTGGAATCACCGGATGCGGTCGCGAGTTTGCCGTCGAGTGTAGAGGCCAGTTTGAGAATAACAAAGGGTACGCCCTTCATTCTGTGCTTGAAGTATGCCTCATTGAGACTTCTTGCCTCATCCTGCATGAGACCCACGTCGACTTTTACGTGCGCGCGCAGAAGCTGCTCTATGCCCTTGCCGTTCACCAGTCTGTCAGGATCGAGCGTGGCGATGACCACGCGTCTTATCCTCGACTTGATTATCTGCTCGACGCATGGTGGTGTGCGTCCGAAGTGCACGCATGGTTCAAGGTTCACGTAAAGGGTTGCACCGTCGGCTTTTCCCCGCGCGTCTGCCAACGCTATCGCCTCGGCATGAGGCCCGCCGCAGCGCGAATGATAACCCTTTCCCACAACGCCTCTCTCTTTCACCACAAGCGCTCCGACCATCGGATTCGGGGAAACCGCTCCACGCCCTCTTTCCGCCAGCTTCAACGCCTCCTGCATGTAGCCTCTATCCTCGAGGGAAAACTCCGGAAAGAGGTTTTCGCTCATCCCCCAAGAAACTCCATAGAACCCATGTAGGGTCGAAGCGCCTTTGGAATCAACACCTTGCCGTCAGCCTGCTGGTTGTTTTCAAGAAGCGCGATTATCAATCTGGGGAAAGCGGTGCCCGAGCCGTTGAGGATATGCGGATATTCAAGTTGTCCCCCCGTCGTCCTCATCCTCGTCTTGTTGCGGCGCGCCTGGAACTCCTTGCAGTTGGATATGGAAGAAACTTCGAGCCAGTCAGAAGCGCCTGTGGCCCAGATGTCAATATCGTAGGTGAAAGCCGACTGGAACGCAGTCTCCGCCGGAGACAGGGCTTTTATCTGATATGGAATCTCCAGAAGCTGCAATACTTTCTCTGCATGAGAAACAATCTCGTCAAATGCGTCACGCGAACGCTCCGGATGGACGAACTGAACTAGTTCCACCTTGTCGAACTGGTGGATTCTGAAAAGTCCCCGAGTATCCTTGCCGTAGGTGCCCGCTTCCCTGCGAAAGCACATGGTGTAAGCCGTATAGCGCAGCGGAAGATCCGACTCCCTTATTTCCTGACCCATATGGAGATTGATGAGAGCCGTTTCTGCGGTCGGTATGAGGTACAAGGGATCGTCCTTGAGTGCGTACATATCCTCGAGCTTGGTCAACTGCCCTGCCGCGCGCACCACCTCCTCCCTTGCCAGTACCGGCGGGTAAATCTCCTTGTAGCCGTGCTCATTGGTATGCAGGTCGAGCATGAACTGCTTGAGCGCGCGAACAAGTCTTGCGCCTTCTCCAGTGTAGGCTACAAAGCGCGCACCGGAGTACTGCGACGCGAAGGAGAAATCGGCAAGACCGAGATTCTCCATTATGGCGACGTGATCGAGAGGCTTGAAGTCGAATTCGGGTTTGGTACCCCACGACCTTAAAACCGTATCCTGCGTGGGCGATTCCGGGTCTGGCAGATTTGGAAGCTTCCAGAGCATTTCCTCAAAGGAAGCCTCGGCCTGGGAGAGCTTCTCATCAAGCGCTTTTACCCTTGCTTTGAGTTCCGCTGTTTTAGCAATGGCCTCCGACGCGTCCTTGCCTTCCCTCTTGAGTTTGCCGATGGATTCAGATGCGTCGTTCAGAGCGTGTCTAGCATCATCACGCTCGGCCTGCAGCTTGCGGCGATCGTCGTCAAGTGCAATGACTTCGTCCACGGAAACCGGGCATTTCCGCGAGGCAAGAAGCTTTCTTATCTCTTCAGGGTTTTCTCTAATCTTTTTGGGGTCTATCATTGCGTATGATAAGATAACTAAAGGCCTGTGTCAACAATCGATTGTCCGCGTTAACGATCCTCAAAAAACCTTTGAACCTCGTACAAGTTGAAGGCGACCGGAGAGGGGGGGAGGGATTCCATGAAGAGTTTACCGTACGCTTTTTTGACGATCCTTGAATCCAGCACGGCAATAACCCCGTAATCGGTATCGCGTCTGATCAGCCTGCCTATCCCCTGTCTGAACCTCAGAACGGACAGCGGAAGCTGATACTCACTGAAGGGCTCGCGCCCCTTTTTCCTGTATTCCTCCAGTATCGCCTCGGCGCGGGGATCATCCGGTACTTCGAAAGGCAGCCGCGTGATTACTACGAGCACGAGCGATTCGCCGGGCACGTCAACCCCTTCCCAGAAAGACTGGGTTGCAAAGAGCACGGATGACGTGTCGAAGCGGAACTCATCAAGCAACACATTGCGCGGCGCGCGGCCCTGAACGAACACCTTGTGGTTCTTGCCCACCTCCTCCTCCAGCGCGGAGACTGTCCTGTTCAACGTCGAATAACTCGTGAAAAGGATGAGGGCTCGGCCGCTGCTAGCCTTTACGAGTTCCCCAACTCTTTGAGTCATGCGCTCCTCCCAGAGTTCATGCTGGGGCTGGACAAGATCGTGCGCAACGTAAACCAGCGCGTTGCGTTCGTAATCGAAGGGCGAGCCTATAAGCAGCGTCTCGTCGTTAAAACCTATCCTCTCCCTCGTGAAGTCGAATTTCTTTGCGGTAGTCAATGTCGCAGAAGTGAGGACATTGATCCAGGGCTGGCTCCACACCGAGTTCGCCATGAGTTCGGACACGTCTATGAGCTCCGAATTGATCGATATCCTGTCCGACTGCCTGTCCGATTCTATCCAGTAAACGGAATTCGGATCAACGGTGTCCAGGAAACTCACGACTGCACCCTTTGCCCCAGCGACCCTGTCGCCAAGCGAGGTCAATTCAAACGAGAAATCTTCGTCATCCACGTCCCTCGCCTTCTCGAAAAGAAACCCGGCGAGCGCGTCAAGAGATTGCTCCAGTTCGCTCTCCACGCAGTTGGGGGTACGTATCCTTTTCTTGAGTTCCGAAGGTCCCAGAAGATTTGCAAGGTTCGCGAAAAAATCATCGGCCGAAATCTTTACGTCATCAACGAGGCTTTTTACCTTGGTCTTTATAGAGTTGAAATCCGCGAGCTTCGGGAGGAGCCCCATGTTTTTTCTCGGGTTGTAGATGCGTCCAAGAAGGATGGCAAGGCCGATGTTGGAAAGCCTGACTCCCGAGTACGACGCAGCAACCTGCTCAAGCCTATGAGCTTCGTCGAAAACTACCGCACCGAACTCGGGCAGGAGCTTTCCGGCGGACTCCAGATGCGCGAAGAAGAGGTGATGATTGATCACGATGATGTCGGCTTCTTCGGCCGCCCTGCGCTTTCGGTAGAAAGGACATGAGCTGTAGTAGCTGCAGTTTTTACGTGGGCACGCCTCGGTGCGTCTGCTTATCTCTGACTTGAGCCTCGGAGAAATTTGTTCGGGGTAATCCTCGAAGATGCCGCTCTCCTCTGCCGCCCAGCGCGCGATGCGCTCGAGTTCCGCCGCATCAGCCGGATCGTCGAAAAGCCCGTACTGGGCAATCATGCCTGCCCTGCGCCTGCAGAAGAAGTTTTCTTGCCCGTAAAGAACCTCGTACTTTAATTTCACCTCTCCCTCTTTTGCCAGGAAGGGAAGGTCTTTCTCCGCCAGCTGGTTCTGTAATACCTTCGTTCCTGTCGCTATTACAGCTTTCTTGCCTTCTTTGAGTGTCCAGTAAATCAAGGGGATAAGATACGCGAAGCTTTTTCCGATGCCGGTGCCGGCCTCGACCATTAAATTCTTTTTCTCTTCCAGTGCCCGGGCCACGCTGAGAGCCATCTCGAGCTGGCCCTTGCGGCGCTCGTATCCCGCCAGCCTCGAGATAATTTCGCCGCGGCCTTCGAATTCAAGCCTTATCTTTTCTTGCATCCCCTAAAGGGTAGGTCTCAACGAGATCGTGACCGAAATCGAAGACGCCGTCGAAATCCTCCCTGCGATCCTCTTCAGTTTTGGTGAATTCGCCGGCATCAATAAGATTGAAAACTATCTCCCCGAAGTCGTGCGTAGAGTACACACCCCAGCTCTCGAATACATCCTTCGCAAGACGGCCGTAGCGTTCCCATCCGAGTGCGCGGATGCCTTCAAGAAGCTCCTTTGCGGTAAGATGACGGTGCTTTGAAGGGATCTTGATCCCGAGTATCGAAAGCTCGAAATTCAAAGCCTCTATTACGAAAACGTACGCTTCAACCTTGAAGCGCCGATCCCGGGCGGCTACTGCGGCAAGCCTTGCCAGACCCGACTGGATTTCGTTCATGAGATTTCGACTTTTCCCGTGCCCCTCGAGATCTCACCTATTCTCAGTCCGGCTGTCTTCTTCAGAACGAACTCTTCATCCTTCTTCCTCACGACGAGGACCATGCCTATCCCCATGTTAAAGACCCTGTACATCTCACTTTGAGAAACCTTACCCAGATCCTCGATGAATTTGAATATCGGCAGGGGCTTCCACGCCGTACGCTCAATGAGGCAGTTCACATTTTTTGGAAGCAGGCGGGAGATGTTGCCCTCAAAGCCGCCGCCCGTGATGTGGGCGATGCCTTTCAGAAGGGGCTTGACCCGCTCAACCTCCTTCCGGTAAGACCTGTGAACCGCGAGAAGGGCTTTACCGACCGTCATCCTCGACCCTGGTACAAGAGAGTCAAGCCCGGGCGCATTTTTTGAATCAACGAGAATCTTTCGGGCTAGGCTGTATCCGTTGGTGTGCAGGCCGGATGAGCGAAGACCTATGACAGAATCACCCGGACGAATTTTCGAGCCGTCGATTATCTTTCCTTCCTCCAGTGCGCCCACTATGGTTCCCACAAGGTCAAAATCGCCCGGCTTGTATACGTCAGGCAACTGTGCCGTTTCGCCGGCTACAAGAGCAATCCCCTCCCCCTTGCACGCTTTTGCAACGCCTTCAACAATCTCCGCGACGTGCGCGGGTTCGAGCGTGGAGAAGGCGACGTAATCGAGAAAGAATAACGGTGTCGCGCCGGTACAGAGAACGTCGTTTACAGAGTGTCCTACGATGTCGGCTCCCACCGTCCTGTAATTCCCGAGCATTGAGGCTATCTTTACCTTGGTTCCAACGCTGTCGGTCGACGATACGAGCACTGGTTTTTTGAACCCCCTGAGCCTGAAACCGCCCCCGAAGTGCCCGAACTCGGTGACTACATCCCTCGTGAATGTGGCCTTGACCGCCCTACCCATCCTTTTCTTTATTGCATCAAGGGTTCCTATGTCTACGCCCGATTTCTTGTAGTCCATACCCGAAGCATAGAGCTTTGAGAGAAGTTGTCAAGAATAATATCCTCGCATTGATCGCAATCCCTATATCTTCAATGGGTACTTAATGATATCGTGGATTTAAGGTTTTATTTATCTTCTTCTTTTATCTGTGAGGAATTAATTTCAGGCGATCTGGGAGGAAAGAGCTTTGCCGAGAGCTTTATCGCCAGGGCTTCGAGCGGCTTGTGAACCAGGTATACCCCCACGAGCAAAACCACAAACGCGACCCCGAGAATAATCCAGTGGATGGTCTGAAAACGTATGGACTGGGTTCCGATAAGGCTGCCGATCATGAGAGAAGGCAGCCGGCCGATAGCAACCATCACGAGAAGTTTCCAGAACCTGATTCCCGAAAGCGCGGCCATGTAGTTTACGGAGTCTCCGATAGGGTTGGGGATGAGGTAGATGAGAAAGAGATAAACCCAGCCGCGTGTACGAACGTAGGAATCGAACTTGTCTATCTTTTCATCCGAGAGGAATATCCGCATAAGCGAACGACCGAAAACCCGCATTATGCCTATTGATACCGACGCGCCAACAATACAGGCTATCCATGACAGGAGCACCCCGCCGGTCCAGCCGAACAAGAGACCGCCCGCAAAATTCATTATCGAGCCGGGGATAGGCGCAACGACTATTTGAAGAACGTAGAGGGCGACGAAAGCAAACGGGGCCCAGAATCCAAAGGATTTAACGTATTCCCTGAGATCGTCGGGATTGGAAAAGATGTGAACGATACTTGGCCACTGCCAGATTACAAACGCGACAACGGCTCCTATTACCAGAACCCCGGACCCGAAGGTAATCCAGTCTCCGATCCTTGCTCTCTTCATCAGGGATGGAGTATACTAGAGCTTACCAATCAGTCAACGCGCTTCCCGAGCCGGTGCTCGCAAAGTCAGAGGAAGACTAATAGTTAATCACCGTGTTGGGCAGGGCGGCGCGGAGTTTTCGCAGACCCACCGGTGTAATATCCGTGCCTTCAAGATCAAGCGTCCGCAGCGTCGTCATCCTTGAAAGGTTCTCGACGGACGCGTCGGTGATTCCGGTGGCACTGAGGTTCAGAATTTTCAGGTTGCCGAGTTTGGCAATCTCCGCAATCCCGGCATCTGTAAGCGAAGCTCCGTGCAGATTTAATTCACTCAGAGAGCCTAGTCCTGAAATGACCTTGGCGCCATGATCGGAAACGCTTACGGGAGCTCCGCGAAGCGCAAGACCGCCGGTGGCTTTTGTGTGAAAAAGATTGAGCGAACGCAGTTCCTTGAGATCCTTGAGATATTCAATGCCGGAATCCGTGATATCAGTGCTCTCAAGGTCAAGCGCTTTCAGGTTCGTGAGGGTTGAGAGATGCTTGAGACCCGCATCCGATATTTGCGTATTGGCGAGATTGAGAACCCGCAGGTTGCTCAAAGGCGAGATGTACGCGAGAGCGCCGTCTGTAATCTTGGTGTAGGCCAGATCAAGCGCCCTGAGGTTCTCCATGTCTTTAAGATTGGCAAGGTCGGCCTCTTTCACGCCCACGAAACTCACGGCCACCACCCCGGGAAGGGTCGATAGATCTTTCAGGTGAACTGGGTCCACCTGCACAGTAACTATCCTGGACTTGTCCACTGCGTCGGGAAGCGGATTCTCGACGAGGTCGACTCCAACCAGTTGGCCGTTTACTTTAAGGTTTCCCATTCTTATCTGGTAATCCATGCTGTCCTCACCCTGCCATGGAATGTAGTAGGAACGCAGATATACGAAGTCCTCGCCCGGTTTCCAGTCGGTCACGTCAAGGCGGTTCTTGTAATACGTACCGTCCTCTGTTATGCTGAGCATCTTGTAGTCGGTTTGTGCGGAAAGCAAAGACGCAAACGCGCTGGCCAGAAGGGCAATCACAAGGTATTTCCTGGTCATATATGACCTCCTCCAGTTTTGTAGATTTTCGTACTTTTCAAACCACAGCCTCGTACGCCCCAGCCTCAAACAAGTCTACTACCTGCAGATGCTTTGTCAAGCCGCTGCGGAAACTATCTCCACTCCCCAATCAGGATGAACGGTGCCCAGAAGAACGGATGCGAATAATGACTTGATCGAATGAACTCGATCTGGGCCTTTCTCAATGCCTCGGTCTTGGAATTATTCTTCAATGCGTCGTAAAAGCTGACCATGAAATCCTTGGTCGAAGGATCGTACACCGGCCAGAGCGTAGCAACTATAGAGGGGGGCCCCTCCATCGCTAGTGAAAAGGCCTTGGCCATACTCTCCCATTCAAGCCCCGGTCTGTCGGCGCCCACCGCCGTTTCGCACGCCGAAAGAGTGACGAGTTCCATTCTTTTCCATTCCTGTCCCGAGATTTCAGTAGTAGTCCAGCGCCCGTCCGAGCCGTCACTCGGGGCGAGCTGAATGTAGGATTCCCACGGGGATTTGGGATTAAGACGGCAGTGCGTGGCAAGATGCAAGACTTTTGCATCACTGCAAGAATCTGTGACCGCACTCTCGGTTGCACTCGTTCCGGAAAGCAAGATTGAACCAGGATAAGCAATTCCTATCGCTTGGGTTTCGATTGCCGACTCGGGCAGATTGACCCCCTCGGGGTCACCGACAAGCAACAGGGTATCCGGAGCTGTTGAAACCGCCGTTGATCTTCTCTGAATGCACTTGAGCAGTTCAGCTGAAGTAAGCACGTTAAGATTCATCCTTTCGCACAAAAAGTGAAGGCTATTACCCTCCTCAAATGCCAGTGCGCCGTAAGGCAAGTAGTAGAGTTCACCGGAGGGGATAAAAGTCAATATTGATGCGTCCGCGAGCGACGCCTCAAAAGGACGGATTATCAAATCGTACAAACACGTCAAAACGTCCTTGAAAGGTTTGACTTCAGTGATATAAAAAGAATCGCTTGAGGAGTTCCAGTTCCAGAGAGATATCTCCTTCTCTCGAATGAGCCTGACGCCGTTATCAAAGCAAAGGTACCTGCATTTTTTTACGAGAGCGGACACCGAATCCTTGGTTATATCGACGCATCTTGCCTCGTAGCCCGAATCCGAAACCAGGAAAAGGTACAACTCGTTCTCAGCAGGATACGTCATGAGGAGTTTCTGCCCGTGCGGCAGTTCCTGTCTCAGCGACGCAAAAAGTACCGGATCGACCGTCACCGTAAAGGCGTAATCCGGGTCCGTTTTTATCTCGCTCACCACCCTGAAAAACTCGGCTTTAGTTTCGGCAAGAAGTCTTGAAAGATTGGCTATTCTTTCCGAGGCCTGCTCGGTGCTGTCCTTTGACTGTTCTTCCAGGAGTTGCTCGGCAAGAAGTCTTTCCTCGAGAGAGAGTTCGTGACTTTCGTTGATCTTGTTCATCAGAGAATCTTCGCCCAGGGCCAAGTTTTTCTCTTCAAGTGACACCTGAAGCTGTTTGAGTTTTGAGCGTTCGATGACCTGAAATGCCTCCTCGAATCTGCCTTTTTTTACGAGAAGGTTGATGTATTCCTCGTAAATCTCCTTGTGCATAGCGGCGTAACTCTTGACGTACTGACTTCCTATCCTCAGACTGCTTTTTTCGAATAATTCGACGGCTTTTCTTGCGTCCTCCAGTGCGGAATCCCGCTTTCCAAGCTCAGCCTCGGCTCTTGCAAGATGCGCGTAACTCTCGGCAAGGGCGACAGGTGCAAGGGCCGAGTTTTTCTCGTGAATCGCGAGACTCGTTTTCAAGTACCCGACGGCCTTCATGGGCTCTCCGGATTCGAGAAAGGTTATTCCAAGTCCATCCATAGTTTCGGCTGCTCCAAGTCCGGTCCCCACAGGGCTTTGGTCCCAAATCCCCAGGGCTTCTTCGTAATAGATTACGGCTTGCTCGTAATTCCCAGATTGCCGGTACGCGGATGCCAGGTCGTCGAGAGAGGAAGCAAGCATCTGGGGATGAGCGCCTTCCGGAAGTTCCCTGAGTCTCGAGACCGCTTTCGTCATGAGTTCGAGTCCCTCCTCTGTGTTCCCTTTCTTAAGCTTTATCTCGCCGAGAAGGCTGTAGTATGCCCATACCCTAGGACTCTCCTCCCCGAAAACCTCAATGAACATATCCAGCGCTCCTGAAGCGAGAGAGTCGGCCTTTTCCAATTCACCCAGTTCAAGGTAAGTCGAGGCAAGATCACAAGAAGCCAGTGCGAACCACCACGGCTCCCCCGCCTGAACCGCGAGTTCGTAAGCTCTCGACCGATATAAACGCGCCTGCTCCTCGAACCCGAGCCCTGCGTAAAGTTGTCCGGCAAAGCCGTAGAAGGAGATGAGTTCAGGAGAGGTATCACCCCTCGACTCCAATGCGAGATTGATACTTTTCTCTGAAGCGGTGTCCATCATGGCAAGCCGGCCTTTGGCTCCCCATGCGGCGGCAATCCACTGCCAGCTTCGCGCTGCTTCAAGGGTGTCGAATTCGGTGTAAATCCGGGCTGCGGAATAAAGCTTCTCGAGTGCCTCGTCGAAATGCGCGAACTGGAATTCGTAAACGCCAAGGTCGTAATAGGCGTCCGCGACCCTTCGGTGTCTCTCGCCCAGGGCACCAAGACGGATAACAAGCGAGGTTTTGAGGTGATCCATTGCCGGCCCGTATCTGTTAAGTCCGGCATAGGCCTTACCGACAAGGCTGTGAATCCTGGCGGTAAGGGTGTCGTTTTCTCCCGGTTTTGCCTTGGCGACCGAAAGACCGCTTTCCGCCACTGTAAGGGCGGAATCGTACTGGGACGAAAGTATGAGCACCCATGACAACGCGCTTACGGCGTCCAGAAGGCCGAGCGAATCACTCAAAGAATCACGGAGCAAAACTTCGGCGGACAGGTACAGGGCTGCACTGTCGTACTGGTAGCAATTGATAAGACATATACCCTTTTCGTGGAGGCTGTCGGCTTTAAAAGCCAGTGAATCGGAGAGAGTGCTGCCGAAACCAGAAATGCTCCCAATGGTCGTTGAAAAGAGAAATGCAATCGGGAAAGCTGATTTTAGTACTCGCTTCTTGATTTGCTCCTCCTTGAGTCTTTCGAGTCAAGTGTAAGGAACTAAAGGAGCATGTCAATAGCTGGGGACTTATCAAAGTTATATAATGGATATACGGTTTAGCACAGAAAAAGCCTGTAACACATAGTATCACAAATCAGATGTATTTTACATTAAGCTTTTTCGCCCTCAATCCATCTATTAGAGATTAACCACAAAGAGCGGGACTTCACTTTCTTTTATATTTATATTAGGCGCAAAACGACTTGTGTCAAGTTGCCTAAAAGCAGTCATGCAAGTGCACTATCAAGCCGAGATGCAGAAATCCCGGATATTAGATATGATTTTGACACAGACGAAGTCTGTAGTCATAGTTGACAAACCCTGAATCCTTGATAAGCTAGAATATGGTTTTCATTTACGAGGATTCGTGGCGTAATTACGAGCCTTTCTCTTTCCTGAGGCCGGTGTCCGAGATCCGCGCCGGTGTTCTTACTTTTCGGGAGAAACTGGAGAAGCTGTTTCGCGAAGAGGTTCGTCTTATCGTTCGTGAAGAGCTTGTGGACCTTTGCTTTGAACAATGGCCACAGGTCGCAAAGAACGCCAATACCGTCCCTCAGGGACACCATCTCTTTGTATCCGCGGGAAGCATCCTTGCGGATACCCTGCCGATTTCTGAAGCCAATGAGCTTTTTCTCGATGAGAGGGGCAGGACTGTCGGCTTCACGACCGACGGTCTTTCAGGATATCAAAGCGCCGAGAGCGTTACCGAATTCCTTGAATCAGCCAGACTTTCCGATCGCAGGATACCGGCCAGACGCATATTGTACCCCTGGGAGATACTCGCGGGTCTTGAGCTCGAGGTGACCCGGGATTTCCAGGGCAAAGAGTCGAAGGGAACCATCGACAATCGCGCCGTGGTCTACGGGGATGCCCTGAGACTCGAGGAGGGAGCCGTGGTCGATACAGGCACGATAATCGACTGCCGCAAGGGCCCTGTAACCATTTCGTCCGGTGCGTTAGTCAAGGGACCGACCCTCATCGAGGGTCCCTGCCATATAGGTCCTGAGACCGTCGTCGACAGCGCAAGGCTGCGCGCCGGAACCGTGCTCGGCCCTCAGTGCAGGGTTGGAGGCGAAGTCGAGGCATCCATCTTTCACGGTTACGTAAACAAGCATCACGAGGGTTTCATCGGTCACGCCTACATCGGCGAATGGGTCAACCTTGGCGCGATGACGACCAACTCCGACTTGAAGAACAACTATTCCGAGATCAGGGTCGTCCAGAACGGCGAGGAGTACGCCACCGGCCTTACCAAGTTCGGCTGCATAATGGGCGACCACACCAAAACGTCCATCGGAACGCTTATCCCGACAGGAGCTGTCATCGGAATTTTTGCGAACATACTTGGAGGCGGGCTTTGTTCTAAAAATATCCCCTCGTTCGCATGGGGGGAGGGGGAGGTCTACGGCCTCTCACAGCTTTCAACTACCGCGGAACGCGTAATGATGCGCCGTGATGTGAAAACGGGTCAGGCATTTCTCGAACGCGTTGCAAAGCTGCATCTGGAATTGACCACATATGACGCCTAGGCTCCTGGGAATTGACGTTGGCGGGACCAATATCCGCATGGGGCTCGTGGACGCAAAGGGAAGGATAATCGCACAAAAAAAGATACCTACCCTTATGGAAGAAGGACCTGCGAATCTCGTTAACCGAATCTCGGAAAAAGCGCTGCGAATGGTCGGTGAAGGGACCTCAATCACCCAGGCCGGGGTGGGAATTGCCGGCCTCATCGATCACCGAAAGGGTATAGTTCGCTTCTCGCCGAATCTTTTGGATTGGAATAACGTCGAACTCAAAAGGATGCTTCAAGATTCACTCGGCGTGCCCGTTGCCGTGGGCAACGACGTGAACGTTATCGCATGGGGCGAGTACCGCTTTGGAGGATATAAGACCATTAACCTCTTCTGTTTCACCCTGGGCACCGGTGTGGGCGGCGGCATAGTATCTGACGGCCGGCTCATACTCGGCGCAAACGATGCGGCGGCTGAGTTCGGACATACCTCGTTCGAGAAATCATCACGCTGCGCTTGCGGACTTTCGGGCTGTCTGGAGGCGTACGTCGGTTCATCAAGACTCGTTTCGCAGGCCAGGCGCAGGATGAAGAAAGGCTCGCCGCTTTTCCGGATCGCGGCCAAAACCAGACTTACACCAAAACACATCGCGGAAGCCGCAAAAGCTGGTGACGTTGTCGCACTCGCCATATTCCGGGAGGCTGGAGAAAGACTCGGCAGAGCGCTCGGAAACGTTGTCCAGCTTGTTGACCCCGAAGTCATAGTAGTCAACGGCGGAATAAGCAACGCAGGTAGTATACTGATGGGACCCATCCGCGAGACCCTCAAATCCTACACCATGCCTCTGCGTGGGCGCAAACTCCGGGTAGTCCGCTCCCACCTCGGCGACCGTGCCGGCATACTCGGCGCCGCCGCGCTCGCAGACATTCTTAAATAGATCTAATACTTTCCCAAAATCCCCCATCGCTGAATCGTCCACGAGTATTACATTTGCTTTTTCGCTTGACAAAGAATATTTTTTGGGTATATTTTTAGTATCTGCGAAAACCAATAAGTAAGGAGGAGCGAAATGAAGTTGCGCATCGCAACCTTTAATCTCGAAAACCTTAACGACGAAAAGAAAAAAACACCGACACTTCAACAAAGAAAAGCGGTGTTGAGACCACAAATCCAAAGAATGGATGCACACATTATGTGTTTCCAGGAAGTAATAGGTCAGAAAATAGACGATAGCCACAATGACCTTCTGGCCTTGAAAGAACTCCTGGAGGATACTGCTTTCAAAGGGGTTGATTTTTCGAATAAAACCATGGTTTCTACAACGAAAAAAAACGGACAAGTGACTCTAGAGCAAAACATGGTAATCGTGACACGCCCTGATTCCGGGATAACAATCACAGACACAAAAGAATACAACAATTTCTGGATTAAAAAGTTGCAGTACAAAAAAATTATGGCGGAACCCTCCGAAGAAGCAGAACCTGTCACGTGGGATAGACCGATTCTTTATGCGTTAATCGAGATAAATGGTAACTTTCAACTTCACGTTATCAATCTTCACCTAAAGTCAAAAAGGCCGGACGACATACCTGGACAAAAGGACAAAGAAAAGTCAACTAAATTTGACGTTTGGAAGTCCAGCGCAGGTTGGGCTGAAGGATTTTTTATCTCATCCATGAAAAGAGTGGGACAAGCCCTTGAAACGCGACGGTTAATCGATTCACTTTTAGAAGATGACAAGGACGCAAGAATTGTGGTCTGCGGTGACTTTAACTCCGAACCGGGAGAAGTACCTATAGATGCGATTCGTGGAGCTGTTGAAGATACCGGAAATCCTGACCTTAAAGGAGGAGAAATGGTGTCGTGCGAGATGACTATCCCCGAGACGTCCCGATACACTTATCTTCATTACGGAAAGAAGAATCTTCTTGATCACATGCTCATCTCCAAGGCGATGCTTCCGTATTACAGAGATTCAAAAATACATAATGAGACACTGCACGACGAATCCGTGGCTTTTGCGACTGACACAAAGTTCCCGGAGTCTGACCATGCCCCCTTTGTGGCGGAGTTCGAGATACCTGAACTTTAACGTACGATGCCTTAAAAATCAAGGCATGTAAAACAACTAATTACATACTTATGGAGAAAGTCCGAATCCTGCCGCCACACAAAAAACTACAGACGGAAAAACTGCCACTGGCTTCAGAAAACGGTCTAATCCAATAGCACTGGATGTCTTAAACGAGGACTTGAACTATATCTTGTAACTAACCCTCAATGAAAGGTTCATGAACTGTTCTTCATCCGCGGCCGGGGTCTGGGGTTTATCAGGCGTCGAGTTGTATATGACCGCGAAGGAAGGTCCTATCCAGAGGTTCCTCCACACCTTGAATGCCACCCCTGCCCTGGCTTCGACCCCCAGATCTATCTTCTGGGGAACCGTAAACTCCTGTCCGTACCATTCCACGTAATAATCGTGAAAATATTCGGTGTGCTCCGGGGTGAATATTATGACGGGACCAAGGGCGACTCCCCATTCCAACCAGTCTTTCTCCGGAACCGATATCCTGAACAAAAGCGGCATCGAAAGATTGAAATAGTTGTATTCCGCAGGAATTCTCGGTATTTTTACGAGGGTCCCGTGATCGAGGTCATACACCGAATCCACTTCAGTGTAGTAATGAACCGCAGTAAACCTCAGTCCGCTCTCCAGCCCCAGGAATACAGGGTCTGAGGGCTTGGTGAAACCCAGGCTCGCAGTCAAACCGGCGTGGTAAGAAAGCCCCCGGTAATTTACCGGGTCTGTCTCTTCAGGGTCGAGCGTCGAGGGAAGGCTCGTGTTCCACTTCTGGTAGTTACCTCCGCCTGTAATGCCCAACTCCACGGCTCCGGCGGTTGTTACCAGAAGAGTAATAACAAGGATAATACTTTTCATCTTGCCTCCTAACCTTGAAAGGATTTTAAAAGACCAACGACAATAAATATAGAAAGAAATCTACGGATGTCAAGATTGACGGCAAGGAACCTGCATCTATACTCGTGATATGAGCAGTCTGGTTTTGGCCTTAATCCTTGCGTTATCGGCACAGGGAGGCGGGCTAAAGCCCCGCAGTTTTACCAAGTAAAACTGCGGGAATCCCGGTCTCTCTCCATATATATTCCCAGTACCCGGAAAACCAAGGGTTGACACCCAGTAATCGTTAAATTATAGTCAGGCTTTAAGGAGGACACGTAATGAAAAGATTCGCCGTGCTCGCCGTACTGCCTTTGCTGCTTAATGCTTCTATACAATGGCAGGTTCTAAAAAGCGATCATTTCAACCTGGTTTACCCTAAAGGGTACGAGGAGCAGGCCCGCTGGGCCATAAGCTGGATGGAGACCGAACGTTCAAAGCCTATAAATACCGTTTCTTATGACCCGGGGAGGACCTGGGTCGTAATCGAAGATATGGGGATGACGGTCAACGGGTTTTCGAATCCCGTAGGAAATATGATTCATCTTTACACCACCCCCCCTGCGGGTTTTGATTTATCAACACAGGACTGGATGCGCACGGTCGGCATTCATGAGTACGCGCACGAAGTGTCGCTATCCTCCGTGTGGGGATTTCCGAGGGTGCTCCAGGTTCTCCTTGGCCCCTGGGTGATTCCTAACATGGTCACACCGGGATGGATGGTGGAAGGCATTACCGTCTTTACCGAGTCGCATGTCACGCCATACGAGGGCAGACTCGAGGCGGGCGAGTACGACGCAAACGTCCTCACACGAGCAAGCCAGGGCGTTGCCACGAAAAGCTGGGTCATGAACGGTTCGCTTTTCGAGTACCCCGGCGGAGCCATCTACGCCTACGGCGGGCCTTTCTACGAATGGCTCGTCGAGACAAAAGGCGTGAAAGCGATGAATGAATTCTACAGACTCCACGGTTCGCGGATTCCCCTGTTCTCTCTCGACCGCAGCGCAAAGGAGGCCTTCGGCAAGCGCTTTCCCGATCTCATCAAGGACTGGCAGGCATCCGTTCAGGAGAAAGCAGGAGCATTCCTCCCGGCTGACTCGGCGGCACGCAGGCTTACCGACAAAGGTTGGTACTTTAACGGCGGGCTCGCCGCCGAAGACGAAAAGATATACTTCTGCCAGATTTACGGTAAGAAACCAGCAGCTCTTTACGAAAAATTCTTCGTTGACATCGCCGCACTCGACACGAAAACGGGTAAACGGGAGATCGTGGCCCGGCCGAGAACAACGGTAAACCCTCCCATCCGCGTTCACGACGGGGTGCTCTACTACGGGGCTTCTGTCGAGAGCAGGGTTTTCCCGAACACCTCCGGACTCGGGTTCGGCGAGCTTGTCGAGATTCGTGCACTTGACCTTAAACGGTCTCGTCATGCCTGCAGGGAGAAAGTATTGTACGAAGGAAGGGTCAGGGCGTTCGACCGGCTGCCAGACGGCTCCTTCCTTGTATCTGTAGACCGGACCCCCGTGTTCGGCTCAGCACTTCTCAGAATAAAGGAGGGGGTTCCGAAACCGGAGAAGATATGGGCTGGGGATACCATTATAGGGGAAATCCTCGCATCGAACGACGGCAAGGTTTACTTTTCGGCACGCGGCCAGGGCGAGAACTGGGATATCTTTGAATACCGTACCGGGGACAATTCCTGGCTTCGCCTCACTCAGACACCGTGGGCGGAAACGGGTCTGAACCTGAATGACAACGGTTCCATTCTTTATTCCGCTAACCCTTACGGCTCAGACGGATGTGCAGGCGCTTACAAGCTTGATCCGCAAACGAAATCCTGCGAGCAGTTCAAGACACCGAGCTTCACCCTCAACCCGGTCACTATCGGGGATGAGCTTTACTTCGTCGGGCTCAACCCTTCTGGCTACGACATCTATTCGATCAAGACTAGCATGACCCCCTCTCCCCCACCCTCCTCGCCCTCCTCGCCCCCCACCGATCCTCAAACCAGACCCGTGCCCCAGTACGACGGGGGTTTCGAACGCCGTTCATCCCTCTCTCCGTACCTGACGCTTTTGAGACCCTGGGCACGCGTTCCCTACATTGCACCGCAGCTTGCAGATCCATACAACGGCGATTTCACGCTCTCTCATCTCGAGGCAGGCTTCTTTCTCATGGGTGCAGATGTTCTGGGCGAGAATTCCTATACCATTACCGCCGGCTACGACGCCGTGGGACTTGCTCCCCGTACCAGCATCGCATGGAACAACCTCACACTGGCGCCCCTGAGCCTCGATCTGGCGTTCAACCTTGACCCCGAATGGGACCAGTCCGGCACCCTTCAAGGCTATTATTATAACATTAATCCCTCGTTTACGCTTCCCCTGGTCGTACGCAGCGGAAAAGGGTTGACTTCCCTCACGTGGGGAGAAGGTTTCCGGATAAGCGGTCAATCGCTCGAAGAAAGAGTGCTTTCGACTTCACTGGGATCGAATTTCGCGTGGCCTTATGTAAAGCTCGGTCTTGCCGCCCGATACGGCTGGGAATCGCCTATCTTTTCAACCGGTGAAAGCTCGACCCTTGCTCTCAGGGCGGTGTCGGCCTTTGACCTTGCCGGAGGAATGCTTTTCTGCGACGTATCGTCGAGAATTGACCTGTCTATTGAGAAGCAGCCGGAGTATGCTTATTCCAGTGCAATCAGAGGATACTTTGATACCACGATTACGACATCGAACATGACCTTCCAGACTGCAACCCTTGAATACCGCCACAGGCTCCTGAAGATGCGTTTCGGGATATGGAACCCGAACGTCTTCTTCGAGGATTTATACACCAATATATTCGTCGATGCCGCATTCGATTCGAGGGACCTCATGGCAGCATCCGCCGGAATCGAACTCTCTCCCGAAATCCACCTCATATGGAATTTCATGAGCCTTGCTCCCAGAATAGGGGTCGCCATCACACGCGATATGAAAGTGAAACCCGTCTTCGGGTTTGATACATCCATCCCCATCAATATCGGGAAAAAGACAAGGGACGTCCGGGAATTCCTCGATAAACCGTCAATAGACTAGCGGTGTGATCGGAAATATCCGGTTCCGGGATTGGCGACCTGAGACTTGACAAGTTCGTAAAAAAGTGTAGCATACGCACGGTTAGTTTGCAGAAATGCGAACTTTTGGCTGAAATCTTTTTCAAGGAGAGTTTGATGCCAACAGGCAAGGTTAAGTGGTTTGATAACAAAAAGGGCTACGGATTCATCGAAATAGACGATGGTTCCGGAGACATTTTCGTACACTACTCCGATATCATGGCCGAGGGTTTCAAGGCCCTTTCCGAGGGTGATTCTGTCAAGTTCGAGATCTCGGAATCCGAACAGGCTCGTAAGGCCGTCAAGGTCGAGAAGATATAAGGAAGGCGTGTTCGCTCGGGCGCCTGACATTGTATTCCTTTCGTTAGGCAGTAACCTGGGGAGGAGAAAAGGCTTCCTTGAAAAGGCAGAGGCTCTCTTTTCGCATAACGGTGTTCAAGTGAAAAGTTCATCTTCTATATATTTAACCATTCCTTACGGATTCAGGTTCCAACCTTCCTTTCTCAATCAAGTAGTATGCGCCGAAACGACGCTCACCCCTTACGAACTCTTAGCACTCATCCAGAGAATCGAAAAAAAACTTTGTCGGATCAGGTTTTTCAAGAACGCGCCGCGCACGATTGACATCGACCTCCTTTTCTATAATAATACCGTAATGAAAGATCCCCGGTTAACTATTCCGCATCCCCGCATCGCGGAGCGTGCCTTCGTTCTTGCACCCATGATGGAGATAGCCCCGCACTTCCGTCACCCTGTCACCGGGTTGACCGCAAACCAGATGCTTGCAACGCTCAACAAACGCGGGATTAAAAGATGGTGATGAAGCGTACCCTTGTGTGCGTGGAAGGCGTGATAGGCGTGGGTAAGACCACCCTCTCGCTCAAGCTCGCCGAGGAGTGGGGCGCGGTTTCTTTGCTCGAGGATGCGCTGGAAAATCCCTATCTCGAACGGTTTTATGATGATCCAGAGACTTTTTCCTTCCCGGTCCAGCTTCATTTTCTCACATCTCGTTTCAAGGAACTTTCAAGGCTCAAGCAAACGAGTCTTTTTGACAGGGTCGCCGTAGCCGACTACACCATCTACAAGGACTGGATTTTCGCCTCTCTGAACCTCTCCGACGGTGATTTTGCCGTGTACGAGAAGATGTACCGGGAGATGGTCGAGCAGGTTCCGCAGCCCGACCTGGTCATACTGCTTCAGGCAAGGGTGGACAGCCTTATGCGCAGAATAGACCGCCGCGCGAGGCCCATGGAGAAGGGCATCGAGCGAGACTACATCCAGAATCTCGTCGAGGCTTACAACAGCTTCTTCCTCACATACTACCAGGGCCCGCTTTTGGTCGTCAATACGGATAATCTTTCGCTCATCGAGAATCCCGAACACTACAGACGCTTGATTTCAGAGATCGACGCAACGGGCAACTCGAGGAGGTTCCTTGGGTCATAAAAAAAACCAAGAAATTGCTCTGCAATTTCTTGGCCCCCCCCCACTCCGGAGGACCCCTTCTTTAACCCTGAATTTTGTCATCTTAAGGCCCCACATCTCTTACTCGACCAGGCATCAAGGCGGCAGGTTATGAGTAACGCCTCACCAGGGGAAGCGAAACCCAAGGCGATCACGGTTCCCGACATCCGCGCGATGAAGGGTAAGAATAAGATAGCCTCAGTCACCTGCTACGATGCGAGTTTCGCCCGTATCATCGACGACACTCCTATTCACCTCGTTCTGGTTGGGGATTCGGCGTCCAACGTAATATGGGGACACGACACCACTCTTCCGATCACGATGGATGAAATGCTCATGCTGACCAGGGCGGTCAACTCGGGTCTTACTCATCCGCTCCTCGTCGCCGATATGCCATTTCTCTCCTACCAGCCTTCCGAGGAGGTCGCCATCACCAACGCCGGTCTCTTTCTCAAGGCGGGCGCGAAGGCTGTGAAGGTGGAGGGGGGAGGCCCCCATATCCGCGAGATAGTCTCCAAGCTGGTGGAGATAGGCATACCTGTCATGGGACATCTGGGGCTTACCCCCCAGTCCGTTAATCGCTTCGGAGGGTATAAGCTTCAGGGCAGGGAGGATGCAGATGCCGAACTCATCCTTGACGAAGCGAAACTCCTCGAACAGGCCGGCTGCTTCTCCATTGTTCTCGAAAAGATACCTTCACCGCTCGCCGGACGAATAACCGACTCCCTGTCAATTCCGACTATCGGCATCGGTGCCGGACCGGACTGCGACGGCCAGATACTCGTTCTTTACGATCTTCTCGGCCTCGATCCCGTCTTCAAGCCGCGGTTCGTGAGACGATATGCCGAACTGGCAGAGACAGTCAGAGCGGCGCTCGATTCATACGCAAGTGACGTGCAAAAGGGATCGTTCCCTGACGAAGAAGAAAGCTTCCACTGATTTCCCCCGGACAGGTTGACAAGTACTCTAATCCGTTTAAAGTATTATGAGGAAGCAGATAATGAAATCTTTGTGGGTACTGACTTTCGGATTGCTCGCCCTGTTAATACCTGGTGGGGAAGTATATTGCAAGACTGCTGAAAGGGTTGAGGATCACATAAAACTTCCCGATTCCGCTAATCTGCAGATTCTCATCACAAAAAAAGGGGCAACCCTTATCGGCAGGATAGAGAAGATTCTGGGCGACGAGATTAGCTTCCGAACCGACTCCACCGACACGGTGGTATTTATCCCGGATATAAAATCTATCGCTGAGGTTCCTTTCACGAGCATCAAGAACGGCAAGTACTGGTATCCCGACCCGAATGCATCAAGGCTTTACCTGACGCCTACAGCACGCCCCCTGAACAAAGGAGAAGGGTATGTCTCGGGTTATTATATTATTGCACCGCTCGCCGCCTACGGACTGACAAATAACGTCTCGCTCGCAGGGGGTGGAACCTTCCTTTTGTCAACCCAGATCGGCGGACTCTACGTCTTGTCAAAGTTCGGGATATCCTTCGGTAATTTCGTCTCTTTAGCCGGCGGCGCTGCGGCCGCAAAGGCCTGGGGAGGCGAAAGTTTCTCGCCTGCGCTAGGGGCGGCCTTCTTACTTGTGACACTTGGACCGCCTGAGTTGAGCGCAACCCTGGGTGGAGGATATGCCGCCTACAAGGGAACAAATCCTGGCGATACGTTATTCTCCACGACGCCCGCATTCGTTGTCGGGTCGAGCATCAGGATCCTTCGCAAGATGGCCTTCGTAACCGAGAACTATCTTATCCAGAATTGGTTAAATTACAGTCCTATAGTCACTTACGGCCTTCGCTTCTTCGGCGAGAAGGTTACCCTGGATGTTGCCTTCATCAATACTGTCGGGTACGACGGCTTCTCCGGTAAATTTCCCGGGCTGCCGGTAGCGGCCATCACCTACAAATTCTAGGCCGATCGAACCCCGGATACTTCACATCTCTTTTATACTACTATGCGTAGGACCACTCAAAGACGACCTGGCTTGACAAAGCCGTCGTTTAAGGATATAGTTCCACAACTATAAGGCGAGAAGGGAGTCTTCAGGGACTTCGTGAGTGAAAAAAGGAGGAAAAATGGAACGCCTTACCGTAAAATCCAGCATAATCGAGATGCATTCGATGAACAAGGCCCTGGCCGGGTTATTGACGGCCTTAGCCTTCATTATTCCTGCAAGCCTTTCTGCCCTTGAGGGTTTAGCGTTGCCTGAATCGGGAAACGTCCAGATATTATATACGGACGAAGGCTCGTCGTTCATTGGAAGAATAGTCGAAATCGGGACGGAATCTGTACGTTTTCAAACGAGCTTCGGGGAGATCACGATGGGCATATCTCAAATCAAAAGAATAAGGGAGGTTCCGGAGAACTCTATCAGAAACGGCAAGTACTGGTTTCCCAATCCTAACTCCTCGAGACTTATTTTGGGCCCCACCGGCCGGCCGCAGGGCAAGGGCAGGGGTTACGCTTCCGATTACATGCTGTTCTTCCCATACGCCTCGTACGGGATAACCGAAAACATCTCCATCGCAGGCGGAGTGACCCTTATACCGGGACTCGGCATCGGCGGTCAGGAGCTTCTTTTCATGCCCAAGATAGGCTTCAACCTGACGGATAATCTCGCACTATCGGCAGGCGTCATCGGTCTTTGGGGGCTTGGTGAATACGGCCTGCCCAACATAACCCTCGCCTACTCCGCGGGAACCATAGGAAATTCCAACGCAAGCATTACCGCAGGGATCGGTTACGGCGTGTACGGTGAATCCGGGTATTTCGCCGGCAGGGATGTTTACGCCATGCAGTCACCGGCTTTTATGCTCGGCGCAGACTTTCGCTTGTGGCGAGGGGTTTCCTTCGTTACCGAGAATTACTATGTTCCCGATCTTAACCAGATCGTGGGCCTATCTTATGGGCTTCGCTTTTTCGGCGAGAGATTCAGCGTCGATGTCGTATTCCTTAACATGGCGGGTAACGGGATGTTCGCGGAGATATTCCCGGGGATACCTTTTGTGGATGTGACGTACAACTTTTGATTTAATCCCCCGGAGGAATACACGGTATTCCTCCGGGGGCCGCAGCTTACTCCGAATCATTCATTGGACTTACCGCTTTTCGTTGACAATGGAGTATACCAGAGTACGCTTCGCCAATGGGACGGATACTATCCATTATCACTCTTGCAGGCTTCGTTCTTTCGCTTCAGGCATTGACTTACGAAGATCCCGTTGAAGTCGCGCGCTTTACAGAGAGAGCGCAGAACGGTCTGGGGTTCGTACGCGAGGGTGCAGGGCATGGACCGCTGAGACTTCTTGTGTCGGATACAACTATCTTTCTTCTTGCAAGGCTCGATCACAAGCTTTTGACATTCGATCTGTCAGGCAACGTCAAGGATTCCCTTCACGTCCCTTTCTGCCCTGCTGACGTGACTTATGACTCAAAGGGTCAGCTGTGGTTCCTCGAGTCCAGGGTCGAACCCGGCTTCATCTCCACCTACTCGCGCGGCGAGGAAATTTCGCGGATGGAGTTCTCGCTAAAGGACTCGCCGTCCGTAACAGAGGTTTGCATATCACCCTCGGGCGACTGCTTGCTTCTTTCGGGCGGGTTCGCATACAAGCTCGTTCCGGTCGAGGAGGGGGGGGAGTCGGGAAAGTTAAAGGATGTTCAAAATTACAGACTGCTGCCGATGGGCGAGAGACCGGGCAGATACCTGCTTACCGATTCCCACATAGGCAGGGTTCCTGATACCTGGGAGGCGGAGTTCACGGGCAAGACCGCATCAGGCGGCATATCCCCAGTTCGCCTCGAGCCGCTAGACCGCGAACTCTTCCAGTTTCATGCAGATGACAGGCTGGGCAGGCTTTATGTCGTCGGAACGTCTATCCAGACCGACAACGAGGGTAACAAGTACATCGCACGCAGGCTCATCGTTATAAAAGATGGAAGGATTCTTACGGAAATTACCGGACTCGAACCGGGCTCCTCGGCCTACGACTACGCAAACCACGATATAGCAATAGCACCCTCGGGCGACATATACCTTTTTAGAACACACCTGCTCGACGACTACTCGCACATACTCCGCTGGAAGGCCGGAGAATAATCCGGACTTGACAACCAATCCCCCGCGCCTATTCTAAGAATAATGAAAAGGATGATGCTTTTATTGTTTGCAGTCTCGTCGATGTGGGCGTTCTCGTATGCCGGGCCCGACACCCTTATCTTGCTTTCGCAAGGTTCAGGCACCGGCCAGGTCGGTCTATCCTTTGAGGACGTCCCAGTGGGTCCTTACCGCCTGACGTGCGCGGGCTCGAACCTCTATCTCCTGGACCAGCTCAACTCGAGGGTTCTGTGCTTCGACACCACGGGGAGTGACCTCAGGGAGATCAAAACCACTTTCCACACATGGGACCTGGCAGTCGGCGAATCCGGTGCGCTCTACCTCCTCGATATCCGCACCCAGCCCGCCAGGATAGCGGTTATCAAAGATGGGATCGAGGTCGAAAGAATCTCTGTACCATACGACATCAAACATCCGGTGACCGCAATCGTCGCGCACCCGCCGGACAGCCTGATTGCGGTTTCGGGGATGGAACTCTTTGCGATTGTTCGGGAAGGCTCCTCAGCCGGGCAAACAGCCGCCGCCAATCTCAAGGCGCTTGATCCCGATTCAATCGCAGGAATAGAGGTATCGGGCATCAGATTCATCGGACTCGATAACCCCGTAAGAAACAGAAAGCATGAAGTGCTGCTCGCCTACGGCTCGGGTCGTGTATGGATCGGTTCCGAGGAGTTGATTCAGGACAAATCCGGCTCCTTCTATTTGCGGGATATTCTCGTTCTCTCCGACTCCGACGAGGAACCTGCGTTCATCTCACTGCCGGATAACTTTTACTGTTACGATACCGGCTGGCGCAACGTCACCATCGATCAATACGGCAACGTCTACGCGTTCACATCCACCGAGGAAGGCTGGGCGGCGATACTCAGATGGCGTGCAGTATATTGATTCTCCTTGTCCTCTCACTTCTAACCTACCCCCCTGACAGCATTCCTTATGTCGGACCCGAAGAGGTCGCCCTCTTCTCCCAGGGCTCGGGCGAGTACCAGGTCGGGCTAATACCTGGTGACAAGCCCCAGGGGCCGGCAAGGCTCCTTGCCGTAAACTCGAAGCTTTATCTGCTCGACCAGCTCAACTCAAGGGTTCTGTGTTACGACACATCGGGGTCATTTCTCTCCGAAATCAAACTAGATTACAAGCCCCTGGACATGGCGGTCGACGGTTCGGACAGGGTGTACGTTTTGACTGGTTGTTTAAACCCCTCCATAGTTGTTGCTTACGATAAAGGAAAAGAGTCGGAGCGATTGGAGGTAAGAAATGCCAGTCTGAGACCTGTAAATATTGTTGTGTATCCTGAGGATATAATATTGATTCTGTCTGGAAGAAGATTCTACCCTTTGAATCCTGTACTGGATTTAGGCGGTCTTCTGAGTTGTCAGCAATCTCAAAAGAAGTTTTACTTAAAAGAATCAAAATATTTTGATCGGATGGGATTTGGTTATACCGCAGATTATCACGACGGTTTTTCAACAGACCTTTCGGAAGAAATATACAGAAAATCTAAGCAGGCCTTGCCTTTTCTTAAAGATAGTAACTCAATAAGAATCATATTAGGCGGTAAGGATACGAGGAGCAGGAAAGGATTGACCACTATTGAGAGATATCTTTACGTAAGAGCAAACGATGTTCCCACAAGATTAATTGATCACTTGTCTGTAGATTACTTTTTCTACAACCAGGACTGGCGAAACGTTTCGGTAAATGATTCCGGTAACATTTATATCTTTGCATCAATTCCTGACAGCAAGGCGGCGATACTCAGATGGAGACCCTCCTTATGACCCCGGGATTCGCCCTCCTCGCCATCCTCGCCCCCCTCGCCATCGACTCGCCCCAGCCCGCCCCTCCTACCCGCGAACTCATCCTCGAGCGGGCGGAGAGTTTTGCTTCCTTAACTTGGATTGCGGATTCTGCCAACACATGTGACTGGGACACCGCTTACTACCGCTGGGGGTTCTCCTCGCACGACTGCGAGGAGCACCGCTCATCCGACTGGACAGCGGGAGACACCTTTCAGGGCATACCCTACTCCTACGGCGGCAACGATGATACCACGAGCTACCCTGACAAACTCACCCAGGACCTCGGAGCGGGCAATCACATGTGCCACTACTACAACTATGGCGAAGAGACCGGCATCTACCCTCCCGACTGGACAACGGGCATCGACTGCTCCGCGTTCGTCTGCCGGGTCTGGGGCATCGCACGAACGAACGTTGACGGCGTTTACAACAGAAACTACAAGATAGACAAATCCCAGGTTCAACCCGGCGACGCCCTTGCCTACCTGGGTCACCACATTGTGCTCGTTGCCGACCCGGGCCCCAATCCCCCTTACGGAACATTCGCACTCTACGAGGCTTCAGGCTCCGCGTGCCGGGTCTGGTACAACCCCTCCGCGTCATGGTCTGCGTACTCCAGTTATCGGGCGGTAAGCCTGTTTAACGAGCCCAAGCCCGACACAACCCCTGAGGATACGTTGAGATCCAAAATCATATTAGAGCCTTCAATAGCCAGGGGACAGGTTCTGATTCGATTCCCTAACGGGTGGACCGGCCAGAACGAGGTGATTTACGAGATATTTAACTCGGTCGGCCAGCGCATATACTGGGGTAAAGCGCTGCCTCCCGATTACGAAGTCCGGTGGTCAGGTCAGGATATGTCCGGCCACGGGTGTGCATCCGGTGTCTACGGCGTGCGTATCATATACCCTCAACGAAGCACCATGGCACGGTTCGTGCTCCTCAAGTAGCTTTATCCCGAACAAGCCCCCCCGATCGTGTTTTCCGGTTTCCCCCTGTTTATTTCTGCCTTGTCTGGTTTCCAGAGACCTCCCCCCTGAGTCCGGAGAGCTTAACTCGATTTCTCTTCGGAAATCTCAAGAAGTCGTTACTTAGCCCTGCCTTCTTAACTATCCGGGAAAGCATTATGCTCATCCTTCGTATACCTGACACCGGGAGTTGACAATCCCGAGCATCGGGCGTAGAATCGCTTTTACAAGGTCACGGAGGCAGAATTGGATCTTTTCCAGAAGTGTGAAGATTATTACCCCATCTACGCCAAGGCTATAGATGAGGGGTACTATCCGTATTTCATACCCATAGGCTCTCAGCCAGATCACGACGTTATCATTAAGGGAAAAAAGATGATCATGCTCGGGTCGAACAACTATCTCGGCCTTACGGCAGACCCCCGAGTAAAGGAAGCGGCAATAAAGGCGACCGAGAAGTACGGCACAAGCTGCACCGGTTCGCGGTTTCTGAACGGCACACTCGACATTCACCTCGAACTGGAATCGAAGCTCGCGGCGTTCAACCACAAGGAAGACTGTATTTGTTTCTCTACCGGTTACCAGAGCAACCTTGGAACCATCTCCGCGCTCGTGCAGCGAGGCGACTTCGTCGTGACCGACAAGCTTGACCATGCCTCCATCATAGACGGCGCATTCCTGTCGCAGGGAACCATGAAGAGGTTCGTCCATAACGACATGAGTTCACTCTCAAGAGTCCTGGAATCCCTGCCAGAGGAATCGGGCAAGCTCGTAGTCGTGGACGGCATATTCTCGATGGAAGGCGACATTACACCGCTTCCCGAACTCGTGAAGGTCTGCAAAAAATACGGGGCGCGTCTTCTCGTGGATGAGGCTCACTCGGTGGGTGTGATGGGTTCTTCGGGTGCTGGTGTGTGTGAACATTTCGGTCTTTCCGGAGAAGTTGACCTGATCATGGGTACCTTCTCCAAGTCCTTCGCCTCGCTCGGGGGATACATGGCAGGCGAAAAGAAGGTTATCACCTTCATCCGCCATAACGCACGCTCCCTCATCTTCTCGGCATCGATAACACCCGCATCGACGGCCGCCGCGCTAAAGGCGCTCGAAATAATGATCACCGAACCCGAACGCCGCGAGAGACTCTGGAACAACGCGCGTCTGATGCTGCGCGAGCTGCCCAGGCTGGGCTTTAACATAGGTACGAGCGAAACCCCGGTCATACCCCTGCATCTCGGCGACGACATGAAGACCATCTATTTCTGGCAGGAGCTCCATCACGCCGGCGTGTTCGTCAATCCCGTTCTTCCGCCGGGCGTGCCGCCCTCAAAGTCTCTCATCCGCACGAGTTACATGGCCACTCATACCCAGGAGGAGCTTCATGATGCATTGGGGATATTCGGAACCGTAGGTCAAAGGACGGGGGTTCTTTGATCTCAGTCCGTCCTGCTCGTACCCGCAAGGAACTGAGGGAGTTCGTGGAGATGGCCTGGCCCATCTACAAAGGTAACAAGCAGTGGGTACCGCCCCTGATATCGGACATTGAGGCCATGCTGACGCCTGGGAAAAATCCTTTCTGGGAGCATGCCGAACGTGAACTCTTTCTAGCAGAAAAGGATGAAAAAAATGCGGGCCGCATCGCGGCCACTGTGTGCTGGAACCACAACAAGCTTTACAACGAGAAGACCGGATTCTTCGGGTTTTTTGAATGCGTCGATGATCAGGAAGTCGCCCACGAGTTGTTCACCGCGGCATCCGATTGGCTGAAGCTGCGCGGGATGACTGATGTACGCGGACCCCTGAATCCCAATATAAACGAGGAAATCGGCCTTCTTGTCGAGGGTTTCGATCAGGAACCCTACGTGATGATGCCTTACACCCTCCCTTACTATCCAAAACTCGTGGAGGGGGAGGGGTTCAAAAAGATCAAGGACGTTTACGCCTATGAGGCTTACACCAAGAACGGCATGCCCGAAAAGGTTGAAAGGATCGTGGAACTCCTGAAAAAGCGCTACAACGTTACGGTCCGGCCCATAAACATGAAGAAGCTTGAAGAGGAAGCAAGGCTTTTGAAGGCGGTTCACGACGAGGCATGGAAGGAAAACTGGGGTGCCGTGCCATTCACCGACGCCGAGTTCGAGCACATAGTGGAGCAGCTGAAACCCATAGCGGTTCCCGATATCGTGCCCATAGTCGAGATGGACGGCCGGCCCGTCGCGATGGCGGTCGCGGTGCCTGACGCAAACCAGATCATCCGGTTAGCCAACGGCAAGCTGTTTCCTTTCGGCTTCCTCAAACTCCTTTTCAACCAGCACAAGATAACGAGAATCAGAATCCTCATCCTGGGCGTCATGTCGCAGTACCGCAAGTCGGGTCTGGACGCGCTCCTCTACCACTCGGTGTTCAAGGGAGTCGAGAAGCACGGGTTCAAGGGCGGCGAGTTCAGCTGGATACTCGAGGACAACGTGGACATCATCCGCATCATAGAGTCCTGGGGCTCCAGGCGCACCAAGACCTACCGTATATATCAGAAGCCTCTCTGAGATTTTCTTAGAAAAGCTTATAACCGATACCCAGGGAAACAACAGGCCGAGGGGTATTCAATAAAAAGAAGGGATCTGCCCCTATGAATAAACCTAGCTTTGGTAAAGGTCGGACAATTGCCAGGATATCCAGACCTGTTAGTCCTGCCCTTACACCTAGAGTAATTCTTTCCTTTTCACCTATACCCAAAAGAAATGAAGCGGAAAAAATACGGGGCGGCGCCCCTTCGATTCTTAATGCAGGCGTTATTGACTGGGTTGGCAAGGCTGCTTGAAGGTTAAGCGCTATATCGGGAAAAAACTCCCACGGATTGTGCGGGTTGCCGGCGGTATCGTGGACAATGAAACCTGTCTGACCATAGCCTAAGCCCAGTCTTCCTCCGACTCCGAGATACGGGTTAAAACCGTAAAAGAAAGCGGTACTGGCCGCTCCGCCTAAGGATGGAGTATTCCATTCACTAAAGGCACCTATGTAAGACATGGCGCAAGCACCTGCTTCCATGTGGAATCCTTTCTCGATCCTGGCAGTTCCATAGAACGGCGAAACGCAGGATGCCAGCATCAAAAACATCACGCATGGCAGTATCACAATCGGAATTCTTCTCACAAGGATAACCTCCTTTTCCTTTAAGTCTCATGTAAGACTACTCGCCAGTTTGTCCTTTGTCAAGATAAGGGTACGTCACCCAAGAATAACGAACGTGTTTGTGACTCGTAAAAAAATTGTCGAGATTTGTTCGGGAGGGGGACCCCAAAAAGAATCTGAAGGATTCTTTTTGGGTTTTATTATACTTTGAGTCGGTCGGAGTACGCGCCGAGTATAGGGATGCGCCAGAACTCGCCGCGTGCAGCCTTCACTATGCCCCATACGGTAAAGACGATGTAGATGAAGTAGAGAGCGCCCTCGAAGACCAATAGGAAGTATTTGAATGGCGCGATCCAGCCAAGGAGGAATCGCAGAATCAGAAACACAAGCCAGGTGATTACGGTCGCAATGAAGATAACGAGCGCCTGCCTGCCGTGATGCTTCGCCAACGGCGCGTCTTGCGCAAGCCAGAGAGGAATCCAGAAAAAGGGCGGTATGTATCCTATTGCCGCCTGGGCGCGTTTTTCATCTTCCATATCATATAAATTCTATTGCAAACGCTCCCTATGTCAAGGTAAAAATTACCCCGGGAAAACGTGAAACGTTTTCCCGGGGACCCCTTAAAACAATTCTCATTTTCGCTGAAGTGAAGAGATAGTAAAATTGACCTGAAAGTGTTATACGACGTGGACACCTGAAAACGAATATCCCGCCTTATTCGCGGGAGTGGAAAGATAGCCGGAATCGCCGCAAGGTATTCACGACATATCCCCTCGGATTATCGAACCGAATCGAGATAGTTGACACGTCAAATTTAGTGATTATTCTTCACGAGTCATGAGCAGAGAACTTGATGTCGAGCTGATGTGTCAACTGGAAGAGATGATGCCTGACATGGTTCGCAGCCTGCGTCTTTTGGAGCCGCGCGTTCCCGGCATGGACATCACCCTTAACCAGTTTTTCGTTCTCTCCCTTCTTGCAAGAAAGGAAAGGGCAGTGGTAGGTGAGCTTGCAAGGCAGATGGGAACGACGCCGGGCAGTATAACCGCGATGATAGACCGGCTGGTCCGCAGCGGGCTCGTCATGCGCGAGAACTCGGATAAAGACCGCAGGGAGGTTCTCATAAGATTAACGCCCAGGGGCGGCGAGATAACCGAACGCATCAACCGCAACACGCAGGCCGGCATGCGCAGAATACTGCGCCACATACCGGACGAGAAGAAGGAATCATTCTTCTCGACGCTGAGAGATATAATCACGGCAATCACGGTGGAGCGCTCGAGCCCAAGGGAACCGGGTATTTTGAGAACAATAATCGGAAAACCAAGAGAGCAAAAAAAGAAGACCCAGAGGGGCCTGGGGTTGTTCCAGGGCGTCTTGAGACCGAAACCACGAAAGAAACCAGGCAAGGCCACCTGAGAGGTTCCCCTTGCGGCGGAAAATGGGCGCACGGGTCTGCCCGGTCAAAAAAAGAAGGTAACAACAAAAGTGGGATACTTCATTTGTTGATTGCCGATTGCACGCCCGTTTCTCTTGACATATTCGCATAATCAATTATTCTCACAACAATGCACTGGTCTCTGATTCTACTCATGGTTTTCACCGGCCTTCTCATTGTCACTTCCGCCGCATTGTTCATGATGTGGATTTTTCTCCGAACGGGCCGTGTCCCGGTTGATCTTTTCGAAGTGCTGGATTCATCGAACCTGGAAAAAACTTCCCGAAGATTGCTCTGGAGCATACCGGCCCTCGTCTTGTTGGCGATTGCCGGGCTGGTGCTCGTCATCTTCTTCGATGCACTCGTCTGGATTCTGGCAGGTGCGCTTGCCCTCAGCCTGTGCCTTGGATGGAGCACGGCGCTGCTCGTGATAACCGAAACTGCAAAATCTGCTCAAAGAAAGGTCTCAAGTTGATACTCATCGTATTTGCTATAGCCCTGGGTGCGGTTCTCCTCTTCAGCGTCTTCGCATGGCTCGCAACCGCCTACCGCAGAAAAAGCTGGTCAAGACTGTTCATGTGGGTCGGTATACTTTTTTTTCTGGGCGGGTGCTACCTGTTCGGCGTCAACGCAGTCAGGCTGCCCGTGGGCTGGATGATTGCAGCCATTATCTTCTTTACGGTGTCCTTCGGGATATCGGCCGGCTACTTCATAAAAAAGGGACAACGCAACAGATAACGGGCGAAACCACATAAAGGGTGTAGTCAGGGAGTCAAGGGTTCTGTGAGGGTTGCCTATCTCTAAAGAAGAGTGTTACTTCCTCATTGCATCATTCAACTGGCGCTCCAACCGTTTTCCAAGACCGCCCAGCAGGGCAAAACTCGCGAGGCTTGCCGCCGCGCACGGGATGAAAAGAACGACCGCGAGCTTGAGGGCTGCCGGAACAAGAAAGATCGTTGCGAGAATCAAACCGGCCCATGCGATTATTTGAGCAATACCTCCCGCAAGACGTTTTCCGGGTCTTATGAGAACGGCACATGATACGACGGACAGCATCGAGCATATTCCGATGATTATTCCTGTTGAGAGGAAGACCGGCCTTGCCCGAAGAGCCAGAATGATTATCAAGGTTGCCCAGATTAAGACATTGACCGCGAGATACAGGTTGTGCCAATGATCTTTTAACGAAAACCTGTGCACGCCGCTCCTAAAACAGATCGGGGGGAGTCCCTCCCCCCGATCTTAAATCAAGAAATATTCTAGTCAACAAGAACCACTTTGCGTGAGATGACCGAAGAGGTCGTCTCCAGTCTGACGAAGTATACGCCGGAACTCGCTCGCGAGCCCGTGCCGCTCAATGAGTTCCAGTTGACGGTGTGCAGGCCTTTTCTCTTTTCTCCGGCATCAAGCAGTTTGACCAGTCTGCCCGACGCATCATAAATCGATAAGGAAACCTTATCGTCGTTTGCAAGGGAGTAAGAAACGGAAATAGAGCCGCCGCCCTGCGATAATGATAGGTTAGTGACCGCAGCGACGGGCATCTCCGTTACAGCCGTGCCACCCAGAACGCAGAAGAGAGTGTCGTTGCTCTTGACGATATCTTCTGCAAGCTCGGTTATTATCCACAAGCTTTCTGAGGGACAGACATATACGCTGCCGAAGGAAACCAGCTGGCTGTCGTTCGGCTGAAGCGTAAGGTTGATGGTGCTGTCAAAAAGGTTGGTTCCAAGACTGTCGATTATACAGTGAACGGGGAAAACGAGTGAGTCTTCACTGAAGTTCGCGACCCTTACAACAATCAACTGGGTACCGCAATCGGTTACCGCTGCCGGATTCGGGGAAACAAGACTGTCAGGCGAAACATCCGGAATTCCGGGATAGCATATCCTGACTTCATCGAGCCTGGGTCCTTGCAGGTAATTGGTCCCCATCAATACCCTGTAACGGATGTAACGTGAGGCCAGGCTGTCTGCCAGGGTATCACCCGAGACTCTCCTGACCCAGCCGCTCCAGGTGCTGTCGGGAACTATAGTGTCACCCGTCTGGACAAAAAACTCGAATTGCGAACCCACAGGTGCAACCGCCGTATAGAACACCGAATCCCAGTCGGCCGTTCTTCCTGCGTCGAACACTGAAGAAACGTAATATTCGGTGTTAGACCTGTCGTAAACGTTCCCCAGATCCATGTTGGTACTCATATGGGCACCGAAGCTCGGAACACTGTCGAATACCGAGAAATCCGAAGCCTCAAAGATATAGGAATAAGCGTCGTACGACGCTGAATCAGGCGTCATGGAGTTCGTGAAGCAAACCTCAAGGTCGCCGTCAACGTCAAAATCGGCAACCATGTTGCCAATGGACCTGAAGGTGGAAACCTGATCGGGAATGTTGGTTTCCGCTATGGGACCATAATATACGTACGATCTGGAATCCTGCCCGAGATTGTCGGAAAAGTTAGAGAATACGATATCAAGATTGTCATCGCCGTCAAGATCGGCAACGGTGACACCCATGGCGTTAAACGTCGGCATTTTCTCGCGGCTGGTATAGCCGGGACCGTATACAACATAAGAAGTATCTCCGAATGCCGAGAATACAAGATCCAGATTCCCGTCGCTGTCGATGTCGGCAATGGAAACGTCCGTAAGAGAATCTATGCCCGGAACGGTCAAAGGTGACGTATAGCCCGGCCCGTTGAAAATCAATCCGGTCGCTCCGGCGAGTACGATGTCAAGGTCGCCGTCCTCGTCAAGGTCGGCAACGGCGTTTGAGTAGCACCGTGCACACGTGAGTGTGTCCAGAACGCCTCCGGGTCCACCGTATTTAATAACGGCTCGACCTTCAAGGTTAGAGATAATCAAATCGAGGTATCCGTTGTTGTCAAGATCTGCCGTGCTGATTCCCATGGCATGATAACCGGTTTGAATACTGTCCTTTCGGTTAAAATCCGGACCGTAATAAATATGGGTCCACAAGTTTGTCTGGGCTGCCTCGTTGCTATAAGAGGAAAGAATGACATCGGGATATCCGTCATTGTCGTAGTCGGCAACGAGATTGGCAGAGCTGTTCCATCCGAAGATAGAATCCGTGAGGGTCGTATTCTCATAGCAGTAGGAGTAATACGCGGAATCAGGCGCTGAAAGTGTTCCGCTGCGGCTGTTGGATATGATTAAATCGTAGTTGCCGTTTTTATCGATGTCGCGGACTTGAATCATCTCCACCGCCCCGTCGACTGCCACACCTGTATCGGCAGCGTAGAGCGCAGAGCTGAAATCTCCGTCTCGGAAATCCTCCTGGGTAGTCTCAATCCAGCTTTTTCTCGCGGAGAGTGTTGTTATAAAGATCAGAAGCCCGCTCAGAATTAAAACACCTTTGCTTTTCATTATGCCTCCTTGGTTCGGATTCTTCCGATCCTATTATCAATTAATAATAACTCTAAGGAAAGACTCCCGTTTGTCAAGGGGGTAAGTTCCGAATGAATAAGTTCTCCAAGACCGCAACCTGACCGCTCTTCAGACAACATTTGTTGCGAAAGTGCCACCAGATCGGGCTTTTTGGGATTGATTCTCTCAATGACTACATTTCTTCCCATTACCAGATTCGGCAGGGCAAAACACCTGACTCTCGTAAGCACACGTGCAAGTGCAAGTTCAAGTCCGGGCATGCAGTAGAATACGATTTGGGGCACGCCTGCCAGCGCCGTCTCCAGCGACGCCGTACCTGAAGTAACAAGGGCAAGCCTTGCAGAGGCCAGTTCCCGGAATCTCGCGTCACCTGCGACGGCCACCTCCCCCTCCCCCATGAACGCTCTTTCGGCTTCGGCCTCCCCGGCAGTCAGGAAAAGCCACGAAAAAGTGTAGCCCGGGTTTATCTTTCTCCACTCTTTTACGAATTCCCTGAGAAGCCGTAAATTCGTGCTCTTCTCGTTATCTCTCGTGCCAGGAAGAAGGGCGATTTTTTGGGAATTATATCCTTTCTCGCGGCGTTGCAGGAAATAAGGCTCTATGAATCCTTTAAGAGGATTTCCGGCATACACCGCGTTGAGACCGAGCGATTTCAGGAACAAGGCTTCTCTGGGATACAAGGCGAGCAGCAAGTGGTATCCCTTTTTGAGAAGAGAGGTTCTCCATCTCCCCCATGCCCAAAGCTGCGGGGGCGCAAAGAACACGCGGCGCATCCCTTTCATGTCCCTCAATCGCATGCCTAAAACGATGTTCGGTTCCGACCACGCGACTGC
Organism: Caldifarciminota bacterium; assembly: GCA_965649265.1. Taxonomy (GTDB): domain Bacteria; phylum Hydrothermota; class Tepidihabitantia; order B3-TA06; family B3-TA06; genus JAAYVC01. Next base: position 31,639 of record CBFGKC010000013.1, on the reverse strand, counting down.
GAGGAACAAGTCGGGATTTATGAGGCGAACTTCGCGCTCGATATCTTTCACCCTGTCGAGAACGTTTCCGGAAGCCCTGGCGCCTTGAACGAAACCGACGGGTGCAAGCTCCTGCGAGCCGGCTTTTACGGCTGCACTTTCAGTCAAGCCGTATATCTCGACGTCAGGGTCCATCCTTTTAAGCTCCCTGCTGAGAAGCCGGGCATAGACAAAGCCCGAACGCTCGGAGGTCGAAAGGTAAACCTTCAAGCTCACTTCAACGGCTCAAATGTAGCCAGTATTACTTCAAGTTGATTCAACCAGAAAAGTTTTTTTGCCGCGGACGTGGGATAAAACAGCATGGCGTCAACCATCCAGAATTTGCCGCCTTCGTTGTAGGCGAAACCGACCATTGGGCCGCCGATAATCAACGAATCGTTTTGCCAAAGACCCTCGATTTTTGTAGCCTTCAGACCCCTGAAGTAAGAAGGTCCCGCAGTCAGGAAAGTCGTATCCATGTAATCGCCCTCATAGAAGCGCTTCGTAAGACTGTCGCGAAGGGCTAGCATCGAATGCACGGAAAGATCCTCGCGTTCACGCGGCTCCCGGTAGACGAATATGACCCGGTCCGGATCATGGGTATTAATCCAGATAAAACCGTCTTTCGCGTAATTATCGTGGAAATACCATTCACGCGGGACTTTTATTTTGAAACCGTACTTTTCGGCTTGCTGCGAGAGCTTTGAGTCGTCGCCCTTCTCGTAAGTCATGGCGGAGAGCCTCTCGAGAAGTTTGTACTTGAAGGTCTCGTATATCTTCTCCTTCATGCTCCCAAGACCGAACAGAAGCGTGGTCGTGTCCCTGGCAAGAAACAACAGCACCGTTTGTCCCTTTGCCCAGGGGTCTTCGATCCGGTAAAGGGCAAAAGAATCGTTGGCGGAAAAATTCGGGAAATTCTCTTTTATTATTGGATCCGATTCGAGCCCCACAAAAAACAAGCTGTGGTAATATAGATGGCCTTCCAGCTGGCTCCTTTCCATGTAATCGACTGCGAACTCGGGGCCCGGCTCCGGGGTGTACACGGGTTTCTCCAGAGCAAGGGCTATCTCGTTTTCGACCAAATCCTTGTGGTTGGTGAATATCAAAACGTCGCGCGCGCCTCCAACCGAGGCATGTTTGAACTCCTTGCAGCCTGCCGCGAGGATTAGTGCGGCGGGAATGAAGAAAAAATATTTGTTCATGCTACTCCTAAAAGCTCAATGGCCTGCGAGTATCGCCTGCGGATAGTCCGGGCGATTCGCTGATTTTCCTTTAGCGTCGGATCTCTGTTTATGATTTCGCCCGCGTCCCTCTTTGCCAGCTCGAGCAATTCCCTGTCCCGTACAAGATCCGCCACCCTGAGATCGGGAAGCCCGTGCTGCCGCGTTCCCATGATTTCTCCGGGTCCCCTGAGCCGCAAATCCTCCTCCGCCAGAGCAAAGCCGTCTTCGGTTTGCGAGAAAAAGGAAAGACGTTTTCTCGATTCCTCAGGCAGCCCTGAAGGCAAAAGCAGCACGCACCTTGACGGCCTGGCCCCCCTCCCTATCCTTCCTCTCAGCTGGTGGAGCTGAGCCAGGCCGAAGCGTTCCGGGTGGCGAATTATCATTATCGTCGCCTCGGGTACGTCAACACCCACCTCTATCACCGTCGTCGAAACGAGAACGTTTACCTCGCCTGTGCGGAAACGTTCCATTGTTTCCGTCCTCTCCCTTGGCCTTATCCTTCCGTGAAGCAGGGCTATCCGCTCCTCGCCCAAAAGCTCCTTGAGTTCCTCGTACGTCTCCTTGGCCGATGATACGTCGAGCTTCTCCGATTCGTCAATGAGAGGCGCGACAACGTAAGCGCGGTCGCCCTCCTCGAGCTTCTCCTTGAGCCAGCGGTAAACCCCGGCTCTTCGGCTCTCGTACGCGATGTCAGTCCTGCGTTCCGCCCTTCCCTTGGGCTTGTCCTTGAGTATCGAAAGGTTCAAGTCGCCGTAATAAGTCATGGTGAGCGTTCTCGGAATGGGTGTCGCGGACATGACTAAAAGGTGCGGCGTTTCCTCTCCCTTGTCCCTCAGCGCCGCACGCTGCATGACCCCGAAGCGATGCTGCTCATCGACAACGACCAGTCCGAGATTCGCGAATTTAACGTGCTCCTCTATCAACGCATGCGTGCCGAAAACGACATTGGCCTCTCCGGACGCTATCATCCTCGAGCACTCCTCCTTCCGGGCCGCGGCGATGCTTCCCGTGAGCAGAAGCGACCTGGCGCCGATGCTCTCGAGTCGCTCTCTCCAGCCGTTGTAATGCTGCTCCGCAAGCAGTTCTGTGGGAGCCATGAGCACGCCCTGCATCCCGCACTCGACGGCGCGAAGCATGGCGTAAAGCGCGACCACGGTCTTTCCCGATCCCACGTCCCCCTCGAGCAACCTGTGCATCGGCCTCGTTCTCCGAACGTCGGACGCTATCTCCTCCATCGCTTTTCGCTGGTCGTCCGTGAGGGTGAAGGGCAGCCCCGCGGTCAATGCCGCAGTCAGCCTGCCGTCCCCTGAAAGAGGCTTTGCCGAGAGATTCTCGTCGAGTGCCTTCCTGCGCAGTGTTACGACAGTTTGAAGGTAAAACAGTTCCTCGTAACGTAACCGGTTCACGGCAACCGCAGGTTCAGAGGCGTTTCTCGGTCTATGCACCATCTCAAGGGTCCGACGTATCCCGGGCAGGCGCATGCGCTCGAGCGTCTCATCCGTGAGGGTTTCGGGAATGTCCTCTATCTCGTCGAGAACTTTCGCGACCGCTTTTCGAATCTCCCACGCAGCAAGCCCTTCCGTCAAAGGATAGATTGGAAAGACGGCACGCTCAAAGAAGTCGGGGTTTTCATCGAACCGTTCGAAAAAAGGGTTTATCATCTGGCGCTGGCCGTAAAAACTCACCTGCCCTGAAAGTATGAGCCGTTCGCCGTCCTTGAACTTGCCTCGCAGATCGGGTCTGTTGAACCACAAGACGAATATCTGAGAGGAAAAGTCTCCGTCCTCCGAGGCGAGCAGCTCCAGTATCGGTCCCCGCCGCGAGTAGCGGAACTTCGAACCGAGAACCTTCACAACGACCGTCGCTTCCCTGCCAAGTTCGACCTTTGAGAGGGCGATAGGGTTCGAGCGGTCAATGTACCTTGCGGGCAGATGGAAAAGCAGATCCTCAACCGTCTTGATTCCGAGGCGCTCAAGCCTCAGGGCACGTGCGGGACCGATACCTTTAACGTATTGAACCGGCATTTCGAGCGACATCCGATCCTTTGCGGTTCCTCTCATCGGCTTATTGTAACTTGCAGGGGAAAAAAATCAAGGAAGAAGCCGGTCAGATTTCCCAGTGTTTGCGAAGCTCCAGCCATGTTTCTTCAAGCGCCTGGGCAATGACCTTCACGTCGGCCAGTACCGGCATGAAGTTCGTATCGCCTGACCAGCGCGGCACCACGTGCATGTGCAGATGAGCGTCAATGCCCGCGCCCGCCACGCGTCCGAGGTTTGCGCCCACGTTGAAACCATCCGGATTGCTCATCCTCCGCAGGGTATCGATGGCTCCCTGTGTGTACTCAACAAGCTCGGTGACCGCTTTCGGCGCGAGCCCCGAGAACTCCCTTACATGCTTGTAGGGAGAGACCATGAGGTGACCGTTGGAGTAAGGGAAGCGGTTGAGAACCACGAAGACGTGCTTGCCGCGCGCGACCACCAGGTTTTCCTCGTCCTTGTCTCGCTCCGCCGCTATCCTGCAGAGCACGCAGCCCTGCTCCTTTTCTTCCCTCGCCGCATCCTTGATGTAAGTCATCCTCCACGGAGCCCAAAGCTTTTTCAAGACACCTCCTCCGGTGTGATCGATGTTACTGCTTTCCTAAAACAGGGAAAGTTGTTCATTGCCTTTGTCCTGATCTTCCGGCTTCTGCTCCTGTACGCTCGAGAAGTCGGAGAAAACGCTTATCTTGCCGAACACGCCGTCGTAACCCTCCTCCACCTTCACCCTTCCCTTTCGCATCCTCATTATGCCTTGCGCGATGGCATCCCCCGCGGCCTTCGTGAGTTCCTCCTCGGAAGCCCAGAGAAGCGCCCTGAACTCACCGCCGGCGGCCTCAGTGATTCTGTCGTACACCTGCGTGACGGCCATTGAATCGCGGCCTGCTCCCTTTGCTTCGGCGATTATCTCCGCCAGGGGAATGATCGAATGATAAGGGATTGCATTCTCGGGCCTCGTGCCCTCCGGCCTGTCGGCAAGTTCCTGAACCCGGTTATCGACACCCAGAGTCAAGGGCTTTCCGCAAACAGGGCAGCGGTTTTTTGCAGCCGCCGACTGGCTTGGTGTGAATCGCACGTTGCAGGTACGGTGTCCGTCGTAGTGGTACTTACCCTCCTGTGGGAAAAACTCGATCGTGGCAAGCATCCTCTTGGGGTCCTTAGTTCGCAGCGCTTCCTTGAGTTCGAAATACGAGAGCTCTATATCGAGGAGATTGGCCTCACGCCCCATATTGGCGGGCGAGTGCGCGTCGGAGTTCGAGATGAGGGTAAAGCGGTCCAGAGCCGAGAGACGCCAGTTCATCGGCGGGTCCGAGGAGAGTCCCGTCTCGAGTGCAAAAACGTCCTTGGTATACCTGCCGAAACAGTCCTCTATCGAATTGAACCCCGACTTTGAACCGAAGAGCGAAAACCAGGGCGTCCATATGTGCGCGGGAACGATGAAACTCTCTGGGGAGAGCGACAGCACACCTTCGAGCATGGCCTCCGAGTCGAGCCCCAGCATGGGCCTGCCGTCCGCGGTCAGGCTGCCGAAGCGAGCGAGGAATTTGTTTATCTTTTCGGCGTCTTCGAACGACGGCGTAAAGATGACGTTGTGTATGCGGCGCAGAGCGCCCTTGCGGGTATAAATGTTCGCCACTTCCGCGGTCAGGATGAACCTTACGCCTGAGTACTCGTACATGCCGGGCCCCGCCTCTATCAGGTTATTGTAAAGTTCGTCCATCCAGCCGGGGTGGGTAAAATCGCCGGAACCGAGGATCCCTATGCCCTTCTTTTTGGCCATGCGCGCCATTTCGGGTATACGCATGTTCTGGCTCGTGGCGCGGGAGAATCGCGAGTGCAGGTGCAAGTCGGCTATTATCCTCATTACAGCCTCTTCTCCGCCGCAAACATCACTCTTGAACTTATGTCCAGCGAAGGGTGCATAGTCAAGTGAGCATACACTTCGACCTCTTTGAATCCGGCTTTCAGGAGAAGTTCCTTGACCTTTACTGCGGGGTACGCGCGCTCCTGGTGAATTTCGTCAACCTTCACGTAAGTGTTCCCCTCGCGGATGAAAAGCGTCAGGTAAAGGGTAGATACATGGTTCACCGAATCGTAGACCGATTTCCACACCGAGTAGATGTTGTCTATCTCCCTGATCATCGTATTCGTGCCCCAGACTCGCTCCAGACCGTAGATGGTGTTCATGTCGAAAACGAGAATTCCTTTCTGAGCCAGCGCTTCGTAGACAGACTCAAAACAATGCTCCAGACTGCGTTCATCCATCAAGTAATTCATGCTGTCAAAATAGCAGGTAACGGCGTCAACCTTGTGGTCCAGCCTGAAGCGCTGCATATCGGACTGGACTATTTCCAGCTTCGCCGCCCCTCTCTTTTGCTTGAACACCTCCAGCATGTATCTCGAACGATCAATCCCCGTGACCTCAAAACCCCTTCTCGCTAGCTCGAGGGTAGCCGTTCCGGTTCCGCAGGCAAGATCGAGCACCCTCACCGGCTTGTGGCCGAATCTGTCAAAGATTTCAATCGTGTAGTCCACCCAATCGCGGTATTCTATTCCCTTCATGAGGGTATCGTAAAACATCGCGATGCGCTCGAAAGGTTGCTTTGGGCCGATCACGGTGAAACTCCTGTTATGGCGGCGCAGTTGACGTGTACGCGCTTCCATCCCCTCCCCCTGTCGGTTCTGACGAAGCCGCCTATCTCGACGTGAAGACCGTCCACCGTGCCGAAAAGGGTGTAACGCCCCTCGCGCCATTTCATTTTCTTTCCCTCGGGATTGACTGCGACAATAAGCTGCACCTCGTCCGGGAGTATGTGGTTTACGTCCGCATCTGACGGCAGCGCCAGCGCTTTACCGGAGGACGATCCGGCGTGCGAGTGAAACGTGCCCACTATCTCGAGCCCTTCTGAAAAGCGGTTTATTACCCGGTTTATGCAGCCGGTGCGATTTTCATCAACCTGTATCGAATCCTGCGATGAGCTGACCGACTGAAACGGCGCGGCATATTCAACGACGAAGTTCGTTTTTATGGGGTAACCGACAAGATAACCCACCGTTTCGTTCCTGTAGACCTCTGCCGACGCCGAAACCATGGTTAAAAAAGCGGGTAGACTGAGATAGACGTCAACCACAGCGCAGTATATGTAAAGAGTCTACAGAAGTCAAGTTTCAGCCGGGATTCATAACAAATATTGCTGATAAAAGAAGTAATCTCACAAACATAATAAACCCTGCCCGTGGAGTGATGGTTCCAGGGATTCAGGCTTATAAAACCGCCGTCTCCAGGATGCTGATTGACAACCCCGGGATAGAGACTATCATAATATTATCTTAATCGAAGCGTTGGTGACCAACGTGAACGAAACCTTACAGAGGAGGAAAAATGAACAAAGTTGTTCTCTCAGGAATGGGAGCGCTGATGGCGGTCGGGATGATTCCTTGTTCTCTGGTAGCGGCGGACGCATGGAGCGACTGCATATCAAGGGATCTGGGACTCAGCCGGCCTTCCGCTCAAACAATGCAGGAACCCGTCCATTACATGGGAAGCTTTAACTTTCCTGAGCCTTCCCCGGGCGATTCGTTTTCGACCTACGTTTACACCTACGGCGACATCGTGATATTCTCTTACTCGGACGAAAACGTCTGCAAAATGTCGGACGGGACTGGAGCCCTTGTCTGGTCTGATACCATGAAGGAAGACGATTATCAACTGATAACAGGTCTCGAGGCTGGAGTGTACAAGGTTGACATACCAAGGCGTGCGGCCGTCCTTAGTGGTGATCCTTTCTCTGCCGGTCTGTGCTGCTGGTTTGCCACCGGGCCCGACAACCGGCCTTTGGGCACAAAACTTCTGACAGTCGGTCCAAAACCGGACGCGGCATCAGAAGGATTTTTAGCGGTTTGGGCTTATGAGAACGGCACTGACGTCACAGTCAAGAATCTTTCTGCCGATTCCATCGAGTGGCAGGGCACGCTCGACAGCGCCGAGTATTATCTGAACGACCAGGGTTCAGATCCGCCGAGCGTTTACTCGGTAACGGCCTCCAAGCCGGTCTCGGTTCAGGAGATGAACGGAGTCAACGGCACCTACGTACCGGCGTTCAATGGGACTTTTACAGGCAGGGACTTCATGACCTATCAGCATTCGTATCCCGGCGCCCCTCAGGATATTAACATCGTCCCATGGGAAGACAACACGAAGGTTTCAATAACGTTCCTGGACACGGGCGATACGGTGTGGGCGTTGACCTGCGAGAAGCGCGGCGAGATAAAGGGGCAGCCGATGCCAACGAGGAGGCCTTTATACATACACGCGGATAAGGACATCTCGGTATCGCAGACCGAGTGGGCGAGTTTCGGCGCTACGAACATCGCGTTCTACATGGCCAGGGGTATCGACAGAAACGGCCTGGGTCTGGGTACCGACTTTTATATCCCGCTGGAAACGTCGTTGGGTGGATACTTCTCTAAACTTCACGTAATTGCGTTTCGTGACAGCACCAGCGTTACCGTGACCCGGATTCCCCGCGACGGAGGAGACGAGTCCTCGATATGGTCGGGAACCCTGAATCGCGGCGAGTACTACCGCTATACATGTCCTGAAGGTGACGCTACGGCACATGCCATCTACCATGTCGTATCGTCCGGGCCGGTGACGACAATTGGCAGCTGTTATGACCGGCAAGGTTCCGATTTCTACCCTGTCGAGCAGCTTTATTCGTCGGGCAGTGGCGAGGTTCCTGCCGATTTGGGTAGCGCCTTCAGGGTTGTCTCTTCGATAGGCAGGGAAATAGCAATAAGCTACTCATCTCCTTCAGGAACGCCCATGAGATTCTTCGTTTTCGACGCTTCAGGCCGCATGGTGGACGAGATCAAAACATCCGTAACACCCGCAACACCCGCAAGCTCAGGCACCATCCGATGGGGGGAGGGGGCAAACCCGGGCATATACTTTATCCTGTCAAGCGCCGACAAGCTGCAGGTTTCGAAAGTTACCATATTGAAATAAACCGGCGTTTTCCAAGAGGAAGCAAGTCAGGGTAGGGTCTCTCTGAACAGGTGTGTCTATATCATTCTCCCGCAGAAGGGCAGTAGACTGTCTTAAGCTATCTCTCGAAAGCTAGCTATTAAGGGGACCCGGTGAGCCGTCACATGTGTTTTCGTACTGTAAAGGGAATTCATAGGAGTAAGGTCTTTCCACTACAAAGACATTATTGCGTAAAAAAAGAAGTTAAAACTAAGACCATTGACAATAAAAAGAATTTTTTTATAATATTCTTATTCTATCTTAGTGCCGCCACCATGCCCCGGTTTCGAGGAGAGAAGGCTCAGGAGAAAAAAAACAGAGGGGGGTAACAAATCCAAATGGAGGATTCTCATGAATCTCAAAAAGCTCGGAGCCCTTTCTATAGGGGCGATCATAGTCGGCGTCCTCGTTCTCGCCGGCACCGCTTCAGCAGCCGACATGGAATGGGACGGTACAGGTACCGGCACTATCTACCATGGTGGAGTTCAGATACACCCCTTTGCCTATTGGCACATGGACTTCTATATTGATAGCGACACCTACTACATAGTCAGAGGTACTTGGATTGACACGCTTTCAGATCATACCGGAACCATTTCTGGATATGTCAACCGCTCGACAGGAGCAGCCAGCGGTAACTGGGGCATCGATAACACGGTTCCTCCCTATACCAGTGGGATATGGTCCGGAACATTTAACTATTCAACCGAGACCTGCTCCGGAACTTGGAACTGTCCAATAGGTAACGGCACCTGGACAGGCTCGCAAACCTACCCTTAATTGGAAACTGCTAAGCTTTGCGGGGCGTTTCTGCGCCCCGCAAAGGAATACCAAATAAGCATATGTGCCGGAATATCACGACTTGGCTACCTTTTTATCGAGGTTTTGATGTTCCGGACAAGCCTGGAGGTAGTTTTCAGGGGTCGGCAAAACCCTAATTTAAGGAGGATTTTCATGAATCTCAAAAAAGTCAATGTTCTACCTCTTCTGGCAGTAATAGTCGGCGTCTTCGTTCTCACCGGCACCGCATCCGCAGCCGATATGGAATGGGACGGCTCCGGCACCGGAGTGATTGATCACAGGGTGCTTCCATTTGATCCCTGGGTTATCTGGCACATGGACTTTACAGTCTTCGATGCCGTATATTACTCCGTCGATGGCCAATGGAATGATCTTAACGGTCATACCGGCGATATCTGGGGTTATGCCAACCGTTCTACAGGTGCAGGTAGCGGCAACTGGGGTGTAGACAATTCAGTTCCCCCCTATACCGGAACCTGGAGTGGTACCTTTGATTTTAATTCAGAAATCTGCTCCGGAACTTGGAGCTGCTCGGCGGGCAACGGCACCTGGTATGGTACGCAAACATATCCTTGAATTGTAAACATAAGACTTGTGGGGGGCATATATTCCCCACAAGTCTTGCCCTGCAACGTAACGTATCACTTTGTTGAAACTCCTGATGTACACATAAGTCATGCAAGAATCATAAAAAGGACAAAAATCCAGGCTATTGCATTCCTCCTCTAACTGAGTATATTGATGTAAACTTAGGAGGAATTTGATATGCTTGCAAAGGTTGTGTCGGCAGGACTTCTGGGAATCGACGCCTACAAGGTTTCGGTTGAGGTCGATATCGGCCGGGGACTGCCCGCGTATTCAACAGTCGGGCTTCCCGACGTCGCCGTGAAGGAATCCAAGGACCGGGTGCTTGCCGCGGTGAAGAACGCCGGCTTTCCCATCCCCTCGTCCCGGATTACGGTCAACCTTGCGCCTGCAGATATCAAGAAGGAGGGTGCCGCGTACGACCTGCCCATAGCCCTCGGGATGCTCGCATGCAGGGGTGTTATATCGCAGGAGGCGTTTTCCCGCTACGTCATAATCGGCGAGCTCTCGCTCGACGGTGCAATCAGACCCGTGCACGGCGCGCTCTCGATTGCGGCCCTTGTCAAGGAACTCGGGTTCGAGGGGCTCATTCTTCCTAAGGAGAACGCGGCTGAGGCAGCCATTCACGGCGACGGGTTCGTTTACCCCGCCTCCTCCCTCGTGGAGGTCGCGCAATTTCTTAATGGCGAGGAGCGCATCACACCGGCAAAGGTCAACGTTGACGGTATCTTCCGCGAGGAGATGGTTTGGGGTGTGGATTTTTCAGACGTCAAGGGCCAGGAGCACGCCAAGCGCGCGCTCGAGGTCGCGGCCGCGGGCGGGCACAACATCCTGCTCGTGGGGCCGCCGGGCACCGGCAAGACCATGCTCGCAAAGCGTCTGCCGACCATACTCCCCTCCCTCTCTCTCGACGAAGCCCTGGAGACCACACGCATCCACTCGGTCGCAGGTTCCTTAGAACCCGGACGCGCTCTCGTCGCCATTCGTCCCTTCCGCTCGCCGCACCACACTATATCGGACGCCGGCCTCATCGGCGGCGGACAGGTTCCAAAGCCCGGCGAGGTGAGCCTCGCACACAACGGCGTGCTGTTCCTGGACGAACTGCCCGAGTTCCGGCGCAACGTTCTCGAGGTAATGCGCCAGCCCCTGGAGGACGGCAAGGTCGTCATCAGCCGCGCAAAGGTCACCATAGGATACCCGGCGCAGTTCACTTTGGTCGCGGCCATGAACCCGTGCCCGTGCGGGAACCTGACCGATCCCGTAAACGTGTGCAGGTGTACGCCCCCGCAAATCCAGCGCTACCGCTCCCGCATCTCCGGGCCATTGCTCGATAGAATCGACATCCACATAGAGGTGCCCAAACTGCGGTTCGACGAGATTCGCCGCAGGGAGCAGGGCGAGCGTTCGGAGTCCGTGCGCGGGCGCGTTATGGCCGCGCGGCAGGTGCAGCTCGAGCGCTTCAAGCCCTCAGGCCGCAAGAAACCCATTTACTCCAACTCCCAAATGGGCTCGACCCTCGTGCGCACCTTTTGCGAGATTGGCCCGGACTCGGAACATCTCCTAAAGACCGCAATGGAGCGCTTCGGGCTCTCCGCCCGCGCGCACGACAAGATTCTCAAGGTCGCACGGACTATAGCCGACCTCGACACCTCCCAGCACATCAAGCCCCAGCACATCTCCGAGGCCATCCAGTACCGGAGCCTTGACAGGAAGGTGGAAGTGTGAAGAAAAAAAGCGAAACTCTAATGGATATTTCTATAGGAATATTGCTTGTTATAGGCCCTGCCTTGATCGGGGTAGGATGCACCCTTGGCTTGAATAAATTGCCAGGATTAGTTTTGTTGATTGCAGGAATTGTGTTGAATCTCATTGGTTACTTTCTCAACATATGGCTTTCAAGAAGAACGACTGGGAAAGTAACAATTTATAAAGCACTAATAGCTCAACTAGCAGAAAGAGAAAAGTACATTACCGAATTAGAATCAAAACTCGAAGCAATAAACATCCAGTTCACGAAAGAAAAAATAACTCCTCAAGAATCCTTGGCAAAACTAGTAACCGAGATAGCAATGGAAACACTTATCAAAGATTTGATGCAAATTAAGAAGATCAGATTTAGAGCAAATATTATGCTCCCTGACAAAAGTGACAACTTACGAATATGGACATCTATTAATATGGAAGGGACTCCCGACAGAAATATCGTACTCCCACAAGGCGCTGGGGTTTGTGGAATGTCTGTTGAGCACAAGAAAACAATCATAGCGACGTTAACTAGGAAAAATATGGCTCTTTTTCATCTACCTCCAAGGTTCAAGACCGACCTTAAAAATGTAGCATCTGTTGTGTCGGTACCTCTTTTCGGAGGAAATCAAGTAAAGGGTGTGTTGAATGTTGATACCTACGGAACTAAGGTAAGTTTATCTTTTTGGAAGAAATCCGGTGCTTTAGAACAAATAATCAAAGTGGCTAATACCATTACAGCTTTTATCAATCATTTGGATCCTGGGATATTCGATTCTTTTAAAATGAAAGCTCGTAAGGGCCGACCTTAAGGTCGGCTCGTTTCTTGGGTTTTTTCGGGCGCACCTGATACCCTCGGGGGCACACTGAGGTACGCCCCTACGAGGAACGGCGCAAAAAGTCAGGTCTCACCGCCCCCTACCCCCTACCCTATGGGGTGCAGGCACCCCAAGGGGCACGCTGTCCATTGAGGAGGGGGAAATTCTAATCGGAACCAAACAGAGGTTATCTGTAAAAAGTGACCGCCCCAGGAGCTTCTTTGAAGCGTACCCCTCACACTAGGGAGGGGGACAATCCCACCGGCCTGACGGCCACCTCCCTTCAAAAGGGAGGTCTTGCCGATGCCGCCCAGTATAGCCTTCCTTGACACGCTCGTCCTTAGACACTATACTGCCTTATCATGAATAATAATATAGAAAAGAAAATATGCCTCATCACGGGCGCGAACGCCGGGATAGGCAAGGCCGCGGCCGTCCAGATTGCCGAAGCGGGCTATCGCGTCATAATCGGCTGCAGGAACAAGGAACGGGGCGAGGCGGCGCTCAAGGAGATCAAGGAGAAAAGCAAAAGCGGCGATGTCGAACTGATGATTATCGACATGGCTTCGCAGCGCTCAATCAGAGCTGCCGTAGACGCGCTCGCTTACCGGCAGGTGGACGTGCTGATTCACAACGCCGCCGATTTCGATATCAGCAGGAAAACGCCCGAGTTCAGTGAGGAGAATATCGAAACCGTCTGGGCTACCAACCACATCGGGCCGGTGCTCTTAACGAATCTCCTCACGAACAGGTTGAAGCAGAGTGAGCAGGGCCGCGTGATAACGGTCGCCTCCAAGGGGCTCGTGATGCACCCGTTCCTCAAAGTAAGCCTCGACGACCCGGAATTCAAGAACCGGCCGTACAGCGTGGAGAAGGCGTACTACCAGTCGAAGCTCGCGCAAGTGATGTACACGTACTGGCTTGCCGGGGAGCTGAAGGACACGAGAATTACGGCCAACTGCATCCGCGTCACGAACGTCAAGATAGACATCGAGCGCTATCCCAACCTTTCCGAGAAGATGAAATCCATGTACGCGATGAAGAGCAAGTTCGCGATATCTCCCGAGGACATGGCTCGCACGTACACGCACCTTGCGACTTCACCCGATTTGAGCGCGGTCACGGGCAAGTACTTTGACGAGAAGAACAAGGAGGTCGCTTCCTCCGGTTACAGCAAAGACGCGAAGAACATTGCCGCGGTGATGGAAATGACGATGAAGTACATCAGGTGAGTGCCTGGAGCGCAGCGACACTGGTATTGCACCGATAGTTTACAATAATGCAGTCACACACCCCGTAACACCCCGTAACACCCCGTAACACACTCTCACCCGATATTTAGGAGGGTTTCACAGGAAATCACTTTGACACCTTTTTTGACCAAAAAAGTTTATCTTTTTGCCTTGGAGGACCTCCGTTTTAGACTGAAGTTCGACTACCCGGATTAAACGAAAGTCAAACTTATGAACGACTTTCCCTGAAAGTCGTCAGGGGTTCCAAGAAAACGTCTCGGGCGTTTTCTTGGGGTATTATTTTGTCCCACTTTTGACCAACTTTTTCTGCTTGCTGTTTAATTTCCTGGGGACCCTGTTTGACCTGCTTTTTTTCACGAAAATCATCCGAAAAATCCCAAATTGTCCATCTTTTGACCATCTTTTGTCCCACTTTTGTCCAACTTAGTTATCCACATTTTTGACGCGTCGCGTTAAACCAGGCCTCACGTGGTCTCCACAAAAACAAGAAGTATTTTTCCGGGACGTCAAGATTGACAAAGAAATTCTGGAGCGTAAAATACCGAAATAAGGCGGCGTAGCTCAGTTGGCAGAGCAGCGGAATCATAATCCGCGTGTCGGGGGTTCGATCCCCTCCGCCGCCAGTTTAGAAAAGCAGCGGACTACTGTTTTCAAGGCAGTTTTGGCCATCGGTTTTCGTTTTTTGAAGACGGCAGGCTGTTGATGTTATGTTAGTTTTTTGCTTTTTGAAGAGAGGATGATAATGATTATTGCCGTAGGGTCGGATCACCGTGGATTATCACTAAAGGACTCCATTAGAAAGTGGCTGGCTTCGAAAGAATGTGAGGTAAAGGATTTTGGGACAAACAACCTTGAATCCGTCGACTATCCTGATTTTGCTTTCGAAGTTGCATGCTGTGTTTCAGAAGGCAACGCAGAACTAGGGATTCTTATCTGCGGTTCCGGCATAGGGATGTGTATTGCGGCAAACAAGGTTCACGGTATTCGCGCGGCAAGGGTTTGCACGACAAAAGATGCGGAACTGTCAAAACGTCACAACAATGCAAATGTAATTTGTCTGGGTGCTGATATTGTTGATGAAACCTTGGCCAAAAAAATAATAACCGCATGGATGGATACCGTATTTGAAGGCGGACGCCACGAACGCCGAATCGGAAAAATATCGACTTATGAAGATGGTTCTTGCAAACACTAATCTTGAAAAGATCGCAAGTAAATCTACATGCATAGTACTAATCCAAGTACCTGCTTTGCTTTTTTATCTTTAGATTAATATGTGTGGTTCATCTTGTCAAATACTCATCGATACCATTTTCAGCAACCGAAATGTAAAACCGAATCCCTTGTCTAAAAGTTCAGGGATTTCCACATTTAATACTCGATTCCTCGGAACAGCGCATGGTAGAATATTCTGTGGGCGCAGATAAGCTTTATGCAAGCCAGGAACTGTGTTTCTCACGCTATCTATACGATCATGCAAAACGGGAACGAATACAACTCACACCATGTCGAACCAAATTACCAACACCCCGTGTGAATAACTATTCAAAATCGGTGGAAAACCTTGCAAGTCCAATAGGAGTGTAATTTGAAGAAATCCAGAGAAGAAAAGACGGAAATCTTATCCACAAAAACCGGGGCGGACCGCGCGTTATTGCGTCGCTTGCGCGAGGCTCGTGAGAGTCTGGATAAGGAAATTGCCAAGGTCATCGTCGGGCAGAGGGAGGTAATTGAAAGAATTCTCATTTCTCTTTTGTGCGAGGGTCACAGTCTTCTAATCGGAGTGCCCGGGCTCGCAAAGACCCTGATGGTCAATACGCTTTCGAGAGTGCTCGGGTTGAGTTTTAACCGCATCCAGTTCACACCCGACTTGATGCCCGCCGATATCACGGGAACCGAGATACTCGAGGAAAACAAGACGACAGGCAAGCGGCAGATGCGTTTTCTCAAGGGACCTGTTTTTGCTAACATACTGCTCGCGGACGAGATAAACCGCACCCCGCCGAAAACTCAGGCCGCGCTTCTCCAGGCGATGCAGGAACGCAAGGTTACGGTTGGCGGCGTAACGTATCCCATGGACCTGCCCTTCACCGTCCTCGCAACCCAGAACCCCATAGAGCAGGAAGGCACCTATCCCCTGCCTGAGGCGCAGTTGGATAGATTCATGTTCTCTATACCGGTGGATTACCCCACTCCCGGTGAGGAGGAGGAGATAGTCAAGGAAACGACCTCGGCCTATCTGCCTGAGCTTGGAGAGGTGGTGTCTAAGGATGACATCCTGTCGTTTCAGGGTCTCCTGCGACGCGTGCCGGTATCGGATGCGTTGATCAGGGATGCGGTCGCTCTTGTCGCGAAGACGAGGCCGAACAAAGGCAATAAGCTCGACTACATCAACTCATACGTAAGCTGGGGCGCAGGGCCGAGGGCGTCGCAGTATTTGATCCTCGGCTCCAAGGCGCGCGCGATTCTGCGCGGCGAGCTTACACCCGGCGACGAAGACTTGAAGGCCATGGCACACCCGGTGCTGAGACACAGGATAGTGACCTCCTTCGCCGCAGAGGCCGACGGTGTGACGACGGACGATCTCGTTTCGAGGCTTGTGGCTGAAAAATAAGGTTATTCACTAATAGCAGATTTGAATCTAAATTCAGTTTTTCTTTTCGCCTGCAAGATCACATGTGACTAGAAATTTTAAGACATCAATTATTTCTTCCAAATCCTTATTGTTATCTATGAGAATCTCACAACTAGGGCCGTTCCAGAATCTCTGCACACTTTCAGCAAGGTGTTTTACCTTATGTTTTTTGATTCTTTTCTGCACCTCTTCCTCAGGAAGCATAACGACTAAGTGTATCTTCTTCTTATAGAATTGAAAAAAAACAACATTTTTCTTATGAACAATCGATATGTAGCCTTTCGTTGGGTTAAACCTCAAATCCGATTTAGCTCGAAGAATCTCTGCTTTTATTTTATGATAAGCATCTTTAATGTCTTCTGCAACTCCCTCCAGATGCCACTCTTCGTTGTATTCAATTTCTCCCCCGTCCTCTATTTCTTGAACCTGATCCCCTTCCCCGACCTCTATTCTTTCAAAGTCTGGGCTAAGTGTATAGATTATGTCATTGCCATTTTGGAATTTCTTCAAGAAAAGGAGTTTCACCATTTTCCCCCAAGTATCAGTATAAGTTTCCATTATATCAGGTAATTCAATCTTCACGTTATCAATAACAAGAAGAATGTTTTGGCTGTTGTCAACTACGTCTTTAATAAACTTGAATATCTCGCGATCCCCTAGATATTTTTTAAACTCTTTCTTGAGTTTGACATCGGAATCAATGGTAGAAAACAAGCTGTCGACCAGTTTTGCCTCACTTTGTTTATCATTAAAAAATGCAAAGAATTTTGTTACCTGAGGAAATATGTGACCGAAGAAGTCATGCACTGCCAACTCGATTTCGACAAAATAGAACTCAGGAATTTCTCTATCCGACAAGTCAAATAAGAATCCATCTGGAACGGCCCTGCCCAGAGCTTTTGATCCTATTCTCTTCTTTGCATCGATATATATAGTGTCTTTGCCAAAGAATAGTTTTGAGTTATTAACTACCTCCCTCTCAAGAGATGTTTCTTCGCCGGATATGTATCTGTGTTCTTGATATTCTTTCCCATTCTGGAATATCACCATTCTATAGCCTCCATAATGAAATGACTATACGCAACCCCTTTTTCTTGTCAACTTAATTTCTAGCGCAACTAATTTATTTACCTTACGGTTTCCAGAGATACTTCTCGAAGTCTATCTTCGAGTCGGCGTTGAACAGGACCCCCTCCCACTCGAGGAGCGAGCGCTGCTCGAGGTAGCCCTGGCCGGTAAGGGAGATGGTTCCCTTGGAGTTGATTACGCGGTGCCACGGCAGACCTGCCTTTGCGGTGCATGTATGAAGAACCCTCACGACCTGCCGCGCCCCGTAAGGGTCTCCGGCCATGGTCGCGATCTGCCCGTATGTAGCGACCTTGCCTTTTGGAATTCTTTTGATTAACTCGATAACTCGTTGCGTAAAGGTTTGTTCATTCATTGTCCCACCATTTAAGTATGCGGAGCGCCCGAAGCGTGTTCCAGCGGCTGGGCTTGCCGGGCTTCTCCATCTCGAAATGAGTTCTGCCCGGCCAGCGAGGACCAAGCGCCCAGATGCCGTCCTTTCGGCGCTTTGAGAGCAGTAAGTTGATAGCATCCTCCATCCTGGGGTCTTTCTTCGCGCGGCAGTCCTGCAGGTGATCGAGGACCCGCATCACGTCGTAGCGATAGCGGGTGGGAAACGCGAACCTGGTGAATGATGGATGTATCGGCATCTGTGTTCCCTGCATCTTGAAGAGTTCGTGCCCTAGGAGGAATCCGTGGCCTCTGGCAATGCTTTGCGATACAACCATGGGATTTTGCGGCTTCCACTTTTCATACTCCCTGAGTCCTTCGAGGACGCAAATTGTCGTGTGAAAACAAACATCGGTCCTGCCCTGAGGAGAGAGGTAGAACCATCCCCCGTAATCGAGCTGCTGGGAAACGAGAAATTCGGCGATTGAGTGAAGCCTTGCGTCATCAAGCCCGAAGTGCGACAGTATGGAGAGTATCATTCCCGTGACGGCAACCTCGGAATGGTCGAGAGATCCGAAGTAGTTGATGCCGCCGTCCTTGTAGAACCCCTCGTCAAGAAGAAGCCTTGCGCCCTTGATTGCCTGCGGTTGTTTCGGTTCGAGCCCGAGGTCGCGCAGTAGAAGCATGGTGTAAGTGGTCGAGATCCACTTGTGGATGTAGATGCCGGTACCCCATCCCCCTCCTTTATTTTGCAGAGAGAGGAGTCTTGCGCCCCAACCTTCGAGCGCGATTCTGGCTTGCTCTTTTTTGATTTCACGAGGAGTCAACCGGAGGAGATCCCTCATCGTCTGGAATCGAATTGAAGCGTCACCCTGCATGAGCCAGTCAAGAACTTTGGTTTCCATGCTTAACTCCCGACGGGCTTGCGTTTTACCTGAAGAAGTTTCTTCACGTCTTCGAGCTCTTTTTCGGTTTTGAGGTTGATGAAGAGCCAGCGCCCGTCATGATAGACCTTCGCCTCTTTAATCATCTTGTTTGTCGATAGACTGAGCCCCGATGTGAGGGCTTCCTCGGTTTGTGCGGGGTTCAAAACAATCTGCGCCATAAGGCCGCCGGCCTCGAAGAAAAGCATGATAAGGGCCTTTCCGGCCTTATGGCCCCTGTACGCCCAACCAGTCTTTGAACCGTAGTATTTGAACTCGCCTTCGATTTGGTAGCTTTTATTGATGAACGAGCAAAGCTCATCCCACAACCCGGATACGGTGCCGAGAGATCGCAGCAACTCATCGCGTGATGGTTTTTGCCCCTTGTTTGTAAAAAGGCCCGCACCCATGCCGGCTTCTATTTTTTTATTACGTCGTGAACGGGCGATTCGCGCAAGAAGAAGGAGAGGATGACGCAGAGTATCATGAGACCGATGAGACCGAGAAGGGAGACCGTCATTGAGCCCTGGGGAGACTTGAGCGCATCCATAAGGAATATGAAGACGATGCCGGATATCTGCCCCATGACCAGAAGCAAGCTGTTTGACGTACCCTCCGGTGCAGGATGTGTTATCTCGGCGCCATACTGAAAGCCGATCGGACCGGAACTCAGAAGGAAGAACCCGAAGACGAACCCGGAAAGTAGAAGGAGCCAATAACTCTGAGCAAAGGTAATGCCAGCCAGTCCGGGGAGAAGACCTGCCAGAGCCATGATGATGAAAGGCTTGCGTCTGCGTATTTTATCAGAGATAAGAGGAATAACGAGAGCGCCGAGAACGCCGCCCACCAGCATGAGGCCGCCGGCCATCCCGGCCTGGGAGATGGAAAAGCCGCGGGGACGAACGATGACCTCTATCCAGGATGTTACACCGTTGAACATCCCGAGTCCGATGAAAAAGATGACGAGGAGAAGGATGAAGTTACGATTGCGAAGCATGCTTTTAAGCCCGTCGAACATGAGCGCACGCTCGTCGTGCCCCTCAGGGCATGGGATTGTCGGCGGGTGTTCGCGCGCAAGGACGATGAAGAGCGCGACCACTACTGTAGCCGCGATTCCGTAGACGAGGAGCATACCCTTCATGGTGTAGGAGATGGTAAGGATAGGAGTGAGAATCATGCCCAAAAGGATTCCGAGGTACATCGAAAGTGTGCCGAGTCCGGACGCCGTTCCACGTTCCTCAAGCGAAAACCACCTCGCGGCAAGCTTGGTGATGGAACCCAGAATGAAGGGCTGGCCGAACGCTATGACCACTTGGGAGATGAACACAATTGTGAAATTCTCTGCAAATATCCCGCGCCCGAGTGCGCCCAGTGCGGTAAGGACACCCCCAATGCTAACCGCCGTGCGGAATCCCCAGGTGTCTATAACCCATGCCGATGGCAGTGCTATAATGATGTAGACGACCATGAATACCATGGAAAGAAGACCTATCACGAGATCGGTCGTTCCGTAGAAGGACGCGGCCGCACCCGTTATGGGCGCAAACGTTATCCAGAGAAGTTGATTGAGGATAGCTACAAGCATGAATACCGCAAGGACTACCCAGCGATAGCCGTAGACCTTAATTTTTGACTCGGTCACCAAAACCTCCTTTTGGCGGGCATTAAGAAACCAAGTTCGATTCGGTGACTATAACACGAAGGCTCGTGTTGTCAATCTGACCACTGGCGAACTATTTAAGGAATCAACCATCCGATTTTTCAAGACCGTAGGCACCTTCTATGAGCTTTGCAAGTCTGGCAAGGAACCTCGCCGCCGGCGCGCCGTCGACAATGTCGTGGTCAAAGACGGCGGTGAGGCAAAGATACTCACGAGGTACAACTATTCCATCGACTATCCCCGGCTTTCGCGAGAGCGGACCAACGGCAAAGCTCAGGGTGCGCAGTCCGGAAGGAATCGGCCAGGCTGTTCCCCTTGCGACCATACCCAGTTCCGTAACCCCCACGGTCCCTACGACGCGCTTGGCCATGAATGCATCATGCATCAGTTTCCGCCAGATAAGCATTCTTATGAACCGTGGCAAGCGACGGCTAAACTTTGCCAGATTGTTCGCCTTCTCGTTTTCACCCAGGAAATGTCCGTTCTTCGCATCCAGGCCCTGGGTCTGCGCTGCATGGATTTCTTTGAATATCTCCCCCGGAGTCTTTTCATTGGTCTTTCTTATTACAAGAGGCACGGGGATAGAAACACTATCGACCTTGCGTTCCACATATGTGCCGATATCCACGTCATCAAACGTAACCGTTCTTCTTGCTCCGTGTCTCCATGCATGAACTTCAGGGTATTCCGAACATGCTTTTCCAATGCACGTCATGAGCCAGGAAAGAAAGCTTATACCTTCACCTTTTTCTCGCCGCATGCGGTGTATGGCTTCCCGCGCCTTGGTTACATCCAGTTCCATCAGGCAAGGCTGGTTGTGCCTCCACGAGGCCGCGACGGTGACCTCAAGAACCAATGAACGTCCTTCACCGTAGCGGTGAAATTGAAAACCATTATTTGAATGTGGTTTATTCATAGATCACTATATAGTCATCTTACCGTATTGTCAAGATGGTTTACTATATATCCAGGCCGTAGGCTTCTTCGACTAATCTGGAGAGCCGGGCAAGGAATCTTGCCGCAGGCGCACCGTCGACGACATCGTGATCGATTTGGACCGTGGCGTGCAGGTATTCTCGAGGTTCAATGCGGTCACCGACTACTCCGGGTTTTCGCGATATAGAGCCCAGGGCAAACAGAAGCGTGTGTGATCCCAAGCTTATGGGCCATGCAGGCGTAGTGCCGAACATCCCCACCGAGGTCAGAGCGACCGTACCCATAATTCGTTTGGCCCAGAATGCCTTTCGGGCAAGTAAACGCCAGAACAAACCATGTGCGAAGGATGGAAATCTCGCGCCTAATCCTGCAAGCTTTGCGTCCGGCTTCGAACCTAATACCAGCTGCCCCGGCTCAAGCTTCTGGGTCTGGGCAACGCGAATCTCGGTGTAAATCTCAAACGGAGTTTTTTCGTTGGTTTTACGAACGACGTAAGGCAGTGGTACAAGCTGCCCCGAAACTTCTCGTTCCACAAGGATGCTGATGTCGACATCCTCAAAGGTGACTATTTTCCTGCGCCCCTGACGCCACGCGTGAACCTCGGGGTATTCTGCGCAGACTTTGCCGATGACGGCAAGCAACCAGGAAAGAAAGGAAAGTCCTTTACCGGTTGAAGAACGATTCCGCTTGATTGCCGCCCTCGCCTGGGTGACGTCGAGTTCGAGGAGCGCGGCAACGTGATGCTTCCGTCTCGCCGCCCCCAGGGTTTGGATGATCTGAATACGGTCCTTCCCGAACCGCGAGACAACGTAAGTCCCAAGGATATCCGACTTAGCTATGCTTTTCCACCGTTTAAAGACTCTTCATCATTTCTCGCGCAAAAGCGCGGGCGCGTTCCAGTCTGGCCTCGTCAGGATTACCCATTGGTTTTGAGGCCTCTCCCCAGGCACGCAGCTGAGGATCATCACTCTTGATCATGACTTCCTTGATCCGTCGGGCCAGGTCCCCCCGGCAGTTGAATACGCCGAGCACTTCCGACTGACTTGCCGTCCGGCTGCATTTTTCCAACCATCCGGCAAGCTGTGGTGCTTCCTCGTGAGCCGCATGGGTTGTAAAAAGTACCACTTTCTTTCCTGCGGCTTTTGTCGAAAGAAACTGAGCTGCCTCTTTTGCAGGGCCAAACCCCTCTATGGGAAACCCGACAAAGGATAAATCGTAAGCATCAAGATTATCAACTTCTTTCAATTGCTTGATTTCCGTATCTGCATCGAGCGCACCCGCTATGGCCTCAGCAACCTTGCGAGTGTTCCCGCTTCGTGAAATGTAGGTAACAAGAACTTTCACATCAACTCCTTTCTCTTTTCTTGAGCTTATCGACCAGACCCTCTGCCCAAGCGGTTATCTTTACCCAGTCGCGGTAATCATTACCTCGATACCTGCCTCCAAAAAGACCTGTATCCACCGGTGTGATGTGTTTCGTCACGACCTTGAGCTTAGCTGCCATCCTTTTGCGGCTTTCCGGCGTATCCTCTTTCATTATTATACCCAGTGTAAAAAGTGCAACAGGTATGCTGCCCAGAAAAACCTTGTTTTTTTCGACGAATTTCCTGGCAACAGGAAGAAAACTGAATCGCATAACGGGAGCACCTATTACACAAGCTTCGTAAGAAGAAACGTCCGATACTTCCGAAACTTGTGACAATTCCACCTGCAAACCTTTTGATTTCAGTATCCCGGCCACCCTTTCGGCAACCTCGGCCGTGGAACCTGACTCCGTTGCATAAGCTACCAGGATTTTCATCTTCCCCCCTGTTTGAACTTGTCGACCAGACCTTCAGCCCAAGCGGTTATCTTTTGCCAGTCACGCCAGTCACCCTCGGGGAAGGGGAAGGCAAAACCCTTCTCAGGTTTCTTGTACTTGCCGCCGAACAAACCGATGTCGACCGGTGCGACGAGTTTGGTTACTACTCTGAGTTTGCGCATCATCCATTCACGGTGCTCGGATGTATCCTCCATCATCCTGAGCCCGAGCGAGAAGTATGCGACGGGGATCTTGTTCAATGCTTCTTTGTTCGATTTAACGAACTTCTTTGCTGGCGGAAGGAAACTGAACTTCATCACCGGGGCCCCGAGTACGCAAGCGTTGTAACAGGGGAGATCGGATACGTCTGAAACATTTGAAACGTCGACCTCTAAGCCTTTGGATGTCAGAACCTCGCCGACCTTCTCGGCTATTTCCCTTGTCGAGCCGTACACCGTGGCATAAGCAACCAAGACTTTCATTGTACTCCTTATTTGAGCTTTTCGGCCAGGACTTCGGCCCAGGCGGTTATGGCGTTCCAGTCGCGGTAGTCGCCCTTCTTTTCGTAGCGGCCACCGAAGAGCCCTATATCTACCGGTTCAACCTTATCCGTGATCTTTGAGAGCTTTTTTAGCATTATCGCCCGATTCTCTTCGGTATCTTCCTTCATGGTTCCGCCGAGTGCAAAACATGCGAAAGGTTTTTCCTTGAGAGTTTTGAGATGCCTGGTAACAAAGTCGGGTGCGCTGTGCAGAAGGCTTCCCATAATGACGGGCGCGCCGACGATGGTCGCATCAAATTCGTCAACATCAGGCTTGTCCTTTATATCGGCGACTATCACGTCCATGCCCCGGGATTCGAGAACTTCGCCGATCCTTTCGGCAACCTCCCGGGTAGAACCTTTCTTAGTCGTATACGCTATAAGAACCTTCACTTGCGCTCCTTGAACTTGAGGACAAGACCTTCGGCCCATGCGGTTATGGCGTTCCAGTCACGGTAATCGGAGGCTGGCTCCGAAGCCATCATTTTTGGACCCTTTGAGGGATCGAACGCGCCGCCGAACAGGGCAACGTCAACGGGAACGACCTTTTTAATCATGGGATTGAGTTTGGAGCCTATCTTTTCCCTGTTTTCGGGCGTATCATCCTTCATGGTTCCGCTCACGACAAAGTAGGCGACCGGAATCCCTTTCAGGATCTTGCGGTGCTTTGCGACAAACCCCTTGGTCTTGCCGTTCAGCATGCCGATGTAAACGGCTCCGCCGATAACGGCGGCATCGTAGTCCTTTGGATTTGGTTTCTCGTTGATGTTGACGACCTTGATTTCGGCGCCTTTCGACTCCATCACCTTACCTATCTTCTCGGCAACCTCTCCAGTCGAACCATACTTAGTGGCATAGGCTATTAAAACTTTCATTCGTTCTCCTCATTATTATTTTAAATGTTTCGCCTCCCTTGCTGTCTTTTTTTAAAGAACAAACGGTCTCTAATCAAGATATACGGCATCGTCGAGTCGCATTCAGGAGCTACAAGACAGCAGGAATCTCTATCTGCTTACCTAGACGCAGGCCATAATGATAAGTTTCACAGCATCCAACGTTAGCTTCTTATTCCTCATCAAGCGGTATGAACATCACCGACCAATTTTCTGTCTCGGCTCCGTTTTTTACTGTTTCCTTATGGGAAAACAGCTTGCCCTGAGCAAGGTCGTCAACCGGAACGCCAAAGACGAATCCGTAATTCTCGATCCCGGCTCCGCCGATGCCTTCGTGCTCCCAGGCGAGTTCATCTCCCAGGACAGAGAAGGACGTAAAGAATTTAAACCACACGGTGGGCACTATTGGGAGTACGGTCTCAGAACTGGCTGTATCTTTTATCTCACTCTCGCTCAATACTTCAAGGGTAGGTTCGAACTTGCTCGGTCCCTTGACTACCTTTGCCTCGGTAGGCTTATCGTCATCCCATGCGGGGCAGATCTTGTAATCAAGAAATGCGCCTTCACCGCTAATTTGAATACCGGGTACGCGGGTTCCGGCCGAGCCCTCAACCGGTAAGTAGAACCATACAGCATAAGACTCGGCCTGCGGCGCGCCGAACTTGACGTCATCGAACTTGGTGGCGAAAGAGAGCGCTGAGAACGTTGCGCCGTCGTAAGGATCGCACTTCCCCATGACGTCGAGACTGACGTCCACCAGGTAACGCATGGATGAGAGGAAGACGGTCTTCTCGGCCTCAAGAAGACCGGGCAGGAGAATGCTCCCAAGGATAACAACTAAAACCAGTGTTTTTTGAAAAGTTTTCACGCTTTCCTCCTTTCGGAAGTTATTGCCAATCACTACGGAGTAAGTTGAAGTTGACTTGTTCCCGAAAGATACATACCTTCTTCGGGCTTAAATCGATGTTTATTTCTCCTCACTTAAGGGAGTAAAGATTATCGACCATTTGCCTGTCTCATATCCGTAGTCGATGGTCGTATCGATCATTACCGCCTTGCCCTGGGCAAGGTCGTCTACCGGAACGTTGAATATGAGATTGTAATTTTCAATCGCTCCCGTGGCAAATTTCTCATACTCCCAGGCTAACTCGTCGCCCAAGACAGAGAAACCTGTAGAGAAAAGAAACCATGCCGTGGGCACGATGGGGAGAACAGCCTCCAGGGATGCGGTATCTTTTATTACCTTATCGCTCAGGACCTCGAGCCACGGTTTGAACTGAGTAGGTCCTTTTGTGACCTTAGCCTCGATTGGCTCGTCCTCTGTTTCCCATGCAGGGCATATCTTGTAGTCGAGAATACTGCCCTCCCCGTGGATTTGAATACCCGGAATCCATGCGGTGGACATATCCTCCGACTGAGTATAGAACCAGACCTCATACGTTTCCGCCACTGGCGCTCCGAACTTTGCTATCTCGAAATCCGTAGAGAGGGAAAGCAAAGAGAAGGCAGCGCCCTCATAAGGGTCGCACTTGCCTTGAACGTTGCATGCTATGTCTATCTTGTAGCGGGGGGAGGAGAGGAACACTGTTTTTTTTGCAATAAGCCCCGACGACAATGTAAAAAGACCCAACGCAAAAACGACTCCTGAATGAAAAATGGATTTTACTGATTTCATCGATTCCTCCTTTGTGTCATTCAAAGTCTACGTCGACCGATATCTTGTTGTGATCCGAGGGATGAACCTTTGCAGGAAAAACCTTGCCGATGACGGCCTTGAACTGCTCAACCATGTGTGAAGGTATCGGCAGCTCGGCCTCGACTATGTAAGGTTTCTCACCGGTTACAGTTACCTCGTAGTTAAACCTGACAATGGGTTTGAAATCGTGACTTCTACCGGTGGGTTCGACCGCCGTGATTTTTGCCGTCGCCTTTATTCCTTTTTTGTGAATTGCTTCGGTTTCTTCAGGTGTTCGTGTAAGCCCGGATATCTGGGGCTTTGTACCCTCAAGTATAATGTCCGAACCGTCAAGAGCTGCCTGGTTGGTATCATATACAACCACTTGCATATCTTGCGGATCGGCTCTTACCGGAAAGCTAACCCCGGGCTGTAATGAGGGTATAAGGTATCTTGGGACTACTGCATCAAGACTGACATCATAAGGAGGTTTAGAACCGTCGTTTATCTTTAACTTGAGGTTAAGGTACGGATCGTCATTGATGGTTACCGTGCCGCCTCCGGAGTTTTCGCCGATCCCGAGAAGCGTCGCCCTTGCCAGCCTGCCGGATTCGAGTATCTTTCGAGCCCTTCTCCCCTTTCCCCAGAAAAAGTAATAACCTCCCGCCCCACCAGAAAAGAACGGGAAGATGTCAAGCACCACCGCCCCCACTGCAAAAACACCCATAAGAATTCCAAACCATATTCCACCGATTGAGGCGATAATCTTTTCGTGGAATACCCCCAAAATCACCACGGGCACCCAGATAAGAATGCTGCCCAGGAATCCCAGTCTGAAGCGCTTAGCCATCGGGAGTAATCCTGACCGTTATCTTCTGCGGGTCATCGGGATGAACCCTGCAGAGATAGTTTTTGCCGACATCATTCCCGAGCTTTGCCGCCAAAGAAATCGGAAGAGAAACCTCCCTCGAAGCTCTGTAGGGCTCCTGGCGGGGGATGAATATCTCGTAATTGATACGGACAACAGGATTCCCCCCCCTGTTCCGGCCAGTATCCTCGACTGAAAGAACCTTCGCGAGACCGTCTCTGCCTTGCCGCTCGAGAAGCATGTTGTCACGCTCGCTCCAGCCCTCCTCGTCTTCCTCGCCGTATACTGGTGGCGAAGGCTGGGAGTTTTCATGCTCTTTATGGGAGGTAGTGTTACGGGTGGACTCCATTTCAACGAAAACCACGATATTGGAATTTTCGGGATCGACCTTCACCGAAAACCTCACACCGGGCTGGAACTGCGCAAGAGCCGCGCGAGGAATCACGGTATCGAGACTCGTCTCGTAAGGCTTTGTTTGACCGTCATCTATTTGAAGCCTGAGATTAAGGTTAGGCTGGTCGTTTATGCTGGTAGTGCCGCCGAGACTCGATTCGGTGATGTCGACGACGGTTGCGGTTGCGAACTTGCCGGAGGCGAGTATCTCCTTGGCCTTCTTGCCTTCACCCCAGAAGAAGTTGTATTCTCTCATTACCCTTGAGACACCCTTGAACGACCCGATCAACGGGATTACGATTCCTGCGACCATGAACAAGCTTAAGAGAACGGCGCAAATATTCCAGAAATCGCTGCCGATCAGCGATTTCAGCTTGACCTCGAATACACCCCACGCAAGAACCGGCACCCAGGACACGTACGAGAGTATTGAAATCGGCCTGAACCCGGGTTTCTCGTATGTCATCTCTCCTCCAAAGATTGAGTTTCAAGCCGCTCCTCGAACCCTCCTTGAAGGAAAAGACCGCCTAGAAAGTTATATTAACCTGAATCTTCTGCGGGTCCTGCGGGTGAACCCTGCAAGGAAAGGACTTGCCGACGACCGTGCGCAGCTGCTGCACGTACTGGGTAGGCATCGGAATATCCTTCGTTACTTTGTACGGCTCTTCTCGAGGGATAAAAACCTCGTAACTTACCCGGACAAGGGGATTGAAATCCTCCGATCGGCCCGTGTCTTCTATAGAGAGAACCTTTGCCACACCGTCCTTCCCGTCGCGCTCGAGCAGGGTATGGTCGAGCTGGGTCCAACCCTTACCGCCGACGGTGGGTGTCGATCCGGACTGGACTGAACTTGAACCGGAACCGACGAATGTATCCGTCGCCTGGGAATCGTAAACGACCGTATTGGGATCCGCTGGATCTATCTTCACCTTGAATGCGGCGCCCGGCTGGAACTGCGGAAGAGCGTAGCGTGGAACGATGGTATCGAGGCTCACCTCGTAAGGCTGTTTGTAACCGTCGTCTATCTTGAGCTTGAGATTAAGATACGGCTGGTCGTTGATGGTCACCGTACCCCCCTGACTGGACTCGCCTATCGCGACAAGGATCGCGGTCGCCGATTTGCCGGAGGAGAGAATCTCCCTGGCCTTCTTCCCTGAACCCCAGAAGAAGTTGAACCCACCCTTTCCCCCGAAAAGCCCTTTGAACATACCCAAAAACGGCAAGATAGAGCAAATAACAATCAGGACGATGAATACGGGCATCAGACCCTCCCACCATTGCTTGCCGATGAGTCTCTTTATCTCTGTTTCCAGCGCACCCCAGATTACTACGGGAATAGCTGCAATGAAAGGAAGCGCGAACATAATCCACCAGCGAGCTTTCGTTTTAGCCATCTCTCCTCCTTTGGAGTAGCTTTTAGAGATCTGATTTTAGTATACCTTGGCCTTTAAATTTGTCAAACATAGCCTGGTCGACTGCGGTTTTTTTGCCTTTAGGCAAAAAAGAGCACCCTAAAAAGTTATATCCACCTTTATCCTGGTCTTATCCTTCGGGTGGATGCGGCAGTTGTAAGCGCGACCGATGCAGTTCTGGAGTTGAGGAATGTATTGGTTAGGAATGGGAACCTCTTTAGAGAAGCTGTAGGTTTCCATACCGGGTGCCGTGACCTCGTAGGTCATTTTGACCAAGGGTTCGTATCCCTTTGATTTGCCTGTCGGTTCCACACCCATGATCCTTGCCCTGCCGTCGATACCGTCCTGCCTGAGAAGGACGTCGTCCATCGTGGTCCAGTCACTAACATTGCCTACTGTGGGCATTTCGGCCCGGATGGATGGGGAGGAGGGTGAGTCCCCCGGCGGGGGGACGGGCGAGGAGGGTTGGGAGGAGGGGGAGGAGGGCGAGGAGGGCTCACTCCAATCGATTATGACCTTGTTTTTGTCCATTGTGTCGATTCGAACAGGGATAGATGCGCCGGGCTGGAACTGAGGAACCGCGTAGCGTGGAACGATGGTATCGATGCCGACCTGATACGGTGGAGTCGAACCGTCAAAAATCTGGAGTTCCAGATGCAGGTATGGCTGTTCGTTGACCGTGACCGTGCCCTGCGAAGTTTCGCCGATAGAGAGGACGGTTGCACGGCCAGGTCTGCCCTGGATCATGAGCTTTCTTGCCTCCTTGTTAAGACCGGGTAGATTTTTGAAGACCCCGCCGAAAACGGAGATCATGAGTACTGCGGCGAAGACGAAGGGCAAAAGCATGAGTATGATGAAGAGAACAATACCCCACCAGAATTGAAACAAGTCGAATCCCATCACTGCGGGTACGACGAAAGCGACCGGTATGAGTAGGGACGATCCCACTATCAAGGCAATCCACAAACCCAACTTTTTCATGAATATCCTCCTTCAGGGTACAAAGCACCCTGATTTATGAACGCCGTCAACAATTAACCTTTTCACCTCTACCGGGAAACGTGTTTATCGCCCCTTTGCGTAAAGATGAGGTGTCAACTTCCTCCAACCCGACCGGTGTGCTTCAGATCATGACCGAACATCGGCCACGCGCTCGACGCGAGCTGACCCGTTCCCTTTATCGCATAGAGCTTGTAGTCGTTTGAACCTATGTAGATTGTTCCGTCCGAACCGATGGTCGGGGAAGATCCGGATATCTCACCGCCCGTCTGGTACTTCCATTCCAGCGTCCCGTCCGATGCTTTTATCGCGTAGAGATAGTAATCCGTAGCCCCGACGTAAACGCAGCCGTCAGAGCTTAAGGCAGGGGAACCATATTGGGCTTTCACTCCGTATCGCCATTTGAGGGTTCCCGTGGATGTGATCGCGTAGAGATAGAAGTCCGCCGATGTCACATAAACGGTCCCATCCAGCCCTATTACGGGTGATGAAACGATAAGGGAGCCCGTTTTGAAGCCCCACTTGAGTGTCCCTGATGGGTCAAGCGCGTATAAATAATTATCTGCGGAGCCGAAATATATCGTACCATCCGAGCCTATTGCCGGCGAAGAAGACACCAATCCCCCTGCGTTGTATCTCCATTTGAGGGTTCCTGAAGGATTTATCGCATAGAGATAGTTGTCGTTAGAACCGAAGTAAATGACCCCGTCCGAACCGACTGAGGGGGAGGACAGGTACCCGCCTGTTCCATAACTCCATTTTATTGTGCTGTCCGGGTTTAAGGCATAGAGGGTATCGTTGCTCGACGCGAAGTATATGGTACCGTCCGAACCTATGGCCGGCAGCGTCGTCTCGCCGTATCCTGTCTGGAAGTTCCACTTCTTGACCCCGTCTGAACCAATCGCCACAATGCCCTCAGCCGTTAAATAGATAGTGCCGGTCTGATCTATGACAGGGGAGGATGGAACGGTGGAAATCTGGCAACGCCATTTTAATGTGCTGTCGGAATTCAAGGCGTAAAGATAGAGGTCTTGCGAACCGAAATAGATGGTGCCGTCCGAGCCTATGGCCGGTGATGTTATAACCTGGTTGCTGGTCAGGAAGCACCATTTCAAGCGGCTCTCCACGGAATCGGCGATAATCAAAGTAAGGGTATCAGACAGAGGCGATTCCGCATTTTTCTTATCCCTTGCCTTCGCCGTTACATAGTAAGTGTCGGCGGATGTAAAGGTATGGAATAAGTCTATGGGATGTCCGCTCTTGGTTAGAGAACCCCAGTCCGAGTTCGTCCCGTCACCCCAGTAGATGATAAGGGATACGCTGTCTTCATCTGGATCGTCTGCGACAACCGTAAATTTGTACGAAACGCCCACGCTCCCGGATGTTGTTGCGTAGATAGTAGGGGCCTCCGGCGGGGCGTTTACTTCACCTGTAATGATGACGGTATGGGCGTCACACCAGTCCGATTCCGCGCCATTTGTGTCAAGCGCCATAAGCCTTACGGAAAAAGTGTCGGCAAAGGCCCACATGTGAGGCATGTCAACAGTATCCCCGCTGGCGAAATACGCGCTGGTATCTGTGATATCGTCTCCCCAATCGGCTATGATTCGAATGCTGTCACCTTCAGGATCGGTCGAAGTGACCGATATCGAGTACACGAGTCCAACAGTCCCGCTCGAAGGTCCGGTTATCAACGAAGGTATTGTTGGAGATTCGTTTTTAGTGCAGCTTACGAAAAGAACGAATGCGAGAACGGGTAAAAGGATGAATAAACGTTCACGTTTAACCATTTTTCCTCCTCCTTGAAGAGGTAGTTTTGTCGCGAGCGAGAAATTATATACCCTGTTCGCAACGATGTCAACTGCCGGTAGTCATTTCGCCAGGAGAAGGTTACCAGGGTTTAAGGATGGTATTAAAGAAAGCGGGAATCTCCATGAGTATTGAC
>CBFGKC010000012.1:0-99860 GCA_965649265.1 Caldifarciminota bacterium | reverse complement strand
GCCGAACGATAACGTTCGGCAAACGCTCTTCTAGAGCGTACACCTCCTCCCAGCCTCCCCCATCAAGGGGGAGGAGATTAATTACCTTCAGCCATCGGGAGAGGGTAGGGGGAATTGTCCACCCCAAGAAGTCGCTCTGCGCCTCCTTGGTGCCTCCCCCGGAGGTTACGCATCCTCAGGATGACTAATCTCGCTAGAAGCGAGCGAATCTCGCCGGGGTCGAGCTTTAATATATCAGGTCGATCAGACGACGTTGGTGTGTTACGGGCGGGTGTGTTACGGGTGGGTGTGTTACGGGCGACTTTCAGGGAAAGTCACGAGAAGTTGGTTTTCGTTTCAAATAGAGGTTGCCCTCTATCCGAAAGGTTTCTCGATTCAGGACAGCTTCCCAATCGAGGGAGCAGGCAACCCCAGCCGTCATTTCAATAAAAGCCAGACTGCGGCCGTAACGGCAACCTGGACGAAAAGATTGTCGAGACCGTGGTTCGAAAACGCCTCGACGACCGCTCCGACTGCGCCTGCGACGGCCGCGACCCATAGCGCGGTAAGCGCTGGAATGCCCAGAAGAAGAAGGCCCGGAAAGGCCACAAGCGTCCCAACGATGAGGATCGCGGTCGAGCCCTCAAGGCTTCGCTGTGCTTTTACCTTTCCGAACGAAAGAACATTGTAGCGGTGTTTTCCCCAGCGTGTACCGACCGGTTCACCCACCGCATCGCCCCAGCCCGCAACAAGATAGCCGACCGTCGAATACTGGGAGAAAAAAAGATTTGCAGTTACCCCGCCCAGAATCGTTGACAGAAGAGGTATGATGACAAAGAGCGCACGCCGCGGTTCATCCGAGGGACGCGCCATCGCCTCGTAGAACATGTAACCATTGCCGCGAATCACGGCATAGACGACCGCGAGTGATACGATTGAACCGAACAACACGACCGCGGGCAGACCCAGTGCCACCTGCAAGAAGGCGGCCATAGTGAAAATCAAAAAATGGAAAACCTTGCGAGTGTACGGAGCGTTTACGTTGCGCTTGACGCGCAGCCGGCCGGAAAACCAGCCGCAGATGCCGGCGTAAAGAAGAAGAAGCGGAGCAAGAAGAATTATCATCTTTGGACCAGGCAGAGCGCGCTTTAAAAACTTGAGAACGAACTGGATTACGCCTGTCTGCCTGCGCCCGGCCGGTTCCTTGGGAGCTGCGTGGATTCCGGCCGCGGATTCGGGAACGCCGGTTGTCGATCTCGAAAGCAGCGATTGTTTCAGCGCCTCAATCCCGCCGCCATAGACGTAGTAAGGGCCACCAGACGCAAGCGCTTCAAAAAGCTCGGATGTGTCTCCAAGGACTTCGAACGAAAGCCCTGCATTTTCAACGATGCGCCTCTCGTTGCGGGATGAGGCATTTTTCCCTTCTTCCAGATAGATGCATGAGCGAACACCCCGTAGCCGCAGATAGGTCACGAAAGCCTCGTCACCGGGTGCGGGGCCTGCAGCCGCGTTAGGGGCGATGATCTCCATTCGTCTCTTGGGCAAGGAATCTCTAAAGAGGGTGGGGGGGAGGGGGGGCTTGCCCGAGCGGTAAGCCTGCTCGAAAGCCTCGCCCGGAACAGATGGAAGAAGGAAGGCGTGGACGAACAGCGGTTTGCGGAGTTTGTGAGCCTTGTCTACGGCGTCGAGAGCGGCTTCGGGGTCGAAAGGAAAGGCGGGCACCGGCGAAAACTCAAGGGTTATGCCGTGCGTAGCGGCCAGTCCCTTCTCTTTCGTTATCCAGCTAGTATCCTCCGGGTTTTCCGGATCGAGGAGAGAAAGGACGGATTTGAACTGGCCTGCAAGGACGTATCCAAACCACTCCTCATTCGTCGGGTACGGCGCAAGCCACACGTCTTCATCGAGCTTTACCAGGGGGCCGCGCTCGAAAGAGCCGATTTCCGAAAGACTTCGCGGTGATTCGGCATCTTTTGATGAAACCATGACGCCTTCCGACTCAACGACGCCGCGTACCACGTTTACCCTGTCCTTGCCCAGGTAGCAGTGGACGTAGTACCGGCCTTTGTCGGATGAGGCCAGGACGCGAATGCTGTCAAGAACGTTCTCGTTCTCGCTGACCCAGGGCAGCATGGGCAGGTGAATGATCTTGATGCCCACACGGCGCGCGGCTTGCTCCTCCTTATCCTGCAGCACGGGCTCGAAAGGAACCACCGCCGGGTGAAGAAGTGATATTACCGCCGTGTAGCCTTCCAGTTTGAGACGCACCAGGTCCTCCTCTTCAGGATAAGGCCCGAAGGTGAAGCGCGCGTTTGAAGATTCCTTCATGATTGCATCGGACCCGGCGAGCCTCGGGTTGAGCCACAGGTAGAGCGAGGAGAGCGCGAATAACATCGAAAGCACGGGTATGCCGATCTTCACATGAAGCCTTTGGGAGCGGGATATCGTTCTCGAAAGCCACAGCGCGAGAAGAAATGAGGTGCCCACGAAAGCGACTATTACGGCTTTAACAAGAATGTCCTCCGTGCCTGCCGCCCAACCCTGGGCGCGTCCCAACCCGGCCAGCCAGCGAACCGGACCCATAAGGGTCGAGGTTCCAACGGTGAAACCCGTCATCAACCAGAGGAAAAGAAAGACAACGATGCGAAAGAACCTTGTCCTGGCGGAGATTTTCCTTTCTTCTCCGTGCATCCTAGAACCTTACGGCAGCGGTGAGAGAGAACGTGAGGTGATGTCCGAACTGGTTAAGCCGGTACTCCTCGTACTCGTACTTGATTGCAGGCTTGATGGAAAACGAAGGAAGGATGGTCTTTGCAAGCTCCAGACCGGCCTTGTAAGATGAAGCCCTTGCGACCTGGTCGGCAGTCACAAGCTCCTCCGGCGAAGAACCGTACCCCAGCATCAAGCCCGCGTAGTTTTCAGCGTCCTTGAAGTACCTGCGCGCAAGAATTATTCCTGAGATCGAGGCCCCCAGGGGTTTGAAGGTAAGGAACGGCCTTACTGAAAACCAGTAATTTCCGAGGTACTTGCCTAGATGACCTGAAAGAATGAACACGTTTGAGATGGAATCCGTGGAATCGCTTTTGAATGCGAGGTAACGCAAACCGAGCGAAGTTTCAAAGCTCCAGGGGAGCTTGAAGTAAGGTTCCACACCCGCGCGCAGGCGCGGAAAGATGGCCGAAGGCGAGTAGCCCAGATTAAGATAACCGTACATCCAGTCCGTAACCCTTGGCCAGGCGTCCATTTCAACCTGCACGCCGTTCCTTGCGGGGCCTCCGAAGCTTCTGTTCGCATAGTTGAAGCGGCCGACGAGCGTCATAAAATCGAACTTGCGGGAGTATTCGAGATACCCGAGATGCCAGGGTCCGTAATTCGAGGTTCGCATGAAGAGATCGAGCTCGTAGCCTGATGATATCTTGTTGGGGGTTTCATCCGAATAGACAGGAGTGATTACAGCAGCGACAAGAAAAAGAATCATACGTTTCACTTCGCCCTCCCGGGTTTTGCCTGGGCGAAATCGGTCCGTTCGATTTCACCCCAGCTGCGGCGGCGACTGCGGACGCCGAAGAGGGCGGTAAAGCGCCACCATGATGTGAGCTGCCTGTAGCCGAAGTTTTCGAGCACGGCAAAAATGAAAAGCTTTACAACGTCCAGCGGCCTCGTGTATTTCTT
Organism: Caldifarciminota bacterium; assembly: GCA_965649265.1. Classification (GTDB taxonomy): domain Bacteria; phylum Hydrothermota; class Tepidihabitantia; order B3-TA06; family B3-TA06; genus JAAYVC01. The sequence continues at coordinate 96,212 of CBFGKC010000012.1, read as the reverse complement.
TGTCGTGAATTCTGCAAGGAGCAGGGAAAAGAGCGAGAGGAGAACGCCGAAAATGACTGCCAGTATGAAAAAGACCAAAGCGATCTGCCAGTTGATGATGCCGAGAATCCATGCAAGGATTACGACAACGTACCCCGAAAACTCGACGGCGGGTCCGAGCAGCTCGAAAATAAAATAAAAAGGGATCGCGAACAAACCCACCGCACCATATCGCGGATTTAAAAACATCTTCCAGTTGTGCGTGAGACTCTCGACAAGTCCTCTTTGCCAGCGTCTTCGCTGCATCGCAAGAGAGCCTAATGATTCGGGAACCTGTGTCCAGCACACCGGGTCCGGGATGAAAACCATCTTGTACTTTTTCTTGTCGTCGCGCATCTTGCGGTGCAGCCTGAGCACGATATCCATGTCTTCACCCACTGTATCCGTCCGGTAACCGCCCAGTTCAAGCACTTCCTTTCGTTCGAAGAGCCCGAAAGCCCCGGAGATTATGAGGAGGCTGTTGAGTTTTGACCAGCCCGTGCGGCCGCCCAGAAACGCCCTAATGTACTCCATCGTTTGTATTGCAGGAAGAAACTTCTTCGAAACACGCGGCTCCACCACCTGGCCTTCCTCAATTTTCGAACCGTTGGCCGGCATCACGATCCCCCCCAAAGCCAGAACCTTCGCGTCGCGCTCAAGATATGGTTGAACAAGGCGCGTCAGCGCATCCTTGTCCAGAAGAGAATCCGAATCGACGCCGGCGTAGAGCTTTGAGCGGGAGTAATTGAGGCCGGCATTCAAGGCGTCCGCTTTCCCTCCGTTCTCCTTATCAATGACTACGAGACGTGGATTGGAGCGCGACCTGTAAGCTGCCTTGACGATCTGCGTCCTGATCTTTCCGCTGGATGCGCGCGGACTCTCAATAAGGTTGAAACTATTTTTTAAGACCTCGAGGGTTTTGTCCCCCGAGCCGTCGTTTACGAGGATTACCTCGAGATCCGGATAATCCACAGCAAGAAAGGATTTCACACTTTCAACAATGGTGCGCTCCTCGTTGTAGGCCGGAACAATCAAGGCGACTGACGGGAGCAGAACGCATTGCTCGTCGGTGCATATTCTCGTCCTTCTGCGGCGCTTGAAATAAACCAGTCTTTCCGATGCAAAAAGAAGCAAGCTCAGATAGGAAAAGTTTATTGCCAGGAAATAAAAAAGGACGAAAATGTTGTACCAGAAGACTATCTTCTCTATGGTTTCATACATGCACGCCTCCGTGCAGGAACTCTGAGGCAAGTTCGGGATATCGCCCCCGGTAGTTCTTAATGGCTTCCCTGCCGGCAAGGCCGGAGCCGGCAAGTGAAGCAAAAGCCTGAAACCGGACGTCGAAATCCTCGTCGTCGGCGAGTTTTGTCAAAAAGGCGAGCTGCCCAAGTTCCCCAATTCCTTTAGCCACTGCAGTGCGAACTTCGGGGCTCTGGTCTTTTAGTTTGCGCCAGAAGAGGGGCATTGCGGCTGCCGAACCGGTTCGTGCAAGGGAGAGTACGGCTTCTCTTCGTACTTCTTCGAAATCGTCTGAGGCAAGTTTTAAAAGAAGTGTAACGCTGTCCTTGCTTTTAATCCTGCCAAGCAGAATTGCGGCGGCTTTCCTCTTGTAGGGATTATCCGACGATGCCAGTGTCGCAAGAACATCCAGAGGCACGCCTGAAAAGTAGAGGATATTGACGAGATACAGATAGGACCAGGTGGAAGACGCATCGAAAATGCCGCCGAGTTTTGAGTAAAATCTCTTGCTCGAGATTACCGCCAGCGTCCTGAGCGAGGAGAACCTTACCTCGCTGCGCTTGTCTGTAAGCAGCTTGAGCAATTTCTCCTCCCCATCGTTTATGCCCAGATCCTCGATCCTTTCCATTGCTTTGACTCTTACCCACCAGCGTTTTGAACCCAGCTCTCGCATGTCCTCGCGAAAAAACCCGAGATCGCGATAAAGACTTCTTGCCTTATCTGAACACGATGGATTCAATTTAAGCTCGGAGAAAGCGTCCCGTTGCCGTTCTTTATCCCAGAGGCATTCAAGTTGTTTGGAAAAGAAACTGTCAAGTAAAAGATCTCTGACGTGTTTGAGTTCTTTGCGCGAAAGTTTTATTTCGGAAGGCTTAAGGCTTCCTTCAAACAAGCCGTTTAAAAGCTTCTGCCATCTCGCCTGGTTCCTTTTCACGTACGCTCTTTCCCGTTCGTGAGAGTAAATTGAAAACACGTAAATCACAAAAAGAAAAAAGATCACAAGACTCAACGCAGCGGTCAGTGCAAGTGCAAGCGGAACCGCCCACTCCTGGAATTTTTGCAACAACTGCACGTAACCCTCCTTTTAAAGGTATCTTGTAAACGAGCAAAACCAAAGAACCCTTGGTTATTGCACCTTGTAATAGTTTTTGAGGTTATCTTTACTCCTCAGATAACCCGTAACCCGATTCTGTACATATATTATGAAAAAAAAATCATATTCGTCAAGCAGCGATGCGTTATCGTTGAAAAAGGGGGTTCGTTACAAGGGCATTATAACCCGAAAAGTCCCTTCGTCGGGAATTAAAAAGAGTTGATTTATCGCCTTAATGCCTATAATAAATAAAAATAGAAATCAAGGAGCTTACATGAAATTCTTAAGGCCTGTTCTGGTTGCGTTATTCGGATTTCTTCTGCCTCTGACCGCCATGGCTTTTGGGTCAGAAGGGCTTTCTACCGGATTCGGTGAGCACGGCGAGATAACTGATAAGGTTCTTGCGGATTTGGGGTTCTCCGGCCCCACTCGCTTCATCGTCGAGAAGGCGAACGTGGGCCAGGATGTCGGCATTCGCCAGATTCATCTCAAGCGTCATTTTGACCGTCTTGCAGGCGAGCGTCCCCAGCGAGCGTACAATCGCAGCATACCATATCTCACGAGAGAGAAGGAGCGAATCCTGAAGAACCTTGTCGGCGGCGACTACCGGCATGCGCTCGAAGCCTTTGGCCGGACCCTTCACACTATCCAGGACGTTTTTGCGCATTCAAACTACTGCGACATGACTGAGTCGGACCGCAAGCGATTTGTCGAGTCGGTCGTCAACCTCAAATTCGATTTCCCGGAGTCCACGATGCTGGTTGCATCGCCTTTCGGCGACCGTGCGGACAGGTTCTCCTACAGTCATCGCGAGCACGCCAAGGACACGAAAAACTACCCGGAGGGCCAGGAACCCTTCGAGCGCGCAAGGGAGGGCGCTCTGGAGGCATCGTCGGATTTCACGCTGGTAATAAAGAGCGAACTCGGGGATCGGCTGGCTAGGGAATACGGCTCAGCCGAAGGCGAGCGCAGGTTCGAAGAGGTTTGGAACAAGTTCAGAGACTACAGGTAAAATTAATCCCAAGTACCCTTTTTGTCAAAACTATCGGGTATCGAACTGGTCATCTATTAATCAGGCTCTGGCATGTTACGAACAGCTATTAAAATGTCGCTTGCAAGTTCTCTTCGCCATATGTTATCGCTATTGCTCACAATCTGCCTCATTTTTTCAATTATGAAGAGCCAATCGTCTCTGGAAAATGAAGGGCTTATCCCCAAAAGGGTTTTTACGGCTAAAGCAATACGATCTTTATTGTCGCTGTTGCAAATAATCTGTATCATATCGTATACCGTTTGACTTGGATTCAGCATTTCTTAGACCTCCTTAGTTGAAACCTTGTTGGAACAAAATAAATACTATATAATATTGCTCTTTTTGTCAACAACAGAAAAGCTCCCTGGCCTGACCCAAAACCACGTCCTCCTTCAGAAACCTATTTGCAGATACAAGGAATTAAGTACGGCTTTAAGGGTACTCCGTTAACCTGAAACGGGTTGTAGTTTTTCCCAACATGATCCCCAACCATATTTCTTTCATCCCAGGCAGTTACTGTGTTACTGCCTGGGGATCCCGAAAAAATACATCCCGGCTCTTTTTGCCCATCTCGGCACCCTCAGCCGTATTCCTCTCACTCCTAAAGGTTGCTTCGTAACCGTTTGGGGACCCCTCCCTGCTAGATTCCTAATTCCTTTTTTGCCAGATGCACTCCTTCCACCATATTGCGGAGTTTGGCGAAGGTTACTTCCCACGTCCTTGTGCGAAGCCCGCAGTCGGGTGAGACCATTATCCGGTCAGGATCACCGATGACGTCGACCGCGTAAAGTATGCGGTCGCGCACGAGCTCGGGCGGCTCTATGAAATCGGTGTGGATGTGGAGTACGCCGAGCCCGACCGTGAAGGAAGTGTTTTTCAGGTCTGCAAGAATTTCGTAGCCGAACCGTTTTGCCGACGTTGTTCCGAGTTCCTCGGAATCGCGGTTGGCGTATTCAAGGTGAACCTCGTCAAGAATACCCTCGAGATCCTTCATCTTCGGAAACAGCAAATGGTAGTTCGAAAAGCAGATGTGAATTACGAAGAATGCCTTGCCTCGAAGGTCTCCCACGCTGTCTGCGACGGACTTAATGAACTCGGGAACCTCATCGCGTTTTGTCGTCGCCGCGGGCTCGTCTATCTGAAGCCAGTGAGCTCCATTCTCGGAAAGGGATTTCAAAGTCGGATAGACAACGTTGAGGGATACGTCGGTGAGGAATTGCCCGCGGGCTTTTTTACGCAGATCATGAATGTTCGACACGCCCGGGGTGATTTCCTTCACGTACCGCTCGTCGAAGGACCAGTCAACCAGGGTGTAGGCTCCGGTTACGGGAACCTTCACTTCGCGGTTCGCGATCTCCGATATCTGCCTGTACTCCTGGGTATGAAGATCCTCCTTGAGGCCCGGCGTTCCAACGCATGATGCCTTGCGGTAGTACTTGTTGTCGAAGCTGCGGACATGGCCGCGGAACTCGAAGCCGGACATGCGCTTTACCGGATGCTCGTACATCTCAACCCGCTGCTGCTCGCCGTCCCAGACGACATCGAGCCCGGCTTTCTCCTGGAGCCTTATGCCGTAAAGGGTCGAGAAGTACAGTATCCGCTCCTTCTCCTGGGGAGTGAAATCGGAGCGTTTTGAGAGAAGCTCGAGAAGCTCCGGAGCCTCCTCGATGCCCAATCTCGATCCCCATTCGCGTGCCTCGTTCAAATCCGCATCCTTAAGGGGGAGTTTGCGAAAGGGTTTTACCCTCCAGGAGGGCTTGGCCATTGAGCCTACTTCGTGAGTGATCAAGCGTTTCATTTCAAGACCTCCTTGAGGTTTCTGACCTTTTCGTCAGCGACAACCCTCGGTAAAAGCTCTATCGGCCCGGCGCTCGTGCCCCATATGCGCGAGCGGTCAACGTGCTTTTCGAGCGATGAAAAGAAAGCGGTGAGTTTTTCCCTCTCCTCGATATGAGTCGAATCGGTCGAAAGAACTCCTGCAATGAGCATCTTGTCCTTCGGAAAACCACCGGCGGCACGCTCTATGGAGTTCGAGTAAAAGTCAATGCCTATGCCGTCAACGGGCAGGGAGTAAAGGAAGTCCTTCTCTTTTTCCACGTCAAAGAAATACGTGTTAATAACCACTCTGTTCCCTGAGTAAGACTTCACTCGTTTTATGAATTCGAGTCCTTTGTCCTTTTCACCCTTCGATATCTCACGCCAGCCGAAGCTCGGCTCGGCAAACACCAGTAATTTGTTATCCATGCTCATCAATTTTTTTGCGACAACGTCCAGCATCTCAACAATCGCTTCGTAATCAACGTTCCGCGTGTACTCCTTAAAGAGGTAAATGAACGGAAGCGTGAACACGAGGGGGGCATCCACGGGGTACATGCCGTCGGCAAAAAAATACTTTTTTATCCAATCATCAATATCTGACTCATCCACTGGGAGGGAAGGGGATGAGAATTGGTGTGTTACGGGGGAGGGTTGTGTTACTTCATTTGATTCTTTGCTGATGATGGAAGTGCCCCTCTGGGGTTCGGGGGAGGAGGGCTCGAGGACCTTCCAGAAGGTGTTGGTTTCGAAGAAACGCTTTAGGCCGGTCACCTTGAGAGTGGGGACTATGTCGGCAAAGGGTCTTAAAAGATCCTGCCAGCCGAAGAGCCCTGTCGAGACGAAGGGCATGGCGTCCTGCAGTCTGGCGAAGGACCCCGAATCCTCCTTCCTTGCCGCGGCAAGTTCTTGTTCCGATACGCGTTTTCGGTCAAAATCCCTTGTCACTTCTACTAGCCGCTCCGAGCGGGGATACTGACCCCAAAGAAGTATGTTCATCTACCCATCCTTTCGATTATCTCGTCTACAAGCCTTTCCGAAAGACCCAGGTTGGTGTATATAACGTGCTCGACGTTAAAGCCAAGCCGGTAGCCTTTCTTGTTGATAAATTCGAATATCTCCTCTTGTACCCTCATATTGATCTCGAAGGTTCGCTCCTCCACCTCCTCGTCGTCCTTTGCAAGGTATGCCAGTATTGCCGAGGGTATCTCGACGCCCAGCCACATCATGAATTCGATGTCCCGTATCCTTGCGGCGGGCGCGATGGAGACGTATATGTCGGGAAAGCGCTGTGCTTGATCACCTGCACCGCCGGGCAGAATCTTATCCAGTTCTATCAGCACGTGCTTGAGGTTAGTCGTTTCGTATATGATCTGCGAGACGAAGAAGTCGATGCCGGCCTGCATCTTGGCAGCGATTCTGTCGGCCTCGTGCGGGCGCGTGAATATCGTTATCCCGCCGACTTTCACGTCGGGGTACTTTGATTTAATCCATGCTGCGGCTTCAGAGACCTGATAGCCGGGGTAGGGGTAGTCGGGGAGCTCGCCGCCGACGATAATGAGGTGGCGGACACCCTGTTCGTAAATCCTTTCTACCCACTGTTCGAACTCCGGTCTCGTGATACGGACCGAGATCTTGTTGAGAACGGGAACGGCATTGGGGCACGTTTTTGCAAGCACGCGTGCAAAAGAAACGTTATCCATCTTGGGGATGTAGCGCACCCTGCGGTCGCCGTCCCTGGTTTCGTTTACTACCTCCGGGATATTGAGGCAGCGAAGCGAGTGACGTTTTAATATCTCACACACCCTCTGGGCCCATTCCTCAATCTTCTGGGGAGCCCAGGTTTCGGGCGGCGTAATTATCTCGAAAATAACCCTATCCATAATGCATTATCTTCCTGTCCAGATTTTTTTGGGGGGTTGGCTTAACGGCACATTCGGACGCACATACAAGCGCGCCCGATTATTTGTTTCGCGTATGATGATACATGCCGCATGCTTTTATTATACGTTCTCTCATCCCCATGTCAAGGTGGAAACAAAAAAGGGGCCGGGGGGCCCCTTTTTAATCTCAAAAGATATTATTAAGGTCCTACGTCGCCGAGGTCGTTGTCATAGAATGTGTTTGAACTGCGAAGCGTGTTAGTATCCGGGTATTCCGAGCCGGTTACGTATATTCCATAACCCGTGCTGTGCCCTATCGAATCGCCTGTGATTTCAGGCAAGGCATCTGCAATGTATATGTTGCCGTAGTCGCCGTTGCCGCCGTATTCCAGTTTGCAGTTTTTGAGCCTGCAGTTAGCGTCTATGGATTTATCGAAGAATGATATGCACATCCAGTCGCCTTTGGCCGAAGGAGTTACCGCGCTGGTAAAGGTAATCCTGGATACCGTGCCGTCCGCAATCAATCCGCCGGGAGCGTTGTAACCTACCTGGATTTCCACCGCGTTCTGCATCTTCAGGGTCGCGCCCGGGCCGATCGTAATCGTCGGTGTGTTGGAATTGTCTTCTATCGAAACATTGCCTTCAATTTCGTAAGGAACGGCCAGGTCGGGCCATGTTCCGGTTGTGGTTACTTTTCCTATTCCGACAAGGATGCCGTCCTTTGTATTGCCCGTAAAGCCGTTGCCCGTGCCGATGGTGCGGATGTATTCGGGGCTTATATAGATGGGATGCTTGGCGCATTCAGTAATAATATTGCTGTTGAACGTCTTGAAAAAGCCGTCTCCCGTCATTCGAATTCCATAGCTGCCGCTTTTACGTATGGTACAATTGTTCATTGGAAGTCCGAAATTCTCGATGTAGAAGGAACCGTAACTGTCGGAGTTGCCGCCGTATTCTATGGTGCAGTACTCGAAGCTCGTCGTGGACATTGCGTCCTTGTAAATCTCGATGGCTTCCCAGTCGCCGGGGGAGGGGGAGGCGACGTTAGAACTGAATGTTATCAAGGAATCGGCAGTTCCCTTGGCGACTATTGCACCTGCGCCGTTATATCCACAGTAAAGATCCGTACCGACGTCGAACCTGACTATACATCCTGGTTTTATTGTCAGGGTTGCGTTGTTCTCCACTGAGATGTTCGATTTGACGATGTGGGGGTTTCCCGATGGTTCCCAGGTCTCATTGGCAGTGATATTTCCCGTGTGCTCGGTCGGTCCTGTCGGGATTACATTGCAGCCCGCCAGTGCGAGTATGAGGATCGCCGCCATAGCAAGGATTTTTTTCACTTTACACTCCTTTGGTTTTGTTAACTGTAGCTATTTTGCGAAAATTTCCCATGGTTGATTATTCTGCTCAAATGATAGCTGAAACTCCTTCTTATGTCAAGTCCCTCAGACCGGCTCCTGAGCCTTAAAGTGCAAGCCCGGCGAGGATTCGTATGCCTACGCCGGTAGTGGAGAAAGTTCCTTGTATGTCGTCGGGTGCAGGCCCTGGTGATTCGTAAAGAATGCCCTCGTCGGGATTAAACCACAGTCCCTGGAGGGTGCCAGGCTGGTAGCGGCCGTAGAGTTCAGCGCCGAGTCTCCACTTTCCAAAGGGAAGAGTTACTCCAACGCCCGCTTCTGCACCGATGTTGAAGCTGGAATAGCTACTGTCGATTTCGCTGCTGACGCTCGAACTTTTGACGGCAAGTTTGCTCAAGGCTCCGCTCGGACCGCAGTAAAGGTGAATCGGACCCAGGTTTCCTAAAAGCTCGATCCTTGCTGCAAACTCACTTGCGTAGAACGAATAATCGGCAGTTCCGTAGAGGTCATGAGTAACCGTTCCGCCGGCGATGTTGGCGGCGTATGATACCGCTGCACGCAAGGGCCCTGCACGCAGCCAGAGCTCGGCCTCAGGGATTATCGGCAGCGGACTCGATATGGAACCCTCCCATCCGCGCGTCTCGAGCGAGCCGCTCAACGTGTCCACGTGTCTTGAAAGCTGGTTAGAGAGAGGTGCCGTACCCGAAAGCCCGAGTCCAAGCGAAAGTTTTAGAATTGAACCCAGTATGCTCATGGTAAAAGCTCCGTGTCATTGAATTTGAAAAGAAAGTTTTGTTGCTGGGATGTGATGAGTGCGAAGTAAGTTTTATCCGACCGGGCAAGCGTAAGGTTGCCGTAAAACCCGAGAAGCCCGGGTGAGGCGTTGGGCCAATGGACGTTCAGATCATGTGTTATGTAGGCTTCATACTCGCCGGGGTCCTGGACGAAGCAGGTATAGAGTATTGTCTGATCGTCTATCACGAGAAAATCGGCAAGTTCGGGTGGGGTCGAAAAATAAGGTCCGTAGCTCAGCCACGAGTTGGCATCGCCGTGCGAGGGAGAGAAGCGAATAAAGCCGCCCGCACCCACGAAGACCCCTTTTGTAGCAGTCACAAGATGGGTGACGCTGTCCTGTTCGAAGTATGTTCTTGAGTCCCACTTGCTTCCGCCGTCCGATGATATCCTGAGTCCTCCCGCGTCGATAAGATACATGTACGAGGTGTCTGCTAAATCCAGGGCGAGATGCGAGAGGTTAGGATTATTCGGAGGCACGAATATCAACTCCCACGTTTCACCCATGTCCCCGGAGCGCCAGAACGCGGTATCAGAGATCGCCAGAAGATCGGATGAAAGCGAGGGATGAGGTACGACCATGACGAAGTAATCGGGGGCGTCGTGTTCGGAAAAACTAGCCCCGTTATCCGTGGAGACGAGAAACTTTTTGTCTGCTACTATCAGCAAACGGCTGGCGTTTCGCTCGTCTATCCCGATGCTGGTAATGCCGGCAACAGCTTTCCTTCGCCAGGTAACTCCTCCGTCAGTGCTTGTAGCCAGGGAATCCGTAGATGCGACGGCAAGAACCTCTCCAGACGCGTCAAGGAACAAAGGATCGCTTAGCGGCAGATCAACGGGTTCCCAGTAGTCCTTTGATACGTCGCCCAGGGGGACCCGCTGCCCCGGGATCTCCTCCGCCTGGTTGCAGGAGAGCGCGAGCAGAAGAGGAACAAAAAAAACAAAAAAGAATAAAAAACAATGCCTTCTCATATCGAAACAATATCCAGGACTGGCAGCTTGTCAATATACGTTCCAGGTACCCTTGATTCGGAACCTCAGAAAGAAAGATCAATGATGTCAAAGCCGATTACCGCCGTGTTCGACTTCAGGCCGGTCTCCCGTGATTGTTCCAGCGCAAACTCCGTCCACGACGGCCTGAGACCGAGCGTGTCCTGTGAGGATTCGAGCGTATGCTTGATGCTCAGGTTGTATCCGATGACGGCTCCAACCGCCGGCAGAGTAGATCCCGCGATCATGACGCCGATGACGTCCGGGGTAAGTGATACGGATAAAGGCGGCCAGTGGGATGTCCAGGGATACCTGCCGGTGACCAGAATGTATCCCTCGGTAAGAGCCAGATTCGCCAGTGTTCCAAAAAGGGCTCCGGCAAGCGTGTACCTGAAGCTGCCGCCCGGATTCACAATGGCCCCGGACCCCATTGTTCCGAGTACAGACCCTACCGGCGGGAACAGGTAGAAGCAAACCCCAAGGACGGGCTTGTATACATCCTCGCTCGAGGCGTCCCACATTGATGCAGCGGCCAAAAGGCCGGCGGCGGTTCCTGCCCCTGGACCCATGACAAGCGCGGAAAGGATTTGGACGGCGAGAGGGGACCCCCTCCCCCTTACAGGCCAGGCGGTTCCGTAAAGACAGCAGCAGTCCAGGCACCCCTGGGATAAAGGCGCATCGTAAAGATCAAGCTTGTGCCGCCACCGTGCGTCTGGCAAAACATCCAGTGGAATCTTGCTTGCATCGAAATCAAAATTGAGAGCGACGGATACCCCCCACCTGGGCATTGTTCCTGTTTTCGTGGGGTAGCCTTTCCATTCGTATCCTCCACCGATCGAAGTCGGATCGAGGAAGAGCGCCCCACCCTTCAGAATGGTCGCGATTTTGACACCAATCGGCCCAAGCCGGCCTATTGGAAGATTGAGACCAAGGTAAACCTCGCCGCCCTTTGCGAGCGCCTTGATTGAGGCGGAGTCGTAGTAAATGCTGTCGTTGCTTCCTATTCTCCCGCTCACGAAAACGCCGTCGAAGTGTCCCAAAATCCCTGAGATTCCCCATATCACATCGCCCTTTCCCCTGCGGTACCGGGCAGCATATCCAGATTCAATCCCGAAGCTTGCCTCGAAAGAGCGCCATCCGGTCGAACCGTCGTATTGAGAGATACAGGACGGCCCGTCGCGCATGAAAGACCGCGCAAGGCCGAAAGTCCCTCTCAGCGAAAAGAAGTTGCCGAACTCGGCACCCATTTTGAGTGATACGCGGTTGTTGAAGTAATATGCGCCATAGGGAAGAAAAATCGCCTCGAAGGCTCGCACCTTTGGCATTAGAGCCGGTTCTAATCCCAGGGATGCCTGGAAAGCCGGTGCCGCAAGGACCACCTGCAGCAATGAATATACCGCAATCGTCATCCACCACCGTTGAAGGCGACACCGAGGCCGACCGAGGCTCCCCACTTGAGAAGAGTGCGCGGCGAATGCATCTCTGCGCCCCGAAGTATCAGAGACAGAGGCGTAATGTACAACTCCCTTACCGAACCGCCCCTCAGGAGACCGCTGAACGTGAACGAGAACGGGCCGCGCTCCCAGAAGGGAACGGAAATTCCAACGTACCCCTGTATGCCTTCTACCGGGTTTTCGTAAGAGAAATCCCCGAGCGCTACGAATTGATCGTCCTCCCAGGTATGCCAGGAGTCATTACCCTTGAATCTTCCACGGGTGTATTCCAGACCGGCGAAGATGTCACCTGCTTTCTTTTGATAGCTTGCCGAAAGAGAATGCAGCATGAGACCGACTTCCCCTCCCATGCTCCATGTGAGGCTCTTCAGGGCGGTGCTCGGGTAGTATTCCCGAGTGGTGTCAAAAGGAAAGTAAAGCAGAGGTTCGGCGTCAACGATCCGGGCGTGCTCAACCCCGCCTGTTGCTTTGAGCAACAGGGTGCCGGCGATGCTCAGGCCCGCTTTTGCCCTGAAAGTGCCGGAGGCGTAAATGGCGTCCGAGGGGAAATCGATGAAATCGCGAAACCGGTAAGAGTACTCGATGTCATGCCCCCTTAAAAGCAAGGCTGGTTCTAATCCAAGCGAGCCCGTAAACCCGATGCCGCTCTCCATTCCTATCATAACAATTATCGTAAGGAGTATTCCCATCTCCTTCCTCCTTCTTGTATTATCTAAATTAAACTCAAAAAGGTGGGGTTGTCAAGTCCGCGTCCGCGGGTGCCCGCTATGTCGCTTCGCACCGTCACAGTATTGACTTTCGTGCCTCTAGCCTTACTATCAGCACATGAGACGAGTGCTGGTTACAATGCTGGTTCTGATCGCTGCTACAGCATCAGCCAGACCTGCCAATCCCCTCACCGTCGGCGCGGACCTGGCGCTCGGATTCTACCAGAAACTCATCTCGCCTTTGCAGGGGGGAGGTATATGCAATTTCTCTCCGTCGTGCTCCAACTTTTCAAGGCAGTCCTACGGACTTTACGGTCCGATTTGGGGAACTCTAATGACATTCGACAGGCTTGAGCGCTGCAACCTTGGCGCGTGGGGATACAAGGACAGCTATTACCTTGGTCTCAGCAATGAAAGGTTGTACGATCCACCAAAAAAACACCATCTCCCGTCCAGAATCCCAGACACGCGCGCGAGAAGAGCGGACGGCTCCGGAAAGGCGTCGAAGAATCAATGATGATCCTCCTTCTCCTTTTCAACCAGGCGCCGATCGATTTCGCCGATCACCTTTACCTGACTGGCGATTACGAGAGGGCCGCTCTGGAATACGAGCGCATAGGTTTTGCCGATCCCGAAGACACCGTATGGACTCCTTATGCCGTTTTGAAGGCCGGCGAATCCTTGATTAAAACCCGGGACTACGAGCGTGCCGCAAACGTCTTCGAGTTCGGAATAAAGAACGTTTCCACTCGCTGGGAATACTTTCAATACGGTTACATGCGCGCGGAGTTCGCAGCCGGCGGTTACCCGGCCGTAAAGATAATCGCGCCCAGACTAAGTGCCTCCGACCTGGCAGGGGAGAGCGCCATCTACCTCTCATTCGCGCACGTTTTCTCCGGTCAAGAGGATTCGGCTCTGGCCATCTTGAAGAGCCGGCCTCCTTCAGCACTTATTGACCAGACAATCAATCTGCTCGGAACGAAACCCGGCCGCCGCTCCCCCTGGCTTTCGGCGGGGCTTTCTACCATCCTGCCGGGCGCGGGACAGGCATACTGCGGGCGCTGGGCCGACGCGTGGCAGTCATTTTCCCTTCCCGTCCTGTTCGGCGCGGCCGCCTTCTACTACGGTTTTTTCTCAAAGGACACCTCAGCAGGCAACACGATAAAGATAGCCGTGACTGCCTCACTCGGGGGGCTTTTCTGGCTCGGTAATATCTACGGTGCGGCAAACGCGGCGCTCGATTACAACGATTTCGAAGTCCGAAAGCGAAAAGAGCAGCTCGAAAACCTGCTCTCGAAGTTCGATCTCGAACCGGAAATCAAACGCCCATGAAAGCCCTCCTCAGAGCCCCCCTCAGACCCCGCCTCAGAGTCTCACTCAGAGTCCGCCTCGTTCATTCCTCCCGGAAAATATGTTCCTTACTTTTGCTGAGGATAGTCTGTTTCTCTGCCCTTCCCATCTTTGCAGCTCCTGCATCATCCTCCACTTTTCCCGAAGCTTTCGATGTCGCACCTCTGCCCGATCCAGCGAGAACAGAGGCGCTCGCCGATTCGTTCTACGCCTACGGAGAGTTCGATGCGGCCGCACTGGAGTACAAGAGAGCCCTGTACTACTCCGGGCTGGCGCCATTTCTCTATCCGGATTCCTCGGGCCGACTCAGAATGTCGGGCAACCCCGTAACACCCGTAACACCCGTAACACCCGCAACACCCGTACCCCTTCGGGGCACTTCCGTCAGCAACAACGAATCAAAGGAAGTAACACCCGTAACATTCACGGTCGTGCCCTTGCTCGAGGATTCCGTAATGACACTTCTCAAGTTGGCTGTTTCACTCTATCGCAACGGCGAACGAAACGAGGCTGATTCAATCCTTTATTCAATCGACGGTTCGGTCGTCCGAATGGTTCGCGCCGTCATCCTCATAGGGGAGGAGGACCCCTATCTCGCGACCAGGCAGATTGATTCGGCCGTGTGCTCCAGCCTCGGCGCGCCCGCCTTTCGTCTCAGGGGCTGGGCATATCTTGAGGCGAAGGATTTCGAGAGCGCGGCACACGAATTCGCCAACGCTGGTGACGATTCACTTGCGCTGACGCTCATGGAAACGAGGCCGGCCTTGAAAAACCCCACGGCCGCTCGCTGGCTTTCGATTATTCCAGGCCTCGGTGAAACCTACGCAGGAAGACCCCTGTTCGGGTTCTGGGCGCTTCTCGTGAACGCCGGCGATACGTATCTTGTCGTTTCAAACCTTCTTGCCGCTCGCTATCTCGACGCCGTGCTGGCATACAGCTTTCTCTGGCAGCGCTTCTATACAGGCTCAATGGCAAACGCCGAAAGGTTCGCCAGGCAGTGGAACGAAAGGGCTTACGAGAAAACACTTGATCCAATTCGCCGGGATTACGGTGAGAACGAGGATCTCAGTCTTGACCTTGATGCCCTTCAGAGCCTGTATTCCCTGGCGCAGCAACGCAAATAATCACAGTCCTCGTATCGGGGATCACCAGATTTCAACAGGCTGGAGAACCGTCGAGGTTATCGAAAGAAGTCCCGGCCATTGAGGATGAATTCGCCTCCGGCTTGTGAGATGTTGAGAAAAAGCGGATACACCGCATGTACTTGCATGGGTGCGGCCTCTTGACGATGGTTTCAAAATTATTGCTGTGTCCGGCCTGGTTTGAGGTGAGGAATAGCCGGTGTCGTCCGGCAGCTTTTAAGAGTGAGATAACATTCCTTGTCGTCGGTAAGGTGACTGAGTATGTCCATTGCGTTTTATCCGATCCACATCCTGTTCATAATCCGTTAAAACTTGCGAACCACAATACCTGAGATTTCCAACTCCAATGATATAGCCGTGATGCTATTCAGCTTTCGAGGACTTTCCATGCCTCAAAGCTGCTCATAGTTTAAAACCCTCATACCGCATTCGCATAGGGGAATCTCCCTTAACAAGCATCTCTTGTCATCACTCATGGAGATTCCTGCTTTCTTTAATATCCTCATTAAATCCTGGTAACTACCTCTTGGCGCAAAGACTTAAAACGCTTGACAAAAAGTTGATTTTGACCTATATTAAGGCGACAACTCATGACAGGAAGGAGGAATCATGTTCCTAGCAAGTATTCTCAGCATAATTATCTCCCAGGGCTTCATTGGAGAGCCGTTTCCGGTAGCGGATGCCGAGGTCGGTCACAACCAGACGGACATCTGCTCGGCCATGGCCCAGGACGGCCGCTTCGCGGTGGCCTGGGTAGACCTGGGGCCGACAAGCGAAAGCGACGTTTACTTGAGATTCTTCGACATAAACGGCCAGCCTGCGACATCCCCTATCAAGATGGAGAAGCTCGATGATTCGAGTAACCCCTTCTGCCCATGTCTCGGAATGGATTCTGCGGGCAACACGGTGCTCGCATGGGTTGAATCGAATCGTATCAGATTCCAGCAGTTCACAAGGGACGGAACTCTACGCGGCTCAGTTCAGACTGTGATAGAGACGGAGTTCTCGCCAAGACCTCTGGATTTGGATGTTAACAGTAAGGGTGAATTCGTCGTATCATGGGCTGAGGATTCTACATTTTGGGATTCCTCGCGAATATGGATACGCCGGTATTCTTCCGACGGAACAGCGGCAAGCGAGGCGTTTATTGTGCACGATGGCTTCGCCACCGGTAATTTGGTTTTTGGACCGGCCGTCGCTTTGAATGAAGAAGGTTACATAGCTGCTGCATGGTCAGCAAATCCTCTACGTTTGCAGGTTTTCGACACCCTGAACCAGCGTATACTTAACGCAGAGCCTTCGGGGAAAACTCTGCCCAGCACAGGAGAAATCTGTCCCGAACTTCACTGGCTGGACGATCAGAGATTCATTCTATTCTCAATGGATGATTGGCCATGGATTAAACGTCTTTTCGGCACGGTATTCGCGAAAAAAGGAACCGATGAACGCGCATCTATATGGCTTGTTAACGATACACTTATTTCTTATACCGTAGGTTCTCAAGGAGTATACTCCTCAGCAGTTTTCGGCGAACGCTTTGCTTTGAACTATACACGAAAGTATAGTGACGGAATCGAGGATACAGGAAAAGTGTGGATACATCAAGCTGCTGTCGTGGGTAATATTGTCTACAACGCACCTGGGATAGGCCAGGGGCCTTTTGAATACACCCCACCGCTGGGAGCAGATACCGTAAGCGATCCTGACGGCCTTCTTCCCTGGCGCACAACGGTTTCTGCGAACGAAAGCAACCTGGTTTGGGGATATTCGAGATTCGAAGCCGACAGTACTAGGAGAGCTTACGTGACAATCAGCGACTGGAACATAACGGGCGTGGCGGAGCGGCCGGTAAAGGAAGACGAGGCGGTATTCTCAGTCGGTTCGACCATAGGTTCCGAGGTGGTTCTGAGATACCAAAACTTCCCGGAGGGCTTCAAGGCATCGGTCTTCGACGCATCTGGCCGCAAGGTGGACGCGCTGGATGCATCCGGGACAAGCGGATCGCTGAACTGGGGCAGGGGTTTCGATGCCGGCGTCTATTTCATCAAGGTGGAGTCCGGAGATTCCAGGAAGACCCTAAAGGTCGTGCTGGTTCACTAGCCTTAACTGTTCAAGGGAAACCGCGGAGGGTCGCGGAGGGTCGAGGAGGGTCGAAGAAGGACTGAGGAGGGCGAGCGCCAGAGGCGCATGGGCAGAATGGAATTCTGCTGAGGAGGGCTCTGAGGAGGGCGGTTGACAGGTTTGGCCTCCTCCCCTATACTTGCGGGTGAGAAAGTTCCCAAGGACAGCCCTCTGCCAGATAAATACGACAGTAGGTGACCTTCGCGGCAACGCGGCAAAGATTGTCGAGTGGATAAAAAGGGCGGTGGAGGAGGGCGAGGAGGGCGCGGAGCTCATCATCTTTCCCGAGCTTTGCCTTACGGGCTACCCGCCCAAGGACCTCCTCCTCAAACCGGGATTCCTGACCGAGCAGCGGGAGCGGCTCGAGGAGATTGCGGGTGTTACGGGGGATATTGGCGACGTAACCGTGATCGTCGGCTGCGTGGATTTTGAGAAAAGGACCGAGGTTCAGGGATCAAACACCTTCGACGTCTCGGCGAGATTCTCCGCGCGGTACGAGCTTTTCAACGCGGCAGCCGTGCTGCGGGCGGGCAAGGTCGAGCGCTGCATTCACAAGACTCATCTTCCCAACTACGACGTGTTCGACGAGGAGCGGTATTTTGAAACACCGACCGGCCAGGACGCCGTTGTGGAGTTAAAGGACGGTACAAAGGCGGGCGTCACGATTTGCGAGGACATCTGGGTCGAGAACGGCCCTGCGGCGCGCATGAAAGCCGCGGGCGCGGATTTCATCGTCAACATCTCGGCGTCTCCGTTCTACAAGGGCAAGTTCCGGGCGCGGGTGGAGCTCTTGAAGACTCGCGTCAAGGAGGCGGGGCTTCCTTTGATTTACGTCAACGCGGTGGGCGGTCAGGACGATTTGATATTCGACGGCCGCTCGATGGTGGTGGGAGAAAAGGGTGAGATTGCCGCGCTCGCGAAGGGCTTCGAGGAGCAGCTGCTGATCATTTCAGAGAAACAGGATGAAGTCAAAACGAAGATTGTTGAAGATGCGGAATCTGAGGAGGGCTCTGTGGTCGATGTCTGGAACGCACTCGTTCTGGGCATAAGGGACTACGTGCAGAAGAACGGCTTTTCACGCGTCGCGCTCGGGGTGTCGGGCGGCATAGACTCCGCGCTCGTCGCCGCGCTCGCGGTGGACGCCGTGGGCGCGAAAAACGTGCTGGGTGTCGCGATGCCCTCAAAGTACACGTCCCGGCAGTCGCTCAAGGACGCGCTGCTTTTGTGCAACAATCTGGGGATAAAATCGGAGCCGATACCGATTGACGACCTCGTGGCCGCATACCACAAGACGCTCGCGGAGGCGATGGATCTTGAGAAGCCCGACGTTACCGCGCAGAACATCCAGGCGCGTATTCGCGGCAATATTTTGATGGCGTTCTCGAACAAGTTCGGATACCTGGTTCTCGCGACAGGCAACAAGTCCGAACTCGCGACCGGCTACGCGACGCTTTACGGCGACATGTCCGGCGGCCTGGCACCTATCGGCGACGTGCCGAAGACACTCGTTTACGCGCTCGCCCGTTGGTTCAACGAGAGGGAGAAAACGGATATGATCCCCGTGGGAATCCTCGATCGCGCGCCCTCGGCCGAGCTTGCGCCCAATCAGCGCGACCAGGACGACCTCCCTCCCTACGACGTGCTCGATAGAATATTGGAGATGTACGTTGAGGAGGACCTCTCGTCGGAGGAGATTGTGGAGAAAGGGTTCGACCCTGCGCTCGTGCGCTCTATCATCCGCCGCATAGACCGCTCCGAGTACAAGCGCCGGCAGGCCGCGCCTATTTTAAAGATCACGCCCCGCGCGTTCGGCTTCGGCAGACGCATGCCTATCACGAATAAATTTGAAGGATAAAATGGCATGCGCATTAATGTTTTTACACCTTTTAGATTAAAATCAGTAAAAACTTGAAACGATTCCCCCGGAATCGTCATTGTCTTTGCGAGTTTGACGAAGGCAAACGAAGCTCCGAAGGGTAACTGTAGGTTACCATCTATTTGCGGAGCTCCGGCGGGCGAACGAAGGGAGCAAATGGTCCTTGCAAAATGATTGTTTATGTCTGCGGTACATTCCCTTCGGGAATAGATTGCTCCCTGCGTTCGCCCTTCGGTGCTTCGGTCGCTCGAAGCGACACTCGCAACGACATTTCCCCCTCTCCCTCCGGGAGAGGGTTGGGGTGAGAGAAATAAATATTGTGGCCAAGCGAATGAGACCCTCACGTCTTTCCAACCTGCGGTTGTCAGTCCTCAGGGTGACACAACTGCGTGGGCCGAGTTGATGCTCTATAAAGTTTCAAACCTTCGTTTGAGCTTGGACAACATCTCAAGACCGATTCGTTGTGATTCTTCAATCTGGCATTGATCCAGTATCCTTTCAGTATAATCAAGGAATTCGCGCGGTTCTTGGCCACTATAAATGAAGAAAGTTTCAACTATAGGAATGATTTCTTCAACATGTGTATCCCTCATCGTAGGAGCAAGGACTTTTGCATTGGATATTGTTGAAAGCCAGAATGCGAAAGCCAGGTATGAGCCTCGTTCTGTCATGAACGAAGAGTGGTTATTAAGAACTCCCGCTATTTCTTTTGCGAATTCGAGCAACATTGGTGGTAATTTTGAATCAGCTCTCCGAGAAGATGGTTGGAATAACGCTGATATTGCCCACAGAGTGGCATTTGATTCATTTGTAGGATTCTTAAGGGATTCACTAAACTCGATCTTGTTTTGCCAAAGCTCGACGTCTAAACATTCAAGTAAATAGTCTTTAACAGGGTACCACTCAATGGATTCCAAAGGGTAACTACCTTTTTTTGTTAGTCTGACTATTGCGGGTATTATTTTACGATGGGAAAGATGTCTCCAACCATCAGTTTTCTTGGCAGCTTTGTCTAATTCTATAAGTGATTCTATGCCAGTCGTCAGGACTTCGCAAGGAACATCAAACCCACGCATTACGATAGATTCAATAATTCCGCAGGAATCTGTTACTGTTTGGTGATGCCCAGGAATTGCTTGGACTCCTAATACTGTTACTTCTTTAATTATTTCTTCGACCTCTGAGGGTACATCAAATTTGAGTGCGTCAATTAATTCTTTTTTTAATCTTGCCAATCGCTTCGTGACGACCTGCAAAGAACCAACCCTCCACACGAACCAGCCGATAACGAGGAGGTTTCCTACACCCCAGCCCAGACATATCGCGGTGCTCCAAGAGAATTTTCCTGAGTATAAAATCATCAAAGGCACGGAGATTCCAAGCAATGAAACAATTGCGGCGGTCCAGAATTCCGGCTGTTTGAACAACCTGCTCAAGGGCATTCCCTCAGAACCACCCACGGCTTGCATTATCGCAACAGTCAAAACAAAAACAGTCCCGATCACCTGCGCCATTGCACTGAGTAAGTAACGGGCATTGTCAGGATCAGGATTAAATCCCCCGGAGATAATTCCGACTCCACCGCCCACAATTATTCCTATCCCTAGCCATCCTAAACCTTCAAATACTTTGCGCCATCCTTTCACGCAATACCCTACCTAAAACAAAATTTTTGTCAAGCGCGAAAGGACTCCCTCACCCGACGCTCTCCAAGAGCGTAACCCTCCTCCCGAGGGGAGAGGGTCACCAAAAGCATGCTTATTGAGTTGAGGGAAACTTCTGAACGGTTTTTTTGCCCCGCTTCTTTTAGGGCAAGACAGTTGACAACGCAACTTAATTATTTAGAATACGTCTAATTTACAGTTCCTTTTAGGAGCAGGCGTAACAGCAAAGGTTCGTAATTGCGAATCTTATTTAAGGAGGAAAACATTATGAAGAAAGTGTTAATGTTGGCGTTACTATTGATCTCGGCAGGGTTCGCCTTCGAGATAGGCGGGTTCGGCGGGCCGTCGGCCGCGGCCATGCTCATAAACTTTGACGATCTGAATGCCGAGCTCGACAAATACAACACCAATTATTACAGCGGTTCGCAAGGCCCCGAGCTCAAGTCGCCCGTATTCTTTATCGGCGGCGAAGGCGCCGGCACGCTCGAGGGCTTCTCGGTGGGCGGCTGGGGCGCGGGCTTCTTCCAGGACGCGCACGGCGACAGCTCGAAGGTCATGATGGGCTACGGCATGGGTTACGGGGAGTTCGGCTACAGCTTCAACTTCTTTAAGGTTCTCAGGATAAGGCCTCTTCTCGAGATCGGCGGCGGCGGCATGGGCCTCAACATCAGTCGCTACCGCGGCGGCGGCTTCGGCGAACCCGGGGATACCGCCACGAGTTTCTGGGACGACAACAGCTACAGCCTCGGTAAAGGCTTCATCAACGTCGGCGCGGCGGCTGAGATAGCCCTGCTTTTACCCATGGATCAGGCCGGTTACTCGTTCGGCGGCCTGAGCCTTAAAGCCGGATACCTTTACACCGTGTGGGACTCGGGCTGGTTCGACCAGAACGGCGAATACTTCTACGAACCTGCAACCTCACTGCAGGGTCCGTTTCTTGAGCTGTCCGCCTTGTTCGGGGGCTCAAGCAAGATATTCGAGGACTCGGGCGACGGCATTGACGACGACTGGGAGGACTACTGATCATGCTTAAGAAGACCCTCATAGTACTGTTGCTCGTATCGGCCTCCGGCTTCGCGTTCGACTGGGGCATTTACGGCGGCCCGGGCTTCAACATGAGCATGACGAACATGACTCCCGTTTACGAAGCCCTTGCAGATACCAGCTCCGTTTTCACAGGTTACGATGTTCCGGGCGTTGCAAACTTTCAGATGGGGCTCTCCACCCCGATTACATTGAGACTCGGGAACTTTGCGCTCACATTCGGCGACGCCATGGCATGGCAGACGTCGCGCGGCGATTTGTGGAAAACTTCCTTCTATCATACCGTTAACTCCACTAATTTCGGATATATATTCGACATCGGCGACCACATGAGAGTAACACCCTTTTTTGGCATCGGCGATTACGACATCAGGATGAACGTGGCGAAATCGTCGGGCGGATTCGGGGACAGCGTATCAACCGGTTCCTTGTCAGTCACTTACAATTACGACAACTTCTCCGTCTCGGGTGGGGCATCGTTCGCTTACCTGTGGAAGTTCGCCAATAGAATAATCGTCGGACTCGAGGCCAAGGCGCGCTACGTTGTTCCCCTGGAGGGTGACGCCGAGTGGCATTCAGAATCCGCAGACTACCGCGACGCGCTCGTTGACGGTTTCTTCCCTGCCACGCCGGTCATCGGCTTAAGCTTCGTGATAGGCTACGAAAAAGTCGGCACCGAAAAGATAATCGACCAGAACTGGGAAGATGATTCCGAAGACGGCGACGCCGTGAACTGACGACTCGAATCCTTGATATTTTGATGGGGCCGGCCTGACCGGCCCCGTTCTTTTGTGCCCCCCCGTGATCGAAGCCGCTTGTGAGAATCCTCCGTAGGGAGAAGAGCTTGACATCTATACTTAATTGAATATAGTTAATGTGGTCAGAAGGACCCCGGGGAAACCCGGGAAAGGAGGAAAGAATCCATGAAAAAAACAGGAACGCTATCAGCGGTCATAGCTGCGTTCATACTGAGCGCAACCGGGCTCTATTCCTGGACCCGGACATACGGTTACGATGACAGGACCGATGTCGGATGGTGCGTGCGTCCGACCTCGGACGGCGGATACATAATGAGCGGACAGTCCAGCAACAACGGCGTGGAATGCATGCTGGTAAAGACCGACCGCTGGGGCGACAGCCTCTGGGTAAAAAGATACAAGGGGAACGGCAGGTACGTGGTGCAGACATCGGATGGCGGATACATTGTTGCAGGCAACAAAGACAGCGAATTCTGGCTTCTGAAAACCGACGGGAAGGGCGACAGCCTCTGGGCGAAGGAGTACCACGGTTCCGACACAACGGATTACGCATGGTGCGTACGCCAGACTCTTGACGACGGGTACATAGTCGTTGGAACCAGGGAAACCGACATCAACTCCGCTCGCGGTTTCTTGTGGCTCGTAAGGACAAACCCGCAGGGTGATACCATCTGGACAAAGACGTACAAATCCCCCTCCTCCCCCCCTTATTACTATTCCAAAGGGTGGTCTCTACTTCAGAAACCGGATTCAGGTTTCGTCGTCAGCGGATTGGCAGACGGGAAGATATGGCTTTTGAGAACAGATCCTCTCGGTGATACCCTCTGGACCCGGATGTACGCAAACTCAATGGAAGGCGGTCACTCAGTGCAGCCGACTTCAGACGGCGGTTACATAATCGCAGGGGATTGCTCTACCGGAGGGCTTGA
Source organism: Caldifarciminota bacterium (assembly GCA_965649265.1). Lineage (GTDB taxonomy): Bacteria > Hydrothermota > Tepidihabitantia > B3-TA06 > B3-TA06 > JAAYVC01. Next base: position 72,943 of record CBFGKC010000012.1, on the reverse strand, counting down.
TCTGTATCTTGTGAAAACGGACTCTTCAGGCGACACCATGTGGACAAGGAAATACGGATCAAACAATACGGATATCGGGTATGACGTAACCCAGACCTCTGACGGCGGTTATATAGTAACTGGCACGAAGAACTATGAAGCCGGCAGCTTATGGCTTATCAAGACCGACGCCTACGGAGATACCATCTGGAGCAGGGAGTATTCCGGGCAGCACTCGGGCAGGGGACACTCCTTATGCCTTGCTTCTGACGACGGTTACGTTATCTGTGGTTGCAGGGATTACATTCCTGCCAGTGAAGGCGACATGTGGCTCCTTAAGACCAATAACGAGGGAGACACGGTGTGGTTCCAGGCGTCACCAGCCGCGGTCACGGCCCCCGAAGAAGGCGATACCATCCACAAAATCGAGCCTGAGGCATGGTTTCGAAACACTGGAACCATGATCGCAGATAACTTTTACTGTCACTGTGAAATATCATCGGACGCATACCAGTCTCCGCCCTATCATGCCTCTTACTGGATAAGCTATCCTCTGGAGCTGGGTGACTCCGTTTTTGTAAAGTTTCCTGAGTGGGTTTCGGACAACGGTGTCTCCTACGCTGCTCGATTCTACACAACTTGCGAGGATGAACCCTGGTGGTCGTGCAACGAGGTCACGGTGAGATTTACCGGCTCGCCGACAGAGGATGTGGAAGAGCAAAACACCCCCGCACCGGTTTGGATGTTACTGGGTACTGCCGGACCCTCGATAACGCTGCGGTATTCCAACTATCCCGAAGGTTTCAAGGCCGATGTTTTTGACGCCGCAGGCAGGAGGGTCGAAAGACTTGTTTCACCTGCTCTGTCCGGTACCCTGACCTGGGGAGGTTCAATGCCCTCCGGCGTTTACTTCATACGACCCCTGGTCGGCTCTTCGAAAACCGAGAAGGTCGTAATAACAAGATGAATTTATTACCCTGAAAAGTCACTTGTGACTTTTCAGGGGATACTTATATCATCTCACGTTGTAAGCCCTGACTTGTCAGCGGGTTCGGGAGATCCTAATATACTCTTTTGAAAAGCGCTGAAAGAGTGTCGAGCATCCCGGAAAGCGGCAACGTTATGCCCTCTGGGAAAAGATGGATGCTATCGTGGTAAACTTGGTAATACCAGGTGCAGACTGGGACGAAGATTTTCTCTTTTTCCTTTTTAAACTCTTCATTTTCGCAGATAGGCGCAAGAAAAACCTGGTCTTCAATAAGAGGGAAATGCCCATCGCAAATCTCTTCACACTCTCTATTTTCGTAGACCTTTGAAGAACCGTAATAAGCAAGGCGAATTGGGCTTTTCGGAATCGGTACGCTGTCATCTTTCACGTAAAGCGCCAGAATCGTAGCTAACCCGTGAAACCTCTGGATCTTGTACCACGACCATTTGCCCTTTTGGGTTTGGAAGTTGACCTTCTCGGTATCCTGCCAGACGCTATCAATCCTGACTAACGCCACAGGGTATGAAATATCGTACATCTCAGAAAGACGAAAAAATGGGATTAAATTGAAAGAATTCATCGAAATCATCAGACTTAAAAACACATGCATCCTTCCTCCTTGAGGTTAAAAGTTTGCGTATATACGGTTGAGTATATCAAAGAAACATATGTTGTCAAGCCCCCCTCCCATTAATAAACCCTTATGAAATGGGCTGAAAGGGTGTCGAGGGTTTCCGAAAAAAGAGACTTGTCAGTTATCGGGGCCCCCACAAAAATTACCCGGTAATTTTTGTGGCGATTTTTTTACATTATCTCCACCGGATCTACCTCGGCCTGCCAGCCCGATTTGAGCAGCGTGCGGGCGTCCATGAGGTCTGCGGGTGATAAGTCTCGCCTTAGCTTGACTAATAGGGTTTCCCTCCCGTTTCTTCCCGCGTAAGGGCCAAGAATCTCGACGCCGTCGCGCGCAAGGGCCGCGGAAAGCTTATCCGCATCCCACGCATTTTTAGAGGTTGTGCGCTCGAAAAGCACGAGACGGCGATATGGAGGGTAACCCAGCTCGCGGCGCTTACGGATCTCGGACTGGAAGAATGACTCGTAGTCGCCCCTGAGAGCCCAGTTCAGGGCAAAATCTCGCGTCCTGAAGGTCTGAATGACAAGCCTGGAATCGGGGCTCGAGGAAAGCAACCTGCGTAGATACGTAACATCACGAAAAGCGTGCTCCGTTGCCCTGAAATCTGACCTCGATCGTTCCGCATCCCACGAGAGAAGAGCCGCAGTTCGAATCCGCGGGGGCTGGTACTCGAGCACAGCGCTGGTTCCGTATATGACATCAAAATTTTCGATATCTTCGAGCGTAGGCCTTCTCTCAGCAGTGATCTCAAGCAACCTTGCTCTGGAAAACAGACTTCCTAACGCGTTCTTAAGGCTTGTAATTCCGGGAGATAGAGAGCGCCATCTCGAACCCGCACACTGCGGGCAGCGGTCGGGCGCGGGGAATCTCTTCCGGCAAAGGGCGCATTCCAGGTCCAAACCCGGTTTAACGAATCTTAAAGGCAGCGAGCAGGTTGGACAGGAAATGACATGACCGCAGTCAAAGCAGATGAGTCTTGCTGCCGTGCCCAGGCGGTTCAGGACAAGCAAAGATTGCTTGCGTGCTTCGAAGGTTTTTATTATAAGCTCTTTAAGTGTAGAAGATAGAACCTCACCTTCCCCTTCTCGTTTCATGTCGACTATGAGTGCCTTACCTTCCTGCTTTAGTCGCCGTTCTATTCGCAAAAATTTGCCCGCTCGCGATTTATGCGAAAATTCGATGGTCGGGGCCGGAGAGAAGAGCACTGCCGGAGCATTTCCGGCCGAGGCGCGTTTAAGGGCTATATCCACGGCATCGTAACGCAGATGGTGGGTGCGTTCTTTATATGATGAGGAATCGGCGTCAAAAACAAGTATGGTGCCGAGGTTTCTTGCCGGAAGGAGAACGGCGGAACGAAGGCCGGCGACAACTCTCACCGAACCCTGGTTTACTGCATGCCACACCCTGCGGCGTTCTGCCTGAACAAGCTTCGAATGGTATTGAACCACGGGTAGAAGTTTTGAAAACCTTGCGCAAAATTTCGCAAGAGAAGGCTCATCCGGTAAAAGCATGATTACTTGTTTTCCTCTTTCGAGCACATTCCCGGTAAGTGCGACGACAAGGGCCGTATAATCTGCCGGTGACTGCAAGAGAACCGGTTTTGAGGAACGTGCAATCTCTTCCAGGATTTTCCGCTCGTCTGAGCGGATTGCAGGTTTCATCGGTTCCGGGGGTGAGAGGGATTTAAAAGGTCTTTTAGGCGGAAGAAGTATCTCCTTCGGCAGTATCAAACCGAGCATCTCGCCGATGAATCCCATATATTCCCCGGATAATTCAGCGGCGAGCTGGAGAAGCGGTTCAGGGAAAATAGCCTTTGCGGCAATGCTCGAGATGCTCTTTAAGCCATCCTCCACCTGAGGGTCTTCGTTATCCGTAGAGACAACGCAGGCCGGAACAATTTCTTTACCAAGCGGAACACGCACCAGGTCGCCCCTCTCGAGGGGATCGGAACTAGTATAGTGAAGTGGATCAAGGGGGCGCCATAAGGGTACAGCTTGTATTATCATCAAAAGCGGTACTTGAACTGCCAGCGAAGGCTGTTTGCGCCGTTCTCGTCGCGTTCCAGGACGATGTCCTGATTCTTCCCAATCTCGTATTCGACCTTAAACTGGGCGGCCGTTGGATCCGAGAGTGCGAAAGTATATGAAGCAAACCAGCGGTCGCCGAAGTACTTTCCTACAGTAACGCTCGATTCCTTGGTTCCTATGTTCTCTACCCGAAAAATATCCAGCCTTATCCAATCGCTCAAGAAGGGTGATATCTGCTGGGCGCCCATATTTATAAGCATCTCCGATATCGCCGAAGCATAGTTCGCCTCTGAAAGATCGCCCGGCACGAGATGGGAATTCAGGTACGTGATTATATCGGAATCCGTCCATACCGGCGGTTCGGAATAGAACTCCGGAACGGGTTGGTAAAGGGTGCCGCTCAAGTGGATATAGACTGTTATTACCTGCGGATAACCGCCGCTTGAATCAATAACATCCGTTTTCATGCTCGCCCACAGATCGAGTTCCGGGTTAAGTTCGGCGGTGGGTGGGAATATTATCATGCTTTTCGTGGGATCGAATTTCAGGCTGTTGCCCATCCAGAAGAACGTTCCCTGCTTGACGCCGATGGTGCCGGTTATCTGCGGGTTGTACTGGTCGTCTCGAAGCTTTATATCAAGATTCGGAATGACCTCCACCTGCATGTCCCGGTTTGATAACCATATGTTGTTATTACCCGTTATCGTTAAATCAAGATAAGTGGGAGGGGGAGGGGGCAGGTTTGGGTTTACTGGTGGTGTGTAAGGTGAGGTAAATCGCATCTCGTCTCCCAGTCCATACGTGATGATTCCCTTTTTGATGTCTATGTTGCCCTTGACCCACAAAGGTGTGGTATCGGTACCCTTTAGGGTCAGGTTGCCCGAACCCACGGCAAATACGTGCCTGTCGGGTGAAAAAGGAACGTTCTGACATATGATGCCGAGATAGAACGGATGTCCGGGTGCAAATAGGGCATAGTCACCCCTGCCTTGAAGAAGTCCTTTTTCTTTTTCCCTGATTATTGTTGCATCAAGACGATCGATGATTACCTTTCCGTTTTTAAAAAAGATATCGGCGTCGGCGGACTGGCTCGTTATATCCATGACGGGCAGATAAAGCTCGGCGTTCTGTACTTTCAACCATCCGGTTATGTCCGGGGCCGGCAGTCTGCCTTTGGCCGAGAGCTCGCCTGTAACGATTCCACTGCGAACAGGCATTATATCTTTCAGAAACGCAAAAGGCCATACTCCGATGTCATTAATGCTGGCTTGAACGTCAAAATCGCCTATGAGGCTCGAATCCCGCAGATTGTAGTAAGAGTACCCGCTTGCTGTAGATATGGCTTCCCCCCGTTTAAGGGACATCTGGAAATCCAGCCTTGAGGTATCAAGTGTTCCGGAAAAGTTAAAGCTGTCGGCATCTAGACCGGCCAGGTGTACGTCGCTTGCGCCAAGATCGATAATTACACTCCTCGTACCTTCTTCATCGCGGCTGGCAACCTGTCCCCAAAGATTCCCGGTTGCACCCTCGGGCAGCCCCAGCAGTCCGCCGAAAGTCGCAAGGTTTACATCGTAAAGCGACAGTTCAAGACGAGGCATCTCCTTGAATCGCCATGAACCGGCCGCGGCAAGTTCACCCTGACCAACGAATAGAAACGTGGGTCCGAGAAAGAGGGAATCACCGGCTTGGCCGATAACGAACGGAAAACGGTTGGAAACGCTGTCTTCATTTGCCACGAAAACAAGGTTATCACACTCATACTCAGTAGTCCCGTTGCCCCAGTCGACCCTGAGCAAACCTGAAGTTACAAGAGACATGTCTTTGCCGTCTCCGGCAAATGCTTTCAAATAACCATCCCTGGAGTCCAGTGACAGAGAAAAGGACCTGCCCGAAGGCGCTTTCAGACCCTTCAAGTTTACACTTGCGTTCCCGGACAGATTTGACGGACCGAAAGATTCGCAACTGGCTTCCAGGCTGCTAAAGAATGATTCGTCAGAACGGGCAAGCAGCGTGCCGGAGAGCAGAGGATTTTTCAAGCTGCCTTGTAAAGAAAGGCTCGCGTCAATATCTGCCGGTGTTCCCAAGGGATTCAATTTGCCTAGGCTTCCAAGGGGGAAGCTGTGTATGTCGAAAGAGGCCGATATGGTGTCTTCGGACACATATCCCGAAGCCCTCAATTGTGAGAGTTCGTGAATTAGCACAAAATCTTTAATGTTGAGGAAGCTTTTCCCGAAAGTGAATTCCATCTCGGACCTCCCCCAGGGCATATTCTGAAAACGTATCTCATCCAGGTTACCCTTCGCGCCGCCTTGCTTTTCCTCGAAAGAGTAATTCCCGGTCAATTTACCGGTGAAGTCGATTCTCGTGTCGCTCACAGGGTATATCTCTGCTCTTTCAATCGCGAATTCACCCTCAAGATTTTTCCCCTCAATCGAGTAGTTACCGGCAAGATTTCCCGATAATTTTAAAGCAAGTCCCGAAGAATCGTAAAGCTCGAGATTCTTGATGTCAATATTTCCGCTTAAGGCTTCGCGACTGGCATTGATCTTTCCAGCGGTTTCAAGCTTGCCCAACGACGGGCCTTGACCTTGCATTGTGAAATCAAAATTTCCTTCTTTCCCCTTGAGGGTGAGGGTGGCTTCGGAGAGTTTTATTTCCCCGGTCTGAACATCGTCGATCTTGAGTAGAAAATCGCCTCCATACCCTTTCTTTCCCTCGGCGATCTTGCCTTTGAGAATCATTTTACCTGAGAGCAGGTCGGGCGAGATCTCTGAAAGATCAATCCGTGTTTCCGCGAGATTAAGCATCCAGGTTGAATCTCCTAGAGCTAAGTCCCCTTTTATGGTTGATTTGTCTGTGTTGAGCAGGAGTCCTTTGAGGGAAAGCTCTTTTGGAGCACTGTATGAGAAATTTGACTTGGCCTGCCTTACCCGGAGTCTTTCCTTGCCATTCAGCAGCACAACAAGATTTGCGTTCCGGAGTCGCCCTTCGACCTTGTGAGGTCTGACCTGCAATTTAGTGCTTATCTGAATGTTTTCTACTATGAGGGTATCAGCAAGTTCGACCCTTCCGCTGCGAATGCTCAGATTATAAAGATCCAGATTGAACCCGGGATCGAAAACCTGAGCGGAATCCGGAGGAACTTCAGGTAGAAGCCATCTTACTCTCGGTCTTACAAGCTTTACGGAACGAATCTCGAATCGCTGCTCAAAAAGCAGAGGGATGAGCCCGTATGAGAGATTCACCATGTCCGCTGACAAGCGGTGGTCTTCATCCTGAATTACCTTCAAATTTTTAAAATTGACGTCCCCGAACAAATCTCCCCATACCGCATCGTATTCCACGCGAAACCCCTGTTTGCTCGCTTCGACGAGTAGCTGCTTTACGAGATCGTCCCTTAAGGGCACGCGGAAAAAGTATGCAAATACCAGTATCCCGGCAATAGAGATCGCCGCAAAAACCGCGAACCGAAGAAAGCGCATGTAGGGATGAAGGGCGGGATGCAGATCACCCCTTCGGCGCTTAAAACGAGTGGAGAAAACCAAGCTCAAATCTCCCGATATCATCGGACCAGTGGTATGGGGTCCGGGCACTCTTGGCGTAATCCAGACGTACAGGGCCTATGGGTGTGTTGATGCGCAAACCGACGCCCGGGCCCCAGGCCCAGTCATCTTGCCCTATATGGTTCGGGTCCCTGGCACAGATGCCTGCATCCAGGAAAAACGCTAACCCGACCCAACCGAAGGCGTACGGTGTTCTGATTTCCATGCTGTGGGCGAGCAGGAAGGTTCCGCAGCGCGTGGAATCACTCGACACAAAATCGGGTCCTATTGATTTTGCGGAGAGAGCTCGCACGCTGCCTGGTCCTCCGAGCGTAAATTTTTCATAATGCGAAATATACTCAGGATCCATCCCCGAATGTGGAATAATTATCCCGGCGCGAATCCGCCAGGCAAGTACAGACTTGAATGGGAGGGCGAGATAATTCCTGAAGTCGGCTGCGACGCGTGCGAAATGGTTGTCTCCTCCGAAAGGCTTGCCTGCCCAGTCCGCGTAAGGATAGAAAAAGATACCAGCAGATGGATTAAAGAAATCATTCCGGCTGTCATAAATGAAATAAAGTCTCATGAAATTGGTTTTTCCTATTTCATCTATTGGAGAGTAAGGCAGGTTATCAATGAAGGACCAGTTTCGCTTTAACTGCATGGATACCCCTCCGAGGAGTTTCTCGGAGATTTCCTTGTCAAGTCCAACCTCACCTCCGACGGTGTAAGAGGTCTTATTAGGGGTCGACGAGTCAGAACGAATGTAGGAATTTTCGAAGTATGGTGAAAGTGAAAGTGCAATGCCCCAGGGCAGGAAAAATGGATATCTATTGACTACATTCAAACTCAGATCGTAATTACCCTTGAAGGTAGGATTGCATGTTGTCTGTATGGAGAAGGTTACTCCACGATGAAAAAGGTTAATATGTTCCCAGCCGATTGAGAGCAGAAAGCGATCAGGGATGAACGAAGTGTCCGAAGTTTCTATACCTGCACCCAGCAGTACGGAGCGCATCTTGGCCGCGGTCAACTGGATGGAGATATCAAGCGAATCCTCACTTGCAGACGACGGTCGCGAAGGACTTATGTCCACTTTCGAAAAGAGCGAAGTGGCGTAAAGAAATCTTGATGCCTTGTCAAGTTTTGAGATGGAATACAACTCGCCGGATTTGAGACGGGATGTCAAAAAAAGGAATTTGTGATTGATAACGGAGTCCGGGACACCTAGAAAATCGATACGTGAAATGAAAGCCTCAGTCCCCGGTACGACGGATATCTTGACGTCCACTCGGGACAGCGTGCTTGTCGTATCAACGGTAACGACCGGATAGGGATAACCTCTTTCCTGGTAATATCTTTTTGTGATCCTCTGAGCCTCAGACAGCCCGAATGCGGTCAACGGTGTATTTCTCCGCAGAGGGATTTTTGAAAGGAAAGCCTCGGCATCCTCGTTTGATGCTCCTGAGGTCCTTATTCTTTCTACATGCAGTCGCTGCCCTTCTGTTATACTATAAGTGAGCCTTTTCCTGGACGATTCATAGTCGACGGCGACCTGTACCCAGGGAAAACCCTGATTGTGATAAAACTCAACCAGTCTGGCTGAATCGGCGGTGATTTTCGTCTCAGAATAGAAGTCCTTGCGTACCGTGCTGATGGTGTTTGCGAGCTTGGAACTAAAGAAATGCCTGTTTCCTTCAAAGCGAATCCTGCGAATCCGGCCTTCCTGCACTCCCACGACTAGGAGCGCGAGAAGCAGCCTAAATAACGAGACGGCCATCCTTTATTATGATCCTTGAATCGGCGGTAACGGTCGGCCTCATGACAAGGCCGTCTAGATGCACGTCAACCTTGACCTTTCCACCGAAATTCGAGTTGTCCCCGAAAGCCAGGTGAATGGTTCCCATTACCTTCTCGTCTTCGAGAACAAAACCGGTGATTCGGGCTTTGTCGTTTGTACCGATTCCTATCTCGGCAAGGTTTCTACCCTGGGGGCCGGCGGCGTCCAACATCTTCGAAAGCCTGCCCCGGTCGCCTTTGATTTTTGCGGCTCTGCCGCGTTCGACTTCTATGATAATGGGTTCGGAAAGTCTTCCTATGCCTGAGAAACTGGCATCGAAAACGACGTGCCCCTCGCTCTTTCCCTCGCACGGTGCGGCGTAAACCTCGCCTGCAGGAAGATTCGAAAACGAACCAGGTTTGGTGAGGACGCCGCTGTCGGCGAGAAATGCCCTGCCCTCGGTAACGATCTCGATGTCGGTGCCTTTTTTTGTCGTGATGCGAATCTTTTTTGCATTCCGCAGAAGCTTTAGAAGTTTCTCGTTACGCTTTGCTATTTCCGTGTGATTTACAAGAATAGGTCCGGCTATCATCCCCTCGGTCACGTCCGGAAGGGTTGCCCCTCGTGCACCGTTTACAATGGCGCCCTTACGGGCTTGTGTATGAGTCATTGACTTGGATGTCGGAATCAGAAACACATCAGCGGTTTTCAGAAGATCTGCAACGTACTTCGGAGGTTCTTCCCCGTGCTGCTTGCGGGGGATTATTTCGAAGAGCGACGCTTCGGCTCCGGCCGCCACAAGCGCGTCAAAAAGGTCCGCACCTATCTTGCGTTTAGGCGCGTCACATATTACAATCGCCCGCTCCCCTCTCTTCGTTCCCAGACAATCTCTGACGATGGTCAGAATTCCTTTATCGTAATTCTTCAACTAATCCTCCTTGGAAGTTAGTACTCTCAAGAGCGCTTCCTTGAGTTGATTGGGATCTGCCTTGCCTCTTAGTTCCTTCATGCACTGCCCGACAAGGAAGCCCAGAATCTCCACTTTGCCTTGTCTGTAGCGTGTTACCGGGTCAGGGTTCGCGGTGATCACTTTCTTCACGGCGTCATCAAGGACATTCGTATCCGAGACCGCGCTAAGATCCATCTCTTTCATAAGATCCTCGGCATTTCTGCCGCTGGCCGCCATCTTTTCAAAAAGCTCCTTTGCGGAAGGCCTTGTGAGCCTGCCCTCGCGTAAAAACATGATGAGCGCGGCCATCTGGTCCGGGCTCACTTTGAAGTCCTCAAGCGACTGCTTGCGTTCGGCCATTATGCCGCGCGCTTCGTTGAGAAGCCAGGTGGAGGCCTCCTTTGTCGAAACGCCTTTATCCAGGAGTTCCTTGAAATATTTCTCCCAATTACTTTCGGCGACAAGCACTTCCGCGTCTTGTTCCGAGAGGCCTGACGCAAGCAGGCTCTGCCGCCTTGATGCGGGAAGCTCGGGAAGGGTTGAACGAATCTGGTTGACTTCCGCTTCGTCGAGAATGAGCGGCGGCAGATCGGGTTCGGGGAAATAGCGGTAATCGGCCGCCGATTCCTTTGCTCTCATAGGCTTCAGCTCTCTTCGTTTCTCATCCCAAAGATAGGTTGTTTGAACAATCTCCTTGCCTGCCTCGAGCCGCTCGATCTGATCCTGGATCGCTCTTTCTATGCCGTCGCGCACGGCTTTGAAGCTGTTCAAGTTCTTTATCTCCGAACGCACTCCAAGTTCCTTTTGTCCCTTCGGCCTCACACTTATGTTGGGTTCGCAGCGAAAATGCCCTCGTTCCATCTCCGCATCCGAAGCGCCGATCGCCCTGAGCACGAGCCTGAGTTCCCTTAAATAGACATCCGCCTCCTCTACGCTCCGTATATCAGGTTCTGTAACTATCTCCGCAAGGGGAACACCGCAACGATTAAAATCCACGAGGGTCTCGCGCGCCGAGTGTATGAGCTTTCCGGCATCCTCCTCCAGGTGCAGCCTTCGGATTCTTATACTCTTCTCAAGACCCGGCAATTTAACCGTTCCCCTTTCTGCAAGCGGATAATGGTACTGGGATATTTGATAACCCTTCGGAAGATCCGGGGAAAAGTAGTGCTTGCGAGCCCACCGGGATTTATGATTTACAGCACATCCGAGGGCAAGCGCGGCCGTGAGGCCGAGTCTTATTGCCTCGGCGTTGGTTTGAGGGAGCACCCCGGGAAGCCCGAGGCAAACGGGACAAACCTTGGTGTTCGGGGTCGCATCAACATCTATCTCGCAACGGCAAAACATCTTGGAACGGGTGGCCAGCTGTACATGGACTTCCATGCCTATGACGACTTCGTAATCGAGGAGGGGGGGCGGCTCAGATCTGTTCGATGACATGTGCAAACTCCAGAAGAGCCGATTCCTCAAATCTCGGGGCGGTTAGTTGAATTCCTATCGGCAATCCGTCGACATTTGTCTTCGCAGGGACTGATATGGCGGGCAACGCGGCCAGAGCCGCAGGAGCCGTGTAGATATCGGCAAGATACATCGAGAGGGGATCCGTTACCTTTTCTCCGAGCTTGAAGGCGGGCGTCGGGGTGGTCGGAGAAAGAAGAAAATCCGCTCGTTTGAAGGCTTCTTTAAACTCGGCGGCAAGAGCCGAACGATAGCGAAGAGCCGTGTTGTAGTATGCATCTATGTAACCTGCTGAAAGGCCGAATGTCCCTATGAGTATGCGGCGTTTAACTTCATCTCCGAACCCAGCACCCCTGGTTGCCTCGTAAGTTTCCCTTAAGCCTAGTTTCGATTTTCTTAACCCGAAGCGGATTCCATCATAGCGCGCAAGATTCGAGGAAGCCTCAGCCATAGCGAGAAGCTGGTATCCTGCTACGGACAGGCGCACGAGGGGTACACTCACCTCCACCATCTCGAACCTTCCTTCCTTGAAAGGCTCGAGCACCGTGTCTTTGATTCGCCGGTCTTCAAGCCCTTCGAAGCACTCCTTTATGACGCCGACCTTTACCGGTTTCACGTCCTTTTTTGTAAACTCCGGATTCTCCGGCTTTCCGGGGTATGTTGTCGAATCGAATTGATCGGGGCCTGAAATGATCGAATAGATAAGTGCGGCGTCCTCGACGGTTTTCGTAATCGGGCATATCTGATCCAGACTGGATGAAAAAGCGACCAGCCCCCAGCGTGATATCCTGCCGTATGAGGGCCGGAATCCCACAAGTCCGCAGAAAGATGCGGGCTGCCTGGCCGATCCGCCTGTGTCTGAACCGAGTGCGGCAATCGCTGCACCGTAGGCCACCGCGGCCGCCGAACCACCCGATGAACCGCCTGCAACCCTTTCTCGATCCAGAGGGTTCCGCACTGGATCAAAGGCCGAATTTTCGCTGGATGAACCCATTGCGAATTCGTCCATATTGGTCTTGCCAATAATCACGGCACCAGCATCCCTCAAACGTGTAACGGCGGTTGCGTCGTAAGGGGCAATGAACTCTTCAAGTATCCTCGAGGCGCACGTGCACGGCTTGCCTTTAACCAGGATATTGTCTTTGACGGCCACCGGGACGCCCTTAAGCGGTTTCGATCCCTTCTGCGTTCCCCGATCGAGACCTTGTGCTTCGTTCATCGCTTCGTCAAGAAAAAGATTGATGAAAGCGTTGACTTCCTTCTCATAACTTGCGACATTTTCGCGGATCGTCTCGTATATCGCAGAATACTTCAACTTACCCGACTCGATTAGTGTCGCTAACTCTTTTATTGAGGGCAGACTTCCACTCATTCAAAAAGCGGGGGGATAGTAAAATATCCCTCTTTCGTGTGTTTGCTAAGTTTATCTATATCAATGTCATATTCTATGGGGACGTCCGGATAGCACGGGCATGGATAGTCAAGCGCCATCTCACCTTCAAGCGTAAGTTTTTGCAGCTCGGCAAAATATGCAACAATGGTCTCGAACTCCCTCGATAGGTTCCCGCGTTCCTCTACGCTCAGCTCAATTCGTGCAAGCGCTGCGACTTTCAACAGTTCGTGAGCAAGAGTCATAACGTAAGTTTAATACGGATCGAAGCATAAGTCAACCTTCACCGTCAAGTGTCTGAACCGCATCCCTCAACGCTTTGCCATATTGCTTATTTAGCATCGGTCAAGGTTTATTTCGCGAACTGAGTCAAGTTCCATTTTATGGACAAAAACTTGACAGGCTGCCTCCACCCCAAGGAAATACTCCGTATTTCCTTGGGGACCCCGGTTTATTTAATGAGCACTACCCTGGCCGGGTTCGCTTTTGACCCCTCAGCAAATATAAAGTACACTCCAGACCCGTAACACTTCCCCCATTGGATTGTGCCCTCGCTTTGCGGTGATTGTATCTCATCCACTTGTCTTCCCGACGCGTCGAATACCCGCCCACGGAAGCCGTTCGGACAGTTGGAGTAATGAAGAGTGACGGTCGGGCCGATCGGTGAGGTTATCTCCACTTCTGAGGGGAGCTGGTGTGTTGCGGGTGTTACGGGAGGGGAGGTGATGCCTGTAAGGTTCCAGTCGGTAACCTTGGCAACAACGTCCCAGCCCCGGTGCGTGCGGTTTTCGAGCCAGGTGAAGAGTATCCTGTCATCGGTGCAGGAGACGCCGCGCGGACCCGAAAACTGGAATGAGTACGGCCACTGGTCCGCGTCGTTGACCCGGAAGGGCGCGGTGATAGGCTCGCCGTCTCTCGAAAAGAGTTCGCCCCAGAGGTTCATGTTGCCCGCATCGTCAAGCTCCATCCAAGCAATGACGAAACGGCCCGATGGAGACATGGCCGCGGCGAGAAAGTAAGGCTCAGCATGAAAAAGATGGGAGGTGGCTATAAATTGGCGGCCGCCTATCTGGTTGAACTGCCTGTCGAACACCTTGAAGAAGAGCGTGTCGCTCAAAAGGTTCATTCCGGCAACAACGATGCGATCTTTGGAATTCGAGATCATGGTCGTGCCGCTTTGATAAGTACTCCAGTCGGTGGCATAAACATCCATCTCCTTTTCACCAGAAGCCTTGTAAAAGTGGAGCCAGTAAGCCCCGCTGCTTGCTTGCGCGACGCCCGCAACAAAACTTCCATCCTCGAACATAAAAGCCCTCAGGTTACCCCTGTTGTAGAAACTATCCACCAGAAACGCCACGCCTGTTTTTGAACCGTCTGCACCGAAGCGCTGACCGTAGAGGCGTACATTATACGTATTAACCGCCTGTGACCAGAAGACTACGCCCTCGGAGTCCTTGCCTGCGGCGACTGCCGTTTGCCTGCACTTTTTACCTCCGAGCGAACCCATGCCTCGGGCAGGGACCTCTGGAGCGCCTTCCTTCGTGAAACGCTGAACGTACACGCTGTCTCTGTTCTGAACTAAGAATGAAAGATAGAAATTACTGTCGAGTCCTAACGAAGGATAGGTGCACTTGAGGGTATCCATCTTCCATATTGGTATTGTGGGCAGACCTTGAGCGTCGAAATGGGATAATCCCTCTTTCCAGTGAACGAAGAAGCCGCTCTGCGGTTCAAGCACCGACTCGTTCCACTGGGCGTGATAGCCTAGCTGGTCATCGGATACGGTAAGCTCTGCGCCAAGGATACCGCTGGAGGAGATTGGCCTTGTGAAAACAACATTGTCCTCAATCCACGCCGCCGTATAGCCGTCCTTTGAGGCGGTTGTCCAGAATTCAAAGATACCGGATGTGGAGCCCTCTGCCTGGTTGATGGTAAAGGCGCCGCCTTTGATGACTCCGTAGCTATCCAGCAGAACACCGTACAGGGAATCGGAGAAATCCAGCATATAGGTATCGAAAAGATTATAGCATAAGAGATAGCCTCCCTGTTGAGCCTTTACAAGGGTCAGTTTTCCTGGGTTCATGTTGCCAGACTCGAAGATGAGTTGTTTTGAGCCTAAAGGCGTGTTTGCAGACGTGTATCGCCTTGTATAGATGTAATAGTTGTAATCTTCACCATATTCAACCCAGGCGCATAAAAGGGTTCCTTTCGGGTCGCCTGCTAGCGCAAGAGATGTCGTTTTCGGATCGAATACCACCGCTTCACCCAAAGCCGAGTTGTCGGCTGTATATCTTCGAAAGCAGAATGCACCTGATGGATAAGATTTATAAGCCACTGCAAAATCACCCGCGTCATTTATTGTAACCGATGTTACAGTGCCGTTGTCGATAAAAACCGTGTCGGCAATTAACTGTCCCGAGCGCTGGAAGCGCTGGAAGAGCATCCGGTTGGTGTCAGAGGATGAGGATGCCTGGTTTTGTATCCCAAGGCAGAGGTCGGTGGAGTAGTGACAAAGCAGTGGCGCTTTGAGCGGGAGCACGAACTCGGCCAGGGGTGAACCATCGAAGCCCTGCTCGGCATTCCACAGCCGCAGGATAGCGTTCTCCACAATTATCCCAATTGAATCATTCTGAATGCCTCGCCTTTGACACGTTGTCGAGGTAAGCGCCATTGCGTCATCGAAGAGGACGACCGAGGAGGAGATGACAGGATAAAGGAAGCTTAAGCTTGTATTCAAGTGTGAATTGGGCTTCTGGGGAAGACCTGAGGCAGGCACGTACTGAAGATAGGCCTGTGTCCATGACATGGGCGAGCCCCCGTCACGTGAGTCAAGCCATGAGACAATATAAGCGCCTTTTTGATTGGCGCTGCCCGTTACGGAAGACTTTTGGGAGCGTAATTCGCCGCCGGTTGTGACGACGAACTCTGGAACCACGGTCGCGCCCTGCAAGATAAGGTTCGCGAGAGACCACAAAAAAGTCGACATTTTTTAAACCTCCAAATTTTGAGGGGCGGGCAATGCCCGCCCCGTTAATCCTCTTTAATCAATCAGGTATGAATACGTTGGAAGTCATTTCACCCCAGAAATTGCCACCATATTCATAACGTGTACCATTCCAGTAGTACCACTCTCCGTCGGTAACCGTACTATCAATGTAATTGAAAGTACCATGTTCCGTAAAGTGAAGCGCCATTGGTAGTCCATGTTCCATAGCTTTCAGTATAACCTGATGCGTCAATGTGTCCGTCAATGCCTCCGAAATAGCCTGTGCAAGTCCAACCGCTGAGGTTCGTGAAGATATTTTTTCCATCCAGAGTAAGAGGTCTGGAACTGCTTACGATGGTCCAGTTGGCGAAGACGTATATTCCTTCCACATCACCTTGGCCTTCTCCCTCCCAGGTTGTTTTCCAGTAACCAGGGGCTTGAGCCTGCAAGACGCCTGGCGACACTAACAATGCCATGAATACTGCGGCCATTACGATTGTAGTGATTCTTTTTATCATTGTTTCCTCCATGGAGCCCTTCGCTCCATTTTTTTGTTTCCCTCGCTGGGGTGTGCGCCCCTCAACGGCACCCCCCCCCTCTAAGCGAGACAAATATATTGTATCACAAATAAGATTTTTGTCAAGCAAAACTGTTTTGATGCAGAAATCCCGAATGTCAGTTTCTGGAATGGCATTCATGTGGAGACCTCCTGAAAAACGGTCACCATATAATCACGTTTGACTTTGCCCGTTTTCATACTATAATCCTAAAAAGGAGATTAGAAATGCCAAAAAGGACTTTTCAACCAAGTAACCTTAAGCGCAAGCGCACCCACGGCTTCCGCAAACGCATGGAAACGGCCGACGGTCGCGAGATACTCAAACGCCGCCGCGCAAAGGGCCGCAAGCGCTTGACGGTCTAGGGAGATTTTTATTGAATCTGGTGCACAAGGAGAGTCTTAAGCGCCGTAACATTCTGAGGGGAGCCGGGGAGATCAAAGAGATGCTGGGGGTAAAGCCGTTTTATACGAGATACCTCAGCGTACATCTGGCACCGGGGGACGATGCTAAGGCAGCTTTTTTTGTGCCGGGAAGGCTGGGGTCTTCGGTCCAGCGCAACAAAGCGAAGAGACGCATGAGGGAGATTTACAGAAAATCGCGCGAGGAATTTCCAAAAGGAAGAATGATATTCCGGCTGAAAAAAGAGGCCTGCTGGGAGGAGCTTAAAGGAGATTTCGCATACGTTGCGGCCAGACTCCGGGGAGAAAATGAATAAGCCCTCCTCCCTTCCTGTCGCGCACAATGACACCGTAACCCATGAAAAAGGTAACTCCGCCGGCACGGTCACTTCATGTCCGCATTGTCACGGCAATCCAACCTCTCCATGGGTGAGCATCGTGCGTATGGTTTTCACCTGGCCTATCAAGTTCTACCAGATAGTTTTCGCGGGCGCGCCTCGCGTGTGCAGGTTCGAACCAACGTGTTCGCAGTATGCGATAGAAGCAATTGAACGTCACGGAATTTTCAAAGGTACGGCCATGGCTCTATGGCGGATTTTGCGCTGCAACCCCTGGACCCCTGGCGGATACGATCCAGTGAGGTAGCATGAAAAACGAAAATTTACTTTCCACCATTCTCATCATCGTCATCGTCGCAGGACTCTTAATAGTGATGAACCTTGTCGGAGGCAAGGGCGGATGCCAGGGCATGACGCCCGCCGCCGATACGGCCGTTGTCCAGGCGAACCTTACCGAAAGCAACTCCGTCGTCGAACCGGTGACGCTCGAGAACAGCAAGATGAAGGTCAGGATTCTGGGCTGGGACCTTGCCTACAATCTGAGAATAGACCAGGTCGAGATAAAGGGCTTCACCATGACTAAATCCGCCAAAACCACTGAAACGGTTCCGGTGAGACTTCTTGAGGCAACGAGATTCTACGACTCTCTGGGCACCTACCTCGGGACCTGGGACGACAATATCGGCTCGAAAATTCGCGGAGGAGTGAGGTTCAAGACGGCGACCCACGCCGGGTACGAGATAACGCCTTCCGGTTCCGTATTCGCGGGTACGCTCGAGAAGACTCGCACGAGCGACTCGACCCTGTCGCTCATCTGGAAGGACAGCCTCGGCAATGCGAGGAGGCTCGATGTTTCTCTTGCGGGTTACGAGATTTCCTTTGTGGGCGGCGACTCGCTCATACCCTTGAGGTTCTCCTGCCAGGACGGCATCAAAAGATGCGATTACCAGGATAACAGTGAACCCTCACTCTACCAGGTTTATTACAGACCGGCGGGCAAGGAACCCGAATGGTTCAATGCCGGCACGGCAAGGAAGATCGCGGAGGGAAAGAAGAGCGTCAAAGAGGGTCCATACGAGTGGATAGCTCTGCGTGGAAAGTATTTCACGTCGATTATCCTTCCCTCAAACCCGGTGGATGCGAAGATTTCACCGGAGGTCAGGTCTGATCAACGCATAGGTCTCGGCTTCGACGTGACCAAGGGCGAAAATTTCAAGATGTATTTCGGCCCGCTGGATTACAACCTTCTTGCAGGGATGAATCACAGGCTGGGCCGGATCGTGGAGTTGGGCGGCATAACGTACAGATGGCTGAGCGTCGGCATGCTGTACATGTTCCAGTTCTTGCACAGGATACTAGGCAACTACGGCGTTGCGATAATATTGTTTGCCCTCATCATAAAGCTCATCTTCCTTCCTCTCTCGCAGTCCCAGCAGCGTTCGATGCAAAAGATGCAGATGCTTCAACCAAAACTCGCCGAGCTGCAGAAGCGCTTCAAGGATGAACCCCAGCGTTTGAACGAGGAGACGATGAGGCTTTACCGCGACCACAAGGCGTCTCCGCTCGCGGGCTGCCTGCCGCTTCTGATACAGATGCCTTTTTTCTTCGGATTGTATGCGGTTCTTCGGAACGCCGTTTCGCTTCGCGGGGCGCCTTTCGTGAAATTGTTCACGTTTCACATCGCGAAGTCTTTCGATTTCCTCTTCATTCACATACCCGCGGGAAACCTGGTCTGGCTTTCGGATCTTTCCCAGCGTGACCCCTTCTTCATTCTGCCCGCTCTCATGACGGTGGCGTCTATCTTCCAGAGTCTTTTGACCAATGCCGACCCACGCCAGCGCGCGACCGCTATTATCTTCCCGCTTCTCATCGCATTCGTATTCCTTAACTTCCCGTCCGGCCTGCAGCTGTACTGGTTGGTTTTTAACCTCCTTTCCCTCCTCGAATACTGGATATTCAGGAGGAGAAAGGTGTCTGGAGAAATACAATGGCAGAGCAAGAAACCGGAAGAGATTCCTTCGGTGAAGAGCTCTCCGAAGTCCTTGGGCAAGTAGTAAGACTTGCAGGATTCAGGGCAAGGATTGAATACGCCAGGCGCAGGAGCGGTGAGTACTACGCCAACGTCCGCTCCAAGCGCTCCGACGGCCTGCTCATAGGGCATTCGGGAGAAACCCTGCGCGCCCTTCAAATGATCGTTCATTCGATATTACAGCATCGTCATCATGATCAAAACATACCCAGTATAATTGTCGACGTGGGCGGTTACAAGAAACGCAGGGAGGATTTCCTCCAAAGGAAAGCCCAGGCAGTCGCAAAAATTGTCCATGAGACCGGTCGCGAGATGTCCCTTGATCCCTTGACAGAAAAGGAACTCGTGATAGTCAAAGAGGCCCTTGCGGGACTCGGATACGTAAGGGTACACACGGTAGGCTCGGGATACCGCAAGAACGTAATAGTTGCGCCTAAGGAATGATACTTGATCGTCTGCGTGATGTGATCGTGGCTCCGGGTACGCCTCCGGGGCATGCGGCGCTGGCGGTGATTCGCGTATCCGGATCACAAACGCTGCGGATGTGCGATCAGATATTCAAGGGTCGCAAGAGGCTTTCGGATACCGAAGGTCACAAGCTCCTCAACGGCTTCATAGTCAGCAACGGCAAAGTGTTAGATGAGGTCGTCGCAGGAGTCTACCGGTCGCCGCACAGCTACACGACCGAGGATACGGTCGAGTTTTCGCTGCATGGAAATCCGCTTATCGTGGAACAAGTTACCGATCTCCTCGTGAGCCATGGTGCCCGCGTCGCAAGACCAGGCGAATTCACGGAACGGGCTTACCTTTACGGCAGGATAGACGTAAACCAGGCCGAGGCCGTACTTGCGGCGATTCAGGCGAGGACTCCCGAGGGTATCAACGCGGCAATGCAACAGCTCGCGGGAAACCTCACGAAGGAGATCGAAAGCGTAACATCCAGGCTGCAGAGGGTCGTGACTTCCGTTGAGGCTCAGCTCGAATTCCCGGAGGAGGATGTTCCCCAGGAATCCACTTCGCCCGTGTTGTCGGAACTGCGGGCGGACGTCGAGCGCCTGAGGATTTCGTTCAGGAGAGGAAGAAGCCAGGGCAAGGGTCTTAAGGTGATGCTTCTCGGCAGGCCAAACGTCGGGAAATCAACCCTTTTCAACGCCCTTCTGGGCGAGGATCGCTCGATCGTCACGTCGGTTCCCGGAACCACTCGCGATATAGTCTCCGGGACCCTGCGCTTCGCCGCAGGCCAGGCGAGGCTCTATGATGCGGCAGGCATCGGTATGGCCGAGTCTCTTCCCGACCAGATGGCCGCCAGGCGCGCCATCGCCGCGGCTAACGAGGCCGATTTCGTCGTCGTCGTGCTCGACGCGGTCTCAGGACTCGTTCCGGCGGATGAAGAGTTACTCAAGCTTTTGCGCCAGAAGCCCGGCGTAATAGTCTGGAACAAGATCGACTCGGCTGAAAAAATACCGGCCCTGCCGGACGTCGCGGGAGCGCCTATCTCTCTGTCCGCGCTCAAGAAGGAAAACCTCGAAGCCCTCTCTCTGCGCATCAGGGAGGAAACTTCGACTCGCGGAGAGATATTCTTCGCGAGTCACTACCAGGAGGAGCAGCTCGCAGGGCTTAACGAACTGCTGAGCAACGCACTCGACGCTCAGTATCTCGACATGAAGGCGAGTCTTTTGCGCGCGGCGCTTTCTCTCATGTCCGGCAGCGAAAAATCAGACATATCGGAAAAACTACTCGATGAGATGTTTTCCAGATTTTGCATAGGAAAGTAGGAGGCAAGTAAATTGTATAAACGCATGCTCATCTATCTGGACTCGGCCAGAACGCGACTGGAAGAGTTGGAAGGAGTAATGGATTTAGCTTCTGCGCTTCGAGCAAGGTTAATAGCCCTTGCAGTCATTGCGCCGGAGGACCAGAACATGTCAAAAGAAGAAAAAGAACTCCGGGACGAATTGGAGGACCGAACATGGAATTTCCTTTACGGAATTGAGGATATAGCATTCGAACGGGAGATCAAAATATCCCTGATGCTTGAGGAAGGAGAGGCGGAAGAAAGAATGGCCTCCGTTGCAAAAAGCTACGAGGCCGACATTTGCGCAACTTTTTTATACAAGGAAATCAATGCCGGGCGCCTTTTAGGATTGCTCGGCGGTGTTCCCCTGCTTTTGCTTAACCAGGAGGGACGATGATCCGAATCTCCGAGGTGATACACGAGGAAGGTATAGTGCTCGATTTAAAGTCACGCGAAAAGGTATCCGTAATAAAGGAACTGGTCACGAAGCTCGTTGACCAGGGGCTCGTCGAAGACGAGGAAAGCTTCCTGGCGGATATTCTCAAGCGTGAAAACCTTGAAAGCACCGGCATAGGACTGGGAGTCGCAATCCCTCACGCACGCACCCTGGCCGCCCGAAACCTGATACTTTCGTTCGGCAGGTCCGCCCAGGGAGTCGACTTTAACTCGCTTGACGGAAAGCCCTCCCATCTTATATTCCTTATCGCCGCACCAGAAACCCAGAAGTCGCAGTATATAATGGCACTGGCGAGACTTTCAAAGATACTGCGCAGGGAAGAGACACGAGCGAAGCTGTCCAATGCGTCGAGTGCTGCGGAGGTGGTGGATATACTGAAAGAATCCGAGTAGGCTGCGTCTTAATAAAACACATTTCCGGATTTTAAAAAAGATGAGGAACCGCAAGGTTCCTCATTTCTCTATGCGCGTTGAAAAACTGTTTGTTTCCCTTTTTCCCTTTATCAAACCAGGGGTTTCACGTCGAGCAGGATACGCTTGGCGATAACGGACTCGGAACCGAAAACTTCCTCCGCCCTGTCGTAGAGGGAAACGAAAAGTTCAAGGAAATATTCCCTGATCTCGCCGGGGGAGGGGGGGGGATCGGAAATCCTAGGTGAAAGCCCGTCCCACTGGATCGAGGGCACGATCTTCTGGAGCATCAGATTCCCCTTGACGACATCGACAATCACTTTCTGCCAGAATTCGGCCCCGTGTCCGGAGTCCGAGAAAAGCTCGACGAACAATCCAAGACGGTCCGCCTGCCGATCCACCTCGAGCCGCACCGTTTCGGCCGAGTAGATGAAACCGGTGCGGATAAGCCAGGCTAAAGAATTAAGGCCGTTCTCGAACTCAAGCCCGGCCGCAGAGACTACTTCACGGGCATTGCGTTTGCCGTCGACCGCGTCCAGAACCTTCCTGTCCTGTTCCCTCAGCGCCTTGGAATCGGCTTCCTTGGCACTTCGCTCCCTGAGCAGGAGGGAGTTTGTCGAACCGATTATCGCGAGCGCGCGTCGGGCGCCGAAGGACATCTTTCTTTCATCCATCTTCTTATCTCCCTTGGTTTTCGGAGCTGGGCTTTTCGTCCGTGCCGCAAGCGCATTCGCCCGAGTTAAGGTTTGCTCCGCATTTAGGGCAGAGCCCGCGGCAGTCCTCGCGGCACAAAGGCGCTATCGGCAGTGAAAGCAGCAACGTATCCTTGACAATGTTCTTGAGGTCTATCGTATCCGTGTAGAATTCAAGGTCAGAGGCAAAGCTGTCGTCCCTTGTCTCGTCTTGTTCCGCGGCGGGCAGGAAAGTGAAATCCGCCGACGAGTGGATTTTCTTGCAGGTGACATCACCGCACTGGGCGCACTCGAGCTCCACAGAAGTTCTGACCTCCAGGTGAAGGTTGATCCTGTTGCCGGTTCTGTCAAGCACAATCAGGCAGTCGAGCGGTTTAGTAAGCGGATGGTTGTCGAAGCCTATTACCGAGGCATCGGTCTCGACCTCAAAGCGGTTTTCGCCCTGCTCCAGGTGATTGACATGGAAAAGGAAAGGGTTATCGCGCTTCATTTTCCTTCTGTCTCTAAGAGTCCAAGCACCAGCAGTTCCCTGGCTCTTTTGAAATGCTCGAAGCCCTCTAGGCTCGAACCGCCGAGACACTCCTCGAATTTTTTCTCGTCAAGCAGAGAAATTTCTTCCCTCGTCTTTTCCAGCGCCAGCCTGCAGAGAATGTCGGCGGCGACGAACATCGGCGGGTCGCAGAGCGCGCACATGAACTTCAGATCCTTCAGCCTGCCTTCGATGATTCTGCCGTGGAGAAACAGCTGATCCTTTTTACCGCGGCGCGGGCAAAGCTCACCGTTTATCTGAAGTTCGGCGTTGTCTATCTTCCCCATGCGGCTGGCCGCAGGATCTGAAAAAATATGCTTGAAATAGCTTACAATCAAGGGTTCTTCTACCATCCTCACGCACCTTTGAAAGTCGGAAGTTCGGCGATTTCTTCGAGGATTTCTTCGATTGTTTTGGCAAAGACTTCCACTTCTTCCATCGTGCTGTAAAGGTAAAACGAGACGCGGAAGAGTGTGGGCCTGAACCCGGGCCAGATGGAATCGAACATCGATTCCTGCGCATGGTACCAGGAATGAACGCAGAACGTGCCCTTGCGTATCATGATGTTGGCTCGTGCGTCGAGCTTCTCGTCGATATCGGGTTCGGTATCCGAGAAGCGGGTCGCGGGCTTGAGGATGTAGAAGGTGAGAATGCCGGACCGATCCTTGGGGTCCGCGGGTCCTACGATTCGAATCTCCTGACGTTTGGCGAGTTTTTCCGTAAGCGCCGTGTTAAGCTCTCTCTCGTGCTCGGCGATATTCTCCGGCCCGACCTTGAGTAGAAATCGCGCTGCGGCACCCGCGCCTATGATTCCGGCGTAGTCCTGAAGACCGGCCTCGAACTTGTGGGGAGCCTTGAAATACTGCGGATGCCCGAAAAGATGCGTGTCCTCGACCGTCCCTCCGCCCACGATGAAAGGTCTGATTACCGATTCGTCGTTCAGAAGCTCCTTGCGGCCGTAGAGCACTCCTACGCCAGTGGGACCGCCCATCTTGTGAACCGAGAAGGCGATGAAATCGACGCCCAGATCGCGAACGTTCACGAGTTTGTGTGGCACGCTCTGTGCCGCGTCCAGAAAAACGAAGGCATCGGGATTCTGAGCTTTCACCAGCTTTACGACGTCCTTGATGGTCTGGTCGGGAATACAGGTTCCATCGAGGTTTGATGAATGCCCCAGGCTGACCATCTTCACCTTGCCGTGTTCCTCGGCGAGGAGCTTCTTGAAGGAATCCATGCTGAACCTGTTGCTTTCGTCCACGTCCACGGGCAGGTGCTTTGCGATAATGCCTCTCGCGGCAAGCTCCTGCCACGGGCAGAGATTGGAGTTGTGTTCCTTTGACGTAGTCAGCACAACGTCTTGCGGATTCCACATGAGAGAGCGGGCAACAAGGTTAATGGCCTCAGTGGTGTTTTTGGTGAAGATTATTTCCTTGGGACTCGAGGCTCCGATCAATTCGCGTATGGAATCGCGAGCCTCCTCTATTTTGGAGTCAACCTGAACTGCAAACCAGTGCGTGCTGCGTTCGCCGCAAGCCGGATAGCGCGTATAGTAGTCGTTTAAAACGTCAATTACCGGCTGCGGCTTCAAAGCCATGCAAGCGCTGTCGAAATATATAGGCGGCTTGCCGTTTCGCTCTTGAGCGAGCGATGGAAACTTGCTGCGGTATTTTTTTGGATCAAGCATGCATAATCATAGCAAATATTCCATCCATGTCAAACCTTGCCGGGATGCACATGGACCTCCTCCTCCCTTGAAAAAGGCGGTTCTTAGTTGTTGCGTGACTTGACTACGCAAATGATTACGGGCGCGCTTGACAAGATTTTTTTCTTTCCTATGCTTCCTGAATCAATCAGCGCGCGAGGTAAAGAAATGAGAAATCTCCTGTCGTTCGTTTTCCTGGTGTTCGTTCTCGACTGTTGCGGGCATCCACGCCGCGAATCCAATCCCCGCTCAAACGAGGAGGCCTGCGATTCGACTAAAGAATCCATATTTCACGGCTCTTACAAGGTTACGAGCCCGGACACCTCAGAAGACGGTAAAGGGGAGAGAGTGGTGGCGTTCAGCGAAGAATACGCGGTCTTCAGGGTTTACCGGGAGATTGGTCTTGAAGCTTTCGAATACACCGGCCTCGATCTTGGCGATTACCTCGGCTATGGATACCCGGGCGAGGGCGGAATCCTCGGAATTTACACGGTCTCTGAAGGAAAGCTCTCGGGCTTGTGGATGAATGTGGACGGAGAAAAAGTCTTCGCCGAATATTCCCGGGGCGCCGCGAGACTCAAGCCTTCCGATCGTCGTTTCGAGGGCTCATGGTACGTCAAGGGTTCGCACCCGGACGGCAGTGAACCGTACGAGTATCCGATGACGCTCATGAAAGAAGGTGATGTATACGAGGCGGTGGCCGAATTCGAGGCCGGGGACAGCGCGCAAGGTGCAGGATTAGCGGTGGACAATGTCCTGGTGCTCGGTTTCGACGTTGGAGGGACGAAGATTCTCAAGATTCTTTCACTCGAGGGATCGAGCCTTGAGGGGAAGTGGGCTTTCACCTATATTGACGAGCATACTGGGGAGCCTGTGACCGTCTTTGGAATCGAGCGGGCGACAAGAAAATAAGATAGATTCGAGCCTTGACAAGAACGAATTGCGGGATATTCTTGGCCGTTAACAAGAAATCACGGAGGAATCCATGAAGAAAAATCTCGTTCTAGCGTTTCTGCCTTTGCTTATTGCGGCATTCGTCGTAACCGGCTGCGGCCTGGGCAAAGGAGGAGGAAAGGAACCCGTGCTTCCCACCACAAGTTCACGCAATTTCGCGGGCACATACAACATTGAGGGTCCTGATTACCAGGGAACCCTGACCATCAAGAAAGCCGGCGAAGGATACGTGCTCGAATGGAACTTCCCCAACGGCCAGACCCATTACGGCACAGGTATAGAAATGGAAGGAGTTCTGGGAGTAGTCTACGCCGCTGAAGACGGCGCGGGCATCGCAGCTTATAAGATGAAAGGTTCGAAGATAACGGGAATATGGACACCTGCCGGAGGCGAAGAGGTCTCCTACGAAAAAAGCCGCGGGGTCGATGAACTCAAGGCTTCCACGCGCAGCATTGCAGGCGTCTACGACGCGAAGGGGGAATACATTGACGGCGAGGAATACGAGAACACCCTCACCCTGGAGCGCTCGGGCGAAACCTTCCAGGCCTACTGGGAGTGGGACGACGGCTCGAGTTTTCCCGGAACCGGTTTCGTAGTAGACAACATTGCGATTGTGGGCTTCGGTGACGAAGACGGAGCAGGAATAACCGTTTACAAAATCAAGGGTTCCACCCTCGACGGGAAATGGGTTTTTACGGCGTACGAAGATTTTGAGGACGTAGACAAAATCAACTTGAGTCCTGAGAAAGCGGTCAAGCAATAGTATGTACCTTTGCCGCGAGCGGCTGCGCGCCGCTCGCGGCATCCCCTTGTTGACATGCACAATACCGGGCGTATCCTTTCCTTCAAATGAACCAAGGAGTATATTGATGCGCAAGCCCTGGGGTGTCTTGATCTTTTTCCTTCTCGTTATTGCCATAGGTCTCGTGTGGCTAATCTCGCTCAACGGCTGGAGAATCGAAAGCCTTCTTGAGGTCGCCGGAAAGAAACAGAACAAGGACGCGGTCACCAAGGTCGAGCCTGTCGATTTTTCGGGGACTTACCTCGTTAATCAATGGAACGGCTCCGCCGATACGCTCTTGATAAGACGGGTGGAGAAAGGGTATAATCTTTGCTGGAAGACGTCCTCGGGTGAGACCTACTACGGCAACGGTCTCGAGGTTGACGGGTATCTTGGTGCGGCATACGAAATAAATCTTCCCAGGGGTAAGCGCGTCGGCGTGGCCGTATACCAGAAGTCCGGCAGCGGCATATCGGGACTCAAGGTCGGAGCAGGCGACGACAAGTACGTCTGGGAGAAATCGGAGGGCGCACCCGATCTCAAATACTCTACGCTCAAGCTCTCCGGCACATGGACGCTTACGGGCACAAATCCCAACGGCAGCAGCTACAAGGGCGTTCTCAAGATTGACCAGACCGGTCCCACATACGCCGTCGAATGGCAAATAGAGGATCCTCCTCTCTTCGGCACCGGTTTCACGATTAACAACCTTTTCGTTACGGCCTACGGGACATCCCTGGGTCTCGGTGTCGTTATTTATAGAATCAAGGACAAGGAGCTTTCAGGAATCTGGCACTACTCGGATTTCTCCCGCCTCGCAGGCATCGCAGACATCCGCACGGGTCTGGAGACCGCGACCAGGTAACCCCGTCCCCCCATAACATCTGTAACACCCGTAACACCCGTAACCCGTCCCCATAGGAGAGAGTCTGACCCTTGGAATGAATCTGTATTCCATAGGTCAGGGTCCGCCCCTTGAGATATGGCTATATCTCATAGGGCGTTTCCATATGCAGCTTTATCAAAGGAAATAACACCCGTACCCCTGCGGGGCACTTCCATCAACAACGGAGAATCAAAGGAAGTAACACCCGTAACACCCGTAACACTCCTCCTCTCTAAAGATACTCTTTTTTGCATTCATTCGAACAAACCTGCGCCGCTGCCGATCCAGGATTTCCGGAATTAAGTAGAGGATCTTCTAAGAGAGAACGATCAACGAGTATTTGGGGATCAAGGAGGGTCTCAGAAGTTCAATTTAGCCGAGAATCCAAGACCGCGATCGGACGGGACAACGGAGAGTGTTTGCTGTTCGCGAAAATGAAACATGTGAGCGTCCACGTATGCATCGGATATCGAATAGATGATGGCGACTCCGGCAAGAAAGGCGAAGGCGTTGCGGCGATCCCTGTAGCCCGTTATCAAGTCTTCCCTTATTGAATCCGGAACGCTTGAGGGCAACTGTGTAGAGATATTCGTCAGTAAAAGATGTTCTCTTACCGCGAGCGAAGCAAGGGTCACTTCGGCGGCAGTGATTATGCCTGCTTTCCAGTAGCTTTCATTGTAGACCTGCCCGGCACCTGGAATGAAGAGTGAAAGAAGCATTGCGGTGCGCGAAGACCTCAGGTCTGCGGCTTGTGCGGTATCAGCGATCGGTTTTTTCCCCTCCCGGGCAAGCGAATCGACTGGGTTGCCGAGCGAATCCGGTGTAACCGCTTGACCGTTTGCATGAAAGGGCAGGCTAAAGAGAAGAAAGACTGAAGAAATAACGAAAACAGTCATCATTTGTCGCGGCGGTTTCATGGGATCACTATCGCTTGCGCTTTCGGGATGACGGTTATTTCTATCCGGTCCGCGGTCGCAGGCAGGACTTCACCGTCAACGTGATAGTTGACCTCACAGGAGAAGGAAAGCTTCAAGTGTTTGAATCGGTGCATCGAAACAACGTCGGTAATCTCGACGTGCTTCCCTTTAACGGATGTAGGCACGAGTGTGAGGAATCTGAGCTTGGGGATCTTTCTCACGAGGCAGAGGTCAAGCTGACCGTCTTCGAGATCGGCGTCCGGCGTAAGCATGAACATGCCGCCGTGCCAGCGGCCGTTGCCGACGGATACCGTCATCGCCTCGATCTCGAGCTTCTCGCTCTCGGTTTCCATCGTGACCGTCGGCGATTTGAAGCGGGAAAGCGTTTTCATCACTTCTATGAAATAACCGAAATCACCCTTCCAGCGGTTCTGCTGCATTCCGCGCGCCACGTCTGCATCGAAGCCTGAGCCGAATATGTTCACGAACAGGCGGTCGCCCGCCTTGCCGAGGTCTATCCTGCGCGTGCTCAAGGGCTCGAGATAGTGTTCGGGTTCGACGTAGCTGATGCCCGCGGTGCGGATGAAATCGTTCCCGGAACCGGTAGGGACGATGGCCAGTTCAACCCCTGCGCCGTGAAGGGCGTTTACTGCGGTGTTGAGTGAGCCGTCGCCGCCCACTATGACGATCCTCGTGATACCCTGGCTTACGGCCTCTTCGGTGTAATGCTCTATCATGCCCACTTCGTCGCAGAGCCGGACGTCCAGGCCCTTCCCCGCGAACATCTGTCTCCAGTGCTTGCCTGTCTTGCCTTTCCCGGCAGACGGATTGACGAGGTATCTGACCTTCACTAGGTTCTCCTGTTTATCTCCCGGCCGACGCGGGTTGAATGCGGCAATGCGACAACCGCGGCAAGTCTGGAGGCTTTTCGTTCATTTCTCGAGTTTTACCTCAGGTATATCTCCACCCTGCGGTTTTTAGTCCTGCCTTCCGGGGTGGAGTTGGAGGCAAGGGGTCTTGCCGCCGAAAGCCCGCATGGAACGAGCCGCTTTGAATCGACACCCTGCGCGAGAAGGTAGCGGGCCACCGACGCGGCCTGCGCGGAGGTGAGTTCCCAGTTGGTCGGATAGCGGTCCGATGACATGCGTACGTTGTCCCAGTGCGCCATGATAAGCACTTCGCCCGCAGACGCCCTGAGCGCGGGGAGAAGCTTGTCAAGCTCGGCCTTACCAGATGCGGTGAGCTCTGCTCCGGATTGAATGAACAGGAGGTCGCCGGATATTGAGCCGACGAGACCCCCGTCGACCTTCACCGGGGTCGTATCGGGATTCGAGAGCGTGGTATCGGGACGAACGCTCGTGTCTATGGGATTTCCCTCGAGTGCGGCCACCTTGGTCGTCCACATCTTTATTTCGGCCTCTTGTTCCTTATAGCCGCGCTCGAGCGGCGCGTAAAGGATAAAGTAGCCGGCAACGCCGGCCACCGCGATTAAAAGCGCAATAATCCAGCCCAGATATCTCATTTCAAACCCTCCAGAAGTTCTGCGAGCCTCGAAACTTTTCGTGTGAAGGTGTCGAGTTTTTCACGCTCCTTTGAAACTATCTCGTCGGGCGCATTGGAGACGAACTCCTCGTTTGCCAGTCTGGCCCTGATGCCGGAAATCTGGCTCGCGAGCTTGGACGATTCCTTGGCAAGCCTTGCACGTTCAGCCTCGAGGTTCAGCTTTCCCTTCTCGATGAGGGCCGCGAGAGGAAGGTAAACCTCACCCCATGGAAGCACGGCGCCCGAAGATGGGTGCGGCTTGGTCTTGACGCGCTCGAGCGCGTCAACTTTGGCAAGGGCCAGGTAACTCATGTTCTTCTCGAAGAATTCGAAGAGCCCGTCGTCAGCCGTTAGCAAGGCGAGCGGCGCAGTAACGTCGGGCGCAATCCCGAGCTCGGAACGCGCCGTACGAACGGCAGTGACCATGTCCACGAGTGCGTCCACCTCCTTGCTTGCGTCCTCGAATTCCGCCGGCAACTCCGGCCAGCGGCCGTGAAAGAGCCTTGTTTCCGAGAAACCGAACCGCTCCCACAACTCCTCGGTTATGAACGGCATGTAGGGGTGAATCATCGCCAGGGACGCTTTGAACGCGTAAAGCGCTGCCGATATGGGTCGTCCCTCCCTCTTCGCGATCTTCGTGAACTCGAGCCCCCAGTCGCAGAATTCGTGCCAGAAGAACGTGTAGATCAGCTTGGCCGCGTTGTAGAGTTCGTGTGATTCTATCATTTGCTTTGCGTCGCGAGCGGTTCTCCCGAGCCTTGCAAGCATCCAGCGCTCCGCCGGTGTGGGATCGTCTGGAATCTCAGCCTCTGCGCCGTCCCTTAATGAGTCGAGCAATCGTGCCGAGTTCCAGAGCTTGTTGGCGAAGTTGCGCCCGACCTTGATGCGCTCCTCGGAATAGAGAACGTCCTGCTCCTTGGGCGTGATGAGAAGGAGCCCGAAGCGGACGGCATCTGCGCCGTGGCGTTCGATAAGCTCCAGTGGATCGGGCGAGTTCCCCAGGCTCTTCGACATCTTGCGACCCCGTTCGTCGCGGATCATGACGTGGAAGAAGACGTTCGAGAACGGGGGTTTTCCCGTGAACTCGAGGCCGGCCATTATCATGCGCGCTACCCAGAGGTAGATGATGTCCCAGCCCGAAACGAGCGTGGTCGTCGGGTAGTAGCGCTCGAGATCGGGGGTCTTCTCCGGCCAGCCCATCACGGAGAACGGCCACAGCCAGGAGGAGAACCACGTGTCGAGGACGTCGGGATCCTGCGCGAGCGAGGTTCCAGAGCATTTCTCGCATTTCGCCGGCTCATCCACGGACGCGAAGGCGTGCCCGCAGTCCTTGCATGTATAAACGGGGATGCGGTGCCCCCACCACAGCTGCCGCGAGATGCACCAGTCCTGGATGTTGCGCATCCAGTGGAAGTAAAGGTTGCGCCAGCGCTCGGGATAGAAACGAATTACCTCGTTCTCCACCGCCCTGATGGCGGGCTCGGCTAAAGGCTTCATCGTGCAGAACCACTGCTCGGACAAGAGCGGCTCGATGACCGTGTGGCAGCGCGAGCAAGTGGCTGCGGAGAGGTTGTAAGGTTCAATCTTTTCGAGCAGACCCTTCGCCTCCAGATCGGCCACAATCTCCTTGCGCGCGGCGTAGCGGTCCTTTCCTGCGTAGGCTCCCCCCTCCTTCGTTATCGTGCCCTTCTCGTCTATCACCCTTATCTTTTCAAGCTTGTGGCGTTCGCCCATGGCGAAGTCGGATGCGTCGTGGTATGGCGTGACCTTGACGGCGCCCGTCCCGAACTCGCGCTCGACCGCCTCGTCGGCTATCACCGGAATCTTGCGGTCCATGAGAGGTAGTATCACGAACTTGCCAATGAAATTTTCGTATCTCGGGTCCTCCGGATGCACGGCCACCGCGGTGTCGCCCAGCATGGTCTCCGGCCTCGTGGTCGCGACCGTTATCGAACCCGAGCCGTCCTCCAGTGGATATCGTATGTACCAGAGTGAGCCCTGCGCAGCCTCGTACTCGGTCTCCTCGTTGGAGATTGCCGTGTGGCAGCGCGGGCACCAGTTCACGACCCGCAGTCCTCTGTAAATCAACCCCTTGTCGAAAAGATGCTTGAACACCGTCCTCACTGCCCGGACAAGCCCCTCATCTAGCGTGAAGCGCTCGCGTGACCAGTCGGCGGCGAACCCCAGCCGTTCGTGCTGGGTTCTTATTATCCCCTTGTGCTTATCCGCCCACTTCCAGACCTCGGCGACGAATCCCTCGCGGCCAAGATCCTCCTTCTTCTTTCCCTCCTTCGCAAGATTCTTTTCCACGACCACCTGGGTCGCTATACCGGCATGATCCATGCCCGGAACCCAGAGCGCTTCCTTTCCTGAAAGCGAGTGGAAGCGCACGAGGATGTCCTGCAACTCGTTATCGAGAACGTGGCCGAGCGTGAGCTTGCCCGTTACGTTTGGCGGAGGGATGACGAGAACGAACTTCTCCCTTGTGCCGTCGCCCGACGGCGTGAAAAGTTTCTCGTCTTTCCAGGCCTTGACCAGCCTTTCCTCGATCCCCTTGGGATCGTATGTTTTGGGAAATTCGTCCAGCATCCGGTATTATAGAATTCGACAAGTTAAAAGTCAAGCCGGCGAACATTCCGCGGATCCCTCTCCAAAATGGTTATTTCCGCACAACTAACCGTCCGCCATCTCGAGTTTGAAACCTCTCTTGCCGCGCTCCGTAGTAACGATCGAGGAGTCCCCGGACTGGCTGCTCCCGGACCAGTACCCGCTCAGCCCAGCGACGACTCGAGTACCTTGTGGACCGTTTTCGTCACCTCGTCCGTCATTTTCCGGACTTTCTCAAGGAGCGTCTTTGACTCTTCGAGCAGAGCCTTGCCTCTTTCTTTATCCGCAAGTCCGGGCACGTTTATCATTACGTTGTCGTGCGCTCCTTCTGCCGCCGCTCTCGCCTGGGCGGCCGCGGTCGAAACGTCGGAGATCGAGTTCTTATTGCCTTTCTTCGCGGTGACTCGCGCGAGATCGAGGACCTTGACCATGTTGCGAACGACGGAGAGGGGGACCTCAATCGCGGCGAGCGTTGCCTTCTCGAGCGCCAGGCTGCGTGCGGCCTGCTCCTCAGGCGTCTTCTTCGGAAGTCTGGACGCGTCCATTAAACCGTTGAATGCGTCGGTGTCGCGGTCTATCGTTCTCCTTAGCTCGTCCTTGAGCGCTTGAGCCCCGATTGCAACACGCTCCATCTCATCCCATGCATCCTCGTAGCCCTTCTTGCCGTGGGTGAGATTGGCGACCATGGACACGAGCGCGGCCGCCTGCGCGCCCGAAACCGCCGCGGCCGAGCCTCCGCCGGGAGCAGGCGAATCCGATGACAGCTCGTCGAAATAGTCGGCAAGCTTCATGCCTTCGAGCTTACCCTCCCTGGTGACGAAGCTCTCGACTATCTTTTCACCGGACTTGAAAGGGTAAAGATCCGAGAGCCCCAGGGTGAGTACGGCGATATGTATAAGCTCCGATTCGGGAATGCCGGCGGATTTGCCCATCTTGGCTAGATAGTATTTGCCCGCATCGATCAGGGCTTGTTTCGGAATAAGTCCCACTAACTCTGAACCCGTCACGCGAGCGCCGCGCATCTGCGCCTGCCTGGTGCATTCGTCGAACACGACATGTATGGGCGTAATCTTGTAGTTCGTGAAGTTTATCGATATCTGCGCGCGGCCGTACTCCTCGATGGTCCAGCCCACCGCCTTGACGTGCTGGAACAGCCCTGGCACATTCACGGTCTTGCCGTCCTTGTCCTTCACGATGTTGCCGGCCTCGTCCCTCTTCGCCCTGCCCGAGTCGCGGATGTCGAGCGCGATGTCGCTTGCAATCTTCTTGTCCCTCGTGTTCAGGTTGATGTTGTAGGCTATCAGGAACTCCCGTGCGCCCACCGCTGTCGCGCCCGCCTTGGCGTTGAACTCCGCCGGACCATAGTCGGGCGTCCAGTAATCGTTGCCTGCTCGGGCCGCAAGCCCCTCGTACTCGCCCTGCCGCGCGTTGGCGAGATTCTTAAACTCCGACCTGGAGGCCGCCTCTTCATAGAGATAGACCGGAATTCCCAGCTCGTCGCCGATGCGTTTACCCACCCTGCGCGCGATCTCCGCGCACTCCTCCATAGTAACACCAGAGACCGGAACGAACGGGCACACGTCTGTCGCGCCCATTCGCGGGTGCGCACCCTTGTGCGTGCGCATGTCAATGACCTCAGCCGCTTTCTCGACCACACGGAACGCCGCCTCTGCCACCGCATCAGGATCACCTATGAAGGTAATGACCGTACGGTTGGTGGCCTCGCCCGGGTCAACGTCCAGGAGCTTGACGCCCTTAACCTTCTCTATTACGGAAGTTACCGCGTCAATCTTCGCCTTGTCCCTGCCCTCCGATATGTTGGGTACGCACTCGACTATCTTCATTGAAATGGCCTCCTTGGGGATTTTCAATATCGATTTTACTGAGGGGGGAGGGGAAGTCAAGAAACTTGACATTAGGAAACCCTCTTATATACTGTACTTCGAAGAAGGAACTTATGGCAAACACACTACAAGAAGAACGAACTGTACCACGTATTGAATATCTACGTGTTGAAAATTATCGCGCTCTTCGAAACCTAGAATTTAAGAATATTACCCCATTGACTGTTTTTTTGGGCCCCAACGGCAGTGGTAAATCTACAATATTCGATGTTTTTGCGTTTTTGTCTGAATGTTTTTCGATTGGTTTGAGAAAAGCATGGGATAAGCGAGGTAGATTTAAGGAATTACGTAGTCGTGAATCAGATGGGCCTATAGTTATTGAATTGAAATATAAAGAGAACCCACAATTACCTATTATAACTTATCATCTCGGTATTAATGAAGGGGCAAAAGGACCTTTCGTAGCAGAAGAGTGGTTAAAATGGCGACGCGGTCAAAGAG
This sequence comes from Caldifarciminota bacterium, assembly GCA_965649265.1. Classification (GTDB taxonomy): domain Bacteria; phylum Hydrothermota; class Tepidihabitantia; order B3-TA06; family B3-TA06; genus JAAYVC01. Next base: position 38,271 of record CBFGKC010000012.1, on the reverse strand, counting down.
GCCAACCTTTCAAGTTCTTGGATTTCAGAAATGGCGAAGGTGATGTTGTAACTGGAGAAGTCCCTGATGAAGAGGATGAACGAAATCCAGAGAAACTAGATTCACCAGATATGATCGCCGTAAATACCCTTGGTCAATTTGCAAAACACCCTCGCGTAAGTGCTCTCCGTCGTTTCATCACAGGTTGGTACCTTTCCTACATCACTGCTGACAACACTAGAGAGACCCCCCCAGCTAGCGCACAAGAACGTTTATCCGAAACTGGGAATAATCTACCTAATGTTATTCAATACCTAAAAGAGCAACATGAGGACAGATTAAATAGAATACTAGATGTACTTTCTAATAGGGTTCCGAAGTTACAAAAAGTGGATGCCGAAATCATGACAGACGGCAGACTCCTTTTGAAAATAAAAGATGCGCCTTTTGATAAACCAATTTTGGCGAAGTTTACATCCGATGGAACATTAAAGATGCTCGCCTATCTTACACTCCTTTATGATCCAGACCCTCCTCAATTAATCGGAATTGAAGAACCTGAGAATCATCTTCACCCAAGACTGCTACCGGAATTAGCAGAAGAATGCCGCAATGCCTCTGCTCGCACGCAACTTATGGTAACTACCCATTCACCTTTTTTTGTAAATGGACTGAAACCGGAAGAACTCTGGGTCCTTTATAGAGACGATAAAGGGTATACCAATGCCAAACGAGCTCTTGATATGAAAGGGATTGAGGGATTTATGAAAGAAGGAGCTCTACTGGGTCATCTCTGGGTTGAAGGACATTTTGAGTTTGGTGATCCATTAACAAACTCAGGTGGACCAAAGCAAGCTAAGCTATTCCCTGAAAAATAATATTTTCTTATGCATCTAGAATTCCTTGTTGAAGAAGCCTCAGCTGAAGCAGCACTTAAGAATCTTATCCCTAAGATAATCTCTCCAGATGTTACTTTCGATATTCACCCATACGAAGGCAAAACCGATTTGATCAAAAAAATACCGAAGCGACTAAAAGGTTATACACACTGGATACCGATTGATTGGAGAATAGTTGTTTTGATAGATCAAGACCAGCAAGATTGTCTAATGTTGAAACAAACTTTGGAGCAAGCAGCACAGGATGCTGGTTTGATTACTAAGACTTCAGTAAAATCTAATTGCACTTTTCTAGTTCTGAATCGAATAGCCATAGAAGAACTTGAAGCCTGGTTCTTTGGAGATGTTGAAGCTATACAAAAAGCTTATCCAAGAATCCCATCTAATCTTGATCTAAAAGCAAAGTTTCGAATCCCGGATGCAATTACTGGTGGCACATGGGAAGCTCTAGAAAAAGTGCTTCAGAAGTCTGGCTACTACAAAGGCGGTTTACCGAAAGTAGAAACCGCACGCAATATATCAAGTTATATGAATCCGCACAGTAATCGTTCAAGAAGTTTCCAGGTTTTTAGAGACGGATTACTTAGTTTGAAATAGAATGCTGTGCCTGAGCCCGGCCTTAAAATTTCTTAGAGAGTAGTTTGTAGTACCTACTTTACCCATCTAGCTAGCACGATCACCCTTCGCTACTCCAACTGTGCCAATGGTTTCAGAGCGCGGGTCTTCAACGCATCGGGCCGCAAAGTCGAGGAGCTGCACTCGCTCCAAACCCAGGGCAGTATCATATGGGGCGCAGGGAGAGGTCTGGCGTCTATTTCATCGTGTCGCAGGATTCAAATAGCGGAGCATCTAAAGTCGTAATTGCAAGGTAGGCTTCACCCCCTCCACCAAGGAGGGGGACCCGTAACACCCCTCGCCGCCCTCCGGAAGAGGGGGGCGAAGCCGGGTGAGGGTGAAACCAATTTGCCGTCTAGAGGACAGTTTCAAGCTTATCTCGACTTCAATTTCCAGTCGGCAAACTTCCTCTGAATTTCTCATTTTTTGCTCGAAAACGGCCCAAAATCGCCCGAAAAAGCCAAAAAACTTCCGCTATGGTTTTTGACTTCTAAATCACGAAGATGCGCAATTTCTCTAAAATTTACCCCTCTTTTTGGCCATTTTTTTGTCCATCTTTTGTCCCACTTTTTTTTACCCCGATTTTTCACCCAAAGAAATTCACAATCGCGAAACATCTCCTGGTTTCGGAGGTCATTGTTGCCATACAAGTTCATACCTATTGACACCTTATGAGTTTTGACTACAATGCACACATGCAACCGAAGTATCTTGCACTGCTCCGTTCAGGCGAGTTAGACCGAAGAATCGAGCAAGCCTATAACCTTGCAAAGGAGTGTCACTTATGCCCACGCATGTGCGGCGTAAAAAGGCTTGAAGGTGAACCAGGGCTTTGCCGGGCTGGAAACACTTTGCGTATATCGCGATTTATAAAGCACTTGGGAGAAGAGCCCGTACTGTCCGGTTCGCGCGGCTCGGGAACGGTGTTCTTTTCGTACTGCGCCTTGCGGTGTAAGTATTGTCAAAACTGGCAGTTAAGCTTTGAGGGCGAGGGTCGGGATTACAAGATCGAGGAGTTTGCCCAAGGCATGCTGGAGTTGCAAGCTGCGGGAGTGCATAACATAAACTGGGTGACCCCCTCCCACTACCTTCCGTGGCTGCTCGAAGGGTTGAAAATTGCTATTAATGATGGACTTACGATTCCTCTAGTCTACAACTGCTCAGGCTACGAGAACTTGGATGCGCTCGAACTTCTGGATGGTGTGGTCGACATTTATCTTCCGGACGCAAAATACGCGGACGCTGAACTTGCAAAGACGCTCTCAGGGGCACCCGATTACCCCAGGGTTAATCGCGCGGCGTTAGCTGAGATGTACCGCCAAGCAGGCGATCTTGTGGTCGATTCAGAGAATGTTGCATGTAAAGTATTGATAATACGTCACTTGATTATTCCGGGCGAATCCCAAAACACACATAACGTGCTGGATACGATCAGAGATACCCTGGGTGACGGCGTAGCTATATCACTTATGGGCCAGTACTTCCCGACGCAAAGAACCCGTAACACACCTTATGACCGAACCTTGAATCACACCGAGTACCAGGAGGCCGCGGATTACATGCTAAGCCTAGGTTTTTCAAACGGTTGGTTGCAAGAAGGCCTGGGCGTGGAATTCAAGCACCAGCCCGATTTTCGCCGACGCGAAGATGAGATGCACTAGCATTATCTTGCACGATATATGGAGTTTTTAACAGAAAGAAATTTCCATTATCCAAAAAAAGAAGGGCGGCGAGGCCGCCCTTCTTACGTATTAAAGCAACTTAGTTGACGATAACCATCTTTTGGGTCTTCGTCTTGTTTCCTGCCGAAAGTATGCAGAAGTAGATACCGGGAGTAATCTTACGTCCGCTCTGGTCCAAACGGTTCCATGGGGCCGTATGGAATCCGGGCGTTGTTGAACCGCTGGCGAGGATTTTTACGAGCTTGCCTGATATGTCGTATACTTTCAGAGTTGCTGAACTTGTTCCTTTGGGTAGAAAATAGCTTATTTCGGTTTCTTCGGTCCGGGAACTCAGGCTGTTAACGCCGAGAACCGGTTCCCCTATCTCTTCCGACGAGGTGATAGAGAGGGGACCGAGTGTAAGTTCTTTTCCGTCGGGCATTTTTAACCCGAGCTTGTACGAGTAGTCTTTGGAGGCCTCGACATCGATATCGGTGTACTCGTTGAGATTCAGGGCTCCTTCATTCAATTTCGTGAACGATTCAGAACCCGGCTCGGCCCGGTAGAGATTGAAGCCCTGTTCGCCGAACCCGAAGTTAGACCAGCAGAGCTGATTGCCCTCTACCAGGGACTCACCAAAAAATCCCTGGGCGCATGGCCCGGAGTTCTTTCCGTGGACTATCGTAAGTTTGAGCGTAAACTCATCGGCGGTTTCTGAACCCTGGCCTGAACCGGTGACGCTCACGGTACCCGTAAAGGTCTCTTCCTTTGTTTTACGAGGAATGTAGACCTGTACGATGTCCTTAACGGCCTTGCCGAGAGCTAAGGACGAGAAACCTTCGAGATTTGGATCGATCCTTGACGCGCTGATGGAGTATCTGCCGTCATACGTCGTTAGATCGGTCGACGCGAACGTAAGAGATTCAAGACTGACGTTTGCAGGACCATCGAAGAGGTCAACATTCTTCTCTTCGTTGTCAGGATTTACGATCACGTAGGAGCCGACGACTATGGAGTTTTCGAAACCCGTCAGTTCCATGGTGTTGGCCGAAATGTTTCCGGCGTAGTCCTGAATGTCGAGATCGGCAAGCGAGGCAATAGTCGTTATCTCTTTCGAACAGATGTCGTTGGCGTGATTCAAGTCGCCTTCGAGGAAACAGGAAACGGTCATGTCATACTCAAGCCCTTCGGTTGTACCTGCAGTCCAGTTGTTGAAACTTATCTCGCGATCTTCGCCCGGAGCAAGTGCCGGGACCTGGACGGTATCCTCATAGACAGTAAGCGAAGAAAGCCCGAATTTGCAGATAACGTCAACGCTCACTGGGTCATCGGAAAGGTTCGCAACCTGCGCCCTCGGCGCGTGAGTCGAACCTGCGAATACGAGGTCGGGCGGTGAAAGGATCTTTTGGATAGCGATATCGAAACCACCGGCTCCCTCTTTAGTCGTCACCGTTTTTGAGAAGAAGTCGTTTGAATGGTCAACGTCATCATCGAGGAGAGAGCTTACGGTTACCGTATACTCAAGACCCTCGGTCGGACCCGCGGTCCATGGAGCAAATGCGACCTGCTCGCTCGAACCACCGGCAAGGCTGGTCATCGCCACTGTATCCGAATATACGTGGTCCATCGACGTGTAGACGTCGCAGACTACGTCGAAGCTCAAGGGTGCGCTCCAGAAGTTGGCGACGGTCGCCCCCGGTACGTAAGTGCCGCCGGGTGTAACCTGTGAAGGCGGGGAGATAACGTTCTTGACAGCTACGTCGCGAACCGGTTGCACAACCAGGACCACTTTAGATTTCGAATCGTTCGAGGAAACCCTGTCGCCCTCACACAAGGTGAAGACCGTCATCCGATAAGGAAGATCCGCGGTAGGCGTCCAGTTCTCGAAAGTAACCTGGACTGTGCCCATCGAATCGAGATTTGTGACGTGCACGGTATCCGAGTACATGGTTACCTCTACAGAGGAGAACTCGCACACCACGTCGAAGCTCAATGCAGGGTACTCGTTGAAGTTTTTTACCGTAGCTTTTGGTGCATAGGTTACGCCGAGATAGGCGGTGTCGCCGGGCACGTCGAGTGATATGGAGCCGACATCGGGCGGTATCCACATCGCACGGACATTTTTGGACTTTACATCATTGGTGGTGTCCACATCATTAGGTACAAGGGTTTTTACCTTCATGAGATAATCAATGCCGTCGGCTCCACCTGTAATCCATTCGGAAAAAGTCACCTGTCTCGTCTCCTCATATTGCAAATCAGTCACGGTCACCGTATCGCTGTAGATTGAGACACCCGAAGAATCGAAATCGCACACAACATGGAAGGTAAGCGGTTCATCACGAAAATTTTTGATCGTAGCCTGTGGCGTATAGCTGCGTGCAGACCACACCGTGTCCGCAGGGGTGTCAATGGATACGACACCGGCGTCAAGCGGCGGTGTAGCCCGGAACCAGCTATAGTAGACCTCAGATGTATCCTTGTCGCGTCTGTCCAGCCAACACAAATGTACATTGCCATAAGGGTCAGAAGCGATATGCGGCGAGAAAGAATGGATTGCATCTGGGCTGGTTCGTATCTGGGAACCACTCCAGGTCATCGTCTCCGCATCCAGAACGTTGTAATAAACCTCACTAGTGCCCGTGGCGTAACTTTGATAGGCAACCCAGATATTTCCAAAGGTGTCGCAGCAAATCGAAGGGTTGTAACAGATTCCGGTAGACTGGCTTATATTTACCGGTGTTGTAAGAGCCCCACCTTGGAAAGTGGTCACAAAGATCTGGTTAGGCGAATCTTTGCTCACAAAGGCTATATATGGAATGTTGTTTTTGCCGCAGCAGATAGAAGTATAGGCTCCAAGAGGGAGAAGAACATTACTCAGTCCGTAATTGTTCCAGCTTGCCCCGTTATTCGTACTGTAAGAGTAAAGCAAGTTGTAATTGTTTGAGGAGTAATCGTACAACGCGGCCACATGGATGGTGCCGTTATCGCCGACGCAGATTGAAGGATATTGTATGTATCTGTCAGGATCGCCTGTGTTGTAAATACTAACAGCAGAAGTAAAACCGCTAGCACCTGCATCTCTGCGCTGGTAAAACATGTAGTAGCTTTTAGGTGTTAGTACGCTCCCACGAAGGCAAAAAACGCAATGAGTATTCCCTTGCTTATCGTCGGCTATCGAGGGATCTTTGCCGTCTAATATATTGTACCTGCCGTGATTTATTATAGAGCCCCATGAAGAACCGTTGTATTCCCTAAAATGAATATAGGGAACAGCTTGAGAATAAAACCAATCAACGTGAACTTTACCACCAGCGCAGGCAACCATCGGCGCTTGAGCATCAGTCCCATCATAGTTATCCGCAATGATCAAACCGGTATCCGGTGCCGCTGGTGGGGAAGAAATGGGGAAGTGGGCATATCGAAGAGTTTTAGTATGAGCCGGAGCTCGCCAGACAATGTGGACGTTGTTAGAGTCAACTGCAATCGCTCGTGCGTTGTCAATCTGCAAGTAAGAATGACCTGAAGTGCCTGATATCCTAACCTCTCCTTGCCAATCGCCTTCAACCGAGGCGAACAGAGGAACCGCAAGGATTGTTGTTACTAAAAGCGAAAAGCATCGCTTCATCAAAAAACCTCCTTAAACCTGTTTCCATACCTCTCACGGTATGTCATCTCGTAACGATCTATTGATTGCTGATTGAGAAGGACCCGCTTGGAGCCTTCCCCTCAAAGGCCTTATTTACCTGCTTCTGTACCTCCAGGTTTGGATTTTTCCAATCAACGGACCCAGGACTCGTAAAACTATAATCCTTTACGAGTCACTTTTACCGTTCTAGATTTTGCTGGCAAATCCATCAACTGCATCTTCCTTATCTCAGGATGCCGCCTCAATTAGAGTATAATATAAAGACTTTTTTTGTCAATACAGGTAATTCTCTTATGTTTACTATAAAAAACGGAGTTTCGCCTCATCTCCCGTTGAAAATTATGCCGATTTTACTTCAAAACCAGAGCCTTCCTTATCAAAGTGGAACGCCCTGCCTCCAACCTGACGAAATACACGCCGGAGGCCAGGCCTGCCTTCAAATTTAGGCTGCCCGTACCGTGGACCGGGAGACTCTCGATACGGCGGCCCGCCGGATCATAGAGGCCGATCGTTCCCTGCTCTCCTTGAGGCAATGAGTAGCAAATTGAGGAAAGTGCCGTGGCGTCGAGTAAAAGAGGGGGGAAGGAGTGTGTTAAGGGTTCTGCAACGCCGCTCACGTTGCCATCAGCATCTGTTTTTACGAGATAAACGTCGCAGCGCGCGAGTCCGAACGAGCGCATTCTTCCGGCGATCATGAACCCTCCGTCTTCGACCTGACGTGCCCCGTATGCAAGGTCGGCGCCGTCACCTCCGAAGGTACGGGTCCAAATGGTGTCACCGAAGGAGTCGGTTCTTATTACAAAGAAATCCTCCTGGCCTGCACCGAAAGACATGGTGTAGCCGGCCACGATGAAACCGGAGTCCGAACACTGCCAGACCGAGTAGCCCTCATCCTTGCCTGCGCCGCCGTACTTCCTGGTCCACAGCGTGTCGCCGGAAGAGTCGAGCCTGAGGAGCCAGACGTCACTCCAACCCATGCTTTCCGAGAATGTGAATCCCGCCACCGCGTATCCGCCGTCGGATGTGTGACAAAGGAAGTATCCGAGTTCGTCCCACTGGCCGCCGTAATGTTTATCCCACTGAGGCGTTCCGTCTTTATCCACTTCGAGGAGATAGAGATCGGTTTCGGTGCTGTCTTCAGGAACAGCGGCCCCGGAAATAAGGAAACCCCCATCCCCGGTCTCGAGGATCGAGTAACCGTAGTCATCCTTCGGACCCCCATATGTTTTGGACCAAAGCGTGTCGCCTGAGGAATTAAGGCGAAGAAGCCGGATGTCTGTCCCCCCTCCCCCGTAAGACGCAGTATTGCCGACCACGATGTATCCGCCTCCGGAGAGCTCGCAAATGCCGTAGGCCGTGTCGACGCTTGCTCCTCCGTACGTTTTCTCCCAGATAATTTCGCCGTCACGATCCGCTTTTACAATGTAGTAGTCCAGGTCAAGCGTATCCGTTCCCTCAGTGTATCCGGCCATGACGTATCCGGAGTCGGAAGTGGTTTTAACCGAGTAGAAGCGTTCATCGTAGATTCCACCGTAATATTTTGTCCAGAGTGTATCGCCGTGAAGATCTATCCTCAAAAGATATGCGTCTTCAAAGCTCCAATCGTTGAAGGAAGTGGTTCTGCCAGCAGCTATGTAGCTTCCGTCGGGAGTCAAATCGAGCGAATACACTCTGTCGCTGCCGATGAGCCCGTACTGGCGTATCCAGGTTTCTCCCCGGGTCACAGAAATGACGGCTACGTAAAGAAACAGCGATGTTAAAAGGGATGGTTTTATTAATCTAACGCTCATTACTCCTCCTTTATCTCCCGAACCGGAATTCTCAAAATTCCAGTTCGGTTTTATCGCCTATTTTACGAACATGAACTCGACCCTCCTGTTCTGTGCCCTTCCTTCGTCTGTTTGGTTCGTGGTCACCGGCTTCAACTTCCCGTAGCCCTTTGGTACAAGCCCCTCCTTCTCGCATCCAATGCTTACGAGGTAGTCTACTACGGCCTTCGCGCGCTTAAGGGAAAGCTTCATATTGTATGAGTCAGACCCGACGTCGTCGGTATGTCCGGCGATCACAACCTTCGTTGCCGGGTTTGATTTGAGCAAATCGGCGAGTCTTTTTAGCTCTGGATAAGATTCAGGTCTCAGTGTGTACTGGTCGAAATCGAAAAAGATGTTGTTAATCCGCACAGGTGTACCCTGTTCGACAACTTCCTTTACCGAGACCATGATTATGTCCTCGGTAATCTCGATGGGTCGAACGGTGTTCGAGAGATCGATGTTTTTTGAAATGGGATAGTAGCCCTGCTTTTCGGCGTAATAGCCGTAGTTGATTCCGAGAGGGAGAGCGATGAAATAACTCCCGTCCCTCGGATCGCTCTGGAGCTCGCCCGCATTTTCGCCGGATGCAAGATTCTCCCACTTGATGGCCGCCTGGATGGGCGAACCTTGCTCGTTCTTGACAATGCCGGTGATCGTTGCAACCGCGCTCGGTCTTGCCTGACCCGGAAGGGAGGTAGAATAAACGTCGTACCCACCGTAGCCGCCGTTCTCGCCGAATGCGGCATAATAAGCCGCTTCGCCCGAAGTCGAGATCTTGTACCCGAAATCGTCACCTGCCGTGTTGAGTTCCTTGCCGAGATTCCGGGGCTTGCTCCACTGAGTCCAGGACGTGTCGGAGAGTCTCGTGGATTTGAAAACGTCAAGCCTGCCCAGACCTGTATGACCGTCGGAGGAGAAGTAGAGCGTTTTGCCGTCCGGATGCAGGAACGGTGTGCGTTCGGCATATGGGGTGTTGATTACAGGTCCAAGGTTTACAGGCTCCCCCCATCCCGTGTCCTGCCAGACGCAAACGTATATGTCGGTGTTACCCCATGTGTTGCCGTGAAAGGGTTCGTCCTTTTGGTGAAAGCATCCTGCATTTCCTGGCCTGTCAGAGGTGAAGAAGAGAGCCTTCCCGTCGGACGAAAGTAAGCCGTCAGATTCGAAATAGACGGTATTGACAGGCCGCCTGAAATGCTCGACTGCTCCCCAACCTTCAGGGGTCACAAGCGAGTAAAAAATGTCACCGCGACCGTAACTTCCCGTATAGTGTCCAAAGAAAAAAAGCCTTGTCCCATCGGCCGAAACAGATGTTGCCGATTCGTTGTTTTCGGTGTTAATGCCGGGACCGAGGTTGGAAGACTGACGCCACACCCCGTTTTCAAGACTTGAAACAAAGATGTCCTCTCCACCCCAGGAGTCGGGCCTTTTACTCGCGGTAAAATAGATTGTCCGGCTATCCGCCGTAGGTATTGGAAATCCCTCGTCACCCTTAGTGTTGATACCGGGGCCGAGATTTGTCACCAGTAGGCTTTCCCGAGGGGCTTCGAGAATCCGCAGGATTTCCCCGAATCTTTCGTCCATGACACCGAAGAGAGGGCGATATTCTTCAAACACTTTTACCGCCTTATCCCAGTCCTTAGCCTTGATGAATGGCTCCGCAATGCGCTGGACGGCAATAAAAGCTTCATCCTCTGGAGCATGGGTTCTTGCGTAAATCGCGAGTTCCTTTATTTCGTATGTGCTGGATTCATTAAGCCTGTAGAGTTGGGGAGGGGGGTAATTCGGTACACACGCAACAGCGGTAAAGGTCAAGAGGATTATGCAGAATCTCAAAATACTCATTTTAACCCCAGCGTCGAAAGCTTCAAGCTCTTCTCCATAATTCTACGCCCTTTTAGAGACAAAATACCATAATAGAATATCCTCTTTTGAATTGCTGTCAACCTCTCTTGGCTAATGTGCTGAGGTACCTAAATTAAGACGAAAGCTATTAATCTCCAAAATAGTTATAGAAGCAGGAGTTAAATAAGGACCTTCCACCCTATGCAAAGACGTTACGGATGATTATGCACAGTTTGTTGTGCTCGCGCGTTGACATCCATGGGGATATTGATTACACTTATATATGGCTGATTCGTCCACAATAGCCGAAAACCGCCGCGCGCGGCACGACTACATCGTCGAGGAAACCCTTGAGGCCGGGCTTGCGCTGGTCGGTTCAGAGGTCAAATCCTTGCGAGATCACCAGGCGTCACTCGCCGAGTCCTACTGCATGATCCAGAACGGCCAGGCATATGTGGTCGGCATGCAGATAGCCCAGTACAAGCAGGCGTCACTTGATATACCCGATCCCACGCGCAGGCGCAAGCTGCTGCTGCATCGCCAGGAGCTCAAAAAGCTCTACGGCAAAACACAGCGCCGGGGCTATACGCTCATCCCTTTAAAACTCTACTTCAACGACCGCGGCATCGCCAAGATGCTTCTGGGGGTCTGCCGCGGCAAGCAAACAATAGACAAGCGTGAAACGCTCAAGAAGCGCACAATCGAGCGCGAGATGAGGAGGTCATGATGCTCAAACGAATCGCCGTGCTCGTGTCCGTCGGTGTCCTTATCCTCAAGGCGGGTACCGTTACGTTCGCAGGAGTGCAGATGAACACCCTTTCCTACAACGGAAAAGAGTCGGTGACGATTTCTGAGTTCGCGTCAAAGACGGGTTCAAAATACAACTGGATTCCGGAAAAAAAGAAGGCAGGGCTCTCATATAACGGGAAAAATTACATCTTTACCGCTGCGAACAGAACGGTAGTCATCGGCCAGGGCGCGATTCACCTGCCCGACCCCATCGGTTGGGACGGCACTAATCTCTACATCCCGGTCAGGCTGCTCGGACGCATATTCAATGCATCTCCGTCGCAGGTGACTCCGTCGAATGAAATCAAGATAGAAAAGATAGAGCTCTCGGGTACAGATCCCACGACGTTGCGAATACTCGCCGCCGGCCCCATCTCTTGCGATGTCATCGAAAACTCACTCACCAGTGTGACTCTCAAGTTTCCCATGGGTTCGAAGATAAAGACTATCACCCCTCTCGGCCTCGTGAGCGAGGCCGTGCTCTCGAACAACAACAATAAAACAACTATCAATCTCAAGCTCTCGAAGAACTCGAGCGTATCGTCAAAGGGCATTCCCAACGGCGTAGAAGTGACCTTCGCATCGCAGGCGCAAACGGTCGTCCAGCCCGTAACACTCGTAACCCCCGCAACGCCCAAGCGAAAGCTCCTCATCGTCATAGACCCCGGACACGGCGGGAAGGATCCTGGGGCCATAGGGACCAGGGGCACGAAGGAAGCGGCAATGAATCTCGACGTGGCCACTCGCCTAAAGTCCCTGCTCGAAGCGCAGGGCCACACCGTCGTCATGACCCGCACCTCGGACCTCTACGTGTCCCTGGATGGCCGCACGAAGTTCGCGAATCAGAAGAAAGCCGACCTCTTCATAAGCATCCACTTCAACGCCAACAACTCATCCTCGATAAACGGCTTCGAATCCTACTTTCTAGGTATGCACCGCCTCGAGTACGCCAAGAGCGTCGCCCTTGCCGAAAACTCCGCGCTCAAGTACGACATCGAACACAAGGCCTACAATCCGGATGCCGTTCTCAACGACATTATCGGCAGCCTTCTTACCAATTCCTTCCAGAAGCAGTCGGAGACCCTTGCGGGTTATGTCCAGGAGACCTCCTCCTCCTCCTCTGGCTTCGCGAACCGCGGTGTGAACCAGGCCGGCTTCTACGTGCTCAAGGGATGCTCTATGCCCTCCGTTCTCATCGAGTGCGGGTTCCTGACGAACCCCACGGAAGAGGCGAAAATACGGCAGCCCGATTACAGGCAGAGGATTGCAAAGGGAATAGCCGGAGGCGTCGCCACATACGTCCAGAACCTATGACCCCCGTAACACCCCTCTCCGATCAGTCTTTAGGAAGTCGGTCGTGCAGTTTTTTGGGGTCTACTCTAATTCCGAAAAAGTTCAAGCGCATGGATATCAAAAAGGAAAGTGATGTACAAACCAGGTAGAGAACAGCCGATAGGGGTTTTCGACTCGGGGATCGGGGGGCTCACGGTCGTGCGCTCGCTCAAGGAATTTCTGCCGTCCGAGGACATAATCTACCTCGGCGACGAGGCGCGCTTCCCTTACGGGACCAAGTCCGCGGAGACCATACGCCGCTTTGCAAGGGAGGACACGGAATTTCTCCTTGAAAGGCGTGTCAAGATGGTAATAGTCGCCTGCTACTCCGCCGCGTCGGTGGCGCTTCCTTTCCTCAAGAAGGATTTCGACATCCCGGTTCTCGGCGTCATCGAGCCCGGCGCGCGCGCGGCAATAAAAGTGACACGCAACAATCGGATAGGCGTGATAGGTACGAACGCCACCATCTCAACAGGTGAGTACGAGCGCATCATACTCGGCATCAATCATGAGATAAGCTTGATTGCCAAGGCCACTCCGCTCTTCGTGCCGCTGGTCGAGGAAGGATGGATAGACAAGCAGGTTACCTTCGATACAATCAAGGAGTACCTGACGTCGCTCAAGAATGAAAGCATCGACACCCTGCTCCTTGGCTGCACCCATTACCCTCTCCTTAAACCACTGCTCGATACGTTCTTCGAGCACAAGGTAACGCTGGTAGATTCCGGTGATGAAACCGCACGGGCGGCATCCGACGTCCTTGCGAAAATGGGGCTCTTGCGTGGAGAAGACAAAGAAGGCTCGTGCAGGTTTTATCTTACCGACCTGTCACCTAACTTCCGCATCGTAGGACAGAGGTTTCTGGGCGAACCCATGGAGGACGTGACGAGAGTCAGTGTCGGTAACCAGGGATGAGACCGGACAAGCGCAAGCAAGACGAACTCCGTCCGATCTCGTTCGAGACAGGGTACCTCAAATTCGCGTCCGGTTCATGTCTTGCCCGTGCCGGCGAGACGGTAGTACTCGCCGCCGCCACGCTCGAACCCACCGCGCCCGCGTGGCTCGAGGGCAAGGGGAGGGGATGGATAACGGCCGAGTACTCCATGCTTCCCGCATCCACGCCGGAGCGCAACCAGCGTGAATCCAACAAGGGGAAGCCTTCCGCGCGCAGCCAGGAGATATCGCGCCTCATCGGACGATCGCTGCGTATGGGTTTCGACCTCGCGCTTCTCGGCGAGCGCACGCTCATCGTCGACTGTGACGTTCTGCAGGCCGACGGCGGAACGCGTACTCTTTCCATATGCGCCGGGTTTGCCGCCCTTTACCAGGCATGCGAGAAACTGGTCGGTATCGGCGAGCTCGCAAAGATGCCGGTCCGGCAGTTCGTAGGAGCCGTAAGCGTCGGGGTGGTAAAAGGGGGAGTCTGTGCGGATCTTTCCTATGAGGAGGATTCTTCGGCCGAAGTCGACGCCAACATAGTCGCGACCGCGGACGGAAGAATAGTGGAAGTGCAGTTGACGGCTGAAAGAGAGCCTCTGTCCGACGAATTGTTTGGGGTCCTCATCTCCCTGGGAAAGTCCAAAGTGCAGGAAATAATTACCCTCATGAAGCTGAGCCTCGGTGGAACGAGAGTTTAAAAGAATCGTATCGAGAAAAATGATGGGCGAGCGTCTGGACCGCTACATTGTTACGGCGGGAGTGGGCCTCTCTCGTTCCATGATCGCCGAGATTATCAAGCAAGGCAAGGTTCTCGTAAACGGGAAGCCGTCCAAACCTGCGGCCAAACTTACCGAGAACGACGAGGTCTACGCTTTACTGGAGCTTCCTGAACCCGATGCCGCGCTGCAGCCCGAGAAGATAGAACTCGACATCGTCTACGAGGACGACTACATCATCGTTCTCAACAAGCCTCCCAATATGGTCGTTCATCCTGCGCGCGGGCATACCGGCGGCACACTGGTCAACGCGCTGCTTTCGCATTGCGGCGATCTGCCGAGAGGGGAGAACGGAGAGGTGCGTCCGGGCGTCGTGCACAGGCTTGACAAAGACACAACTGGCCTTATCCTTTTCGCCAAAACCTACGAGTCGCTGCGCGAGATGACGAGGCAGACTACCGAGCGATCCATGAGGAAGGAATACTTCGCGCTCGCCTGGGGGAAATTCGAACTCGAGGAGGGGGAAATAACGGCGCCCATAGGCCGTTCGACGCTCGACAGGCGCAGAATGAACGTTACACCGATAGAGTCGCGTGAAGCCTCGACGCGATTCAAGCTCGAAAGGGTCTACGCGGGCTGCGTGTCCGCGTTGAGGCTCTGGCTCGTAACCGGGCGCACGCACCAGATACGAGTGCATCTTCGTCACTACGGGCACCCTGTGCTGGGCGACCCCGAATACGACGGTCGTGAACAGATAATGCCTCAGACGCGCATGGAGGCCGAGGTTCTCAAAGGATCGCTTGAGCGCATAAAGCGACAGGCCCTGCACGCAAGGGTACTGGGATTCAAGCATCCGGTGAACGGAGAGGAAATGTTATTCGAATCGAAACTGCCTCTGGATATGCAGAGTGTAATTGATTTTTTGGAGCAGCATGAAGGATCTCATAATAGTCGAGTCGCCCACTAAGGCTCGCACGATTAAAAAACTTCTGGGCGGGAAGATGTCGGTTCTTTCCAGCAAGGGCCACGTCAAGGATCTGCCCAAATCGAGGCTGGGTGTTGAAATAAAGGACGGGATATTCACGCCCGAATACATCAAGATAAGGGGCAAAACCAAGGATATCAAGGAAATCAAGTCCGCCGCCAAAAAAGCAAAGAGAGTGCTTCTGGCAACAGACCCGGACCGCGAGGGAGAGGCCATTGCCCAGCATCTGGCCGAGGAACTCGATCACGCCGAGATGGCTCGCGTCAGGTTCTACGAGATAACCAAGCGCGGCATAGACGAAGCGATTGCGGGTGCCGGTCAGATAGACAGGCTGCTCGTCGACGCCCAGTCGGCGCGACGCGTTCTCGACAGGCTCGTCGGCTACAAGGTATCCCCGATACTCTGGAAGCTCGTCCGACGCGGGCTTTCGGCCGGAAGGGTTCAGAGCGTCGCCTTGAGGATTCTCTGCGAACGGGAGGCCGAAATCAAGGCCTTCAAACCTGAGCCCTACTGGGTCATCAAGGGAACGTTCCAGGCCAAGGGTGAAAAGTTCGACGCCGAGCTCGTGAGGATAGGCGGGGAGCGCATGGAACGCATAGGCGAAGCCGCAATGAAAAAAACCAAAACCGAACTCAAACCGAACACCGTGCTCGCTGTTTCGAAATTCGAGAGTGCCGAGAAGAGTTTTCCTCCCCTCCCCCCCTTCAAGACGTCCACGCTCCAGCAGGAGGCGGCCTCGATGCTCGGCTTCGCACCCAGAAGAACCATGCGGATCGCGCAGGGCCTCTATGAAGGTGTCGCCCTCGAAGACACGACCGTCGGGTTGATCACGTACATGAGAACGGATAGCCTGCGTATCGCCCCCGATTTTATGACGGCAACGAATAACTATATTGTGGAAACAATGGGTCCCGAATGGGCCAAGCCGCACGCCTACAGGGACAGGGAAGGCGCGCAGGGTGCGCACGAGGCTATTAGACCGACAGGTCTCGAGCGTATGCCCGAACTCGTGGCGACCTACCTTGAACGCGACGGGAAAAGGCTTTACGATCTCATCTGGAGGCGCTACTTGGCTTCCCAGATGTCGGACGCCCGCTACGAGCAGAGGGTGGTCGAAATCTCGAGCAATGGTTACGTATTCAGGGCCCGATCGGCCAAAAGAACGTTCGAGGGGTATGAGAAGGTGTACTCTCGCGAGAGCAGGGAGACCGATTTTGCATTGCCCGTTCTTTCTTCCGGTGATGAAGCCACGCTTCTTTCTCTGTCAATCGAGAAGAAGGAGACGCAGCCGCCGCCGCGTTATACCGAGGCCTCGCTCATTCGCAAGCTGGAGGCGAACGGTATAGGACGTCCCTCGACGTACGCCACCATTGTCGATACTCTTTCCGACAGGCACTACACCGCAAGGGAGCGCTCCACGCTCATTCCGACTGAACTGGGGATTCTCGTCAACGAACTGCTGGTGCCGCGTTTCGAGACACTTTTCAACGTCGAGTTCACCAAGAGAATGGAAGGCGAGCTGGACGAAATCGCGGAAGGCAAACTCGACTGGCAAAAGGCCCTCCGTGATTTCTGGGGGCCTTTCAGCATCGCGCTCGAGGCTGTTGAAAAGGAACTGCCCGATTTAAAGGAAGAAGTCGTCAAGGAGACGGGGGAGACCTGCCCCAATTGCGGAAAACCCCTTATCGAAAAATGGGGGAGATTCGGTAAGTTCCTTGCATGCTCCGGGTTCCCGGAGTGCCGCTATACGAAGCCCTTGGGCGAGGTGAAGGTTGAAACGACGAACAAGAAGTGCCCCGAGTGCGGAGCGCCGATGGTAGTCAAGGTCGGGCGCTTCGGGCGGTTTCTTGCCTGCTCCCGCTATCCGGAATGCAAAACCACTTCCCCATACGTCCTTGCAGAACCTTGCCCCTTGTGCTTGGGCGAGGTTCTCGAACTCCGCGGCAAGAGAGGCAAGTTCTACAAATGTTCCAACGAGAACTGCACCTTTACTTCCCCTTATCCCTTGAGCGAGGATAAATGCCCCGTGTGCGCTCGCGCCATGGTCGCTGACCCCTCGGGTACCTTCTGCGTCCACTGCAATCCTGAAAAGGTCAAAACAAAATCCTCTGGCAAGAAACCAAAGAAGGCAAAGGATGAGGGCTGAGATAAAAAAAATCGAGGAGAGCGTACCTCGTGAAGTTGCAGATTTTATTGCTTATCTCCGCGACGAGCGCCGCTCTTCCGAGAATACACTCCGAGCTTACGCCGCCGATCTTGCATCGTTCATCGAATTCCTGAAGGAGTACCAGGGCAAGCGAGACATCCTCTCCGCCGAACGCGAGGATATCCGCGCCTTTGTGGCCGTTCAGTCCAGGCTAGGCTACGAGAAGCGTACTATCCGGCGCAGGCTTTCGGCGGCCAAGAGCCTTTACAAATTTCTCTGCCGCGACTCGAGGCTCGAAAAGAACCCGGCTCGCCTGGTCAAGGGTCCCAAGCTCTCAAAAAGGCTTCCCGACGTGTTCACGCAGAGCCAGATGGAGGATGTGCTAAACGGCCATTTCAACCTCGCGCGCGACAGGGCGGTGGTTGAGCTTCTTTACGACGAGGGGCTTCGTATCTCCGAACTTGCCGGGCTCGATATAGACGATGTGAATTTCGCAAAGGGAGAGGTGAAGGTTCTGGGCAAGGGTTCAAAGGAGCGCATAGTTCCATTGAGCTCGCGCGCGGCCGAGGCCGTCAGGGATTATGTAACACAGGATATGCGCACCACAGGGCCGCTCTTCATCAATGAAAAGAAATCGTCAAGGCTCGGGGTCCGCGATTTGAGAAGAATCGTGAACTATTACCTTTCACAGCTCCCGGGTGCTCCTGCGCGCAATCCTCACTCGCTGCGCCATTCCTTTGCCACACATCTTCTCGAACGAGGGGCCGATTTGAGGGCGGTTCAGGAACTCCTCGGGCACACCTCGCTCGGAGCCACGCAGGTCTACACTCACGTCGGTGCTGCGCGACTCAAGGAGATCTACAGGAAGGCTCATCCACGGGCCACGGTTCGTGACGACGAGTCCGGGAATAAAAAATAGAATGACGGCAAGTCGACTGGTCTAAAACATGAAGAATGACTCGCCGCAGGCCGCAACCGTAAATTGAGGGGAGCTTGCTGGAAGCGTGGCATGTTGAGAGAAAAGAATTTGAAAGTCTAGGAGGAATCATGCAGAAGGTCCGTTCTACGACAGTGCTCGGGATGCTCGACCGTAAGCGCAAGACTGCAGTAATCGCTGCAGACGGTCAGGTCACGCTCGGGGACACTATCATGAAGCATACGGCTAAGAAGGTCCGCCGCATCGGTGATCGGATTCTCGTCGGCTTCGCGGGCTCAACGGCCGACGCCCTCACACTGTACGAGAAATTCGAGGTTAAGGTGAACGAGTATCCCTCGAACCTCACGCGCGCGGTAATCGAACTCGCAAAGGAATGGCGGCTCGACCGGGCGCTTCGCAGGCTTGAGGCTTTCATGGCCATACTCGATCCAGAACACGCATTCCTTGTTTCGGGCGCAGGCGACATAATAGAACCCGACGACGCTATAGTCGCCATAGGCTCGGGCGCGCCCTACGCGTTGGCCGCAGCGCGGGCGCTTTCAAAGCACTCCTCACTTTCTGCAAAAGATATCGTCGAAGAATCCATAAGGATTGCGGCCGAGATTTGCCTTTACACCAACGCGGAGGTGACTGTTGAAGAAGCGAAGTAACCTGCTTTTCCTCCCCCTGCTCGCATTATCTTTCGCGGGATGCGTGAACCGCTACGCGGTGGAGCAGTGGGACAGGGAACCCGTTATCCGCGTGCTCGTCGGTGAAAACCTCGCCTCGGTCTCAATAGAAGCCTCCGGCAGCCACACGCTCTCGACCGACAAGGAATCGTTTCCCGTAATCGGCCCCGCGCGCTGGGACATCACGACGAGTCAGGGGCTTTCAGTAACGCTCAATTCAACCAAGCCCATGACTAATCCTTCGCTTCCCATAAAGGTCGCGCCCGACGAGCGCGCGATCCTCAAGCTCAACGGAACCCCTTACCGCGGTTGGCTGGCCGTCACGCCCGGAACGACCTCCGGCTTCAACGTGATAAACCTCCTCCCTATGGAGCAGTATCTTTACGGCGTGGTCCCGCGCGAGATAGGGCAGGGCATGCCCGATATCCTTTCCGCCGTGAAGGCGCAGGCCATATGCGCCCGCTCGTACGCGGTCACACGCTTCGGCTCGCACCGCAAGCAGGGGTTCGACGTTTACGCCGACACTCGCGACCAGGCCTACGGCGGCATGTCAATCGAGTCACCCGTATGCACAAAGGGAGTTGACGAAACGCGAGGCGATGTTGCATTCGTGGACGACAAGATTCTGGATGCGCGCTACCACTCGACGTGCGGCGGCCATACCGCCAACTCCGAAGAGGCATGGACGGCTGTAATCCCTTATCTCCGGACGGTCCGCGACGCGCCTTTGCTCGGTAAGGCATACTGCGCCTCTTCCCCGCACTTCACGTGGTCGCAGAAGGTTCCGAAAGAGAAATTTTACTCCATGATAGCCTCCGCGATCCCCTCTGGAGCAAAGATTCGCACCTGGCAGCTGGAGACGAACCCCAAGTCGCGCCGCGTGATTAAGATGATAGTGAACACCGACCAGGGTAAGTTCGAGATAAAGGGGCCGGTCATCCGCACTTCGCTCGGGCTAAAGAGCACGTACTTCAAGATCCGCGAGGACGGCTCGAACATGATATTCGACGGCCACGGCTGGGGACACGGCGTGGGCATGTGCCAGTACGGCGCCATGGAGATGGCCCGCCGCGGCGCGAGTGCGAACAAAATCCTTCGCCACTACTACCAGGGTGTCTGGGTCGGCGAGCTATACGAATAGGAATTCACCCTCCCCCCCACCAGCTTGGGGCTGTCCCGTCAAGGGAGGGGAATTTTTTTTAGTAGGGGCCGGTCTTTAGACCGGCCCGTTTCTTTAGTAAGTGGTTTCACCTCCTCCCAGCCTCCCCCATCAAGGGGGAGGATTAATTTTTCCCCCTCCATGGCGTCAGGGGTACGATCTGGTGGATCGTTAGGGGAGGGGTGGGGAAACCTTGACATTATGCAGTATATAGGCTATTCTTTTGAGAATAAGGAGGCAACGATAGCAGAACCGTTCGAAAAAAGATTTAGTATTAAACTTGACTTGACTACGGAAAAAACAATATTCATGCGTAGTATTTGGGTTGCCATAAAATCTCTCGAATGGAAGGGCTATGCCTACAAGTCTTTTGTTGTTGAGTTGATGATAAGGACAGGTTGGGTTCCTGAATGGCATAACACTCTTAATATTATGACTCTTGTCGATATTCCTGTTGGGGATTTTCTTGTTGTAAAATCTTTCGATGAATTTCTTGAGAAGTTGGAGTTCTTCATAGATGAGTTAAGAAAATTTGAAGCGAAAAAACCTTACACTACTGCAATTAGAGTTTTTGGTGATGAATCACCGTTAATAAGATCTAAATGGGCATGTGAGATAGTCAAAGCAGCTCTGGACCGATCTAAAATGGACTTGGGAATTTCCTTTGACCAGGAAAAAGGAATTTTCTACCCTAGTGGAGCAAAGTTGCTTGATGAGCAATTGGTTAATGAAAATCTCAAGTGGTTGCAGGATTTCCCCAAAGTAGCACAGCCTTATGATAAAGGTCTTCAATTCTTTTTGGAAGCTAGAAACGATTCTAAAAAGTTGGAAGAAGTCGTCTCCAATATCTATAAAGCCTTGGAAGCGTTCTCACATATTGTTTGCGACAACACAAACGAATTGACAAACAACCAAGAAGCGTTTCTGAAAAAAATAGGGTTAAGTAAAAACTCTTACTATATGAATATCTTCAAGAACTACCTCAACTATGCCAACAAATTCCGCCATGCTGAAGGCGACCCACAGTATCACCCAAATCTAGATTACGCTGAAGTTGAAACCTTTGTTTATCTCACAGGTCTTTTTATCCGGTTGGGGATGGAGAAGCTGAAATCAGCCGAGAAGTAATTCCCTCACCCGACCGCTCCTACTGGAGCGGCACCCTCTCCCGGTGGGAGAGGAGAATCGAATGGGGAGGAGGTGGTTACTCTTCTTTTCTCGACGAGCGCCAGATTGCCTGTACGATGACGACTACGATCACGGCGAGGCCGGCTGCAACGAGTATGAGCGGCCAGAACTGGAATGAATCTGCGATGAACATCATGCCTATCGCGCCCATGATGATTCCCGGGATAATCATACCGAGCGCGCGGTAGCTCCAGCGGGGAACAAAAAGCCTGATAAGCCCGCCGAGAATCCATATTCCTCCGAATCCCGCGAGCATGTAGGCCCACCAGTTTGAGGCAGGGATTACGCCCGTGTATTTGAGGTAGAAGGCAAGCCCGAGGCACACTATCATGAGTCCGAAGACCACGCCGCCTATCGGGTCGCGCCAGCTCCAATACTCATATCGGTGGGTGCGCCGCTCTTCCCTGTACTCGCGGCGTCGTTCACGCCACTCCTCGCGCGAATCCCTGTAGTCTTTCTCGTCCATATTACTCCTTATCGCGAGAATACTCGAGACGGTCTACTTTGACTGGATCTCCTCGTTATCCTTTCGGCGTTTTGATGCGATGCCCCAGATCGTCGAAACGATTATCACGAGGCCGACAGCCACGATGATCAGCGGCCACCACGTTGTCCATGCCTCCCAGCCGCCGCCGAGGATCGGAACAATACCCACCACTCCCAGGAAGAGCGCAGGGATGAGCATCCCGATGAAGCCTCCGCGCAGCCCGGGAACAAAGAGCCACGCGATGCCGTTCAAGAGAAACAGCGCGGCGAGACCGAGGCAGAAGTAAGCGCCCCACTGGGACCACGTTATCATCTGGACCATAACGAGATAGAAGCTCACGCCCACCCATATCACGATCAGCCCGCCGAATATACCGCCTAGTATGTCTCTAGCAATCTTGTTCTTTGCCATGCTTCCTCC
This sequence comes from Caldifarciminota bacterium, assembly GCA_965649265.1. Classification (GTDB taxonomy): domain Bacteria; phylum Hydrothermota; class Tepidihabitantia; order B3-TA06; family B3-TA06; genus JAAYVC01. The sequence continues at coordinate 16,046 of CBFGKC010000012.1, read as the reverse complement.
TAGGGAACAAAGACCGCCGCGGCGACGACGGAGGTCCACCCGCCGTCCTTTGAGCCTACCGCGGTCTGGGTTATATGACTTGTTCTTACTATCTTATCCGAGATCTTCCATATCTCGCGGCGTTCGTCGTAGCTCGCATTCACGTCGAACGGCACGCCGAGCGTGGAAGCAAGCATCTGGGCCGCAAGGTCCTCCGCGTAATCACCGGCTTTGTTTTCCTTCTCACCGAACGAGTGATACTCCGACAGGTACCCGTACTGACTCTGATCCGCGGGCACCGCAAGTCCAACAGATGCCGATATCAGGCGGTGGGGCTCTTCGGTCTGATTCTCGCTCATGACAACAAAGACGATCTGGCCGTGGAGAAGTTGCGCGACGCCCCTTGAGCGTCCGATTATCCTGCACCGGGGGGGGAGGATGCTTGAAACCTTTACCAGATTAAAGGGTGCGATGCCTGCAAGCCGCAGGGCCGCCTCGAACGAGGCCAGCTTATCCTTTGCGCGTCCGACGCCGCGCGTTAAGAAAACCTTTCTTGGGACAAAATCATTCACTTAATGGAGCTGAACGGATTCGAACCGTCGGCCTCCTCGTTGCGAACGAGGCGCTCTCCCAACTGAGCTACAGCCCCGGCAGAGTTAATCCTCGAATATTACTTACCATGAAGTGTTCTGTCAACATGGAAAGAAATTCGCCCGCTTTTTTAAACTAGCGCCTTAACTTGCGAATACCTGAAGCACGAGACCTCGTGATCGTTTACCATCCCCACGGCCTGCATGAAGGCGTAGATGATGGTCGAGCCGACAAAGTTCATACCCTTTTTCTTTAGGTCTTTGGATATTCTGTCCGAGAGTTCTGTTCTGGCAGGTATCTCTCCCATGGAACCGATTTCGTTCTGAATCGGTTTTCCCTCAACGAAACCCCAGATGTAGTTGTCGAAACTCGTGAATTCTTTTTGAATCCCGAGCACCACTTTCGCGTTCCTGATTGCGGATTCGACCTTCAGGCGGTTGCGGATGATGCCTTCGTTCTGCAAGAGCTGCCCGACCTTATTCTCGTCGTAGGCCGCAACTTTTACGGGGTAGAAGTTGTCGAAGGCCTTGCGGTAGTTTTCTCTCTTCTTTAAAACCGTTGACCATGAGAGGCCCGCCTGAGCGCCCTCGAGAATGAGCATCTCAAAAAGCTTCCGGTCATCGTGGCAGGGCACGCCCCAGTCCTCGTCATGATATTTCAGGTAGAGCTCATCCTGAGAATCAGCCCACGCACATCTTTTAACAGTCATCACTTGCTCCATAGATTACACGGTCACTGCCTGTCTCGCCGACAGGTCAATATACACTAGACAGAATCGAAAGCTTGTCAAGGGAGGGGGGAGTTGTTCGCTCGATTCAGGACTTGTTGAAACGCACGACGACGATATCGCCGTCCTGAACCACGTAATCCTTGCCTTCAAGGCGCTGCTTGCCGGCCTTTGCTACCGCGGCCTCCGAGCCCAGGCCGACAAGATCTTCGTAGCGGATAACCTCCATCCGAATGAAGCCTTTTTCCATATCGGTATGGATTTTGCCCGCGGCTGCAGGCGCTCTGTCACCGGTCCGACAGGTCCAGATATGAACCTCCTTCTCGCCGGCGGTGATGAAATTAACGAGGCCGAGGGCGCGGCAAGCGGCCTGCATAAGACGTTCGCGCGACGATTCCTCAAGGCCGAGCTCGGCAAGAAATACCGCCTGGTCCACCGCGTCCATCTGGCTTATCTCAGCCTCATCCCTGCCGCTGATCACGACCAGTTCGGCATTCTCTGTCTGTGCAATCTTCTTTAGCGCCTGAACGTGTTTATTATCAGCATCGGAAACGTCCTTGACGTTGGCTACGTAAAGAACTGGTTTCAGCGAGTGCAGATTACATTCGCGCAGCGCCGTTTTCTCGCCCTCCGAGAGTTCCAGTCTCCTTGCCGGAACACCTTCGTTGAGGCCGGCCAGAACCTTCTCGCAGGCCGCTATCTCTTTCAGGGCATCCTTGTCGCCCGTGCGAGCTTTTTTGGAAAGCCTCTCAATCTTGTTTTGAACCGTCTGTGAATCGGCGACAATCAGCTCCAGGTCGATGGTTTCAACGTCTCGTGCGGGATCAACGGTTTCGTTTTCGTATGGGATGTTGTCGTCTTCGAAACAGCGCACAACGTGCAACAGCGCCTCCACGTCTTTTACATGGGCCAGGAGCTTGGTTCCGCGGCCGTCTCCGGCGGTCGAGCCGGACTTCAGCCCTGGAATATCAACCACCTCGAGCATTGCAGGCACAATCTTGGGTGCATTGTACATCTTTACGAGGGGATCTATACGCGAATCAGGAACGGGCACCGCCGCCACGTTTGATTCGGAAGCTCCATAAGAATTTGCGGCTGCAGCTGTCAAGGCGTTGAAAATAGTCGTTTTGCCGCAGCCCGGCAGTCCAATTAATCCAGAGCGCAGTCCCATTTTTTGCTCCTTGTCGAGTTTTGAAAGAATCCCATCATCGGACAAAGAAGGGGATTTTTCTCCGTTAAGCGAACGTTCTTTTCAATCATATGTTCTATATAGATTTAAGGGTGAAAGTCGTTACTAAGTTAATAGGGCATTTTCTGCCGTCTTGGACATCAGATCACTTGCTTTTTCTATAAATATGGCGTTCATCAGGTTGAATTCTACAAAGATCGACATAATTGTCAAACACGATAAGTTCGTGTTGACAGTTCGCTCTTGAGGGATATGATTGCCCATATTCAAAACCGCCTGGAGGAGCATTGAAAAAAAATTTAATCCTGATCAAAGTCTTAATTCTTCTCGTGCTCGTTAATTGCAGTTATGCCTCAAAGCCCGATTACTGGCCCACCCAGGCATGGAGAACTTCCACACCAGAGGAGCAGGGCATGGATTCGGAACTGCTTGTGAAAATGATTGACTACATTCGCAATAATGATCTTAATGTTCACAGCATAACCATCGTCCGTCATGGCTACATAGTGCTCGACGCTTATTTCTGGCCATTCACGCCGTTGACCAAACACGACATTGCCTCGTGCACTAAAAGCTTCACGTCGACTCTTTTCGGAATCGCCATGGACAAGGGTTACATAAAAAACGTGAGGGTTCCGATTGTCAAATTTTTCAAGGATCACGAAATTGCCAGTCTCGATGATAATAAAACCAAAATTACGTGCGAGAATCTGTTGACGATGACTTCAGGCTTGGAGTGCGTTGATAAACCTTACGAGATCACGCTGATGCAGATGAAGGAATCGCGGGACTGGGTGCAGTACGTACTCGATCTTCCGGTGACCAGCGAGCCTGGTTCTAAATGGGTATACAACTCCTGCGGTTCCCATCTTCTGGGTGCGATAGTCGCCGACGCATCAGGCTGGAGTCTGGAGGAGTTCGGCCGCCGCTTTCTTTTCGACCGCATAGGCATCGGACAGGTTTCATGGTCCAGGGACCCCCAGGGGTACAACCACGGCTGGGGGGACCTGCAAATAACTCCGCGCGACATGGCCAGGCTTGGTTTTCTTTTCCTGCACGGCGGCATTTGGGACGGCGAACAGGTAATCTCACGGCCCTGGGTGAAGGCTGCCACTAAGAATCAAACTGAAAAGGTAGGCCCTGCGGACGGTTACGGTTACCAGTGGTGGATTTACAAGTACGGATCTTTTGAGGCCGTGGGCAGGGGAGGCCAGCGAATATTCGTGGTGCCTGCCCTTGATCTTGTTGTTGTTGTTACGGGAAGCGTGACAGAAGAGGAGACCCAAAAGTACGAAAACGCTCTGGCGGAATTCGTGCTGCCGTCAATAAAATCGTTATTGAGGTCCGCTCATCCGAATCCCGCGGCCTTCACGCTTCTTACAGAAAGACTCGGCGAGATAGCCGCGCCTCCTCCCCCTGGCTCTATTCCGGAGCTGCCTGAAGTGGCTCGCCGGGTTTCCCGGAAGACATGGGTGCTTGACTCGAACCTTGCAGGCTGGCAGACCGCCAGGTTCGAATTCAAGGACGGCGAGAATGAGGCTTACCTTACTTTAACGCTCGAAGGCGAGCCTGCGAGGTTTTCTATTGGGCTCGATGAAGTCCCACGCATAACGTCAGGTGAAACCCTTGGTCCGCTTTCCGGCTACGATAATCAGGATGTCGCGTTCAAGGGAAAATGGTCGGCAGATACGTTCATCGTCGAATTTAACACCCTTTCTTTAATAAACCGCGGTACAATCGAATTTCATTTTGAAGGAGATGCAGTCGAAGCAGAATTTATCGAGAAGACTTTTGTCAAGGTTCCGGTTTTATTCAGGGGAAAGCTAAAGGAGAAATAATGCCAAAGAAACACAATGTAATTTCTCTTTCTATCTACTTCGTTTCCGCGTTTGTTGTCATGTACGGGCTGGTCGGTTTAGGTAAACTGGGTGTCATTCCGACTGCCTCTCCAGTGTTCATGCTTTTGTTCATTGTCGGTTCCTGGAGTCCAACCATTGCTGCGCTCCTCACCCTTCTATTCATCGGGAAGGGAAAAGATGCAGGAAAGCTCTTTCGTGGCTGGGGTCGCTGGAATGTCGGTGTCGGTTGGTATGCGGCCGCGCTTTCTCCTTTCCTTGTTTCTTCGATAGTCGCATTCATATACGTCATAATTATGAAAGGCGCACCGCCTGGTCCACTTGCAGAGATAACGTTTCCGGCAGTAGGCATGTCGTTGTTCTTTACTGTTTTTACTGGGGCCACTGGAGAGGAACCAGGCTGGCGTGCATTTGCCACTCCACTGCTCGAGAAACATTTGGGTGCTTTGGGAACAAGTTTCGTTCTCGGGTCCATCTGGGTGTTATGGCACCTTCCTCTATGGTTTCTGGAAGGAACACCCCAGTATGGTATGCCGTTTGCGCCTTTTGCAATAGCCTGTGTCGTCGAGACGGTACTTTTCACGTGGATATACAATAACACAAAGGGAAGTCTTGCGATGACATCTATTTTTCACTTTTCCACCAACGCCTCAACGAATATCATTGTAGGATTTCTGGGTCTTGTTCCCATTAAGGAGTATTTCTGGATTCAAACGATTCTGTTTACAGTATTCGCCCTGCTTGTTATTATTTTCTTTGGTGATGGGAAACTTTCGCGTAAGCCCGTATCCGAAATGCCTTTTGGAAAAAATGAGTGGTGACCATGACTGAAAACGAAAAAAAGGACAGATCATTTGAGGAGCAATTCGAGGTTGCCGGCTCTGAACTCGTTGAATTCGTAAAGAAGCTCCTGCGTGAAGGCAACGTAAGGCGCATTATAATCCGCAACGAGAAGGGCGAGATACTCCTCGAGATCCCCTTGACCGCCGGGGTTGTTGTCGGCGGCGTACTCACCCTTTTTGCGCCAATCCTCGTCGCTTTGGGTGCCATGGCCGTGCTTCTGACGAGGGTCAAGGTCGAGGTCATAAGAAACGATGAGTCATCCAACTAGTCTTGAGAAGGCCGGCTGAAAAGATGAATAGGATCCACGACGCATCTGATTTTTTCAACGGGGGTTTCAACTGTTCGCAGGCCGTCTTCGCCGCGTTTGCACCCGACCTCGGTCTCGATCGCACTACAGCTTTGAGAATCGCCTCCTCGTTCGGCGGCGGAATGGCGCAGATGGGGGAGGTCTGCGGTGCCGTAACAGGCGCACTCATGGCGCTCGGTCTGAGGTACGGCAGAACGAAGGTCGACGATCTGGCTGCTAAAGAACTCAACTATGAAAAAGTTGCCGAGTTCGTTTCGTGTTTCAAGGCGCTCCACGGCTCGATCCTCTGCAGGGAGATTCTCGGCGCTGACATGAGCACGCCCGAGGGCAGGCTCAAGATCAAGGAGGGGAATCTCGTAAAGCTGCGCTGCCCGGGGTTCGTCGAGGATTCGGCGCGGATATTGAAGAAGATTCTTTGACATCCACCTCTGCCAAATCGAAAGAGTATCGGCTTGACCTGGGCGCGTGTTTGACTATTATATATATAACATCGACTTGTGCTATCTCCGTGACAAGCCGTAATAAATATTTGATTCATTAGGAGGTAACTTGTGAATCCTCAGGAAAATGCTAGGAAGATGGCCTCCTTGCGCATTGGTAATTTGGAAATTAAAATACCGATCATCCAGGGCGGGATGGGGGTTGGACTTTCCCTGTCAAAGCTTGCTTCGGCTGTTGCAAAAGCCGGCGCCGTTGGAGTTATCGCCACAGCAGGAATCGGCATGCTCGAGCATGATTTCGCCGCAAACTACCAGGAAGCCAATAGAAGGGCTTTGCGTCAGGAAATAAGAAAAGCAAGGGAGATCGCGGGTAAAGACGGAATTATAGGCGCCAATATTATGGTCGCGCTTTCCGACTTCGACAGCCTGGTCGGGGCGGCCGTAGAAGAGGATATAGATATTGTTTTTATGGGTGCCGGTCTCCCCTTAAAATACCCCAAAACCCTTCCACCGTCCAAATCGTTCAAGGATTTCCGAACGGAGTTCGTTCCTATCGTTTCCTCGGCGCGCGCGGCGCGGCTGATATTCGACCACTGGGAGAAACGCTACCAGCACGTCCCAAATGCCGTTGTCGTCGAAGGCCCCCTTGCGGGCGGACACCTGGGATTCAAGAAGGAACAGATAGCTGATTCCGACTATGCACTGGAAAAATTAGTGCCTCAGGTCGTATCCGTCATCCGCACCTTTGAAGCCCGTTTTTCCAAGCCCATTTCAGTTATCGCCGCCGGGGGCATATACACCGGTGAGGATATATACAAGATAATGCAGCTTGGCGCCGACGGAGTCCAGATGGCAACCCGTTTTATCGCCACCCATGAATGCGACGCATCCATGGCTTTCAAGCAGGCTTACCTTGAGTGCAAGAAAGAAGACCTCACCATTATCGATAGTCCTGTAGGTCTGCCCGGGAGAGCGGTTCAAAACAAGTTCCTGAGAGAGGTTTCTATGGGTGTAAGGCAGCCTTTTAACTGTCCGTGGAAGTGTTTGATAACCTGCGACTACACGAACGTTCCTTACTGCATCGCCGAGGCCTTGAGCAACGCCAAGCGTGGAAATCTCGACGAGGGGTTTGCTTTCGCGGGCGCGAACGCCTACAGGGTAGATAAGATAATTTCAGTCCAGGAGCTCATCAATACCCTTGTAGAGGAGTACCGCAACGCGGCCCTGCTGCACGAGGAGCGCACTAGCAAGACGACCTCTGAGACGGTTCTCGCGTAGAGCAATTACTTCCTATCCCTGGTGCTCCAAGCTTTAGTTATCCGCGGGCGATATTGCCCTCATCGACGCCATATTGGTAAAGATGTAAAGTCAGGTTCTTGAAAAAACCCAGGTTCCGTGTAGTATTCTCAATAAATTAACCCCTTTTCAAGGAGGAATGATTGACAACGACACTCTACTATTTCACTGGAACGGGCAACTCGCTCTGGGTGGCCCGCAAGCTCGCAGAAAGGCTCGAACAGGCAGAAGTCGTTCCAATCGCCAAGTTCCTCAATCAGAAGAAGGTATCCCCGAGCACGGACACGGTCGGCTTCATCATTCCCCTTTACTTCTGCGGCATTCCCGATATCGTCCGCAGATTTGTCGAAAGTGTGGATCTCAATAAAACCGAATACATCTTCGCAGTCGTAACCCGGGGACTTACGTCAGGACTCGTCTTCTCACTCGTGGATGACCTGCTCCGGAAAAAATCAAAAAAACTCGGCTCCGCGTTCTACCTGACCATGCCCGATAACTACATCCCTAATATCGAACCCCCTCCCCCCTCAAAAATCCCAAAGATAATGGCCGATGCGTCGTCCAGCATCGACAAAATCGCAAAAATCGTCCTAGAAAGGAAAAACACGAATCCACGGGACCCCTGGTTCTGGAAACTTCTGGGAAAAACCTACTACGCAAACTGGGTTCGAGACGTGCACTCCAGGGATCAGTCCTTAAATGCCACGGACAGCTGCAATTCCTGCGGCATATGCCAAAAGGTCTGTCCTGTTTCCAACATCACCCTGAACGAAGGTAAGCCATCCTGGCGGCACCAGTGTGAACAGTGCATGGCGTGTCTCGAGTTCTGTCCCAGAAAGGCAATACAGTTCGAGAAAAAAACACTCAAAAGAACCCGCTACCATCACCCGGAAGTGACGGTCAAGGACATCATCTCTCAGAAAGGGTAATCAGCTTAAAGACTTATTATTCCTGGTCGTAAGACTACCGGGCATGCTCTCCGGCGCGTAACAAATTCATTCAAGTTACGTCTTCTTTTACAATTAACCAAGGAGGAACCGGTGCGTACTTTATTGTCTTTGATTGTCGTTTTGTGCGGGTCGGCGTTCGCCGCCGGGAGGAGTTTTCCTCTCGTGATATCAGGGTGCTCGCACTCTAATGCTCTTCCCTTCAATAACGTGTTTCGAATATCCCCTTTTTATCCCGGTACCGTGATCGGGACTGAATACACCTGGACCGACGGCAGGGCCGGCCGGTTGTTCCAGACCGGCAATCTGGGCGGTTTCGTTAATACGTCGACCGGTTCCGGGTTATTCCTCGATTCGGAGTTCGCATACAGGTATACTGCCGGTTTCGGTCTGTTCGGAGAGACTTCCCTTGGTCTCGGTTATCTCCACGTGTTCCACCCCCGCGACGTCCTAAGGCAAAACGATGACGGTGAATACGAAAAAGCAGCGGATTGGGGCAAACCTTGTGGAATGCTGACCTTCTCCATGGGAACAGGGTACGACCTGTCAAAAAAGACAAAGTTGCCCATTGCGCCCTTTCTAAAGTACCAATTTTTCGTCCAGACACCATATTTCGAGGTTCTGCCCATAGGAATGCAATCGCTTCTCCATCTCGGAGTTAGGATCAACTGGGGGCGGGGATGAGAATCATTCGTTGGATTTCTGAATTATTACTCCTCGTCGTCACGGCAATCGTGATAGGCTGCAAGTTTGACCCCGATACGCCGATGAGTGGAATAGAGTGCAATCTCGACTTCTCGTCTCATCCCAAAAACAGCATATACCAGGAGATCGTCAATAAATACGCTGATAGAGGCCTTCCTGGGCTGGTGGTTCTTATTAACACCCCCGACGACAGTCTGTGGATCGGAGCCGCGGGATTTGCCGATATCGAAAACCAGATACCTATGAATCCATGCCATCTTCATCACGGAGCGAGCGTTGCCAAGACTTACACCGCAGTTGTCATCTTCCAGCTTGTCGAAGAAGGGAAAATAAATCTCGACGAACCGATCACGGTCTACCTCCCCCCCTCCGTCACGGATTCCGTTACTAACGGCACGAAGATTACCGTTCGCCAGCTGCTTAACCACACCTCGGGCATCCCTGACGTTTTCGGAATCGAGTTCATAATGGATGCATTCAACGATCCCTTCAAGGAACGGGATACCTACGACCTCCTGTCTTATGTCTACGGACAGCCGGCTGTTTTTGAACCGGGGACAGGCTACGTCTATTCAGACGCCAACTATATACTCTTGTCCCTCATTATCGATCGCCTCGAAGGGGATCACAAAGCCGAATTCAACGATAGGATATTTGTTCCACTCGCACTCAATAATACATTCTACCACAACGGGCCTTACCCCGAACCTCAGGGACTCGTCAACTCGTACTGGGATCGCTACTCCGACGGGAATATCGAAAACTATTCCGACTGGCAGATATACCTGACCGAACTGATCACGGGTTCCGACGGCGTAATAGCCGATGCGCAAGATTTCGCAAGCTTCATCCAGGCGGTAGGTAAGGCTCAGATAGTATCAGACTCATCCCTCTCTATGATGACCGACTGGGTACCTTTCCTCGACGCAGACTCACTTTACGGGTACGGCATGGGTCTGGCCGCCATGAAGTCGGAATACGGTACCTGGATAGGGCACTCGGGTTCGCACATCGGCGCGGCGGCAATGGTCTATTATCTTCCAGAGAAAGACGTGACCATCGTGACATTAACAAACACCGGCACCTTCTTCTCTTATACGATTCAGAAGCTCTTTTATTACGATTTATGGAACGAGTTGGAGAAAGCCGTCTTTGAAAAGTAACGTTTTGAGATTGTAGTAAAGTGACGGTTAAAGGTAATATCATCGGTAAAGGGTAAATGCCCGATTGACAAGTTTTTTCTCGTGCGCATAATCCACGCCAATCCGGGATTTTGCGGGTCCCTGCGTTCAAGGGATTGTTTACTAAAACTCCTGAATGGCCGGGCTTTCGCGAATCCCTGTCAAACAAGTAATAAGGAGAAAGAATGGCCCAGGCTAAGGCAGGCGACAAAGTTAAGATTCATTACGAAGGCAGGCTCGATGACGGTTCCGTTTTCGACTCATCCGACGGCTCAGAACCGCTAGAATTCACATTAGGCGCGTCCCAGGTCATACCGGGTTTCGAGGATGCCGTAATGGGGATGAGCGTGGGTGAGAAAAAAACCGTAACGATACCGGCCGGCAAGGCCTACGGCCAGCGTAACGAAGCGCTTGTGAAATCCATCGACCGCTCGAACTTTGCGCCTGGAATAGAGCTCAAGGTCGGTCTAATGATGCGGCTTACCATGGATAACAACGAGAGCATCATTGTTCAGATCACCGGACTCGACGACAAAGAGGTTACGCTCGACGCCAACCATCCGCTTGCAGGCAAGGATCTTACGTTCGATATCACCTTAATCGAGATAGCCGCCTGAGCCCTCCTGCCCTCCTCAGCTCTTCTTGGCAGAATTCCATTCTGCTAATGCGCCGCGGCGCTGTCATTGAATTAGTGAAATCAAGACAGCAGAAACCAAGGGTTTCTGCTCATGCGCCCCCGGCGCTCGCCCTCCTCAGGCCCTCCTCGGGCCTCCCTCAGCGATCCCTTTATCCCACTTCTGTCCTCGCGCAAATCAAGAGCAATGCTTCAATTAAGAGGAATTTTGTGACCTCTCTCTTGACAATCCTTCCTGCATGAGAATAATCATTTAGATAAACCTAAACCATAGGAGGAGCATCATGTGGAAAGATTTCAAGGAATTCGTCCTGCGCGGCAACGTGATAGATATGGCCGTCGGCATCATCATAGGCGCCGCGTTCGCAACCATCGTCAAGTCGTTAGTCTCCGACATTATCATGCCGCCCTTGGGCCTTCTTCTTGGCAACGTCGATTTCTCTAACCTCTTCGCCGTTCTCAAGAGCGGCACCCCCGTCGGGCCTTACCCCTCGCTTGCAGAGGCGCAAAAAGCCGGTGCCGTGTCCATAAACTACGGGGTGTTCATCACCTCCATAATCAACTTCCTCCTCGTCGCAATCCCCCTGTTCCTCATCATAACGGGAGTAAACCGTCTCCAGAAGCTTGGTAAAAAAACCGCCGCAGCCGAACCTACGACTAAGGAATGTCCCTACTGCCTCTCGACCATCCCCTTAAAGGCTACTCGATGCCCGCACTGCACGTCACAGTTGTCACAGTTGAGCCGGTAGTTCTAAATCAAGTATTGACAACAAATACAAGAGGCCTATACTGGATTCCAAAGTATATGGAGACGGAGGAGGTAGAATAGGTTTTAGTTTAGTAGCTGTTTTGAATCTTTCGTCTCTTTGTGTATCCCATATGGATAGATCATGAGGAAGGAACCGTATGCGGCGATTTTGTGGTAACATTGCCCTTAAAAGGCTACTTTTTTAAGAAATTCACAAAGCCAACAAGGTTCTCCTCATCGGCTGCGTGTTCTAGTCGAATAGAAGCAGAACAGATGATTACCACTCCAAGGAGGAGATATGCGAATCACAAGAGTGCTCGGCGTATTGATAACAATGGCTATGACGGTCACGTCCTTGTCCGGGCAGACCATCGTCTGGGACAAAACCTGGGACTCAGGCTCGAATGATATGGGCGGGAGAATCGCTCTCGACACCGTCAACAATGCCGTCTATCTTATCGGAATAAAGCGAGATGGAAGCAACCTGGTGACTGATGATATCGTGACTTTGAAGTATGATACAGACGGCAATTTCATATGGGTCAAGGACTTTGATTCGGACACCACCGATCAGGCTTATGACGTAGAGGTTGATAAATCGGGCTTTATTTACGTCTCAGGGATGTCGTGCTCGGTCGATGGCGACCGCATACGTCTCATTAAATACGATTCAGACAGCGCCGAAATATGGAATACTCTACATTTCGCTTACACGGATGAGTATGCCGTAGGTATAATAGTAGATGATTCAGGAAATACCTATGCTACGGGTACTACAGGGGTAGGACCACAATTAGTAAAATTCGATTCAGACGGAAACGAAGTATGGGTGAATAATATCGAAATTGCTATGGGATATCCCTGCGATGTGGTAACTGCGCCCGATGGATTCATTTATGTCGCGGGTTCTCAATATACGACAGAAAACGATCAGTTCATAATAAGATACAACTCGTCAGGCGACACGATATGGCGCAAGCTTTATGACGAAGGTCCAGAAGAGATAATATGCGGTATCGCGGTCGACAGTGAAGGAAACTTTTATCTTGCAGGGTACACGATGCCTGATTTCGTTTCTGCCGCGGATATACTCGTTTCCAAGTTTGACATGAACGGAAACCTCCTATGGAACGAGACCTTTGATAAAGGCTATGATGATCAGGGGTACTGCATTGCCGTCGACAAAAGGTATGTCTATATCGCAGGTAGCTCAAAAATTACTTCTGGTGACACAAATGAATTGCTCCTTTTGTGTTATGACATGGAAGGTAACTTAATGTGGGACACATTGCTTGTCTCAGATGCCTTTGCTTGCGGGATAGCCTCGGACGGCAAGAGCAATCTTTATATCTCTGCCGAGACATCATCAGGCGACTTGCGGGTTTTAAAAGTCCACCATGCCACGGCAGTCGAAGAGCCCTCCTCGCCCTCCTCGCCCTCCTCAGAGTCCAACTCAGTAACACTTGAGATCGTAAATAATCTGTCAACTGCTCCAACCCTGCGCTATTCAGTCCCTCCCAATCAAGCAGGCAACCTTTCCTTATACTCGGCTGACGGCAGGCTGGTAGAGATACACCCCCTTCTCTCGTCGCAGACCACTTTCACCTGGGACGCTCGCACTTTCCCTTCAGGGGTATACTTTGTGAGGTTGATTGCGGGTAGTATATCGGCATCCGGCAAGGTACTGATTGTCAGATGAGTTCTTTACAGGCAAAGAAAGGAGTTACCGCAAACTCCCGAGCTTTGCCACAGATAAGGGCAATTAACCTTTAAGTAAAAGGAAACCAGCGCGGAAAAGCCGCGTGACGGAAAAACAAGGAGGAAAAGCATGAAAAAGGTCCTGATACTTTCCATAACAGCCCTGCTCGTTTTTGCAGGGAATACTCTGGCTGCGCCACCACCGGAGTTGCAGTGGGAAAAAAAATCAGAGGAACCCCAGATTATCACCCGAAGCATGGATGCCCTGATATCTCTTACGCCTGCGCCGGGTGCGGTTTCGAACGTCGTAATCCGCAAGCACAAGGACCCGGATTCCGTTTACTCGACCGCGATACATACCTATGCTTTAAGTGACGGGGCGCTCTTGAGTAGTGATATCAAGAACATCGGAGGCAGGCATACCACGGCCAAGGGAGCGTGCACCGGACAAAACGGCGATATTATTACTGCAGGCTCGTGGGACAACGGCACGGCTATAGGATTCTGGACGGCAGGGTACCGCCCGCAACCTCACGGCTGGCTCTGGGACATTACCGAAACTCCGGAGATAATGGAGCAGGCCAGTAAGGTTGTCACGGACGAGTACGGCAGCATCTACGTTGTAGGAAACACCTGGAGCGCCACGACAGGCGCCGACATCGTCATTCACAAGTACGACTCCGACCGCAACCACGTGTGGAAGACCACAATCACCGAGGAAGGCGATGATTACGCCTACGGACTGAATGCCTTCGACGTGGCGTCCACGAAAAGACTTTGTCTCGCTCTGGAGAGAAGGAAGTCGGCCGGTGACTGCCATACGTTCACCTACGACATTTCCTCGGAGACCGGCATACCGAATCCGGCGAATATGTTAAAATTAGGGGCGCGGATTGCTTTCGGTGACGCTACCCCCTCGGGTGCGCGTTTCGTGAAGAAATCTTCCTATCAAGCCGCCGACGATTGCTTCTACATCTCGGGAACACTCGACGACGGCGAGGATAAGGACTTCTGGGTCGCCTGCTGCGACTACGAGGGCAACTACATATGGCAGCGTACCTTTGACGGCGGTCACGACGACTGGGCGAACGCAATCGCCCTCGGCTTCGGGTACGTGTATGTGGCAGGGACGTCTAACAACGGGACCGACAATGACTGTCGGGTGATCCGCTATGACGAGGCGGGCAACGAGAGCTGGAATATCACCTACGGTGCTGCAGGAGACCAGGGGCTTAGCGCGATTTGCCTCGATCACGCGGGTAACTTCTACGTAACAGGCTACACAGGGGATGTCGAGGCGGACTCATTGCAGGAATTGGTCTTAAAGTACAGCCAGTCCGACGTAGTCGGTATCGCTGAACCCTCCTCACCCTCCTCAAAGCCCACCTCAGTGACCCTCGAAGTCCTGGGCAATTTCACCTCTTCTTCTTCCCTCCGCTACTCGATTCCGGTTGGACAGTCGGCCACTCTATCTTTCTACTCCGCTGACGGCAAGCTTATCGAAACGCACACCCTCATCTCATCTCAAACCACTTTTATCTGGAACACCATCTTACTTCCATCCGGCGTATATTTTGCAAGGCTTGAATCGGGGAATTCTTCAACATGCGCGAAGGTTCTTATTGTCGAATAAAATGTGATATGTAGCCAAGAGAAAAAGCAGACCTTCTGGGAAAAAAAGGTGAATAAGTATCAGGAGGGTATAAACTATAAAGGAAAGGAGTAAAGAATATGAAAAGCATGTTTTTGAAAACAATGCTGGTGAGCGTTTTAACCGCTGCCGTAGTCTTTGCAGTAGACCCGGTTGAGGTATGGGAGCGAGACTACGACTCCGGCGTGCGGGACTGGGCAGCCGGGATAGGGATAGACCAGGACGATAACGTATACGTTTTAGGAAATTCCCTTACAGGGACAGACAGCATTGATAGCGGAATATTCTTGTTGATGAAGTACACGTCTTTCGGCGATTCAGTATGGCTGAAGACGCGTAATCCCGGAATAGATGTCTTTTCTTCGGACATGTGCATTGATCTCTCGGGCAACATCTACACGATCGGCACAAGCGATACTGATTATTACACCATAAAATGGGATCAGGGCGGAAACATCATCTGGGAGAGACCATTTTACGCCGAGAAAAGTACGGCTGCCAGTGTGGCATGTGATGCATCAGGAAACATCTATGTGGTTGGAGGCAGCTTCGTCGTCGTAAAGTATGATTCGTCAGGCAATGTGCTTTGGAATGAATCGAATTCGTCCCTGCCTTATGCTAGGGCTAACTGTGTAACTGTCTCGCAGGATGGTTCCGTTTACATTGGTGGTTTTTCAAATGATGGAGGGGGTGATGTCGGGCGTATTTTGAAGTACGACTCTTCAGGAAACCCGATCTGGAATAAGGTATGCGATTCCGTTCGATATGTATTCGGTCTTGCCGTCGATCCGGATGATTACGTCTATTTCACGGGTTGGTTTGGTTCTGAAGATGATGCCGTCGTTTGCAAGCTCGACCCCGAGGGAAACATACTATGGAAAAAGACTTACGACGCAGGCAATATTGAAATTGGGCAAGATGTAGTCGTGGATGAGCACTTTGTGTATATGGTCGGGATAAAGCTCAAGGTTCCAAACTCCGATCTTCTTATACAGCGCAATCAAAAGGATGGAACTCTTGACTGGACGGTCACGAAAAATTGGTATACCGACGATCATTTCGGCAACATGGCTTCGGACAATAAGGGTAGCCTTTACGCCTTTGGGGAAGCCGGAGGAAACCTGAAGTTAGTCAAATATAATCAACCCGACTACCCCGTTAGTGGTATTGAAGACATGACCGACTTAAAGTGTCCATGGTCAAGAGATCGTTACCAGTGATAGTAGGTTTGAGTTCGTCGAGCAGGAGAACGGG
>CBFGKC010000011.1:60452-101034 GCA_965649265.1 Caldifarciminota bacterium | reverse complement strand
AGAATTGATGACTTTTCCTTTATTGAAGTATATACGCCCTACATCATCTAAATGTCGTATCTCCAATGTTAATGATCTGCCATCCACCGCGTACATTTGAATCAAATCCTGACACGTAAGTTCAACCGGCCCAATTAATCCTGTTCTGTTCTCTATTTCGTTTTTATGAAACGTATTGTTGATGATCTCAAGAAATCTTTCGGTAGAAAAAGGTTTGATAAGCATATTGTTGACGTGGAGAGCGAGCGCCTCAGCTTGAATCTCATTTGAGGGGAAGCCGGTAACTATTATCGTGCGAATATCCGGTTGGATGCCCTTTACCTTTCGTATTAATTCTATTCCATCCATTTTAGGCATGTTTATATCTGCGACCAGAAGGTGAAAATTGCCGGAGTTTATTAACGATAAAGCCTGCTCACCTGTAAGTGCGGTTTCTACCTCGTACCCCTGGGAGATGAGAAGCATTGATATGGTTTCCACGAAGTCTGCTTCATCATCAACGAGAAGTATTTTTAATCTTTCCAGCACTAGTCGCCCTTTGTTGCCGATGAAAGCAAACAATATCCAGCAAGGATTAAAATAAATAGCCCTCTTTTATTCATCCAAATACTTTCTCCTTGTATTAAAGCCTACCTATTGTGGATTCATTATAATTGACGGAGTGTAGGTGTCAATATTAAATATCGGTTCAGAGGCGAAGTAGCAAATCGGAAAGATAAATGACGTCTGTGATTTTGTTATGAGAAAATAGGGGTCTAATACGGACAGCTGTTAAGTGTGTACCGTTACTCCAAAAATAATGCCTTGCTTTTTATGATCTTGACAAGAGTATTTCCTGAGGCATTGGGAGGGAAAAAATGTCCCCAGTCAAAACCGGCGGGATCGCCTGCGCCATGGTTTTTCGTTTTCCGGACTTTTTTGTGACTTGTGCCTCTATCAACAACAGACGGCATTACATCCTCATAAAGCTCGACGAGAAAATCGTTGAGCTTTTGATTCTTTCGTCGGCCTCTTCTCCGATCAATGGTTTTAAGAGTACTCATAGTTCATCCTCCTGTTACGTCTAATCATGATAAAAAAAATGCAGTGGTCAATAAGGATTGTTCCCTACTTTATTCAGTAGGTTGTAGTATCTAAGCCGGAATGGTTTTCCCGGAGAGAATCTCTTTAAGAAACCGGAAAGCTTCCTCGTGACTGTCAGGTTTTATCCCTTCAAGAATTACCCTTCCTTCAGCATAGAGCGACACTTTTACATCTTTTAATGAAAACTGTGCCGCAAGACTGCTCCATCTGATAGTAGTCCTATCACGATATCTTTCAACTATCTCCTTTATATTAATTTCCAACTTTTCGGCGGGAAAAAGCTCGTAGTCTCCAACATCTCCGTGACTACAAAGATTTGTGCTATAGTATTGAACTTCGTGTCGGGCGATCGTAATTATTTGCTTCATTTTCCTTTGATTATTTCGTCAGTTACCTCAAGGAAACGGTCTATCTCCAGTTCGTTGTTGTAGAAGGCAATCGATGCCCTTATTGTTCCGGTACCGTCTCCCAGGGTTTTTACCAGAGGTATTGCGCAGTGATATCCTGAACGAAGTAATATCCCGCCAATTTGATCGTACAGGCAAGCCGCTTGATGAGATGTGAAACCTTTGATGTTGAATGAGACAATGCCCACATTTTCACTTCCCTTTAACCCGTAGATTTCAACCTCTTGTCTCGAAAGAAGCCCGTCAAGAAGTTTCTTATGCAGCATTGAGATTTTGCTTTCAATGTTTTCAATCCCAATGGAGTTAAGAAATCTTAATGCCTCGGCAAAACCCAGAATTCCAGAAATATTCATAGTTCCGGGTTCAAAAGAAGAAGGAAAGTCCTGCAAAGTGTAGGATGAATCGGTTACATCCTTAACAGTACCTCCCCCCAAGACGACGGGGTCGAGAAATTTTTCCGCACCTTTCTTTACGTAAAGTACTCCGACCCCGGTAGGACCGCAGATTTTGTGAGCCGAAAATGCCGCAAAATCGCATCCGATCTTTTTGAAGTCTACTTTTTTATGGCCGACTAGCTGAGCGGCGTCAATGAAAGAGAGCGATCCATTGTCCCTTGCCAGGGATGTTAATTTCTCAACTGGCTCAAGCGTACCCAGTACGTTTGAAGCGGCCGTGAAAGCAAAAAGCCTGGCTCCTTTCAACGTGTTGACAGCTGCATCGAAGTCAATTGCGGCATCACCTGTTAATGGCAATACTTGAACCCTTGTACCGTTTTTTCTCTCTTCTACTCTCCATGGCAGAATGTTGGAATGGTGCTCGAGGCCGGTTATGACAATTCGATCTTCCGGTTGCAAGTCAAGAGCCAGAGCCAGCTTGTTTATTGCATCAGTCGTGTTTGCCGTGAAAGCAATTTCATCAGGTTCAACCCCGACGAATGATGCAATATATTGTCTTGCGGACTCTATCTCTCTTGCCAGTTCCGCTGAAAGCTGATAAGCCCCCCTCCCCGCGTTGACGCCGTAAGTCTCTGGATATCGAGCGACCTCACTTATCACGCATTGAGGTGTAAGCGAGGTCGCTGCATTATCCAGATAAATCCTTGCGTTGTTAGAAAGGGCCGGAAACTGGGCGCGCAGCCTGGTTTCATCCAAAATATTTCACCTTTATCGAAGGTCATACTTCTTGGAATGCGGTTCGCCCTTGAATCTGCATACGTTGCCTTTGACCGCGGCGCATTCCGTTTCGATACCGAGGTGAGTGTGGACTTCACCCTTGAAGAGCAAATCCGCGTAGCCGCCTGCGACACCGGTCCACATATAGCATATTGGTCTTTCAGATTTACCGAAGCGCTTCTTCCAGGCGTCCACATAGTATGAATGATCAACAGTGAAATCAACGGTTTGAGCGGCCTCGTCGAGCTTGAATTCAGTAATCTTGCCCCATCCGAGGCAGTTGGTTATCGCGACAAGACCTGCAAATCTGTCGTTTACTGTTTTTATCTCGGGCTCTATGAGGCCCTTCCATTCTTCCGACGCCATTATGCCTGCGAAAGTGGCGTTGGCACACCACTGGGCCGCATCGATAAGAACCTTTTCGGCGAGATTGAGGGCCTTGGGGCCGAGAAAGTCAATAAGGTCTATTTCTCTTCCAACCAGAAAATCGACGGAGTTGTTTGCAAGGATAACCCCGAAGCGCCTTAGAATCCCGGTCTTTGAATCGCCGACCAGTCCTAATCCGGCAACGGCTTCTCTGATTTTGTCTGCATTGATTGGCATGTTATTTGACCTCCGCTTTGAAGGTGCATACGGAATCGCCCTTTGCGCGACAGGTGGTTTCAGTCACCTTGTAAGTTCCGATGGGTTTTCCGTAGATAAAAGCCAGCGCTCCGGCAATAAAGCCGCACATGTCGTAGCACACAGGGGTGCTGCGCTGTTTCCAGTTCCAGCGGGTTTCGTTCTCCAGCCATCCCTCGGCAAGATACGAAGAGGGAGAAATAAACGTCCCGCCTTTGTCGGTTGGAGTTGCCGGGTCTATTGCTCCGTAACCAAGAAGCTTACCCATCTCGATAAGGGTCGCAAATTTGTCTTCGGGTGAGAGGGAATCGAACTGAGTTTTAACATCATCCTTAAAGAAATCATTAAACATCTGGAGGATTGTCTTTTCAGCCGAAGCGACCAGAAGCTTTGCTGAATCCTCGATCCCGATAACGTCTTCGAAGCCTTTTATGATGCGCGTGTTGAATTTGTCGCAGTGAAAAGCAACTTCGTGATTGCCTACCCTTATACGGGAATGCTCGGCATCAATAGTAAAGGTCTTCAGATAAGACTCAACTATTATAGAATTATGCTGGGCCATTGGTTTCTCCTTAATTTTTTTAAAGCGTATTAACGCTGCAGCGACAGCGGAAACCAGGGGCATGCTGTATCATCTTATACTTGGACTTCGTTCGGGTTGCCTTTTGTACAGCAGCCGAGGTAAGACTGCAACGCATGCACGGCAGGTCTTCCCTGTCCATTACTCCTTGAGAAATGAGATCTGCCAGTACCGTACCGCATGCTTCGGCAAAATTACAGTCGGAATAGGTTACTTCAAAACCTTCGCTTGACGGAGTAACTTCGGTGTGACCCTGTTTATACAGGCCTATTTCGGTTTCTATTGTCGCCCAGTTAAGAGCTGCCGAGGGAGCGTCCTTACCGGTCATGGATTTCCCAGTTTTATTGACTATGTGCTCTACGGCTACTTCGGCAAACGAACGGACAAAAGCCTTTAGCTGCTGTGGTCCGAGAATATAGCCTGTCGCCCTGTATGCACCGTCAAACAGAGAATTGGCAAGAAGATCGGTCAAGGGATCTAACGCTGAACTCATCTAGACCTCCTTGGGGTTAAAGGGTTATACCCATAGCTTTGTTTATCCGTTCGCGTGCGGTGCGAACCGTCATAAAGAGTGCGCCGAGAGTGATCGACTGGTCAGTTCTGGCCACAAGAACGTAGCCTGCAGGACCACCTACCGATACCGAATAAACATAACCGGTGTCGGCCTTAATAAGCACTTCCTGGAAACCTTGAAGTCCGAGTTGATCCGTGTTACGGCGGGCCAACCCCAGCATGGCCAACGACGCAACAGCCACTCTTTCTGCCGTTCCTTCGGGGATTTGGATTGAAGAGTAGCGCGCTACGGGCAAGCCTTCATTGTCGACCAACAATGAAAGACTTAATCCCGGGGTGTTTTCCGCCAAATCTTTTAGAGCGGAATTGATCTCTTCTATCATAGATGGCATAGAACTCCTCCTTTGAGAGTTATTTGCGTCCTTTCCCACTTTTTCTGTTTTTTTCTGGGTTTTGCTCGTTACAGGAGGAGGAGCTTCTTTGGACTCCTCGTCCTGAAGCCTCGCCCCCTCCAATATTAACGCGTCGACGCTAAGGTCTATGGTTTCTGTGACATTCTCTACTTTTGGTTCGGTTTTGAATCTCCCTACTTTCCACGATTGGATCT
This sequence comes from Caldifarciminota bacterium, assembly GCA_965649265.1. Lineage (GTDB taxonomy): Bacteria > Hydrothermota > Tepidihabitantia > B3-TA06 > B3-TA06 > JAAYVC01. Next base: position 96,051 of record CBFGKC010000011.1, on the reverse strand, counting down.
CATAAAATGCACTGGTGCCCTTATTGGTTTTGGTCTCGGCGTGTATTATCCTTCCATTTTTGAAATGAATACGACCGGTTTCTTCGCCGTTTTGAATCTCGAGAACCATTGATTTCAATTGCTGTGAGTAAACCTGTATAAGATCCTCAAACGTGAGTTCAACTGGGCCGAAAAGACCCTCACCGTTTACGGTCAGTGCTTTATTGAGCAACTCCAGGAAGCGTTCAGTAGAGAAAGGCTTAACCAGGTAATTCAAAACACCAAGTTTATACGCTTCCTCCTGCGATTCATGAGATGGGAAACCGGTAAAGACGATGATCCTTTGATCGGGACTTATTTCTCTTATCGTTCTTATCAATTCTATACCATCCATCCCCGGCATATTGATATCGGTAACAATTATTTGATAGTTCTTGGAAGCGGCAAGTGCGATAGCATTTTTGGCTTCGAAGGCGGTTTCAACTTCAAAGCCGTGTGACGAAAGAAACGTTGCCATTGTATTGGCAAATGCTTCCTCATCATCGACAAACAGAACCCTTGGCCTTTCAGCCATTGCGTCTCCTCAGAACTTTTTTAGATCCAATCGGTTTATAGACAAAACCGATGGCGCTCCTGATCAATACTTAACTCCTTACCTTATTTACTTATCCTTAACTCGAACTCGACGGTTTCAGAACCATCTCCTTAGTTTAACTATAGTGCTACTACAGGCGATGTCAATAAGCAATATGCCCTAGGTATTTGTGTGCAGTTTGATTGCGATAAGTCTTTTTGACTCTTTTTTGAAAAAGAGTCGAACCGATAATATTTGCTGTCGAAACGATGTAATTCCATGCTTGTAAAAATGGACAACAGATCTCCTGTATTCCTTCTTATCTCGATGCTTTTCCGAGTGTGAGACCCTCAATCAGGTTAGATGGAGAAGACAGATCGGCCAGAATCACGTTAAGACGGTTGCACGTTTCGTGGACTGCCATAAACAATGCGCCTAAAGCGATATTGGGGTCGGTCCTTGCGACAAAAGTGCTTTTTCTTAGGCCTTGAACCCTTATCCCGTAGACATAACCATTTTCGGTTCTTACGAGTACACCTTTGAGTCCCTGCAAATCAAGTTGTACGGAAGTCTTCTCGGCCGTACTCAGGAGATTCAAGGCCGAAATTGCAGCTTTATCAATCTGATTTTCAGATACTTCGGATGAGGGATAGAGATAAAGAGGGAGCCCCTCCTCGTCCAATAACATCCCTAATGTAATACCAGGCGTACCGTCTATAAGTTCCCTCAAAACCTTATGTACATTCTCGAGCGTTGAACTCATATTACACCGCCTATGAGAATAAGCCTTAGAGTTTCTTTTTATTTAGCTGTTTTATGCTCGACCCACTTCACACATAACGGATATGCTAATGTACTCTTTTATGAGTCAGTATATATTTTATCTCGGTCTTGTCAAGACCCCATTCATCGATTTATGTAATCCGGTTTATTCAGCTTTTTTGCATCAGGAGCAGAGATAAAGCCATAATAATCATTCCTGACAGCATCCCTATTATGGCAAGATGATCGTAACCATATCTTTTTGAGGCAGGAACCAATTCGTCGACGGAGATGAAAACCATGATCCCCGCAACGCCCGAGAGAACGGCACCCAGGACCTTTTCGTTGAGGAAAGGCAGAAGCACGAGTGCCGCCAGGCATGCGCCGACCGGTTCGGCGACGCCTGAAAGAAATGACCACCAGAAGGCCTTCGACCTGGAACCGGTTGCCGCGTAGACGGGAGCCGACACCGCAAGTCCTTCCGGGATATTGTGAATGGCCACGGCGATCGCGATCGATATCCCGAGCTTTAGATTCTGGAGTGTGCCCGCGAACGCCGCCAGGCCTTCGGGAAGATTATGAATGCCTATTCCGAAGGCAACCAGGAGTCCTGTGCGCATGAGCCTTGACTTATCCTTATCATGGTCATCAGGTTGTTCTGCCTTGTAAGAATGGGGCAGAAGAACATCCAGCAGAAACATAAGACCCATTCCTGCAAAAAAAGCTGCAAGTCCCCAGAACATCCCGAGGTTGTTGATTCCCCTGGGAAGCAGCTCGACGAAAGAAACGAGTATCATCACGCCCGCCGAAAAACCCAGTGTAAAGGAGAGGAAACGGGGGCCCGGTCTGCGTACGAATATCCCGATGACGCTGCCAACGGTGGTCGCAAGTCCGGCAAGCGCCGAGAGCGCGAGAGCTAAAGGGATGTTGTTATTCGGCATTGACTATCGAGTTGGTTTCCGTTATGAAGCCCAAAGGTTCATCTCCAAGTGCGTGTGTAAGATTGGTAAACCGACAGGGAAGACCTCGTGCGGAAAGTATGTTCGGTCCCGCCATCAAATGAAAATGAAGGTGCGGTGCGTCGGAGTTGCCTGAGTTTCCTAAGCGACCGAGAACTTGTCCTTGTTTGAGCTTCTCCCCTCTTTTCGCGGTCACACTACCGGGAATCATGTGAGCGTAGAAGGAATACTCGTTTCCCTTGTGTTTTAATATTACGTAGTTTCCCGCAATCCCCGGGACAAAACCGAATCTTTTCCTGATGTCTTCCCATTCTTCATCTGGAAGCCGTGATCCTAATCCGGGAGGATTCTCCGGGATATCATTGAAGGAGTCCACAACCTCTCCATCGGCAATGGCAAAGATTTTTCTTCCGTAGCAGGCGTGTTCCTCGTTGCTGCTTTTTGGTGTCGGTGCTATTTTCATTTCACCCGACAACTGTACAAGGTCCATACCAAATTCCTGCGAGTGCATCTTGCGGTGAATGTGAATATCGTCGTAGTTGTTCAACACGAACCAGGTTCCCTTGAGCGGGAAAATATAGTCGTTTTTGCTTTCGTACCGCGTGACCGGAATTGTTCTTCGTGCATTCCTCTCAACGCCTTCTTTGATGTATGAAACAGTAATCGCGCATTCGGTAATCGGATGTTTTTTGTCCGTTATCCTGAAATACTCAAGCAGTAATCCCGATTCCTGATCCGGTCCAAGCCTGGAAGTCGAAGAGAGAAGCCCGCAGTCCCAGAATTTCTTCGTACCCAGGAACATCTGGGCTACGTGTCCATCCAGATTTTTTACAGTGTTTACCAGGCTCTTTGCTCGAATTGCAAGAATCCTTCCTGAATAAGAAACAGTTCTCACACGCATCTCTTCCGTCTTTATTTCAAGTGAAATGCTTCTGATCTCGGCTGGAGTCCGTGAGTTATTCTTGATTCGGAGTGCGCGCAAGAGAAAGTCGGACTCGATTCCTCCCCCAACATCACGGGTAGCATTGATTAGATATTCGGAAGGAAGAAAGTCTATCTTCAAGGAAAACTCCTTAGAGTGAATGGAAGGAACATTATACCTGGAGTTCGATACCGACCGGGCAGTGGTCGGAACCCAGAACGTCCGAAAGGATGAATGCGGTTCTGAGATTCGAAACCAGTTCGCTGGAGACGAAGAAGTAGTCGAGCCTCCAGCCCACGTTGCGATCGCGTGCATGGAATCGCGGGTCCCACCAGGTATACGCGTCGCGCTTGTCTGGATAGAAATGTCTGAACGTATCCACGTATCCGAAGGAGACGAACTTATCCATCCACTCACGTTCGATGGGCATGAAACCCGTGTGGTTCAAATTCTGCTTCGGCCTCGCGATATCTATCTCCTTGTGGCAGGTGTTCAGGTCACCGCAAATAACTACCCCTCTCCCCCCTTTGCGAAATTCCTCCGCGACTTCGAGCATGCGGTCGGAGTATTCGAGCTTGTAAGGTACACGATGATTCTCGGCTCCGCCGTTAGGAATGTAGACGTTGAAGAGAACGAATTCGGGATAGTGAAGGATGATGAGACGTCCCTCGCCCGCAAAGCCCTTCTCAAAGCCCTCCTCGCGCTCGACACCGAGATCGTATTCCACTTTATCAGGGATCCGTTTCGTGAAAACGGCAGTGCCCGCATAGCCCTTGCGCTCGGCGCTCGACCAGTAGGTGCTGTAACCCTCGGGTGAAAAGAGCTCTTCCTTTATCTGTCCGGCCTGGGCCTTCGTTTCCTGGATTCCAAGGATGTCGGGTTGCGTTTTCTTGAACCAGTCCAGAAACCCCTTGCGTTCCGCGGCGCGTACCCCGTTCACGTTCCAGGAAAGAAGCGTTAACTTCGGCATCCCCTATTTTTCCTTGATCGGCATGTAGATGTCGAACTCGGTTTCGAGATCGGGTCCTCCCCCTTCAAAACCCGTAACACCCGTAACACCCGTAACACCCGTAACACCAAGGCATTCCTCGAGGTATTGATATGGACCGAAATCGTACTTGCTCTTCTGGAGCCATTCGACCAGGTTTTTCCATGACTCGGTGATAGTGCTCAACTTTGTTCGAACTACCGCATACTGTCCGCCCGGGAAATCCTTGATTTGCACGTCTTCTCCCGGTTCCGCATTTTTCTCAGTGGTAATCCACTGCTCATAGCCGTATTCCGGTTTGTCCGGTGTCGGTTCCGGATTGTTGAATCCGAACAGTCGATAGGTTTTATTTTTTTCGAGCAATCCTTTTTCTTTCGCCCACGAAAGAATTTTTCCCCACGCTTCGGCTTCCGGGCTCGTCCCGAATCCTTTTGCACAAGCGACACGCATGGGTTCAAGCCGGACTATTCTTACGTCAGATTCACGCATGAACTCCTCCTTATATTCGATAATGGACTATCTTACTCTGCGGTTGTCAAGATGTCAAGTTCTACGATAATCCTATTGACTTAATGCTTTTCTCCTATTAGTATTCCCAAAGCATAAGGAGGATTTTCATGGCGTTTGAGTTACCCGAGGCCTTAAATATCGCAATTCAAATGGATAAAGAATTGAAGGGAAAGAAGATTAAATCTGCGATCGTTGACGAGAAGGAATCCGCAAGCCAGCTGCGGATGAAGATGATTAACCTAAATGCCGATGAGTTCTCAAGAAAACTCATCGGCAGAAAATTCGAATCGGTAAGCTCTAGTGGCAAGGGGATATACGTCGATCTCGGGAACGACCTCAACCTTATATTCGGTCTTGAGACATCAGGTAAGTTGCTTTACCACAAGGACATATCGACAATCCCGGATAAATGGAACGTCCGCATCGATTTCGTGGATTCGAACGCGCTCTCCTACCGCATCATCGCGTGGGGTTGGTGCCAAGTGTTGACTAATGAACAACTTATCGCTCACCGCTGGCTGGGCAAGGAGGAGGTTTCGCTCGTTGACGACAAGGCCTTCACGTTCAAGGTTTTTTCTGACTATCTCGACAAGTACGCGTCTAAGCCTATAAAATTCATACTCATACGACAAGGCGAGGCGCATTCCGGTATCGGCAACGGATATTTGCAGGACATACTTTTCAAAGCCAAAATCCACCCCAAACGCAAGGCGCGCGACATTCACGAGGATGAACGTAAGAACCTGCATTCCATCATCAAAAAGACACTTAAAGACGCGTTAAAACTCGGCGGCCGCGATTCCGAGGTCGATTTGTACGATAAGCCCGGTAAATATAAGGTAATACTTGATAAACGCATGATCGGTCAGCCATGCCCCGAGTGCGGGACCACGATAGAGAAGTCAAGTATCCTTGGTTCAACGTGTTACGTGTGTCCGAGCTGCCAGAAATAATATGTCATGAGAATTCTTTCGGGGTCCCCACAAAGATACGCAGTAGATTTGTGGGGCAGAGAAAAAGCTGGACAAAAAGGGGACAAAAGATGGACAAAAATACCCCAAAATAATGCTGGAAGCATTCTTTTGGGGACCCACGAACCCGGAAAAACGAAACATGTCAACGCCATTTTGAGGTTAGATTCGTGAAGAGCAAAGAAAATAATCCGAAACGGACAATCCTCAAGTTCGTAAAAGCGATCAACCGGCACGACATTGACGGGTTGTCCGGATTGATGAGCGCCGATCACGTCTTTATCGATTACGCAGGCGAGAGAACTCAGTGTCAGGAGAGGATGCTCGAAAGGGAGGAGGGCGGCTGGAAGGAGTATTTCAGGCTTTTCCCAGATTATGAAATTCACGTACGAAGCGTGCTCGTCTCCGGCTCGGACGCCGCGGCCATAATCGGAACAGTCACTGGCTCGCACCTTGGTTCTGAGAAAGAATCGAGAACGACCTTAATCTGGACCGCCCGAATCACCGACGGCCTTATCTCCGAGTGGCGGATTTTCATCGATAAATAGTACCCCCTCCCCTTTTGATGAGGACTGCGCATTAAAGAAGCGCTGAAACCCTTCACGAACCTGTCTCGGTGCAAGCATAAGTGGAGTCGTGCGGTTCTCCGCCCCCTACCCCCTCCATCAGGGAGGGGGATATTATCGGTTTGTCGTTCCAATGGTTCCCGCCCATGCGTAGGGTAGTTGCTGACTAAAAAATGCACCGGAGGAAGTATTAAGATTCATCGCCCCAAAAACTCCAAAAGAGGATACCTCTCACATCTGGGAAGGGGTAGTCCACTTCAGTAGTTCCTCCCCCCTGGTGGGGAAAATAATATACCCTCGCCCTTTGGGAGAGGGTAGGGTGAGGGTGTTACCGCCCCATCTTCCTTGCGATGAGGGTCACGAGCGTGCCAAGAAAAACATATCCCATAACGACCTCAGCAACCAGGAGAACTCAAGCGGGCCGACCTGAAGGTCGGCCCCTACGTAAATATCAAAATGTATTTAATCCAATTTCAAATCGGAATAAGATTCACCCTCTTTTCCTTTCGGCCATATTTCAAGTCTGGAGTTTATTTCTTTCAACACATCGGAGGGGATATTTTCTTCTCCCCAAGCTTTCGTAAAAGAATCCATCGAAGGACCTGAAAGATTAGCTAGTTCCATAGTGTATTTAGACAAGTATTCCTTGTTATAAAAGCACCAACCCTGCATCGAATTTTTGTGATATGAAGTTGAGAAAATACCATTAAGAGTCAGGTGCGTCCCTAACTCAGAATAGAATTGATAGCGTTTATCAATTGCCTTAATACGTTCGTCGTCTTCAATAGCTTCGCGGAATCTTTTTTTCAAGGAAGCTCGAAGGATTTTAGGACGAAATTTTTTCCTTCGTTCGTCTGAATCAGCTGAGTGCCACTCGCTTATCCTCGAACGATTTTCCTGAAAGTAATTAGAGTAATAGAATGTTCTCGAAAATGTCTCTAAAGATCATTATTGCCACGAACCACCACCCAGTAAGGATATGATTGATGGCCACTGTCAAGTCATCGGTTAAACGAAAACCTACTATCGTTAATGTTCCCTCATTCTTTGCTGGAGACCTATTGTAAAATACTTTCAAGATCAATTCTATAGCCTTCTCAACCAATTTTCATTTTCTTGAAGTTTAGGTGTTTTCTTAATCTCCGTAAGCGCTTTATTACGATTCTTGTTCTCTAAATTCAAGTATAATTTTAGAATTGCTGAAGTATATTTCATAACATCACAACCTTCTATGAATCAGCTGACATGGAATTTTCTTTTACATTGCGCCCCCTGGAAGGTGTTTCAGGCTTAGCCATGTTCGATAGTAATGTGGGTTGCGGCAGGTGTCAAGGGAACCCTTACCCGACGCTCTTCCAGAGCGTAACCCTCATCCCGGAGGGCGAGAGAAAGCTTAATCCCCCTTGGTCTTCGACCGTTCCCCCTTAATAAGGGGGACAAGTTCACTTCCCCCTCCCCTACCACTCCCACCAGGGGAGGGTAAATTTCAGGGGTCCCCCAGAAATCATTCGATGTTTTTTGGGGCATGGTGTGTTACGGGTGTGTTACGGGGGTGTTATTTCCTCGTAGTTTTGTTGCATATGAAAATGACCTACGTAATGCAGACGCATCCCAAGGGTCAGACTCTACCACGCAGGGGTACGGGTTGTGTTACGGGTTGTTGACAAAGCTGTGCATCTCGCGTAAAATTCACCCTTAACCGCCCGGCTAGCTCAATTAGGCAGAGCGGCGGATTCTTAATCCGTAGGTTAAAGGTTCGATTCCTTTGCCGGGTATTTGAGTGTAACTTGTAAGGAGGAGTCGTGAATCAAGAACCGATGACGTTCGACGACCCCAAAAGGGTTCGTTTTGACGCGACAATCGATATCCTTTATCTCTTAAATCTCACCTTCCTCTACATCTATTCGGTGGTCAGTCCTCTTATTGGGCTCATCTTCGCAATCATTCTCAAGACGGGTGCGCTATCGGAGCGCGCCAAAAAGATCGGTAACACCTGCCTTATCATTTCCCTGATATGTCTGGGCGTATGGGTCGTGCTGTTCGTCATAATAATCGTCATCGCAGCCGTAGTGGGCTCGATGGGCGGATTTTAATTTACGAAAACTTTAAAACCATATAAAGGGGGTATAACTTGAGAGCTATCATCTCCCTCGCTGTTTTTTTCACGGGTATCTGGGCAAACGAATCGTACTGGGTTTATTTCAACAACAAGGTAGAATCGCAAAAAACCGATGCGGTCAGGGTTTCTGCAGAGACCCTTCAGAGGCGCAAGGCTTCAAGGATCGCGGCTGCCGGAACCGAGGACGACCTGCCGCTTAATCCTTTGTACATAAGGCTTCTCGAAGTCGAAGGGGCGCGCATCCGCACGCGTTCGCGCTGGCTCAATGCGGTTAGCGTCGAGGTTGACAGCATGAAGTCCCAGTCATTGAACGCCATGCCTTTCGTTCGTTCGGTGGAACCGGTGGCGGTTGCGAGCGCCGTCACAACCCGCTCGGACGCGTCAATCATGCGCAAGGCAGCGATAGATTCCGCGTACTTCGGTCCGACCTATCATCAGCTTGCGCTCCTGAATATTCCTGAAGTCCATAACCTGGGCATATTCGGCACAGGCGTCAAGATCGGTTTCCTCGATACGGGCCTTAGGAAAAGCCATCCAGTCTTCAACACGCTCAAGCTGGGTGCCGAGCACGATTTCATTACCGGTGACGAGATTGTCGTGTGGGACGAAAACAGGGGTTCTTACGAGTCGGCGCTCTCGAATTACGCGATGGTCATGCAGCCCGAGATTCACGGTCAGTGGATGTTGTTCATTGCCGATTCCACCGAGGAAAACCTGGAATCCGCGCGAGTTTTCTTCGCTTCGCGCCGGGCGCAAACCGGCTGGGGAACCGCACTCGCGCTCACGCCGACTTACCTTTCATTCACCGAGGGCGTCGTGAGGTCATACGCTGCGGCAGGCGATTCGAACCTGCTTCTCGTATGGGAATCAGGATCGGGCGGGGATGTCGAAAGGCTCTTGATAAGTGATTTGAAGTGGAACACTCTATCGTATGACGGAATGACCGGAAACCAGGCGACACTGGATTACGATTCGCGAACCCCTTACATTGTAACCTACGGCGACACGAATCTGCTCTTTTACGTGAAGACGGATAGCGTCATTAGAATGAACGCGGCATTGAAAACCGGCACGACGTTCGTGTGGGGAGCGGCTTCCGACGTATTCGCGTCATCAGGTATTTTCGATACGCCCAGGGCTTCGCTCTCGGGTGACACATTGATTGTGGCCGCGCTCGATTTAACCACCGGAAAACTTCACATGGCAAGAAGCTTTAACATGGGTGCCAGTTTCACGACGCTCACGTCCCCTGCTACCTCCAGGGTAGTTGCTTTCGATATCGAGGGTAACCATCTCATCTGTGCGGAGATTGACGACGCGTCGGGCGCATTCAGGCTTCACTCTTTCGAGACCGGTAACGCCGGTACAACCTGGTCGAGCGTGATTCATCCTGAAACGTACGAGGTTATCGACGGAGTCGACCTTGTTACCGATAACTCGACGCTCAAGGCCGTATTTGAATGTGCTGGACAGGTTTTTCTCACCACCGAGGTCACCAAGGGTTCCTGGGATACCCCCTCCCCCCTCTCCCCCGAGGAGTTTTCATACAGTCCGCATGGTTCCTCGACAAGCGGCAATTTCGAGACGGCCTGGGTTTACAACGGAGACGACAACACCGATTACGATCCCACTGAGGATGGAATCGATGTTAACAACTTCAGTCAGCCCGCTCACGGTTCCCGCACGGCGGCTCTGGCAGTGGGATACCAGGGCGGCAGGTACATGGGTGCTTCGCCTGCCGCTGAGCTCTATGTCGCCAAGACCGAAAAGAACATCAACTTTTACGGCCTGAAATATGAACTTCAGGTCGAGGAGGATATCTGGATCCAGGGCCTGGAATGGCTGGAGCGCAAAGGCGTCGACATCGTCAATTCCTCGCTCGCGTACGGGGAATGGTACTCCTATGAACAAAGGGACGGAAAGACCTCACCTACATCGAGAGCGGCTTCAATGGCCGCCGACAGAGGTGTTCTTGTCCTGAACGCGGCAGGTAATGTCGCTAAAAACGCTCCATACATCATTCCTCCTGCCGACGCGGAAGGCATCCTGACCGTCGGAGGGGTCGACACGCTTGGAGCATGGTGGGAGCAGGCCGCGACGGCAGTCGGAAGCGCGGTTGGGCCGACGGCGGACGGCCGCCTTAAGCCCGAGCTTGTGGGTCCCGCAAAAGGAGTCTATGTCATCAATGTGGATGATTCTCTTTCGCAGTATTACTACGGAGCAGGGACTTCCTTTGCCACGCCGCTTGTAGCAGGGTGCGCGGCCCTTATTCTACAAGCGCATCCAGAATACCGCGGTAATCCGGACACGTTGATTACCCTTCTCGAAAAGAGCGCGACGAACGCCGAACACCCAAACGACACGCTCGGCTACGGCATACCGGACGTCTATGTGGCAATCCAGCCCCTGCCGGATACCATCGATACCTTCTCTCGAAACGAACTCCTTTCGCCTTACCCGAATCCTTTCAATCCGGCCGTTTCCTCCGTCATATACTTTCCCTTCAGATTGAATAAGGCATCCACTTTCACAAAATTGAGAATCTATACCCTGAGCGGAGAGCTGGTTCTCGAAAAGGATATTATACCATTGGAACCGACAGATTTTGACGAGATAGGCGTCGGCAAGTACGTTCAGGCGGCAGATCTCCAGGCCATGGGCGCTTTCTGGGACGGTCTCAATTCTGAAGGCAAGCTGGCCGCTTCAGGCCTTTATATGGTTGTCCTTCACACATCCACCGGCGTTTATGCCGGCAAGTTTGTTCTCATAAGGTAGCATACCGCAAGTTCTTCTCGCTTCACGGTGTCGATAAAGAAGGGACATCCCGGCGCGGAGTGGCTTTCTTGACAGGGGATTATTCCTGGCTATACTTCGCTCCAAGATAATTCCTCGGTAGCTCAGCGGTAGAGCGGGTGGCTGTTAACCACTAGGTCGGGGGTTCAAATCCCTCCCGAGGAGTTCCCCTCCTCAGCCCTCCTCAGAGTTTCCCTCACTCACCTCTAACATCTTCCTGATTTATTTTAAAGAAAGCAAGTATGGTCCGGGAGCAACCGGTCGAACGAAGTTCCACATGCGACATTCGATGTCGCCACCCTCACTCAGAGGCCTCCTCAGCTCCCCCTCTCTGAGAATTTATCTTGTTCTGAATTTTCGTGTTTTCCGAAAACCAAGCGTGGATATGTTAATGTGAAAAGACTTCTGCCCATGCGCCCCCGGCGCTCGCCCTCCTCACATACCCTCTCCTGGGTAGTCATCCGGAGCAATTCTTCGAATTGCTAAAGGTCATATAAATCGCCGCACTTTCCGCTACAGAAGCTCGAGCCTCCGCAAAGATCGCTCAGGATTAGCTACAAATCTCACCAAAAACCTTTTGATTTTTTCGGAAAAAAAGGCCTGTACAAAAAAGAAAGGCCCCTTTTCTGGGGCCTTAAAATCTTTTTAAGGTTCAAAGGGCTATCCCTTTCCAGCTTTGATCCTCTCTAGCATTGATTGAAAGACCTTGAGGTGCCTCGGCTCAGAAATCCACAGCGACATTCCTGTATAGCACTCATGAGTCATGCGCCATGTGGTCTCCCAGAAGTTGTAGCGATAAACGTCGAAAGTTTCTTCTTCACGAAGAAGGAGACCGGCGGCAGGTGCGAAAGAGATGCGAAGATATGGGAAGGAAGCGTACAGGGACATGATGATGCGATCGTCAGAGATGTAATGTATCCCGAGCTTATCGGCCCTGATTTCGCCGATCCTGTCGCCCAGGATGTCCTTGATCATTTCGGTTGCCTTTGTAAGGAGATCAGGCTTCTCCATTCGGCTTGCCCATAAATCATGGGTCTTTTTGTCAACTACTGTTTGCATACCATAGAATAGTCAAAAATAATTGAGTGTCAAGTGTAACGTAAAAGTTACAGTTTTTAAAACAACACGGTAATTTTTATCGATATAGAGCCTGAGATGGCTCAAAATAAGGCTTTTCGAGGATGCTGTTATATGGACACTTGTGTCATAAAGGTTTGTCAGGTTCATTGGTTTTGAATTTTTTTGAAAAGAAAAACAGAACTTATTAGCTCTTGTGGAATCGGCGGTAACGAGTACTTCTTTTTAAGAAGTATCCGTTAAAATCTAGCCGCCTGTTTATGAAATTTAGTTTTTATGGGTTATGTTGCTTCAAAAAAGGAAGCCTTGTTCTCTCAAATTCGCCGAACTTGACTTCGCCGGGCAGCCATATCTCGCTTTGCTTGTCCTGCATGCCGGCCAGGCGACCGTTGAGCAGAAGGTAACCGGAAGCGATTCTTGTTCGCATCCCAAGCATTGAAAGTTCCTCGAGGTTCTTAAATTTGTGAGTTTTTCTGACCCGTATGAGTCTTTTTATCGTTTTCGGGCCGAGTCCGGGAATCCTTAAAAGCGCTTCAGCAGGAGCCGTGTTTATCTCGAGCGGAAAGAACTCCGGGTGCGCGTCGGCCCATATAGTTTTAGGGTCCTTTGAGAGAGGAAGATTGCCGTCCTTTGTAAGGCCAATCTCATCGAGCTTGAAGCCGTATCGTCTGAAGAGAAAATCGGTCTGGTAGAGCCTGTGCTCGCGCAAGAGCGGGGTCGGTCGTTGCCCGTCTAGAGGCGTACCCTGGGCGGGCTGAAAAGCGCTGTAGAAAACCCTCGATAGGTCCAGCTCGTCGTAAAGCTCTTTAGTGATCGAAAGAATCTCCGCGTCCGACTCGCCCGCAGCTCCGACGACGAACTGTGTTGTCTGGCCGCGCGGCGGTATGCCCTTCTTGTTCATATTGAAGCGGTCGATTAACCTGTGCATGACGACTATCTGCTTGAAAAGGTCCTGCGCGTAGCGCTTGTCGGGCGCAATGCGTGAGAGTCTTTCCGGCGTCGGCGCTTCAAGATTCACGCTTACCCTGGTTGCTAATTGAACAGCGCGTTCTATCTGATCTATTCTCGAGCCGGGCAAAACTTTGAGATGTATGTATCCTGGAAAACGGTACCTGAAGCGTAAAAGTTCCACCGTCGCCAGCATCTTGTCCATCATCCGCTGCGCGCCCTTGAGAATCGCCGACGAGAGGAACAGTCCCTGCACCAGCTGTTTTACGAGCATCTCCATGAAGATTCGGGCAAGCTCCTCGGGCTCGAACGAAATCACAGGCTGGTCATTACCCCTGCGCGCGACGCAGTAAAAGCAGTTGTTCTCACAGCGGTTCGCCATCAGCACCTTAAATAAAAGAATGGTCTTGCCGTCAGGCATTGCGGCTGGATACACCCAGCGATCCATTTGCCCCTTTTGCCGGTGCGCTCTCGGGTCGTTCTTTGGGTTCAAACACGCGCCGCAGAGGTCAAACTGGGCTGCAGCACCAAGTGTCTCGAGCTTGTGTTCAGTGTCCACAAGTTTACTTTAATCAGAAATATGGATTTGTCAAGCCCCCTCCCCCGTAACACACAATAAAGATAACAACATAGCATCTGTTCACTTCGGGGCAGGGTCTGACCCCTGGGATGAGTCCTCATCCCACAGGTCATTTTCATCAGCAGTATGAGTTCAAAGGAAATAACACCCGTAACACCCGTAACTTCCGTAACACTCGTAACACTCGTAACACACCATAAAACTCGGGACTTCCGTAATACACGTCTACCCCTCCCCCCTTCTCCGAAAAGTGAGATTTGTGATAGATTAGAACCTAAGGGACACGATAGTGAGACTTAGCGGTAATTTGTGGCCATCCAATACATGTCTTTCCGATAGCGAGGTCTCCCTGACATGCCTTGTCCAGGACGATCGATAACTCATGGTATCCGGTGTTTCAAAGGGCACTTTTGGGATGCTTGAATCGTACCAGAAGACCGCGCTTGCCGCAGGAATGATGGAAACGACAGGCAGAAAAATCTTGACGAAGGGATCTATCGTTGTTACGGATGGCGGTTCATCGCCGGGGCCGTACTCCCAGGGGTCTCCAAAAATCAGGCAATACCCCGCAGTCAGCGTTATAACACACAAATCACCTAAAAAAGCACCTTTGAAGGCCGAACCCCACGTTCCACCCTGATCAATCATCGCTCCTGAGGCAATTGTTCCCAGGGCCGCTCCTGCCGGAACCCCAAGAAAATATCTTCCGGCCAGCGCCAGTTTTACAAAATCGTACCCTCCGGCATCCCAGAACGTGAACATCATAGGTACCCAGATTGCATAACCTAAAATATGACCGGCAATAAATGCGGCAGGAATTTCTAATGTCCAGGATGGTACTCCCCATCGAGTTAGTAAACAACCGGTCGTGGGATGAGTGTTCAGGTTTTCTTCGAGTAATGGGGTTACAAAGGGGTCATTTCTGCATATCCCGTCTGATAGGTCCTTCGCAAACAAATGCGGGTCTTTCATCTCAAAGCCAATACCTTTGTTTGAAACGGGGAATGAGCATGATAACAAGGCTATCAATAAGTGGATAACCATAGAACACTCCTTTCCTTTGAAAGATTATATCACCCCCTCCCCCATTTGTCAAGTTTACGCTATATCTTCGGCCTAAGAAAGACCTTCCTGGGAGAGTTTTACTTAGGGCGGCGAGATCGAATTTCGCATGTCGAACTTCGTTCAACCAAATGGCCTAAGAATCTTTTCAAAAAATCCCAAGAGAAGTTTACAAAAAGGGTCTCTGAGTGGTTTCTGAGGAGGACTGGCTCTGAGGAGGCTCTGAGGGGGGCTGAGGAGGGCTGAGGAGGGGTAGGGGGGCTGGGGACTGGAACGTATGTAGATTGTATTTCGTCTATGATGATAGTGGACACGGATATACTTGGATATCAGGATACGCTTCTGCGCCAGATAACTCGCTTAGGATGGGTACGCTGTATTATCTGGGGTGCGGTCAAATCCTTACTCGAAGGCTTTGTGCATTTTTTACGCATAGACTCAATTATCATCAGAATAAGCATGGGATTGCTATGGGTCGGGATTCTCGCACCGGGATTGATATTATTTTTTGCAACTTACAGGAGCGCAAAACTTGTTGAATTTTCATCACCAATAATTGCTTTTATTGTTGTAGAGATAATTTTTATGATTACACTTGCCGGTCAGGTGCCCTTATTTGCTCTCGGGATATTTCTTCCGGACGGCATATTAACTGTTTTATCGATAGTACTGGTCACTTTTGCGGGAAACAGCGTGGCAGCCGATCTCAGAAGGCGCGGGTGGGGAACCAATAATCCTCTCTCAGGAACGTGACCTTCTCTTGACAATTTTCCATTTTGTGATAGTATAAAGCGTGTCTGGCGATACTGGGAATCATACGCGTAGAGGCAAGAAGAATCGGCTGATAGTCGTATCCAACAGAAGCCCCTATTATTTTGAAGAATCGAGGAGGGGAGTGCGGATGGTTCGCAACGTAAGCGGCATGGTTACGGGACTTGAACCTGTTCTTACGTCCACTCACGGCATGTGGGTGGCCTGGGGAAAACCTCATTCCCTGGTTTGCCCTGGAAATATCTGCCGGATTCCTCCCGAAAACCCTACTTTTGACCTTAAACTCGTTGAGTTGACTCCTCATGAAGTCGAACACTATTACCTAGGCTTCGCAAATAGTACCCTTTGGCCCCTTTCACACAATTTTTTAGGGCGAACCAAGTATGAGGAGGCAGATTGGTTTGTCTATAACGAAGTAAGCGATAAATTCGCAAGAATCGTTTCGGCAGAGGTTAAAACAGGGGATACTTTATGGATAAACGATTATCCTATGTCACTTGTTCCGGCCAAGCTTCGGGCTCTCGGCGTCAGGGCGAGGATAGGTTTTTTCTGGCATATCCCCTTCCCCCCCCTCGATATCTTCAGAACCTTACCGTGGCGCAGGGAGATACTTACGGGTCTTCTGGGAGCCGATTTAGTCGCTTTTCACTGCCGTTCTTATCTTAACAATTTTCTCCAGGCGGCAGAAGAGCTCCTTTCGATGGATGTTTCTTTCGCGAAAGGATTGATCCGGAAAAAAAGACCAACCCACGCCGCGGCGCTGCCTATGGGAATTGACTACAAAGGAGTACAAAAGATTGTCGGCAAACAAAGGGCCAGGGAAACGGCACGAAGGATTCGCGAGGAGATAGGCGCCGAACACATAATTCTCGGTGTTGACAGATTGGATTACTCCAAGGGCATAACTGAAAGACTTGCGGCAATTGAGAGATTTCTCGAAGAAAATCCATCCTATATTGGAAAAATAAGCTTCGTTCAGATTTCGGTTCCGACCCGGGTGCAGCTGCTCGATTATGTCAAGATGAAGATAGAGGTCGAGAATGCCGTGTCCAGGATAAACGAACGCTTTTCCAGAAGGGGATGGCTTCCGATCCATTATTATTTTCGTTCTCTTCCTTTTGAAGAATTGATAAGTTATTATTTAGCGGCTGATATATGCCTCATAACACCTCTCAGGGATGGAATGAATCTTGTGGCTAAGGAGTACGTTGTGAGCCAGGATCCGGGCCGGGGGATGCTCGTGCTTTCCGAATTCGCAGGAGCGGCCGAAGAATTGAAAGAGGCTGTGATCGTAAACGCTTACAGTATCCCCTCTATAGTTCGCGGCTTAAAGAGGGCGTTGGAGATGAAACCCAAGGAGCGCCACGCACGAATGGATGAGATGCGCAAGCGTCTCAAGCGCCGCGATATAAGAAAATGGGGTGAAACGTTCCTGCAGAAACTTTCGCAAACTTCAAGTGATTCTTTAAGAAGAAGCCACAAGTGATTAATGATCGTCTGTTTAGAAGTTTAATAGATGCGCCCGCACGGCTCCTCATTTTTGACTTTGACGGAACCCTTGTCGACATAGCCTCCTCCCCCGATAAAATTGAACCGGACCCGAATCTTCCTAAGTATCTCGATGTCTTGACCAGGTATCCAATGACCAATATAGCCGTTTTGAGCGGTAGAGCTCTCGATCAACTCGAGACTTACTTGTCCGGGCTGCCGAACGTAGCTCTTGCAGGTTCTCACGGCGCCTCGATAAGAATGCCTGGATGCAAAAAAGAATCCCTTATCAAAGACGATATCGGTCACAAGCAACTTTCGGTTTTCACGAGATTACTTGCGGAGTCGGTCTCAGGTCTTTCTGGAATCATCATTGAGGAGAAAGAGGCGAGTGTTGCCATGCATTACAGGCTGGCCCAGGAAAAGGATGCCCTTGCAGCACGCAACGCCTTTCTCTTGCATGCCAAAGAAATTAAAGGACTTAAAGATTACGAAACATTAGAGGGAAAGATGGTTTTGGAGTTAAGATCAAAAAAAGTAAACAAAGGACTTGCCGTTAGGCTCATGTGTGAGCGAATCCTTCCTTCAAAGGATGCACTGGTGGTCTATTTTGGTGATGACATCACCGATATCGATGCCTTCAGGGCGCTTCCTTCCGGTTCGATTCGAGTCGCAATTGGTGAAACAATATCCAACCTGGCGGATTACGTTCTGAATTCCCCCCAGGAGTTATTAGATCTCATAAGGAGGTTTCAAACATGAAAGGTCTGAGCATGCTTGAAGAGTATTCGCCGCTCGAGGCCCGAAAAACTGCAGAGCTGCGATTCCTGGATTGGCTGTTCCTCATTCAACAGGCGGCCGCAATCATTTTGATAATCAGCAAGTTCATAAATCCTTCTAATATTCGTAATATCGATTACGGTCTTGAACTCTTTTCTCAAAAAGTGCAAGGTCCTTTACTCCTCGCTATCCTTCTTGCCTTTCACGCAGGCATCTTCTTCGTGGTTCTTCTCGTAAAGAAACCGTTTGCACGCACACTCATACTTTCTTTTCTCTTGCTGATGATCCTTTATTCCCTGGGTGAACTTCTTTTCGGTAACACGAGCCTGTTCAATATCGGCGGAATCGTTATCACGCTCCTGTGGGGGTTTTACGTTATCTCCTCCAAGAGGTTGAAAGTACGTTACTTTTATAACGGGTATTTCGAAAAGGCCAGACATACTATCGTGTGCCCCCGATGCAACAAAGAAGTAATTCTCGATTCCGAGAGCTGCGGCGACGTTTTGTCTGATGAGGAGAGGCTAAAAGCGCTTCAGGCGAGAATCACCGACGTAATCAATGTCCCTTCGTGGGTTCGCGTCAATCAGATTGAATTGATCGAGGCTCGATTCGGCCAAAAAGCCGTGCCCTTTTTGAAAGAGCTTTATCAGAAGGAACTAAAGTCGATTGCCCCGAATGTCCAAATCGCCTCGACCCTTCTTAAGACCCTGTCTAAGTATTCTGAGCCCTCGCCCTCCTCACTCTCCTCATCCTCCTCCCCTTCCTCAGAACCTGCTTCCAGGCTTTCTCTAAAGACTTCTACGAGATTTAAATCGACAAAACCGTCGTCTAAATCTCCGAAAACCGCGAAGACTGGAGTGAAAAAGAAGTCATCCGGTAAAAAAACTGCGGCAAGGAAAAACCCAAGAAAAGCCTCAAAGTAGAATCATAAAATGGACCGCAGGAGAACAAGAGGCTCCGGGTAAAAGGCCCGATCAGAAAGTGACTTAAGTAAGCTCAGTAAGCGCCGAAAACTCGCCGGAAAGCTTAAAAAAACTTCGTGGTTGTTGTTCGTTCATAACTAGTTTTGACCGAATGACCTTGACAAACCATTTTAGCAAACTATAATATAGTTGAAACAAGAAACCAACTATTAAAGGAGGTTGGCTGAAATGAACAAGATAAAGAGATATGAACCCTTCTGGGGAATAGACACCTTCAGAAGAGATATGGAAAGACTTTTCGATTCATTCTTCGGGCGCTGGGGCACGGAGGAGTTTCCAACCACCTGGGCCCCCCTCGTCGATATCGAGGAAACAAAGGATTCCATTATTGTGAGGGCCGAGGTGCCAGGAATGAAGAAGGATGACGTTAAGATTCAGGTCGTGGGCGACAACCTTGTCATTTCCGGCGAGCGCCGGCACCAGGCCCAGGACAAAGAGCGTCATTTTCACCGAATTGAGCGTTCGTACGGCGTTTTCCAGCGTGTGGTGACCCTTCCGATGGAAGTCGAGCCTGACAAGGCCAAGGCCTCCTACGAAAACGGTGTTCTTGAGATCTCCTTCCCAAAGTCGGAGAAGTCAAAGACCAAAGAGATAGCGATTGAGGTTAAATAAAAACATCCCGAAGATTTGCTGGAATCAAATCTTCGGGAACCCTGTAAAGAAATAATGAGAGCCGGTTTCAAACCGGCTCTTTTTTATTTCAAAAATACCGAAAGTATTGTCTACAATCCCAAAATGGTTTATATAGTAAGTTGTTTTGATATGGGGTTCCCGCAAAATTTGCCGGGAAATTATTACAAAGTGATGATGTCCTCTTCGCCCGCGCGCAGGGAGTGCATGAGAAGCAGCCAGCGTCTGACGTGGTGAGGGACGAGCAGGATGTTGCGCACGTATTCGCGAGCCTGCTGGCCGAAACGCTGGGCCATTGCGGGATTGCCGAAGAGCTGGCGGATGCGGTAGGCGAGCCCCTCGACCGAGTGAATAAGGAATCCGGAGGTGCCGTGGATGATCTGGTGCCTTATTCCGCCGATGTCGTTGCCTACCACCGGTTTCGCCTTCCACATAGCCTCCGTGACCGTGAGCCCGAAGCCCTCGCGCTTGGAGTTCTGAATGATTACGGACGCCGCGCGCTGCAGAGCGTTAATTTCACGGTGGGAGTCGGACGGCAGGTTCAAAACGTGTATGCACGGGTCGTCGCCGGCCATGTCCATCACTTCCTCGAGAACGGCCTGACCCTCCGGGTCGTCCGATGCCGCGCCCCCGGCAAGAACGAGCCTCGTATCATACCAGCGCCGTACGAGCCTGTAGGCCTCTATCGCACCAAATGGGTCTTTTAGCCTGTCAAAGCGGCCGACCTGTAAAAGGATGCGCCTGTCCTGTGGGATGCCGAGCCGCTGCATGATGGATTTGATTTCCGCTTCGCCCAGTTCTACGTTCTTGGCTGCAAGAGGATCGATTGCCGGCGGAAGAATGAACTGCGGGATCATAAGATTCTTCGTATACTGCGGCATGTGGAACACGGCGCCGTCGTAGCGTTCGATGAACGGACGCAGGAACGACCATACACGCAGGTCGGCGTCAGCAAGGTCAATGTGGCAGCGCCACACCCACTTCGCCGTGCGGGAAGGATACTGCTCGACGATTGCCGCCGGCTGCGGGTCGTGGATTATTACGAAATCGGCGTCGTCGGGGATGCGGGGTGAGCGTTCCTTGACGTTCGAAAGGTACTTGTCGAACATCTCCTTCGTGAACTCCTCCTTCTGACCGTGAAGGGCGTTGTGGAACTTCTTTGTGACCGTGAAAAACTCAGTGTCGCCGGTGATTATCTCCCATTCGACGGTCATGCCCAGTTCCTCGAGAATCGGGATGAACCAGCCAAGAATCTCGGCCACCCCTCCCCCCTCCTTGGTCGAGTTCACGTGAACGATCTTGACCTTGCCCAGAAGCCGTGCCAGCTCCCGAATCTCTTCAATGACCGCGCCGGTCACGATAGGCGCGTAGTCTTCAAGACCGTGATGGTGCTTTGGTGTTTCAGCCGATTTCATCTTTGATCAGGTGGACTATCTTTGCGCGTATAGCCTCGAGATTGTACTCGTAAGGAGAAAGCGTGCTTATTTTTCCGGCGAGTGCGGGAAGTTTGAGTTCTTCCTTTAACCAGGATGAGATGTCGTTTGAGGGCGTTCGAAGCCTGAGTCGCGATTCTATGAGGTGGTAAAAAATACTCTGCGGCGAGATTTGCTCGACGGCCTGCATGAGTTCAGGAAGCGATGCCGCCTTGATGCCTGTAGGATAGATGAAACTCTTGATGCAGAGGAAGTAAAACGCCTCGCCCTCGGGCACGCGCTGGAAGTACTCGCCCTCGCCCACGTAATCTTCGATTATCTTTATGAGTCGTGCGCGCGCCTCGCGGATCATGGTGAATTCAAGCGGATCGAACGAGGCCAGCTTTTCGCCGAGCGTCTTTTGCCACAAAACGCCCCACACCCACTGGGCGAAGTCGTTCATGTAGTCGGTGGTCGTGTAGTGCCGGCGCAGCATGGAGTGGTAGAGATGATAGAAGATCGAGGATGAAGGCACGCCCCTCAGGCCAACGAGCAGCGACTTGAGGTTGTCGGCCTTGTAACCGGAATAGTAGACCGCACCCTGTTCGGTGTAAAACTGGAACGCCTTAGCCACGGGGGATTATACGTTCACCTATTGAGGAGTCAAGTGTAACTTTACCCCGCCCCCTCCCCCCTCCGCATTGGGAGGGGGAATCGAATCAACCCGCAATCTCCCCCTCCCCGGTGGAGGGGGATAAAGGGGGAGGGGAACACTTGACAAGCTTCTAAGACCAAATATATTTTTAGCTTAGTATACATATAATACTTGCGTAGAGGCCAACCTTTAGGTCGGCCCGAGGAGGTTTTAAATGGACACCGTTTTAATGATAGACACCTTGAGAGATACACTCTTAATAAAAGACACTTTGACTTTGATTAAAGAAACAAGCTTTCAAGAAAGTTTTTGGGCGAGCCTCGCTGTAGCTATTGGCACTATTGCTTTAGCGATAGGCACTTTTATTGTTATTTTCCAGACACGAAAATGGAATACCCGGAGTGAAAGAATCCAAATTTTGCCTCTATTAGATTTAAGAATTCCATCTGAGCCAAATGTTTCTTCAGGAAAAAATGTAATTCCAAATTCAGCTAATGTCAAAACTATCGGTCTTCCTGATTCTAAGTGGATCTACTCTTTCGAACTTATTGCAGAAAACACAGGATTTGGACCAGCTCTAACTCACGAAATTCATGCTCAGCAAGGTTCAAATCTTTTTTCGTATTATGTGCTTAGCGACAGTAAAAGTGAATCTTCCAGTTTCTTAGCTGTTGGCAAACCTCAAAGGATTAAATTCGAAGCTAAACAAAACTTCGTCTCTAGCGGAATCGCCCCACATATTGAAATCAAAGTGACTCTTAGAAATCTTTACGCTGACGGAATTAAAATAAATTATAAGATCGTACCCTTCCACTACAAACTTCCTAACGGTAGCCTCGAAACGAGTATTGGAGTACCTTTACTTATATCAATAACACTCAATGACAAAATAATTATAATGCCTGAAGCGAAAGACATTCCTCCACCATCATAATAAAAGGTCATCTATTTTCTCTATTGACTTCTTGAAGTTCCTCGCTAGCATCACCAAAACCAAGGAGGTTCGTGATGTTTTTGATTTTGTCGTTGCTTGTTTCGTCACCGTCCATTCAGGATACGATAATGCCCGAGGAGTATCTCGTTTGCGGGCCTTTTCTCACCGGCGTAAGGGAAAATACTTGGAGAATTCTTCCCGACGACCCCAATTTCACTCCAAAGGAGGGTGACAGCCTGTTCTCCGTACAGACAACGGGCGGCTGGCAGAAATGGGAAAAAGTGAAGGTTGATTCCACCGGTTGGCTGAGGACTTCCTATCCGAACGTGGGATGGGACACGCTCCAGGATTTCTACGGCATCTCGGCGCTTTACAATTCCGGCTACGCGTACGCCGAAGTGAACGTCCCCAAACGGTCGCGCGCGCTCGCTCTGGCAATGGGCTGCTCGTTTTCCATAAACGAACGCAGTTACATGGGAGACGTTTACGCCTCGGGGACGCTTGCCAATCCTGTCATCCTTGACAAGGGACGCAACCGAATCTGGCTATACCTGGGCGGCGCAGGCGACGACAGGGTGAGCTTCACGCTCGTGCCAGTGGACGATGATGTAAGAATTATCGAAAGAGACGCGACCTTGCCCGATCTTGTGTACGGTGCGGATAACGGCACCCTTTACGGAGCGATACCGGTATGCAACACCGGCGAGGAATGGCTGCGCAACGCGAAGCTCGTGGTGGGCGGCAAAGGTTTCAAGGAAAGGGCGTTCGACCTCCCCCCCATCGCGCCCATGAACTTCTACAAGGCACCCTTCGATTTCAAGCTTCTTATACCCCTGCTGGATTCGATACCCGGCGATTCATTGATTCTTCCCGTGTCCGTCATCTGGGACAGGGACAAGGTAGAAACGACTCTCAAAATAAGATGTCGCAGGCCTGACCAGTCGCGGAAGGAAACCTTCGTTTCGGAGATAGACGGCTCGGTTCAGTACTTCGGTCTCATGCCGCCCGGGAACTACGACCCCGCAAGGAAATACCCGCTGATCCTTTCCCTTCACGGCGCGAGCGTGGAGGCCTTATCTCAGGTGGATTCGTATACGCAGAAAGACTGGGCCTTCGTCGCCTGTCCAACCAACCGCCGGCCATACGGTTTCGACTGGCAGGACTGGGGAAGGCTTGATGCCCTGGAAGTTCTCGGAGAGGTAATGAGACGATATCCCATTGATGAGAGAAAGGTGCACCTTACGGGCCATTCGATGGGCGGACACGGCACGTGGCACGTGGGGCTTACCTATCCCGACCTGTTTGCCTCGCTTTCGCCCGAGGCGGGCTGGACGAACCATGAACTCTATTCCGCCTGGACATGGCAGAAATCGGCAATCTTCGCCGAACCCTGGCAGCTTGAAGTTCGCAACCAGGCCTTAAGGTCGGACAACCAGCTTGCAAGAATCGAGAACGCCTCGAACCTTCCCGTGTTCATCCTGCAGGGAGGAGCCGATGACAACGTCCCGGCTTTTCAGGCAAGGCTTTACGCATCCAGGCTCAATCAACTCGGTTACGACTACCGGTACGTGGAAGTTCCTGACAAGCCCCACTGGTGGGGCGATTCTAACGGCGCATGCGTAAACTGGCCGGACATCATGCAATTCATGCAAAAATCCGTAAGACCCGAATACCCCAAGCGAGTATTCTTCGGAACCGCCAACATCGCCGAGGCGTCAGGGGCTTACTGGCTTCGCATACATACGATAAGCGACCCCATGAAGGATGCGACTATAAAAGGCTGGATAGACGACTACGGGTATCATGTTTCGACTACGAACGTCGGAAGGTTTTCTATAAAAACTCCTGAAAACAATCACGGCTACGCTACAATCATGGTTACCGTTAATGATGATACGCTGACCGCTGAACTCTCGCAAGATTCCATGGTTTTTGAAGTAGGCGACGGAGACTGGCATGTCGCTAATTCTCAAGACTACCCCCTTCCCCACTCGCCCATAAAGAGCGCCTATTATCAACCATTCATCCTCGTCTACGGAACAAAGTCGGATACAGCGACTACGTCAAAGCTCATGCGGATTGCAGTGTCCGAAAGTCAGCGCTGGTGGATTGTTGCCAACGGCTGCACCTATGTAGTTGCGGACACCTCAGTCACCTCTTCCATGATGGAAAGATACAACCTGATCCTCATCGGCAACTCGGAGCAAAACAAAATTGTTGCAGCTGTAGAAAAGGATCTGCCGATAAAGATCAACCGATCTCGATTTGTTGTTAACGGCGAAATTCTTCCTGCAAACGCCAGGGCGGCGCTCTTCATCTACCCTAACCCGCTGAACCCTGCAAAAAAGATTCTGGTTCGTGAAGGTATCGAGGCAGAAGGCCTCAGGCTCTCCGGTTACTTCTCGACTCTATATTCCGGCGCAGGTCTGCCCGATTATATAATCTGGTCAACGGACGTCTGGGACAAAGGCTGGGGTGGAGTCGTCAAGGCCGGCTTCTTCAATGCGGACTGGACACCCTGATAATTAAGTAATACAAGTAAATCTTCAACGCAGTCTCCAGTTGAGACCGGCATCCAAACCAAAATGAAAATCATGGATCTGGATGTCTGTGATCTCATCCAGATAGTATTCGCAATATGGTTTTATTGACAAATCGAGATGATTGTCGACGTACATTGTCAACTCCACCGGTACTAACCTGGATGACACCGTGCAGTCATACCCGTATGTAAAATAATTCAAAAGGATAAACGCATCGACCTCACTCGACAGTCTCCAGGAATCACTAATGTAGTAAGACAGCGATATCATTGACTCGGAACTGGCTTCAGGTCTGTATCCTTCTACGAGTGAATAAAATGGAAGATACACTTCGTTTTCTGTCGAGTATGATACTTGCCATCGCCGCGATACAGGTTGTCCACCGATAAGCGAAAGCGCGATTTCCGCTTCCAGGTCACTATCCCTGTCATAATCGTTGTAGTTCAAGCCCGACATAATACTCAGTCGGTTCCCCGAAAGTCTCTCGAATTGACTCGTATTCTCAACTATTTCCCTTAACCGCATGAGTTGATACGGCGTCAACTCGCTCAGCGCTCCGGCCTCAACCAAAACGCTGTCGGCGTCCGCATAAAAGTATTTCTGGTAACGCCAGTATTTGATTTTATATTTCCACTCGCTTGAAAGAAATGCAGCCAGTTGCTGAATATTATCGTATGAAGCCGCACCGTTCTCTTCAAGAAAAAGCCACGCTCGCGCCGCCGATGCCACATTTCGAACCCGGCCGAGTCCGCCGCCTGCCAAGACTTTGCCTCGCGGTAGCGTGAGATATGGACGCAGTGTATCCTGAGGCCAGGAGTACTCTATTCCTCCGTACTCAGATAATCGGGCTTTTCCTCCTGTAAACCAGGAACTCCCGGCTAAATACCAGCCGCCGTAAAAGTAAGCGCTACCACCAATAGAACTCCTGATCAAGCTTGAACGTACAATGGAATCGGGCTCAAGTTGTCTAATGAAGCTATTTAAGGAGCCTGTCAAACTCGGAATTATGCTCAGGTGTATAAATCTCGTTTCACCGTTGATATTCAAGTCCCTTTTCAATGAAACCCTTGAGTAACCATATGAAGATTGCCATCTTCTTGCTTCAGGCGAAAGTGTATCCGTACTGTAGTAGGATTGAACCGAATTAGCCAGATTAAACGTTCCTGCAAAAGTAAGGCTTGTTATCCCGTCCTCAGGAATCCTGAAATCCCTTAGATTGTAAACGGTATCTCCTCCGCTCTGGGAGATGATTAAAAGCATTAACGCTGTCATTTCCCCTCCTTAGGGTTAAGAGATTCGGTAATCAAGGCTTAAGTCAGCATTGGGATACAGTGAATAAGTAAAAGGCAAGGAATTGATTCTCTCAAAACCGACATACATACCACCACTTACACCGAATGCAAACTTGTTTGTAAAGTAATACCTTGCAGAAAGCGATACTCCATTGTTAATCCATAGCCTGGTTATTGATTCGTTATAGGACTGCGGCGCCTTACCGAATCCTCCGCGAATTTCGGGTGAAATCTCTAGATGATTCCAGATGTAAGTGGGTGAAGAAATTTCATAGATGACACCGTAACCTTTTATTTCCGTGTTGATTATTGTGGTATCTTTCTTTACATACTCCGGCCAGTATGAATTTCTATAACCGTAATGCGAAAAAGCAAATTCCAATCCAGGATATAGCTTAAAATCTATACTTCCATTTAGATTTGTGTTAATCGAAATTGGAAAACCACAGCTGATGCTTGCGGCGGTAGGAAGCAAAGATAAAGAAAGTAGATCAATACTTTCCGTGTAATGAATGGACCAAGGATCGAGATCCCTTCTTGAGTGTGTGTAAAAAATCTGTCTCAATTCAGCATTCATGAACTTCAAGGTGAACCCGCAATTCCGTGAGTACCAAATCGAAGAGGCGTCTATTACTTCCATCCAGTCTTTTATGTTCATCTCCTCACGTGGTATGCCGTATTTTGTAAATATCTCTTCAAGGTCTTCGTAGAACTCCCAGTTAGGATGCCAGTATTTTATCGGATACTCCCATCTTTTCGCGTACAGTTCTGCGACCTCTTTGACCAGCTGAGGGTTTCTTGCGGCCGTGTATTTTCTCTGAAGAACTTCTGCTATTTCCATCGCGTTCGATGCGTAACTGAGCGACCGCATCCTGCCAAATCCTAATTCGGGATAGATATATAATGTATCCCCATAACTTCTCTCAAGTTCTACGCCGGCATAAAGTAAAGTATCTACTTCAAAGGAATTTTCTTTCCTGGTAAACAAGCATCCATTATCAAGGCTTGATCTCAGGCCTATATAAAAGATATCACCTGCAGGATAATACTGAATTTTACCATAAATTCCCAAATCCCCTCCGGAAAACCGGGCTTTGGCTTTGATGAGTGTGTCCGATTCAGTCATATCGGATAATCTCGATTCATTACTGGAAAGAGCGGATACCTTAAGATCCGAATTGACGTAGTAACTGAAATTCTCTTTGTCCCTTTCAAAAAAAATATTACATCCTGTTGAACCGTCTCTCCCTTGATTCTTTATTACAACAAGAAAAGTATCCTCATCAGGATAATAGGGAAAACGCCAGAAAGAACCCGCATTATCGTTTAATCCAGCGTTAAGATTAAGTACAAACTTCATTGCTCCACTTTCGGGCATCCTGAAGTCGGTTAGCTTGTATGTTGCAAAGGTGGTTGTATCAACCCTGTTTGTGTCAATTAATGAATCGACTTGTGAATACAAAAAGGAAACAAATATAACTCCGATCATTACCCCTCCGGGCTATGCTGTTTGATAAATACTATTTAAAAATACAATTTTGTCAAGGAACCACCTCCTCCCCCCTTATCGCGTTTTCTGCTCAGGCTATGCGCCGTGAACGGCCTCGTAAAACTCCTCCTGACCATGAATTATGGCCTTGGCCAATCCTTCGTCGATGAGGCTTTTCATGACGTTTTCCGAGCGTTCGGCAGGAATTCCAAGGCTCTGTTCGATTTGCTTGATAGTCATTGGCCGCCGCGAGATTGCGTCCAGAATCCTGTCCCTGTCACCCTGGCCCCCCACGTGTTTACCTCTTTTCTGGAAAGTGGCAACTATCTCGGTGTTCGGCGGAAACCTTTTCGATATAGCTTCAAGTTCTTCAGGGGTAAGCGGAAGGGCCGTCTTCTCGCTCGGAGGTCTCACGACCGTGTTCAACTGAATCTTCGTGTAACGCATCTGAGCAAGGATTGAGAGGATAGCATCGATATTCTCAGGCTGATCGTTGATTCCCCTGACAAGAAGAATCTCGACCCACAACTCTCCTTTGTACTGATTTGAAAAATCGACAAGTCCTGAAATCATACGGTCGAAAAGAAGGTCGGGGTGTGGTCTGTTCACTCTTTTCCAGTACGAATCGGTTCCTGCGTCGAGGGAAGGAACCACGACGTCGGCGAAGTTGAGGTCCTCGCGCACGTCAGGCATCCATAGAATGGACGAATTTGAAAGCACCGCCACCTTTGCCTCGACCTCTTCTTTGATCCGTTTGATTATCCAGCCAATATCCTTGTTAAGCGCGGGTTCGCCCGATCCGGAGAAGGTGACATAATCGGGGTTTTCCTGATGACAAACAGTAAGTACTTCATCCAGGATATCTTCCTTTGGAAAGAAAGAAGACCTAGTGATTGTAAGATTAGAGGTTCTACCGAGCTGACAGAAAAGACAATCGACGGTACATGTTTTGTAGGGTAGAATGTCTACTCCCAATGAAAGACCTAAACGTCTCGAAGGTACAGGACCATATGTATATTTCATTATCCCTCCTTGATGTGCTCTACAAGCACTGGCATCATCTCGCCGGCCTTACCTTCAAAAAAGTAATCGGCAATGCCGGTGATGGCCGAAGGTTCCGGATTAATTTCTATTATTGCCGCGTCGTTGCGTTTCGCCAGATACGGCAGCTGGGCTGCCGGGTAAACAAGCCCGGAGGTCCCTACTACAATGCAGCAGTCGCACTCGGATGCGAATCTGGTAGCTTCATTCAGGATATTCGGATCAAGATACTCGCCGAACCAGACCACATCAGGACGCATGAGACCGCCGCATTCGTGTTCTGAACAGGTCGGGACCTCTCCGTCAAGATCTGCCTCTGACTCATCAACTTTTTTGCCGCAATTCAAGCAATAGGAACGAAGCAAGTTGCCGTGAAGCTCAAGAACCCTTTTTGCCCCTGCTCGCTGGTGCAGATTGTCTATGTTCTGGGTAGCTATCATGAAATCCCAGTGCAGCCGGTCGAGTTTTGCGACTGCGACGTGCGCGGGGTTGGGTTCCGCCTTGCGGGCAAGCGAGCGGCGTTCGCGGTACCACTTCCATACCTCTTGTGGCCGCTTCTTGAAAGACTCGAGTGTTGCAAAGTCCTCGGCCTTGAATTTCTCCCACAGCCCGTCAGCTTCCCTGAAGGTAGGGACTCCGGATTCCTTTGAAATCCCGGCGCCCGTAAAGACGAGAAGCTTCTCGGCCCGGGTGATGGCGTCGCGGGCCCTGGCTATCTTCTCATCCATAAGCCGCAGTTACTTTTTGGCAAGTTCCCTGCCTCTCTGGAAGGCCTTGATATTGGATTCCGTGAATTTCGCGGGAAAACCTTTAGTGATGATTTCTTCGAAAAGGGACGAATCGAACGAAAGGAAGGCGGAGAGTGCACCAAGCATTATCACGTTCTGGGCCCTGGTGTTACCCATTTTCAGGGCTTCATCGTAGGCGGGCAGCGCGATCTTTTTCGGCGCAAGGCGCTCGAGCCTGGTCTCGATGTCGGCGGGATAAGGTTTAACCGCGGTGTAGACCTCGGGCGGGGCTATCTCGAGCGTGTCATATATAAGCGTGCCGTTCTCGTGATCAAGGAATGCAATGTGCCTGAGCGCCTCTATGTGCTCCATTGCAATAATGAAATCGGCCTTACCCTCTGGAATGAGGGGTGAGTACACCCTTTCGCCGAAGCGCAGATGCGTGGTTACCGACCCTCCCCTCTGGGCCATTCCGTGTATCTCCGATTTCTTGACGTCCAGACCCGAATGCATCGCGACCTCGCACAAAAGATCGGAGAATTTCAGTATTCCCTGTCCGCCGACACCGGCGACGAAGATGTTAGTTGTCTTTTGAGGCATGAATCGCTCCTTTCGGGCAAACCTGCGCGCAGATAGAACAGCCGGTGCACAAAACTTCGTTGATGTGTGATTTCTTCCGGTCGGCGATGAAGCTTATTGCCGGGCACCCGAGTCCGATACACATCTTGCATCCGATGCAGGTTGCTTCGTCGACGTAGTAGTAAGGTTTCCACTGAGTGCGGTCATAAAGCGGACAGGCGCGGCGCGTGATAACGACAGAGGGTTCTGTGGTCTCCATCGCCTGCTTGATAACTTCCTTTGTCTCCTTGTAATCGTAGGGATCAACCACCCAGACATGCTTGACTCCCAGCGAGCGCGCGACTTCCGCCGCATCGGCCTCGTTCGCTGGCTCACCCATAAGGGTCTTGCCAGTGCCCGGATGCTGCTGGTGGCCGGTCATCGCCGTGATGCGGTTATCCATGATAACGACCGTGATGGGCGCCCTGTTGTATACCGCGTTCGCGAGCCCGGTCATGCCTGAATGGAAGAAGGTCGAGTCGCCTATAACGGCGACAACCCTCTGGTTCTTCTCCTTCTCGTCCGGGGAGAGATCGAGCGCCTTGCGAATGCCGTGCGCGGCGGTAATGGACGCGCCCATGTCCACGCAGGTGTCCATAGCGTTAAGGGGCGGCATCGCGCCAAGGGTGTAGCAGCCTATGTCGCCGGTGATTATCGGCTTCATGCGCGAAAGAATGTGGAAGACCGGTCTGTGCGTGCATCCCGGGCAAAGCGCCGGCGGCCTGTTAGGCAGTTCGCCCGCGTCGAGGGAGTTCGTCTTTTTGTTGAAGAACGCCTCGTTCAGGCGGTCGGGGTTCAGTTCCAGAACCCGAGGGACCTTCTCCTTGCCTATGCAAGGTATGCCCAGCGCCTTGACGCCGGTCTCGATGATGGGATCGTTCTCTTCGACGATATAGATAGTCTTGACCTTTGAAGCAAGCTCTCGGACTAACTTTTCGGGCAGGGGGTGCATCATGCCGAGCTTGAGGAACCACGCCTTAGGCCAGACCTCCTTGGCATACGTGTAAGCGACGCCGTCGGCTATTATACCGACCCCCTCCTCCCCTTTCTCGATCCGGTTGATCTCGGCGGTTTCCGAGTACTCCCGCAGCGCTATCATGCGCTCCTCGAGCGAGGCGTGCAGCTTGCGCGCGAACATTGGAAGTATGAGGTTCTTGGCGATGTTCTTTTCGTAGCCTTTGATGGGAATCTCATTGCGCTCCAGGCATTCGACGACACCGGATGCGTGCGAGGTGCGCGTAGTCAGACGAACGATAACGGGAACATTGAAGCGCTCGGAGATCTCGAAGGCGAGCTTGGTGAACTCCTTGCACTCGGCGGAATCGGACGGGCAGAGAACGGGAACCTTTGCGGCAAGCCCGTAGTAACGGTTATCCTGCTCGTTCTGGGACGAATGCATGGAGGGGTCGTCGGCGGTGATGACGACGAATCCGCCGCGTGAACCTATGTATGCAGACGAGAAGAAAGGATCGGCCGCAACGTTGAGACCCACATGTTTGGATGCGTATAGAGAGCGAGCGCCGGCCATGGAGGCGCCGAGCGCGACCTCGTAAGCCACCTTTTCGTTAGTTGACCATTCGCAGTAAATATCCTTGTATTTCACCACCGCCTCGAGGATCTCGGTCGAGGGCGTTCCCGGATAGGCGGCGGCGACATGACAACCGGCTTCCCAGGCGCCCTGGGCGACCGCTTCGTCTCCGGAAAGGAATTTCTTCAAAGAACCTTCTTTATTAGACATACTCAAGTGCCTCCTCTTCTCCCTTAAGGACTCGGAGAGCGCCTCGTGTAAGCGCTTCAAGCTCGTCCTCTCCGGGGAAGACCAGAATCTTGTTCGTTATAAATTTCACCTTCTTTGTGACTGCTTCTACAAGCCTGGGTTCAAACGCCATTCCTCCGGTGATTACAATCGCGTCAACCTCCCCGTCAAGCACCGCGGCCTGGCCGGCTATCTCCTTTGCGATGCTCTGGACCATCGCGCCGAGGACGAGAGCGACCTTCTTATCGGTCTCGGCCTTTTTGTAAAGCTCCTGGGCGTGATCGGACCCCAGATGCGCAAGAAGTCCACCTTCTTTAGTGATCATCTTGAGGAGGGCCTTCTGGTCGTACTTTCCCGAAAAGCAGAGCTTCACGAGCTGGGTAACGGGCAGGTACCCCGTTCTCTGCGGAGCGATAGGTCCGCCGTCATTCGCGTTGTTGACGTCTATCTGGCGGCCCTTGCGGTGTGCGCCTATGGAGATCCCGGTTCCCAGATGGGCTATGACCAAGTTGAGATCCTGATAGCGCTTTCCCA
The DNA here is from genome assembly GCA_965649265.1 of Caldifarciminota bacterium. GTDB lineage: Bacteria > Hydrothermota > Tepidihabitantia > B3-TA06 > B3-TA06 > JAAYVC01. The sequence goes on along the minus strand of CBFGKC010000011.1, from coordinate 63,587 downwards.
GTTCGACCCCCGCCTTGCGACCGACCATCTTCATGTTCAAAGCGTGCGAGAGCGACCGCCTTTCGATTTCGGGCAGACCGGAGATGCGTGATTCGGGGATGAACTCGTCGACTGAAACAGGATCGACTATAAAGGCCGGAATCCCTGACGGCGAAGCAATCTCATGAGCGAGCAGGGCGCCGAGATTGGACGGATGATCGGCGGCAACACGACCCTCACGAATATCTGAAAGCATCTTGTCGCTGACCCTGTAAGTTCCTGAAACGAGTGGCTTGAACGGCCCTCCGCGGCCCACGACCGCTGAGAGCGCCGAGGTATCTACCTTCCAGGCGTCAAGGAGTTTCGTGATGACTTCACGGCGATATCCCAACTGATCAAGGGTTGACGAGAATTTTGAAAGCTCTGCAGGATCGTGCCGCAAATTTTCCTGATGAATCGGCTTATCATCATCATAAAGAGCTACCTTTGTAGAGCCTCCGCCCGGATTTATAGAAAAAATCATATGAGCCATCTCGTCTCCTTTTTATTAACCCTGGACCTTGCGATTTAATTCATATTTCATACGCTCATGCTCCCGGGCGGTCTCGGAGAAATAGTGTGAACCGTCTCCCTTGGATACGAAGAACAAATACTTCGTATGCTTTGGATGCGCTACCGCCTCGAGAGAAGCCTTGCCGGGCGAACAAATGGGCCCCGGCGGCAGGCCGGTAATCTGATACGTGTTATAAGGAGAATTTACCCGTAAATCGCCGTAAGTCAACCTTTCTTTGTGCTCGGGCAGGGCATACTCCACCGTCGCGCAGCTTTCGAGTTTCATTCCTACGCGGAGACGATTGAGGAAAACCGACGCTATAACTGGCCTTTCTTCGGCAAGATACGCTTCTTTTTCGACTATGGAGGCCAGTATCACCAGTGTGTCGATCCTTGTACCGCGCATGAGAGGTTCGGCTATCTCGAAAAAGCGGTGAGCCATCAAGCGCAGAACATCCGCAGGCTCTATGTCTACCGGAAAGTTGTAGGTATCGGGGAAAAGAAGCCCCTCAAAGGTTTGAAATGGAACGTTGAATTCGCGGAGAAGTCTTTTGTCCTTCGCCAGCTTGAGGAAGGTGTCCTGGTTTACGACTCCGGCCCTGGAGAGTTTCAGCGCAATTTCGTTAAGGGTTAAACCCTCCGGAATGGTGACCGTGACAGTCGCTATCTTGCCTGAGGCAAGAACAAGGAGAACCGAGTCCTCGCTCATCCCTTTATGAAAACGATAGATACCCTGCTTGAGGGTCCTGTCCAGGCCCCGGAGCTTGGCCTTGAAGGTAAAAACTCCGGGATGCGAGATAATCGAAAGAGAATCGAGCCTCTCGGCTATGCGAGAGGTGGATTCGCCGGAACGAACCTCGAAGAGAATCTCATCCGCAACCTTGCCTCCCCCTCCCCCCTTCCGACAGGAAAGAAGGGTCAAAATGAAAATGAAAAGGAACAGAGGAAGGATTCGTTTACCGGGCATGCGTTTTCTGCCTCAGGTAGTCGGCCAACAGGAGCGACGCTGCAACTGCATCCACCTTGGATTTATCCTTCTTTCGCTCGTTCGGCGGCACAAAGCGTTCGGCAAGAGCGGTGGTCATGCGTTCGTCAAGAAGGTTAACGGGAAAATGATACTTCTCTTTCAAAATGCAGTATATTCTCTCGGCCCAGCGTGTCGTCTCGGTGCGTTCGCCCTTGAGATTTATTGGATAACCGATCACTATTTCAACTATCTCGTGTTTTTTTATGACATCATCGATCTGTTTTACGAGATCCCTGTCGTCGCGAATCTGAAGAGAGAAAGCCTCCACGCACATGAAAGCGGTTTCGTCGGAAAAAGCGAGTCCGACTCTTTTTTTCCCTAAGTCTATAGCCATTATGCGCGGCATTAAGGAACCTCGATGTAGGGTTTTAAATCCTCGAGCTTGGACTTGCCGATTCCGGGAACGTTCAAGAGACTCTCCGGGGCAAGAAAAGTGCCGTGGGAGTCCCTGTAGGCGACCACGCGTGCGGCAAGAGCAGGTCCGATTCCCGGAAGTCTCGTTAAATCGTCAACCCCCGCTTTATTGAGAGAAACAAGAAGCCTGGTTTTGGATAACGGTTCCAGTTCGATTTTTCCTTTAGGCAAATGACGAATTACTCCTATCCCTATAGCGACGAGAAGCAGTCCGGCCAGGACACAGAGGGCGATTCCTTGGTTAGAGAGCTTTCTTTTCATCAGAACCTGAACACAACGTATAGATCGACTTTCAAATCCGTATACGCATTATCGGTGTATTGATTATCCTCAAAACGACTGACCGATATGTCGAGCCCGCCGTCAAGAGCCTCTGAAAAAGTATACTTGCCGTTTACAGCCCCTGTTACCGTTGTTCTTGTAGGTACTGGAGTTTTGGGGTCTTGATACGCGGCGTCTTTTTTGTTACCGGTGTAATTCTGAGTCTGATTGTAGTCGAGAGAGCCGGTAAGAGTAAAATCGTTCTTGAACTTCAGATGCTTGAGGAAACCAATCTTGAATCCTGAGGGCTTATTAAATGTATAGCCTACAGAAACTTTTGCACTTTTTGTCTCGCTCGTGGTGGCATAAGCCGAGTCCGTATTGGGTAAATAGGTTGTATCTCTTGCTACACTGTAGTTTACACCGACTTGACTCGTCACTCGTTCTTTCCAGGTAGTATTCCACAATAACAGAGGGGAAAACCCCATTTGAAACCCCTTTTTTGTAGGAATCGAACTGCCTTTCACCCCGTTTACACTTTTAGTAAGGGAAAAACTCGATGTAAGTTGAGAAACTTCCGCAACCTTTTCAAGAAGCTTTCCAAGATCGTTGTATGACGCTCGCAATTCAGGAAAAGTCGTTGATTTAGTATAATAATATTGCGCAGCATCGTTATTTTCAGTTATAGTATACTTTCCGCTGCCGTCGAGCCGGAATTTGCCAAAGACCACGGCGGTTGAAGCGTTATAGGATTGGCTTGTTCCCCTGGATACGGCCGGCAGCATATATGTCGCATTAGTATCAAGGTTGCGGTCATCACCGAGAACGATGTAGTCGAGATTATTTTTCCACGAGAAGCTGTCCACGTACCAGTGGTACCCGGAAGATCGCGAGAAGGTTGC
>CBFGKC010000011.1:0-60442 GCA_965649265.1 Caldifarciminota bacterium | reverse complement strand
TGTATGAATTTCGTAGCAATTTCAAGAACCTCAAAAAGACTGCGTTTTACTTTAGGCGGAGGCTGGTTTTGAAGATTTTCGCTCGTGTCCCGGGCAAGCGAATCAGTCAATGTATCGGCGAGAAGCGAATCAAGCACCATTTCGTCAGTTTCATCGCTGGGCAAGGTATCGGCTAAAGCCAGTGAGTCGGCAATGCTTTGCCGCTCTTCTCTCCGCTTTTGTGCCCGGTCGCCTGCTTTTTTGATGATCCCGTGAAGATCGAAAGACGACCATCCCAGACGGATCGAACCCTGATTTCCAATGTTCCTCACGCCTATATCCACATCGTATTGATCTTTACCCGGAATATTCCTTGTGTCAGGATTATCCCAGTACTGACCAAACTGCGAGGTAAGATTTGCAGACTTATCCTCAGTAAAGGCACTTGATGCACTGACTGACGGGCTGCCGAATGAACCGAAACTGATGTTGCTCGTCGATGCACCGAGACTGAGGGTTCTGTAGTACTGATCCATCAAAAACATACGCGAAAGCTCACGATCCGAATTCACAGCCCTGGTTTCGTTGTAATCGGCATTGAGGGGCAGGTACTTGATGGGGGTGAAAGAGGTCCCCCCCCTGAGTGACAGGGCCGTGTTGTTTGGCTTATTCACAGTCCAGGAAGTATCATTGGTCGTCCGTCTCGTCGAATCACAAGTATTCGTTTTGTCGAAATTTGCTGAAAGGTTAATCGAGCCTGGGAAATAATGTATGTCTTCTTTAAACAGCTTGAAGGAAAGATCGGGATTCACCCTGTAGGCCAGTGCATAGTTCTGAATAAACGAGGTGTCCCTGGCAAGGCCGGCATTGGTCTCGGAGCCGCTCGTCTTGAAATTGGCTGAACCTGTTATTCCGTCAAGGGTATACTGCAGGATACGATTTGTGGATTGTGGGTGACTCAACGAGAAGGAAACATTCTTTTCATCGCTGCGTCCCCGGACGGTGTCGTACTGGGTGGAATCGACTATCTGGTCCGGAGTCTCAGCCAGGTATCTTGGGATGTTCTCGCTGTGACTTAATCCCGCATTAACCGGCAACTTGAATCCAAGTTTCTCGATCCCGAGCTTGTCGAGATTCAGAGAAGACCCCAGCGCGTAACTCGAATTGCTGCCCGTGGTTCGCGGCCCCTGGGAGGAGGAAAAGTCGACAAACTTTCCGTCTCCAACAGAATACGACCCCGTGACGGTCGCAAGATCTGCTATGGTAAGATTGGCGCTTACGTCTGCTTTGGAGCCTATTTCTCGATATGGACCCTCAAGTCGCACGTCATCAAACCAAACTTGACCCGATATCGGCGTGGTCTTTGCAGCGTTAACGATGCCAATCTGATAATAGTTTATGCGAGAGAATGAAGGCAGTCCCCGAACAATCATGTTAGAATCCAGGGAATATTTTATATTTACTTGACTATCCAACACCATTGAATCTTTAAGCTCAATCTTAAGAGCTACTAAGTCGGCAAGGTTACATACAAACTCTCTCCATAACGGATCACTGGTTCCCGAAGGAAGCGTTCCTTTTGAAATAGGACTGCGAAACTCATAGTAGGCTGTTGAATCGCTACCCATGCGGAAGTAAAAACTAGGGTCGTCGGCAAGGTAGTTGGAATCGTTGTGAACGTAGAATTTTATACGCTGGTAACTTCTGAAATCCGAAACCTGGTAATCGGTGCGGGTGACGGCTGTTGCATGATTCGGAGCAATGCTGTCGTAAGTCATCTTGAGAGAATTGTCTTCTTCTTTCTCATTGTTGGAATTGTATTTCAGGGCAAAAGGCGGCACGTACAAAGTGTCCGTCCTGGTTCCTATAAGGTCTATGAAGACACGTTCCGTGAGAGTATCTATGGTTGTATCCGCAGCAAAATTATCTGCAAATACTTTCGGGCTCCTCCACTTGTTCCCCTGAAATTTCCATGAGTATATTTCCAAATTGGTTGAATCCTGCATGCCTTCAAACCATATCCTGAAAAGACTCAGTGCCGCCCTGTTGGGTGAACCGAAAACTCTGTAGAATGACGTATCATTGACTGGAACACTCACCCTTATCCAGCCTTCTTTCCCGAGAGGCTCCACGTGTTTTGCAAAGAAATCCTGATCCTGAAAATCGAGATCAAACTCAAGGTAAGCGTTTTTACTGGAAAACGCCTTGTGTCTCAGTTCTTCAGTATCAAGAAAGCCATTTCCCTCGGTTCCATTAGGATTGTACCTTGGTTCCTTTGCCTCATTCTGATAATCGTCGTTTCCATCGTCTCCCGAAACGTTCAGGGAATCGACACCTTCCACGTAATCCAGCCCTATATCTGTCGTATTGGATTCGTAAAGCTGGCTTGGATCTTCGGTATCCAGATGTCCAAGACCCGTGATCTCTCCTTGCTTGTTCAATCTGAGCTGATCCTGGTCGATTTCGGAGCCGAAATCGAAATGAATCACACCCTTGGCGTTTCCGGGCTTCATGATAATTTCAAGGTTTTGTGCCTCAGTGATGTCAAGCGGGATGAAATCCGAACTGCCCCCGATGATGCCGCTCCAGTATTCAGGTGCTTCCGGTTTCCACGATATTACAAACGACTGGTCTGTTGTTCGTGAGCCTATCGGTACGTTTGATAGATCTTCTCCGTATATTTTCTCGCGCGGTTCAAAGGGGTCGGACAAATGCCAGATAGGTCTGTTACGAGAATACAGGGAGGTATCCTTTGGGGTACTCGTGGAATCCAAAGGTCTGCTGGTCGGATACCAATGCTTTATATTGCTCAGACTTACGGTGTGGGTTTCAAGAATTCCCTGCTCAAAATCCTCAACCCAGACTGAATTGGATTGATGAGTATTAGGGTTGGGTATTGAAAGCGATGAATAGGCGACCATATTGAATTTTGACGGAGCTTCAGTCGTTACCAACGGCAAACGGTCAACCCACTTTGTAAGGAAATCCAGCTTGCGTTCCACCGAAAGGTCAACATCGCCTACAGTCCTGGAAAACGGCTCCATTCCGAGAACTGGTTTCGCGTCGGACGAGAACCCGACCGCCCTGAAAAGCAAATCAGTTCCCAGCTTTACCCCCTTCAGGAATTCGCTCTCCGCCCTTACCCCAAGAAGTGATTTGGTATCGAGCGCAAAAATTGTTTTACCCTCATAAGTAATCTTGATGGTTGCGGTCTTCAGCGCCGACTCGTTCGCTTTGACATAATCGTCCATCAAGGTCACGACCCCCGCATCGTAATCGACCGAAAACTGTTTTCCTTCTTCTAGAGTCGTCCAGGGTCCGCTCATCTTGACCTTGACGGTTACGCTTGAATCCAGCAGGAATGGAACCAGAGAAAAACTCCTCGTCAGCGCGTAATAGTCATAACGGATGACGTATTTACCCTGCACGCTTGAAGAATTGCTGTAATAAATGGCATGAGCCGTATCAGGGCTTAGAACCTTATCGAGGAAAGGTTTATCCTGGTCAAAAACGAGAAGACCCAGCTCTTTTTCAATCGGTTTCAAGATGTGTATGTTGGTGGAATCCGACATCTCCAGCAATTCAGAATACTGCACCTCATCCGCGTTTTTGTCTATGTAACCGTCTGATGTACCCGATGGATCGTAACGTAAAATTTTCAGATTGACCTGACTGAGTTCCGCAAAGCTTCCTGGCATGTAATAGCGATTTCGAATCATGTTATCCCAATACTTGCGAGAGGAATCGGGAGTGCTGCCCCAAACGACAAGGAAGTTCGCCTTTCCAGACGAATCTGGATGGGAATAGGGAAGTGTGCTTGTGCCAATCTTACCTGTAACGCTCGTGGAACATTCTACCGCCAGTATTTCACCAGAGGACAAGGAGCTGTTAAGCTCTATGATGGCATTTAACCGGTTGCCGATATTATTTCGTATTGTATAATCGACCCCCTCCTGGTACAAATAGAAAGGGCCTGCGTTCTCTTTGTCATTGTCAGCCACATTCAATGTATCTCCCGGATTTGTGCTTACCAGACCTCTCCACTTAAGAGAAGTAGTCGTACCGCTTGTCGGGGGAGTCGTACCGTAAACCAGGAAGGAGCCAAGCACACTGTCTTTTTTGGCTATAAGTGATTCGCGCAGCGAATCGTAAAAGACGTAAAAATACTTATAGTTTACGAAATTATAATCCTGGATATCACCCTGAAAATGCTCAGTTATTCCGTTAAACTCTTTCTCTCCCCCCTGTGCCTGTTCACGGGAAGCAACCGCATACAAATCCACCGGGCCGAGTTTGAATTGGCCGTTTATCCCGAATAGTCCCTGATGTGAAGGAAGAGACTGTCTCGAAGGAAGGTTAAGCGAGACGTCGCCGGCCTCTATTTTCTTAACGATTTCGTCCTCGTCGCCCTTGTAACTGAGTCTTACTTTGTTGTTGTTGAAGAAATCATCGCCGACGGAGTTGTGATCAATGACCACTTCGGTCTTGCGCGCTATTGTTCCTTTTACGGAGACGTTAAGCTCTTGCTTTGGAACGGGCGTAAACGTAGTTGAGGTATCTCTGACACCTTTCCGGAATTGTGTTGTTGTACCAAGGGTGATCTTGTCCTGACCGCTTATTTTAATTTCAGTCTTTTCCTTGCCCATTTGAATATTGATGTCAGGTATAATACCCTCAACCTCCTGGCTCTCGTTTTGCTTGGCCTTATCCCTGAGATTCTGCTTGAATGCTTCGAGCGAAAGCTCTCTCTCGGCGGACGAAAGATAAGAATCAAGAGAGGAAATGCTGTCCAATCCCATGTACAGGGAATCGAGCCATTTTTCATAGTAAACGAGCCCGGCATCGTAGTCTACTCTGGGCTTTACTTTTACTCCGAAGTTCTGATCCGCCGAACCCTGCATTTGTACAAAAACCAGGAATGTAAAAACAAGACTCATCTCTTCCCCCATATATTTTTAACGGCACGAGCAACACCCACGGCGTCCACCCCGTTCTCGGACAAAAGGCTGTCGATAGCCCCGTGTTCAATAAATCTGTCCGGCAAGCCGAGCCTTATAACAGGCAGCGATACGCCCAAATCCCTGAGACATTCAAGAACCGCCGAGCCGAATCCCCCGGCAAGAGCATTCTCTTCAACCGTGATTAATGCGGAATGGGACCTTGCGAGCTTTAAAAGAAGCTTTTCATCAATAGGCTTCACGAACCGCGCGTTGACGAGGGTCGGCCGCCGTTTATCAAGAAGTTTCAAGGCCGCCCGGCTTATCGCTACCCCCCTCCCCAGACCGAGTACCGCAACCCTTGAACCCTTTGAAAGAACTTCCCATGACCCTACAGGTATTGGCAGAGGATCCCGGGAAAGGTCAACGCCCTGGACCTGAGCGCGAGGGTAGCGTATGGCAAATGGACCCTTGTCGTAGTTGATGGCAGTGTAAAGCAAATCCCTGAGTTCGGCCTCGTCCCTGGGCGCTGCCACGACCATATTCGGAATCATGCGCAGGTATGAAATGTCGAAAACGCCGTGGTGAGTGGGGCCGTCGGCGCCCACAAGACCGCTGCGGTCTACTGCAAAAACCACGGGAAGTTTTTGCAGGGCAATATCGTGAACGAGTTGATCGAAAGCTCTTTGCAAAAAAGTCGAGTAAACGGCGTAGACCGGTTTGAGTCCGCGAAGCGAAAGGCCGGCTGCAAACGTTGCGCAGTGCTCTTCGGAGATTCCGAAGTCGAAGAATCTGTCCGGGAAGGCCTCGCGAAACAAGCTGAGGCCTGTTCCGAGTGTCATTCCTGCGGTGATGGCGACGATCCGCTTGTCTTTTTGGGCCATCTCCACAAGGGTACACCCGAAGAAGTCTGAATAACTTTCAGTTTTGCTTGAGGCAATGGAACACGTTTCACGGTCGAAGGGACCCACCCCGTGGAAAAGCTCCGGGTTCTCGATAGCTCCTTTGAATCCATGTCCCTTTTCGGTGGCGACGTGAACGAGAACGGGCCCGTCAATTTCCTTGAGCCTCTTGAAAAAGAAGACCAGTTCCTTCATGTTGTGTCCCTCGAGCGGTCCCACGTAGTGAAACCCGAGGTTTTCAAAGAACGCGCCCGGTGTGAGAATGCCCTTGATTCCTCGTTCAAGACGGCGTGCCAGGCCGCGTAAATAGTCGCCTCTTCCCCTGAAGAAATGACCGAGAAAATCCCACACCCTCGCTCTTAAACGCTGGTAGAATTTCGTGGTCGTGAGCTTGTTCAGGTAAACCGAAAGCGCCCCCGTGTTGCGCGCAATAGACATGGCGTTGTCGTTGAGAACGACTATCATCTTGCTCTGGGAAGTTCCAAGATGATTTAAAGCCTCAAGAGCCATGCCGTTTATTATGGAACCGTCGCCTATCACGGCCACGATGTTGAATCTCTCCCGCCTGATGTCGCGTGCCTTTGCAAGGCCGAATGCGGCGGAGAGTGAGGTGCCGGCATGACCGGTGTCGAAAACGTCGTATTCGCTTTCCTCTCGCTTGGGAAAACCGCTTATGCCGCCGTGCTGCCTTAACGAATCGAAACGATCTTTTCTCCCGGTCAGGAGCTTGTGCGTGTAACACTGATGTCCCACGTCCCAGATTATCTTGTCCTGCGGAGCATCGAACACGTAATGCAGCGCGATGGTCAATTCGACGACCCCGAGATTGGGCGCAACGTGACCGCCGTTCCTGCTCGTTACCTCCAGGATGCGTTCCCTTATGTCGGCCGCCAGTTCGTTTAACTCTTCAAGACTCAAGGCCTTTAGATCCGAAGGCGTATTGATGCGATCCAGAATTTTCATTTGGTTCTCACCACCAGAAAGTCTGTAAGATAGGAGAACAACCGCCAGTTTTCTCCAAGGTTTTCAAAGATCCTCCTTGCCCTTTTTGCATAGCTCCGCGCGATGCGCTCCGAGCGTTCCACGCCGTACAGATGCGGATAGGTAAGTTTATTTTCTACAGTGTCTTTGCCCGGGGTTTTCCCGAGTTCGTCAAGGGAACTCGTTCGATCCAAGATATCGTCCCTCACCTGAAACCCCATCCCTGCAAGCACGCCCGCCCACTCCAACCTGGCCAGCATATCATCCGCCGAACCGGCCAGCAGCGCGCCTGTGAGTATTGAAAAAGCGATGAATAGCGCGGTCTTGCGAAGATGGATATGGCGCAGGAATCGGGAATTTATCTCCTTTCCATAGAGATCGTCCGCCTGCCCCAGCGTGACTCCCTCGCTGCCCAGGACACGACAAAAGAGAGCGATGGCTCTTTTGACTTTGTCAGATGATGCCGTCGAACGAGCAACGAGACCGAGACCGTCTATCATCAACCCGTCACCGGCGAGTATGGCCATGCCCTCGCCGAACTCCTTGTGGCATGTAGGCTTTCCCCTGCGAAAATCGTCGTTATCCATTGCGGGCAAATCGTCGTGAATCAGGGTGAACGTATGAACGTACTCCAGAGCGCATGCCGCAGGAATGATCTCATCCTCGCTTCGCCCCCCGGCGGCCTCGTATGAAAGAAGCGCAAGAATCGGCCTGAGACGCTTTCCACCCGCAAGAAGGCTGTACCTCATGGCATCGCTCAGGCGGTTCTTCTTTTCGGGGAGATAACGCATAAGAGCCGCCTCGATAAGCAAACGTTTCTTATCAAGCAAGGCGGCTATATCCACAAAACCTCCTTTTCCCACCCCTTATGAAAAAGGCATGAACTCATCATCCACAAGAAGGGGTCTCTAAAGCTCTCCTTTCCGCCGCTTGCACGACGTTTGATAAAAGCATTGCTACCGTCATCGGCCCTACTCCGCCGGGAACAGGGCTAACAGCATAAACTTTATCCGAAACTTTCTCAAAGTCAACATCCCCTACCATTTTCCAGCCCGAGCCCGTATCCTCACCGTTTATGCCCGCATCGATAACGGTTTGTTTCTCGTTAACGAATTCCGGACCCACAAAACGCGCCTTTCCTATCGCGGCTACGAGGATGTCGGCCTTTCTGGTGTATTGAACGAGATCGCCCGAACGTGAATGGCAGACGGTCACGGTCGCGTCGCTGCCCTTGCACATAAGCATCTGCGCCAGCGGCCAGCCGACGGCCTTTCCGCGGCCAATAACGACCACATGCTTGCCTGAAAAAGGTATCTCGTAAGTCTTTAGCAACTCCACGATTCCTGCAGGCGTCGCGGGCAGAAACGCTGCCTTGCCGAATGCAAGACGGCCCCGATTGGCAGGATTCAGGCAGTCAACGTCCTTGATCAGTTCGATTGCGCCCAGTATGCGCTCCTCGTCGATGCCTTTAGGGAGGGGGAGGGTCACTATGATGCCGTGAACGCCATCGTCTTCGTTAAGGTTGAAGAGAGTGTCGAGTATTTCCGACTCGGAAACCTTTGCGTCAAGATTGATTGTCTTGGGGAGTATACCGACGCGCTCGCAGGCCTTCTTTTGCGAACGCTGGTATGAGAGCGACGCCTCGTCCGCGCCCGCGGAAAGGAAGGCGAGACAAGGGGTAACATCATATTCTTCGTAAAGCTTCTTAATTCTTTCAAGGAGGGCCTCCTCCCTCTCCTTCGCGACCTTTTTGCCGTCAATAATCATCGCCACTAATAAATTCTAGCGATTATGAGGCTTATGTCAATAGAATCCTGATACATATTTTATTCGACGAAATAGATTCGGTGCTTGTCAATCGTAATGCCTGTAAATACACCGTAACCTGAAGATAAATTGCCACGCCCCTTGTTGCGTGGATCAAGATAGTCTTGGTACTCAGAGGTTATGCCCATGACCAAAAGTGTCAGGATGCAATAACTTCTGGGTGGAATCTCAAACGGAACCTTAGCAAAGAAAACGCAACTGGTATCGTCAGTTATATCCGGTAGATAATCGGCTGAAATTAAATCGTCACCATACAACAGAAAAATGAAATACTTGCTTACGTTCCGGCACTTGTTCCAGTAGATACGATTGCTGTCTTTGCGTTCCCCCTTTAGAGAGATTGTACAACCTACTGCCGGAGCTAGAATCCTAAGTTCTGAAGGAAGATATAAAGTGCCGGTAACCGTATCGCCTTCTGGTAAAACGACTTCGAGTGTATAGGGAATACTATCGATAAAGTCCATCCGGGTGCGGTATAACCCCTTGCGATTTGGATTTGTATCCTCCAGAAATTTTGTTATATAGTCGCTTCTCAAGAAGACGTTACAACCCTGAATCCCATCTACATCTAAATAGTCGTAAACCGGAAGCCATCCCAGCGAATCGACCAAAGGTGGTGGCTTTACCGAATCCATTATGCTGTAACTTCTATCCACTAAGATAAATTGAGAATCAGGAGGATAATTGGCTGATGTAACAATCATCAAAGCCAGGATGTTCGTTTCAGGCTCAAATTCTTGATAGTCTCCCTCACATCCGATAAGGAAAAGCAATAGAATCATAAATGGTATGATTCGTGGTATCTTTCCCATACCCCCTCCCCCCTATTCGATAAGATACACGCGGACGGAATCTATGGCGATGCCTGAAAAGACGCCGAAGCAGGTGTCGCCTGTTTGAGTCACGAGATTGGCCTTGCCGCCGCTAAGGCCAAGTTTGATGTAACTTGCGTATTCGGTGCCGTACGCGTTGACGCGTACGATGTATTCCTGGTTATATACCCACGGCACAACCGCACGCTCGAGAAAGAATTGATAGCTCGTGTCGTTAGAAAAAGATGGGATGAAGAGAAACGGCGGGAAAGAGTCGTATTTCGAGGTATCGACATTGGGCACACATTGCAGGGTATAAAGCCCAACGTTGCGACAATTGTTCCAGGTTATAGGATGAGGGTTTGCAAGTTCCTGCGAGATTGAGAGAGTGTCCCCGTCTTTGGGCCAGGAGATGTATACCGGAGAAGGCATCATTGATTTGCCCGTGACGGTATCACCCCAGGGTAAAACGATATTGAGAGTGTACTCATCATAATCGGTTATCGGAACAAATCCCCCGTACCATCCTTCATGATCATATTTATACCATTTCAAAGAATCCTGATCAAAGAAACTGTCAATTAAGTCCACGTATGAATGAGGGTCAGGAAAATAATAAAGTTTTGCAGAAGCGCCCCTTAGTCCCCATGTACTTACAGAATCCTTTATGTCATAGCTCTGGTCAATTTTTACCCATTGCCATTGGTGTTTTCCAAAACCGTCGTCCTCGGAAGTGTCTCGTACTGATAATAACGCAAAAATATCCGGCTCAGGCTCAAACTTCTGCTCGTTCTGACCTTCACACGCGAGGATGAGGGCGACCAAAAGGATGAGTGGAAGAAGTTTCTTCATCAGAACCTCGCTTCTATCCCAACGGATGGAAAGAAGGGTATCATGCTCACCGCCTGCTGTGTAGGCGGCTCGGAATCCATATCGTAGTAATAAAGCATCACGTTCTTCTGGTTATAGATGTTTATGATATCGGCGCGTGCCGTGAGTGCTCCCCATTTAAACTGCCAGGTCTTTGATGCGCCGATATCGAGACGATGATAAGGCGGGAATCGCAGGGTGTTATAATCGGCTTCGATGGTCGTCCAGCTGTAGCGCCACTCCTGGTATATGGGATCCCAGAACCACACGCGGACCCTGCCGAGCGTACCGGCATATGGCATTCCTGTGGCAAACGTCCACTTGGCGCTCACGTTCCATTTTTTCCCAAGGTCGTAGTTGGCGACGATGTTGAAACTGTGGCGGCGGTCGAAGGCGGTGTAGAACTCGAGGGTATCGGAGATAAAGCGACTGAACCCAAGGGAGTAGGATATCCAGCCGGTGAGCGAACCTGTGAGCTTTTCCACGCTGAAGTCTGCGCCGTACGAGCGGCCCTTGCCCTCGGCGAACATTGTTTCGTCGACGTCGTTGATGTTGATGCTGGCCTCGTTGAAAGCCAGGAGATAGGGATAGTATTTGTAATAAGGTTCGACGCGAATTCGGGAACCGTCCCTGAACATGTGCTCGTACCCGGCGATAAAGTGAATTGACTGCTGGGGTTCGTACTTGCCGTAAATGGGTATCCAAAAGTTGGTCGGAATCCTGCCGCCCTGAGGAAGAATCATGGCAAGATTCTGATAGTAGTTCCCGACTGATAGGTTGATGGCGTCGTCCGCCGTGAGAAAATATTTCGCAGAAAGACGAAGCTCAGGTTCAGGGTCAAGATGAACGGTGGAATCGATAGATATTACTTCGCCTGATAAAGAGTCCTTCAGGGTGTCTGGATAGAAAGCATAGTACATGGAAAAGCGCCCGCCCGCCTCGAAAAGGAACAAAGGCGTCGGCTTCCAGCGCCAGGTGCAGTAGGCGGCTCCGAGCAAGGGATAACCCTCAACATTGTAGACTGCGAACGGATCGGCGTCGACGTTGTAAGTAAAGAGGTAGGCGCTTAACTCGGTGCCTGTCTCGATAGTTGACGTCTCGGTCACGCGCGCGATATTTGCTCGCAATGAGATATCGTCAATGCTGTTGGAATAATCGAAGAGATCGCTGAAATGCATCGCCGCATCGTAGCGCGTCCATCCGAACCATAATTTGGCGACCCAGGGGTCTTGAAGCTGCTGAACAAGACGTGCGCTTGCCATGTAGTTGGACCAGCCAAGTCCGAGAGGGATGTCCTGGGCACCAAGATCGAGGTTATCGTTCGTGTAAAAGAAGGTCGCGTCCAGGCGGGTACGGGAGGAAGGATGCCAGCTTGCGACCGTGTGGACGTCCGCAAACTGGTATGGAAAAGAAATCCCGAACAAAGGTATAATCTTATCGAAATAGGTTAACCTTGCCGCCGCAAGTCCACCAAAGTTCCCTTTTGTTGCCCAGATAGCGCCCTCTGTTGCAAGAAGGCTTGCGGAGGCGTATCCACCAAGAGGTTCGGGTTCGATGCTTTCGACCGAAAGGACAGAGGAAAGCCGATTGCCGTAGCTGGACGGAAAACCGCCCGTCAGGAACTCCACTTTGTCCACCGCGTCGAGCATGAAAGTAGAAAAGAAACCGCCGAGGTGGAAAGGATTATAGAGAACCATGTTATCAAGAAGTACGAGGTTCTGATCCGGGCTGCCACCGCGAACGTAAAGCGCAGTCGTGAAATCACTCGTGAACGTGACACCAGGAAGCGTAAGGAGTGTTCTGAAAAGATCCTGCTCGCCCATTGATGGGGAACGCTTGAGCGCTTCGCGGTTGATTCTGAAGGCCGAGGCGGTAACTTCATTTTCGAATTCCGTTCTCCTGCTCGATACGTTTACCTCCGGGAGATTGACTGCGGCAAGCTCCAGCATCGCGTTTTCGTGGATCCTGGAGTCGACGGAGACTTCTACGTTTCTCTCAACAGTTTTGTAACCTATCATGGAGAACACGAGTTTGTAGGAGCCTGCGGGTACTTGTTCTATTTTGTAGTATCCGTCCGTACCGCTCGCGTCGCCATAAGTAGTACCGTCAAGATAAACGTTGCAGCCGGCAAGAGGCTGACGACTTTGATCGTCAATTACACGACCGTCCACCGTTGCGGAAACGAGGACGATTGCAAGTTCAAATATCAAGAATCTTCTCCTTCATCCCGACCGGAGTTTGACATATCCGGCGCGAGGTCTATAATTAGTGTATTATGCTTAAAGACGATGCCCTGGTCAAGAAGGTTGCCGTAAGTGAAGGCGTTGATGAAGTCTTTGTCAGAAAGGGACTTGAAGACGGAACCATTGTAATTCCTTACAATCGCAAACGTCCGCGCGAAATAACTCCAATGGGAGTGGGCAAAGGACTCATAACCAAGGTAAATGCCAACCTGGGAACCTCCCCCTCAATAGTAAGCCTTGTGCAGGAGCTTTCCAAACTCCGGGCGGCCATCGAGGCGGGCGCGGATACCGTGATGGATCTTTCCACGGGCGGAGACATTGACGAGGTAAGGAGAGCGGTCATTAGAGAGTCTACCGTACCTATTGGAACCGTGCCCATATACCAGGCGGCATGCGACGCACCAAGATCGGGCAAGTCCTTTCTCGATTTGACCGTAGACGAGATCTTCGCGGGAGTGGAAAAGCACCTGGAGGACGGGGTCGATTTCCTTACCATCCACACGGGGCTTACCCTTGCCGGTGTCGAGCGACTGAAGAATCGCAAGCGCCTTGCAGGCATTGTAAGCCGCGGCGGCTCCATGATGGCCCAGTGGATGATTAAGAATGGAAAGGAGAATCCGTTTGCAGAGCATTTCGACAGGCTTCTGGATTTGACCTCGCAATACGGGGCCTGTCTGAGCCTTGGAGACGGCCTGCGGCCGGGCGCCCTTGCCGACGCGTCGGACAGAGCGCAGATCCAGGAACTTTTGATAATCGGAGAACAGGTTGACCGGGCACGCAGGAGAGGGGTTCAGGCAATGGTCGAAGGTCCCGGCCACGTGCCCATTAATCAGATAGAGATGAACATGAAGCTGGAGAAGGAGGTCTGTCACGGTGCGCCCTTTTACGTTCTGGGTCCGCTCGTTACCGACGTCGCACCCGGATACGACCATATCGTGTCAGCTATAGGCGGCGCTATTGCCGGCATGCACGGTGCCGATTTTCTATGCTACGTGACCCCTTCAGAACATCTCGGTCTTCCCGATATCGAGGACGTAAGGGTCGGCACGATCGTATCGAGAATTGCCGCGCATGCGGCCGATATTGCGAAGTTTCCGGAACGAGCAAGAATGTGGGATGACAAAATGTCGGCTCTGAGGGAGAACCTGAAATGGGAGGAGATGATCAAAACGGCGCTCGATCCAGTAGAGGCCGCAAGAAAATTCGGGGCGTACCCGAAGGAAAACGAAGATGTGTGTACGATGTGCGGAGAATTTTGTGCCATGAAACGTTCCAAGGAGGTTTTTGGTGGCTAAATACCGTCTGTTCACGCCCGGGCCTGTCGAGGTTCCGGAAGATATACTCGCCGAGAATGGAAAACGCTTTCCATACCATCGCGATCAGTCGTTTGCCGACGTCATGAACAAGGTCGCGGAGAATTTCAAGAAGATAATGTTCACCGATTCGCGTATTTTCTTTTTCACTTCTTCGGGGACCGGCGGAATGGAAGCGGCACTCGTGAATCTCTTTTCAGAGGGAGATGAGGTACTCATCGCCTCAATAGGAAACTTCGGACAACGCTGGAAGGAACTCGCAAACACATACAGGTTGAAGCCTACTTACATTGAGTTCGAATTCGGAGACACGGCCGATCCGGCAAAAATAGAGGAAGCGCTCAAGGCGAATCCGAAAATAAAGGCCGTTCTGGCCACGTTCACCGAGACCTCGACCGGCGCCCGCAACGACGTCAAGGCAATAGGCGACGTTGTCAGGCGTTACGACAAGGTGTTCGTCCTCGATTCAATCGCCGGTCTTGTGGCGGACGAACTCCGCATGGATGCCTGGAACGTGGACATAACAATAGGCGGTTCGCAGAAAGCCATAGGGGCCCCTCCCGGTGCAGCCCTTGTCGCCGTTAACGAACGGGCCTGGAAGCTGGTCGAGACTTCTACCCTGCCCAAGTACTACTTCAGCATGAAGATTGCGGAGAAGTTTCGCCTTCAGGGCTTCACCCCTTGGACTCCCGCAATTACGGTGATGATGGCGCTCGCGCTTGCGGCGGAAAAATTCTCGAACCAGGGTATCGAGAACGTATGGATGGAACACGAACTCTGGGCAAACACATTCAGGGAGAAGGCCAGAGCGATGGGATTCGACTTCATGCCAAAGAGACCTTCAAACGCCCTATCGGTATTAAAGATGCCCGAAGGCGTTGATTCGACACCGATAATTAAAACAATCAAGACAGAGGAAGGCATTCTGTTTGCGAACGGCCAGGAGCATCTTAAAGGAAAGCTCATCCGTTTCGGCCACATGGGTCATGCAAACGAGGCCGATACGCTCAAGGCCCTTGAGGTTCTCGAGCGCCATGCACTTCCCGTTATTAAAGGAGCAAAGTAATTATGGCATCCAAAGGCCGCATTTTTTCCGGCATTCAGCCCTCAGGAAGGCTCCACATTGGCAATTACTTCGGAGCTATCAAGCAGTTCATTCCATTGCAGGATGAATATGACTGCGTTTTCGGCATTGTCGATCTGCATGCGATGACCGAACAGTACGATGTACAAAAAATGTCCGACCGGATAACTAACGCAGCAGTCAATTATCTCGCATGCGGCCTGGAGCCCAAAAAAGCTATTTTAATGCTGCAGTCAGGCGTACAAGAGCACGCCGAACTTGCATGGATTCTCGCAACCGTTACTCAATTGCCCTGGATTCAACGTGTCCCGACCTTCAAGGAAAAGGCCAAATTGCAGCCAGACAACGTAAACATGGGGCTTTTCAACTACCCGATACTTATGGCGGCAGACATTCTTGCTTACAAGTCGGTCGCAGTCCCTGTCGGCGAGGACCAGCGCGCTCATCTGGAACTCACTCGCGAGATAGCCCGCACCTTCAACTCCCGTTTCGGTGAGTTTTTCCCTGAACCAAAGGAACTCATCGGCAAGGATGAAGCCAAGGTCATCGGTCTTGACGGCAAGAACAAGATGTCGAAAAGTCTTGACAACTGCATATACCTCGATGATGAGGCAGATGCGATCCGCGAGAAGATAAACAAACAAGGGGTAACGGATCCCGCCCGCGTTCGCAAGACGGACCCCGGTAACCCGGACATTTGCAACATGTTCTCCTGGCACAAGTTCTTCTCCTCAAGCGACGAGCAAAACCTGTGCGCGGATAACTGCAAATCTGCAGCCTTCGGCTGTCTTGACTGCAAGAAGATACTTGTCGAGAACATTCTCAAGCACCTCGAACCAATTCAGAAACGCCAGAAGGAGCTTTTGGCCAATCCAAAAGCCGTGCATAAAGTAATTAAAGAAGGAACGGACAAGGCCAGGGAAATAACGCGCAAAACCCTGGAAGAGGTCAGAGAAATTACGGGTCTTACCTACCTTTAAGGATTTAACGTAAAAAAAGACGAGGCTTGTGCCTCGTCTTTTTTTACTCGCGAATTTACCTCACCAAAAGAACCTTCTGGGTTTTTGAGAACGAACCTGCTTCGAACCTTACGAAATAAACGCCAGAAGGAAGCTTTGAGTTTGCATCGAGGCGCGTTTCATAAATACCCGCTTCCTTTTTTCCGGAGACAAGAACATCCGTTCTCTTACCGGTTATATCGTAAACTTTTAAAACCACGTCGTCCGCAACTGGAATCCCATAGCGTATAACGCCTGAACCCATGGCGGTTGCAGCGGTACTGAGGAAATAATCCGAAGGAATTAAAGGCTTATGCTCCCCGACACCTGGAATAATTTCAATAAGCGTCGTAGCCTTGATGGCATCAAGTTTAGTTGTATCGCGTATGGACGTAGCCGTAAGGGTAACGTCGTAGAATGTGTCGCCGGGAACCGTGTCGAGTGGAATGACCTCAATCCTTAGCTGTTTTGAGGATCCTGCGGCTATCTCGCCGGAACTCCAGCCGGCAGTGGTAACAGTGGATGTAATGTTGTTACCACCGGTTAATGCGTCAAAGTAACCTACTAACCATTGCGAATTTCCTGCGGTGCCTGTGATTCTTAAAGTATCCGGAATGTTGGCATCGTTTTCCAGCATAATCTGATAAGTCGCGGTGGAAAGAAGCTGAGCCGTTTGGAAAACCGACTGGTTTGTAGCGTCGGCATTATAGGTGTCAGAACCGACATATAAAGTATCTGCTGGATTCTTGATAAGTGCGTCGGGCCTTACCTCACTCGCGTGCTTGTAATAAATCTCATCGTTGCCGTCGCGATCATCTATCCAGACGACATGAACGTCCAAACCGAACGTTGCAACGATGGGATTATAGGACGAAGCGGCATTATTGGTAAGTCTTATGTCAGGACTCCAATTGGCTCCGTTATCCATCGAGTACTTGTAATATATCTCCATATTTCCGTTACGGGCGTCGTACCACACAATATGCACGGCGCTTCCAAAAACAGCGATGGATGGATTCGAGGACAATGCATCATCGTTTGTCAATCTTGCATCTGTACTCCACGTGGTTCCGTTGTCATTGGAGCGCTTGTAGTACAATTCCGAATTTCCATCACGACCGTCACACCAGACTACATGTACTGTATCTCCAGATACGGCAATGCAGGCAGTACTCGATAAAGAATCGTTTGTCGTCAACCTTGTTTCGGTACCCCAGTCGGTTCCGTTGTTCACTGAACGGCGGTAGTATGTCTCCAGGTTTCCGTCCCTGTTATCGGACCAAACTACGTGAACGTTAGAGCCTGATGCCGCCACTGAGGGAAATCTCGAGACGGAATCATCTTTGGTCGATAACCTTGTATCTCCCCCCCACGAGTCGCCGGCATTGGTCGAACGTTTGTAGTATATCTCGTGACACGTATCACGTGCGTCTTCCCATACAAGATGCACATTACTTCCTTGCACGGCAAGCGACGGTACAGAACATTCAAAAGTATCAGTAGTCAATCGAGTGTCAGTATTCCATGTACCGCCTGCATCCTCAGAGCGCTTGTAGTAAATCTCAGTGGATGTGTCACGTGCATCGACCCAGACGACATGAAGAACACTGCCGGAAAAGGCAAATGAACCTGGGGTGGAGTAAGAGGAGTCGTTCGCCGAAAGGCGAGCGTCCGCGGACCATGTCGCGCCGTTGTCCGTAGAACGCTTGTAGTATACTTCGTAAACGCCTGAGTCTCGGGCATCACCCCAGATAAGGTATAGAGTATCGCCTGTCGCTCCGATACAGCGGGCATTGTTAGTAGTGGTATATGAGATCGAATCGTTAGTGGTAAGTCTTATATCCGGTCCCCAAACGTTGGCGACCATCATTGTTGCCGACAAAAGAAACACTCCCGTAGAAAACACAAAAGCTCTTTTCATAGAGCCTCCTCAAGTTTTAGATGTTTGTAATTACATATTACTTAAGAATCACTATCGTGTCAAGGGGTAAATTGATGAAGTTTTAGAACTTAGTAACATAAAAGAAGAACATCTTCAGGAATTTCTAGTCCAGCTCTCGAGATCACGATTTTAAATTTTACAAAACATGCAAAATTATAACTGAATCAGGTAATTACCTTTCAGGCGAAAGACGTAGTGTCTGAAGTGAGCTCAGAGAAAAATTAAGTAAGTATGAAAAAACCAAGAAGCCCAAGTTTCACTACTCAGGCTTCCTGGTTACGTCACCGGTTTCGTGAATAGGTCGTCAGACGCTATTTAATGTTTACGCTCAGATACCTTTGAACTCTCCGTCTCCGGGTGGGTCGGACTTACCCCAGGTTTTACCAAAACATTCTCCACGGAAATAGAAGGTTCCAGACCAGGCCCCTGCATAGTCACCGCCGAAAGTGCCTTTGCCGGTCACGCCGCCAATGATTTCAGCGGTTGCGGCTCCTTTTATCCATCCTTCATGCGAATCATCGTACCACCATTTACCTTCAAAGGTTCCTGTTTCTGTATCATAATAGATTTCAAAAGTCTGCCATGCGCCTGTACCAGTGCCAGACCAGTATATTGTGGTAAGCGCGTTGCCTACTTCAGGATTCACTGCCGTTTCATCGACGGGCGCCGACTGGCCGGCAATAGCAAGCACGGCCATTGTCATGATTGTTAGGGTTATGATTTTTTTCATTTTCTCCTCCAGGTTGATTTACTTACTTGAAGAATATAGATTTTTGGTAAAATGTCAAGCTTTTAATATCTTTTTTTAGACTCAAATATCGATGTCTCCCGAAGAAAAAAATAGTGGATGGTAAATACATTTCAGATAATGGTCAAACTTAGATTTAATGAAGGTTATAAGGATATGCAAGAAAATATGCGCCCCGGTGGGTGCATAAGTAAATAGAATGTTGAAGTTAATGGATAAGGTATCTATTTCTGAATTATCATCTTTTGAGTATCTACGCAACCGTTGGCGATCAGGCGAACGAAATAAATACCGGTGGCAAAGTTTGTACTGCTGAATGGTATCACATACTCACCTGCAGTGCATGTTCCTTCGACGAGGCATGCGACCTGCTGACCCGTTTGATTATAAATCTTCAAGCTGACGTTTGACTTTCTAGTTAGCAAAAAACTAACGGTTGTAGTAGATTTAAAAGGATTGGGGTAGTTTTCGTAAAGAATGCAGGCATTGCCGTAGTCTTCGGAAACGGCGCCGACCTCGCCAGGCGTCAGAACGCCCCCGTTGACCAGCGAGTAGGTTTTGCCGCCGAGATAGGCATTCTCTGTAAGGGAGGAATCGTAATGGATATAGTGTCCGTTGCCGGTAACGTTGGTTACAGATAGGCCTGAGATGCCGCCCGGATCGGAGAAAACGGTAAGAATAGAGTATCCGTTCAACGACCATGTGGAATTTGCATCCATGGTTACTGCCGCGTTAACGATCCTGCCGTTAAGAGCTGTGCCGTTCTTGAGCGTGATTTCAAGAGTGCTCGCATCGTCGGCTGTTAAATTGCCCGATAGCGATACCGCATCTGCAACAAAGGTCGCGACGCTCGAGTATTTGACGTTCACGATGTTGCCCGAAGCTGCGTTAATCGTTGCCCCGTTTTTTACGGTAAGGGTTGCTGTTGCAGCGTTGCCGGTTTCACCTGTAACATAGAAGCCGTCGCCTTCAGTGGATGTAAGGGACCCGCCGTCAATCGTAACAGTGGCTGCTCCTGCTGCCGGAGCCGTCTTCCAGATCTTGATCCCTTCAACGGTACCCGATAAAGAAGTGTTGTTGAGGATTATCGAGTTTGCGCCGTCAATGACGCCTCCGCAGTCGCCGAACGACGAAACAATTGCATCGGAAACCGTAATGGTCCCGGTCGAGTATATGCCCGCGGAATGGCTGCCCGCTTCTGTCGCTTTGGCTGTAATTGTCCCGCCCGTGACCGTAACGGTTCCACCTCCGAAATCGGTGGCAAGAACCGAAGCGCTTGCGCCGTCGGTTGAAACATCTACGTTGGTCAGTGTAATTGAGCCGCCGTAGGTCGCGTCTACTCCGTGAGCGTTAGCTCCCGAAGCTTCGATGACACCGTCTGACATGGTAATGGAAGATCCGCTGCCTGTAGCAAAAAGACCGTTAGCCCCGCTCGCATCGGTGGTTACCGAACCGCCGTTGATGGTTACTTTTGAAGCTGACGTTGCAAGTACACCGGCGTTGATCCCATACTGACTGCTTTGGTTGACATCAGAGGCGTCACCGGTCTTTGTCATGGTGCAGTTGTTGAGCGTTAGATTGCCGGAATTCAGGACGTAGACTGCGGATTGATCGGTAAGGGTTGCGGCATAGGCTTCGTCGTTCTCGGTATCTGTTTCACCATCAAGCGTGTAGATCCCCGTTTGCGCCTGGCTGCATTCAATGAGTAAAAGCGTAAAGAACAACGATATGGGAACCGCCGGCCGTTTATGAGCAAGTACTCCTCCGGTTGATTCGTTCATTTCTCAATCCTTTCTCTGAAAGATGCTGTCCCTGCTTTTCGATTTTAGTTCCCATGGTGTCAGGTTCTAAATGCAATATAAATATAGCCCTAATTCACTTGTTGTCAATATCATGAACGTCTACAGACTAAAAAAATCTATTCTTGGTACATCTTCGGAAGTGCAATAACCGGTCACATAATTAACCCCCAGCCTAGGATGTTTCTTAGACTATGTCGGACTTTTTAAAGTGGTCGTACCCCTTGGAAGGAAGAGGTTGCGTCCTTTTCTCGATTTCAAGGTACACCCCTTCCCCCTCTTCTATTCGTCCGATTCGCGTTATCCTGGACCCGGCGATTTCGGACGGAATACCGGCAGATGACGTAAAAAGAAGTTCGTAATCCTCGCCGCCGTTAAGCATCAGCGAAGACAGATCGGTTCCATGCCCATTTGCCCACAAAAGAATCTCCGGGTGAGCGGGTAATAGCTCCTGTTCAATAATGAGCTTTATCCCGCTTGAGTGTGCAAGATGCGCCGCATCTGTCGAGATTCCGTCCGAGGTATCGATGGCGGAGGATGCAAGCTCCCGAAGCTCAATTCCAAGGGATACCCTGGGCTTCGGTCTCAGATGCTTTTCTTTGGATTCAGGGAAGCCCGGGGATGCAGTCGCCAGCGCGGTATGGCCGACTGCCGAAAGACCGGGGAAACCGGAGAGGTACAACGAATCACCTGGTTTTGCGCCCGAGCGAAGCAAGGAGTTAGGTGCCTTGCCGAGAGCCGTAAGGCTGAGAATAAGCTTCTCGGAGGCAACAGTGTCTCCGCCTGCAATCTGAGCCCCCACGCTGGAGGATACCTCTTCCATTCCCGCGTAGAGGGATTTGAGATTGTCAATGCCGAGATCTCTGGAGCAGAAAAGATTGACCAGTAAACATATCGGTTCTGCACCCATCGCGGCAAGATCGGAAAGCGTTGCGCCTGCAGATTTAAATCCTATATCGCGGGGTGAAAAGTATCCGGAGGAGAAGTGGACGCCTTCTTCGTAAGAATCTGAGGTTACGACTATCCCGTTGTCGAGAACGAGCGCATCGTCACCTATTCCGACTCTAACGTGCCGATTCGTATGCAAGAGCCACTTTGGAAGGTCTTTGAGAAAACCGTCTTCACCCAGTGACTCAAGGTTCAGCATCGGCAAGTGATTCCCTGATGAGGTCGGCTCGTTTCAGGTCGCGCAGTTCCGGAGTCATGTCCTGACCGAAGTAAAGCTGCAAATTCGCAGGCTTCGTAAGGATCATAAGCCTGTTAAGCTTAGCGGTATCAATATTCTCAATCCTTTTCCCGGAAAGCCGAAGTGTAGAGATGAGATTGAAGGTCTCTTCACTCGAAAGCCTGCGAGCATACTTGAGAATCCCGAAGGAGCGGTAAACCTTATCCGATATGTATGTGCCCATCTTGTTTTCAAGGTAACGCCTTGCATCCTTCTCGTAGTTGACAAGCTGCTCGGCAGTCTTGGTCAACGTATCAACGATTTCGGACTCACTTTGACCCAGCGTCCGCTGGTTGGATATCTGAAAAAGATACCCTTTCGTTTCCGTACCTTCTCCGTACGTTCCCCTTACCAGGAGCCCCAACTGAAGAACTCCCCTCAAAACACGGTCGATTTCTTTCGTAAGAACCACACCTGGAAGATGAATCAGAAGCGAAGCACGCATTCCTGTGCCTACATTCGTTGGACAGGCGGTAAGAAAGCCGTAGCGATCATCGTATGAAAAAGGAAGCACGGCATTCAGCTTCTCTTCGATTCCCTCCATTTTGTCCCATAGTTCCTTTAAAGAAAGCCCTGAACCAAACATCTGCATCCTGAGATGATCTTCCTCATTCGCCATAAGACTGAAGCTCTCGTCAGCCGATGCAAAAAAACCACGCTGAATCTGGCTTTGCAGGAAGAAAGGTGAAACAAGGTGGCGCTCGAGAAGAAATTCTGCCTCCAGAGGAGTCAGATCCTCGAGCTTTACCAGTCCTTTAACGTTGGCGGGAAAAATCGACGTCAAAGCCCTGTCTACGTGAGCTAAAAGTTCAAGCTGCTCTTGCGAGGAAGCCTTCAGGAGGAAGGGGACCCCCTCTATGTTTCGCGCAAGACGTATTCTCGAACTGATGATAATATCTGCATCCCTTCCTTCGCCTGATAGCCACGCCCCTACCCTGGAACTGTCAAGTCCGGTTTTCATACTTTTTCATATCGTCGCGTATGCGGGCGGCCTTCTCATACTCCTCATTCTGTATCGCTCTGGCAAGTTCCTTGCGCAGTCTCTTGAGTTCCATGTCGGCAAAGATTAGCGAGGTATCGCTGGCAGCCTTTGCCTTTCTGCCTACGTGCCTTGAGGCGCCCTGTACGCGAGTGATGAGCTTCTCAATCTTGTCACCGAAGCTTTTATAACATTCGGCGCAGCCGAAACGACCGTGTTCCTTGAAATCCGACCAACTTGTTCCGCATGTAGAGCAATAGATTTCCTCCTCACCCTCCTGCTTCTCCTTGAGTGCGTCCGAGAATATCTCGGCGATTGGCTTCTGTTTTTGCACGAAGTATCCTTTTTTTGACGCACAAGCCTTGCAGAGATTCTTCTCGGTAAGATTTCCTTTGGAATCGACCTCGGTTATGAGAACCTCGGACTCATTTTCGTGGCACTCCTCACAGAGCATTACATCCTTCCGTCTATCAAATCGTAATGCTTGTCTGTGTATTTCTTTATCATCGGGTCGTGAGAAACGATAACGAAAGCCACACCCTTCTTACGGTTCAGAGACGAGAATATCTCGAGAACCCCTCTCGATGTTTCAACGTCAAGATTGCCTGTGGGCTCATCGGCAAGAACCAGCCTTGGACCATGTGCGAGAGCACGGGCAACAGCAACTCTCTGCTTTTCGCCGCCGGAAAGTTTTATCGGGAGAAAGTCCTTGCGTTCGGCAAGTCCGACCTCGTCAAGAATAACCGAGGCCTTGTCAAAAGCCTCCTTCTCTTTTATGCCGCCGACAAGCATGGGCATCGCCACATTCTCAAGCGCCGAGAATTCGGAAAAAAGATGATGAAATTGAAATACGAAACCAATCTCCCTGTTACGGAAGGCGGCGAGTGCGTTGTCGTCCATTGCGAATATATCTTTCTTGTCGAATACAACCTTTCCCCCTGTGGGTCTGTCTAGACCACCGAGTAGATGAAGGAAAGTGCTCTTTCCCGAGCCGGAGGGTCCGAAAATTGAAACCGCCTGCCCCTCGTGCAAGGAAAAATTCGCATCCCTCAAGGCCTCAACCTTATCTTCTCCGTTACTGTAAACCTTTTTAAGATTCGTCGCCTCGACAAGTATTTCCTTACTCATAGCGAATAGCCTCCACAGGATCGAGTTTTGATGCGCGGCTGGCCGGATAGATGGTTGCAAGAAAAGTTATGATAACGGCGGCAACCGCCACAAGCACAAGATCCAACCACTGCACTTTCACCGGAACGGTGTCGATGTACCAGACCTCCGAGGGAAGTTTTATTATCTTGAATTTATCGACGAACCATGAAACTAGAACCCCGAACGCGCTCCCGAGCACCGTGCCTATCACGCCGATGAGAAGTCCGAAGGTCGTGAACACGCGCATCACACCTGCTGAAGTCATACCTATGGCTTTGAGAATCCCTATTTCGCGTGTCTTTCGCATGACGGTCATTATCAGGGTCGCGACAATGTTAAATGCGGCTACGAGTATGATCAAGGCAAGTACGATGAACACTACCGCTTTTTGCATCTTGAGCGCGGCAAAAAGATTCTTGTTCTGGTAAAGCCAGTCTAAAGGAGCATAAGGATATCCTATCTCACTCCTGATTCTCTGCGTGACATTGGGTGAAAGAAGCGGATCCCGGAGTCTTATATCGATGTTCGTTATCTGTTCGCCGTACCCGAAGAGGGTCTGCGCGTCGCGCAGATCGATGAAGACCATGACCATGTTGTAGTCATAAAAACCTGCGTCGAAGATTCCGCGCACAACGTAATTCTTGACTATCGGTATGGGTCCGACAGGTGTCATTATTGTATTGGTCGGAGACGCAATGACAATGGTATCACCGATCTTTACGCGCAGATTCTCTGCAAGCTGTTGACCGATTACTATTCCGTGATTGGCAAAAGACCATTCGCCCTCAAGCGGGTAAGAAGGATCGGTGATGCTCGACGTCTTTCTCAGGGAAGTAAGGTCGACTCCTCGAACGAGTACCCCCTCTCCCCCGAATTGCGACTGAACTAAAGTACGTCTTGTGAGGGTCGGTGCGACGCCCGTAATTTCGCGCATCTTTGAAAGCTTGGAAACGACCTCCTCGTATTCTTTCTTCGTGATGGGGTTGGAATAAAACTTCTGAAGCGTTATGTGCGGAGCAACACCCGCGATGCGGTCCTTGAGCTCTCCGTTAAAACCGTTCAGGACGGAAAGCGCTATAATCAAGACGGCAACGCCGACAAAGACTCCCGCAATCGCTATAACGGAGATTATGCTGTAGAAACCCTCGCCCTTGCGGCGCTGGCGCAGGTAGCGGCGTGCGATGAATAGATTAACGTTCAACTTCACTCCTCTCTAAGCTGGGGAAAAATTATTACATCGCGGATGGACGGCCTGTCTGTAAAAAGCATGACAATCCTGTCTACGCCGAGACCCAGACCTCCCGTTGGAGGCATACCCTGCTCGAGCGCGGAAAGGAAATCCTCGTCTATCACGGCGAATTCCTCGTGCCTGGAAACTTGTTCCTCGAAACGCTTACGCTGTTCGAGGGGATCGTTGAGCTCTGAAAAGGCATTACCGAACTCCATACCGCCAATGACGGGCTCAAAACGCTCAACGACTTCAGGATTACCACGCTTGGTCTTTGCAAGAGGCGAGATGATTTTCGGGTGATCTATAACGAACGCAGGACCGTGAATATGATCCTGGATCATCTCGGAAAAAAGCTTGTCCAGCATCTTTCCGAAAGGGGTTTTGTCCGTGACCTCGACACCGTGCTTTTTACAAGTCTCCCTCATCTGTGTTTCCGATAAGGAAAGCGGGTCAACATCCAACTTTTCCCTGAGCGTTGGTATGAACTCCACCCTCTCCCAGGCTTTTCCGAAATCGTACTCCTTACCCTGCCAGGTCACGATTGTCTGCCCCTTGAGTTCGTTAGCGATGTAGCGGAAAAGCTCCTCGACCTGACGCATGACCTCCTCGTAATCCACGTAAGCCTGATAGGACTCGAAACCTGAGTACTCGGGGTTATGCGAACGGTCAAGCCCCTCGTTGCGGAAGTTTTTCCCGAGTTCATAAACTTTCTCGTAGCCGCCGACCAGCAATCTTTTGAGATAAAGCTCAGGCGCGATCCTGAGATAGTAATCACGGTCAAGGGCATTGTAGTGTGTGCGGAAGGGATCGGCAGCGGCACCTCCGTAAAGAGGCTGCAGCATTGGTGTTTCCACTTCCAGAAACCCCCTCTCATCAAAGAATCGACGAATGAGATTGGTGACCTTTGAGCGCATCCTGAACACATCGCGTGTTTCATCACTCGAAATAAGATCCAGGTGCCGATAGCGCAGCCTTAATTCGGTATCCTGCAGGCCATGAAACTTTTCAGGCATGGCGGCGAGAGATTTGGAAAGGAGTGCAAGTTTCGTGACATGAACGCTGGGTTCACCAGTTTTGGTCTTGAACAGAGGTCCTTCAACTCCGACGAAATCGCCGAGGTCAATCAGTTCAAGTCGCGAAAAAGGCTCCTCGCCAAGGTCATCCTTTCTGATGTAGAGCTGGATCTTGGCGTTCTCGTCGCGAAGGTCAAAGAAAACCGTCTTGCCGAAATCCCTGCGAGTATAAAGCCTCCCGCAGACCTTAACCGGTGTCTGGGTTCCGAGAAGGCTGTCGAAATCGGCAAGCGCCTGGCTTATCGTATGCGTGCGTTCGAACGAGTAAGGGTATGGTTCTATTCCCTTCTCACGGAGCTCGTTTAATTTCCTTATTCTATTTTCTCTTTCACTTAAATTCATCACGGGATAATAGTCATATGAGGCTATAAGTCAACACAAAAATACTGAGGGACTGATGAGAACTGAGTAAAGCTGAGGAGGGCTGAGGAGGGCTAGCGCCGGGGGCGCTGGGCACAAGCTTCGCTTCTGCCATTTTACTTTTCACTTAATCAATGTGAGCGCCGAAGGCGCATGGGCGGAATGGTATTCCGCAGGGGGGTAAGGGGGACTGGAGGAGGGGTTGACAAAACAACACAGAGGATTATCTTTAGTGGAGTATTTTAAAGGAGGCTTTAATGAAACGTTTTGTGGTCGCTTTATCGCTGGGCGTAATCGCATTATTTTTGACAAGCTGCGACTTGTTCAAAGGAACCAACAAGATTGCATTACCCATGGAATTTTGGATATACGAGGGTGTCGGAGATCCCATTACCTGCAACTTGCATTTCTTCTTCTCCGATCTCACGCCCGACACATCCGGCATTGAAGATACAGCCTACATCTCCAGCAGTACCGTCAACGTAATCATAAAGGGCACCAATGACGGAGAGCTTGACCAGGCCTACTCGTATAACGACATCTATTTCGATCTTGGGCAAATATCTCAAGGTTCATATACTCTTCATGTCGAAACCAACAACTCGAAAGCGGACGATTTCGAGTTCACGGTCGCAGAAAGTATTTATGTCGTAAAGAATATAAAGACCGGCAAGGTGGCCATGAGTCACAGTTCGGACACGCTTCGCAGGCTGTTTCCCGATATGCTTCTTGTGGAACTTGGCATGGACACGGCATCCATCAAGCGAAGGGTGGATACACTTACGTCGCGTCTCGCCCTGATCGGCGGAACAAAGGCCTATCTTACCGCGGGTTCATATTCCATTTTTGCGGTAAGCGGCGAGGGACGCATCACCGGCGACCGCGAGCAGAGCGACAACTGGCAGATATATTCAGGCTTCGACACCACTACCTGCGTAGTGTACAAGTTCACGGGCGATACAGCCGATCTTTCAGCGTTCTACGAACTCTACAAGGACACCGTTCCCGGCTTCAGCTTGAGACTGGGCGCGGGATTCGACAGATGCAACTTTGAATACTAAGCCCTCCTCAGCCACTCTAGCACTTTCTCAGCTCGTTTTGATTTCTGAGTAGATGCATAGTATTCGTTTGGTGATCCCGTAAATGAAGAAATCGATAAATGTAGGGGCCGACCTCAGCTTGCCCCGTTGGGTATAAGGTCGGCCCGACTGTTATCTTTGTATAAGTTTCACCCTAATACTCAAGAACTCGTCGATCAGATTGTAGATTATTGAATTTGACTACTTCGACTCTTTCCAGTTTGTCATTTTCAGGACCCTCACAGCTAAGTTTCTCCTTGCAAAACGACAACATATGTTTTTAAAGCAATATACTCTTCGGCTTCGTGTAGATAAGCTTTCAGGTTGTAAGGATTAAGATTCTTCCCAACTTACAGCTTTCTGAGCGAATTCGGCAATATTGATGTTGACCGGGCAGGCGCGTCCGCAGCGTCCGCAGCCCAGGCACTGATAGGTTCCGAAGACCTGCATGAAGTAGTTGAACTTGTGGTTCAGTCTCTGGCGCCAGCGCTGGCTGCCTGAGGGCCGAGGGTTGTGACCTGACGTCTCGAGCGTGTATTCCTTGTAGAGGCATGAATCCCACTGCCGCGAGCGCTTTCCGCGCGAGCCCTTGGAGTCGTCGGAGATGTCGAAGCAGTGGCACGAGGGGCACACAAACGCGCAGGTGCCGCAGCCGATGCAGGTGGAGTGGACCTCGTCCCAGAACTTGGAATCGACCATCTTCTTGAGCTTTTCCTCGATGCCCTCGAACGAATACTTCCGGATTTTGGATTCGACAAGCGAGCGGTCAGCTTCTACCTTTGAGCGATCTTCGACTGTTTCGAGCGCAAGGCCTGCAAGAGCCTCCTCCCCCCTCTTTGTCAGGATATCAAGGAGGTAGCCCTGATCTGTTGGATAGATGAAGATGTCGGAGCCATTGGATTCGTAGGGCGAGCCACCAACGGACGTGCAGAAGCACGAGGGCAAGGGTTCGGCGCAACCCATCCCGACGATTAGCGTGTGCTCGAAGCGCTTCATGAAGTAGGGATCGCGATAGCCCCCCTCTTCAGATTGATTGAACATCTTCTCGAGTTCCCATATCCCTCGAATGTCGCATGGCCGCACGCCGAACAGGACTTGCGGTCGATCTTCGGGCTTTGGGGTGATTACGTTCTGCACCTTGAAATGAAAAAGCGCCTCGTCCTGGGGAAAGAAAATCTCCTTCGGTGAGAAGTTTCCGAGCAATACCGACGACTGCCAATCTTCGTATCGATCAAGGGTTTGATAGAGATAGCGGTTATCCGCTTTCTTTAGTCCAACAACACGGCTTGACTTGGAGAGATGATCGTATAATTGACGCAGATCATTGAGCTTCTTCATAGTATGAACTCCTCCGCGTCGTCCTTCTTGTAGTTGGCAAGGGGAGGTAGAGCATCAGGATCGGCGCCGGACTCGAATCCGAAACGCTCGCGCACTATGAGGTTCATCTTCCGCGTCATCCACGTGAGCTTGACACCCATGGGACAGGCCTCCTCGCATGCGCCGCAGTCCACGCAGCGTCCGGCCTGGTGGTAGGCGCGAATGAGCTGCCATATGGCGACGTCCGAAGGCTCCTGCCCCTTTGCCACCCACTGCGGCTGCGAGATGTCGACGAAGCACTCGTCGCAGTTGCATGTAGGACACGCTTGTCTGCATGCGTAGCAGCGGATGCACTTGGACATTTCGGATTTCAGATATTCGTGACGCTCTGAGGAGGGCCTTTGCTCGAATTCGCGAATCTTATCGTAGCCGTCGCCCCCGGGTTCGGGTACCGGATCACCGAGAAGAACGTCGGATATGACGGGCGCGTGGTGCCTGCAAGCCTGGCAGTTCGCCGGCAGGAGATCGAAACATGAAATTTCTTTTACACCTTCGGCGGTAGTGAACGACCATTTCTCCCCCTTCGACTCCGCTGAGATTATTTCGCCGACCTTTTCCTGCGCCACCTTGCGCGAAAGCATCCCCGGACAGTTAATACCGATGACGTAGAGCCGCTCGCGCTCTATCTGATTCTCTTTGAGCAGCGCGACGATTGAACGAGAATCACATCCCTTTGCAACGATGCCGATGCGGTCCCTGGTGAGGCGGTAACGACTGAGATAGGTTGCGAGGTTAAGTAAACCGAAGGAGGGCCAAATAAGCTTGTCCGCATCCTCCGGCTTGGAGACGAAGATTGGCTTGACCTGAATTGGTGTATCGCCTTCCGCATAACCGATGACGAAGTCCACCTTTCCTTCGGAAAGAATCTTGCGTGCCTCCTCGCGGATTTGGCCGATGAGGTTACTCATCCGGATACTCCCGTTTCTTCTGGAACTGCGTGCGGTCGGATACTTTTTTTACGGATTCGGTAACGTGCGTGACGACCTCTGCGAACTTGCCGCCCTCTGCCGCCGAGACCCAGGAAAAGTGAACGCGACCGGGCTCGAGACCGACGTACTCCAAAAGATCGCGCATGGCCGCGAACTTACGGCGGGCATAGTAGTTGCCCTCAAGGTAATGACAGTCCCCCGGATGGCAGCCTGAGACCAGAACGCCGTCGGCGCCCTCTTGCAAAGCCTTGAGGATGAACTGCGGATTCACGCGCGCCGAGCAGGGAACCCTTAACACCCTCAGATTTGAGGGATATTGGATTCTCGAAGTCCCTGCAAGATCCGCTCCGGCGTAGGAGCACCAGTTGCAAAGAAACGCAAGGATACGAGGTTCGTCGCTCATAATTCAAATTCCTCCGTTTGCCCTTCCGGTGTTCTGGTTATCGTGGGCATACTTTGGCCATGGTGAGTGGGCTAGCCCTTTTGAATCGGTACGGATAGCGTAAACTCCCCCATAAGTACCCACATATAGAGAACCATCTTGTCCTATAACTGGTGCCGAAAAAATCCTTTTCTCGGTTTCGCAACACCACTTCAACTGGCCTGAAGTATCGATAGCGTAAACACATTTCCCTGAACTAATATATATTGAACCATCCTTGCCTAATGTTGGGGAAGATACTTCATTCTGCGTCTTGTACTTCCATTTCAAGACTCCGGATGAATCTATTGCGTAGAGACAACTGTCACTCGTACCCATGTATATGGTGCCATCAGAACCGATTACTGGTGAAGAACTCCTCTCTACAGAACCAGTTTCAACACGCCACTTCAAGTTACCAGATTGATCTATTGCGTAAAGATCCCAACCAGAACCAACATATATTGTGCCATCTTTTCCTACAGCGGGAAAAGAATACCACGCATATCCGATCTCAGATCGCCATTTTATGCTACCTAATGAATTAACTGAGGAAAAACCATTAACTGATCCCACATAAATAGTAGTATCAAAATCTATCACAAGTGCAGTGATTGATAAGGTATCAATTTGATTGCGCCATTTCAGGACCCCGGACGTATCAAATGCATATAAATAGCCATCTTCTGTACCCATGTATATAGTTCTGTCTGGACCTATCGCAGGAGGCGAACTCCAATTTTGATTATCGGTTTGAAAATGCCACTTCAATTTTCCGCTCTTTTCTATGGCGTAAAAATCATAAAAGGCATCCCTTAAATATATAGTACCATCAGAACCTATCACCGGTGGAGCCGTTGTTATTATTTGAAAACCGACCTGATACGCCCACTTCAACTCACCCGAAGTATCTATAGCGCAAATATAGCTACTTAGCGAGGGTGCTAATATTGACCCATCCGACCCAATTCCCAGAAAATAAAGGTTTTCTAGGAGCGGTGATTCGTTTTTCCACTTAAGTGTACCCGGACCATCTGACTTGCATCCAGCAAGAAGCAAAAGGATTGTGCAAAGCAGTATAAGATTGGATTTCCTCATTAACCTTCTACTGTACTTATACTGTAAAATATCTAAGGAAACTTTTGAAACCTCGAACTCGTTCGAGATCATGGTTCCCTTATTCATTAGAACTCTCTTTCACAAAAAACATACCAATCCTGACACCGCTACTTATTTCATAATCCAATAGTAACATTTTACTCCTCTTCAAACCGATAAGCCCGCAGAAAAAGTCCTGCCGATTTGACTGGCCTATCAATAGTGATGTAAGTCTTTCCATTTCCCTGAAGAATCCGGATAATCTGCCTCATCGAACATGACAAACAGATTACCATCTACCCATTTGTACAAAAAAAACGTATTTCCAGTCACAAACCGACCGTTAGCTTCGTCAAGATCAGTCAGACGCATGGTTAGCTTAGTTTCGGTGGTTCCGGGTTTCCGCACTTTGTGATAGAACAACTCGGTTTCATTGAATATGAACCACTCATAATGCCAATCGTCTTCATATTCCCATTGTCCCTGCAACTCCTCCGGAAACTTAAACTTGTTGATACTGCAGAACAGGGAAAACACAATTGCAGCCAAAAAGCAAAAAAACATGCTGCCCTTCAAAGAGGCCCTGCCGTTGGTCAAACTAAACACCGCAGCACCCTTGTATATCCTCCTCCTCCCACATAAGCTGCTGGAAGGCGGAGACGAGTTCCTGGTTCGTGAAACCGGCAAGATCGATCGAATTGGAGCGGCACGACGCCGCGCAGCCTCCGCAGCCCTTGCAAAGAGCGGCGTTCACGGAGGCGACCTTCTTCTCATGCCCGAGCACACGCTTTTGTTCGAGCGATATGGCACCGTAAGGACATACCTCGACGCAGTACCCGCAGCCGATGCAGGTGCGCTCGTTGACCGACGCTATCTTGCCCTCGGCCTCGATGTGATCCTTGTTGAGAATAAGGATAGCGCGCGCGGCAGTGGCCGACGCCTGGGCAATGGCCTCGTCGAGGAACTTCGGCGCGTGCGCGAGCCCGGCAAGGTAAACGCCGTCGGTCGCGAAATCGACCGGGCGGAGCTTCATGTGCGCCTCGAGGAAGAAACCGTCCTCATTGAGCGGCACCTTGTAGTGCTGGGCAAGTGTTTTATTAGATTCCTTCTCCGCAACTATTCCGGTTGAGAGCGCGACGAGGTCTGTCGAGATTTCGACTTCTTTTCCTATGAGTTCGTCAAGGACGCTGACAGTCAGTTTGCCGTTCTTGCGCTCGACGCGAGGCTCCGAACCCTTGTCGAAGCGAAGGAAGATGACGCCCTTCTCTCTTGCCTTCTCGTAGGCAAGTTCCTTGAGTCCGTAAGTTCTGAGGTCGCGAAAGAGAACGATTACTTCCGTTTTCGGGGATTTTTCCTTGATTGTGAGTGCGTTCTTAACTGCCTCGGTGCAGCAGACGCGTGAGCAGTAGGGATGCTCATCAGACCGGGAACCCACGCACTGGACCATCACGACAGTTTTGGCGTCGAAGGAACCCTTGTGAAGACGCTCCTCAAGTTCGCGCTGATGGATGACCTGGGGATCGGCTGAGAGGTATTCATCTTGTTTCGGCTGGTACTCCGACGCGCCGGTCGCGATGATTGTCGCACCGTGTTCAATAATTTCGCAGTTGGACAACGTGGTCTTGAAATTTCCCACGAACCCTTCCACTTTTGAGACTTCGGTGTTCTTGTAGAGCCGGATGTTGGGGTCTCTTTCCACCTCTTCGGTGAGCCGCTTGAGATACGCCTGGGCATCCTCGCCCCACAGCGTCTTGGTAAGATGGGACAGGTTGCCGCCGAGCGAGTCCGAGCGTTCGATGAGTACGGTTTCGAAACCGGCCTGGCTGATGGAGAGTGCGGCCACCATGCCGGACACCCCTCCCCCTATCACGAGCGCGGATTTGGTGACCGGAAGCTCGATGTTTCGTAGCGAACGCAGTCTTGCCGCCTTCGCGACCGCCATCCGTATGAGGTCCTTAGCTTTCTCGGTGGCCTTATCGGGTTCGTGCATGTGCACCCACGAGTCCTGATCGCGTATGTTGGCCATCTCGAAAAGATACTTATTGAGACCGGCCTCTCGTATGGTGGACTGGAACAGCGGCTCGTGCGTTCGCGGCGTGCAAGCAGATACGATTACGCGATTTAAGCGGAAATTCTTGATGATCTCCTTTATCTTCTCCTGGGTGTCGGAGGAGCAGGTGTAAAGGTTCTCCCCGGCGAAAACGACGCCCGGCAGGGTCTTTGCGTACTCGACGACCTCGGGCACGCGCACGACCGAGCCGATATTGATGCCGCAGTGACAGACAAAGACGCCTATCCGCGGCGGTTCGGTAAACACGTCACGTTCGAGAGGGAGGTTTTTTGCCAACGTCTCCGAGTTCCGGGAATCACCCAGAAGCCCCTGCACCATCCCTGCCGCACCGGACGCCTGCGCCACGCTTTCGGGGATGTCCTTTGGCGAGGAGGCCGCACCCGCAACGAACACGCCGTAGCGAGTGGTTATCATGGGCGCAAAGGTCGAAGTCTTCACAAATCCGTGAGCGTCAAGCTCGATGCCCAAAGATTTTGCGAGTTCGGGAGAGGTTTTGGGCGGCTCGAGCCCGACCGAGAGAACCACCATATCAAAAGTCTCTTTTTTGAGCTTGCCGTCGTCGGTTTCATAGGTTAAGGTAACCTCGCGGGTCTGGGAATCTTCCGTGACCTTTGCCACCCTCCCCCTGACGTAACGGACGCCGAACTGGTTCTGGGCACGGTCTATGTAACGATCAAAATCCTTGCCGTAAGCACGTATGTCCATGTAAAATATGGACTTCCGCATATGCGGAGCATGCTCGCCAGCGATGATGGCCTCCTTGGTGGCGTACATGCAGCAAACGGACGAGCAGTACGGACGGTTGATATGCCTGTCGCGGCTACCCACGCACTGAATCCATGCAACGCGCTCCACGTCCTTGCCGTCGGAGGGGCGGAGTATATGCCCGGCTGTGGGGCCGGAGGAGGACATAAGCCGCTCGAATTCGATACTTGAGAGCACGTTCGGAAACCGGCCGTAACCGTACTCGCTGAGAAGGGCAGGGTCGAACTCGTCGAATCCGGGAGCGAGAAGAACTGCGCCGACTTCCAGTTCCTCGACCGAGTCCTTGTCGGAGTAACGGACGGCGTTTGGAGGACAAATGTTCGCACAAAGCCCGCATCCTATGCACTTATCCTTGTCTATCGCGTATGCGAGTGGCACGGACTGGGGGTAGGAGATGTAGGCGGCACGACGCTCGGAAAGACCCTCGTTGTACGCGTCCACGGCGGACACAGGACAGTTCTTTGCGCAGAGTCCGCATGCGGTGCAAGTCACGGGATCAATGTAACGCGCATGTTTCTGAAGCTTAACCTTGAATCTTCCGGGCTCTCCCTCGAGGCCGACCACTTCGGTGGAAGTCTTTATCTCGATGTTGAGGTGACGTCCGGTATCGACCAGTTTGGGCGAAAGTATGCACATGGAGCAGTCGTTCGTCGGGAAGGTCTTGTCAAGCTGCGCCATTACGCCGCCTATGGTGGGTTTCGAATCCACCATGTAGACCTTTATGCCGCCGTCCGCAAGATCGAGCGCGGCCTGGATGCCTGCGATGCCGCCGCCGACCACGAGTGCGGCGCCTTTTGTTTTACTGTCAGGCATTGGCAACCTCCACGTAAAGCGGTCGCTCGTGCTCGATGCGGTCGAAACGGGCCCTCGTCTCGCGTTCGAGCTCGACGATGAGTTCGAACACCCTGCGTGCCTCGAGTCCGGTGAGTGCCGAAACCTCGACCGCCGACCGCGGCTCCGAGAGGGCCTCGAGAACGAGTCCTTTTTGGTACTCCGTCCGCAGCGTTTCCTTGACGAGCGTATCGTATGCGGACGCATCCAGCCTCTCGTCGAACACGTTGCCCTTGCGGACGAGCTCGAGCTCCTTTGAAAGAAGCCAGCGGACCGCCTGGGAGTTAGCGGTGCGCCGCATCGCGGCGATTGTTGCTGTAAGTTCAGGTTTTACTGAAACATCAGAGGACAAATCTCCAAACTCCTTTAACTTCCCTTCATGCTTGTCAATGGCCGACTTAAGACCGTAGGCCAGGGTGGTATCGGCATGGTAGAAACCGATTCGTTCAGGCTTTAGCCCTGCGATAGTTATCAGATCGACAAGGTGGTTTATTCTTGAAAGTGCGTGATGGTTGCCGGATTCATAGTGACAATCCCCCAATGGGCAAAGCGCAAAGAAGATGCCGTCCGCACCGTTGGCCAGCGCTTCCACACCGTCAGCCAAGTCGAACCTGGCCGAACAGCGCAGGTTGATGAAAGTAATATCCGGGGAGTACTCCATTCGCTGCATACCGCCGAAATCGAGCGCGAATCCCGCCCAATCGCACGTAAAACCAAGTATCTTCATGAGACCCCTCCCCTTCCCCATGCCTTTATTTGAGATTGAATCGTTTCACGCGATTTCAAGGAATCGGCAATCGCAAACACAGGACACCCGGCAATGCAGAGCCCGCATAAGGTACAGAATCTTGGAGAGATAGACGCCCTGGACCCCGTGTCTGTGCGTTCGAGCACGGGTGCGCCGTAAGGACACACGGCCGCGCAGTACCCGCAGCCGATGCAGCGTTCGGCGTCGATTTCAGCCGAGGGTTGACGAACCGGCTTTGAGTCGAACAAACTCTTGATTCGAGCCGCGACAACGAACGCCTGGTTGATGTTCTCCTCTATCGGCATGGGCGAGTGAGCGGCGCCGACTACGAATATCCCCGGCGCAAGTACGTCCTTCGGCCTGATTCGGTAACGGCGCTGCGCCAGGTAGCCTTCGCTGTCCTGGGGAATTCTTAGCAGTTGCGCCAGGGAGGGAGGGAGGTTGCCGACGAGCCTTCCGAGTTTAACGTGCGCACCCTGCCAGCCCCCCGTAACACCACCCGTAACACCCGTACCACTCCCTCCTTGTATCTCGTTGACATTGATCTCAATATTGTATTTATCGGCGTTCTCCTGAAACCCTTTCGGGAGTTCGAGATCGGAGGGCACGAAGAAGACGATTCGTTCCTCCGGTTTCTCTTGCCTAAGCATCACGGCGTCCCACAAAGCGGTTTCGAGAAGGAAGGGATGAACGCCCTTACGGACCTCGAACGCCAGGGGGCCGCGGAACTTGCCGCGGTCGCGCCAGCGGTATTCGAACTCGAAAAGGTTTCCACCTACCTCGCGCATGCCGGTCGCGACGACAACGGCCCCGACCTCCTCATGTTGACCGCTGGAGAGCACGGCACGATAACCATGTCTGGATTCACGGATGTCTTTCAGTTCAACTTCCTGGTAAACCGTTACGTGAAGTTTATCTTCTAACTCGTTGTAAAGTCGATGCAAAAGCGCATCGGAGTCCTCCCCCGACGGCCAGACCGTGCGCGTTCGGCGCAGGGTTCCGCCGAGCCTGGAATTACTGTCGAGCATGACGACGTCTATCCCCTTCTCGGCAAGCGCACGGGCGGATGCAAGTCCGGCAGGTCCGGTTCCGAGCACGAGCACGCGTTCGAGCAAGTCGAGCCTGGATTCCGGAAGATGCTTTTTTGTAGTAAGTTCGGCTATTCCCATGGAAATGAGGCGGACTGCCTTCTCGGTTGCACCCTCGGAGTGCACCCATGCGCAGCGCTCACGGAGATTAACGAGCACATAGGGATTGGCTCCGGCAAGGGATTTGAAGATGGAACCGTGCGTGCGTTCGTCGCATGCGGCGAAAAGAAGAGCGCTTTTCACGTTCTTGAGATATTCCTGAGCGGCTCCGTCGCAAAGCTGCGGAAGCACCTCTGTTGATTCGACTTGTGGATGTGAATTGAAGTGATTCCTTAACTTTTCAATATCGATCTTCTGCCCTATCTCACACCCCTGGCATATATAGACCTTGAGCTTATTCATCACTTATCCCCGGGGTCCCCGCGGCGTTGCGATGCAACGGCGTGGGGTGAATTATCGGGGTCCCCGGCCGGATGCGAAGCAGACGGTTGGGGTAGTAAGTTTATTTCACCGCAGGCTGAGCAGTCGGGCGCCTCGAAATCGTAACGATGCTTGTGAACCCCCTTCATGGGTCTTGAGACGTCCTTGAGAGAGATTGCGGCCGTTGGGCAGAGGTACACGCAGGTACCGCAGCCTATGCAGCGCTCGGACTGGCGCTTGAGTGGAGGACCCACATGGCGTTTGCCGCCGCGGCCGATGAAGCCGATTGCCGACGCGCCGATTATCTCACGGCAGGCGCGCACACAAAGCCCGCAAAGTATGCACTTATCGTTCTTGATAAGGGGAAAGCGAGGCTTATCTATTCCGTACTCTTTTGCGAGCGCGATAATAGGAGGTGCATCAGGCGCTCGGGCAAGCAGCAATTCTATGACCGCCTTGCGGTTACGCATAACACGCTCGGATGAGGTCTTGACCTCGATATCGGGCGCAACCTCGTAAATGCATGATGTGACTAATCTTGTACGCTTCCCTACCGTCACCTCCACAAGGCAGACCCGGCACGCGCCGTAAGGAGCTATTGCCTCGTGGTGACAGAGCGTCGGGATCGCTATCCCCTCCCTGCGGCAAACCTGAAGAATGGTCTCGCCCTTAAAACCTGTGACCTCTTTGCAGTCAATCGTAAATTTCGCCTGACCCTGCCATTCTGCGTGACTCATCTAATCCTCCTCAATCTCGGAATTCCTTACAGAAGTCTTTTGAGTCTTCGATGGGGGTGTGGGGTGGGAGGAAGGTGTGTTACGGGAGCCCCCCTCAGATTCTTTGTAGGAAAGGGTCCCCGATTCCAAAGATAAGCAAGTTGTCAGAGTATCCCGGCTCAATTGGCACCTTCTTTAGTCTCGGGTGAGGCCCCCGGCGGGGGGGCGGGTGTGGAGGGTGTGGAGGGGGGTGGGGAAGATGGTGTGTTATTTCCTTGTGATCCAAGCTGCATATGAGAATCCCCCGAAGGGGGACGGGCGGGTCTTGGTGAGTTTTTGGACACGGCGTTGAACTTACACACATCGGCGCAAACACCGCACTGGATGCAAGTTTCCTGATCGATCTTGTGCAGCTTCTTCGTCTCGCCCGTGATGGCCTTGACCGGGCAGTTGCGGGCACACAGCGTGCAGCCCGTGCAATTCTCGTTGATGTCGAAATAGATGAGCGCCTTGCACGCGGCCGCAGGACAGCGCTTCTCATTTATGTGGGCTACGTACTCGTCCCTGAAGAACCGCAGGGTGGAAAGCACCGGGTTCGCGGCGGACGTGCCTAGCGCGCAGAGCGAGGAGTCCTGCATGGCCTTGCCGAGTTCTTCGAGCATTTCGAGGTCCTCTTCCTTACCTTCGCCCTGGGTGATGCGATCGAGGAG
This sequence comes from Caldifarciminota bacterium, assembly GCA_965649265.1. Taxonomy (GTDB): domain Bacteria; phylum Hydrothermota; class Tepidihabitantia; order B3-TA06; family B3-TA06; genus JAAYVC01. Next base: position 21,737 of record CBFGKC010000011.1, on the reverse strand, counting down.
TTCGTAGGTCTGCGCAAGCCCCTCCCTGCAAGGCACACACTTGCCGCAGCTCTCGTCCTTGAGGAACCGCGTGAAGAATTTTGCCACGTCGACCATGCAAGTATTCTCGTCCATCACGATCATGCCGCCCGAGCCCATCATGGAGCCTGCCTCCCAGAGCGTATCGAAATCGACCGCGAGGTCGAGAAGGTTTTCAGGTATACAACCGCCCGAGGGCCCGCCGGTCTGAATGGCCTTGAACTTTTTGCCCTTGGGAATGCCGCCGCCAATACCGTAGATGATCTCACGCAGGGTGATGCCCATCGGCACTTCTACCAGACCTGAGTTGTTCACGTTGCCGACGAGCGAAAAAATCTTCGTTCCCTTCGAACCCTTTGTTCCGATAGATGCAAACCATTCCGAACCCTTGTTGACGATGAGGGGGACATTGGCCCATGTCTCGACGTTGTTGAGGACGGTGGGTTTGTTGTAGAGGCCGCGCTCGGCGGTGTGAACGTACTTGGCTCTTGGTTCACCGGCCTTGCCTTCTATTGAGGCCATGAGCGCGGTAGACTCGCCGCACACAAAAGCCCCTCCCCCCCGTTCGATTCGCATGGTAAAATTGAAACCCGAGCCGAGGATGTTCTCCCCGAGAAGACCGTATGTCTCGGCATCCTCTACCGCCTTGCGGAAGAACTGCACGGCAAGGGGATACTCCTCGCGAACGTAGATGTAGCCCTGGCTTGAACCGACAGCGTACGCGCCGATGATGATGCCCTCGAGGACTGAGTGCGGGTTGCCCTCGAGAAGGCTGCGGTTCGAGTACGCCCCGGGGTCGCCCTCGTCCGCGTTGCAGATGACGTACTTCTCGTCGCCTGCGGCGTTGATGGACGAATCCCATTTGCGCGCGGTATCGAAACCGCCGCCCCCGCGTCCGCGCAGACCTGCCTTGCGCACTTCTTCGACGATGTCGGCGGGCTTCATTTTAAATAGAGCCTTGGAAAGAGCTGAGTAGCCTCCTATGCGGATGTAGTCCTCGATGCTGGTGGGATCGATGTTCACGTTCTCGCCGAAGGTGAGACGCGTCTGCTTGGAGTAAAAGGGCACGTCACGCTCGTAGACGGCTTTCTGGCCGGTCTCGGGATAGACGTAAAGATGCTTTTCGATAGGCTCGCCGCCGATTAGGGTACGCTGGACAATCTCCGGCATATCCTCGGGCTTGAGGCTGTGATAGAAGATTCCCTTTGGTCTTATGACCATGAGGGGACCCTGCTCGCAGAAACCGTGGCAGCCTGTCGGTATGATACGAACTTTATCCTGCATGCCGCGTTTTGCGAGTTCCTCCTTGAATGCGTCGAGAACGAACATCGCGCGCGAAGCCCGGCACGCGGTACCCGTGCACATGGCGACCGTGAGCTTTTCAGGATCGTATCCGGCCTTTATCTCCTCGCGCCAGCGCTCGAGTTCTGCGGTTGTGCCGAGGCGTGACGATTTGGCGGCGGCCTTCTTAGGCATGTTCAGTTTGATCCTTCTCTTCTGGAATTTGACTGATGATGACTACTTCGGATGTCGCGAGTCGAACTTCGTTCGACAAGGGGTCCCAGGAAAGCGCGAAGCGATCTTTTGGGGTAAAGGTAGGGTTATTTATACTTTTCAAGGGTTTTCTCGATCTTGGATTTTGACATCTGGTAGTAATCGTCGTCAACAACGACCACGGGCGCGAGCGCGCAGCATCCCAGACAGTTCACGGCATCAAGGGTAAAACGACCGTCAGACGTCGTCTGGCCGGGTTCAATGCCGATCTTGCGGTTAATCTCTTCTTCTATCCCCACGCTTCCCCGCACGTGACAAGCAGTGCCCTGACAGACACGGATGTGGTGGCGTCCCATGGGCTCGAGCCGGAAACAGGTGTAAAAAGTCGCGATGTGGTAAACCTGTTCGAGCGAGACGTTCATGCGAGCGGCAACCTGGCGCAGGGCCTCCTCGGGCAGGTAGCGGTAGCGGAGTTGGAGTTCCTGCAAAGCTGAGATAAGGGAGGCGCGCCTTTCCGACACGTCGTCAAGAACCTTGCTGGTGTTCTCGCTTATCAAACCGGGATTTTTTTGACTATTTTCCTGCATCTAAGTTAAAAATCTCCTTGAATCGAGTAACGGACCGGGGATTCCTTGAAGAAATATCCGGCACTCTAAAACGAACAGGACGAATTATAAGGGGATAGGTGAAGATGTCAAGAAACAATAACCCTCTGCCCCATTCTATCGGGGAGATTTACTTAAGGTTGCAGCGTTCCTTGAACTGCTCCGGAGGTGGAACCCCCTCGAGACTTTTGGTAAGCTTCTCGTGACATTCGGGACACAATGGAACAATCAGATCTTCTCTCGAGGCCCAGTCTTCACTGAGAACCTTTCCGCAAGACAGACAAGTAACTTCAGGCAATGCTTACTCCTGTTTTACCGTTTAAGATTTCCACTTTGAATATAATAACGATTAACCGGGAGTCAATAAGTAAAAATGCCTACGGGTTCATTACACACTTTTCTTGTAAAAAAAAGCGACGCCGGAGTAGAAGTTATTTTTTATTTAAGATTACAGCGTTCAACGAACTCGCGAGGCGAGGGGACAGTTTCCTCAAAACACTCTTTGAATTTATCGTAGCACTGCGGACAGATAGGGATTACAAGTTCGACACGCTTGAGCCATTTTACTTCGATATCTTGTCCGCACTCGAAACATTTGATTTTACGCAACCAATGCCTCCGTAAAAAAATGATCTATGCGTTTTGCCCATATCTCAGATTTTTTTGGAGCGCCCTGCTCCATTATGATACTACCGAATATACTTAAAACTGTAGATTTGTCAAGTTTTTTGAGATGTAATTGTATGTTATTGTTATGAAAGAAGATAAATCAGGTAATAATCTTTCAAAATTGCCTCTCCCCCGTAACACCCCCATAGCATACCCCTCAGGAAACTTACCTGGAGATTATATTTTTCAGACACAAATACATTATGCAATGTGGAATGACGATAGCAAGGCTTGTACCGACCTCTTCGAAGCGCTCATCCTCCTCAGAAATATCTTAACATCGGTTCGACATACTGAGATCGTCTGAACGGTATCTTTCTTATTGCGAGCCATAAGGGAGGTGGCGTGTTACGGTTGTGTTATTTCCTTTGATTGAAAGCTGCTTATGAAAACGCCCTATGAGATATAGTCATAACTCAAGAGGTGGACCCTACCACGAAGGGGTACGAGGTTTTGTTACGGGTAGGGGGTGTTACGGGTAGGGGTTAGTTGATGGGTCTTGGTTTTTGAGGACAATCCTCAGGTTCCGTGACCTTTATCAGGACGCTCTCCCCTGTCTCCTGAACACTCTTTACGATCAGGCCGTAGTGTTCCAGAATCTCGGAGATTACTTTCTCCGTCTCGTCTTTTGCAGTGATCTGTTTCATACTTATCTATACAGTTAAGACGAGGAAATATTCCAAAGGTTACATTCGCCTCCATCTTAAAAAACAATCATTCATGGAAAAAGGAAAGAACCATTCAAAACAATGTTCTTTGGAAAAAATCATAACACTTCAGAAATCGAATCGATTTCAATCGACAAGCATTGCTTTCACTGCAGAATAAAACGTAATCTCATTTAAAGGTTTTGCGAAGAGAATGACCTTACTAAGGTTATCTAGGAAACTCCGATTCATCTCCTCCAATGATACTAATCCAGACACAAGGAAAATGGGAAAATAGCAACAAATAGAAGCTAATCCTTTTACAACTTCAAATCCTGTCATATCGGGTAACCTAACATCTAATATTAAGAGATCAGGCTTATGAACCTTGATTCTATTTATTGCATTTCTCCCATGCTGTAGCAAACTCATTGATGTATTGGGGATATATTTTTTTATTTGCACTAAAGTAAGCTGACGAAAATTGTCATCGTCATCGACTATCAAAATCTCCTTAGGACTATTTTGATTTTTTTTACGTTTGGTCGTGTCGAAATCTGCAATTCTTTGTGAATCGTTGTTTGTCTTAAGTCTAGCTTCAAGGATTTTCTTGGAATGAATAAGGTACCAGATATAAATACCCGCTCCAAATAGCACAACAAAAAGAATTACATTTAGTGGAATATTCGTTATTAAAAACTGCCAGATGGTCGAAAGAAACTCACCCATTACTAATGCCACTCCTGTAATCAGTACACTATTGTATTTTCTTAAACTGGAGAAATTATGCTCTTTTTCCTCCCCATGTCAAGAGTATATTTGAACTTAAGGCGTAACAAAAGTCATTGTGCCGGTACTCTTACCAGTGCCCGTTCATGTGTTCATTGAAGTGAACGATGAGCTTTAAAACCAGGGTTTCCAGATCGCGGATCTCTATATCGAGAATGCGCACCCGTGTTGCCTGCTCGAGGTTTTCCCCAAGACGCTTGTAGGAGGGTTCGAGCGGACGTTTTTGCTCGAAATCGTGACAGGCCTCAAGATGATCATAGTAGAGCACGGCGTATTTCCTGACGCAGGAGTAAAGAAATCCGAGTTTCTCGTCAAGCATCACGATGCGTTCCTCCATTGACATCTTGTTAGAGGGCGGCGCATATGTCACGTTATCGAGCCCGCAGTAAGCGGTAAAAGGAGTCTCATAGATTTCAGGAACGGGGTTCGTATCGATGATCTCCTCGCCGAGCGAGTCGTACTGCGGCTCCTGGTATTCAAAATGCCGCGTTAGGTGCTTGTTGTAATCCTGCTTGAGCCCGGTAAAGGTCGAATAAAGCCTGTCGAACGAGCGTTCGACCGCGGCCATGTGAAGGTCGATATCTGGATCGATGGGCAGGATGTCCCGTCCCCCTCCCCCACCTCTGCCGCACGAAAGTGCGCCAGGAAGAACGATAAAGGCTGAGGCAAAAAAGACGACTGAGGCTTTGATGTTCATACGTCCTCCTTTCTTTGAACTCGCAATCGAGGAAGGCTTCGGTCCGGTTCCTCGATGAAAGGATCAGTTGATTACTACCTTTCTCGACACGGCTGCAGACCCTGTCGCAAGCCTCACGAAGTAGCAGCCGCGAGCGAACGAGGATGTGTTCAGATTGAGAGAATGGGAGCCCTGGGATACCGCTCCGGAGAAGATATTGGAGACGAGCTGTCCCGATGCGTCGTAGAGTTTCAGGGTGACGTTGCCGGACACATGGATCGTGTAAGAGACGCAGGTGCCCTTGACTTCAAGGTCGAGGGAGGAGGGGGATGGCGAAGTCTCCTCTACGACATTGAGATCTTTATACTTAAGGAGATGCGTGTAGTACTGAGCGCCGTCGTTGTATGATGCGACGGCGTAAAGATAGCCGTCCTTCCAGCAGAGCGCTTCGATTGAAGCGTATTTATAGAAGAGCGACACGCGATCGCCATCCGGCGTGTACTTGGCAATGACACCTGCGGATGCAGCGTTTCCGCCAACGAACAAATTGCCCAGGTCGTCCGTGGCCGCACATTTAAAGAGTCCTGTGCCGCCCGACTGGAAGGTCTTGAACCATTTCACGTTTCCGGCGTTGTCGTACTTGATGATTATGGCCTGGTACGAGCTTGAGCCGTCGTAGGTTCCGCCCACGACGAAGATGTTGCCTGCGGTGTCGACCGCGATGTTTTCGACATAGGTGTAGCTCTGACCCGTTGTGTAGGTATTCTTCCAGTCAGGGGCCCAGCCGATGTTCGGGTCGGCGATAGGGATATTGATCGTCCACGGCGTATTGAACGATTTCTGGTAACCCGTGGCATAGATTCCCCTCGAATCGGCACCGATAGCCTCGCCTATCTCGTTATAGTCTTCATTGAACTGCCAGTCCCATGTTTTTCCACCCGTGTTCTTGCTACGCTCAAGGATGAAGAAATCCATGCCGCCCGTGCCCGATATGGCGCCAACCGCATAGGCGTAATCTTCTCTCACGACCGCATCGTTTCCGTATATGGGATCAGAACTCGTATTATAATCATTTTCCCACAGGATGGTTTGATCGGAGCAGTCAAGCCTTGCCATGTAGAGGGAGTAAGGGCTCTCCTTCGAAGACACGATGTAGACGGATCCGCCGTCCGCGTAGAGGCCGCCGTGGAGCTTGATGTCCATCCACTGCTTGGTCCACAAAAGCGCGCCTGTCTCTCTATTGTAAGCCTTGACGAGCGTACCGTTGGTAAGAAAGTCTGCGATGTAGACGTTGGATGCGTCAGCGGTCATGTCGTAATCCCATACCATTCCCACGTTGTCGCACTGGATGTCCCAGACCTCTTTTATGGGCTGGCCTGAAAGTCCCGCAACCACGGCAATCACCCCGAGCAGAACTGAAAGACTCTTATTCATTTTCATTGTTGTTACTCCTGAAATCCCGGATTGTTTCGTATTCATGGGTTTTCTCACAAAGAATTCGGTTAAGAACCCGAGCCCTGAGGGTAGAAATTCTTGAACTTTACGACGCTCGCGCCCGATGCCGTGCTCAGAAGAATGTAAACGTTATCGCCTGCTATTGCAAGATCGGACGCGTAGCTTTCAAAGCTCTTCTCATAACGATACTGCCAGAGCATCTCGCCGGCAGGATTGAACTTGCACACGAGCACGTTACCCACACCGTCTTGCTTATTGTAGCCTAAACCCGCCGCGTACACGTATCCCGAGTCGTCAAGGCAAACCGCCGAGAATGAGGCGTACGTGGAATCATATGCAAGTGATTTGTACCACTGCTGCATTCCGGCGGAGTTATACTTCACGATGACGGCTTCACGAGAGTTGGTTGAATTCGTCTCGCCCACAACATAGGAGTTGCCCGATTCATCCACTGCGATATCGCCCATGTTATCTATATAAGGGCTGTCATACTTCACCCCCCACTCCACCGGCCAGCCGGGCTCGTGAGGCTCTATAGGTATCTTTAGTGTCCACCCGTAATAAAAGATCAAATGACCTGTGGCATATATGCTAGTATTATCAGATGTTATGGCTATCAGCATTTCCTCCGAACCACCTTCGCTCTCGTTTAACTTCCACTGGTAGCTGTAGGCTCCCGAGATTTTATCTCTTTCGAGGATGAAGAAATCGGTGGCGACCGTCCCCCCCACCATTCCAGCAGCGTAGACATAAGGGCCTCGGACGCAGATATCGTTTGCCCCAAGCCAGCCCGAGGGGTCCCCGAAGCACGACACCCATATGGAATCACCCGACGACGGGTCGAGCTTTGCCATCCAGATGCTGTCAGGATTTGATTTTTCGCCGACTGCGTAAAGGTAGCCTTCATCCAACGTGAGGCCCCGGCCTGAAACCGAGTCGTTCAAGGTCTTGCTCCACAATGGATTACCGTTGCTATCGTAGGCTCGAATCATCTTGAATCCGATGACGTACACATTACCGGCATCGGCCGCAAGCGCTTTTGGATAACCTATATTATCGCAAGCAACATCCCAGGTAACCTCAAGGGTCTTTTCCTCTTCCTTGGGTGTGCAAGCTGTAAAAACCGAGATAAGTAGAGCCACTCCAGAAAACACCAAAAACCGTGATTTAAGAAACATTCAATCCTCCGTAAAGGTTTCTGGATTAATTAGAATGATACTTAAAAAGAAAGCTGTGTCAATTAAAGCGATCGATGAGCCCGATTGAAATTTCTCGCATTTGATAACGAAGAGTCGACGCTTCTGAGAGACCGGGACACTCACCGGCGGGGCGTTGTGTTGAGGTTCAGGCATCTGACCCATAACATACCCCATCTTTTCACTACTAGCGATTAGGAAAAAACCCTTTCAGATTTTCACAATGGACATACAGATTTCTGAGGAGGGCCGGGCCCCCATAAAATCACCCTGTGATTTATGGGGTAGAAGAGGGTTCCCTAAAAAACATCCTGTGTTTTTTAGGGATTAAATTAATTTCCTACCGAAACGCCTATTCCGTAAACGAAACCCGGATCGAAATCCGTGATTGTACCGGCAGCAGAGCCTATTGCGAGAGGTACACCAAGCCCGCCTTCGCCGTAGATGGAAAACATCTCACCTATCCTGAGGCGAAGCCCAAGGACGGTTCTGAACGTAGAAACATTCGCCCAGGCAAGATTATCGGCGATGGACAATGATGCCGAAGTGATGTTCAATCTTGCCGCGCCATAAGGGTATAGCACCTTTCCCGGAATTCCTGCATACAATGAAGCCTCGCCTCCGTAGACCAGTACTCCAAAAGATGCAAGCGAAACACCCGCGCCGACTCCTATCCAGTCGGAAAAGCTGTACTTTCCGTCTACCTTGAAACCGAGTCCCCATGAATGCACACCGATATCCAGACCAGGCGCGACACCTGCGCGGACCCACATTCCCGGAACGGCAAACGGAAAGTCACTTATCGTCAACCCTGCGAGGCCTATGCCGCCGGCGACCTTGCCCTGAGGAACGACCTGAGGGGTTTGAAGAACATACGTTGAACATCCTGAAAGCCCTGCCAGAAAAAGCACCGTAAGATATTTAGTTATCCTGTTCATTCGTTCTCCTTCCATGATTGAATAAGCAGTCGTAGGATAACGATTTCTAAGTGATTGTCAAGGTGTTCACACCAGCGGGATCCCCAAGAAGTAATGCGGCGAGTTCTTGGAATAATCAGCGCCAGGTCTTAAACCTGATGAGGAGCCCTGAAGAAAGTATCTGAGGAAGGCGAGCACCAGAAGTGGAATGGAATTCCGCATGGGTTCTGAGGAAGGTTCTGAGAAGGGATCTGAGGAGGGTGGGTCCCCGTGATGGTGCAATGCAACATCACGGGGTGTAAACAATTCCCCCCTGCCATTTAAGACAGGGGGGCGATCACGGAGGAGATTGTTCAGTTTATAAATTCTGGAGATAAAGAACTTAAGTTCTTTGCCCCCTGACCCCTTATGGAGACAGCTTGACCCTTGGAGAACACAGGTTTTTACAACCTTTACTCTCTTAAATCTCCGGTAAAAGGGATCAGCCTCCTCAGCAGAAAATTAGACGCGGAGTGGTCGGGAAAGGTTGCGCCGAAACGAAAAAAGCCAATGATTCAATGCTTTGGATTTATGTATGGGGATTCTTATGTACCTGGAAAATCTTGCTCATTCAGGCCTTAAAATGGGAACGAACCAAGATAATGGCCTGCCCAAGTGGTCGGCGGACCACTGGTCGGCGGACAATAGTCAGCGAACCAGCAGTCGGACGGCCATTGACCAGCGTACTGAATCAGTCTAAACGACCCAGATGGTAATCTTGATCTTTGGTTCGGGCCAGTCTATGACTTCGACGTCTATCTTGTAGATGTCGAGACTCTTGTTCTTCACGGCTTCCTCCGGTTTATCTCTTGCAAGAGATTATAAGCCATTAGACGCAAAATTCAATATCTGGTTACGACTTATTTTTGAGGGTTCCCCCCCCCTCTTTAAGACAATTGCGCATTCAGAAAGAAGTCTCGCGGATATTTTCGATGGTGCCTAGTATATTTCCGACCAGGACCTCACTTTTCTTGCAAGTGTATGAGAAATCAGATAAATGTGGCTTGCAGTATCGTCAAAAACAGGCTTTAACTCCCGCGATAGCTTCTTGTCATCAATCAGGCTTCGAGGTAAATTGGGCACGTAAACGGTGTGTCTGCCGTCGCATAGCTTTATGTGTTGTTTCGAGTTCCCCATAATCCTGAACCCCATAATATAACGAAGCAGAAAAAATATCTCTTCGTTAGAAGGACTCCAGGCACTCATACTTGCTCCTTCTATCCAGATCAAGCTAACGACATGCAGGAGATGTTTAACCGTTACCAGGAAATGCCTTTTCTCCCACAGGTCGAACTGGTATTATTTATGCAATAGATTATAGTACTCAATTAAGCTTCGTCAAGTCGGATATTTAGGTTCTTTTAAAAAAGGATTTGAGAAGGCTTTCGTAACACACCGTAACACACCGTAACACACCGTACCGCCTTGCCGGCGATCAGGGAAATATTCTAATTGTCGTTATCTTTCTGCAAACAGGGCGGGAAAATCGGATATCGCTTGTTGAACTTCGTTCGACCGAACTCAATTCTGAAAGCCAGAGTGATGATTACTGAGAATGTTCCTGAGGAGGGCTCTGAGTGAGGGCGAGCGCCGGAGGCGCATTGGCATAAGCCTTTGGCTTCTGCAGTCATACTATTACACATCTCAATGAGGAGCGCCGGAGGCGCTGGGCGCAAGCTGCGCTTTCCGCCATCGGCATTTACATAATCCTTAGCTTTTTTTTTTAGAAAAAATGAAAACAAAACTCAAAGAAAGTTCACTGACGAAAGTTGAGGAAAGCTGAGGAGGGCTGAGGGAGGCCGGCGACATCGGATGTCGCTTGTCGAACTTCGTTCGACCGAACAACCGGATCAGGGGGGCTCTGAGGAGGGCTTAAGTCAACATTTGAGCGAATTCTAACGTCAAAAAAGTATACAGGAACTTCCGAGGGGAGTTGTCTGTACGTCAAACAACAATGCCAAGGAGGCCGGCATGAGAGTGAAGTATCTGGTGATAACGGCACTTACGGCGACCCTTTCCCTTTGGGCCGTGCCGAACCCCATCTTGAATGTCATGAAAACGGAGCTTGACCGCTCCATGAACAAGCTCCAGATCGAGCACGAGCATAAACCTTATTTCATAAGCTATTATCTGATTGACCGCGCCGAATTCTCAACCTCGGCAAAGTTAGGCGCGCTTATGGATTCTTCGGACACTCACACGCGTTTACTCACCGCCCAGGTCAGGGTCGGCGACTACAAGTTCGACAACATGCCTTCCGCGGACCAGATTTACGATTACGACCCGGAGAAGGGGAAGAGCGACGAGGAATACAGGAGGATTCCGGTTCCATTGACCGATGACACCCTCTTGCTTTCTCGCGCGCTGTGGCTTGCGACCGACATACGCTACAAGCAGGCGCTCAAGCAGTATTCGAGGAAGGAAGGCCAACGCGCAACGGAGGTGAGCGAGGCACGCTCGGACGATTTCAGCCGCGAAAAACCCGTCACATATGTCGGCGACGAGGTGCGTGTGGAAGTTGACCGGCAGAAGTGGGAAAAAGAGGTGAAAGAACTCTCCACGCTCTTTCGCGAGTATCCCGATATACAGGAATCGAGTGTTTCGTTTTCGGTCGAGGCGCGCAACAACTACTTCTGCTCGAGTGAAGGGTCACAGATTCAGGACGGCAGTCTAGCCTACTGGATAAGGATCAGCGCCTCCACCCAGGCCGATGACGGCATGTGGGTTCGAAGCTTCCGGAATTTCTTCGGCTGGACCGAGGACGAGCTGCCTGGCGATTCCACGATACGCAAGGAGATAAAAGCGCTTGCCGGTGAGGTTATTGCGCTCAAGAACGCGCCCGTGATGGAGGCCTACGTCGGTCCCGCGCTTATGGAGGGCCGGGCCGCGGCGGTTTTCGTTCACGAAACATACGGCCACCGGCTCGAATCGCAGAGGCTTGAATCAAGGGAATCCGGCGAAACCTTCAAGGATAAGGTAGGCTCAAGAATCATGCCTGCTTTTCTTTCACTTTACGACGATCCGACCGTCAAGGAGTATGCAGGAAAGCCGTTAAACGGCTCCTACCTCTACGACGACGAGGGTGTCGCATCAAGGCGCACCGAGCTTATTACCGACGGCGTGCTGAAAGGATTCCTTTGCTGCCGCAAGCCCATAAAGGGTTTTGCGTCCTCCAACGGGCACGGACGCGCGCAGATGGAGTACGCGGGCTACGGCGATATGCCGGTCTCAAGGCAGGGAAATCTCATTCTCGAGAATTCGAAGCCGACATCTTTCACCGACCTCAAGAACCTTCTCCTTGCCGAATGCCGCAAACAGAAGAAACCTTACGGTCTCATCTTTGTGCGTTCGGAGGGTGGTGCCACCAATACCGGCAGGAGCTTCATGGAGCTTTTCCAGTCAAACCCACTCCTTGTCTACCGTGTGGATGCCAAAACGGGCAAGGAGGAGCTTGTTCGCGGGGTCAAGTTCGGTGGTACGCCGCTGGCAGCGCTTAACAAGATAGTCGCGGCAGGCGACGACCCTGAGATTTTCAACGGCTTCTGCGGCGCAGAGTCGGGAGCCGTCCCGGCGGGCCTTGTTTCGCCAAGCATACTTCTTTCCGAGATAGAGATTGCCAAGGAGCAGGCAAGCAATCGTAAACCGCCCATACTGCCGCCACCCTCTTTACCCCCCTCACCCTCCTCGCCATCCAATAAGGGAGAGGGTCTGAGCGAACCCGAGCTGTAAAGGAGGAAGAAATGAAAAGGATGAAAACAATTTTACTTTCGCTCGCCCTGAGCACCTTTGTTCTGGCCACCCCCGGCACACCGCAGGGAGCCTCCCCCTCCCCTATTCTTGAGGCAATGCGCTCCGAACTCGATCGCTCGATGAAGGATCTCCGGATCGAGGGACGCGAGAGACCCTATTTCATCAGCTACCTCGTACAGGACAGCTCGACCGTCACGATAAAGGCGAGCCTTGGAACGCTCGTTCAATCCGACGAATCGGATACGCGCAATCTGAAAGTAGATCTTCGTGTAGGCGACTACGAACTCGACAACTCGAATCTCGAGAGTTCCGTCTGGGAGAGTGGCGACTCCTACAAATACAGGCACCTGCCGTGTGAAAATGATACCGATGCCCTGAAGCATCAGCTGTGGCTTGCCACCGATTACTTTTACAAAAAGGCACTGGAGGATTACTCCAAAAAAGTCAAGCAGACACTCCTTGTGTCGGGCGAAGAAAGTCAGGCGGATTTCAGCATTCAGCAGCCCGCCGACTACATCGGCAGCGTGGTTGCGCTCGATCTCGACAAGCCAGGGTGGGAAGAGCGCATAAAGGCTTTATCTGCAATATTCAGCGAGTATCCGGATATATTGATTTCCAGCGTGGCGCTCGAGGCAAGGGCTTTGAACTCCTACTTCGTCTCTAGCGAAGGCTCGAGGATACAGGAAGGAAATACCGGCTACATCATTGTCGTTTCGGCATTCACACGTTCAAAGGACGGGATGCCGATATCGACTGAGCAAAGGTTCGCGTCCGTTGACGGGCTTTTTGACACGAAAACGATTGAACAGGGTATTGAAGAGATGCTCGATGGGGTTACCGGATTGCGTAACGCACATGATTGCGAATCATACGCAGGCCCGGTCCTCATAAAGTCCCCGGCTTCGCCGGTGTACGTAGCCGCAGAACTTGCACCGCTGCTTACGGCACAAAAAAGTTCCCCCAATTCCTCTGAAGGCATCGAAAACAAGGCCGGACAGCGAATCCTGCTTCCCTCGATCAACATCTACGATGATCCGACCATCGCGACTTACAAGGGGCATCCACTTGCAGGTTTCTACCGCTACGACGACCAGGGCGTTGCGGGTCAAAGGGTCAACCTCGTCACGCAAGGCATCCTAAAGAACGTCCTGCTTTCCCGCTCGCCCGTCAAGGGATTTGAAAAATCCAACGGTCACTTCAGATCCGACAGGGTATGCGCGGGCAACCTCATTCTCGAATCCTCGGCGCCGCAAAGCGAGCAGAGTCTCGAGAATGCGCTAATCGCCGAATGCCGCAAGCTCGGAAAACCTTATGGTCTCATCATCTCCACAGCACGTCTCGACGAAGGAGGTGGAGGAAACGCCGACAATACCCTGATCATCAACGGCATGGTGTTTAACCTTGCAGGCGCCGGAGAGTCATCAAGCTCCTTCAAGCCTTTGGAGGTTTACAGGCTCTACACGGACGGTCGCAAGGAGCTTGAACGCGGTGTCGAAGCGCTTCCTGCGTCGCCGCTCATAACATTTACGAGAATCATAGCCGCAGGTTCTGAACCGGGAGTTTTAACCCGGGAGGGGGGGAACTCTTCCGTTGTCGCGCCGAGCATTCTTCTCTCGGAGATGGAGGTTCGCAAGAGCAAGGCCGGTATGCAGCCACTGCCCATTCTTCCGGCACCCCAGGCGGACTAGCACCCGGGTGGTTTGAAGGCAGGGGCCTTTGAGTTGAGCCGCGCCCGTCTCATTGCGTGCGTACGAGCCGGGATTTCGAGAAAAGGTGAATTACTTCTGTTAATCCATTGACAGGCAGGCGGTTTGCCCTGGCGAGTGGCCTGCCTTGCACTGATGTCTTACTGCATGTCTTTTTAAGGGTTACTGCCGCTGGTCGAACCGTGCGTGAGTGGGTTTGACAACGGCCTTCTTTCACCTATATTTTATATATGAAGACTTTCCATCAAAGGTGGAAATTGGCATTTATGTCGCTTGCTTTTTTGCTTTCGGGTTGTGCGGTTTACCACATGCAGGTGCCTCGTACTACCCCGCAGGGCCAGTGGGACATAGGCGGAGCAGTCGGCGGAGTCGGTTCGTTCGGCACTGACAGCACGGGCAAGCTCGAGTTCGGCGCTATTCCAATAGCCGGATTCGGTGCGCGTTACGGCCTCACGCCCAGATTCGATATGGGCATCTCTTCCTGGGGTATCGGAGCCAAGCTCGACTGCAAGTACGGAATAATCCCCGACTATCTCGCTCTCGGTGCTGGAGCAGGCATCGGCACGCTTTTCAGCATCGCCGAATTTCCGTTCTTCTACGTCGGAGAAGCCTCCCTGTATCTCGGATACCCCTTCAAGAAGGTCTATCCCTACCTCTCAGGCCGCGCGTGGCTGCTGGGCCTCGGCACGTACGCGATCAATCCCATGCTGGGTGGTATGGCCGGCATCAAGATACCGATCTTTCGCGGTTCGAGCATCTTCCTCGAGGCCGGCGCGCTCAATGCTTTTTTCGTGGATTCGGATTGGAGCCGGACCGATCTCATGTTTAACGCCAACGCCGGTTTTTTCTTCAAAAAGTAAACGATAAGCAGCCGGAAACCACTAACCGTCTAAAACAATTATTTAACTTTTCCCATGAAGCTGGGGGGAAGGGGTGTGCAACTATACCGATCAAGATGCGTCATACTTGTTGATTTCAGCCAAGGAGGTTGGATGTTGAGAGTGATTGCAATCATGCTGTTTTTGGCCTCGTGGTGCTTTGTTGCAGCAAACCCGGTAGAGTCTCATGCAGAGAACCTTTCAGCGAAAGCCGGATACGAAACAAACGATTTCTCGGAAACCCCAAAAAAACCAGGTGAAATCAAGGATACCCTCAATTGTGAAACGGATCAGCTTGGAGCACGCTTGGAAAGTTTCGTAAATGGCATGGAAGAAATGGCCCTAGGATTAGGCGAATTCGGTCAAGGGATGGATAGATTTGGAAAGGCTATGAGCGGGTTAGGTACTGCTCTAGAGGGGCTTGAAAAGGGCATTAAAAAATTGGAAAAGTGGTTCGAAATAATTTTCCCTTTTTTTGGATAACCGGCAATGCAAAGATAGTCCATGATTAATATCTCTTATTGAGCCGGTATGCGCGGAGCTGCGTTTCACGATCAATTTAATTAAGTTAAAGTCAGGAGTACCATAGGTAGGGGTGTGTCGAGATGCCCACAGGGGAGGGGCTATCCGCTTATCAGACTGAAGGTCGCCGAATGATATCCCCAGAACAGGCATAAGAGACCCAACAGCAGGGTCAGGATGGAGAAGATGAGCATGACGAACGAGCCCTTCGCCCGTCTCTTGATGATGAATACAACGAACAAGAGCACACTCGAGACGAGCATGATGACGGCATAGATGAGGAACATAGTCGGTTTAATTATACACATGCGTCGGAGCCCTTCAAGAACCGTCGGAAGTTGACGGTTCGTTTAGAGTCTCTATAATCGAATCGAAAAGGAAATATCAAAACGCAAAGGAGGCTTTCATGAAGTCGAATGCGCGACCTAAGATACTCACGCACCTGTGGTATGCAGAGGGGGCTGAGGAGGCGGCCGGGCTCTACACTTCGATATTTCCTGATTCCAGGGTTGACCGGATTACCACGCTTGCCAGCGAGTCGCCTAGCGGGCCGCCGGGTTCGGTGAAGATTGTCGACTTCACGCTGTTCGGCCGGCCCTTTCAGGCAATGAGCGCAGGGCCGCACCACGAATTCAACGACGCCGTATCGATAGTCGTTTTCTGCGACGACCAGGCCGAGCTTGACAGGTACTGGGACGCTCTGCTCGCGAACGGAGGCAAGGCGCAGGCTTGCGGCTGGCTAATCGACAGGTTCGGCCTTCGCTGGCAGATTGTTCCCGCGGTTCTGGACGAGATGATGAACGATGAGGACGAGGCCCGTTCGAAACGTGTGAGTGACGCTATGCTCAAGATGGTCAAACTCGATATCGCAACCCTCGAGAAGGCGTACAATTCGTGAAGCCCTCCTCAGCCCTCCTCCCCCCTTGTAGAATTCCATTCTGCCAAGCGCCCCCGGCGCTCGCCCCTAGATTAGTAATAATGATAGGACAGAACCCGAAAGGTTCTGCCAATGCGCCTCCGGCGCTC
Source organism: Caldifarciminota bacterium (assembly GCA_965649265.1). Taxonomy (GTDB): domain Bacteria; phylum Hydrothermota; class Tepidihabitantia; order B3-TA06; family B3-TA06; genus JAAYVC01. The sequence continues at coordinate 5,350 of CBFGKC010000011.1, read as the reverse complement.
TCCCTCACTCAGTGTCTCCGGAGCCGCCTTTTCTCATTTGAAGACCGGATGAGCTTTTCTTAGAAAGCGTCGGGCGGAATGTTGTGGCCTTCGAAGTAACTGGGGGGAGGGCTGCCCGGCCAGCCTATTGTGCCCCAGATTCCGTCAACAGGGTTGTTCACCTGGGCGACATAGACAAACATGGAGAAGAACCCGCCCAGCCTGGGAATCTCGACGCCGTTAACAGTCTCCAGCCAGTACCAGCTTCCGGCCTGATATGACCATAGATACGGGCAGTACGGATCGTAGATGTACTTAAGTTTGCAGTTCTTCAGGGTGCCGTGATTGCCTTTCTCGTCCTGCCAGGTGCCTTCGAACAGCCATTCCTCATCCAGGGTTTGGGAGAGGGTCAATTGCCCCTGCCACGTCTGGAAGGAATATATCACCATATCCTTGTAAGGCAGACAGTAGCCTGAACCTGTGCCTGCGTAGATTCCTTCGTACTCGGCAAAGGAGGTGGATGCTCCTGCAAGCAGGAATAAGGTCGCGATAAGAAGAGATGCTTTACGCATTATTCCTCCTACATTTTATCTTATCCGGTTTTTCCCTCCGGGAAACTTATTCCTGTATTATTCAGAAATGAACGCAGAACGGGCGTAGAGTCGGACTCAGTCCAGTTCCTTGAGGAGCACGTCTCCGTTGACTGTCGTAAGCTTGATCTTGCCTGAGCCGTCGCCTATGGTTTTTGAAAGATCCTCGTCGACGTTACTCGAGCTTTTGTCGAAACCGGCGATGGCGGTCGTGCCGTGCACGGTGGAGAGCGTTACCTTTGCTCCCACAGTCCTCGGAACTGCGAGTTCGATGTCGTTGTTCACGGTCGAAAGTTCGCAGTCGCAGTCGTTGTCGGGCAGAACGATGTCGGCCTCGATATCGCCGTTGGTGGTGGAACCGTGCACGTTGCCGTGATGCTCTTCTATTCTCGTGTAGCCGTTGGTCACTTCGAAGCGGGCGTCGCCTGCAGTGTTTCTCATGGTCACGAAACCGTTCATGGTGGTAATGTCGAAGCCCTTCTTGAGACCTTCGACCGTAATCCAGCCGTTGTCGGTCTCGAGCTTCGCATAGATTTCCTTGGGCAGCGATAACTCTATGTTGCAGCCGGTAATGGACTCGTTATGGTCCTGCTCCACCTTGATGACGAGAAGGCCTGCATCCTCGTTCTTCTCGACGTCCACGTCCAGATCGTCCAGCCCGCCGAGCTTTGCTGCGAGCGAGGTAAGCGCGCCGAGTGCCTTGTCCGCTTCCTGTGAGAGCACGCCCGTGCCTATGCTGTACTTTATCGTAATTTCGTCGTCATCGGACGCCTTAGCCGATATCGAACCGTTGAAGGTCGTTATCTCCACTCGCTTGAAGTCGCTCGCGGAATAAGTTGACGTCTTGAGATCGGCTGCAGAAAGAAACAGGGGCACAAGGGCTGCCGCAATTACCGATACTTTTATTTTGAGCATCTATTCCTCCTTGGTCAAAACTATACGGAATGTTTCAGAAGTATGCATATAAGACGCAAGGATGTCAAGCAAGTTTCTCCCCAGCCCTCCTCAGCCCTCCCAGAGCCTTCCTCAGAGCCTTTCTCTTTTTTGTAACTATCCAGGGACCTCTTCCGGTCTAACGAAGTCCGACATGCGACATCCTATGTCGCAACCCCCTCAGAAACACTCCAGAAACAATCTGAAGGCATCTTCCATAAACCACGAGTAATGTCGAGAGGGAGTGTGTTACGGGGTGATACGGGGTGTTACGGGTGTTACGGGTGTTATTTCCTTTGAACTCAAGCGGCCGATGAAAATACCCCGAAGGGGTACGGGTGTTATTTCCTTAGACTTCGGAGCGAAGCTCCGTTTGATTATGATAATGCCCTGTGGGTACGGGGTGTTACGGGAGCCTGGAAATTTGTCCCGATTCGCAATAATCGGTGAGTATAAAAGCTATCCATGTAATTCGGCATGATTGGACGAGCGATGCCCAGGAAGTGCTTAAGGAATTAAACAGGGCGGGACTAATCGTCAGGAGATCACGGCTGTTCGGTCGGACTAGCTGTTTCTGATCTTAGCGGTCCTGGCTTCGAGCCAGTCCCTTACGTCATGAAGGTTGCGGTCCGAAGATGCCTGCACCTGGTTCTCGAACGCCTTGAATATAGGCAGCAATGCGTTATACAACCGCGTTGCCTCGGCTCCCTCGAGCCACCCTTTTGTGATCGAAATCTCGTGTTTTCCATTGTGAAGGGTCATCTGGTTTGATGCCTGGTCCCCGTTGGTTTTCTCAATAAACCCTAAGAGTTTAAGGGAAGCGATAATACTATCGCCGGTCATTGTTGGCTGAGCCATGCAAATCTCCTTGATAATAGATAGCCAAATACTTTAACTTCTACGCCGATCTTCGACGGCTTCACGCACGAACTCTTTGTCCATGCTTTTAACGAATGTGTAGATGGGAAAAAAAACATTTCTTGCGCGGATTTGGTTGTTATAGTCGAGACCTTTACGTGATACCCCTATGAGATAAGAGTCTCTGTGAAGCCCGCGCACGATTCCATAAATACGCTTTAAAATAAACCATATAGAGTTAAGAAGGTTGGCTTTGTATCGAGTGGTGTTTCCATGTGACATTAAACTCTCCTTAATTAACTATGTCAAAAAGAATCAACATAATGATTATACAACCTGGGTAGAGAAATCAATTGTAAGGTGACTCCCATACTGGGTTGCTATTATATCGATTATAGTACTTTCCTGTAATTTGTCAAGCCATTGTTGCTATTTTTTATCATTCGTCAAAAAAGGCCCGCCATATGGCGGGCAAAGGTTCTCACAATGATCTGAATCGATCAAGCAGCGGCAGGAGCCTTGAGCCATTCTTTAACGCTCAGAAGGGTGGCATCGGTAGACGCCGAAATCTTGGTGTCAAGGGCCTTGAATATGGGGCCCAGTTCGGTGCGCACACGGGAAGTTTCGTCGGCTTCAAGTATTCCTTTTGCAATGCTAATCTTGTGCTCGCCGTTTTTAAGGCTCACGTAATTGGGCTTTTCTGCTTTTTCGGCTGATTCAGTAAATCCTAAGATTTTGAGTGTGCTGATGATGTGATCACCTGTGATATTTTGAGTCATTTTATATCTCCTTTTATTTTTATTTGGGGCAAAAGAGAAAGTTACGTCCGCCTCATTACAAGACTTGACTTATGGGATTTAGCCTTACTTGGAAAACTCCATACTTTTTATTGCCTGTATTCATTATAGTAATATTTATAGTATTGTCAAGGAACGGCCAGGGGCGCTTCTGCCATTTCACTACTATAACTTACAAGGGGGGGGGGTGGAAGCCGCCAGCCACAAGCCAATAGATCAAGCAATATCGTCAAGAACCTCCCCAAGGACAATATTCTTTTTCAGACAACGTGAAACACCCGTTTATGTCCAACATGACAGGGCCGAACGCGAACAATCCGGCTCTACCGGACGTCATAGTAATTGGGAGAAAGATGGTCAGGATAGGGAAAAACCAAACCCCGGAGGTGATTTATGAAAGGTAAGATACCTCCCTCAAGCAACATAATTTCAGCACTTGTAAGTATAGGCTTCGTCGCAGGCGAGGAGACCCCGGCTACAACCATGCTTAGCGACGGTACTTATACCGTTAACGTCCCAAAGGTGCCGGCGTCCGGCAAGGAAGCCGCAGAGATGCGTAACATACTCGATGAGATCTTCTCCTACTACGCCCTCGAGGTCTCCGACCTTACAGAAAGCGAGGAGTCCGAGACGTTCGACGAGAACCTCAAACGAATAGCACACTGGGCGTCAGGAAAGAATGGTTTAAATTAGTTGTTGCTGGCCTGGTTAACTTATCGAGGAGGCTTGTTTCCGATCAGTAGATAAGTATAATTCCACCCGTCGTGAAGATACTTGACCTTCACAGGGAGAAATCGTGAACAATCCCGTTTTGATTTCCATCTCGATTGGTTTAGCTATCCTGCTTGTCGTAGTAATAGTCATTCTTCTTATCAGGAGGGGAAAAGACGAGAGTTCCACCTCAGCCCCCTCTTCCAGCCCTCCTCACCCTCCTCCCCCTCCTCGCCCTCCTAGCCCTCCTAGCTCTCCTAGCTCTCCTCTGAGCCCTCCTCAAAGCCCTCCTCAAGACCCTTCTCAAAGCGCTCCACGCCACTCTCGATCTTCTATTGCAATTATTGCAGTTGCGTGCATTAGCATTTTTGTTGCCGGACTTCTCGTTTTCTTAAAACAGTCAAATATCAGCGCGGTCGGACAGATCAAAAATCTCATTGCCCCGGTTGCCGGATCAGTCATTTCTATTATCGTTGCTATACTCCTTATAACTTTTGCAAAAAACCGAACCAAGAAATAACCTCAGCCCTCCTTTACCCCCCTCAGAGCCCCCCTCTGCAGAATTCCATTCTTCTTTGATATGAAATTATCTTTACGGAAGAGAATCTTCGGCCCATGCGACTTACAGATGCAGCACATCTGCGCTCATGGGAAAACTATCCGGGAACCAAAAGGATGAGTGCCCTGAAAGAAGTACTCAGTCGCTCTTTTTGTTTCGTGCAAAGAGCGCAATCAAGATCACCCACATGCCGGCCATGAACGGTATGGAGGCCGGGTACGACTCCCTGTTTGTAAGTTCGCCCAGAACGATGAGCCCGACGGCCAGAAGAACCGGCACCGCCATGTAGAGTATGTAAAGCCACTGTTTTTTGAGAACCGCTATAAGAACGCCCGCCGCGATAAGCACGAGCCCGGTAATAACCGCGATCACGAGCCACAATGTCACGCTTCCTCCTTATTTGATTTTAAAGAGCATACCCCGGCAGAGGGTCTTGTCAAGCCGCTCACCCCCTCCCCTCTATTGACGCTGCGAGACGCAGAGCGCCTCCTCTCCCGGGTAGTCATTCTGAGGAGCGAAGCGACGTGAGGATTGTATCAATCGTGGCACTTTTCATTGCCGAAGCTCAAGCCTCCGCGACGATGGTTCGTGAAGTTTTGCTACCCCGTAGATGAAATCCAAGCAAAACTTCTCATGCGCCTTCCAGGCGCTCCTCATTGAGATGTAAATATGAATTGGCGGAAGCGTATCACTCCCGGTGGCTCGCTCGGCTGTTTTCTTTCTTGAAAAGAGAGATAAAAAGAAAAGAGCCCTGCCTTGGCCTCCGGCCAGGGCTCCTTGACCGTGCCATAAATATCACTATAATGTAAATATAGCAATCATAAGTACGGACGTTATCCAAAAGTGTATAATTTCCTTTAGTCGAGTCTTGTAACGAGGCGGACTTACTTCCCTCTTTGCTTAAAAATATAGGAGAAAATAAT
>CBFGKC010000010.1:0-114544 GCA_965649265.1 Caldifarciminota bacterium | reverse complement strand
CTAAAAAAAAGTATTATTTGACTGATTTAAAGGTAAAATATATTAAAATTAAAGAAGGTGTTTCTATATAGAGGGGAAATAAAAACAATGAAGGAGGTTTTTATGCGAAGAACCTTAAATATAGGTCTCGCCCTCATAAGCACTGCTGTGCTGGTCGTACCCATTATTCTTTCGGCAACACAAGTTGCTGAAGTCTATCGCGCTGATGCGACCCGTTTTGCGAATGGCCACAAGCTTGTTGTAGATAAAGGAGGTGGACTCCACGTATGCTTTCTCGACAAGTCCGGCTCCAACTACGTAATCAAATACGGTTACTCGAGCGATCAGGGAACTAACTGGACCTTCACATCCATTGTCAGCAATTTGACTTCACCCTCATGGCCTGCTCTTGCGGTAACAGCCAATAGTGCTCCATATAACGCTTGTGTCGCATATTTCGGGGACGACAACAGGTTGCGTGTATGGAAGAAACCTGTCGGAGGTTCGGCCACAGGTCCAGCTACTATAACCTCGGCTCCCAGCGGTATGATCTTGAAAGCGCCATCGATAATCATTAACAATACGGGGAGCAAAGGTTTAGTCTACTATAACAACTCCGCGAACACAAACACTCAGCTGTTTAACCTGAGTGATTTGACGGTTCCATCCAACTGGCAGAACATTCCTGTTGGTCTCTATTTAGATGGGAACGGGCTCGCTGCACCCTCGGCCTGCAAGATTGGAAGCACTTGGGAAATGGCTCTTTCCGGTAATTATGTGGCAGCGCTAGGAGTACCCGAGCAAGGAAGCGGAACGGTCTTCCAAAGAAGACTCGATCGTACACCATGGGGAACTCCGACCCCCGAATTCAATCAATACTACTGGTCAAATGTAGACGGAATATCCAGTCAAGGTGGATATGTTAGCGTTGGCAGCCATGGTTCTGACGCCATGTACGTTTTCACTGATGCAACTAACTATTCTGCAATTCGTTGCAGGTTAGCACGAAAGGGTTCAAACTCAAGTTATGACCTTAATGATCCTGATCAGTATACAGCATACTTGATCAACGGTGCAGATGCAGGCAGTGCACATTCACCCGATAGAGGTCCCGTTCAAATTGCTGAAAGCTACTTGCCTTTGTCGGATCATTTCGTTGCCTGGGAAAAGAGTGATGCCAGCTTTACCGACTGCAAGATATACTACGCCTTCAAGAAAGCCTCGCAGGCATTTTCAACATCCACGGCTTGGGCTCTTTCAGGGAGAGTAAGCACCTGCAACTCTACTGACACTTTTGAAAGATTCCCACAGACAGCGTGGGATGTAGTCAACAAAAAGGCCTGGGTTATGTGGACTCAGGAGAGAGCAGATGGAACAGGCGATACGACCATTCAATTGGATTTTGTTTCTTTTGCTTCTCTTGGGATGGACACCGTTTATGTTACAGACCCGACTAATGGTGCAGTGTGGGCCAGGGGAACAACCAAAAACATCACCTGGGATCGTGGAACAACCAACAGCCCGACCAATATCTACATAGCCTACACAACGGACTGCTCGGCAAGCCCGATATCCTGGACCCAAATCAAACAGCTTACTTCCGCGACAACACCTAACAACTCGGCGCTGCAGTATGCCTGGGCCGTTGGCAAGGATATAAACGGTAAGATGTGGCAGGGTGCCTCTTCGAGCAAGTGCATGGTTCGCGTAATCTTTGAATACATAAATGGCACAACCAACCCGAGGGACACAGGGTACTCCGGCGTATTCAAGATTCCGTACTGGTGGGTTGAAACGGCAGACTGGTTCGTTGACCAAAAGACTCGTGCAATGTCTTCCGGCTCCAATGGTAATCCGTGGGATCTTGGTAACTCCGAAGGTATTCTTGGTTATATTTATCCGCAGGATACCTTTGATCTACCCTTCGAGTTCTGGAGTCTTTACAGCGCTGATACGGCAATCCTTCAATTCTCTGCTGACGGCGGCGAGACTTATACCAACGTCAAAGGCTGCATTCCTTCTGATTCTTCAATTATTGACACGAGCTTCTCTGACGATGATACTTTCTTTGTTTGGAACTTCACGGATACCTTAACCTGGGTTTCGCCGGCCACACCTAACAATAGCGCTTACCTGAGAATGATGGTCATAGATACAGCCTACGATACCTGTTACTCCGATGCCGAGGGTCCATATTACATCACTGCCCCTGACGGCTACCAGTTCTCAACCTACTGCAACCAGACAATCGCAAGCATGAACGACGATGCAGACAAGATAGGACTTGTCTATACGGGGCAAAACTCCATGTCCCAGAAACGCATAATGTACCTTGAGTCGAGCGACGGCACCAATTTCTCGGTTACGGATACCATCTCGACAGGTCAATACGGAGCATTCTCGAATGGCGCAGGCTGCTGGGCAACCACTAACTGCGATTCGCTTATGTACTCCTACCAGCTTAACGACACCTTCTCAACACCTTACGCAATAGTTAAACCTGTCACCGTAGCCGATACCACACGTGTCGCCCCTGCAGGTATTCTCAGCGAAAACGACACCACTCACATCATCGCAAGATTGAGTTGGAAGAAGAAAATCAATCTCCAAACAACTTATTACTATTATGCAATTATGTACTATCGCTTCCCTGAAGGTTCTCCCACTTCAACACCAACCGATACTCTATTTTACAGATTCTCGACCTCAGCGTCTGAGTTGTTCGATACCTTGAAGATAGCGCCCTCGATCATCAAGTGCGACTCAACCTTGTACGGAGCGATCAGCGCCCTGGATACATGCGTGCTTTTCAAAAGAACTTCCTCCACCAAAACCACTTCGGCGCTCGGCAAGGGCCATTATCCGCACTTGAGCAAATCCGATGGCAATATTGCCTGTACCTATCTGGGTTATGGTGATACGACCTTAATCAGGCTCTGGCGTTATCAGGACGATACAACATGGATAGAACGCGATACATTCTACCTGGATACGGTTGCGAACTTCCTCTGCGGCGAGGAGAAAGGTTCACTCTTCGGAGTGCAATATGCGGGCAGTGGTCGTAAGGCACATGTTTATGGTCGCGATCCACTATCCGAGAGCTTCTTGCTGCAGGGTTACTACACCGGATATTACGATCACCCTTACATTGACGATAAAGCTGAAGAGTTTGCATGGATATCCAACTACGCGGACTACGCAGATGATTCCGCCTACACCTTCCTGCACACCATCCGTCGTCCACTTTATGTTCCTATCGTTTCGGCTTATCTCGAATCAGATACCAAGCGTTCACCGTTCACGGTTTACCGCGACACCTGCGTGGAATACCGTGAAGTAACAATCGACTCCGGGCGAGACAGCTTGAAATACAAAATTGCATGCCTTGATAATGACCTCGATTACAGCATTCGCATGGAGTTCTATCATGAGGTAGACAGCACTGCCAATCTTCAGATTACACTCGAATGCACTGCGGATACCATTGTGGACACGATTGATGTTGCCGCGGATTCCACTATTCTATGGTATGCGAAGATCCCTTCTTCAACCGATACTGTTGACGTTAAAGTCAAACGTCTATCCTCATCCACATACACCTTTGTTCCGATTAGCCGTATCTGGGTGCAACGCCGCAGCAGTGAAGGTCTTTACTCGACCATTGGAATAAATGAACCGCCCGAGATAAAACCTCAATTCTGTCTTTATCAGCCCTTCCCCAATCCTTTCACAGACCAGGCTACCATCCGCTACTCGCTTCCTTATGCGACCAGTGTGAACCTAAATGTGTACGACGTATCGGGACGCCTTGTGAAAAATCTCGTGCAAGGCAACGCAGCTCCCGGTGTCTACACGGTCAACTGGAAAGGCATAGATTCCGGAAATCGCAAGTGTCCATCGGGAATCTACTTCGTGCGTTTTGCAGCAGGCAAATACACCAGTGCCAAGAAGATGGTGCTGATCAAGTAAACGCAGCAGATGACAGGTAATACTTAAAACGGAAGATGCACGGGGAGCCGGGAATCCGGCTCCCCAATAACGGATATTGACATGTTTAAAAGAAACACTAAAATAGCTGAAATTGCAAATGGAGGTTTGTCGTGAGAAGATTACTTTACATCACATTGATACCGGTAATGCTCCTGGCACTTGAGAAGGTGAACCTTATCAAAGATGCGGGGTTCGAGCAAGGAAGCAGCGTGTGGGGGTATCGAACCATTCCTGCCACTGTTGATTCGGTGTACTTGAACAGTCATGATTCTGACAGCGCGGTAGTAGGTTCCTACTGCGCATCGATCGACACGCGAAAAAAACCATTCTCTTCAAGTTTAAGTGTAACAGGAGAAGTATCCGAGGTTCTAACGAATCACAAAAAGCTTGAAGACTTGGATACCATTGAATTTAGGCATATGTTTGTCTCGAGAGATACTCTTAAGAACTTGATGGGAAACTACGCCATGACTCTTAGATTTATTAATCCAGCAAATCAAAGAAGAATAATAGTTCTTTATGGTTGGCTTAACCCGAACGCAATTCCACCCACCGATGATATCTACACAAAGTATTTCAGTGATACGGCATACAAACAGGGTGAATGGTATATGTGCATTAGAGACCTCAAAAAGGATATTGCTGAGACCAAGCTTTTACCTTTAGATTTGGAATTAGATTCCTTAGTGCTTTTTGCATCTGGTTACGATGATAACGGCTGGCGAGGTCAGAAGGCGTTTTTTGACGCAATACGCCTGACCGGCTGGGCCGATTACGACATCGGTCTCACGCGCATATCGGGCGACCTTACGCATCCCCGTGCTGTGGTCTGGAACAACGGCCGCGAGGATCAGACTGACGTCAAGGTGATAGCCACAATAGAGGGCTCAACGCCCTATGCGGACACGGTGATCGTACCGAGTCTTGCATCGGACGACTCCACCGAGGTCAGCTTCAAGGATTATACCGGTGGTTCGGGCGGCGGCACATACACGCTGACCGTTGTCACGGGCGGGCTTGCAGGCATGTCCCCGGACGAGTGCGACGAGGACGATATTTTGACCAGGGAGTACAGCGGCATTGGTGAGACCCCCTCCACCTCTGTCCTCCAGCTTGATATCACCCGTAACACCCCCTCCTCCTTCCTTGTTTCTTACTCAATTCCTAATAGCGAGCAGGGGATGATTAGTCTCTACGATCCTTCCGGCCGCAGGATCGAATCCCATACGGTTATAGGCTCAGGCAGACTGACAATGAACTCGGCTCTATCTTCGGGTGTCTACTTCATCAAGCTTGAGACATCCCAAACAACCATCACTCGCAAGGCTGTTGTGTTGAGATAGTAAAATTCCCTCCCATTCCATCAAAGGGCGGCCCCAAACCGCCCTTATCTTTTAAGCGCGAACTGTTTACTCTTAGCACTTAAGACAATTTCCAAGGGATGTGGTGAATGCCCAGGAATTGATGCAAATCAGGACAGGTTAATTCTCTTCTTCCTCTTCCGGTTCCTGGCTGCTGCCCAGTTCCTTAAGGGCTTTTTTTATTTCGGCAAGCTCCTTATCGTCAAGACCCCAGAGCGTTGCGGCCTCGGTGTCAATATCGGCTTCAATCTTTGATAAGACCTTTTGATCGTCCTTGGACGCGGCCTTGTGAGCTTCCTCACTAAGCTCGGCTAAGTGCCTGTGGGTTTTATCCTTCGGGTCAAATTTTGGTATGCGGATATTTTCAAGGATGTGCGGGTCAGGGTGAAGGACAATGTAAGCTTGCACTGCCATTCTTGAGGGTGAAGAATTGAGACAAGCGCAAAGGTAGTGGGTTTCTTGTTTAGTCTGGCAGTCCACCATAATTAAGGTGTGATCCGGTAAGGTAGACTTGTCATTATGCACCTCTGCGACTGCGGCATCCAAGGTGTGTGAAACCTCCCTCCAAACAACTTTCCAGGGCGCAAAGGTATAATTGCCGACAGCAAACATCGTATAAAAAGGGGCGCCTTTTTTAATCATATCGGAGATTCCCCTTGAACTACGCGCCTTTAGAACCTTCTCAAACTTTTTGAGGTAAGCGTGGGTTTTGGGAAAATCATTCTGCATCTTCTCTTCATCGATACCTCTCCTCTTTACTGGGTCTTGCACCATAAGGATATGTGCCGAGGGTTCTGATTTCCAACGTTTAATATCCCTGCCCCTAAGAAGCGGGTAAAGCAAATCAGGCTCGACTGCTTCCGTAACTTCTTTGACTTTTGTTTTTACACCCTCGGTAATGTTCTTTACAACCAGCAATCCATCGGGTCGTGTGTCAACTACGTCAACCCAATAGACCCCATTAGCTCCACCTGTGTTAACTCCCTCATAGCCCCTATAGTCGGATTTCCCCAATATCTTCCTCACAGCCTTGAGTGCAGTTTTGCGGGCAGTGAGCCATGCCGAGGTGCAGTCCTCATCAGATACCGGCTCGGCGTAGAGTTCAAGACGTTTTGTAGCCTTCTGGACTTCCTCAAGTGTATTGTCATAGCTAAAGCGTTGGCCGCGAATCTTTCGCCACAGGGTGTAGGATACGGGGTAACTCGTTCGCTTACCTTTTTGGATCACAACCACGGCGGTTCTATTGGTTGCTCCTTCAAAGGGATTGAGATTGACCATATCATCAACGTAAACAACCCTGAGCGGAATTTCGTTTTTACCCTCAGGGATGCTGAACCTCCTGAAACCCTGGGCAGCGCCTGAGGTCTTTAGGACGGACTGCGTTATGACAAACCCAAGTTTGCCGTCTTGCTTGAGAAGCTTGTCAATTACTACATAAGTCATAAGCATTGAGATGTCCTTCTTGCCCTTACCGAGAATCGTATCCATGCCTCCATGCGGAAAAAGACCGTAGCGCTCCCAGATCGGCTTTATTGACTTGCGGTATTCATCGGGCAGGCTCTCCCAGTTGACCCAGGGAGGGTTACCCACAACGTTGTCAAACTGCCCCATTGCCATTGGCGCAAAGTTGTTCTTGAGAAGCCTTGCCCACAGGCCGTTCATACCCGCTTTATGGAACACAAGCAGTTGCTCGTAAAGCTCTCTGAGCTTTAACACTGCCCTTGTGTCCCAATCCGAGGGCGTAATATCCAACTCCTTCTCCACCCGTTTCATAAAGCTGGGAGTCATTACCTCAGCATCCACGCTTTCCTCAAGGATATCGCAAAAGCGGTCAAAATGCTCAGGATTGCACAGGATGATCGGCACGTATAAAGGGCCTATTGCAGTAGGGAACTTGTAAGTTGCGGCGGTTTCCAAATCCTTGCCAAGCTCCGGGCCGCGCACGGAATCGGCAAGATAAACGGGGAGATTTATAACGTCTTTCCGGTTCTCGACCATATCGCCAAGCGCTAAAAGGTAGTTGACCCTTGCGGTCAAGACGGCAAGAGGATTAAGGTCAATGCCCTGCACGTTTGAAAGAATCCCCTCAAGCAGTTCGGTCTCGTTTATCATCATACGTTTGCCTGCCGCAACTATCCTTGAAATAATCAAAACGAGGAAGGTTCCTGAACCGCAGGCAGGGTCAAGCCAGCGAGTCTCCAAAAGCTTGCGCCGAAGCTCGGCGTTCGTGTCCTGGGCTTCAGCATTAAAGAACGTGTTATCAACCTGGTTGAGAAGCCTTTGAGCGAGCCAGTCGGGCGTGTAGTATTCACCAAGGTTGTGACGGACGGCACGGGGCAGCAAGTAGTGGTAAAGCTTCTTGAAAAGGTCGCGGGTCTCCTCAGGTATTTCGCTCAACGTTGTGGGATCGTACTGGTCAAGCCGCTTTAAGAGTTCACGCGCCGCGTCCTCGATCTTGTCATTCCACGCGTAAAGATACCACTCGAAAAAGTCGCCCTCAAGAAGGTTCATTATGCCGTATGCGTGAAATATGCCTCCCTCCTCCATCTTCTTGAGTTCGGCCTTAAGCGCCTCGCCTTCAAGGGTTGAGAGTATGCTAAATGAAGGCTTGCCAAGTTTTACTGCGAAGTGCTTCGAAAGCGCAAGCCAGGCAAGGAATTTGACGAGAAGCGCGAAGTAGGTGTGAAGGGCGAAAAAGAAATGCTCAGCGTCCTGGGCAGATGTAATCTCGATTCCGGCCTTGGCTGCCCACTTTTTCAATGGGTCAAGCTTACGGCCTCCGAACGCCTCGGAGTATTCGATTGACTCCGAGAAGAAGAGCTTCCACTGAGCGAAAAGCTTTGATACCATGCCGTCTGCGCCGGACTTTGAGAGCGCGTCCTGAAGAGCCGTGTAAAGGGCGTCCAGTATGGTCTTTGTTCGTTCCTGCTCAAGCGAGAAATCTTTATTGAGGTTTTCAGCGGTAAGCGCTATACCTGAAGTCAAGCCGGAGAGCCAAAGGAAAAGCCTTTCAAGCGTATGCTGGTTACACTCCATAGGAGGTTCCATTGCCCACTTGCCGTTTATCTGTCTTACGAATATGATGTAGTAACCGTCAAAAGCCACACCTGCCAGACGCTCAAGCTCCCTGCCCTCCTTCTGGGCCACGCCTTCCATGTAGTCCTTGACCTGCTGGACTGCGTGTGCGGTTGCCTTATCCCAGCTTCTTTTTAGCCTGCCAGGGGACTCGTATTCGACAATCAAACGGTTAAAGGTTGCATCGGCCTTGCCGGTCGCAAGGGTGTACTCGGCATGTGTAACGGGGGAACCTATCTCAGCGCAAAAGTCGTCGAGTTCGCGGTCAACGACCTTGCGGAACTCGGCCTCGTTTGGCTTCTTTGGCAAAACCCCGTCAATCTTTACCTGGAGCCTTTTTGCCCACTCCTTGATCTGGGTTTCGCGCTGGGTTTCTTGGTCAGGCATTACTCAACTCCTCCGTAAAGCATGACAAACTATATCCCCACACCAAGTGCTTGTCAACCAAGGAGAGCCGCATCAAGAGGGTAGGGGGTATGTAATTATTATGTAATTTGATGTAACTTTTTTGGGGCATACGGCTATTTTGTTATGGCTCGAAGAGGGCATTCGTGAAGGAAGGTGGCCGTTTCTACCAGGCGTCCCCTGTAAGGTTATACTGCACTTTTGATGTAAATCGCTTCATCGGTTTTAGGGCTTACGGCTAATTCGTTATGGTCTGGGGATAGATACACGTATAAGCTCGTCAAGGATTTTTGCAGTAGACAGGTAAAGCCATACTGCAATTATTATGTAATTTGCTTCGGTGTTTTTGGGGCTTTGCTGACGTTTTGTTTTACACAAAACCGGATATTAAGTTAATGTTTATGCTGGTTTTCAGCTCTTAGCCATGTAACCTTTTTGGTTGTGTATGGACTTTCTATTACATCTTGAAATAGACATTGCTAAAGGTTGTAGGTGGTAATCACAGTCGGTCAAATTGCAGTTTTGATGTAAATTGCTTCATCATTTTTGAGGCTTGCGGATATTTTGTTATGGCCTGAAAAATGGTATTCACCTAATATTTACAATGGTTTGCTAGTTTTGAGCATGTAACTTTTTGTCAGGATGTTACAAGCTCAATTGAGCCAAAAAAAATTTGACAAGATTTGATTTCGGTGGATAATATTCTTATCGGGGTATTGTACCGAACTGAAAGGGATTAATCCCACGCACCAAGAGCGAAACGAGATCACCTTCCTGGTGAGACAATTCCCCAGGAAGGGTAAATTCAGGGCTTAGAGCCTTGGCGATAAGCTCTACTCAGGCTTACTACTAAAAGAGTAGGGATTGTTGGCGATCTTGTTAATCCTTGAACTTGGAGGTTGATCTATGCAGTTACGGTATGAGGTCGCGTTGCGGGTAAGTGAAAGGACACCCGCGAAGGAATGGGGAGAGTGGTTCGTTGAGAAGTATGCGGAACGTATGGGCAGCTTCGCAACGCTCACGTTCTCCAATCCGGTCACAAGAACACAAGCATTAAAACAAGGGAAAAGATTTGGGCGGCTCCTGAACGAGAGCGTATACGGAAGGTATTACCGGAGACGAAACAAGGGGCTTGTAAGCATCTTCGCTGTTGAAGGGACGGGAAGGGGAGGGAGGAGGGCTGCCCACCATTTGCATTACCTCATTGAAAGGCATCCACAGGTCGATTCTTCACGAATAAGCCGATTGTGGGGCAAGCTGGCGGGTTCCAGGGCGTCAAGGATAGGCGTCAACGTCGAGCCTATAAACTCGATTCGTGAGGTTACGGATTACGTCCTGAAGAAAACAACCTGGGAACACGGGCCGGAGTTGTACGCCCCATACGGCCCCAAGGCAAGAGACTGAGGTTTGTGGTGAGGATAGCTGACGGATTAAACAAAACGGCAGATGATTCAGCTGTCCTCAAGTCTGTTAGAAGAGCACGGCCCAGACGCTTTAGAATTGACTTCTCTCTCAATAGGGATAAAATACCGCTTGACGTGACGTTATTTCAGCGTTCAAACGGACGCTGGTATGCAAGGTTCACGCTAAACGGGAAAAGGTACATGGTCTCCACAGGAGAGATCGATAAAACCCGTGCTCTTTTAAAACTTGGCAAGATTGTTGAGAAAAGCACCGCTCAAGACAAGACCGGAGTAAAGCAGATAGACACGTTCGCAGAGCTTGAGAAGGAATACACCCCATACGCAAAGAATAATAAATCAGCTTCGACGATTGAGAGAGAACGCTATACAATGGGGATTCTCACTAAAGCGTTCGGAAAGCTTCAACTAAGAGAGATCACACCCCTCGTGGTCGAGCGTTACAAGCAGGGCCGTGTTAAGCAGGTAAAGCCCGCATCGGTCAACCGCGAACTATCACTCTTAAAGAATATGCTCTCCAAGGCTCTCGAATGGGGATTCATTGAGACGAACCCCGCAAGCAAGGTGAAGTCATTCAAGGAGCCTTCTGGCCGTATGAAGTGGCTTAACGACAGCGAACGTGAACGGCTGCTTGCCGAATGCAGACTAAGCGATAATCCCTTGCTCTACGCGGTCGTGTTCACTGCCCTGAATACCGGAATGAGAAAAAGCGAGCTGCAAAAATTGACCTGGGATAACGTGGACTTTGAGAAAGCGATAATCGCGGTAAGAGAGACAAAGAATAACGAGGCAAGATTTATCCCTATGGCAAGGGAACTCGCAAGGCTACTCAGTGGCTTGTATAACGATAGACCTCATTCGCATTACGTATTCTCAAAACCCGATGGTACAGCATACGGCAACTGGCGAAGAGCCTTTGAAGGAGCCTGCTTCAGGGCAGGAATAAAGGACTTCCACTTTCACGACCTCAGGCATACATTCGGCTCTTATCTTGGCTCAAGCGGCTTCAATGCCTTTACGATAAAGGCCCTTATGGGTCATAAGACACTCGCTATGGCCGACAGGTACACGCATATATCGGACGTGACGCTCAAGGATGCTATTGAGAAAATTGGTGCAAAAATGGTGCAGAGTGAAATAGACTCTCTCGACAATCTTACAAGTGACGCAGTTACATGACGGGTCGTTAGCTCAGTTGGCAGAGCACCTGATTTTTAATCCGGTGGCCGCAGGTTCGAATCCTGCACGACCCATTTTTAGTTATACGCTCCATGAAAGGAGATACATGACGAATTGTTTTCCCTCCCAAAAAAAATTGGTTGCTATTGTTGCGGCATTTTTGTCCACAACACCTCTTTTTGGTTTGTCTTCCGCGGAGGTCTTTTCCGAGGCGGAGTCGTATTCGGTGCGAATATACGTAACAACAACAGTTGCGCTCGAAAGCGCGCAGCGTGGCTCTTCTCAAGGCTCAGGGTTCATCGTTTACATTGATCGCGATTCGGGATTCGCTTACGCGGCGACGTGCGAGCACGTCATAGGTGAAGGCATCTGCAACGTCCAGATAAGCTTCAAGGACGGGGAGCGTATAGAAGCCGAACCCGTTTACGTTGATCCTGTATTCGATTTCGGGATGATACGTTTCAACCTTAACGAACCTGGCGTTCCTTCTAACGTAAAAGTAGCGAGGCTTGGTGATTCCGAAAGGCTCAATATTGGGGACAGGGTCGGCACTTTTGGAAACCCGGGAGGTATTGAATTTTCAGGTACTGAAGGCATAGTCAGTTCTACGACGAACACTCCGGATGCCGGGACAGGCAAGTTCGTGCAGACGGACGCACCTATCAATCCCGGGAACTCCGGAGGTCCGCTAATACTTATGAAAGACGGGTCGGTAGTCGCTATAAACGCAGCGACCTCGGGGCAAGGGATAGGATGGAGTCTTTCAATCAATCAACTTAAGCCGATCATCAAAGATTTCATCGAAGGAAGGCTTCCTTACGGTGGACGTGTTGGCTGGCTTGGGTTCGACGTCGACGAGATTACAACTGCCCGCGCGTCTGAAAGCTTCAAAACCGACTTTGCAACTAAGGTTCGTAAGGTTCTCCTTGTTAGGGCAGTCGCACCATCCAACGTGGGGGATAGGGCCGGAGTTATGCCCGGTGACATTGTTTTCGCGATAAATGGAAAAACGCCTATCGATGAGGCCGATTACGCGGTCACCATGAAAGCACTCGCGGACAAGGTATGCACGCTGACGGTATCGCGCTTCGGCAAGAAAATAGACTTTACAATCCTTGCGGTAGACCGTGCAGCGGACCGACCCAGAGAATACATTAAAATCGCGGGAATGACAGTCCAGCCAATGAGCCGGTTTCTCCAATACTGGTACGACATGGATTCAGCGGCGGTATACATTGCCGACGTAGAGGAGCAAAGCTCGGCCGCTTCGTGGTCGGCTTACACCGGCCCCATAAGGGCGGTTGCAGTTCGAGGAATTTACCACGATATCAAGTCATTCGACGGTTTCTGGGAATCCATAAAGGACCTTGCTCCGGGTGATCCGCTTGAGCTTTTCTACGGTCTCGACAGGATTCGTTCGGTAGTCAAGGTCGTATATTACGACTCAGCCGAAGCCCCGGAACGCAAGGAAGTACCGGTGTTGTTCAGGGGAAAACCCTGAAGTAGAAAATATAAATCCCATGCCTTTTTTGGGGGAGATAGCTGCGCTCGGAACGGCCTTTCTGTGGGGCGCCAACGCGGTCTTTTTCGCGGAAGCATCAAAGCGGATTGGAGCATTGCCTGCAAGCGTCGTAAGACTCCTTCTTGCATCAGCAATCCTTGTAGCTATTCATCTTATCTCGGGGGGGAGGTTCAATTTCAATCCAGGATCCGCTCTATGGCTTTCAGCATCAGGAATAGCCGCGCTCGCGATAGGCGACTGGTTTCTTTTTGCGGCGCTTGCGAAGATAGGGCCGAGGATAGTCATGCTTGTCATGACTTTGAGCCCTGTCATTTCGGCGCTTCTTGCGTGGATAATGCTTCATGAGACCCTAAACATTTTCTCTCTTGTCGGGATAACGCTTGTGGTAGCAGGTATTTGTCTTGTTGTTTTGAATCGCAAGGACACCGGCCATCTTGAAAGGCGCGCCGTAGTCCTGGGAGTGCTGATGTCAGTGATCGCGGCTCTGGGGCAGGGGGCGGGTTTTGTACTTGCAAAGGTAGGCATGAGTTACGGGACTAATATCCTTGATGCAACCATGATCAGGGTACTTGCCGCATCGCTAGTCACCGTCGCCCTCGTGCCGGTCCTTAAGGAAACCGGTAAAGTCATAAAGTCCGTGAAAAATCGCTTCGCGATGCTCTACGTTTTCCTTGGAACGACGATTGGATTGATCGTCGGTACCCTTCTTGCTCTTTATGCTGTCAATAATACAAGGGTAGGTGTGGGAGCGACACTTATATCAATATCACCCGTAGTTCTTTTACCGGTGTCGAAAATCATCTACAAGGAACGTATAACCCTGGTTGCCGTCGCAGGCACCCTTGTAGCTCTTCTGGGTGTAGGTCTTCTTCTGTTGAAATATTAGTCCGGAACCCTTCCTTAAAAAACCACTAACTTTCGCTTACAGTCCCTATCCTTTACGTTAATGAACAGGTGTCAAGGGCAGTGTCACCGTAAAGGTTGTTCCTTTACCGACCTCGCTCTGTACGCTGACGGTACCGTCAAGGGATTCAACAATCATTTTTACTATGTACAACCCGAGGCCTATCCCTTTCGGATTATCATCGGTTACGCTTCGCTTGTATTTATCGAACACAAAGGGAAGAATATCTGCCGAAATTCCAGATCCTTCATCCTTAACCTTTACCCGAATTTCGCGCTCATCGGCTTCGCTCATAATTCTGATTTCGTGTCCGCTGGATGTGAACTTGACAGCGTTTCCGACAAGGTTAGTGAAAACCCTGAACATCTGGGTGGCGTTGCAGTCGAGCAGCGGCATGTTGGGGGCAAGATCGATTTCGAAACGCAGGCCTTTGTTTTCGGTATGCAGCTTGTTCATGTTGAACACACGCAGAAGAACCTCGTTTATGTTAATGGGTTCATACGTTTGTTCAAGCTTGCCGGCCTCTATCTTCGAGACCAAAAGAAAGTTTTCTACGAGTCCGAGCATGTCTTTTGAGGCTCCCTCGATCAAAGTAACCATACGCATCTGGCGTTCAATGAGACCCTCGGATTGACTGAGGAATTCGGCCGCGGAAATGATAGTGGAAAGGGGATTCTTCAAATCGTGTGTCAGCATGGCAATAAAGTCGGAACGCATCTGCTCAATTTGCTCGCGTTCCTTGCGAAGCCTGTACTGATCAATGGCTTGAGTGACGGTGGCTGGCAGTTGAGCAAGATGGCTCATGTCCGACATCTTTGTAAGATAGTCGTATGCCCCGAGTTTCATCGCCGCAACGGCCACTTTCTCCGAACCCTGCCCGGTCAGGAAGACAACAGGTGTATCTATTCCTTTGTTTCTTATCTCCTTGAGAAATTCGAGGCCGTCCATATCGATGAGCAGGAAATCCAGGAGAATTATATCGAACTTGTCCTGCTCCAGTGCGGATAGGCCTTCCGAACCGGTTGCTGCCGATACGATAGTGTAGTTCAGGTCCCTTTGCTTGACCATCCGTCTGAATGCGGTTTCGTCATATTCGTTGTCCTCGACTAAAAGGACCTTAACTTGAGCTGCCGGGCCGCCGACAACACCTTTAGGGGAGTTCATTAAGTTCCCAGTATAGATTTATAGTGGCAATGGCATCTACGAACTTGTTGAAGTCCACCGGCTTTATTATGTAGGAATTCACGCCGAGGTTGTAGCTTTCTATCTTGTCCTGATCGCGCTTGGATGTTGTAAGCATAACGATGGGAATGGTTTTGTATTCGGGATCGCTTTTAAGCTTGCGAAGTACTTCGATGCCGTTCATCTTCGGCATGTTTATATCCAGGAGTATTACTCCGGGCCTGGGTGCAGCTTCCTGGTCCGAGAACTGCCCCTTGTGATATATGAAGTCTACAGCCTCTTCACCGTCTCTGACCACGAATAGACGGTTTGAGAGATTGTGCTTGGTGAAGGCTCGTTTGGTTATCAAGATGTCATTTTCGTCATCCTCCACCAGCAGTATATCTATTGGTCTTCTTTCAGGCATCACGGGCTCCTTTCGAGATTTTCTGTTTCGCCTAAATCATCTTCTTTGTGATGAGGCAGAGTGAAGTGGAATATTGTACCCACTCCTACCTGGGATTCAACCCATATCCTGCCGTTATGTTCCTCCAATACCCTTTTAACCATTGACAATCCAACGCCTGTTCCCTCGTACTCCTCGCGCAGGTGCAACCGTTGAAATATTTTGAATATCCTCTCGTAATGACGCTTTTCGATACCTATTCCGTTATCTTCTACTATAAATTCGTAAAAACCATCCGTGTCCTTTGCACTTATGGATACTTTCTTTCGCGGTTTGTCGTTGAATTTCAATCCGTTGGAGATAAGATTGTAAAAAACCTCCACTAGCTTGGTTCTGTCGCAGTATACTTCAGGAAGCGAATCAGGATCGTATATAATTTCAGAATCCTCATCCGGATTTATTATCTTTATCGTTTCCTTAATTAGGTCACCTGCCGGAATGTTCTCGAACACCCTCTCCTTACGGGTGATGGCGGATATGTTCAAAAGATCATCCAGCAGTCTTTCCATTCTTTTAGCGGCATCAATAAGTCTTGTGAGGTAAAGCCTGCCTTCGGGTCCTATCTTGTCCTTATAGTCTTCATACAGGAATTGACTGAATCCCGATATGGCACGCAGAGGGGTCTTGAGATCATGGCTCGTCACGTAAATGACTTCTTCAAGCTCCCTCGCGAACGCTGCGGTTTTTCTGTTAGATTCCTCAAGCTCTTTCGTGCGCAGATTCACTTTTATTTCAAGATTTTCGTTAAGGTCCTTGAGCTTGCCGAACAATCTCGCGTTTGCCGTGGTTTCTGCGACTTGGCGGGAGAACAAAAGGAATAGTTCCATGTCGTGCTCGGAAAACGATTCCTCGCTGAGTCTCGACAGAGCCATGACACCCAGAAGTTCCCTTTGTACGATGAGGGGGGCAGCCATGATGCACGTAGGTCTCTCTTTAGTACCCGGTATGCGCGGAGCCGCCGGGTCCTTGTGAACGTTGTTGGCGAGTTGGGGTGTTCTTTCGGAAGCGGCTTTACCGACCACTCCGAAGCCGAGCGGAACCCTGAAATCCATTATCTGCGTGCGCTGCTCAATCTCGGTTGTGGTTTGAGGTACCAGTTCGTTTGTTTCAGGGTCAAATCGGTAAACGTTGCATCTGTCAGCCTTGATGAGCGAGATTGCCCTCTCGGCGACAAGCTGTGAAACCTCGTCTTCGTAGAGAGAAGATGAGATGGCGGTACTGGTATCCAGAAGAGTAGAAAGCTCTTCGCTGCGCCTGCGAGTCTCCTCGCTGCGCCTGCGGTTTTCTTCAAACATGAATCTTAAATCGTCTATCATCAAATTGAGACCGACGAAAAGCTCCGTAAACTCGTCTTCCATCTCCGGGAGGGGGATATTTTCGCTGAAATCACCTATGGAAATCTTTTCCATTATAGGTGCTATAGTCGCGAGTCTTGTGCGTACCCTCTTTGTGTACTCCTCGTGAACGGCTTCAAGGTCACGCCTGGCATTTTCCAGTTCGCCGGTGCGTTCGGTAACGATTTTTTCGAGATTTTCGTTGAGTTCCCTCAACTGGCCGAAAAGCCTGCTGTTTGTGAAAACTTCTGCGGCCTGCCTTCCGAACAGCGTGAAAAGCTGAAGATCGTGTTCCTCGAAACCTTTATCCGAAAGGCGAATCAAGGTCATTGCACCGACAAGCTCGCCTCTCGCTACGAGCGGTGTTGCAAGGAGACAAGTCGGGAGCTCCTCGGTACCCGGAACCCTCGAGGCTTCAGGGTCCAGGTGTATATTGTTCGCCATAATCGGTCTGCGTTCAAGGGCAGCTTTACCGGTTGTTCCCTCGCCCAGCGGTACTTTGTATGACATCCTCTGCTCGTATTCCTCGACGAGCGTAGTTGTAACCGGCACCAAAAGCTCAACCTTCGGGTCGTATGTATAAAAGGTACATCCATCGGCAGGAACCAGGTCCATCGCTCTTGCTGCAATTAGATTCCCCGCCTCCTCGTCGTCAAGAACGGAGGAGAGTTCGGTGCTCGTGTTAAAGAGTGCAGACAGTTCGTCCGAGCGGTTCTGCAGATCTTTGTTGAGCTGCCGGAGTTTTCCGAACAGGCGGCTGTTGGCTATTGCATCGGTGACCTGTCTTGCGAAGAGATTGAAAAGTTCCAGGTCGTGCTGCGTGAAGGTTTCCTTCCCGAAGCGAGTGAGAGTCATTACACCGAGAAGTTCTCCACGCGTCGTCAGGGGAATCGAAAGAAGGTTTGTGGGAAGTTCTTTCGTGTTTGGAATTCTCCACGCTTCAGGGTCCAGATGCACATTGTTCGCCATAAGTGCTTTTCTCTCCGCGGCTGCCCGCCCGGTGATTCCTTCGTTGAGTTTCAACCGTTGAGAGAGTATTTGTCGCTGGCCTTCATTCATGGTCGTCGTTTGAGGAACAAGCTCCCCAGCCTCCTCGTCATACTGGTAATAAGTGCAGCCGTCGGCTTTCAGAAAGTCCGACGCCTTCTCCGAGATCAGGAGAGCGACTTCCTTTTCATCCAGCGAGGCCGAGACTGCGGCGCTTATTTCAAGAAGCACCTGTCTTTCGGCGTTGCGGCGCTCCATATCGTCATTGAGAAGCTTCAGTTCGCCGATGAATAAGCTGTTGGCGAAGGCATCAGCCGCTTGTCTTGCAAAAAGGGTAAATAGCTGCAGATCGTGTTCGCTGAATTCGTTCTCGGAAAGTCTCAAAAGGGTCATTGCGCCTAAGAGTTCTCCCCTGGCTACGAGCGGCGCCGCGAGTATGCATGTAGGGAGTTCCTTTGTGCCGGGCAAGCGCGGGGCGTTCGGGTCCTTGTGAACGTTGTTGGCCAGTATGGATTGGCGTTCTTGAGCCGATCTTCCTGTCACACCCTCGCCGAGCGGTATTGAAAAAGACATTCTTTGTTCGTATTCTTCGATTACGTTTGAAGCCAGCGGAATAAGCTTGTTCGCGTTCTTGTCAAAGCGATAGAAAGTACAGCCGTCGGAAGGTATCAAATCGGTCGCTCGTTCGGCGATGATATGTCCAACCTCCACTTCGTCGAGTGTTGAGGAGAGATCAGTGCTCGTCTTAAGAAGTGCCCTGAGCTCATCACCCCTGCGTTCTACCATGGCATATGCCCTTGCGTTGGCAACTGCGCCCGCTGCCTGGTTGGCGATAGACTCGAGCAGTCTTTTATGCCCCTCGTCGTAAATAGATTTCTTGGTGCTTTGAATTGCAATTATCCCGAGGACCTTGTCCTGCGAGATCATGGGTGCGCCGAGCCAGGAGTAAGATTGATCTCCGAATTTGTAGCTTTCGATTCCCAGATTCTTCTCCTCCTCTTCCATGTTTTCGCCGAACAGTAAAGACCTGCGATTGCTTATGACGTACTCGGTCATCCCTTTGCCGAATTTACGCGGGGGGACTTTTCTGAATTCCCCGTTCTCGATCCATATAGGAAACTCAATCATGCCGGTGTTCTCGTCGTAGAGAGCAATGTAAAACGCTTCACCTTCCATGATTCTCGTTATCTGTGTATAAGTGACTTTAAGAAGCTCGTCGAGTTGTATGGTCGAAGCCAGGGTTCTCCCGATTTCGTTGAACACGGAAAGTTCCGTCAGGTTTCTTTCGAGAGTCGCGTAAGCCTTTGCATTTGCCACCGCGCCTGCCGCCAGATTGGCTATGGATTCGAGTAAGCGCTTGTGGTTTTCATCGTACATCCTCGCTTTGTCCGTATTCTGAACCGACATGACGCCTGTTACTCTGTCTTGCGATATCATGGGAACACCCAGCCAGCACTTTGGTGACTTTCCCTTAACAATCATATCAATTCCCATATTCTTCGTTTCTTCGACCACGTCTTCATTAATGAGCAGGGAATTGCTTGTCTTGATCACGTAATCGGTAAGCCCGTCGCCGAGTTTTCTTGAGGGCATTCTGATTTTTTGCCCGTTTTCCATGAAGAACGGGAATTCGATAACTTTCGAGGTTTCATCATAAAGCGCGATGAATAGATTTTGACTGTCCATGATGCGGCTCGTTTGAGTGTGGATCACGTTCATAAGCTTATCTATATTAAGGGTGGACCCCAGCGCCCTTCCGATTTCGTTGAGAGCCGATAACTCGGTCAATCTGTGCTCAAGAGCCTCATAAGTTTTGGCGTTGTCCACGGCACCCGCGGCCTGATTGGCTATCGAAGAGAGCAAATGTTTATGATTTTCGTCATACGAGTATTCGTTATCGACGCTCTGGACGGCCAATACCCCCAGGACCTTGTTTTGCGAGATCATGGGAACACCCAGCCAGGAAAGCGGCGGGTTTCCGTGAAGAACCATCTTGATTCCAAGGCGTTTGCATTCGGCGTCGAAATTTTCCTTTCTGAGAAGAAGGGGGGTCCCCGTTTTTATAACGTACTCGGTCAAACCACTTCCAAAAGGTCTTGAGGGAACATCAAGGGGCATCCCCTTTTCGATGAAGAATGGAAATTCTATAGTCTGGTTCCCGGAATTGTGGAGAGCGAGGAAGAAGCTGTCTGTTTGCATAATCCGGCGAATCTGTTTGTAGAGAACTTCTATAAGCTCATCGAACTTGAGAGTGGAGCCGACGGCCCTTGAAATTTCATTCATCACCGAACGCTCCGTGAGGCGATTTTCAAGCTCCAGATAAGCCCTGGCATTCTCGACGGCTTGAGCGGCCTGGTTTGCGATAGACGTCAAAATCCGCTTGTGATCTTCGGTGTAGATGTTCGGCTTTTTGCTCTGCATGCCGATAACTCCGATGACTTTATCGTGAGAAATCATCGGCACTCCGAACCAGGATAGCGGGTTGTCGTCCCTGCCGTGCTTGACTGCGGCGATTCCCAATTCGGCTTCTTTCGAGGTCATGTTTTCGCCGAATATGACGGGTTTACGCAGCTCCATCACGTATTCGGTCAGCCCTTTACCGAAAGGACGAGGTGCTATTTCCTTTCTTTTTCCTTCAACCATGTAAAAGGGGAACCTCAGGGTGTTTTCTCCCTCGTCGTAGAGGGATATATAAAAACTGTCGCTCTCCATGATGCGCGTTACCTGCGCATAGATGACTTCAAGCAATTCGTTAAGGCGCAGCGTTGATCCGAGAGCCTGACCGATTTCCTTGAAAACGGAAAGCTCCGTCAGTTTGTTCTCGAGTTCCGAATAGGCCTGGGCGTTGGCAACGGCCCCTGCCGCCTGATTCGCTATTGCTTCAAGCAAGCGCTTGTTGTTTTCGTCATAAGCGTTTGCCCTTTTTGTGCTTTGAACGGCCATGACGCCGAGGATCTTGTTGTGGGAGATCATGGGCACACCCAGCCAGCACTGGGGCATGTCCTTTTCAATGACATACATGTCAATTCCCAGCTTTTTCGAGTTCTCGACGACGTCTTCTTTTATGAACAAGGGTTGTCTCGTGGTTATCACGTATTCCGTCAAACCGTTGCCGAACTTCTTTGGCTGCACTTTTATGTGCTTTCCCCTGTCGACGATAAAGATCGGGAATTCCACTATATTCGTCTTTTCGTCGTAAAGAGCCATATAGAAGCTTTCGGTGTCCATGATCCTTGATGCTTGCTTGAAAAGTACATCCATCAGTTCGTCTAACTGAAGCGTGGATGCGAGTGCGCGGCCTATTTCGTTGAAAACGGAGAGTTCCGTCAGTTTGCGTTCGAGTTCGGAGTATGCGCGTGCATTTTCCACGGCCTGGGCGGCATGCGCGGCGACGGTCTGCATGAGGCTTGTGTGTTTTTCCGTGTATACTACTTTCGGATCAAACGACTGAACAGTCATCACTCCTACAACATGGCCGTGAACGACCATCGGGACTCCAAGCCAGGAGAGTGACGATTTGCCTATATGTTCGATCCCTCTCTTGGATGCTTCATTTTCGGTCGTGCCTTTAAAGAGTTGAGGCTGGGCAGTATGGATTACGTATTCGGTCATTCCCTTGCCGCCCCGCCGAGGTGCCCAGTTCTGCAGTGCCCCGTCCTGAAACGCATAAGGAAAGCTGATCTCGTCGGTTTCCTC
Organism: Caldifarciminota bacterium; assembly: GCA_965649265.1. GTDB lineage: Bacteria > Hydrothermota > Tepidihabitantia > B3-TA06 > B3-TA06 > JAAYVC01. The sequence continues at coordinate 93,064 of CBFGKC010000010.1, read as the reverse complement.
GTCGTAAAGGGCGATGTAGAAATTGTTGGCGTTAATGAGGCGCCTCATTTGATCGTGAATTACTCCGTAGATTTGCTTTACGTCGAAGGTTGAAATTATCGCCTGGGTGATTTCATTAATGGCCGAAATCTCAGTGATATCGGTGATTATGGCCATGGTCGAAGAGACTTTCTTATCAGAGTCCATGATCGGGGCGCCGGTGATGAGAACCTTGCGGGGAGGGCCCCCCTTGTTTATCAATGTCGTCTCGTAGCGGGAGGTCTCGCCCTTTGTTCTCCTGTTAGTCTGTTCGACAATGGTTTTCCTTTGATCCTGCGTAATAAAATCGAGTACTGAACGGCCGATGAGATCCGAAGGTGCGTGCCCGATCATCTCGGCGGCCATCGGATTCACATAGAGCATCTTTTCTTCGAGATCGGTGAGGATGATTCCTTCGCGAGCCGTATCAACCAGCGTTCTGTAAAGCTCTTCTCTTTCCCTCAAGGCTTCGTCCTTCAATTTCTTTTCCGTTATATCTTCTACGATGGATACGATTCCCCATGGAGTTCTGTACACGCGAGCATGAAGGTAACGATCGTTTAACTGACCGTCTGATTCACGTGTTTTGCCTGTTTTTAAAACATCCTTGATGACCGGGTAAAATCCGGTTCGCTTGAACTGGGGGAAGACTTTCAATAGACTCTTTCCTTCAAGATCCTCGAGGCTTTTAGCTGAAAATTCCAGGAAAGACTCGTTACAGTAAAGGATTGTCATGTCTTCTTTAAGCGCCAGCACCGGCGAACGGATGCTGTCCATGAGAATGCGCCGTTTCTCTTCGCTCTCCTTGAGTTTTGCCTGGGCTTGTTTGATGTCGGTGATGTCGGTTATTGCCGCAAGCGAGGCGTAGAATTCCCCTTTGGAATCGAACACCGGCGACGCCGTGATGAGCATATTGCGCGGGTTTCCATTCTTATTTCTTAATATCAACTCGTAACGGGACGCCTTACCTTTAACACGCAGGGTGTTTTCTGTTTTCAGCACTTCCCTTTCGCCTTTGGTAATGAGGTCGTAGGAATAAAGCGATTCCAACTCTTCCTTGGAATAGCCTAAAAGTCTTGATGCCGCAGGGTTCGCGTACAGGATTTTTTCCTTTGCGTCAGAAAGTATAATCGCTTCCTCTGTCGTGTTCACAAGCGTGCTGTAAAGGGCTTCCCTTTTTATAAGCTCCTCGTGGTTCAGCTTTAACCCCTCGTCGATCTTTTTTCTTTTTATCCCTACAGCCAATTCGCTCGAGGCCGATTTGAGGAAGGCAATTGTATTTTCGTCACCTTCATTGATTATTGCCACTAGAATCCCGAGTTTTGCTTCCGTCGTTTTCAAGGGCAGGGCAATTTCCTTATATGAATTCTTCGCCCAGGTTTCCGGTCCGGCCAGGAGGTTGGTTTTCACAAAATCGTCCTGAGATAAAATCTTCCTTGCGGTTTTGTCAGTGGCAGAAAGCGGAATCTGGTTCTTGAGGGCCTTTTTTTGTTTGCCGAACGTTTGCTCCGGGCTGAAGGAATCACCGTCAGAATTTAAAAGGTATAAAACCCCGGCGTTAATATAAGGATTCCTGGATATAGTTCTCGCAAAGCGCTCAATGAGAATCTTTAATGAGACAGTGTTGTTGATGTGCCCGCAAAGCTCGCAAAGAAGCTCGGAATTTCTTTTAAGGTCTTCAAGCCTGCTTGTTCTGGATTCTTCTTCTTCCTTGATCCTCGTTTCGCGCCTGCGGAAGGCCTCCAATATTCTTTTTATCGAGTTTTCGTTTTCGGCAAGAGCGGTCAATTCGAATCGCTGATAATCGCCTCCCGAAGCTATGATTTCAAGCAGGCTCTCGAATTTTAATCCGGCCTTGCTCGGGTTTCCCCCTGTTTTTGTGGATTTGCTTTTCGTGGAGTTCTTTGGCGTGTGCGGCTTTTGGGCTGCCTTGTGCTCGAGTACCCTTTTATTCGTCCCTTTAGGTTTTGACTCTTTTCTTTGCGTCCATGGGGCAGCCACTTGAACTTCTTTAACCAGGAAGCTGGTTTAGACTCCAGTAGAGGTTTATTGTCGTCACGGCGTCAATGAATTTATTGAAATCGACGGGTTTTACTATGTAGGAGTTGACACCAAGATTGTAGCTTTCAATCTTGTCCTGTTCGCGGCGCGACGTGGTGAGCATGACTACCGGGATCCTTTTTTTCTCGGGATCATTCTTGAGATGCCTGAGAACCTCTATTCCGTTCATCCTCGGCATGTTGATATCCAGAAGTATGAGACCGGGGGTAGGCACCGGTTCGTCCTGGTAGTCGCCGCGGCGGTATATGTAGTCCAGGGCCTCCTCGCCGTCGCGGACGACGTAAAGCTCGTTCTTGAAGTTGTATCTTTCGAACGCCCTCTTGGTTATGAGGATGTCGTTCTCGTCGTCTTCAACCAGGAGGATTGGGATTCCTTCACCGGATTGCATCAGGCCTCCTTGTTCGCCACAAGGCTTTTTGAAAGAGTGAAACGGAAAGTCGTACCCTGGCCAACCTTGGATTCGACCCATACCTTGCCTTTGTGATCCTCAACGATTTTCTTGACAAGGGCAAGTCCTATTCCTGTTCCGGTATCGTCGTTCGAGAGGCGCTGGAATATCTTGAATATCCGTTCAAAATGGCGTTCCTCTATTCCCGGACCGTTGTCCGCAACAAAGAATTCCACTTCTTCGGGGTTATCCACGTAGCCTATGGCAATTTCCGTTTTCTCTTTGTCGTTATACTTGATCGCATTGGTAATGAGATTAGCAAACACCTGGCCTATCCTTACCCTGTCGCAAACTATCAGCGGCATTGGACCTTCAATGCGCATTTCGACCTTCGACCCCGGCGCGAGCGTGGTGACTATCTCGGTTATCAACTCGTCTATGTTCGTTTCCTCGTAAGGATTCTTGATTCTTCCGACACGCGACAACTCGAGTAAATCGTTTATCAGCTTCTCCATCCTTTTTGCGCTCTGAGACATTCTTGTGACATACATCTTTCCCTCATCGGGAAGCTGCGGGCCGTAATCCTCTTCCAGAAACTGGCTGAACCCCAGAATCGCCCTCAGGGGGGCTTTCAGATCGTGACTTACGGTATATACGAAATCCTCGAGCGCTTCGTTGGATTTTGCTAGCTCCCCTGTACGTTCCAGGACCCTGCGTTCGAGCAGTCCGTAGGCTCGTGCGTTCTCAACGGCCGGGGCAGCCTGATTTGCAATTAGCTGCAGTATCCGCAGGTGGTTTGAGTTGTATATTGTCTCCGGATCAAAAGACTGAACCGCAACGACACCGATAACCTCGTTGCGGGCAATCATGGGGGCGCCTATCCAGGAGTGCGATGTTCTGCCTATGTGATTTACGCCCTTCTTGGCCAATTGCACCTGGCTGTCGCCCTGCACTATTTGAGGTTTGGAAGTCTTTATAACGTACTCCGTCATTCCATGTCCTGCCCGGCGCGTCTGCCACTCTATGGAATCGGGTGGGATTCGGTTGCCTGCGTCTATTACGTATGGGAAGTTTACCTCGTCGCGCTGATGATCGTACAGAGCGATGTAAAAATTTTTCGCTGTTATGAGCCTGGAGATTTGTTCGTTTATGACGGCGTAAAGCTCCTCTATGTCCAGCGTAGAGGCTATCGCGCGGCTTATTTCGTTCAAAACGGAAAGCTCGGTAAGACGGTTCTCCAGTTCGCGGTAGGTTCGTGCATTGTCGATCGCACCTGATGCCTGGCTGGCCAGCGAGATCATGAAATTCATGTGTCCCTCGTCGTACGCCTCTTCCTTATCAACACTTTGCGCAGCCATAACGCCTATGGGCTCGTTCCTCACAATCAACGGGATGCCCAGCCAGGATTTGGCAGGGGTCCCCCGGATGATCGTCGCTATATCTTTTTCCCTGATGAATTCCGTCAGGTTCTTCTTTATAAGCAGGGGTCCTTTTGTATTTATCACGTACTCCGTCATCCCTTTGCCAAAAGGACGTGTTCTTGAAGGCGACTTGATGCCGTCCTGGATATAGAAAACGAAGTCGAGCTCGGCCTCCCCCTCCTCGTCGGCGGGCCTGTAAAGCGCCACGTAAAAATGATCTGCAGGCATGACGCGCCGTGTCTGTTCGTAGATTATTCTCAGCTGCTCCTCGAGTTTCAAGGTAGAGCTTAGTGCACGGCCCACCTCATTAAATGCCGAGAGCTCCGTCAGGCGCCGCTCGAGCTCCTCGGTTTTATCCTTGTTCTCCTGGAACATGAATTTGAGGTCTTCGATCATCATGTTAAGGGCGACGAGCAATTCCGTGAACTCGTCATGCGTGCCTTCCGGGATGTTTATCGTGCGGTCGAACTCGCCGAGAGAGACCTTTTCTATCACCGGGGCTATGGACATCAGCAGTCTTTTTACATATTCGCGATAATCCGAATCGCCCGCCTCGACAATACCATTTTTTTCCATCTCGCTCATGCGTTGTTCTCCGTACTTAAGCGCGTCTCCAAAAAGGGAGTCAGTTTGAATAATAATGCTTTCCTCAGAAAAACCTGCATAACCGATTAAGGATATGCGTCAAACGTTATTTGTCAACACTTACCGGAATCAAGAAAAAAAGCGGGCGCAGGGCCCGCTTTTTTCTCTTAAAAACTTTTTCAGTCGGCGAGAACTATTTTTGTTACCTTGACGTCTGTCGCCGTCTTGAGGCGTATAAAGTAGGCTCCGCCTGCGAGTCCTTGCGCGTTCCACGAAATGGAATGCTCGCCTGCGGCCGCGTTACCCGAATAAAGGGTTCTTACAAGACGACCGGATGCGTCCCACAGGCTTATGTCGGCCATTCCGGCGGAAGGCAGGTAGTAATTGACGGTTCCGTTCGAAGCGAGTATGGTCGCCGAGGGTGCAATTCTCACGACGTCGGGCTTTAGCTCTACCTCGCCGATGCCGGCAGCCTCGCCCCTGATGCGGAGCATGAGGTCAACGGTGTCGCCGAGGGCCTTGGTGAGACCGGCGTCTATGCTGTCATAGGCCGCCCACTTGCGCTGTGTCTCGCCCTGGAAGATTGTATACATCCACGATGCGTGGTGAAGCGGGGCTCCGCCGTCCAGAAGCAGACCGGGGTTGTCATCTACCTTGTTCTCAACGGCAAAGAAGAAGCTGCCCGAGTTTATGACCATATTGAGGCTCGTAACGCTGAACCAGTTCCAGTTGCCCTGCTCGGTTGCGGCGGCATCCTTTGATCCGAGTGTGGAGCCCGGTGTGTCACCACCGGCGAAGAATACAAGCTTGCACGAGGCGTTCCAGTTGTCGGGATCGTCGCCCCAGCCCGTTGGGGCATAGGCGGCTTCATTGATCGTGAACGGGTAGTTCGGCGGGGTAAATTTGACACCCATGCGGTCGCCAGCGGACATCTTGAAACCGAAACCTGTGGGCACTGCTTCGTCGAGAACGAGATCCCACTCGTCGGGCATTGCCAGGGTGGAGTTCGCGGTTGTCGTTGTTGTATAAAGGTGGTCTACAGGGAGCTCTGCAGCCACAAGGAAGGCTACAGGTATGGCAAGAGCCATTAAAAACAGGACTTTCTTCATTTAGGGTCCTCCTTTGGTTGTTTACTTAATAAATATAATATGCCGAATCGTTAATTAGTCAAGAGTGTCACCCCAAAAAGCTGCAAGGTAACTTTTTGGGTACCCGGGCCTTTTGCCCCGGGCGAATACCTTGTTTCGCCTGGGGACTCCTCTCTATCGAATGAAGAAGTAGAAATAAAGAAAAGGTTGACGCGCCGCGTCCGGCAGCTATAATTACATTCAGACGTCCTGAAAAATCCAATAAAATTCACAAAGGAGTTACCAATCGTGGATGATGATCACAAGAGACGATACGAGGAGGCCTTGGCGGCGGCTGAAGATGTGATACGCGAAACCCCCGACGATGCGACCGCGTATCACAACCGGGGAGTGATTCTGGCAAAGCTCGGGCGCTTTGAGGAGGCGGTCGGCGCGTTCAAGAAAGCCATCAAGATGAAGCCCGACTTTGCACGTGCCTATTACGATCTCGGCCTAACCTACCGCGCAATGGGTCGCTACATAGAGGCAATAAAGGCACTGGACAAGGCGGTGGATATAAAACCCAACATACCCGTCATCCGCGACAAGCGGGCGGCAGCACTCATAGACATGGGTGCCGCTCTGCGTCCCCAGTACTCCAAAAGCCTTTTTGAGGCCGCAATAAAGGACGCCGAAAGCGTCATCGAACTCTCCACCGACTCCGACGGTCATTACAACATGGCCTGCGCTCTCGCCCGTCTCGGACGCTACGAGGAGGCTCTGGAATCCCTTCGCAAGGCAAAGGGCGCCAGGGGCATAGACTTCGACGTCGCCCATGCCTGGGATGATCCGGATTTTGCCCCCCTGCGCGAGAAGGCATGGGTCGCAAAGTTCGAAAAGGTCGTCGGCCCCGCTCCAAAGGTCAGGGATTCGGAAGCCTGGTAATATGGGTCTTCAGTAGCATCGAACATTTTTCTTTTTGACACAGAGAGGGTGTGGGGCTTGACACAGAGTTCAAAAAAGATATATTATATTATGAAAATTAAAAGGAGGTCATGGCGAATAATACATTGAAAGAGAAAGCGTAGGAGGTGTAGTATTGAGTGGGTAGAAAACGAAAGAATGGAGGAAACAGTGAAACCCAACAAACAAACTATGATGGCTATAATAATTTCTGCAATTATGTTGACTTCCAGTTTACTTCTTGCAGGAACAACAAAAGCCAAGTATGTACCCGGTCAACTGATAATCAAGTTTCAACCTGGCCTGATTGAAACTTCCGGTACTAATAAAGTACCTATCTCGCAAGTAACGATAAACAATTCGGGCATTGCTTCAGCGTTGCAGCATTTTAAAACGCAGACAGTCGAACGGGTCTATAAATACTGCGATGTTACGAGTCATCTGTCCAGTGTTTATTCCTTAGAGATGGACAAAGATCTTGATATGAGAAAGGTTGCGGATGAATTTATGAAGTTGCCTGGTGTTATCTATGCAGGCCCCAACTTTATAGGCGTTTTCTTAAGTACGCCAAACGATCCCGATTTCAGCTTACAATGGGGCTTAAACAACACAACATCTCCCCTTTGTGATATAAATGCCCCGGAGGCTTGGGATATCCAAACGGGTAATCATAACGTAACGCTGGCTGTTGTTGATGCAGGTTTAGCGCCGCAGCATTACAATGCAATCGGAACAGAGTTCTATGGCCGGATTTTTGACAACCCCACAAACAAATACCTTTGGGACGGTCCGTATGGAACTCAAGATATCACAACAGGCGATTATGCAGGGCACGGATCCCATGTGACCGGCATCGCCGCAGCTGCAACGAATAACGGGAATAGCCCCTGGAACGGTCACGGTATGGCTGGTGTGGCGGGCGGCTGGAATGGCGAGGCCGTAAGCTTGATATCGGCAAAAATCGGTGACGAAAATGGAGAAAATGTTCTTAGCTCCATGCAAGCTATAGAATGGGCAATGTATAGCGGGGCAGATATTATTACCGGCGGTTTCGGTTGGGATGAAACTAACCCGCCTGATCCTTCAGACGTAGTCTATTTCGAAGATCTTTTTGAAGCTTGCGCTGAAGCGTTTGCATCAGGTGCAACCCTTTTCTTCGCAGCAGGCAACCATGGTAACTGTGGTTATTCGGATATTTCAATCCCGGCGATATTTGCAAAGTACGATATCTGCTGTGCTGTTGGAGCAATGGACATTTCCGGTTTAAGAGTAGACGGTATCGGTGGGTCCTCTTGGGGTCCTGAACTATCTTTTGTCGCACCCGGAGGCTCAGGTTTGCCCGCGACCCAAATCTGGTCCACAACGGTACCGGAAGACTATTATGGATATAAAGCAGGAACATCAATGGCTGCTCCTTGTGCAGCAGGTGTTGGTGCGTTGATCTATTCACAAGCTTTGGAAAGAGGCTATCAACTTGAAGACGTAGACTGTAAACGGATTATGGAGGCATCAGCAAGGGACATTACATATGACACAGAACATCCCGAGTGGTGTAATTCAGGATGGGACCCAATGACGGGCTACGGTTGCGTAGATGCATATAAGGCTCTCAGTCACCTACAAGAGCCTTATGAACTCAGTGGCGGAAGTGTATCAAATATGAGTTCGATAGGCGGAAGTTGGTGTAACATAACCTTTACTCGAAATGTTACTGGACAGGTTTATCCGACCGGACAGATACATAGTATAAAAGCAGGTCTCTACAGTTGCTATGTTTCTCATCTGACAGGAACAGTAACTTTTGATGCACAGCATCCTTACGTGGATCCTCCGTGGACCTGGGGGCGTATCTTGAAACTATCACCGGGCATAAAGAATGAAAATCCTTGTGATGCGTATCCATGGGTCGGGGTATCGGAGGTTACATCGGGATACGCAACCTACGAAACCTATGTTTATGGTGTTGTACTCATAGACACAATCATTTCCCCCAAATACGACACAAGTTACGCTAATTATCTTTGCTACGTTCCGCGGCTTCCTTCCAATATTGCAATCGAATATAAGGTACTTGGCAAAAAAAGAGAGTTGTATTCGAGATCGGGTATAGACGAGAACTCATCCAGCAATATCCCATCACTGTCGATCAGGGTCGTCAGCAATAAAGACATTCTTGTTAACTACGCTATACCTTTATCTCAAGGGCAACTCGATATTTTCGATGCTTCGGGGCGCCGTGTTGTTAGTAATCTACTTACTAATGCCAAAGGGTACATTGATTTGGGCCCGGAGCATCTTCCCGCAGGTTGCTACTTTGCCAGGCTCAGCTCCTCCGGATGCTCCTGCGGAACCAAGTTCGTCGTTTTACATTAGTCAATCTAGACATTTTTAAAAAGTGGCGGCATGCTTTGCCGCCACTTTTTTCAGGTTTGACATTGCCTGAATCGTAGGTAAACTTCTCTTCTGTCCTAAGCAAATAATGTAATTTGGAGGAAATTTATGGCTCACAAGAAAGGCGGCGGTGTTGCGAAGAACAACCGCGACAGCGCCGGAAGAAGATTAGGCGTAAAGCGCTACGCCTCCCAGGTCGTAAAGACCGGCGAGATCATCATTCGCCAGCGTGGAACGAAGATTCAGCCGGGCCGCAACGTAGGCCGCGCTTCCGATGACACGCTTTTTGCCCTTGCCGACGGTGTGGTCAAATTCGAGTACGTCTCCAAGACCAAGAAGCGCGTTCTTGTAGTTCCGGCCGAATAATTCCAAGGGGGGGCGAAATGAAGATACACTGGCTTGGTCATTCGGCGTTTCTCATAGAGACGTCGGATGGCCGTAAACTTTTAACCGATCCCTATAACTCCGGGTCTTATGCCGGCACTTTGCGCTACAAGCCCATAGAAGCAAAGGCCGACGTCATCACCGTCAGCCACGGTCATCCCGATCACGACGGGGTTGCAGCACTTCCCGAACCCGGGGGGGTGGTTATTCGTGAGAGCGGTGCCGCAGAGGTGCGGGGATTCACACTTAAGGGCATCGATACCTGTCACGACGAGGCCGGGGGCTCAAAACGCGGGCAAAACGTCGTGTTCGTCATAGAAGTCGAAGGACTGCGCATTTGCCACCTCGGTGACCTCGGACACGTTCTTTCCGATGCGCAGCTCGCGGAACTGGGCCGGATTGACGTGCTCATGATCCCGGTCGGCGGCTACTACACCATCGACGCAAAGGAAGCGACGGCGCTTTCAGACCTCATCAAACCTTCAATAGTCCTTCCCATGCACTTCAAGACAGAGGCACTCGACTTTCCCGTGACCGGCGTGGAGCCGTTCATTGCGGGTAAGACCAACGTGCACAAGTCCGACTCCACTTTCATCGAAATTACCTCCTCGACCCTTCCTGCCGCTACCGAGATACACGTCCTCAGGCACGAGAGATAAGAACGGAAACAAACCGTTTGCAAAGCGTCTTCTTAGGTTACACAGAGTAAATGCATCAGTCCTGAGTTGACAACGTCATGAATAATTTTATAATCCTTTATGGGAAGTATGAAGCCTCAGATAAAGTTCAGAGAAATTTTTTTCTGCGAAATGGTTATTCAAGACGTGAACACTCAGAAATTGACTTTGATTGGATTATTCCAGCAAATAGTCAGCCACGTTTTTCCCATTATTCACAGCCGCATGCATGTGTTCTTTGAGTTAACGGACATTGAAAAGACGCCCACAAGTATTAAAATAGCCATAAAGGATCCCAATGGAAGACAAATTGTTGAGAACGGCGGCCCCTATGACTCTCAAAGCAAGGCACCTAACATCAATGCAAATTTTGTTTTGTTAGGAATTCCGTTCGAACAACCGGGAGACTACTCGGTTGAGGCCATTATTGATGGTGAAGTAATTGCTTCAAGGGTTCTTCCAGTAGTAAAAATACCGACAACAACCTAGGAAGGTGAGAATGTCTCCAGAGACTGCGCCATTTGTAAGAGAGAAACAATATCAGAGTCAAGACCCAACATTGATATTGCTGATGGGGGTAGGTGAAAAAAATACTATAACCACCAATAAAGATAGCTATATCTTCCCCAATCCTTTAAAGCAAGAATACTCCGATGAGGAAACGTTGATTTTTACCGATACCCGATCATGGTATGCCTTATCATCTGAAGTTAAGGGGTTCTGTGAAAATGAAAAACTCCTTGATTCCCTCCATAAGGTGCATGGGATCATCCAAGACAGCTTCTTGCATATTAAGGAACTAGACATTCACTTGAGCCCGGATCCGGAAACAGGTGAAATCGTTGTGGTTTTTGATGTTACTGTTCAAGGTGAAGTTGACGAGATTGTTGACCAATACCACGCATGCACTAGGAAGTGGGCAAAAAATATCCAGGAATCGGATTCCGATAAATTACGCTTGATTTTCAATATTACTTAAGCACGGTATACTGAATGGACCCAAGGGATTTCTGTTCTCTTGCCTATACTCTCTCCCAGGAAGCAACAAACAAACCGTCACCGGCGAGATGCCGGACTGCTATTAGCCGTGCATATTATGCAGCGTATAATGTGGCTATTGAAATTCTTGCAGGTATGGAGATTCGTATTATGGGTGGACCTGAAAAGCATCCAATAGTTAGAGAATATCTTAATCGTAGTGGTGATAGTGCAATGAAGAAAGCAAAAGGAGACCTTGAGAATCTTCACGAAATACGAAAACAAGCGGATTATTTCCTTCGCAATCCAAATCCTGAACAATCTAAAACGGCTTTAGGCTGGGTTAAAGTGGCAAGTGAAGTAGTTCACATACTAGATACACGCTCAAAAGACCAGAAAGTGATTCAAGCCTTAAAGGAATACCATAGGTTCCGTTCAACAACAAGCAATTAATTATTCAAAGACAATTAATGCCTATACTATGTTAAATGTATGATTTTCGAAGAGATCTCACACCTCCTATGAATGTTCCTTCTCCGCATCCACAATCTCGATCTCGATTCCCTGCGCCTTTAATAGTTTCGTCGTGACCCCATCCAGACCGCACGAAGGCGAGCGCGACTTGAAAATAGCCTTCCTTATCCCCAGGGTCTCCGCTATCCTCAAAACCTCGGCCGCGCCTTTCAAAAACTCGACAGTAACGTCCTTGCCGCGATCGTTCACGACGGTGGGCGAATCCCCGGCCCAGCGCACCTGGCTTTTAGCCCGTGGGGTAGGCAGACCTCCCAGCTGTTCGGGACAGACCGGGATCACCCCCTCCCCCTCCTCAATGAGCCGGCGTACTCGTTCCGGGATTGCCAGTTTTCCTGCGTCGTATCTCGTTCGAACCCCCAGGAGACATGCAGAAACAATCACCATTGACTAAGACCTCAACTTTTCGCCAGAGTTTTTGAAAGAATTCTCCACTGGTTAAAGACTTTAGCCTCCATGCTTTTTTTGAATCCTTCGCCGGATTTCATGCAGACTTCCCCGGGGGGGCAGCGCCCTACTCGGCGGTCTTTTCCAGGTAGGGGCGGGGGTTGACGGGCACGCCGTTGACGTGCACCTCGTAGTGAAGGTGCGGCCCGGTCGTCCGGCCCGTGTTGCCCGAATACCCGATCAAATCGCCGCGCTCGATCCTGTCACCGAGTGCTATGGCATAGCGCGAAAGGTGCGCGTAAAGGGTTGTGAATCCCTTGCCGTGATCGACCTCGATCATGTTGCCGTAAGTTCCGACGTAACCCCGGAAGGTAACGACTCCGTCGCCTGTCGCGAAGATGGGAGTGCCGATGACGTTGGCTATGTCGAACCCGGGATGAAATTCGCCGTTGCGGGGACCGAACTCCGACGTGACAACGCCGACCATGGGCCAGCCTATTGGTCGTCCCTCCAGAAGCGTCGCCTTGCGCTCGAGGAAGTTCCTCAAATCCTTGAGAGCGTCGCGCTTGTCCCTGAGCCTGTCGGCGAGCGACTCGGCCTGGCTGTCTATGCTCGACTTTAGAGTGTCTTTCGTCGGTTTTGTGGTCAGTCCTTCGAGATACGCGTCGGGTGATATGTCGGGGCCGCCCTGTCCGTCCTGGCCCGACTGGCCGGTGTTTTGGCCTTTCAGCTTTTCGGCGTCCTCCTTGCTCAGCTTGTAGCCGGCAAGAATCTTGAGGTCGGTGACGAAGTTTTCAAGTCTCTCAAGTTCGTCGGTTACCTCGGCCAACCGTTTGGCGTGCGCCACGCGTTCGGTCTCTATCTCGTTCAAAATGCTGTCTTTGGAAAACTGGATGGCGTTGCGCTGCGATATGAGTGCCTTGTTGCGCTGGTGAAGGTCGCGGTTCTCGACCAGTATGGGACCTGCTACCCTGCGCAGCTCGACGAGTTCCTTTGCATAAACGAACAGGCGGACGAATCCGGCGCCCAGAAGAACTAGTGTGACGTAGAGGATTATGTTCAAGAACTTTTTGGAGAGGAAAACGCGGCGGGGCTCTTTTGTCCCGTCCGGGATGATCACAAAGGTGTGATCGTTTTTAATCATCCTTTTTCTTCCTTTGTTTTTCTATCTTTATTCCCAGTTCTTCCAGCTGGAAACCTGCAACCCCGGCGGGCTGCCCCTCCATAAGTCCCTGACCGGACGTGGTTTTGGGAAACGCTATCACTTCTCTGATGCTCTCGAGACCTGCAAAGAGCGTCACGATGCGGTCGAACCCCATCCCGATTCCCGCATGCGGCGGCGCTCCCGAGTCCAGCGCACTCAAGAAGAAATCAAAATACTTCGGCTCCATGCCCGCAATTTTCAAAAGCTTTTCCTGAAGCTCGCGCTTGTGGCAGCGAACCGAACCTGAACCCATCTCGGTGCCGTTCAAAACCAGGTCGAATAGCCTGCCCTTGACCTTGAGGGGGTCCTTTTCTAAATACTCCATATCCTGCTCCTGCGGCGAGGTGAAAACGTGGTGGGCGGGCACTATCTTGCCCGTTTCCTCGTCCCGCTCGAACAGTGGGAAATCCGTAATCCATACGAAACTCATCCGCTTCTCATCAACCAGCCCAAGCCTCTGCCCGCAGACGTTCCTCAGGCGACCCATCGCCTGATTAAGGGTCCCGATGTCTGTCCCGGCGAGCGCCAGATACAACTCTCCGTCGGCCAACTCGTTGATATTCATGAACTTGGAAACAGTTCCCGAAAGCTCGGTGCCCGTTCTGCGCGCCCAGGCAACGCCCGGGAAGCCGAAGGGCTTAACCTCATCGGCCAGTGAGTCTATGTCCTTCCTCGACCACTCCGCAAGCCCCGGGTGCCCTTTCAATCTCAACGCCCTTACCGTTCCGCCCTGTTCCACTATGCTCGCAAATATCCTGAACTCCGAACCCGTGAACCGCTGGGTGACCGTCACTATCTCGAGGGGATTCCTCAAATCGGGCTTGTCGGAGCCGAAGCGTTCCATTGCCTCCGCAAACGTCATCCTGGGAAACGGAATCTCCAGATACTCACCCTTCATCTCCTTCACCCAGAGATGGAACAGCCCTTCGACAAGGTTCTGTATGGTTGCCTCGTCTGCGAACGAACATTCGATATCCACCTGGGTATGTTCGGGCTGGCGGTCTGCACGTAAGTCCTCATCCCTCAAGCACCTGGCGAACTGGAAGTAGCGGTCCATGCCCGATGCCATCAAAATCTGCTTGTAAAGCTGCGGCGACTGGGGCAGTGCGTAGAACGTTCCCTTCATCGTCCTCGACGGCACCAGAAAGTCCCTTGCGCCCTCGGGGGTGGACTTGGCCAGAATGGGCGTCTCTATCTCCCAGAAGCCCTTTTCCGAGAGGTAGTTTCTTCCAAGTTGCATCATTCTGTGCCTTAGGCCGATGTTTGCCGTCATTGACGGCCTTCTCAGGTCCAGGTACCTGTACTTGAGACGCATCTCCTCGGCCGGCAGAAGCTCCTCGCGCTCGACGCTGAACGCAAGGTTCTGGGCCCGGTTCAGAATCTCGATCCCGTCCGCGACCACCTCAACGTGACCGGAACCCAGCCTCGTATCCACCTGCTCGGGCGGTCTCGCGCGCACCTTGCCCCTTATCTCGACAACGTCCTCCGCGTGAAGGTCGACGACCTCCTTGACCTCCTTTGGGTCGCAGATGACCTGCACCAGACCTGACCGGTCCCTTAGATGCATGAACGTTATTCCGCCCAGGTCGCGCAGCCGGTGCACCCAGCCGCAAAGGCGGACCTCATCGTCCACCATGTCCATGTTCAGTTTTCCGCAGTAGATTCTTTCCATTATCCGATTGTACCGCAAAATGTCCACCCGTCAACCCGCCCGTAACACACCAACTCCCTTCCTCACCTTCTAATCCGAATGAATCTCTACGAAGCGTTTCTTTGGGGACCCCGGGGGGCAAGAAATCCAAAAGTGAAGTTTGCAGAGCAAACTTCGAAAGCTCTCCCCGGGAGAGATTAGTCATTGCGAGTGTCGCTCCAGCGACCTCAACCGCCTCCGGCGGTACGAAGCCTCCGAAGGGCGAGCGTAGAGAGCCATCTATTTGCGGAGCACTGGAGGGCTAACGAAAGGAGCAAATGCTCCTTTGATACCTCCCCCTTGACGGGGTGAGGGTTACGCTCTGGAAGAGCGTGGGGTGGGGGTGTTATTGTGAGGTAGCTCCCCCGAGGGGCATGAGTTCCGCAAGCCGCCTCAGGCGGCAAATTCATGAAGTTAATGTACCTTATAGTATTGCTCTGGGGTCCCCGGGCGAATGCGGAGCAGACGTCTGGGGTGAAAGGAGGCCCCCCCTTATCAAGGGGGGGAGGGGGGATTGAGCCCCACAAGCCTGCTTCGCATGCTCGCGGGGACCCCGAAGGGGATTTATTACGCCTTAAGTCAAGATATAACCTTGACATGAGGAGGGGGAGGAGTAAGATTTCCACTAAGGAGAAATAATGCGAAAATTACCATCTCTCAAATGGGCAGTTCTAGTCACAGTCGTTACAACTTCTTGTTCACCAGGTGTGATTCTTTTTTTAGCCAACCCACCAGGTACTGTAAGTCAATGGTTTTTCGGAATTGTGGGAACAATAAGTGCCGTAGTCAGTATTCTTGCTTTGTTACTGTGGGTGAAAGAGTATTTCGATCAAAAATTAATAGTATGGACAAACAACATGATAGATAATGCCATAGCACTACTCAGGCCTTTCGTTTCTCTGGTTAATACACCTATGAATCTTATTACTATGGGTGAGTATTTTGGAATGATCATGAAGTATAGAACTGAAGCTC
This sequence comes from Caldifarciminota bacterium, assembly GCA_965649265.1. Classification (GTDB taxonomy): domain Bacteria; phylum Hydrothermota; class Tepidihabitantia; order B3-TA06; family B3-TA06; genus JAAYVC01. Next base: position 77,344 of record CBFGKC010000010.1, on the reverse strand, counting down.
AATTCGGTTCTATCAAAGATTGCGTAGTCTATAAAATGCTTGAGGAAAGTAAAACCGAAGGGAAAATCTTGAGAAAATTCGAGAAGGGTATGAAGCTGAGACGGAAGAGAGCTATTTTTACTTTGGAAGAATGGATTCTGTGGTATATCAGTAAAGAATATGGTTATTCATCTTTGAAGGCGAAGCAAGAACCAACAGATACTTCGCCGAGCCAGTAAGTACTCGTTGGCGTGAATACTAAATGTGGTTGCTGGGTCAAAAGGGCGAACGGAGCGAGCGATCTCATTCCTTTTAGGGATAGAGCCTCGATTTGGGCGATTGCTTCGGTCGCTTGAAGCGACACTCGCAATGACTTTTTTCCCCCCTCAAAAAGTCCCCAAAATCTCTCCCAGAAAACCTACCGCCCTTCAGGACGCTTTAGAAGTTTGCCACGATTTTTCAGTCGGCAAATTTTTTCCCCGAAGACCCCAACATCATTTTCCGAACCTATGAGGGGGTCCCCAAAGGAACGTCTCCGGCGTTCTTTTGGGGTAATTTGACCAACTTCTGACCCACTTTTGACCATCTTTTTTTTGCCAAAAATCACCCGATTTTACCCGAAATGTCCATCTTTTGACCATCTTCTGACCATCTTTTGTCCAGCTTTTTTTTGCCCCCAAAATGACCCTGACACGAAGCCGAGGTGCTTGCTTTTGCTCTCCCGTAAGCTACAATAATACGATGGGTACGAGATACAGGTTCATTGCCGACGCGATGCTGGGAAAACTATGCCGCTGGCTGCGGATTTTGGGCTGGGATGCGGAATACGCCAAGGATACGGATTTTCAACAACTTACAGAGAAGGCAAGGAGAGAAGGCTTGATTTTATTGACCCGGAGACAGGGCTTCACAGATAAGTCGCTTATCTACGTTGAATCCGAGATTCTCGAAGAACAGCTGAAACAACTTGAGGAATCCCATAAGATCCTCACGGACGCGGAGCCGTTCTCGCGTTGTATCCTTTGTAACAGCGAGCTTTACGAGATCGGCAAGGATGAGGCGAAGGGCAGGGTGCCCTTTTATATCTCGCAAACGCAAGAATTTTTTTTCCGCTGTCTTTCCTGCGGCAAGGTTTACTGGAAGGGTACCCATCACGAGGATATGCTTCATAAGTTACGGGAAATTAAATCTTAAACGGTTGATCAGATTCGGGCATCAGGGGAAAACCTTCATAAAATAAGGCGATTGCTTCGGTTACTGGGAGCAACCTCGCAAATGACTAATCTCGCTGTATGCGAGCTTTAGGAGTTTGCTGCGCAAACTCCACATTCGGAAGGGGTAGGGAAGAAGGTGAGTGTGTTACGGGTGGGCTTGCCAGAGCAAGGTGGCGTTGAGGAAATCTTCTATGTCACCGTCCAGCACGGCTTCCACGTTGTGCTGTTCGTGTTCGGTGCGGTGATCCTTTATCATCTGATAGGGGAAAAGCACGTACGAGCGAATCTGGTGACCCCAGGCGATGTCGGTTTTCTGGTTTTCGAGCTTTTCGCGCTCCTTGTCCATTTTTTCCTGCTCGTGCGCGTAAAGCCTTGAGCGCAGGACCTTCATGGCATTTTCCTTGTTCTGGTGCTGGGAGCGTTCGTTCTGGCACTGAACCACAATTCCTGTAGGTATGTGGGTTATCCTTACCGCAGTCGAGAGTTTGTTTACGTTTTGCCCGCCGTGACCGCCTGCGCGGAAGGTATCTATCCTTAAATCGTCGGGATTGATCGTTACCTCTACGTCCTCAACCTCCGGCATGACAAACACGCTTACGAAGGATGTGTGCCGGCGTTTGGCGGAGTCGAACGGGGAGACTCTGACCAGACGGTGGATGCCCGATTCTCCCTTAAGTATGCCGTAGGCGTAATCGCCGGAGACTTCGATGATTGCGTCCTTGATGCCGGCAACGTCGCCTACCTGGAGATCAAGCACGTTGGCCTTGAAGCCCTTGCGTTCGAAGAATCGCATGTACATGCGATAGAGCATCTCGGCCCAGTCGCAGCTCTCCACGCCGCCTGCGCCGGGATGGATGGTCAATATCGCCGTTTTAGTGTCGTTGGGATCGGACAGGACAAGCGAGACCTCGAGTTCTGCGAGTTCCTTCTCAGCTTTGCCCAGATTATTTTCCAGTTCCTTCCGTGTGCCGGGGTCGTCCTCGAACATATCGAGAATCTCGCGCGAATCAGCGATCTCGCGCTCGAGTCGTTCGACAGTTTCAAGGATGCGTTCCACGCGAGCGAGTTCCGACATGACTTCGCGGGCCTTGCGCTGGTTTTGCCAGAAATCGGGGACTGCAGACTTAGCCCTCAAGTCCTCCCTTTTTGCCTCTAGCGAGGCAGGGTCAAAGAAACTCCTTTATTTTGCGGAGCTTTTCGTCAAGCTCGGAGATGAGTTCCTTCATCCCTTACTTCTTGGAGCTTCTTTTGGACTTGGCTGCTTTTTTTGCCTCTGCCTTCGCGGCAGCTTCCTGGGCTTCGATGGCTTCTTTTTCTTTTGCAGTGAGTATCTTAGTTCCCTTGGTTTCGCCGAAGCGCGTGCGGAAACGCTCGACACGGCCGGCGGTGTCAAGTATTTTTGTCTTGCCGGTGAAGAACGGGTGGCACTGCGAGCAAATATCTACCCTTATCTTTTCCCTGGTCGAATAGGTTTTGTATTCGTTTCCACAAGCACAGTGAACTAACACTTCTACGTACTTTGGATGGATCTTATCCTTCATTTAAAATCTCCTTTTATTCCCGGCGTTTCCGTCGCGGGGAGCGTTAATTCTAATGAAAAATTGATAGAAAGTCAAGCCAAATAAGTTAGTGCGCCAGGAGAAGTTGTTAGGTAAGGGTGTATTTAATAGAGGTTCTCTACTTGCATTGACAAATTTCTTAAAGAGGATATCATTTTATAATTGAAAAACCGGAGGGATTATGAAACGCTTTGTGTTTTCGGTTGGTGTCGTTACTTTTTTTGTCAGCCCCATGTCAACGGACGGATGTCCTGTAGGATGGGAGTTTTTTTATGAAAGTGCATCGCGTTCGGCGGGGTTTTCCTTTTGCGACAGGGGCACGCATTACGTCGGTACCGGGGCGGTGCGTAATCCACAGTCCCCATTCCTCAATCTTCTCGTCGTCGATATTGCCGCATTTGCACAATCACCATATGACACCTTGTGGTCAAGGGTGTACGAAAGCATCCCGGGGGAAGGCAGGTCCATCATCGTGGTTCCAAACGGCCTTGTTATAGCAGGCACTATACCTGAGTATACAGACTCCGGCGGCCCTCACGTCTTGATGCTCATGATGGACGATACCGGCAATATTGTTTGGAGCAACAGCGACTGCCAGGGTGTGGGGCTTTCTGTGGCCGCTGCGCCTGACGGCGGTTATCTTGTTGTGGGACAAAGCTATATAGAGCACAATCTTCTTCTGGCCAGGTATGATAAGGAAGGCGACACCGTATGGACCAAAACCTATGGTTCCGGGAATTTTGACGAGGGTTGTTCTATCTCTTCCACGTCCGACGGCAACTACGTCGTGACCGGAACCAGGGACGCATCGGCTACAGGGCAGAACGGCCGGCTGTGGTGGCTCAAGCTCAACCAGAACGCAGATGTGCTGTGGGAACACTCCTTAGGGGCAACTAACTACGATTACTGGGGGACCTCAATCCAGGAACTCGACAGCGGCGGGTTTATCATTGGCGGTGGATCAGGTGAACATGGAGTTGAGGTAGACAAGAATCTTGTCGTCATCAGGACGGATGCGTCCGGTAATCCCGAATGGACAAGGGAACACTATGCCTGTCTATACTTTGCCGACCCGACCCCGTACTGGGTAGCAAAGACCGCCGATGGCGGCTTTATCGCTACCGGAATGGGGTTCAATTTATTGAAGCTGGACAGCGCAGGCGAAATCGAATGGGAGCGACATTATTCAAGCGCGTTAAGCTGCTGCGTGAAGCAGACGGACGCAGGCAGGTACGTTTCCGTGGGCGACATAGACAGTATGTTCTCCATGATAGACGCCAATGAGGACGGCTGGATAAACATATCGGAAGTCGGTGAGAGCTCATCATTTCTGCCGGAACAGGAGGTGCTCAGCTCATCCCCTGCAGGCATCATCCTGAAATACGCCAACTGTCCCGACGGTTTCCACGCGATGGTCTTCGACGCCTCGGGTCGTAAAATCGACGAAATCAAAACAGCAGCGGCTTCGGGCACCGTCGCATGGGGCTCAAAAGAGAGAGCGGGCGTATATTTCATCAAGGAAACGTCGGGCGGCTCAACGCATAAAGCAGTACTGATCAGACGGTAACAAGGTCGGAAACCGACCGCGCCGTCAAGAACACTTCTCCAGGGGGAGGGGGGTGAAATAAATCTCGTGTAAGAAAGACGCCGGTATTTCAGCGGCTTTGATCCTTCTTAGATTCAAAGACCTTTCGAAGCGACTGACTGCCTTTTTCCACGTTCCTTCGCGCGTAGTCTCCCATGGCCGCGAGTGCGTTGCGTGTCGTCTCGGCCTCCGGCTGTTCCACGAACGCGAACAGTATCAATGAAGAAAACCTCAACACCGACGCGCCGAGAAAAAGAACATGGTAGTTGACGAAGGTCTGGCCAAGGAAATGGAACTCGAACTTTCCGAGCGCGTTTGCCACGAGTCCGCCGACGAACGTCGACAAGGCGTTGAGGAGCCCGGTAGTCGCCGTGTAAACGGCGATGTAGCTTTCCTTTGACCGCGTCTCGGACGAGAGACCCAGAAGCAGGTTGAAGAAAGCCGCGCCCACTCCCGTCCAGAAAATTCCCGAAAAGAACGAATCGAGCCAAATAGGCAATAGAAAATCCGGCCTCACGAAGAGCCAGAGCGCGGGCATGAATCCGACGCCTATGATGTTTATCTCTAGCACCGGCTTTGCGTGAAGCCTGTCTATGGCCTTTCCCCACAGCCACTGGAAGAGGAGTCCTGAAATTCCACCGAGTATGGAATAGACGTTTATGAGCGAGTAGCTCATGTGAAGATTCTTGATCATGTGGACTAAATAGAAAGGCCCAGCAATCGGCGCTACAAAAGACCAGAAGGCGACAAAAAGGATGAAGCGGCGGAACCGGACGTTGCGGAACGGTGAGGTAAACATGTGTCCCAAAGGAATCGGATAGGGCATCACCTTGATATGCGGCTGCTGGGTCAGGAGAACGGCCGCACAGGTGGAGAATAGTCCTGCCGCAAGGAACGCCCAGCCGAAGCCCTGCACCTCGAGACCCTTCGCCTTCATAAAGTCCAGAAAATAAGTCCCCGCAGTGGAGGCCACCATTCCCACGAGTCCGAGAATCGTGTTGCGCGTGCCGAAGTAGCGGCCGCGTCTCGTTATTGGCACGAGGTCGGCCATCCACGAGGTCCAGGTGTTTCCGGCAATCACTAGCAGGGCGTTGTAGAAGGAGACGAGCAGTATCAGCGACTCCACCCTCATCTTGTATCCCAGAAGGACCACAATCCCGGGGACAAGGAAGAGCGCACGCCCCAGGCCTGACGAAAAAACGGTTATGCCTTTTCGATGGCCTATCCAGGATACGAGTATGGCGGCGATGAATCCTGCAGGTGTCAGGAACGCGGGAATGGATGAAAGAAGTCCTATCTCGATGTCGCTTGCGCCGAGATAGACGGCGAGCCCTGTCAAAAAAACGCCGCCCGTCAGAACGGCGTGAAGGTTAGCGAGGGAGCCCTCAACGACCGATATCCGGAGACCGCGTTTGACGTCCTGATCAGAAAGCTGCATATCGAGTTTAATTATAGTATTTCACGTTTTTTGTGTCAACTGCGCTCGCTCATGCGAGTGTGATGGGTACGAGGGTTTTATTCTGTATGGAAAGAACCTGAGTGGAATGCCTGGCGATGAAGTAGCGGTCGTGGCTCGTAAAAAGCATGCCGCCCGGGAACTCCTCCACGAGTCTGTCGAGCACGGATAACGACTCGATGTCCAGATGATTGGTCGGTTCATCGAGAAAAAGAAACTCAGCCCGTTCAATGACCGCCCGAACCACGGCCGCCCTCATGAGTTCGCCGCGGCTCAGTGCCGACACTTGCTCGAGGGGCTTATCGCCGCGCAAAAGCGCCCTGCCCAGCTGTTCGCGAACGGCTGTCTCGCTTACTCCTTCGCACAGAAGGTTCTCGAGCAGAATCGAGCGTTTGAAGAACTTTCCGATGTCCTGCGGCAGGTAGAATACCCTCACATGCTCGCTTAACTGCACGCTTCCCCTGTCGGGGACCTCCTCACCCACGAGCGAGCGAATGAGCGTGGTCTTGCCCGAGCCGTTGGGACCTATGAGCGCGACCCTGTCCCTCGTCGAAAGCATCAAATCCACTCCACTGAACACGAGGTTGCAGTCGAAGCTTTTGGATATTCCGGATGTTTTAGCCACGATGCGGTTCGCCACGGGGTATGAATCCATTGAAAGCGTTATCCTCTTCTCGACGAAAGGCTTCGTTTCCTTCAACTCCTCGATGTGTCTCTCCTCCCTTTTTTGAGCGGATTTCGCCCTTTTCGCCATCCGTGCGGCCTGGGCCGAGATGAATCCCCTGTCACATGGGCCGCTTCCGGTTTTTGTACGCTCCTTGCTGTCGGCCCACGCCTTGCGCCGCCTGACCTCGTCCTCGAGCGTCTTGATTTTTCGCGCAATGACGTGTGCCCGCTTCTGTCTGGACTCGAAGTCGAGCTCGAGATGGGACACCATCTCGGAGTATCCTCCCTTCACGGTGATACCTTCCCCCCTCCTTATATATATCGTCCGGTCCGCGACCCTGTCTGCGAAGACCCTGTCATGAGTGACGATAAGGAATCCGCGTCCCCTCCGCTTTTCTCGCAGCACAAACTCCTCTACATGCACCCGCATGGCGATATCGAGATGGTTCAAGGGCTCGTCCATGAGAACGAGCCTTGCCGGACTCGCGTGCAGCCTGATGATGGAAAACATCTGCCTCTCGCCGGGCGAGAAGGTGGCGAGAGGACGCTCCAGGTCACGCTCCACGAAGCCCAAATCCCCGGCCGCTCGAGTAAAATCGGCGAGTGTCCGAAAGCCGCCGGCGTCCGTGAACGCACCGAGCGCCTGCGAGTAATCCCCGGAACCGGACGGCGTCTCTGCAAGCCTCCTGTACAGGACAGAGAGAGCGGGTATCGAAGACATGAGAAAGCCGGCAGCGGTGACGTCCTCAAGCAACACCTCCTGTTCGAGCAAGGCCACTCCTGCATCCGCGCTTATCGTTATGGAACCCGAGTCCGGTTTGAGTCTGGATGCGATGCATGCAAGGAGCGTCGATTTGCCCGAGCCGTTTGCTCCGGCCAGTACAACGGCCTCGCCCGCGTTGACGTCCAGGGAAATTCCCTTAAGCACTTCATTCGAGCCGAAGCTTACGTGCAAATCCTTTACGTGCAGCATTTTTTAGAAAGTCCTTGTTAGAGAGAAAAGATTACATCGCCTTAGGCCCGTCCGGGGTCTCAATCCTCGGAAAGAGCGCCTCGCCCTTTACCACCTTCACCCCGTCGGCAAGAAGCCCCCACCTGGACTTCTCATGGTATGTTCCGCTATCACCCTGTATCCCCAGTTTCGCCAAAAGCCTCGCGGAAGTCCCGGGCATGAATGCGGAAAAGAACACCGCCAGAAGCCTTAAGCTCTCACAAAGCGCATAGAGCACGCCCGCGAGTTCGTTCTTCTTCCCCTGTTTTGCCAGCGACCACGGCGCCCGTTCCTCAACGAATGCGTTGGCTGCGGTCACGAGTTCCCAGATCTTTAAAATCGCCTTGCGGAAGTCGAACCCGAGCATCAGGCCGGGCAGCTCGTCAGCAATGTCCTCCGCTATCTCCGCGAGTTTGCCGCTCTCGCCCTCGACCTTGCGCACGATGCCATCCTGATACTTCTCCGTCATCCCCAGCACACGCGCGACGAGGTTCCCGAGGTCGTTGGCCAGATCGGAATTTATCCTCTCGACCAGCAGCTCCTCCGAGAACGTCGAGTCAAGTCCGAAGCTCATCTCCCTCAGCAAGAAGTACCTGAACTGCTCGAAGCCGTACTTTTCCTTCATATCCAGCGGCCTTACCACGTTGCCCAGGGACTTCGACATCTTTGTCTCGTCCACCTGCCAGTAGCCGTGGACGCGCAGCCCCTTGTACGGACCCGCACCCATCGACGCGAGCATCGTGGGCCAGTATATCGCGTGCGGAATCAATATATCCTTTGCCGTGATGTGGTACGCATGCGGCCAGTACTTTTTGAAATCCCCGCCGTCCGGGTACCCTATGGCGGTCAAATAGTTGATGAGCGCGTCGAACCACACGTAGGTCACGTACTCGGGGTCGAACGGCAGCGTGATGCCCCAGGGCAGCCGCGACTTCGGCCTCGAGATGCAGAGGTCACCCAGCGGGTCCTTCAAAAACGAGAGTACCTTGTTGCGGTGGCTCTCCGGCTCAATGAAGTCGGGGTGCTCCTCGATATACTTGATCAACCAGTCCTGATAGCGGCTCATCTTGAAGAAGTAGTTGCGCTCCGAAATGTACTCGAGCGGCTTCTGATGATCGGGACATTTGCCGTCAACCATCTCCTTCTCGGTGTAGAACCGCTCGCAGCCCACGCAGTAGTAGCCGCCGTACTCGCCGAAATAAATATCACCCTTATCGTACACCGTCTTCAAAATCCCCTGGACAACCTTCTCGTGATCGGCGTCCGTCGTGCGGATGAAGCGGTTGTTGGTGAAACCAATCTCCTCGAACGTGCTCTTGAAAATCCCCGCGATGCGGTCGACGTACGCCTTGGTCTCAACGCCCTCCTTCCTGGCGGCCTGCACGATCTTGTCGCCGTGCTCGTCGGTGCCCGTCAGAAAGTAAACGTCGCGGCCGTACGCGCGCCAGAAGCGCGCGAGCGTGTCAGCCAGCACCGTCGTGTACGTGTGGCCTATGTGCGGCTCCGCGTTCACGTAGTAAATGGGCGTGGTTATATAGAAAGGCTCGTTTCTAAGGCTTTCCTTGTCATACGCATCGTTGCTCAAGTTGCTTTCCTCCGCGAAATTGATTTATATAAGTTTACTCGTTATTGGGAGATTATCAAGCGGATGTGATAAGGGGAGGGGACCCGTAACACGCCAACGTCATTGCGAGTGTCGCTGCGAGTGACAGAAGGGTAAGAAGATATCGGCGAACTTATGCACAAGGGTTGACAAAAAAGATATTTAGGATATAGTTTTTTTATGAGGTTGGTTGATATTAAGAAGGTGAACTCCCAAGAGCTTGACAAGCATTACTCCAAGATGCATAATAATCATATTGGAATTCTTGGGTACATGATATGTCAGATTAGGCGTAAATGACATGTCCATACCAGAACTAACAGAGGAAGGTTACTTACCTCCCGGAGAACATCAATGTACCCTTAACGAGGTTGAGGATCGTTTTGGTAATATACCGGATAGTGAGAGGCGACATAAACTGTGTGAAGAGTTAAGAGGCTTTATAGATTCAATCTTGCCTCTTAACATCGGGAGTAAGCTGATTGTGAATGGTTCATTTGTAACAAAAAAGAATTATCCTGGTGACATTGACGTTTTTTTGGTTTTTAAGGACTCTGTAGATGAGCCAACGGCTTTCGATCGACTAAGAGGTAGTATAAACAACATGAGAGGTCGGTTTTTCCCAATCAGTTTTCCTGACATTCATTTTTTTGGCGGAAAGGATGGAGAACTACGCCATATAAATATTACGAATACATACCGTAGGCTTAGAGAAAATATAGATAAGGAAAAAGGGTTTCTGGAGATTATATTATGATAAGCAATGATACCGAACTTAAGCAAGCCAAAGGTACCCTAGAAAACCTCGAACTTGCCTTGGCCGACTTGAAGAAAACGCTTGCGGATGAGGATATTAATTTGTTTGAGCTTTTTGCGGCGTCATATTTAAAAGATATTGATAGTTTAAGACGTGAAATCGACGACTATATTGGTGTAAGTCTGGCTCAGAACCAGAGGGCAGATATATGGCTAAAATTAAAGGGCCCTCATATACGTTTTGGTGAAACTTCTGTGCAAATTATCTCAAACTGGATCAACAAACTCGATTCTTCTTTCAAGACTGCATTATTCAAGAAAAGCGGTATTGCTGAAGCTTACGATCTTCAATTTGCAGCTGTTTCGGATGGTAGCTTCGGTATTGGTTTCAAATTTCCGGAAACGCAACTTGAATTCTTTAAAGATCGTGGTTATTACGAAGAAATCCTTGAAAAATTATCGTTAGCCGCGATTTCGCTTTCTTCTGAGAACCCAGAATTGGAACTTGAAAGAAACTTTCCTGATCCAAAGGAAAGAAAGATATTCTTGGAGAGTGCTAAAAATCTCGTGCCATCAATACAGTCAAAGGTTGAATCTGTCGAGATTTACGGAGGGGTTGTACGTAAAGCGAAGAAAGGGTTAAAGACAAGTCTTATTCCAGAGCTTAGAGAGAAGGCGAATTCCATTTTGAAGAAATTAGATGAGGAAGTCAAAGAAAGAGAAGAAGAAAGAGTTGTTCTCCGGGGTTGGTTGTTCAAAGTCAACTATAGTAATAACAATTTCTGGTTAAAAGGTGTAAAGGGAAAATTCCAATTCGAGTCTGATATTGCTAGAAAAGTAAAAGAAGCTCTTGATTATGATAAAGAGCATCCACAACCAACAGAAGTAATGGGTTTACGTAAACGGGGTGTGATCAGAGTTCTTTCCATTAAACGTGTAGAGGAATAAGGTACAGTTTCTTCAAGCCATCTCTAATGCTGAATTATTCCTTATTGCGGGGGGCGTTAAAACGTAATCTTAGCCGCTCTTGATTCCAGCGCGTTCTCGAGCGAGTCCGGCAGCATGGGGAAGAAGTCGTAGCCCGTCAAGCTCTCGAGCCAGTCAACGGAAACGAGGAAATTCTCAGGCGGTTTGCCGGTCGCTTCGTTCAAAAACAGAAACGCCGCCTCCTCGAACTTGCCGGACTTCTCGATCAAGAAAACCTTGAAGAAGTAAGTGGGAATGCGCACCTTGTTTGCGCCGATCGTCCTGGTGCTGTCCCTGACGATCGGTCCGGCGGACCGCCCACAGCCGCGCGCCTTGTTCCACCCAGGTCCGCTCCAGCGCTTCCATTTTTTTCCATACACCCTTGTTGAACCCGCGTTTCTGCGGCGCCGTGTTGGTCATGTAAAAGGCCTCGCGCCTGGCCGTGGAGTCCCACGAGGCAAAGTCCACGGGCATCAGGAAACCGGCCACGTAGCCCGATCCCTTGTAGTCCCCGGGTTCGGCGAAGCCCGCATACGTCATGGGGTCCGCGCCGATCTCGTAAACGTTTTCGTACGTACCGGCGAGTGTTTCCTTCGTGAGCGGGTAAGCGAGCCAGAAAACGAGTTGGTATTTCTGTAAGTAATGGATACTGTATGCCTTGTGCCTTGCTATTATGCCGTATTTGTGTATCTTGGGATATCCGATTTCCCGCGGGATGGAGTCGAGATCGAATCCGACGACGGTTTCAGCTTGTATCGCCGAGATGCCCGAAAGCAGGGCGGCGAGCGTCAAAATCGCTTTGGAAAAAGGTCTCTTCATGCCGCAAATGATATGGTTGATCGAAGGATTGTCAACAATCAGCCCGCCCCCTCAGAGCCTCCCTCAGCCCTCCTCAGTCCTCCTCAGAGCCCCTCCCAATAACATTTTAGATAATATCCTTTATTTGTTTGAAACGTCTCTGGCGAAGTGAAGTTTTGTATCTAAGCGATAGTATTCATGCAAAACTTCTCATGCGCCTCCGGCGCTCCACCATGAAATGAAGAAGTGAACTGGCGGAAGCGCAGCTTGCGCCCAGCGCCTCCGGCGCTAGCCCTCCTCAGAAACTCTTAGAGAATATCCTTAATTCGTTTGAAACGTCTTTGACGAAGTGAATTTTACCCAAAGATCATCCTGCTCGGTTTTGAGTCGGTTAAATTACCTCAGAAATCACCCATTTTTATCCCCAAAAAGGTCGAAAATACCTCCATTTTTAACCTGAAAATCCCTGTTTTGTCCATCTTCTGTCCATCTTTTGTCCACTTTTTTTCATAAAACGTGACCTCATAAAATTAAACCTGACTTCGGTCATGATTGATCTTGTCTTGACATTCAAACCTTGGTGGCTATCATTAAGTTCAATGTGTGGATTCTTTGCGATTTCCTTTGACAAGGAGCGTTCCGATCTCGGCGAGATTCTCTACCGGGCGGGCACGCGTCTTGCTTACCGCGGCTACGACACCGCGGGTGTTGCGACAATCTCGGCCTCGGGAAAACTCGATCTCCGCAAGGACGCGGGCGAGGTGGAGGAGCTTAACGAGATTTTAGGTTTTTCGGATATGACCGGTCAGCGCGGCATAATACAGCTTCGATGGGCGACCTTCGGTTTCCCGAACAAGGAAAATTCCCAGCCCCACCATGACTGCAAGCGCTTTCTTGTAGGCGCGCACAACGGCAACATAATCAACACCCGTAACCTGCGCGAAGAGCTTTCAGCGGGCGGTCATGCGCTTATAGGTGAGAACGACGGTGAGGTGATACTGCATCTGCTCGAAGCGCCTTTCTACGAAACCAAGAACCTGCGCCATGCCGCTCGCGAGGCATCTTCGCGGATGAAGGGTTCCTATGCCTACGTAGCCACGACACTTGACGGCGACGGGTTCGTGTCGGTCAAAAACGGCTCATCACTTTTCTTTGGTGTAGGAGAGGGTTTTCGCTGCGTCTCGAGCGACCTCGTGGCCATTCTTGATCTCACGCGCAACGTTGTACAGCTGCAAGACGGCGAGATGGTTCACTTCACCTCATCTAATCACGACGTTTACTCTCTCTCCGACTTGTCAGTGCCGGTCGAAAGAGAGATAGAAGAACTCACACTGACCCCGGAGGAGGTTTCCAAGGGTGATTTCCCGCATTTCATGCTCAAGGAGATTCACGAGATTCCCTCGAAAGCGCAGGAGGTTATACGTTATTTACCTAAGGCCGAGCATACCTCCACGGTTGTCGAGAAGCTGGCAATTGCTCGTCGTGTCTTTTTTGTGGGCGCCGGCTCCTCGCATTTCGCCGGACTTCTCGGGTCTTTCTACTTCGGAAGGCTTGCCCGGATCCCGGTAACGGCGTCCTTCGGGTCCGAGTTTCTTGAAAAATACCCTGATTGCGTTGACGAGCGCGACGTGGTCCTCCTCATCTCCCAGAGCGGCGAGACCAAGGACATAAAGAACGTTCTCGACGTTATAGAGAACCGCACACAGGTCATCTCGCTCGTAAACAACATAGGTTCTACACTTGCCATGCGTTCCCGCTACGTGCTGCCTATCGCTTCCGACCTCGAGATTGCCGTTCCTGCGACCAAGACCTACGTGAATCAGGTTATCGCTCTCCTTTATCTTGCCCTGAGAATAGGACACGACAGAGGAAGTAACGGGCTATCGGCAAGGGAGTTCCTTTCGCTGCCCGGTCTCCTGCAAAGGGTTCTGCAGGACGAGAGCAAGGTGCGGGCGTTTGCGGACGAGCTCTCCAAGTCGCCTGATGCGTACTACCTGGGTTATGGGATGAGTTACCCTGTTGTGATGGAAGGGGCGCTCAAGATGAAAGAAATAACCTACCTTCATGTCGAGGGCATGTATTCGGGTGAATTCAAGCATGGGCCAATTTCTCGTCTGGAGGAGGGGTATCCGGTGCTCTTCGTCGTTTCCGCGCCCGAAAAGTACTACATCCTTTCTCACGTAAACGAGGTTCGCACCCGCAAGGGGAGGGTTTTGACCATTGGTCCCCATGATGCGGAGCTTGAGGCGGACAGCGATCTCTATTACACCATGCCGGATGCAAGCCCGGCACTTATGCCGATTCTTGCCACCGTTCCCTTGTACATGATTGCGTACCGGACCGCCGTCGGCAAGGGCTGCAATCCGGACAGGCCGCGAAACATATCAAAGACTATTACCGTCGATTAAAAGTGTATGTCCGAAATAGATTCGACTCACAAAAAAGGGAACTTGCTTAAACCTTTTCTTTCGAAAAGTGTCGGATTTATATTCATATCTGAATTGAAGATTGGAGGAACTTGTGTGGTCTAAAACGATCCGGGTTGTTGTTTTTGTCCTGGGAGTATCTCTTCCTCTGTTCGGCCAGTATTATTACGAAAAGAACAAGATTCAGCGGGAGGTGACTCCCACATATACGTATGAAACCGAACATTTTTCTATCTATATAGAAGAGGGGGGGGAGCCCCTTGCGCGTTTTGCAGGAGGGATTCTCGAAGAATCCTATAAACAAAGGACGGCGGATTTCGGGGTCACGCTTGGTGTAAAGATCCCTGTCATCATATACAAATCACAGCCCGATTTTGCCGCAACCAACATAATATTGGAACCTATTGAGGAATCCGTCGGCGGGTTTTCCGAGCTTTTCAAGAATCGCGTGGTAGTTCCATTCACGGGTTCTTATTCGGACCTGAAGCACGTTCTTGAGCACGAACTCACGCACATATTCGAGTTCGAGCTCTACTACTCTCTAACCCTCTCCAACTTGTTTTCTCTAATCCCGGGTTTTACGCCTCCTGACTGGATAATGGAGGGAGCGGCGGAGTTTTGCTCCTCCCACGGCTCAGGAGAGGAGGACCCATTCATGCAAGACTTGCTTCTCAACAATAACGTCATCCCTCTCGAGGAACTTGGATACTGGAGCGGTTATCTCGTTTACAGGCAGGGAGAGTCGGTTTTTCTCTTTATCGAAGAGCGCTACGGACGCAAGAAGGTTTTTGAACTTCTTAACGAACTTCAGGTCAGGCGGGACATGAACGCGGCATTCGACAAGGTTTTCGGCATGAACGTCAAGGATTTAGGAAAGGAGTGGCTCAACTGGCTCAGGATGCGGTACTGGCCCGGGGTCGCAAGGCTCAACAACCGTTCCATCCAGGCACGGCTCCTGACCGATCACGAGAAGGATTTTTCATATTACAACGGCAGCGTCGCGCTCTCGCCTACAGGCGCGAAGATTGCCTACGCAACGAGCAAGGACGACTACATTGCCATAAACGTCATAAGCGGATTCGACGGCAAGCCTTTAAAGAGACTGCTTCGCGCGGGTCAGTCGGCTACCTTCGAACGTCTGCCTCTTCTTCGCAATACCATGTGCTGGTCAGGCGACGAGTCTGCACTTGCCGTTATAGGGTTTTCCAAGGAAAGGCCGGTGCTCCTATGGGTCGATTACGCAAGCGCAAAAGTGACCAGGCGATACCAGCTTAAGGTGGATGATGCGTATTCACCTGCGGTCTCGTCCGACGGAAGCCAGGTCATCTATGTCGGAGTGAATGAAGGGGAAAGCGATCTTTATTCGCTCGATCTCAAGACCGGCAAGACTAACCGTCTCACGTTCGACCTTTATGAAGAAAAGGACCCTTCTTTCAGTGGTGATACCATCTATTTCGCCTCCGACAGACCCGATCAGGACTCGACGTGGAACGTCGGAAGCTATGCCGTATGGTCACTTCTGCCGTCGGGTCGCGTGAAGAGGGTCACCGGAAGATATGGATTCCTGTCTTCCCCGCATGTGGTCAACGAAAATCTTTACTTCGTCGGTGCAGGCTACCAACTCTACCGCATGACGCCTTCCGATTCCGTACCGCTGCGAATGACGGACTGGTTCGACAAAATAGAAGAGTTTTCACCTGCTTCTTCGGGGAAGACCTCATTCCTTCTTTACAATAACTCAGGCTGGGACGTATGCATGCTCAACGGGACGCTCGGCAGTCTCGAACCCGTTCCCGAAAACAAGGACACCGTTCTCGCCGTTGAGGCCGCTCCCTATTCGTACAAGAACGTTGAACTTACGCCCGAGGAGATGAAACCCTACAAGCCGACCTTTTCCGCCGATTACATCTACGGCACCGGTGCGTATTCTTCTCTTTACGGAGCGCAGGGAAGTTTCAGCCTGGGCATAAGCGACATGCTCGGCGACCACCGTTTCTACGTGGATGCCGAACTCTATGGAGATATACTTTACTCCGATATCGTTTTCACTTACTGGAATTTCAAGCGCCGCGTTGACTGGGCGGTAGGAGCCTATCAGCTGGCCGATTTTTACCGCTACTGGCTTACGGATTCGACCTTCGACTACATCAAAGAAGCCAGAAGGGGAGCGAGTGCGCTTCTCGCTTTCCCCTTTACGAAATTCTTCCGTTTTGAAACGGGCGTAGACGGCATGGCCGTAACCGACAAGGCTTTACTTAACTGCAAGTACGATGAAAACGGGTATATTGTCTATCAAGACAGCAGCACTTCGACGTATCCACTTTTCCAGGGTTCCGGAGCGCTCGTATTCGACAACGCCCTGTGGAAGTACTCTACACCGATGCGTGGGCTGAGGCTGCGTCTTGAGGGTTACTCGTCCATTCCGGCAATCTCAAGGCTTTCCTACCAGTCCGTCATTGCCGACATGAGGGGCTATGTCTCTTTAACCAAGCGTTCGGCGCTCGCACTCAGGCTTCTCGGCGCGGCGAGCTTTGGAGCAGATCACGAGTGGTTTACACTGGGAGGACCTTACGACGTCAGGGGGTACAGTCCCTACACGCCCTCCATCGGTTCAAAGATAGTTTTCTCTAACCTCGAGCTAAGGGTTCCGTTCGTCGATCTCTTGAACCTGGCTTTCCCCCTCCCCCTGAGATTGAGCGATTTAAGGGGTGTGGTTTTCACGGACGCCGGGTTCACATGGGACTCGACCCCGCCTGTGTTCTGGGATTCCACAGGGCAGCTCGTGGACCTCAAGGCCGGTTTCGGGTTCGGTCTGCGATATCTCTTCGGCTACTGGATGCTGAAACTCGATTTTGCCCGGCCCTACATAAAATCCGACCCCAGCCTTTACGGCTGGGACGTGTGGCGCGCGCACTTCAGGATTGGAGCCGATTTCTGATGAGCCCTCCTCGTCCCTTGTCAGACACTTTCCCTCAGACACCGACTTTTTCAGGAAGTCTGAGGTACCTCTTAAACTCAAAAAGAGAGGATGCTTAAATGAGGTATGGCTTCTCCAGACATGATCTCCATTCGCTTATAGGCTTATCCTTTTTTCTCACGGTACTCGCCTCGGCCGCGTGCATGCCGGTTACAAGACCACCGGAAGGATTGGCTTACGAACAGATTCCCTCCTACTCGTGGGAGGGAATCAAGAACCAGCACTCCTTCATGTTCGATTATTTTATCAGCCGCAAATCTCTCGCATTCTCCGTACAAGGCAAGGGCAGTGTTGTTCTGCCGGATGCGCTTCGTTTCAGGGGAACGTGGAAACTTGATGAAGAAGTCCGGTTGCTCGATCTTGTTGCGGCCGGTGACTATGAACTCGACAAGGAGGACGGTGAGTGGATTCCCAGGCAGCGCAGTGAGGAGGGACGCGTTATGGAACAGGTCGACCGCATCGTTCGGGATGCGCTTCTCATTCGCAACAACAAGGGTTTTAAGCTTCTTGCCGATGAGGGCCGGGTTCTTAAATAC
Organism: Caldifarciminota bacterium; assembly: GCA_965649265.1. Classification (GTDB taxonomy): domain Bacteria; phylum Hydrothermota; class Tepidihabitantia; order B3-TA06; family B3-TA06; genus JAAYVC01. Next base: position 59,832 of record CBFGKC010000010.1, on the reverse strand, counting down.
TCCTTCAAACCTAATATAGCTTTTCTTGATCCTGCTTTCCAAAAGAAATTTTCGGGTGAGTTGATCGTAGACGGAAGAACCCTGCTTGCCAAGGAGATAAAAGGGATTTCGGACGATTCCGACATAGTTTTCAACTTCAAGATAAAGGCTTTCAATCAGAAACGCGGAATAGACATGCCTTTTGCACCCAACTTTCTTATTTCGTATTCGTCAGGATCGACAAGCGTAATGAGAGCTAGATCGGCAATGCGGGCTCGTTTTGCCGATCTCGGACGGGAAGCGCGAATACGCACGGATCAGGAGAGGCTCAAGGTCACTCTTACGCTTCCGCTGGACGAGGTTGTGGCAAAAAACATCGCGGGTGAGGGCAGACTTTACCTTGTCTCTCTCTCGCTCAAGGCAGGCGGGCAGCGCATCAACACCAGGGGGCAAGCCACAGACATCTTTTACATAACCGATACCCTCGCAAGACCGAAGGTTCGTTCAGCCGAACTGAGGTTCGATTCGCTCTCAAGGCCGTGGGTCGAAATCTCGCTTAAGAATTCGGAGATATCATCTTCCCAACTTTTTGCCGACTACGTTGGTGTAGTGGTGGACGGCATTTTGTACGAAGTACTTCCGATTGACAGCAAGACGGAATTAGTTAAAATTGCGAATGTGCCTACATATCAGGAGGCATTGGCCCTGGCTGTAAAATTACGAAAGCCTTTAAAAGGAAAACTAGTTTTTGAGAGCGAGGAGAAACTTAAATGAAGTTTGATTTCGTTCTGGCGCTGTATGCATTCGTAATGATAGTGCTTACAATCTACGCACTGCATGCATGGATTATGTGCATTTACTATTTGAGAGCGCGCAAAAAACCAAGACCCAAGGCGGATCCGCTTTCCGAATACCCGCTTGTCTGTGTTCAGCTGCCCATGTTTAACGAAAAGTTCGTCGTGGAGCGTTTGCTGGAGCAGGTTGTGAAGATGGATTGGCCGCGCCAGAAATTCGAAATCCAGGTACTTGATGATTCCACCGACGAGACCACAGAGCTTTGCGAACGTCTCGTCGCAAAGTACAAAGCTGAAGGCTTCCGAATCAGGCTTTTTCACAGAGTTGACCGCAAGGGATACAAGGGTGGTGCACTTACAGCTGGACTTGCGAAAACCAAGGCCGAGTACGTTGCCGTTTTTGACGCCGACTTCCTTCCTCCCGAAGACTTTCTAAAGCGCACTATCCCCTTCTTTTCGAACCCGAAGATCGCGGTTGTTCAGTCGCGCTGGGAACATATAAATTACGATTACTCGATTCTTACAAGAGCTCAGGCGATTCTTTTAGACCAGCATTTCGCGGTCGAGCAAGATATGCGCTGCCGTTTTAACCATTTTATGACGTTCAACGGGACCGCGGGTGTGTGGCGTAAGAAAGCTATAGAAGATGCCGGCGGTTGGGACGGCGACTGCCTTGCCGAGGACGTCGATTTGAGTTTTCGCGCCCAACTCAAGGGTTGGAAGTTTATATACATAAACGACTTAAGAAGTCCGTCGGAGCTGCCAATAGACGTTGCGGGATTCAAGTCGCAGCAGTTCCGCTGGGCAAAAGGGACCATCCAGGCCGGACGCAAACTCCTGCCTGATATACTCACCTCGAAGCTCAGCCTTATCGGCAAGTTTGAAGCCATTATGCACCTTACTGCCCATCTCGTGTATCCCATGATGTTCCTTCTTGCCATTCTTATCGCCCCCCTCCTCCTTGTCCGCAACTCAGGGATTGACTATCGTCCCTACTTTGCGTTCATGAGCGTCATCTCTATCGGCGGAATAGCATACTTCGGGCTTTACATCCTTGCGCAGATGGATTCCTACCCTAACTGGAAAACGAGGATACTTGCAATACCTTTCGTAATTTCATCGGTTATGGCACTTTCGGTTAACAACAGCCTTGCAGTATTGGAAGGTTTTATGGGGAAGGCGTCCGAGTTCGTTCGCACTCCGAAATACAACGTCAAGGGCCGCAAGGATGCAAAAGACTCTAAAGTGTACAAGGCCAAGTTGAAGGTTTCTACTTTCATTGAGTTGGCGCTCGGTCTTTATCTTGCCGCCACTGCCGTATATTCGCTCATAACCATGCAGTATGCAATTCTGCCTTTCATTATACTTTACTCCGTGGGATTCCTGTCCTTCAGTTTTTCATCCATTGCTGCGGCACTCAAAAAGGATGAGGTGGGTGTTGGGGAACCTGTGTATGATAAAGCTAAAATCACCTGACCAAATAATCGAAAGACTATCAGGGATTTACGACAAATTGTCTTTTTCAATAAAAGTTGACGGATTCCTGCAGAATCCGTCTCAATATTTATGAAATACGTAATGACTTGCCTGTGCTTTGAATCTAAGGGACCAGTCAGCACAATCAGGTAAGTCGAAGGGAGTATGATGAGAAGGTTTCAAACCCTTATCTTACTTGCTGCAACTGCAGCTTTTGCAGGACCCAGTATTACAAGTCAGAGTAACCGAGGGGTTCAGATAAAGTTAAGTGCTCCTCAAGGTACAAATCTTCTGCAATCTTATGCAAAAGCGAATCTTGCCGAGCTTTTCAGCGACGCCTATATGATAGGCGAACCGGGTGGACCTGCACTGCCGCGCTACAGGATGGTTGTGGGGCTACCGCCCGAGGGCGATGTCAAAATCAGTTACACCCTGGGAACTTCAAGGGAGTTAAAAGGTGTGATTCCTGAGAATTACGAGATTCCTGGTATTGGGACGGGCGCAAATTCATTTCCTCAGTGGGCTGACACTCTGAAGCCGGTTTATTACCATGTAACGACATGGCGCGATTTCAGGGTAGCGGTGATAGAGGTTACGCCGCTTAAATACTCCTCCGGTAACCAGACCCTCGTTCTCTATGATGGGGTTACGCTCAACATCTCGTTCGAGCCATATGAAGGTTACCATGACATCTCAAATGATCAATTCAGCGAAATTTACAAAAACAGTATCATCAATTATGATCAGTGTATGGGGTGGAAACTCTCCTCATCGACTTTTGCCGCAGGGGCAAATCCTTTTGCCCAGTCTTCGAATTGGGTAAAGATTTCCATACCAGAGGACGGGGTATACAGGATAGGTGTGGGTGATCTCAAGAAAATCGGTGTAGATCCTACCCAGATTGATCCTTCAACAATAAGGATCCTTTACCCTTCAAGGTTGACCCCGGAGGATACTTTTCCCGATACTCTTTCCGAGCTGCCTTGTTTCGTCCAGGGCGAGGATGACGGCAGGTTATCCGGGGTTGACTACATAATTCTTTTCGCGCAGGGTGCAAACCACTGGAATTTCTCCGAACGGACCTTTGAGGTGAATCCTTATGTAAAGGAAAATGTTTACTGGCTTACTTGGGGCGCGGGAAAAGGAAAAAGGCTTCAAACAAGACCTGCATATCCTTCTCAGGATACTCCTTTGACCGAAGGGATGAGCGTTCTTCATTTTGAAGAAGATCACGAGTGCCCTTCGCGCTCGGGTCTTTTGTGGCTTTGGGAAGATATCCAAAAGAGTTCGACGATCGCCTCCGATACATTTATTTTAGACCTTGAGGGTGTAACAAAGATAGATACCTTTACCCTGCAAGCCTACTCCATTAATACAGGTGCGGGATTTCGCGCGCTGGCGAATACAGATACACTTCTTTACGTACCCTTGGTGCCTTCCGGCGTGATCGCGAATCCGAGATATACCACTATCGATCCGGATGTTGTGTTGCAGGATGAATTGCCTTTGGTCATCGAAGTGACGGGGGAGGGGCAGCAGGATTTTTACCCGGACTGGATGCGGCTTGTTGTTGAAAGAGAGCTTTCCTTTGATCAGAATCCCTACTGGGTAGAATTAAAGGGAAATCTTTCGTACCGCTTTAGCGGCCTCAAAACTACTCCTTACCTCTTTGACGTGAGTGATCCGGCAAATCCAATTCTGTTGACGAATTGGGAAACAAAGAACGGGAATCTTTTCCTTAATCCGAGAATTACGAAGGATCTTCCTTTGTGGGTCGCGGATGAGCGTCGTCTCAAGACCCCCGCCCTGGAAAAAGAGCAGCCCGGCGAATTATGGACCGAAGACTGGTCCGTGGACTACATCATTCTTTCCACCGACGAAAATATGAGTGCCGCAAAGGCATACGAGAGTTACAGAAGTCAAAACCTCAAGATATCCGGCGTTTCCGCTACCGCGATCAAGACAGTGAACCTTAAGGACATAATTCGAGATTTCGGATTCGGTCTTGCCGAGCCCCAGGCCGTAAGACATTTTCTATCTTATGCGTACAAAAAAGGTGACTCGAGACCGCGGTATGCGCTCATTCTGGGTGACGGCACTTACGATTACAAAAACAATTTGAAACTTACTGTTCCGGAGTATTTCCTAGTTCACACCCAGGATTACCTGCTTGACCCTAATGTTACCGAAGTGCGTGGACCCGCGCTGGATTCGTGGTTTGTTGACTTCGATAACCCTGTCACATACCATCCTGAAATGTCAATCGCCCGGATTACGGCGAGGGACGCTCATGAGGCATCTGATATTCTTGACAAGATAAAAAAATATGAATCGACCCCCAAGGAAGCCTGGGCCTCAAGGCTTCTTCTGCTGTCCGACGATTATTACGAGGGCTCGCCGGCTAAAGAGGACGGTATAGATAATCACATCTCGGCATGTGAGAGTTTCGCTACGCTTTTATATCCTGAGTACGATCCGGTAAAGGTCTATTTGAGCGATTACTCCTTCGTTGGAAGCACTAAGCCGGGCGCGCACGACGCCTTGATTTCCGCTCTCGATCAGGGAGCCTATTTGTGGCTTTTCTTCGGGCATGGGAATGGCAGCCAGCTGACTCATGAAGCTGTTTTCAGAAATACCGACGTCACGTACGTTAATAATGAAAACAGGCTTCCGTTCGGTCTCTTCTGTTCATGCGGCGTAGGCCGATTCGAGGACACGCGGTGGGAATGCATTGCGGAAGAACTCGTGCGCGGCTCTGGAGGTGCCATAGCGACAATCGCAGCGACCAAAGGAACGAGCGCATCCAACAACCAAAACGTGGCTAACACGCTGGCGAATACCTTCAGATATCTTAAAAATGCAAATACCGGCGACCTTCTTTTTGCCGTATTGCCTTTAGATCCCCTGTATACACTTTTCGGCGACCCTGGGGTTGAACTCCTGTTTCCCACGGCGAAGAATGTGACTTCGATACCTCCAGATTTCGTTACGGGTGACACGGCTCAGATAACCTTTGACGCCGGCCTTTCCCAGGGTAAATGGTTTGCATCCGCATATGGAAGCTGGGTTAAAAAAATACCTCAAGTTTATGATTACAGAATTTATTACGCCAAGGGCGAACCACTTTACGAGGCCTCAGGTGAGCTTGACGCAGGTCAAACTATCTTGAAGTTCATAGTTCCGACCGGCATCGCAGAAGGAGATTCGGCTTACTGGTATATTTCTTGCCGTGATGAAGATTCGTTGTACACCTTCCGGTTTGACTCTTTAGGCGTTGTCGCCGGGTCAACCTCATCAAGTGATCACAAGGGTCCTTCCGCGAGGTTTTACGTCGCAGGAGAAGAAATATTCGATGGAGATACCATTCCGACTCCATCGTTCGATCTTGAGATAGAGCTTGAAGATCCTTCCGGAATCAATCTTACGGGGCTTCCCGGAGTGGGCCTTGGCGGCGGGCATCCCTTGAGTCTCGTCATTAACGATGAGGACGCAATAAGTCTTTCATCTTATTTCAGTTATGATGTTACCGACAGTTCAATTGCCTCGACAGGAATGGCGAGTTTGCCAATCAAGTTCTCGAAAGAGGATAACGCCCTCACTCTGTATGCCGTGGATAACCTTCGAAATACGACAAAATATGAATTGACACTTCATACCTCATTCGTTTCGAGGCCGGAAATTATTACCCCTCTCGTATATCCTAACCCGGTTTCGAGTTCCGCAGATTTCACTTTTGAATTGAATACGGCGGCCGAGGTCTCGATACAGATATTCACCGTAAGCGGTCGTCTTGTAAGAAAACTGCCCGCTCAGTCGTTCGCCGCTGGTTTTTCCTCATATTCGTGGAACGGTCTTGACGCAGACGGAACGCCCCTTCCAAACGGTGTTTACATCTACCGTTTGACCGCCAAGAGTCTTGATGCGACCATGACCGAGACGATGACGTCGGTTAACGAGAAATTCATAATAGTCCATTGACTCGCCAGAGTCTCTAATCAATATGTCTGGCTTGATCTTATGGCTTGAGCCGACACGCAAGGGTGTCCTGCCCTTATCGAGCCTTTTCCTTTCCAGTGACGGTTTTGTTCCCTCGACATACGTTTTGGGAACATTGGACACCTTGCGGCGAGGGTCGGCATATGAACGTATTGTAAAAGCGCTTTTCAAAAGAATCGAAACCGTTGCGGCTGAAGAGGTTTCAGTAAAACACACAGGCATTTCCCTCAAGATTTGCACCTCCGCTTTCCCTGGGGACATTTACCCTCCCCCTCCCTCCTATCCGGACGATATCGTAAATCTTACTTCGTTCAATGAGATCATTAAAGACCAGGAACTTCTTTACGGCGGACTACCGGAGAAGGATAAACTCAAATTGATTGCTCAAGCTGTGTACGGTGGAGCACATATGCTCGAGGACACCGCTGCGGCGTGGGACTATCTTCTTGCAGAGTGGAATTCCATCGAATCTTTGACGGATGAGCCCCTTGCTGAACGGATATCCCCAGAGGGTGATCTTTACAGGATTAATCTTCGTGCGGCCAAATATCTGGGCATCAGGCCTGAAGTTCTTTTCGATGCAGCCTTGCGTTCTGCAGCCAATGTCTCGCTCGATCTGCCCAGACGCATTGAAAGGATACTACCTCAGGCTCTATCCGCTGGTTTTGAGCCAGATACGGTTCCTGTCAATCCGCCCAGGCACTCGTCATCATACAGGGAGAGGATAAAACCATCGTACCGATTGGTTCTTTCCGATGAACTGGATATTCTTCTGGGCAATTGCGTTTGACAAAAAACTGGCGACAACTATTCTCTTCCTAAAGGAGAAGATATGATTGCAAAAAAAATCGAAGAGGTCTCACAAAGTAAAGTTGAAGAAAGTGGTGCTCAGGGTGCCAGTATCAGGTGGCTTGTTACAAAGGAGGAAGGTGCGTCGACCTTCGCTATGCGTGAACTCCAACTGGATATTGAAGGATGTACACCTCTTCACCGGCATCCTTGGGAACACGAGGTCTATGTGATTAGTGGAGAAGGCAAGGTCAGGGGTGGAGATGAGGAAAGAATCCTTCGCCCGGGAACGGTCGTTTTTATTCCTCCAGATGAACTACACCAGTTCCGAAACACGGGTAAAGATTTGTTGCGGTTCTTGTGTTTAATTCCGCACAAGAAGGATTGACATCACAGAGATCAGTTCTTAAGAATCCTACCGACAGGGTCTTAGTGCCACTTTAATTCCCAGCGGCAGACTTTGCCGCCGTCCTCCCAGCGGCATTGTGTTTCCTTGACTGATACGTTCTTGCCGCCGAGTATCTCGCATCCGCGTTTGAGCCAGGCGTTTATTATCACGCAGTGCAAGTCACCGCCTTCGTAATCGGCTAGTTCAAGCAGAGCTTGCTTGTTATGCTCGTCAAGCGATATGACCCGGAAATCGCCTGAATCATCGTACCTTGGCCAAAGGTGGGGGGTGCGGCGGATTGCGCTCGGGACGGAAACAAAAGCAACAAGAGGCCTCAAAACCCCGCCCAGGTCAATATCAGCAAGATAGCTACCCAAACCTGACAACACCGACGAATCGCCCTTGCCTATATTACTGACGATGTGTTCGTATATCGCCGTAAGATGTTCCAGGGGGTACCACAATCGTGATTCGGCCCGTGATAACGAATGCGCCACATCGGGCTGCATCCTGGCAAGGAAAACCTCGTATTCCTCTTCCGATATCTGTTTTTGTACCCAGTTGTTGATAGTTTTAAAAGAATTTCCACGTGTACTTGCGATCGCTTCCTCCAAGAAGATATAAGAATAACACGAATTCCGCGTATTGTCAAGTCAAAAGAGAACGTCCATCGGCCGGTCACATCGATGCATTTAAGGAACAGTTTTGTCTCTTCTCCGTTTTTTTATTTATTTAACTATCGTGATTCGCCCTTTTAACACTTCTTTCTCAGCTGACAGGTGTATAAAGTAGACACCATTCGCGACCTTCTTTCCTGAATCATCAAGTCCGTTCCATATATACTCGTGCCTGCCCTGGTTCTCATTGCCCGTTGCGAGGGTCTTGACCAGTCGTCCGGATGCATCGTATACGGAAAGCTCAATAGTTCCCATTTCGGCAAGGGTGCAGGAGACTGTTATCTTGACATCCGAAAGGGGATGCACGTTTAACGAATTGATGAACGGCTCAATCTTTTCTTCCACATTACTGGTTCCTACTGTTGACGTAGCCTTGACCGCGTCCTTGCGTGTATTGTCGGAAGCGGATGTCGTCGTTAGCAGTACGTCATAGGAAGTGCCTGTTGTCGCAGAGGAGGGGGAGGTAACCTCTACCCTTATATCGGTCGTGTCCTCAGGATCGAGTTCGCCGCTGTTCCAGCCCGAGCCTGTGATGTCGGACGTTATCTCGGTCCCGGCAGTCAGGGTATTGAAGTAGCGAATCGTCCAGCCTGCGTTACCGGCAGTTCCCACTAGGATGAATGTATCCGGGAGGTTGCCGTCGTTTTCTATCTTTATGTGGTAGACCACGGTATCGCCGGCCCCGGCAGTTTGTGACTTCGTCTGGTCTGTACCGTCCAGATTATATACGCCGTCGCCGATGTAAGTTGTTTCCTCCATGTTTTTTATCTGGTTGTCCGGTTGAAAGCCCGACTGGATGACTGTCCGGGTCAGAACCGCATCGAGCTTTGTTGTATCGCGGTCCGATTTTGAAGTAATCAGCACATCGTATGTTGAATCGCCCGGTAGGCTGTCGTCCGTAATAACTTCTACTCTTATCTCCATGTACTCCCCGGGGTTTAGTTCGCCGGTGGACCAGCCTGCACCTGTGATGTCCGACGTGATTTCAGCCCCGGCGGTCAAGGCATCGTAGTATTTGACCTCCCAGCCGTCTGCGCCGGTGTCGCCTGTAACCGTTATCGTATCTACCAAACCTCCGTCGTTTTCTATCCTTATGTGGTAGACGGCTGTATCGCCCGCGCTAACGGTCTGGATGCTAGTCTGGTCTGATCCATCCTCATTGTATACCCCGTCGCCAGTATAGGTAGACTCATACGAGTTCTTGACCATGTTGTCGGGCTGCATCAGGCCGCCAAGCTTGTAGTATATCTCAGGGTTCCCGTCGCGATTGTCCTGCCAGATTACGTGGACGTTCGGGCCATCTGCCGCTATCGAGGAGGATTTCGAACTACCTGCATCGCTGGTAAGGTTGGTGTCAGAACGCCACGTTGTCCCGTTGTCGGTCGAACATTTGTAGTATATCTCCTCGTTGCCGTCACGCTGATCCTTCCAGACGATATAAACGTTAGAGTCTCGTACTGCTATTGAAGGATAAACCGATTCCTGTGCGGCATTGGTCAATCTTACGTCTTGTCCCCACGTTGTGCCACCGTCGAGGGAGCGCTTGTAGTATATCTCACGGTTGCCGTCGCGATTGTCCTGCCAGACGACATGAACGCTTGAGCCTTCCGCGGCTATCGAAGGGAATTGGGATACGGCGTTGTCGGTGGTGAGCCTCGTATCCACGCTCCAGTCTGTCCCGTTATTTGCCGAGCGCTTATAATATATCTCGCTGTTTCCGTCACGGGTATCGAACCATACGACGTGGACGTTCGTTCCCTGTGCCGCTACACTGGCAAAATTCGATGTGTCGTTGTCATCTGCGGTCAGTCTTATATCGGAGCCCCATGTCGTCCCGTTGTTAAGGGAGCGCTTGTAGTATATTTCATAGCTGGAGTCGCGGTCGTCGAACCACACAACATGGAGTATGGTATCCTGTACGGCCATCGAAGGATATGCCGAGATGCTGTCATGGGTTGTCAGTCTTGTATCCGGTCCCCAGCTTGCGCCCGCGCTTGTGGAACGCTTGTAATATATATCAAAATTATAGTCGCGGTTATCAAGCCACACGATATGAACGTTCGGCCCTTTTACAGCTACCGACGGTCTCTCAGACGTTCTGTCCGCGCTGGTGAGCTGGGTGTCCGGGCTCCACGTGGCGCCGCAATTAAATGAGCGCTTGTAGAATATTTCGTTGTCGCCGTCGCGGTAGTCGTAGAATACGACGTGTACGGTATCGCCCGATGCCGCAACGCCCCAGGCGTTGTTGGAGCCTGTGTAAGATGCCGACGGTTCATTGGTCAATCTCTGTTCATGCTCCCACACTTGTGCGCCTAATACAAATGGGATGAGCAGGGTTAAACACCCTATAATGAAAAACATTTTTTTGAACATCGCTGCCTCCTTGGCGGATTTTGAAAGAAAGTTTATGCAAAAAAAACTAAGGGTCAAGCTTGATTTAGAAAAAAACAATTTCTTCACAATCGAAAAGTTGACGCATAAACAAGTGAGGTTAAAGATCGTGAATGCGTTGCATTGGTGCCGTTGAATTCTTTATCAATGATTTCGATTTTGGATGTTTTTATTGAAAATTATTTCTTACCCCGGACCCTTTTCAAAATCTCCTTGTCTATCTTCAGCTTGAGTTCGGTTATACGGTCGCGGTAAAGGGCTGCGGACTCGAAATCGAGCTTCTCGACCGCCTCCTTCATCAGACCTTGAAGTTCGGAAATCATCGCCACCCTGTCCTCCTCATCCTTCGGCTCGTGCCCGAGATCCACATCGACCTGTTTCTTTCCGTCCGCAACACCGGTTGTTGCAATGACCTGTTCTATCGACTTGATGATGGTCTGGGGCGTGATACCGTGTTCCTCGTTGTGCTTCACCTGTTTTTTTCTTCGACGTTCTGCCTCGTCGATCGCGGCTTTCATGGACTTAGTTACCTTATCCGCATAAAGAATCACGAGGCCGTTAACGTTCCTTGCGGCGCGGCCTGAGGTCTGGATTAAAGATCGCGCGTCACGCAAAAAGCCCTCCTTATCGGCGTCCAGAACCGCAACTAACGAAACTTCGGGCAGATCGAGCCCCTCCCTCAGCAAATTTATCCCCACGAGCACGTCGAAATCGCCTAACCTCAGTCCCCTCAAAAGGTCCACTCGCTCGAGGGCGTTTATCTCCGAATGCATATAATGGACCTTCAGGCCCATCTCGGCGAGATAGGTTGCGAGATCCTCGGCCATTCTCTTCGTAAGTGTCGTGACCAGTGTTCTTTCCCTGCGCTCGACCCTCGTGCGTATCTCCTCGATAAGATCGTCTACCTGGTTGGCGGTCGGTCTTATGACCATGGGCGGGTCAACGAGTCCGGTCGGTCTCACGACGAGTTCGATTACCCTCTTTTGCGAATTCAGGAGTTCGTATTCGCCCGGCGTCGCGGATGTGTATATTCGCTGGCCGACGAGTTCCTCGAACTCGGTAAACTTCAGTGGTCTGTTATCGAGCGCCGAGGGCAGGCGGAATCCGTGCGTGACCAGGTTTTCCTTGCGGAAGCGGTCGCCCTTGTACATGCCGTCAATCTGGGGCACGGCGACGTGAGACTCGTCGATGATAGTTACGAAATCCCTTGGAAAGTAGTCCAGAAGGCACCACGGACGCGTACCTGCAGGTCTCGCAGACAGGTGTCTTGAATAGTTCTCGATTCCGGGGCAGTAGCCGACCTCGCGAAGCATCTCTATGTCGTATTTTGTTCGCGTCTTAAGCCTCTGCGCCTCCAGAAGCTTGCCTTCTTTTTCAAGTTCGGCTACCCTTTCGATCATCTCGTCGTGGATGCCCTTTAGTGCATCTTTGAGGGTAACCTCCGAGACCATGAAGTGGCGGGCCGGGAAGATCATCACGGCCTCGGGTTCATCCTTCGTCTTGCCCGATACAGGCTCAAATCGTCTTAAAGAAGTCACCTCGTCGCCGAAGAACTCGATCCTTAATGCGATGTCCTCGTGCGCGGGCCAGACCTCCACCACATCGCCCTTTACCCTGAAGGAAGAGCGCTTGAGTTCGTAATCGTTTCGCGAGTACTGCTCCCTTACCAGGTCGGAGAGCAGGTTATCCCTGTCCATCATCTCGCCCCTCTTGATGAGCTTGACCCTGTCCTTGAATTCCGCCGGTTCGCCGATGTTATATATGCACGAGACCGACGCGACGATTATAACGTCCTTGCGTTCGAGTAAAGATGCCGTCGTCCGGAGCCGAAGGCGCTCGATCTCCTCGTTGATGTCGGCTTCCTTCTCGATATAAAGATCGTACTCCGGGACGTAGGCCTCGGGCTGGTAGTAATCGTAATACGAGATGAAATACTCGACCGCGTTATTCGGAAAGAACTGCCTGTACTCGCCGTAAAGCTGCGCGGCAAGTGTCTTATTAGGACTCATGACGAGCGTGGGCCTCTGAACCTGGGCTATCACGTTGGCCATGACGAAGGTTTTACCCGATCCGGTCACTCCCAGAAGGGTCTGGTGTTTATCACCCTTCCTCAGTCCCTCCACGAGTTCCTTGATCGCCCCGGGCTGATCGCCTTTAGGCGTCATGTCCGAGATCAGCTGGAACTCAGGCATAAAGAAGCTCCGTCATAAAGTTTCTCGAGATGCCCGAAGCTCTCAGGATAGCCATCAGGGTCCCTTTCGGAAGGTCCTTGTGATGAAAAGGAACCACTACTCGCGCGCCGGTCTTGTCGTTGTGAAAAACTACGTGGCTGCCGGATTGATGGTCAACGTGAAAGCCCGCCTTCCTGAGAATGTCCATGATCTCCGAAGGCTTCATGACCGGTATGTCACTCATCCTCGACCTCAATCTCCTCAAATAGGCAATCTGAGTCATCCTTGCAGCACTCGTTATGTTCCTTAAGGCATGCTAGATATGCCTTTGCGGCTTCCTTGCCGTTTCTGCGCGCTTCCTCCAGGCTTTCGCCGTAGCTTATGCATCCAGGGAGGGAGGGGACAAGAAAGGTATAGCCGCCTTCAGGCTCGGGTCGCAGTATCACTTTAAAGCGTTTCATCTGTTCGAGTATAGCGGCATACGGCGGTTCGTCAACCTTAAGGCAGTTGACCTGGTGTTTTATCGGCCTAAAATAACTCAATGACGGATGCGAGTTTCAGTCGGACAATCGGCGAGATTGTTAAAAGAGCGCTTTCCGAGGACGTTGGTCCGGGCGACGTCACGACAAAGGCCACGATACCTTCGTCTTCAAAGTCGGAGGCCGTAATCCTTTGCAAGCAGGACGGCGTTCTTGCGGGCTCAGATGTCGCAGTAGAGGTGTTTCACCAGGTGAATTCAGAGATCGTAGTAAAATTCGAGGCCGATGACGGGGACAAGATCAAGGCTGGCCGCGTGATCGCTTACTTGTCGGGTCCCACTAGAGGGATATTGACCGCTGAGCGCACGGCCCTCAACTTTCTGCAAAGACTCTCCGGTATCGCGACCCTTGCCACCAGATTCGTCGAGGCGGTAAAGGGAACTAAGGCTGTCATAACGGATACCCGCAAGACGACGCCGGGTCTCAGGATACTGGAAAAGTATGCGGTTCGCATGGGGGGAGGGGTAAATCACCGGATGGGTCTTTACGACATGATTCTCATCAAGGACAACCACGAGGCCGCCTGTGGCTCGATAACAAGCGCCGTCGAAGCAACCGTGCGGTCGAATCCCGGTCTGAAGGTCGAAGTCGAATGCAAGAGCCTCGAAGACGTGAGTGAAGCGCTCGGTGTAGCCGGGGTCGACAGGATAATGCTGGACAACATGACCCTGGCTCAGATGCGGAGGGCGGTGAAAATGGCTTCGGGACGGGTGGAGTTGGAAGCGTCGGGAGGTGTTAATCTTCGCAGTGTGAAATCAATTGCAGAGACCGGGGTCGATTTCATTTCGATAGGCGCTTTGACGCATTCCGCGCCTGCCCTTGACATATCACTCGACATAATGTCTATAAAAAAGTAATCATCCAGGATGACCCGAATAGAATTAAAAAAACCTTTATGGATTCTGGAACCTGTGGATGAGGACGCCATTTCCAGACTCTCGTCCGAGGCCAGGCTTCCTTTTCTTGCCGCGCTCGTTTTGTACAGGCGCGGATACCGTGACATTATATCCGTGGAGCGATTCCGGAACCCATCCCTGGACCATCTTCACGACCCCTTCCTGCTTGAAGGAATGAAGCCCGCGGTCGAGAGATTAGTGAAGGCGAAGGAGAGAGGGGAGAAGGTATTGATTCACGGCGATTACGATGTGGACGGGGTTTCCGCAACCGCACTTCTGATAAAGGGTTTCGAACGAATCGGCATCGGCGCCGAGTATTATCTACCTCGCCGCATCGAGGAGGGATACGGTCTTTCCGCAAGGGCTATTGAAGAGGCCAAAAGGATAAACGCCTCGCTCATACTGACCGTGGACTGCGGCGTCACCGCTATTGAAGAAGCACAGCTTGCTTTAAGAGCCGGCATAGACCTGATCGTGACCGATCACCACGAACCCGGTGAACAACTGCCCGAAGCCCTCGCGGTTATTGATCCCAAAAGAGCGGATTCGAAGTATCCGTTCAGTGAACTCGCCGGTGTAGGAGTCGCTTTCAAGCTCCTTGCGGCTTTGACGACCTCTCTGAAAGGCTCTCTCGATCTCGTCTATGAGGACTTGGATCTTGTGGCGCTCGGCACGATCGCGGACGTAGCACCGTTGATCGGCGAAAACCGGGTTTTTGCTCGATTTGGCCTCGGAAAAATCACGCAAGCAATCAATCCGGGCATCAAGGCGCTTCTCGATATCTCCAATCTTAAAGGAAAAACAGTGACTTCCCAGAACGTTGCTTTCGCTCTCGCGCCGAGGCTGAACGCATCGGGCAGAATGTCCGATGCCCTTTCTGCCTTGAAGCTTTTAATTACTCGCGATGAGGAGGAAGCTGGAATCCTTGCCCTGGAACTGGATAAACACAATACCGTAAGGAAAGAAACCGAGAGCGCAATTCTCGAAACTGCAAGAATTCTTGCCGAACGTGAAATAATGGAAAGAAACCCGAGAGTGCTTGTACTGCACCGGTCCGGCTGGCATGAGGGTGTCATAGGGATAGTTGCCTCGCGTCTTGTAGACGACTATTACAGGCCGGTTATTCTTTTTGCCGATAAGGATGGAAAATTAAAGGGTTCGGGCAGAAGCATACCCGGTTTTAACCTGCACGATGCCCTCTTTTCCGTTCGCAGTCATCTCGAGAGTTTCGGCGGGCATGCCGCCGCAGCCGGGCTTGTAATGGAAAGGAACGAGTTGAAATCCTTTACCGGCGCCATAAATGAATGTGCGCTTTCCTATCCTCAAGACTTGTTTGAGCCGAAGCTTCGTCTTGATGCCTTTGTTGAATTGAATGAGCTTGCAGGTGAGCTTAAAGACGCATTGGAGGTTTTCAAACCTTATGGGGTGGGTAACCCGGAGCCTTGTTTCGCTACCAGGGGGCTTGAGGTTGTGGGTACCCCCAGGGTATTCGGCAAGGATCACCTGACTTTTACCGTTCGCAAGGGAGAAACAATAATGCCGGTGATGGCATTCGGTGGAGCCGAACTCGTTCTTTCTCTGGAGTCGGGTTTAAAAGACGCTCTGGACATTGTGTACAGGATAAACGAAGACAATTACTGGGGCAAAAAGATGCTGAAGCTTGTCGCTCGAGATATCAAGTTAGTCAAAACACCGGAGTCACAATGAATGAATCTCCTTCAACTCCAAATAATACGTGGACGATTTTTGAACGTGGGGGCTTGAGATTTTACACGATAAACCCTTTCAAGAACATAGAGATTTACTTCACCACAAGGCGCAAAACTGACTTTGAAGATGATCACAACCTGTCCGTTGCAGATCAGATAAACGCGTTGAAATTATCAGACTCTCTCGTTACCATGAAACAGACCCATTCCGACAAGATATTGCGGGTGGAACGTCCATGTGAACTCGAGGCTGATGGATGTTTTACAACGAGCCGGAATATCGCTTTGATTGTAAGGGTTGCCGACTGCGTACCGGTTTTCTTATGGAGCAAGAAAGGTTCGTTGACGGGAGTAGTTCATGCCGGCTGGCGGGGGACGCTTGCAAAGATTGTATTGAGATTTGCCGAGAAGGTTGAGAAAGAGATGGGAATCAAACCAGGCGAGTTGAATTATTCGCTTGGTCCCTCGATAGGGGGCAGGTGCTATAAGGTTCAAAACGATGTTATGGACGATTTCAGGAGTCTTTGGCCGGAGGCACTTGTTTTTTTTGAAAAAAATCGTCACGGCCTTTTTCTTGATTTGCGGGCTGCAAACAGATTCCTTTTGAACTCTATAGGTGCGACGGAGATATGTTCGCTGAATCTCTGTACTCATTGTGAAACCAAGCGCTTTTATTCCCACAGACGTGAGCCTGAAAAGGGCAGGAACTGGGGGATCATTCTTAGTCGATCGGAGTATGATCAGAAATCTTGACAACACTTGGGAATTATTTATTCTAGCCCATGGGAGATAGACGTTCGTTGCTTTCAAGAGTTTCTCCGGCAATGCTCATAGTTCTGACTGTTGTGTTTATTGCTGCCGTGCCTTTTCTGAATCGCATGGAGGAATTCTGTGCCGCAGCAGTCCTTTTGGTTGTATCCTCTCTTTTCGGAAGAACCGGATTGCCGTTCTGGAGCCGATACATGAAGCTTTCGCTGCCTATTATAGTGCTTAGTGTTTTTTTTAATTGGATTCTTTATCTCCCGCACGGCTTCAAATCACTGGTCGATCCTGCGCTTTTCGTTTCCAGTCAAAATCTCGATGTACTTTGGAAGGCGTTAATTGTAGGAGGTCGTCTGGCGCTGGCTTTGTTCTTTTCCTTTCTGCTCGTCCACATCTGCACTCACGATGAGCTTGTGTGGGGGCTTGCCAGGATCTCGGACAAAATATTCCACAAGCCGGTTGTCGGGGAGATTCTTGCGCTGTCATTACTTTCGGTTCCCTTCTTTCTGGATTCCCTGTCCAGGGTTAAACGATGGGCCGACGTACCTCGTTCGGTTGCGCGGGTTTTTGATGAGTCGCGTTCAATAACAACTCATCCTGTTCAAATCACCGGCAAAAGACCGGGTTTTGTACTTTTTCCCATTAGCGTCGCATTACTCGTTGTTGCGGTGGTATACAGATGAGGCTTAGGGGCATCGTTGAATATGAAGGTACCGATTACTACGGCTGGCAGGTTCAACCGGATAAGATAACGATTCAGGGGAACATTGAGGCCGCCCTGGAAAAGATAACGGGAAGGTCCACGAGAATCACGGGCGCCGGACGCACCGACGCCGGAGTTCACGCTCTCGGACAGGTTATTTCCTTCGATTACTATGGATCGTTGGAACTTTACAGGCTAATTTTCGCATTAAATTCCGTTTTACCCAGATCCATATGCTTGCAGAATCTCGAGGAAGTATATCCTTCCTTTGATGCAAGGAGAGACGCATTGTCGAAGCTGTATCGTTATACCATAATCAGGGGTCGCTCACCTCTTCGCCGCGTGCGCGCTTGGGAATATCATTACAAGCTTGATTTTGAAAGAATGAAAGAAGCCGTAGAACTTCTTGCCGGTGAACACGACTACGTAGCTCTTTGTGAAGTAGATGATCCAAGGCCGACAATCACTGTTGATTGCATTGATCTTAAGGAAAACGGGAGTGAGATTATTATAGATGTCAGCGCTCCCGGGTTTTTATACAAGATGGTTCGGAGAATCGTTGGTATAATTACCGATTGCGGGAGGGGGCGTATTGAAAAGGACATAATACCTCTTTTGTTCAGCCGCACAAAACCGTTGCAGGTGATTACCGCCCCTGCCAACGGGCTGGTGCTTGTAAAAGTAAACTATGAAAAGTAACGATCGTCATCCGCGATATGGATGCTGGTCTAAGGAGGATGAATGCAGCTATACCTGGATACTGGAAATATAAAAGAGATACGCGAGATAGCCGAATGGGGCATTCTCGACGGTGTGACAACGAACCCATCGCTTCTTGCAAAGGAGAAGGACTGTACCGACTACCGCAAGTTGATCAAGGAGATATGCGATATCGTCCAGGGCCCGGTTTCTGCTGAAGTAACCGCTCTCGACGCGCAAGGCATGGTAAAGCAGGCAAAGTCACTCTCAGAAATCTCCGAACACGTCGTTGTAAAGGTGCCTTGCGTTCCCGAAGGACTCACGGCTACGACGCTCCTTTTCGAGGAAGGGATCCCGGTCAACATGACACTCGTGTTTTCTCCATTACAGGCCCTTATGGCGGCTAACGCAGGTGCTTCCTACGTATCCCCCTTTGTCGGCAGGCTTGACGACGTCGGTCATGAAGGCGTGGATGAAGTCTCCAAAATCAAGGAAATCTACGATAACTACGGCATAGACACTCAGATAATATTCGCCAGTACACGTCATCCTGAACACGTCTTGCAGGCCGCGCTCATTGGGGCCGATATTTGCACCATGCCGGCTGCGGTTTTTCGTCAGATGATCAAGCATCCGCTGACCGATATCGGTTTGAAGCGCTTTCTCGAAGACTGGCAGAAGACAGGGTTCTCAATAGACTAGTTGTATACGGCTGGTCCTTAGAAATCGAAAGACCGGGCAAAGGCTTGAATAAAATCCTTTCCATATCGCCGTGGCCGTCCGTCTGGTCGCAGGGAGGGGGAGGTGGATCGCCATCCGAGACGTACGCGATCCAGGCCATGACCCAAGCCGGTTTTCATGTAACGCACGTTTCTCCATTTTCTAACGGTCTGCCCTTGCTCGAAGAAAGTGAGAACGTCCGTTTTGTGCGTATCAAGCATAATCCATTCGAGAGTTTGCGGTTCGTTTTGAATACCGGCTTCGCATTTCTTTACCGGCTTCCAGCAATCTCTTTATGGACAGAGCTTGTATCGTGCTGGGTAACGAAGTCCGGGGAGAAATTCGATCTTGTAGTCGGTCATTCCTCTGAGACAATATTTGCGCTGAGAAGGGTTGCTCGTCGTCTTCGGGTACCTGCCGTAACAAGGCTTTATGGAGTCAGTGCGACTCATGAACGTTTGTCGAGGGGTATTCGAAAGGAGCTTTATTTTGATCTGTTATCCCTTTTGCGCAATCCTCCTGACCATCTTGTTATAACAGACGACGGAACATGCGGTGATGTAATATGCAGTCTTTTTAGAATCCCGAAAAGCAAATACGATTTCCTTGTAAATGGTTACGAACCGTCGATTCTCGACATGAAACCATCCGGCCGAACTGCGCCTTACGTTCTTACTGCAGGTCGACTCGTTGACTGGAAGAGGATGGACAAAGTGGTCAGCATCGCCGCAATTGTGTGTCAAAACCTGCCGGAATTACAGTTCGTAATTCTGGGGGATGGCCCCGAACGCGATTCGCTCAGGAAATTGGCAGATAAGCTCGGGGTATCCTCGAACGTCAATTTTGCAGGAAGCGTGCCGCGAACCAGGATGTACGAATACCTTTACGATGCCTCGATTGTTCTTTCGACCCAGGATCTTTCAAATATAACAAACACCGTCATAGAAGCTCTTGTCATGGGTAAGCCGGTTGTTGCCTTTGACACAGGATGCTCAGCCATGTTCCTTCGCCATGAGAATACATCATTGTTATTTCCATCGCACGATATTCAGGGTGCTGCTCGTGGAATCGAAACGCTCATGAAGGACGATGAATTCAGAAATCGGTTAGGTTCAAACGCACGGTTATTCTCAAAGGAATTCTTCAAGCCATGGCCGGAGCGGGTAAAAGAGGAAGCTTCAATTTACAAAAGATTCAAAACCACTTGAAACCCGTGAAGTCCTGAGAAAACAACCTCTCCGGTTGTGGTAAGTTTAATTAATCTTAACTCCCTCGTTTCAGGCCCAATCTTCTCATTAACACGTTGAAATCTTCGACCTTCGGAATAAAAATATCTTCCATGCTTAAGCCGCCCTTCTTTAAGAGTAACACTATGTAATAAGCCGTCATGAAAATCACTGATGCCGCATAGGCAATGACGGTTCCCCAGCCGCCGTAGACGGGGATGAGAAAAACGTTCAATACAACGGTAATCACCAGAGAAACGGCGCTTGAAATAAAGAAATGCCAGGGTTTTCCCCAGCTGGCTATGACAAGAGATGTGTAAAGCTGCGGGATCGTATATAAGACGGTTGCAGGCAGGAGACCCCAAAGATAAGGAACGCTTGGTGTAAAGGCCTTTTTGAAGAGAAAAGGAATAAGCCACGGCGCCAGAACAGCAAGGAGTATTCCGATCAAGAGCGTGGCAAAAAAGGATAGTCTTATTGCCCTTGCGGCAAATTGTTCCTTTCCGGTCTCGCCGATTACGGCTCCGTAAAGTGCGGTGGCGAGCGCTTGCGGAATGAGCATTAAGAGCCTGGTTACGGTTTGAGCTTGCGATACGATTCCGACCTCCTGGGGTGATCGAAACTGCTTCAGAAGAATCATGCCGATGGCAGAGGTCGCTTCAAGAGCGATCATTCCGAGATACACGGCTATGCTGAAAACTATCGCTTGTTTCATGAAAGAAAGATCGATTCGTGCGTGTTTAAATCCGGTCTCTTTAAATGAAAGCGCAATGACGAGTATGGAATTCATGAGCTGTGCGGTTGCATAGGATAAGGCGAATCCTTCTACTGAAGGCCACAAGAAGTACAGTAAAAGAATGCACAATAGCGTCCGGAATATGGTTGATGCAAGAGTGGCCAGATTCATCCAGCCGATGCGATTACGTCCAAGAAGTCCGCCGTGCATTACGGAGTAGACGACGGTGAAAAGCGTTCCGGAAGAGAAAAGGATTCTCGAGTAAAGAGAAGTCTCAGGAACCGATGCCGATATGATAAAGTATGTTGCGGCGGCGGAGATCAGACCTGATAACAAAGAAACAAGCAAAGAAGTCAGCATCACGTCTTTAGCCCTGAAAGGCTTCTTGTCGAGGTGAAAAGCAATGGATGTGCCGAGTCCAAGGGTCCCCAGGGTAATTGCGATTGTTGCTATGTTCAATGACGGGGTAATGATTCCTTTCCCAAGAGGTCCCAACACCCTTGCCATTACGAGATTGACGACGAAATTAAGAACGGCGACCGTACCGAGTGTTATGAAAGTACCTGCAGCTTTAGAAGTAAACCCGCCCTCTTTTTTCATCCTGTCAAACCCTGGTTAGAAGCCTGTCGTAGTGTTTTTCAAGGGAATCTATGGTTGTATCCAGATTGTGGAAACGTTCCACATGCTTTCTGCATTTCAGGGCCAGGTCCGGCCAGTTTGCGTAGTCGTCAATGAAGGAAGATATTTTACGGGCGAGATCTCCAGGGTCGGCCTCGTTTGCCAGATAAGGGTAATTTTCAGGTAAAACGAAGGGTATGTCCGCATGCCTTGTCGTAACAACCGGTATACCTCGTGCCTGGGCTTCTATCAATGTCGTGGGAGCCCCCCCCTCTGTTTCTCCTTTACGCGAAGTCCTGGAGGGCACAAGAAAGAAATCGGCGTGTTCGAATTCTTCAAGATATTCCTCATACGAAAGGAATCCGAGAAAGCGCACGTTCCCCATGTTTCGTTCCCGGACGAAATCCTCTGCGAGCGGTCTTTCCGGTCCGTCTCCGATTACACGAAGCTCTATATTCGTTCCCTCGCTTCTCAGTATATCCAGTGCCATCAATGCGTCCAGAAGCCCCTTCTTTTCAATCATCCTTCCGGCCCACAGGGCTTTGGGTGGATCCGAGATCTGTTTTTGCGGTCGGAAACGAATTCTGTCAAGCGGAATGCCGATCCTCTGAAGGGCAACCTTTTCTGCCGGTGCGCCAAGTTTCAGTAGTTCCTTCATCATATGTGGACCTTCGGCAAGTAAAAGATCCGCCTTCTTGAACAATTTAGCGTAGCGGTTTCTCCAGATCGTCCTTTTGGGGAGCAGGGAGACGTCCTGTCCGTAAAAGGTCACGACCATAGGAACCCTCAGGCTTTTCTTTAGAGGAATCGCATATGCTCCCCATGTTCCGAAGTGAGCGTGGATGAGTGAAACCTTTTCCCGCCTGAAAAGCTCAGCCGATAATTTCAGCGAGTAATATCTCAAGGGAGCGGCGAACTGGAGACCCGGTCTTGGAAGGGGTATTCCGATATCGTAGAGCGATCCGTTGGGCATCGGAAATTTATCCAGATTCCTTGACAGTAACGATACGGCCACAGGGCGGTATCGTTTGAGTGCCGTTAACTGGTGGTAGATGAAGGTTTCCGATGATTCAAAGAAACAGTAATGAAAATGTCCGACTGAAATCATCTCCCTGCCTTTTTCGAAAAGTACGACCCGAATAATCTCGCGGGTCCGATTATCGTTGTTTGAATCTCGATTTCCGCTCCGAATCCTTCCTTGAATCGCCGTACACCCTCAAGGCCGGCGCTCGGCCCGAAATCATACGTTTCTATCCCCCTCCTTTCCAACTCGTCCATGATCTTCCAGTGAAGCATGTGTCCTGCGCCCTGGGCGGGCTCGTCTGCGCTCGAGCCGTGCCAGTATATGGCGCGTTTGCGCTCGTAGAGAACCAGGGCCGAGGCTTGTGGAGTTCCTGACATCCACGCGATAAAGAAACAACCTTCACCGGCAGGGATTATGTAATCATGGATATTCTCAAAGAATCTTTCAGAATAAACCCATGCAGGACGTCTTTTCCAGCGTTTCAGGGACATCTCGTACATCTCCCGGCAGGCTTCAAAATCCTCACGTCGTCTTGCCTCTGTAACAGTGACTCCCGCGTCTTGCGCTTTCCGGAGCTGTCTTTTATGGTGTTCACTCAATTTTTTTTCCTTCTCCTCGATACGGAGCAAATGCGTTTTAACCTCCATTTTCCTGAAAGGCGCGGCAGTGAAGGGAGAATCAGGTCTTAGGTGCACAAGGAATCTTCCTCCGGTTCTTTTGTTCAGTTCATTCCAGTATCTATCAATTGATGTCGAATCGGGTATCGTCAGAGCAATCGGCCCGCAAGGAACGCCGGGGACGGTAGACTCATACCCTTTGAGAAGTCCCCTTGCCAGGCGAATCTCCCTTAAGGGGGTAATTATTCCTTCAAATTCGAAGCTTGCGTCTTCGCCGAGTTCCTCAGTTACCTTATGCCATATGGGTGAAGAAAATGCCGTACTCCACGCCGATTTGTGAAACACGTCCACCCAGAATGTCGGATCAACGGGCATAATATTCAAGGAGCTTACGGACTGCGGATATGACGTCCTCTACGTCCGAATCCGAGAGCGCTGGTGAAATGGGCAGCGAGAGTGTCGATTCAGAAATTGTTGCCGCGACAGGGAAGTCTTCCGGCTTAAACCCCATTGCACTGCGGTAGTAATTCTGCAAGTGCAGTGAAATGAATTGAATCCCGGCGCCTATACCCTCGGCTTTCAGGGCTTCAAGGAAGTGATCGCGATCTATCCTGAGGGCATCGAGTTCGAGTCTGATAGGGTACAAATGATGAGCGTGTTTGCCCGTTTGGGGTTCCGGGGGTAGTATAATTCCCCTGAGATCGTTCATTCCGTCGCAATACTTTCGCCAGACCTGGCTTCGGTGCTGCCAGCTTTCTTCAATCCTTTCCATCTGATGAATTGCCAATGCCGACTGCAAATCGGTAAGATTCAATTTGTATCCAGGTGCAAGTGTGTCGTAAAACTTGAATCCCTCCGCCTTGAATCTTGTCCATGCCGAGCGTGTTACACCGTGCATCCGCATCAGTTTGAAACGCTCAGCCCAGGTTTCGTTATTAGTGGTTATCATGCCGCCGTCAGCCGTTGTAATATTCTTGGTCGCATAAAAGCTGAAGCAGGCAGCGCCACCCAGCACTCCGACATGCTTGTCTTTGAATCGAGTCTCAATAGCGTGTGCTGCGTCTCCGACCACGTCAATACTGGAATATTCGGCCAGACTCAATATCTCATCCATCCGGCAGGGATATCCGTAGAGATGAACAGGGATGACCGCTTTCGTTTTTTTCGATATCTTTTCCGCAATCTTCTTCGGATCGATGTTGCCCGTCTCCTCATCAACATCGGCGAAAACTACTTTAGCGCCGTGGTGGAGAATGACGTTTGCCGTTGCCGGGTAAGTCAGGGGAGAAGTGATAACCTCATCCTCCGGTTTTAGTTCGAGCATCCCCAGTGAGAGGTAAAGGGCCGCCGTGCAGGAGCTTACAGCTATCGCGTGTCTTGCACCGGTGTATTCCTTAAACATCTCCTCGAAAAGTTCGGTTTTGGGTCCGTGGCCAATCCAGCCGGAGCGGAGCGTATCAACGACCTCGGCAATATCGGCCTCCCTGATATCGGGTTTTCCGAAAACAAGAAACTCCTCCCTGACTGGTTTTCCACCTTCTATTGCAGGTTTGATCATCTGCCGATTTTAGCCGGATTTAGACCTCCGTCAACGGTTTTGATGAGTTGACAAGATAGATATTCAGCTTAAATTTCAACAAGGAGGTCTGCATTGTGAAGAAACTTTCCTTAATCGTTATAGTCTCATTTCTTATGATCCAGATCGGGTGTCAGAAAGATGAACCGCAGGCTCCGCAACTCGTATACCCAGCGGATAGTGCAAAATTCGAAAAGTTACCAGTGACTCTGGTTTGGAACCCATCCCCGGTTTTGGATCGCTATATCTGGAGGCTTTATATAACCGTTGGAGTGCACCAGGACACTTTTTTTGGTTATTCACTTCAAGACACCTGTTACGAGATTACGGGCGAGCAGTTTACCTGTCCTCTGGCTTTTGACTTCTCCTGGTCGGTAGCGGCAGTATTCGACTCCGTGGAACTATGGAGCGAGACGAGAACATTCACGGTCGATAGAGGAATAACAGGTCCAAGATCAATTGCACCGTCGGACGGCGCGGTGTTCGATACCCTTCCCCCGACTTTCATCTGGAGTTCGGATACCTGTACAAATGGTTTTCTCGTAAACTTTATGAATCTGGCTGATTCCCTTATCACGTTTAAATCATCCGAAGACACGATCTATGAGATGCCTGTGGATTCGTTCCACATCCTCGCGAACGGAAGCTATTCGTGGTGGATAACGACGAGTCTAAATGGATGGATTCTCTCAAGTGAGATGCGAAGGATGATAATCCAGAAACCCGGCTGACGACTAAAAAGACGGCATAAAGATTCGCGTCAGGTTTCAATTGACAACGTCACCTTGGGGGTTATTATAAAGGCGTGATGGTTACATTATATCTTATCCTCGCGGTATGGGGGGGAGGGTACTCAACGAGTGCAACATGGGGGGAGGGATACTGCGATATGCCTGCATCCTCTTTGTCCACCACCGACTACAACTTCAAGGTTCTCGACCGCTGGCCTTACGGATCGGGATTTTCCGTCCTTCTCGATTCGAACATCCTTTACTACACCAATGGAGCTGTTCTTCAGATTGGACGCCTGAACGCACAAGGCAAGGTCTCCTGGCTGTCCGAGCTAATCTTTCCCGGGCTTGCGTATACCTTGGCCCGATGGGAAAATCGCCTCTACGTCGCCGTTGACGACCAGGGGATAGCGATAATTGACATCTCATCGCCTGACGCCCCGAAAGAAATAAAACTTTTCCCGACGGGCGGCAGGACGTTCGGACTTGAAGTTCGCGGCGATACGGTCTACGGGGCTCTCGGAAACGCCGGCCTTGAGATATACGACTGCAGTGACGGTTCGAATCCCAAGCTTCTGGGTACACTCACAGGATTCAATCTTCGTTCTTTGTCGCTCTATGAGGGGCGCATTTTTGCCACCGATGCCTCAATCGGTTTGATTACAATTGACGTATCCAACCCGTCGTCGCCGAGTTTAATCAAGAGTCTTAAACTCCCGGGCCAGCATTATGGACTTGCACTAGATACCCTTAGCGATAAGGCATGGATTTGCTCCTTTGACGGCGGACTTCACATTGTGGACATTTCCAATCCGGCAAGCCCCGGCCTTGCTTCTACAATCCCAATTTTTGTCGCGTGGGCTGTGGATATTGTACCCCCCTATGCTTACGTAGTAACCTGGAATGATTCCCTCCACATCATCGGCCTCGATACATACGACGAGATCTCTTCGACCAATCTTTACAATCTGGATTCAGCAGGCATCTGGGCCTACGATGTTTCCTGTTCTCAAGGATTCGGGGCGGTAGCCGGATTTTCGGGCTCCTGGTGGGTGTTTGACAACTCCGATCCTTCAAATCCCGATATCAAGGACGGGCAGGCCAGGGGGGGGCTTTCCGACGTAGTTTCGGTGAGCGAGCGCTGGATAGTTCTAGGGATGCAGGGATCGAAGATCGCGATTTTTGAACGAGGTGATCCTCTTTCGCCGAAAGTTACGTTTTCGACGAAGGACTGGCCGAGGGATGCGGCAATAATCAATGATACGCTTTATATCGCCGAAAGCTGGTCGGGGCTTTCACTTTACGATATCAGTGATCCATTGTCAGGTGTCGAGCTTATCTCTCGATTTAATCCCGAACAGGTGCACGTATGGGGGCTGGCTCTCGATTCACCTTATGCCTATCTCGCTTGCGGAGATTCCGGTCTCATAATCGCGGAAGTTTCTGATCCTAAAGAAATAAAGAGGGTTTCGAGTATTGCTTTTGGAGTCAGGGCATTTACGGTAAGTCTTTATGGGGAGACCCTTTATATGGGTCTTGAAGATGCCAGCGTTGCCGAAGTCAATGTAAGTAACCCTGCTGAACCATTGGTTGTAGCCAGGCATACAGTTTCAGGGGTCGTCACGGATATTATCAGAGAAGACAGTATCATTTATCTTGCCGAATTCGATAGAGGATTAGGTATATATGGTTTGTCCGGAATTCAATGGACGAGATTATCCCTTACTCCTACCAGGCACGTTGCGTTTTCCATGGATTTGGTTGGTAATACCCTTTTTCTTGCCGAGGGTTCTGAAGGTATCAGTGCCTTCGATATTTCTGACCCTTACTTGCCCCATCTTGTCGGTCGTCTTAATACCGGTGGAGAAGCCCGGGCACTCGTGGTCGTCTTGGATACGGTCATTCTTGCCGACGGTTATGACGGGCTCGAGCGAGCGTTATTTCTCAAGCTTGGTTCAAATGAATCTTACCCAAGTAAGGTTCCGGATATTTTTGCCTGGCCCAACCCGTGTTCGAGAATCCTGTATTTTTCGACACCGGTTAAAGCCGCAATCTATGATGAAAGCGGAAGGTACAAGGATTTCGTAAACGGTCTGTCATACGACGTGGTGAAATTGGAGCCGGGAACGTACTTCCTGGTGGGTACAGGATGGTATCGGAAGTTCGTCAAGTTTAATCCTCAACAATGAAAAGCCTTATTTATAGCCTTCTTGCCTCATTTATTAGAATCGTTCTTTGTTAATTACCCCCCCTTGACAAACACTCTAAAATCTTTAAGATTAATATACTAAAATTTTGGATTGAAAACTTTTAGACCTTAGACCTAGGAGGTATTAGTGAAAAAGTGGATAGGTTTTATTATCGCAGTGACTGTTGTAGCCGCATTTGGCCAGGCTTGGTACTTGGAAGATGTTGATACAACAGGTGATGTAGGACAATATTCCTCTCTCGTGATTGATTCAAAGAACATGCCGCATGTAGCTTATTTCTATGCCGACAGCGGATATTTGAAATACGCCACATGGAATGGTTCTGCATGGGTCTCCGAGTTTGCCGACAAAAACAGCGGTCTTGGCGGTGTGGGCTCTTTTAGTTCTCTTGCTATTGGTTCAGTGACCGGGCTTCCGCAGATTGTTTACTACGACGCGTTGAACGGCCATCTCAAGTGGGC
This sequence comes from Caldifarciminota bacterium, assembly GCA_965649265.1. Classification (GTDB taxonomy): domain Bacteria; phylum Hydrothermota; class Tepidihabitantia; order B3-TA06; family B3-TA06; genus JAAYVC01. The sequence continues at coordinate 31,944 of CBFGKC010000010.1, read as the reverse complement.
GACCAAGAATACTACAGGAGACTGGGTTGTGGGTATTCCGCATCCCGGTCCTGATAACGTCGGGTTGGGCTGTGACATCGTTTTAGGCGTGCAAAACAATCAGGACATAGCCCACATATCTTATTTTGATGCCACGGCGGGCATGCTTTTATACGCAAGGCCGCTGGGTACTCAATGGTCCCGTGACACCGTCGATACAGGCGGCGTCGGAACATACACCTCAATAGCCCTCGATCCAGCCGGAAATCCACATATCGCTTACTACGATTCGACTAACGGCAATTTGAAGTACGCGCATCTTGTTTCAGGTGCATGGGTTGTAGCCAGTGTCGATACGACAGGCGACGTTGGGCTTTGGCCGGATATAGCTATTGATACTGCAAACGGCAATGTTCCTTTTATCAGCTACTACGATAGGACTCATACCTACTTTAAGTATGCTCGCTGGACCGGATCAGCCTGGGCTATCGATGTTATAGACAACACTCCCGGGGTTGGTCAATACGGATCACAACAACTGGGATCGACCTATGTTAGCTATTACGACGCTTCCAATGGAAATCTTAAATATGGCTACTCGCAGGACTATCTGGGCTGGCATACGGAAACCGTGGACACTACGGCAGATGTAGGTCAGTATACCTCAATTGCTTTGACTTACAAAAAGGCTTTGACATATCCCCACATTTCGTACTATGATGTCACAAACGGAAATCTCAAGTATGCTTCTCGTATTATCAAGGATGTGTTGCCGACGGTTATAGTGGCTCCGCCCAAAAACGTCAATCCGGATTCATCATATATTCCTGCCGTGACGGTCCTCAATCAGGGCAACACTGTTGCCGCTTGCTCTGTCACTTGTGCCATTACATACTCAGGTCTTGACGTCTACCACGGGGTGGCTAATGTTGGCCCTCTTAATGTAGATGAAGAAGCCCAGGTAAGCTTTGTGCCCTGGAAGGTTCTTTCTTATGAGAATGCCTGGTATCATATTGCTTTCAAAACGTGGCTGCCCGATGACTCTGTTCCTGCCAACGATATGATCACTGATTCGATCCATGCCGTAAAAGCCGGAATCGAGGAAAAAGTTGTTCCTCTGAAACTGGATCTGTCCGTTACAGGATCAAAGATTCTTCTATCGCTTCCAAAGGATGTGGACGGTCAGGTTGTACTGTATGATGTGACAGGGAGCCGAAAATTGTCTCTGGACAAAGGCAAACTCGAAGCAGGCATGCACGTATACACGTTTGATAAGAGTGATTTACCTGACGGTGTATACTTTGTGAAATTTACATCCGCTCAGGTCAGTCTGACCCGTAAGACGATACTAGTTCATTAACTTTGCTCAAATAAAGTACGGCCGCCCCTTCTGGGGCGGCTTTTTTTGGCAGATTCACATGTTTTGGTTAAGATGTCCGGATGGGCAAATATCTTTGAAGTATTAAAGATAAAGGTTAAGGTCTCTGATTATACGGACAACATTCAGATGGTATGAAAAAATCTCAAGAAGAAGCAATCAGGCAACCTTACGGTCGCTTAAGGGGAGGGGGGCATCAAAAAAATCTAGCGCCAGAACAAGTGAAAGACGCAGAGTTTGACGAAACGGAGGGTATCAAGGAGCTTATTTATGTGTGACCGGGGAGATGTGTAGAGGGTTGTTATCGGAACCTCCACGAGTCTGAATCCGGCCCACATGGCTTTGGCCACAAGCTCGGATTCCGTATCGAATCTGACGGTCACGAGAGGAATTTTTTTCACAACTTCAGCGGAAATAAGTCTGTAACCGCATTGGGAATCCGTCACCACTTTTCCTCCGTATATGGAAAGGACCATGGACGTTAACCGGTTGACAAACCAGCGGTCGAAAGGCATCCCGACCATATTATAACGTCGTGAACCAATTACCAAATCGAAATTCCCTTCAAGTGAAAGAAACCGTGTAGCTTCGCCCGGATCATGTTGGGTGTCGGCGTCTATAGTCATTATCCATTTATATCCCTTTTCAAGAATTACCTTGAAGCCGGTTTTGTGAGCCGCACCTTTACCCAGGTTTTTCTTGTGCGCGACCAGATTAACTCCCATCCTGGCTGCTACATCGCTTGTTCCATCAGGAGAGCCGTCGTCAACGACCCAGATTTGTTCAGGCTGAGCTCCGAATTCGAACCATCCCGTTAGTACCTTCTCGAGAGTATCTGCAGCTTCGTATGCCGGGATTAATATTGCAACTTTCTCCAGAGGTATCATGTGATATTCCTTAACTCCCGTGCTCTTTTCATATTCCGCAGGTCACCTTCCATACTCGTCGGGGTTTCCATTATTGCGGGCAGGTGCTTGAGATGCGGATGATTTATTATTCTTCTGAATGCTTCAAGTCCCATCTCTCCTTCTCCTATATGCCAGTGGCGGTCAAGGCAGCTTCCAAAGGGCGTTTTCGAATCATTCAAATGCAGTAATAAAAGTTTCTCGAGTCCAATCAGTTTGTCGAACTCGCCGAGAGTACTTTCCAGGCCTTCGTTTGTATGCAGGGGATATCCGGCCTGGAAGGCATGCGACGTGTCGAGACATATCCCTACTTTATATGTCTGCTTGAGCAAATCGAATATCCTGGCTAGTTCTTCGAACTCGGCTCCCAACCTCGTTCCGCCTCCGGATGTATTCTCGATCAGAATCTTGACCTTATCCGCCTTGGACCCTGCAGTTTTTCCCATTACATAATCCAGCGCCGAAGCGACATTTCTGATGCCCTGGTCTTTGCTGCCGGTTTTATATGCGCCAGGATGCAGGACAAGTAAATCTGCGCCGAGTAGAGCCGAGCGTTCAAGCTCGACGCCAAGGGACGTACGCGATTTTTCAAAAAGCTCACGATCTTGCGTTGCCAGATTCGGCAGGTAGAAAAGATGGACCACAACGGGAGAAATGCCTTCGATGCTTGTTTGTGTCCTGAACGCTTCAGCAATCGCAGGGTCAATGCTGGAGCGTCTCCACTGCTGCTGGGAACCGGTGAATATCTGCACAGTTTCGCATCCTAAAGCCTTTGCGGTCTCAACTGCGGCAAGGAAACCATTTGAGATGCTTATGTGAAAGCCGAATTTCAATCACGCTCCCAGCCGCCTATACGTTCCCTGCCTCTAAGGGCTTTACCGATGGTTACTTCGTCAGCAAGTCCCAGATCCGTGCCTACCGGGATTCCTCTGGCTATTCTGCTTATCCTGACGCCGCTGGCCTGCAGCCTTTCAGCGATGTATGACGAGGTGGCTTCGCCTTCGGTAGTAGCCGATGTAGCAAGGATTACCTCCTTTGTGTTCTCTTCCTTAACCCTGGCCAGGAGTTCGGCTATTCTTAGTTCGTCTGGTGAGACGTCTTCAAGAGGTGAGAGAACCCCACCCAGAACGTGGTAAAGTCCTTTGTAGACTCCTGAGCGTTCTATTACCGGTATATCGAATGAATCTTCCACCACGCAAATCTCTGTCTGCGTACGCATGCGGTCAGTGCAAATAGAGCACAGTTCATTTTCGGTAAGGTTTCCACATCGTATGCATAACCGGGTCCTGCCGCGGGCGGAAAGAATCGCCTCACTCAATCTCTTCGCCTCATCATCCTTTAGTCTCAATATATACCGCGCAATACGCTGAGCGCTTTTTTCTCCTATCCCGGGAAGTTCTTTGAGCTGGTTTATAAGCTCGCCAAGTGCCTGTGTCATGAAATGGAAGCGATGAATTTAGAAGAGGCCAGGCATCGGTATACCTACGACCTTTTGCATCTCTTCTTTGGCCTTTTCTTGAGCCTTGCGTTTAGCCTCATTAACTGCGGCAATAACAAGGTCCTCAAGCATTTCTTTTTCGGCAGCCACAATTACCTCAGGTTCAATATTCAACTTGAGTATTACTCCGTTTCCATCCGCAGTTGCCGTCACCATCCCTCCTCCTGACGTGGCTTCGCCTCGTGCCGAAGACATGATTTCAGCCATTCGTTCCTGGAGCTCTTGCGCTTTTCGCATAAGATCAGCTTGTTTCATTAAATTATTTCTCCTTTGAAAATATCCAATACGTCCTCAACCGGGGTTCTGCCTTTTGCCTTAGATTCGAGCGAGAGCTTGGTTTTCGACTCTTCCGTAATGACTTCGAAAGAAAGACGTATACGTCTTCCGGCAATACCGGCTAAACGTTTTTCAAGTTCGTCCCTGCCTTGTTCTATCAGGCCAAGATGCAGCTTCGATTCCGCGCTGATCCCAATTTTAAGAACGTTTCCTTGCTCTTCTATCGGGAAGGATGTTTTAAGGGCAAGAGAGAGAAACGAATGTTCAGCCGATATCTCATCCAGAAACCTGTTCCACAAGGACGAAGCATCTTGAATTCCTGGTGCCTTTATGTTATCATTCTCGCTGGCAAGACAAGAAGGATCTTTTTCAATATCTGAAGCAGGTGTATTTTCCCCGGAAGAGGATGCCTTGGATTCATTGGCAACGGTAGTAGACCTTTTTACGTTGCTGCCGTCGGGGTTGGAAAAATTATTGACAGGTTCAAGTGGATTCTGCTTGTTCTGCAGAGCAGAGGGGATTTCAGGACCCATGTCCAGTAATGATAAGGAAAGGGTTTCAAGAAGTGTATTCTTTTCAATACTCCGCTTAAAGGCTTCCTCCGATTTCAGAAAAATCTCAAGCATTTTAACGAGGGATTTATTCGAATGATTGGAAGCTTCATTAAGAGCAGTGGGGGGGATCGAAAAGTTTTCTTCCTTTCCAATACCGAGTTTGATAAAAAGCAGCGCCCTAAGGAACCTGATGAGCCCAAAGTAGAACTCGGCTACATCGTAACCTTCCTTCAAGGTTTCGTCAATGAATTCGAGGAGTCCTTTCTCATCGTTTTCTCTTTTAAGTTCGAGAAAGCGTGTAAAACGCTCCTGGGGTACAATCCCAAGTAATTCGGTGATGTCTGCGGCGCTTACTAAACCTTCCTTGAAGGTCGTGATTTGTTCCAGGATGCTTTCGGCGTCTCTCAATCCACCGTCGGCGATCTCGGATATGAGGGAGAGTGCCGCATCATCGACCTCAAGTTTTTCCATTTCGACAATCATCTTGAGGCGTTTGTTAATTACCCCCGGGGGGATGCGCCTGAAATCAAATCGCTGGCATCTTGAAAGTATTGTTGCAGGAACCTTGTGAGGTTCGGTAGTGGCGAAAATAAAGATCACATGCCTTGGCGGTTCCTCAAGCGTCTTGAGTAATGCGTTGAAAGCCTCTGTGGTGAGCATATGAACTTCATCGATAATGTATATCCGGTATCTTCCACTGGTAGGCAAGTAGCGTATGTTTTCCCTAAGATCCCTGATCTGGTCTATCCCTCTGTTTGAGGCGCCGTCTATCTCGAGAACATCCAGACTTCTTGTCGACTTGATATCAAGACAAGCGGAACACGTATTGCATGGGCGGGAGGTGGGGCCTTGCTCACAGTTAAGGCTTTTTGCCAGTATCCTTGCTGTGGTGGTTTTGCCGACACCTCGCGGACCGGCGAAGAGATAGGCATGAGCAAGTCGATTGCGCTCAATGGCATTGGTCAGAGTCCGCTTTACGTGCTCCTGATCAAAAAGTTCCTCAAAAGTCTGAGGTCGGTAACGCAAGGAAAAAGTTCGTGGCTGCATCTTAAATATCCTTAAAAATTAAGCGGCCGTGCGGCACCTTCGCTCGGGACCACGAGGGCCGTCGGCTAGGTCAGGCTCCAACCAGGCGCCCTTTGCACCGTTGGATAAACTACTTACCGTTGCTTCCTTCCGGACCTGGCGGGATTCATAGAACCGAACGAACAAAGACCCGATCTTCATCGTCTTCCTTTCCGAACGGCATCCCCATTTTACCGATCTCATCGTGTCCTTCAGCCTCGCATATGGCGGGTTTCGAGTTCAGGAGACCGCCAGCCTCCCGCCTAGCACGGCCAAATCTCACTACTCGCGAAGATCCTCTTTCGGGATCAAGATTTGTTTTTCCTTAAGGTTTGCACTTCTCATTACCCCGTATATCTCGAATTTGTCCGAAAGGTCCTGAATCGTAGCTACATCCATGTCTTGAGGTCGAATGATCTCAGGGAGATTCATATTCCAGGTTGTTGCAGAATCGCTGATTCCGAGTGTTTTTGAAACGAATATCCTGGCTGAATCGCTATTTTTGCCTAATTCAATGTAGGTAAGATCCATGGCCTTACTTGCTCTTATTACGGCCACCCTGTTTTTACCGAAATACTTTGATGTTGTAAACAACCCCGAGCCCCAGTACGGTGTTTTGATCCACTTCGGCATGGATCCCCCATCCTCAAAGGGACTGCCAAACTTAGCCATGGCCATTGTCATATAAGGTTCTGTTACGTAAATCAGATCGACTTCACCCTTTTCAAGAGCGGGTATTAGCTGGTCAGGATTGTAGACCTTGAGAGTTATCTTGGAGGTGTCGAGTTGAGCAGAACCGACAATGGCTTTCATAGGGAGCGACGTTAGAGTAGATACGCCTATCTTTTTTCCTTCAAGATCGGTTATACTTTTAAGAACCAGGCCCTTTTTTGCAAAGATGCCATCCTGGGGGGAGGCAACCTTGAATTCCTCGGAAAGAAAACAGCGAAGCGTATCCTTAGGATGTTCTTCCGCCCAGCGCAGAGCCTCGGGCCAAGGCATAAGGGCAAACTGGATCTTGCCGGAGGCGAGGTCGTCAAAAGCCTGCGCAGGGTTGTCCATGATAACGATAGTTGCATTTATCTTGACATTGTTATTCGGAAAGATACTTGCTTGCTTTGCATATATGACTGGTGCTGCTGAAAGTGAACGTTCTACGGCAATTGTCACGTCTACCGGTCGGGCGCTTTGAACCATAGGAATGATTAGTACCGCAGCAAGAACAGCAATCAAAACTATTATTATTGCAGTCAGAACATGCTTCATTGGTTCTCTCCTTTACTCAATTCTTGTGCTTTTTTGTAACATTCCGAAGCTTTTTGCATATCTCCCTTCTCGCGCCAATATACCGTTAAGTTAATGTAGACGTCCGGGTTGTTTGGATCAAGTTTCTCTGCTAAGGAGAGGTAATTACCGGCCTTGTCAAGATTCTTAGTTTCTTTCTGAAGATAACAGATTCCAAGGTAAAGACAAATTGTAGGGTTGGGATTCAAGGTGTCTATTTTGTACGACTTCTCAAAGTATTCAATCGCTTTTGGGTAGTCTCTAAGATAGTAGTAATTGAAGCCTTTGAACCATATCGCGTCCAGACTCGCGGGGTCGAGTTTTAGCGCCTCTGTCAAGGCTGTATCCGCTTGAGGAAACATTTTATTCCAGAAGTATGCTTGTCCGAGATATGTGCAAGCCACGGAAGTTTCTTTCTTTTCTGCCTTGTATCCCGACCTCCAGCGCAACACAAGCTTGGCCTGTGGTGGAGGTAATTTAAAGGTCGAGGTCAGGAAGTTTTCCTTCTCAGCGGGGGGAATGCTATCTTTTGCTTCAAGACTGTCAAGAGCGCCGATAATTTTTGTAACTTCATCTGTATTTACTTCTAGTTGCGACGCAAGATTCTCCTCTTGTTTGGCCAACTCATCCTTATACAGTTTAATCGATTTGTTGAAGTCATCGATAGATTTTTGGTAATCCTCTTTTGCCAGTGAAACGCGGGCCGTGATATAAAATATCTGAGGAGACTCCGGGAGGACCTTCTCCAACTCCTTGGCAACACCCAAGGCTTCGTCGAACTTGTTATCCTGGAGATAATAGCGTCCTAGTAATACATAGTTATAATGGTCCTTGGGATCGAAACTGATACCCTTCTTCAGGAAGAGGACTACTGTATCAGACTTGGTCGTATCGTCGAAAAGCTCTATTGCGCCATATCTAAAGGCGATTGTAGCCAATCCTGGGGCTTCCTCATCGGCACGAATGATTTTTCCGGTCGAATCGCTGTTTAAAACATGGAGGAATGCTCGTGCCGCTTCCACCGGATTGTTGAGTCTAACGCTTGCCATTCCGTGCCACATGTAAGCTTCATCAAGGACAATGCCTTTCTTAATAGCTTTTAAGAAAAGCGTATCAGCCTTCCCAAAGCGTCCATCCCTGTAATGTATTTTTCCACCTTCCAGATCGGGGTCTTTGCTTACTCCAAAAGCAAGCGACACAAGTAATCCGAAACCTAAAAGACCAAAAGCTCGTTTCATTTATTCCTCCTGAGCTTTAATAATTTCTTCTCCAAGTTTATCTTTAGGAGACGAATTGTCAACACTGTCGTTTTCCAGCGATGACTCATCGAGTGTTTTCGTTTTAGCCGGCAAATCGGCGAATGCCATGTAAACTGTGTGTGATATCATTCTCTCGTTGGGTCTGGAACCCTGTGGACGTATTTTCATCTCACGCAGAAGAACCTCAATTACCTCAAAACGCACAAAACCAGCTATTTCAAGAGCTTTTCTTGTCTCTTGCAGCTGCTCCGTGGTAGGACTCAAAGAGACCCATCTTCCACCTGCGCACAGTGCTTTGACAGCGTGCGGAACCATTGTCCATGGTTCTGGAACGTCTACTATGCATACATCAATTCCTTCCACTCCAAATCCATCCCTCTCGACGTCTCTTATCTCGAAAGTCACATAATCCTTGACCTTTAATCGTTCGGCATTCTTTTTCGCTATCTCAAGAAATTCAGGTCTGCGTTCAAATGAAAAGACATGGCCGTCAGGTTTTACGTAACTTGCAAGTATAAACGTAAGTGCCCCAGATCCTGAGCCTACCTCCGCAATTCGTGTCCCGGGAATAATAGAAGCCCTGAGAAGCATGTAACCTGCATCCTTGGGGTAGGCTATTGTCGTGCGGCGCTCGACCCCCTTCATTAAGTCGACTATCGAAGGTTTGAGTAACATAAAACTCACACCCATGTGAGTTTTGACCTCATCTCCATACTCCATTCCAAGTATGGTATTCCAGGGTATTCTCCCTTTATGGCATTCAAAATCGCCTTTCTCCTGAACCCTGCGTAGATAACTCAAGCGCTCGTCATGGTAAAATAATAAGTTATCTCCTAAAATTATTCGTGCCATAAAGGTAATACGATAGACATGACGGTTTTACCTGCCTTTGAAGATTTAACCCTTAATTTTCCACGATGCAGCTGTTCTATTACTCTTCTTGAAAGCGCAAGACCAATTCCCCAGCCGTGCTGCTTGGTGGAGAATCCTGTACGAAAGATGTCCTTGGTTTGTCCCGGCGGTATCCCTATTCCTGAGTCCGTTACGGTTATCTCATACATCTTATTTCCTTCAATCTTGCCCGCGGCTACCGTTATGCTTCCTTGCTTGCGCCCGATTGCGTCTATTCCGTTTCGAATCAAGTTTTCAAGAGCCCATGATATGAGAGTTGGATCTATAAGTAATCTGCAGTTCACCTCGATTTTACAGGACAAATCAATCTTTGATGGCGCACGGTGCCTCATAAAATCAACGGTATGAGTTATTAGGGGGGCAATATCGTGAGGTTCAAGGCGAGGTTTATCACCGATCCTCGCGAAGCGGTCAAGTATTTCCTTTATTCGTTCAAGATCGGCTTGTATCTCGCTTGATACCTCTTTGTCCAGCCGGGCTCTTGTCAATTCATTCCACCCAAGAAGGGACGAAACAGGGGTGCCAAGCTGATGTGCGGCCTCCCGGGCCAGTGCGACCCATAACCTGTCCTGATCGCGCCTGGCTGAAGCGAAAATGTATATAAAACCGAGAATAACAAATAAAACAATGAAAAAAGCTTGAATCACGGGGAAATAACGCAGCATTGTCCACGATTCAGGGAGTCCGTAATGGAGCACGCTCAAGATCAGCGTATCCTTTTTTAAACTGTCAAGATCGATCACAGCTCTTATAGGTATCGGAGAACGTTCCCGGTCGAGTTTTTCTACAAAAGCAGGGAGGTTTTCCGGGGTGGTGTCCCTTGAGGGTACGTTGCGGTAACTCTGGGGAGTTCCGGAGGTGTCGGTAATTACCACAGGGAAATCGATTTTGCTGACAATCTCTTCAAATATGACGTTTTCAAGGGCCGCTGAGCTTTCCGGACTAGTTACGTAACTTGCGTAGAGTTTTGAACGCAGTAGTGTTTCTCCCTCCAGTTGCTTCAGAAGTCTCTGGGAATAAAATGCCCAGAGACCAGCCAGGACTATAAGCCCGGCTACCGCGTATATCTGTAGAAAACGGCGCAAATTCAAAGAGAAAGATCGGCCAGGGATTTTATTAATAATTCTGTTGAAGGCATCTGACGCGCTGTGGTGGGGACGTATCTAACAAGATGGGATGGGGGGATAAGGAATTTCAGTGCTTCGTTTTCGACCGGCACTATTGAAGGAACATTAAGAAGGTATGCCAATTCAAAAAATGTATCTATTCCGCCGATGTAAGCGGCTGCAGATGCCAGCAGTGCAGCTTTTGTGTCATCAGGTTCAGACTGCCAGATATCGGGTGGGTACACTTTTATTTGACCCAGGTATTCTGAAGGGATAGGCAGTGATGATAACAAGTAAGGACTCTTCTTGCTATTGTTTCCTTTGTCCTTGAGCCATGCTGCAGCCTTTAGTTGTTGTGTTTGAGGACGCGGCATCGCTCTTTCAATCGATTCTTCTCCGGTCAGAGATCGGACAACCAGCAAGGAACGCTGTGCGAGGTCGGAACTTTCCTTTGTTCGAAACATAATATTGAAGAAAGGGAAAAGATCCTTTTCACTGCAAGCTATTCTTATTTTTGCCGAGGATGTGACGGCAAGCTCGGGTAAAGGGGTAGAATCTAAATCCAACATAACGTCGAAGTTTTGTTTGGGTAATCTTTCCCTGAAGGCTTTATATGCCTTTGAACCATAAGTCGGTGTATCGTCGACTTCTATCTTCTCATCAAACAGACCGGGAAAAACGGAAAAGAGAATTTGGCTATCCTTTGGCGCAATAACTGTCAGGCGTCTGTCTCTCTTGCATTTTTTTAAAACAAGCGCGGTAAATATAGAGAAAACGGTATAAGGTGGTCTTTCCGCGAGTCTAACGAGCAGGTTCTTCGCTTTGTTGAAATCGGCTCGAACCTCAATCTCTTTTGTTAGTTTCGACTTGCTGAAAGCAAGGAATATTGATTTAGATAATGAGGACATATATTAGTCTAAGTAAAATCTCTCCTATGTCAATCATATTGAAAGCTGCCAGTCTGTTCATATGGGTCATAAATACGAGATATTCATTTAACGGACCCTTTCCCGGATAGCAGATCAACTAAGCATTGAAGTGAGTTCCCTGCATTGCTTGAAAACTACAGCTTGACACTCCGGACTATATTAGTTAGAATTGTACAGAAATTTTGATATCAACCCTAAGGGTGTAGAGAAGGACAAAACGATTGGAGATAGATTGAGTGATATACGTTATGTCGATTCGCATGCCCATTTAATTGGGAGGGAGCATGAAAACGACAGATACCTGAAGCCTCGTCTTGAGAGGGCTGCTAACTTAGGTGTTGCGATTATTACCATAGCCCAGGTTCCGAGATTGTGGGATCCGACTCTTAAGTTGATTTCCGATTACGATAACATATTCGCAGTTCTCGGGGTGTCGCATTCCGAGGCGGCCAAACTCGAGACTTTTGAGCGTCTTGTTCGTTTATGCAAGGAAGAGCCAGGTATTGTCGGTATTGGAGAGATAGGACTTGACTACAGGCAGGGCAAGCCTGCCGATCTCGCAAAACGTAAGGATCAGCTTCGGGAGCACGTTCACGTAGCCCGTGAGGTCAATCTTCCCCTCGTCATACACGATGGCAAGGCCACTGAAGATATTTTAGCCATTCTCGATGAGGAAGCGGCAAGCGACGTAGGCGGCATGATCCATTTCTTTACCGGCAATCAAAAACAGGCATCACGCGCTATGGAACTGGGTTTCTCAGTTTCCTTCGGTGGCCCTCATACGTATGCAAGGCCGCTTATTGATCTGGTGAAATCCGTGCAGCTGGAATATCTGCTTGTCGAGACTGATTCGCCGATGCTGGCTCCGCCTAAATCCAGGCGCAAAGAACACAACGAACCTTCTTTTGTAGTTGATGTTGTCAAAGGACTTGCCGAACTCAGGGGAATGGATCCGGAAAAGCTTCGCGAGATAACTACAAATAACGCTATCAAGCTCTTCAAGCTGGACGAAGATTAATACCTGGTTCGTCAATCTTCCCTTAAGCGTGGGCATTCGAGTGCTTCTTTAATTAGTCTGTAGCTATCCTTTCTTGAGCTTCAAAGAAAACACGACCTTGTGCTTCGGATAATTACAGCTAGAGCAAATGGCCTCTTCTTGCCCTATCCCTATTATCCTTTAAATTCGTCTTTTGCTCTTGGTTTCGGCTGGAGTATAGGGGAGGGGGTAACAATAAGGCGGCATTCAAGATGCCGCCTTATCCGAACCGAACTCTGCATGTTAAGTCAGAACGAACCTGAAAGTAATCCTGCCCGAGCGCCTTTGTATTTCTGTCGGTTTGAAGATCCATTTTGACAGAGCTTGCTTCACGTTTGCATCCCATTCCGGATAACCGGAGGAGCGCGAGACAATCATCGTTTGAGAAACCTTACCCTGTGAATTGACCGTGAAATCCACGCTCACATAGACGTTGCTCAGTCCTTTTACCCGGGCAACGTAGGGATACTCTGGCATCACTGAGGAGACGATATCGGAGGCGGAAAGGTCACCTTCAATGGAGAAGCTTCCGCCTTTCGTTACGACGTTGTTCTGGTTAACGGTATTGTTATCGTTGGCTGTTCCAATATTCTTTATTATCGGCTTTGTGTTTGAAAGGGGGTTGTTCAAAGACAAATCCTTTATCGCCGAGTTGTCCGTCGGAATCATAAAGGGCGTGTTGCCTGTGGTGCCCACGCCCTTGCGGAGCGTGATCACCGGTTCTGAAGCGAGTATTTCCTCCGTCGTTTTCTGCTTTGAGATGTTTATGACCAGCATGTCGCCCGTGATGATTTCTTTGAGGTCGGTTGCATCCTTGGGGATATTTACCATTGCCTGAAACTCCGGGTTCGTGGGCGTAAGGAGAGGTCTGTTCACCACATCATCAGGTGTTGTGAAGGGAGATCCCCCTTGTTCTTTCAGCATCCTTGTTACCTTGGGGTTTTCATTGCCGCCGACTACCACCGGTATCCATTGTTCTTCATCACCGTTGTCGTCAATTGCTTTGCCGGCCTTGTTAATCACGAGGAATAACAAAAGCGAGGCGTGGAGCAACACCGATACCCCGATTCCAATGAGCAATCGGGGGTTGCGTAACGTGTCGACTATTCCAAGAAAAGTGTTTCGCGTGGCCACACCCAGCGTTTGCACCCACCCCCTGGGGTTCAAGGTAAGAGTCAAGGTTTTCATGGCTTCCTCCTTTGACTTTATACCTGTAAATACCCGTTGGAAGGAGGATTATTCCCTCTATTTTAAGTGTATGTGAACGCTTAAACCTCAATAAAGTTGTATTACCTGATAAGCAAAAGGGGTTTCTTACCTGGATCCTATGTTTTGGATTCTTATCTCAACTTCTCAGTGCATAAGTCTCACATTAACCGTCGTCCCTTTTTTTACGGAAGCTTTGGCAACTTTAAGTATTGAAGTTTCATATCCGATTAAAGAGTATTCAACATCATAGTTTCCGACAGGAACGTTAGGTAAGAAATAATAACCTTCATCGTCAGTGGCTATTCCAATATCTGTTCCGATAAGGTACACACCAACACCTGGTAATGGTTGACCGTTTAAAGCATCAACAACCTTGCCAGAAATTGAGCCGTTGGCCGGTGTTGATTCAATATTTTTCGTTGTGATGCAAGCTGAAGTTACGACGAGTACACTCAAGGCCACCTGGATTTTTGAAAAACGCATCCTAACCTCCGAGTCAAGTTTTCCTGTATTCATAATAAACCGATAGTGCGAAGTGTCAAGCAATTAAAAATCCATGAAATGGGTCCCCGAAGAATCACTCTGTGATTCTTCGGGGTTAAAAAATTAGCGCCGGAAGGTGCCACCGATTGACCTTCCGGCGCTATACTTCGCGGGCATCGGCGCTCTAGCGCCAATGCCGAGGAGGGAGGCTAGATATTAAACACCCATGCGACGGTGATTATTACCTTGCCGCCGTCCGACGAAGCGGGGAAGCGCAGCTTCTTTACTTCGGCCTTTAAGGCCTTGTCAAACTTGTCGTTTCCTGTAGTTGAGGACTTTACTGTTACGTCATCTATGGAGCCGTCAGCCTTGAGGGTTATGCTTAGGACGACCCGGCCCGCAAGCGAGGCATCCAGGTGAAGGTGCTGCAGGTACATCGATTCTATCTTCGTCTTTGCCGCATCCAGGACCTGGGTTGCTGAAGCCTCATCGAGACCGCCGAGTATGGTCAGATTTTCGTAGGAAGCTGTTCCCGATACAGGTATCTCTTGCGGTTTGTCATCACTCTCGTCCTTGGTCTTGGTCGCAGTGGTACTTGGCGAGATATAGTATTGCTTTGATGCGAGCTTGCCGTTTGCAGGCACAGGAGCGTAGCCCATCCCGCCCATGCTGCGGCTCATCTCGGCTTCCTCGCCGAAAACGCCTTCATAGGAGACGCCTTCGGGCATCGGGATCGGCACCTGTACGGTCTCTTGCTTGCCGCCGACGTTGCGGACTTCCTCGGAAACGGCAACGAAGGACGTGTACTTGCTCATTATCTTGTACTTGAGTGCCAGTTCGGTGACCGCGTTCACGATGTCCTCGGTCTCGCCCTGGTTGTAGCTGTCATCCATGAGCTTCTCGATCTTGGTTCTTGCCCAGAGCGTTGCGATTACATCATGCTCATTTTGAACCGCAGGGAATACGACCGGAATTTCCTGGACTACGGGCTTGCCCGCGATCTTGCCCTTTATCTTTATCGTGGCCTGACCCGATTTAGTGTAGCGACCGTGGATGATGACGGGCTGGCCCGCGAAAAGATCGGGTACTTCCTTGGGGAAGACCTCGGCGACCTGGAGACCGCCCCAGTCAATTTCGATATCCATGAGGAAGGGCTTGGCTATTCTCTCGTAGAAGAGTGTCACGGCCTTCTTGGGATCTTCGTCCTGGCGGCAGTAAACGGCGTAGCCACGACCTGCTTCCGCTATTTTGCTGATGAGGAACCGGTTGGGACTCGAACCGACGCCCATTGAGAATACCCTTGCGTCTCCGCGGTTCTGTTCGACGGCCGCGACGATCTCGGCTTCGTTGCCTACGTAGCCGTCGGACATGAAGAACACGAACCTGCGGCGCTCGGGGTTGCGGGGATAGCTTAATGCTTTATTCACCCCCAAAAGCATCTCGGTTCCGCCGTTGCCGTCAATCTGGTCTATGTAGGCAAGAGCCTTTTTTACGTTCTCCGGGGTGTTGGGGACAGGCGCCTCGGCAAAGCTTTCGGGCTGGTTCGAGAACTTGATTATCTGGAAATAATCCTTGGGATGCATGTTCTCGATGGTCATCCGCATCGCTTCCTTGACCTTCTCAATGGGTTCGCCCGACATTGAGCCCGAGCAGTCGAGTACGAAGATCAGGTCACGCGGCGTGATCTCGTCAATCTTGAACTCGGCCTTGGGCTGGATCATGAGCATGAAGTAGCCGTCACCTTCGGCAGTGGCATGTGTCAGAAGCGCATACTCCGGCTTCTTGCCGGCGACGTCGTATCTGAAGATGAAATCCTTGTTGGGTATCTGGTCACCTTGCTCAATCTCAACTGTCACGCTCGACTCGGTCTTTGAGAGTTCCTTTATCTTGTGGGAGGGGCAGGTGAAGTTCTGGATAGGAACGCCGGCGTCCACCGTCAGCTTCAGGCTTATGTCGTGGCCTGAACGGTATTCGGGCTTGAGTACGGGAGGAGTGATCCTCGACGCGTCAGGCACCCTGTCGGTGTTGTCCGACCATCCGCCGCCTGTGTTCTTGCCGGACTGCTCGCCCGGGATATAGCGGGGGCCCACGACCATCGGGAACTGGTATTCGTACGTGCCGTGATCGTACCTCAGATCCTGCACGTAACTTATCTCTATATATATATCATCGCCGGGCAGAATGTTGGCCACCGACTGCGTGAAGATGTTGGGCCTCTCCTGTTCAAGGAGGCTTGCGGTCTTGCCCTGCTGTTTGGCCTGTTCGTATATTTGTTTGGCCTCTTCGCGTTTCTTTATGACGCCCTTGATGATCTTATCACCTATCTTCATGGTCATGTCGTCCACCGCCGAATTCTCGGGCAACGGGAAGACGTACACGGCCTCGATAGGCTTGTCGTATGGGTTGGTGTAGTGCTGGACTACCTTTACGCGTGCGATGTAGCCGGTAATCTTCGCGTCCACATCTGTATGCTTTAACGGCAGTTCTAATGTCTTGCCGTCCTTTACGAGACGAAGCGATCCCTGGGTTATATCACCAGAGGCGATTTCCTGCGCTCCATTCTCCTGTGCCTGGAGCTTGCCGCAGTTCAGCATCAGTGCGGCCGCTGCAGGCAGTATCAGTGAAAGTTTAGAGAGCTTCATTCCAGCCTCCTTGAGTTTAGGTTTGCTTTCATGCCCTTTAATACCATTAGTCACAGGATATATTCCCTTTTGGGGAGAAATATACAAGGAGCGAAGATTTACTGGGTTCGGAAAAAGGCCTTAGTATGGTTGCTCTGTCGATATTTAAAATGCTTATTTGCAATCACAAGGCTAATTATTATATCTCAGTTGAATCGTATAGGGCAAATTCTTTATTGACTTGTGCGGTCTAGATAAGTATTCTCCATTTAAACCTATAGTCTAAGCAACAGGAGATATAGTGAACCTTAAAAAGTTCTTGTTGATTGTTTACGTTATCCTTGGGTTATCGAATTGTATTGATACAGAAACCATTGGTTGGATAGATGTCAGATCGACCCCCCAGGGGTTGGAAGTAATAATGGATGACAGTCTTACAGGATTTCAGACGAACTGCATCTTGGAAAATGTACCTCCAGGCGAACACATCATTCGTTTAGAGTATCCGGGTTACATATCTGTCGCAGATACCGTCAATGTCCAGGAGGGAGACACTGCACTGGTTGAGGCTAAACTCAAAATAGACAGTACAGGTCTTAGTGTTCAATCCGAACCGCGCGGAGCGACGATATGGATAGACGGAACCGACTCGGGTCGCAAAACGAACTACTTTTTTACGAGTCTCAGCGAGGGCAGCCACAATATCCACCTGGTCCTTGACGGGTACATTGACGCCGATACGAGCGTCGTTCTCGTAAAGGGTGAAACGAAAACGGTTAAATTGAATCTCAGGCCGGACCAGGGGGCGATCTCCATAAAATCGACTCCTGAAAAAGCAAGCATCTACCTCAACGATAGTCTTACCGGTCGCACCACAAACGTCACTTTTGCTTCACTTAAACCTGGAACATATACGATCAAGTTAGTCCTTGAGAACTATCTGGATTATTATACGACGGTCGAAGTCAAAACCGACGATACTGCTGAAGTTCAGGCTAATCTTGATAATAGAAAATTATGGTCCTTCAATACGGCCGGTATAGTTGAATCCTCGCCTGCGATAGCCGACGACGGTACAGTGTACGTAACTTCCTTATCGAATTCCACCTATGCCTTGAACCAGGGTGGCAATATAAAGTGGAGCTATGCTACAGGTCTCTTCATTCAATCGTCGCCTGCAGTGGCTTCCGATGGCACTATCTACTTCGGTTCTTGCGACAACTACATTTACTCCATCGATCCTTCCGGTGCATTGGAATGGAGATACGGCTCCTCGACCGACATAAGTACCTCCCCCGCCATTGGTGTAGACGGCACCATCTATATAGGCGCCAGCGCTCGCAGAATCGTGACGTTGGAAATGGTTGATTATCTTTACGCTCTAAATCCTGACAGCACCATGAAGTGGGCTTTTGAGATAGGTGAGGAGGATATGACTAAGGTCACGGCATCCCCCTGCATTGCTGTGGACGGTACGATACTCTTTGGATGCCAGGATGAATATATCTATGCGCTGACTCCCCAGGGAAGCTTGAAATGGCGATTCAAGGCGCAGGGTGCTCTAAACTCGTCGCCTGCCATTGACGGTCAGGGTAATATCTACTTTGGATGCGACGACGGCTGTTTGTACGCATTGACGTCCGATGGGGTCAAAAAATGGAGCTATGAGACGGGGGGAAGCATTCTGGGTTCTCCTGCAATAGGCGTGGACGGCACTGTCTATTTCGGTTCAAACGATTCCTTCCTGTACGCTCTTTCGTCGTCGGGTGAGCTTAAATGGCGTTACTCTACGCAAAGCCCCATTCAATCGTCCGTAACCCTGGGTTTAGACGGCATCGTTTATTTCGGTTCGACCGAGGGATACGTTTATGCTGTAGGTTCGAACGGAGAATTATGTTGGAGATACAAGACAGGCGGAAGTGTTAAGTCCTCTCCGGCAATAGCTCCTGATGGGACATTGATCGTGGGATCAAGTGACGGGTTGCTTTACGCCCTTCGATGTACTTCCAACGGTCTTGCTTTGAGTCCGTGGCCCCGGTTTCATCACGATAACGGTAATACAGGACGAGCTAATTGAACTGTGCAAAAAAGCGTGTCCGAGACTGTCAGTAGGTATAACTCATTATTGACATCTTCAAATCCCTGAGTAGCCTCAGACATAAACAAGGAGAGTTATGCGTGTTTTAATGGTTTTCATCTGCTTCGTATGTTTAGCGATAATCTCAAGTTGCAGTGTCGTAAACAAGCCCGGTGCAATATCAATTATCTCGACCCCCTCCGGGGCTCAGGTCACGATTGATGACAGTCTCACCTCCCTCAAGACTCCTTGCGTTCTAGAAAACGTGTCCAAAGGCGAACATGATCTTTCTCTCGAACTATCAGGCTACGGCTTATGGCAAAAAAAGGTCAATGTCGATATGGGTGATACACTTATTGTCGAAGCCACACTTGGTATGCTTGGAACATTGAAATGGAAGTACAGAACAAAATCGTTCGTCGCATCCTCTCCTGCCATATCTTCTGCCGGTACGATGTATATAGGTTCATATTCGGATTCGCTTTACGCGTTCGATCCAGACGGGAACCTGTTATGGGCCTATGCGAGCGGATCCTTTTTCCATTCATCACCGGCGATTGCCGAGGATGGAACCATCTATATAGGATCTTACGACTACTTCCTTTATGCCATCAATTCAGACGGGACTCTGAAGTGGAAGTTCGGTACCGCGAGCAACGTGCACACTTCGCCGGCAATTGCTGCGGACGGTACGGTATACTTTGGAGGCAGGGAACGTTTGCCCGTTACTGAGGAGTATGAAGATTATCTTTACGCCCTTAACCCGTCGGACGGCAGCGTAAAATGGAAGTTTAAAACCACCGACAGGATTATGAGTTCTCCATCCATCTCGTCCGATGGGACTGTTTACGTTGGAGATGATGCAGGTTATCTTTACGCGGTGAGTGCGTCCAATGGAACTAAAAAATGGTCGGAGAAAACGCAGGAGTCAATTGAGACGACTCCGGCAATAGCATCAGATGGGACCGTTTACGTAGGTTCAGATGATACCTATCTCTATGCGTATAGTCCACAGGGTCAAAAGAAGTGGGAGTTCAAAACCTCAGGACCGGTGACGACCTCGGTGGCAATAGCTGAAGATGGCACAGTATATCTGGGTTCTTCAGAAGGTTATTTGTATGCTTTAAATCCAGCGAACGGAAGCAAGCTTTGGGGATTTGACGCCACCTCTGAATTCTTTGTTTCCTCTACTCCTGCCGTCGGGGCGGACGGTGTGATTTATTTCGGTACGCCTTTCGGGATTTTTTATGCAATCAATTCAGACGGGACTCTGAAGTGGGAGTATGACACAAAATCCGGTACCAGCATCAAATCAGGACCGGCCATAGGCTATGACGGAACAGTATACTTTGCTTCATATGACGGTTACGTCTACGCCGTCTACGGCTCATCGAAAGGGCTTGCTTCCTCAGCGTGGCCGAGATTTCACCACGATAACTTGAACACTGGTCGCGCCGATTAGCCTTGACATCCTTGACCCTATACATAGACTATACGTCTAAATAATCAAGTTGAAGGAGCCGCAATGGGTAAGATAAGAGTAGCAATCATAGGTGTAGGAAATTGCGCCAGTTCGCTAGTTCAGGGAGTTCACTTTTACCGCAACGCAAAGGTAAACGAAGTTATTCCCGGTCTTATGCACGTGAACCTGGGCGGCTACCACGTTTCCGATATCGAGTTTGTATTGGGTATTGATATTGATAAAAACAAGGTTGGTAAGGATTTAGCCCAGGCTATTTACACGATCCCCAACAATACCTTCGTTTTTTCAAAAGTTCCCAAGCTTGGGGTACGAGTCGTTCGCGGCATGACCCATGATGGTCTTGGTAAGTATCTTTCCCAGATTATCAAAAAAGCTCCCGGTCCTACTGCCGATATCCCAAGACTTCTTCGTGAGCAGAAGGCCGACGTGGTCGTAAATTTCCTTCCTGTAGGTTCCGAGGAAGCGACTAAGTGGTACGTTGAGCAGGTCTTGGATGCAGGATGCGCCTTTGTCAACGGCATCCCTGTCTTCATCGCATCCGGCGGTTACTGGCCGAAGCGTTTTCGATCAAAGGGACTGCCCGTGCTAGGTGACGACGTCAAGTCCCAGGTGGGAGCGACAATCGTTCACCGTGTCCTCACGACTCTGTTTTACGAACGCGGGGTAAAACTCCTCCACACAAGTCAGCTCAATGTGGGGGGCAATACGGATTTTCTAAACATGCTGGAGCGGGAGAGGCTTGAATCCAAAAAAATATCCAAGACGCGCGCCGTTACGTCCATGCTTCCATACGACATGGGCGCCGACAACGTCCACGTGGGTCCCTCCGACTACGTCGCCTGGCTCAAGGACCGCAAATGGTGCCATCTCCGCATGGAAGGCCAGACCTTCGGAGACGTTCCACTCAATCTCGAACTCAAGCTTGAGGTATGGGATTCGCCGAATTCCGCCGGGGTGATGATTGATGCCATCCGCTGCGCCAAACTCGCACTCGATCACGGCCTTAAAGGTGCAATCGTCGATCCTTCGAGTTACTTCTTCAAGTCTCCTCCTCATCAGTATCCCGACTATATCGCCCGGCGCAAAACCGAGGCTTACATCGCAAGATACGGTCATAAGGCCTCCAAAAAAGGCTGATGAATTCTCCTTGTGGTCTTTCTTTGCGTCCTTTTTCCGAGATTCGCCTTGACCGTCGGCTCTTTCATTCCATAATTAACTCATTCAAGAGGAAAGATTGAAGAGGGGAGTTTTTATTGCGTTCGAAGGGATTGAAGGATCGGGCAAGACTACGCAGGCCGAGCTCCTTAGAGAGTCACTATCGGGAGAAGGCCTTAACGTCGATTTTACGAGAGAACCCGGAGGAACGGAGGTTGCCGAGCGCATACGCAAGCTTCTGCTTGATGCGTCTCTCGAAGAGATGCATCCGCGGACCGAGCTTCTGCTTTATCTTGCTTCTCGTGCGGAGCATGTGAATAAGCGGATCAGGCGTAAGCTCTTTGAGGAGAAAGCGGTCGTCATTTGCGATCGTTTTACCCTTTCAACGCTGGCATATCAAACCGGCGGCAGGAAATTAGATGCAAAGACCGTAGCCAGGCTCGTCAAGTTTGCAACAGGAGGTCTTGAACCTGATTTGAACATACTTGTCGATCTTGATGTCGAAGACGCCTTCAGGAGATTGGACAGGCCTTTCGACAGGTTGGAGAAGGCAGGGTTGGAATTTCACAAGAGGGTGCGCGAAACCTATCTCTACTACGCACGGCGCGCACCTTCAAGGATCAGCGTCTATGACGGCGCAAAGGAGAAAATGATGCTTCACGAAGAAATAAATAAGGCGGTAAAGAAATTTCTGGCCGGAAAGGGGATTTTATGAAAAAAGGCAGACTTACCATAGGCATACTTTCAATAGTACTGCTTTCAGCCACGTGGGTCGGATCGCGTCTGTGGGCGGATAAGACAAACATCTATACCTCGCTTGAAGTCTTTCAACGCGTCCTTCAAATTACGAGAGACACATACGTCAAGGACGTTGATCTTAATCAGATGATCCAGGACGCCATGAACGGAATGCTTCAGGAACTTGATCCTTACAGCATGTACATGAGTCCCAAAGAGTATGAAGGACTCAGCATAACAATGGAAGGTGAGTTCGGCGGACTGGGAATAGAGATAGGCATGACGGACGGCTGGCTGACCGTCATCTCGCCCATGGAAGGAACCCCGGCGGCGAGAGCGGGTCTTCAGTCGGGCGATTGGATAATCGAAATAAACGGCGAATCCACCGAAGGCATAACCACCGACAAGGCAATTTCCAAGCTGCGCGGTACCCCGGGTACCCAGGTCACCATCAAGATAATGAGACACGGCATGGATGAGCCCATGAAGCTCACTATCACTAGGGATCTAATCAAACTAAATGCGGTAAACAACGTCAGCAAGCTATCCCCTGACGTCGGCTACATTCGCTTCATCAAATTCTCTCGCACGGCCCTGGACGAGATGAAAGGTGCACTTGATTCTCTCTTCGAGAAAGAGGGTGCGAAGAAGGTCATTCTCGACATCCGTTCAAACGGCGGCGGCTATCTTGGCGAGGGTGTTGACGTATCAAGTCTTTTCCTTCCCCGTGACCTGGAGATAGTTCAAACCAGGGGTCGCGTGCCCCAGAGCTTCAGGACATATCGCTCGCACGATGATCCTCTTTACGGTTCCGACTACCCTCTCGTGGTTCTCACAGACAGGGGATCGGCCTCGGCGGCCGAGATCCTTGCAGGCGCCCTGCAGGATTGGGAACGCGCCCTCATCGTCGGCGACACGACTTACGGCAAGGGTTCGGTTCAGACAATCCACCCCCTCCCTGATTCCGGTTACCTCAAATTGACGACCGCCTACTGGTATACACCCTCTGGTCGTTGCATCAACAAGAGCCAGGAGCAGGATACCACGAATGACAAGAAGAATGTCTCTGCCACCTATAAAACGCTCGGAAAACAGAAGCGACCGATTTACGGCGGCGGCGGAATAGCTCCGGACGTCTACGTTACGGGTGAATCCGTGAATTCCCTGGTTGCGAAATTCCTCGGTAAGAGGATATTCTTCTTCTATGCGGTTGATTACTTCTCCAAGCATCCCGATATCGAACAGGATTTCGTTGTGGATGATGAGATGCTCAAGGGTCTGGCGGCGGAAGCCCGCAAGCGGGAAGTGGAATTTACCGATGAGGAGTACCAAAAGGCCAAGGACCAGATGACCCTGCGCTTGAAAATAGAGATGGCCGCACAAAAATGGGGAACCGACGGTGAGTACAAGATAATACTTTCCGAGGATCCTGTGGTCAAAAAGGCGCTCGAGATACTTTCAAAGACCCAGAAGGCATCCGAGCTTTTCAGCTACGCAAAGTAGAAGATTAATAGGATGTAGGGGAGACGTTGTTCAAACGTCTCCCCTTTTTCTTTACCTTTGATCTTATGGAAAGATTATGTACTTGAGACCCAGAAGGATGAAAAAAATTCCAAAAGCTCGTTTAAGCCAGATATCACTTATTTCAACGGCCCATCCTGCACCGAAATACGCTCCAACAAACAAACCTGCCGCAATAATGATGCCTGCGATTAGATCAACCTCGCCCGCTTTCCAGTAGCGAATGACACCGAGTATTCCAACGGGTAAAACGAGCGCTGCAAGAGATGTCCCCTGGGCCTTGTGTTGAGAAAACCCCAGAATCATTACCAGGGCCGGTATTATTACGGTTCCGCCGCCAATTCCGAAAAGCCCTGAAAGTACACCTGCAGCAAGTCCCACCGCCCCTATCCCGAGATATGCAAGCCAGGTCATAGAACTCCTCAATATCAAAGTTTTAAATTCTTACTAACTATAAGCCTCAATCCGGATTTGGCAACCCTCCGCTTCGCCTGGGATTTATTGCAAGCAATCCTCATCCGTATCTTTCAGAAAACAATATTGGAAATATCCATGTGATTAGATTCCAGTAAAAAAACCGCCCGGCGCTGGGAGGCGATTGACTCAAAACCGTCAAGGAATCGCCCCTCTTTTCAAACGGTGTCCGATTTTACTTGAAAGGTGATGTTGGCCTAGAAGACTTTCAGGTCTATCCCCTCTATTCTCACCCTTGAACCCTCAGAATGTACTATGACTCCTGAATGAACCTTCTGCATCATGCAGTGTTCGGGCACAAATTTCACCGTCTGGCCTACCCTGGGTATCTTACCCTTTCCAACGACACCGTCGAAGGCGGCAACCATGCAGATTCCTATATCCACAAGCTCTACCTTGTCCTCCCGTAACCTGTTTATTGGGCCTACAAGATGAACGGTCAGGATTCCTTTCCTTGCCTCGATGACTTTAGCAAAATGGGTAACCGGGCAGCCAAGCGGTCTGTAGCGTACGAATTTTCCCTTCAAGGCATCAACATCCACATTCCGGTCGAAAGGATAGAGATCCTCGCGGCACGAAGATTCACCAGGGAGGGGGGCAATAGTGAAATCGGCCACAAGGCCGTCTATTACTCCTCGAATTGTTTTGTCCGTGGTTCGTTGCGAACCAAGCAGTTTGAGAATTTCCGGGGTATTCGCCCTGAACCTTTCTGATTCGAGATGCGGGCAGTCGGAAAGGCTGGCCTTGCCTTCAAATAACTCGTCCCTGAAATCCCTGCACTGCCGCGAACCACACTCGCCGCAGTTGTATCCAGGAAGAAGATCGATTATATCAGGCATCATTCGCCTTTGTATTCGGTGAAACCGTCGATATGCCGAAGAACACCAATGTGGTGTTCTTTTGCCAATCTTGTCTCGCCGGTGCAAAGAGTACATATGGCGAGCGGAGCATTGTGTCTCAAAGACAGTTCCTTCGGAAGGTCAGGTAATTCCATAATAACCTCGGCGAGTTCAGCTGCTCCCTGCCCTGAAAGCCCATTAGCTTCAATTATCCTGCATTTTTGGTTTACTTCATGCACACGTTCTCTGAAGACTTCACGTTCGGCCTGGGAGACGATATCTCCTTTTGTGGCGACAACAACGTCGGCAGTAGTCAGCATGGGTCCGACCTTCAAGGGTGTATTTGGTCCTGTAGTTACATCTATTACGCAAACGGCGATGCAACCATCCGGGTAAGGGGCACACCTCAGACAAAGTCCGGCCGTTTCGTTGAAAAGCACATTAGCGTCAAGACTTTCGGCCCATTTGAGCATATTGTCGGTATTGTATATCGCGAAGTGATCGGGGCACATATCCTTGGCCAGCCCGGTGCGAACCGGTATTCCGAGCCGGTTAAATCTTTTATCGTCGTCAGTCCAGAGACAGTCAATCTTGACAACGGCAGGGGAAATTCCACAGGTTTTTAGAGATTTAATGGTATGCATTAGTACTGACGTTTTTCCTGACCCCGGAGTTCCCGCTACCACTACGAGCTTCACGCCGCGCCCGTTTCCTCTACCAATCCACCGTGACGGATAGTATTCCTCAAGGACATCATGTAATTATCAAGTTTTGCTAGTTCTGCACACACGTTCGTTTCGCGTGTGGAAGTCGTAATAACCTTGCGAATTCCACCGTTCCGCATGACAATCCTGCGTTTTGTCATAAGCGCGAGCAACGGGTCATGCGTCACGACGAGAACTATCTTTCCCTCTGCGGTCAATAGCTTCAGCGCCTCGTGTTTTTTTATCCCGGCATTTTCGATTTCGTCAATCAGAACGATAGGGGAATTGCTGACAACTGCGATGTCTGCGACCATCAGGGCCCGTGATTGTCCTCCACTCAATATCGTAAGTTGATGATTGGGATGTATGGCCTCGCCAGTAAGAGTGTTCGCGATGCTGATTACCCTGTCAACGGTATCCGAGTTGCGATTTCTGCTCTTGGCATGCATTTTAATAAATTCTTCGACAGTCATGTCCGCAAGGAAATGCATATTCTGCGAGAGCTGCGCAATTCTTTTTTTTCTAGGATCGGTTCGCATGATTCTATCAGGTTCGTTCCCGTTAATTAGGATTTTGCGTCTGGAAGGGGTATCCCCCTGTGCCAGTTGTTCGATATCAGATATCAGGGTTGTTTTTCCGGACCCGGTCGGACCAACGATGCCGATAATTTCACCTTGGCAAATGCTAATTTTTTCAACATCCTCCATGTTCCCATTCTTATCAATACCGCACAAAATTGTCATCTCTCTGATGTCTTGCATAAATTTCACCTCAGGATTAGTCGAATTCAATGCAAGAATTATAAGCCCCATGGAAGTCATGTCAAGTATTTGCCGGTGCAACGTAGTTAGTCAAGCATACGATTCGCAAAGCAGACATTTTAAATATCAAAATATTTTTGCGAACCAAATCAAACGCAATTAATTCATGATTTGATCGGTCCAGTCGATTGTTTAGAGGATCTATGGATTGATTCTGTCCATCAATCTCGGATATGGGATGGTTTCGCGGATATGGTGAATCCCGGTTATCCAGGCTAGCGTACGTTCCATACCGATGCCGAATCCCGAGTGTTCAAAGGTTCCGTATCTTCTCAAGTCAAGATACCACTCTAGAGGTTCCTTTGGAAGTTTGTGATGCTCAATCGATTTCTCGAGCTTGCCGAGATCATCCTCTCGTTGAGAGCCTCCAATGATTTCACCGTACCCTTCCGGTGCGAGCAGGTCGAAGTTTTTAACGACCTTAGGGTCGTCCGGATCCTCCTTCATGTAAAAGGGAGCGGAGGCCTTAGGGTAGTGATGGACAAATACGGGCCTGTCGAATTCCCTGGAGATTACAGCTTCCTCATCGGCTCCGAACTTCTCACCCCATTCCATCATTATACCTTTTCGATTGAGTAGTTCGATCGCTTGCGAATAAGAAAGTCTATAGAAGGGGGTATCGAGATTGGTAAGTAAGTCCATATGTCTCTTGAACTCTTCCACTTTATCCCCGAGGAGTTTTAGCTCCTCCTGCCTCTTTTCGAGCAACCTCTTGACCACAAACAAAAGCATATCCTCCGCGAGTTCCATATCGCCGTCAAGATCCAAGAAGGCAACCTCAGGTTCAAGATGCCAGAACTCAGTCAGGTGGCGACGGGTCTTGGATTTCTCGGCTCTGAAGGAAGGCGCAAGGCAGTAGACCTTGCCAAAGGCCGCAGCTGCTGGTTCCATGTAGAGCTGGCCGGATTGTGAAAGGTAGGCCTTGCTGTCGAAATACTGAACCTCAAAAAGCTCGGTTGTTCCTTCACAGGAAGTGGGGGTGATTATAGGCGGGTCTATCAACGTAAATCCGCGACTTTCGAAAAAATCATGAAAAGCGCGAATCATGGTATCCCGACATCTCAGGAGCGCGTGTTGTCTTCGTGAACGAAACCAGAGATGCCTGTGGGATAGAAGAAAATCTATGCCGTGTTCCTTGGGGGTTATGGGATAGTCTATTGAATCGGCCAGGAGTTTCAATGATGTGGCGGTAAGTTCTACTCCACCAGGAGCCCTTTTATCATCTCTCACCTTGCCTTTGATCTCAACCACAGCCTCCTGGTTCAACGAATCCGCGAGGTCAAATACTTCTTTTTCTACCTCAGAACCGACAAAAACGCACTGGAGTAAACCGGTACCATCTCTTAACAATAGAAATCGTATCTTACCGGAGTCTCTTCTGTTGTAAATCCATCCTTTAAGGGTTACTTCTTCACCGATGTGTTTCTTGAGTTCTTCTATCCATATCATGATTAAAGTTTAACGACGAGGTAGGAATTTGTCAACGTAACACTTGTTACTTCGCATTGCGGCAAATAGCAATTTTTTATCTGCAAAAATTATATTCTACAGCTGTTTAGTGTAGGGTGTTGATAAAGAGCCAGCTTTTACTTGTTATCCATGACGCAACTCATCAGAGCCACTCGTGTATCGACAAGTCGACGAGAAACCACCGAAAGGATTTGTTGCAGGATCCGGTAACCCATGCCACAGTTTTTCATAAGAAAATCATGAAGTTTTAAGGCATTCCAGACCATAAGAGTTGTGTCGGTACTTGCCTTTATTGAAGCGGTTAGTTTTCCATCTCTGTACATTGATGACCACCCTGAAACCTGACCAGGTCCGACAGTAGATATGGTTAGAGGCATGTGTTCGGTAAGAGCGGCATTGATAGATATTTCGAGTTGACCGTCGGTAACCAGATAGAATTCTAAGCCTTTGTCTCCTTCTCGACCAAGAATAGTTCCTGCATTTATGTGTCTCATCTCTGCAAGATTGGCCACTGCCTGACACTCGGTATCATCAAGCAGATTGAAAACCTCACTATTTCTAAGGATATCACAGTTTTTCATGTACGCCTCCAATTACTTAATACACTTACTATAGGAATAAGACAGGCAACGTCAAGTAGGATTCCCCGTTACTCCAGAAATTCCCTCTGTCCTTCTTTCTTAATGCGAAAGTTTAAAACGGCTTTTTATTTTACTGAATAGAAATCGAGTAGATGAAATTCTTTGACCAGCTTTCCATGTTCTTTTTCTTCTACCTTTACAGGTCCTATGTCTCGTGCCAGCCATACATCGAATCTT
This sequence comes from Caldifarciminota bacterium, assembly GCA_965649265.1. Taxonomy (GTDB): domain Bacteria; phylum Hydrothermota; class Tepidihabitantia; order B3-TA06; family B3-TA06; genus JAAYVC01. The sequence goes on along the minus strand of CBFGKC010000010.1, from coordinate 3,350 downwards.
TTTCCGTCAGCGTTCTCAGTACCTTGTACAAAAATACAATCATCATAAACCGCATATTTCGTTTTAACTTGAGGTAAGCTGATCTGATTGGTGTTTTCTGGATCAAGGGGAATAATGGTATTGGCTCCTGACCAAATCAAAATGGAATCAACAATCACTATGACGCTATCATCGAATGGTTCAATACCATCGACTATGGTTGCTCCCATAGTGGTGTTTTCTCCATTGAATTTGCTGTTATTCTCCCAGATATAAATATCTTGCTGAAGCTGAGAGAATTTCCAACTAAGCGTATCTACCCTTGATCCTTCTGTTACCTCATAAACCCACGTATTTCCACCCTTTATAGGGAAAAAATCTTCTGCATTTCCACCGACATTGACCACGGAACATCCGAGGAGGAATGCAAAAAACATGGATGATACAAATCTTAAGTTCTTAGTCATGTACATCCTCCTTTGGTATTATAATAGGGAAAAAAAGGCCTTTGTCAAGGAGTCCTAACTCTATTGTATTAAGAGTAGATGATGGGAGTTACCTGTATTCTTATAGTTTTAATAGATTTAATTTATGCGTTAAGTCGCGTAAAGCAAGAGATTACTTGACTAAATTCGTTCGGCAGGTAAACTTAGGGTATGATTGAGTTCTTGTTTGTATTTTGGGCCGCACTGGCCGTCAGGTTCTCAAATGATACCATTCAACAGGGTGAGATTGTTTACCTCGAGGTCAAGACCCCGGATCAGGGAATACTGTCCTGCGAATACAGGGGGGAGCCCATACCTGTTATTTTTGCCGATTCACTATGGCTGTCATTGATCGGGACTTCATATAATACCGATCCAGGAAGGAAATCCTTGAAGATAAGCTTCAAAGGCGCCAGTTATATAGAAGAGACTGTTGATACCGCGATATACGTCCTCGCGTCCGATTTCAAGAAATCCGTCATCAACTTTCCTGCTTCAAAACAGTCGGCGCTGGATACAACTAATCAAGCTCGCAAGGAGAAGGAGTACAGGGAGGCTCATGACGCGATCAACGCCCCTTCATGCGGGTTTTACTCCTTGACATCGTTAATTTTTCCTTGTGATGATGTGTTATCAAGTACTTATGGCGACGAGCGGTGGTCAGGAGGCCGAAAACTTTGGAATCACTCCGGGGTTGACTTTGCAGTCTGGGAGGATACCCCGATACTCGCACCCTGTCCGGGAAAGGTCGTTATGGCCAGGGATACGTTTATCCTTGATGGCACGTTCGTATTACTCGATCATGGAGCCGGTCTCAAGACAATGTTCTGTCACATGAAGAAGAGGATGGTCGAAGAAGGTATGGAGGTAAAAAGCGGAGACACTTTAGGATTCGTCGGTTCTACAGGGCTCTCCACCGGCCCTCATCTGCACATGAGCGTTTACGTGCGTGGAGTCCCGGTCAACCCATTATTCTGGCTTGAAAGAAAGGAGCATTTTTGAAGATGAGCAAACGCAGCGTCTCGTTTCTTGTGGGTGTGATTGTTGTCGCAGTGCTTTGCATTACCGGCATAGTTCTTGCTTCGACAGGTGTGGTTGGAAAAATTTTCAAAAATTCCCAGGGCAAGCTTGATACGTTGCCTCCTCCCCCTCCTCCTCGCACGCTCACCATAGCTGCGGTCGGAGATATAATGATGGGCACCGATTTCCCTTCGCCAAGACTTCCGCAGCAGGACGGTGCACTTCTCTTTAAAGACGCGGCACCTATACTTCGAGCGGCCGACATCGCTTTTGGCAATCTCGAAGGTCCTATCACGACATCCCAGGGATGTGCCAAGGCTCTCGGTTCCGGTAAGACCTTTGCATTTCGCTGTCCCCCCTCACTTGCCTGGAATCTAGGGGATGCCGGTTTTGATGTCATGGGACTTGCCAACAATCACTCGATGGATTTCGGCGGCCAGGGAATGTGGGAGACGAAAAAGATACTCGACAGCCTGGGAATCAAGTATTCAGGCAAGGACGAAAGTTTTGCGTCATTCACGGTTAACGGGATTAAGGTAGGTCTCATCGCTTTCGCGGTAGGGGGTCCCCCCCGCTCCATCCTCAATCTTGACCTCTGCAGAGAAGAGGTCTCAAGACTCTCGTCCCAGTTCGACGTATTGATAGTCAGTTTTCACGGGGGCACAGAGGGGACGAATGCCATACATACCAAGAATGAACAGGAGAACCTCTACGGCGAACCACGAGGAAACGTGATCGAGTTCGCCCACGCCATGATCGACGCCGGCGCCGACGTCGTGATAGGTCACGGGCCCCACGTGCCGAGGGGACTTGAAGAGTACAAAGACCGGATCATATGCTACAGCCTCGGAAATTTCTGCACCTATGCCTGTATGCAGCTGGTTGCAGAGCTTGGCTATGCGCCGCTCCTGGTCGTGCAGGTTGACTCCGTCGGCCAATTCGTAAGAGGCGAGATACACTCCTTCAAGCAGATCCCTCCGGGTGGACCTACCGCAGACGCAAACGAGTCGGCATTCAAATTAATGAGAGACCTTTCCCTTGCCGATTTCCCTTCGTCTTCTCCAAGCTTTTCACAGAGTCTGAGTTTTTATCCTCGCAATCCGTCAGATTCATCTCTCACTCCCGAACGGCTTAAAGTTCTCAGGGACTCGCTGGATAGAGTCGGAATCGTGGAACCCGATACCACGAAACCTGATCGCCCAAATGTGCCGGTTACCGGAGTCTCAACACTAGTGGATTCGAATAAAGCTGATATTCCTAGCTCAACCCCGTCCTCTCCAACTGGTTCTATAGAATCGAAAGACACAACGGAAAGCCCTACCGGCAGTGGTGAATCGAAACCGGCGGAACCGAATTAGTATTGGATAAAACCGTAAAGATAATCGGTGGAGGGCTTGCGGGGAGTTCGGCGGCGCTTGAAGCGGCCAAGAGGGGGGTATACGTAAAATTATACGAGATGCGCCCCGGCAAAATGACTCCTGCGCACACCACGTCAAACCTGGCGGAACTCGTCTGTTCAAACTCGCTTGGTTCAACCAGACCAGACCGGGCACTGGGTCTTCTCAAGGAGGAGTTAGGAATCCTTGACTCTGAGTTACTGAAAATCGCTCAACAATGTTCGGTACCCGCAGGAACCGCTCTCACGGTTGACCGCGAGCGTTTCTCATCAGAAGTCACACGTTCAATAGAAGAACATCCCCGTATCGACCTTGTTCGTGAGGAGGTTACTTCGATCCCCGATGGGGTTACTGTCCTTTCAAGCGGGCCGCTTACCTCCGATTCCCTCGTGAACGAGCTGAGAGTGTTTTGCGGAGAGGAGTTTCTCTATTTTTACGATGCAATAGCTCCAATCGTCAGCATGGAGTC
>CBFGKC010000009.1:118878-124918 GCA_965649265.1 Caldifarciminota bacterium | reverse complement strand
GCGCGGTATCGACAAGGACGAGGTAGAGCGCGGTATGGTGATAGCGAAGCCGGGTTCAATCAAGCCTCACAAGAAGTTCATGGGCAAGGTAATCATCTTGAAGAAGGAAGAGGGCGGTCGTCACAGTCCGTTCTTTGCGGGTTACCGTCCCCAGTTTTACATCCGCACGACAGACGTGACCGGTTCGGTTACGTTGCCTGCGGGTGTCGAGATGGTGATGCCTGGCGACACGGTGGAGTTTGCGATAGAGCTGATCACGGACGTGGCTCTTGAGGAAGGCTCCCGCTTCGCCATCCGCGAGGGTGGACGCACCGTCGGCGCCGGAGTCGTCACAAAGGTAATTGAATAATGCGTGTCATTATCACTCTTGCATGTTCGGAATGCAAGAACCGTAACTACACTACGGAGAAGAATAAGGCAAAAACGCAGGAGCGTATCGGCATAAAGAAATATTGCCGCACCTGCAAAAAACACACAGAGCACAAAGAAGTCAAGTGATAGGCCTGTAGCTCTAACTGGCAGAGCACCGGACTCCAAATTCGGGTGTTGGGGGTTCGAATCCCTCCAGGCCTGCTTGTCTTGAAGCGAGGAATAACGTGTGGAATAAGATAGCAGATTTCTTTAAAGGCACGTTCATTGAAATGCGGCGTGTATCATGGACCGGCCGAAGGGAACTTGTGGCCACCACCGGTGTAGTGCTTGCATTGACGCTTTTGGTGACGTTGTTCGTTTTCGGGATAGATAAGCTATTCCAGTTAATATTGCAGCTGATATTGAGTCTGGCTGGATGAAGTTTTTTGTAGTTCATACATATACTGGCCACGAGTCCAAGGTCAAGAAGCTTCTTGCCAAGTTGATTGAGAGAAGTGGACTGGTCGAGATGTTTGGCCGCATTGTAGTTCCTGTTGAAAGGGTTTGGAGGGTGAAGAAAGGCAAAAAGAGCGTGGAGGAAAGACGTCTTTTCCCGGGCCACGTTCTCGTCGAGATGGAACCAACCGAGGATACCTTTAAGCTTGTAAACTCCACTCCCGGGGTTGTAAGACTCCTCGGAACCAAGGAGAGCCCTTCGGCGCTGACTGATGACGAAGCGCTTGCCGTATTGGAGGAGATGGACAAGGGGCAGGAGAAGATGACTGCGGAGGTGCCTTTCTCGACAGGGGAGAGTGTAAAGATAATCTCGGGGCCGTTTGCCGGTTTTATAGGCACGGTGGACGAGATCAATCCCGAGCGCGGGAAGGTACGCGTGTTCGTCACGATTTTCGGGCGTTCTACGCCGATAGAGTTAGACATAATAGAAGTGCAAACGATTTAGTTTTTAAGGAGTCATAAAGTGGCTAAGCCTAAAGGTAAACAGGTAGTTGGACAAATCAAGCTTCACATACCGGCCGGTCAGGCAACCCCGGCTCCCCCGATAGGTCCTGCCCTCAGCCAGTGGCAGCTCAATATACCGGAGTTCTGCAAAACGTTCAATGCGGCGACTTCAAAGTTGCCTCAGGGTTTGACTACACCGGTAGTGATAAGCGTCTACAAAGACAAGACTTTTTCCTTTATCACCAAGAGCCCGCCGGCAGCCGTTCTCCTGAAGCAGGCCTGTCAGATAGCCAAGGGTTCCGGCGCGCCGAATACGGTGAAAGTTGCCGTTGTCAAGAAAGCTCAGGTGCGCGAGATCGCTCGCAAAAAGATGGAAGATCTCAATGCGGGTTCGGAGGAAGCCGCGATGAGGATAGTCGAAGGAACCGCCCGCTCGATGGGTATCACGGTGGAGGAATAATGTATATAGCAAGAAAATTCGGTAATTCCTTCACAAAGGTGGAGGAATAATGCAGCACGGTAAAAGGTATCGCACGCTCTCCACTAAGGTTGATTCGACCAGATTCTATTCCCTTGACGAGGCCCTCCCCCTCCTGAAGGAGACGGCGAGCGTAAAGTTCGACGAAACAGTAGACATCGGAATAAAGCTAGGTGTCGATCCTCGTAAGGCCGAAGAGCTGGTTCGCGGCACTGTCTCCTTGCCCAAGGGCACCGGCCGCCAGGTCAGGGTTCTTGTTCTGACCAAGGGCGAGAAGGAGAAAGAGGCCGCCGATGCCGGCGCGGATTATGTCGGCCTCGAGGATATGGTCGAAAAGATACAGGGTGGCTGGTTCGAGTTCGACGTCGCCGTTGCGACGCCTGACGTGATGGGCGTTGTAGGAAAGCTTGGAAAGGTTCTGGGCACCAGAGGTCTTATGCCTTCGCCCAAGTCAGGCACCGTCACTCTTGACGTCGGTCAAGCGGTGCGCCAGATCAAGCAGGGGCGTATACAATTCAGAACCGACCGCACGGGCAACATACACGGGATACTGGGAAAAATGAGCTTCTCGGCGGAAGATCTCAGGGTTAACCTGATCTCCTTTGTCGGTGAAATAAGCCGTCTGCGGCCCAAGACTTTTAAAGGCCAGTACATCAGGTCTATATATATCTCCGCGACCATGGGTCCTTCTATTAAGCTCGATCCCAAGGAAATAGCAGAGCTTGCCCGCAAAGAGGAGATGTAATGATCAAGGCGGAAAAGAAACAGCTTGTAACGAAATTGGTTGAAGAGTTCGGTAAGGCCGACAATTATTACTTTACCGACCTGACCGGGATCAAAGCGGGAGACGTAACACGTCTGCGCCGTGAACTCAGATCCAAGAACGCTCGCATGCGGGTGGTCAAGAATCGTCTTCTGGCGCATACGTTCTCCGAGCTCAATGTCTCAATTCCCGGTTCATCGCTTCTGCGCGGCTCGACCGCCGTCATATATTCCCTTGACGACATGCTGGTTCCCGCGCGCAAGGTTGCGGAATTCATAGATGACGATGTCCCTATCCGGTTCAAAGGAGCCGTTCTTGAGGGCCGTTTTTACACAGCTGAAGAAGTAGTGAAGCTGTCCAAGATACCCTCGAAAGAGGAACTGCTTGCCCAGCTTTTAGGCATATTTGAAGGTATTAAAAGTGCGCTGGTCGGCGTATTGCAGGCCAAGCTGCAGGAATTCACTCTTGTTCTGGATTCTCTCAGAACAAAGAAGGAGGAATAATGAGCGAAGAAACCGCAGCCGCGGTAGAAGAAACCAAGACAAAGTCTGGTTCACCGAAACTTACTAAACTTGTAGACGAAATAGGTTCCCTGACCGTGCTTGAGCTTTCACAGCTCGTTGACACACTCAAGGATAAGTTCAATATCCAGGCCGTGGCAGTCGCGGCACCCGCAGCCGGCGGTGCAGCCGCAGCTGGTGGTGAAGCGGCGGTCGAGAAGACCGACTTCAACATCGTTCTTGCGGACGCCGGTGCTCAGAAGCTCCAGGTTCTCAAGGAAGTCCGTGCGGTCACAGGTCTTGGACTCAAGGAAGCAAAGGATTTAATCGATTCTCTGCCCGGAACCATCAAGGAAGGCGCGTCAAAGGAAGAAGCTGAAGAGATCAAAAAGAAACTGGAGTCCGTTGGAGCTAAGGTAGAGCTTAAGTAAGCTTGCTCATGGAAATCAAAGATTTCTCGAAGCTTCCTAAATATGGAACCGTCGAGGCTGTAGAGAATATTCAGGTAGGCTCCTTTGAGGAGTTTTTGCAGCCCGATACTCCGCAGGACAAGCGGAAGCTAATAGGCCTTGAAGCGGCTTTTCAGGAAGCATTTCCTGTAGAGGATATTCACAGCCATTTAAAGCTTGAATACCTCGGTTACGAGGTGGGGCCCGCCATCTATTCTCCTGATGATGCTATGGAGCGCGGGGCCACACATGCTAAGCCGATAAACGGATACTTCAGGCTGACACGCTTTTTTGACTCCGAGCAAGAAGGCGCGGAACAAAAAGTAAAAGACGTAATAGAACAGAAAGTCTACGTTTGCGATTTGCCGTACATCACGTCGGGTGGAAGTTTCATAATCAACGGTGTAGAGCGCGTTGTCATCAGTCAGCTTCAGCGTTCCCCCGGCTTGTATTTCTCTCTCGAAAAAGAAATCTATTCCGCACTCCTTGTCCCCGAAAGGGGGGCCTGGTTCCAGATAGATATCGGCACAAACAACGTTTTGACCGCGGTTTTTGAAAGAAAAAGAAAGGTTCCTCTTTTCACGTTCATAAGAGCACTCGGCTGGGACCCTGAGAGTCTTATTTCCGATTTCGTGAAAACGCGCGAGACCGCTCCTGCAGAGGGGCTCGTGCTTGCCGAAACGGTGAAGACCGACGAAGGAGTGACCCTTGCCGACTTCGCAGATAAGCTTACGGATGAGCTTTGCGATTTTCTCGGAGAACGCGGCATAACAAAAGTCAAGGTTTTTGATGAAGATCGCTACGGCGTAAGGGTTATTTTAGATTCCATAAGAGCCGACAAGTCGACCACCGAGGACGATGCCCTAAGGCGCATCTACTACAAGCTGCGCTCGGTTATGCCTTCGACCATCGACCTGGCGAAGCGGCTTGTTCTCGGAATGCTTTTCGACTCCAAGCGCTTCAGTCTCGGAAGAGTAGGCAGGCACAAGCTCAACACGAGGCTTGGTCTGAAAAAGAGATCGGATATGGTCCTTCGTGACGACGAGGTCCTCGAGATGTCCAAACGTCTCATCGATTTTGCCGAGAGACGCTATCCGCCCGATGATATGGACCACCTGGCGAATCGCCGGGTCAAAGGCATCGGCGAACAGCTTTACAACGTCTTCCGCCAGGCACTCCTTCAACTCGGGCAGAACGCAAAGGAACGTGCAAGTTTCATTGACGAAGAGAAAGCCACTCCTCTCGAACTTCTAAACTCGCCCGTGGTCTCAAACAGCGTCACACGATTCTTCACGACAGGTACCGTATCGCAGTTCATGGAGCAGGTCAATCCACTCGCGGAACTCACTCACAAGCGGCGTTTGACCGCTCTGGGACCCGGTGGTCTCACCAAGGAAACCGCCGGCTTCGAGGTTCGCGACGTCCATTATTCCCATTACGGCAGGGTTTGCCCGATCGAGACTCCGGAAGGCCAGAACATCGGCCTCATTACGTCTCTTTCTTATTTTTCGAAGATCGACGAGTTCGGGTTTATCAAGAGTCCTTACGTTAAAGTCGAGGACGGAAAGATTACGGACAGGGTAGATTACCTTAATGCCGACGAGGAAGAAGAATTTCGTATCGCTCCTCCCGACGAGTTCGAGCTTGATGAGAACCGCAGGATCAAAGGCAAGGAGATTACCATTCGTTTCCGCGGCGAAGTAGAGGTCGTTCCTCCCACAAAGGTCGACTACGTTACCTTTTCGCCCAAGCAGATATTCTCGCCGTCAACAGCCCTCATACCCTTTCTTGAGCACAACGACGGCGACCGTGCGCTCATGGGTTCGAACATGCAGCGCCAGTCGGTACCGCTTATTCGTCCCGACGTACCCCTTGTCCTTACCGGTGTCGAGAGCACCGTCGCCCGCAAGTCCGAGTCGGTAGTGGTAACCGACGAGGCCGGACGTGTCGCTTACGTTGATGCGAAACGGATCCTTCTTGAGACTAAGACGGGTATCCGTGAGTATCGCTTGCGCAATTTCCAGAAGTCCAATCAGAATACTTGCATCCATTTCAGGCCTGCCGTTAAACCTGGTGAAAGAGTGAAGCGTGGGCAGGTTCTCGCGGACGGTCCCTCCACCCGCGAAGGTCACCTCGCGCTCGGAAGAAACCTGCTCGTGGCATTCATGCCCATGTGGGGATACAACTACGAGGACGCCGTTGTGGTTTCCGAAAGAGTTCTCGTCGATGATAATTTCACGTCCATCCAGGTTCTTGAATACGAAGTAGAGTCTCGCGAGACAAGGCTTGGTCCTGAAGAGATCACTCGTGACATCCCCGGCGCCACAGAATCCGATCTCGTTGATCTCGATGAGTTCGGAATCGTGCGCATTGGGGCCGAGGTAAAGCCCGACGACATACTTGTCGGCAGAATAACCCCCCGCGGCGATACGGAGCTGACACCCGAAGAAAGACTTCTGCGCGCCATTTTCGGCGAAAAGGCGACCAACGTTCGCGATACGTCGTTGCGTGTAGAGCCGGGGGTCTCCGGAACCATAAT
>CBFGKC010000009.1:0-118868 GCA_965649265.1 Caldifarciminota bacterium | reverse complement strand
ATAATCGGACGCAGAATACTCACCCGCAACACGCAGGACTCACTTGCCAGAAGAGTGATAGAGGACCGCAGGCACAGCGTAGAAAGTCGTTTCGAGGATCGCCGCAGTCTTCTTATCGCGCAGCGCGACGCGGAACTCCGGACGCTTCTTGAATCGGAGAAGCTTGCCGCACCGCTTGTTGATAAGCGTGGAAAAGAGATATTCCCAAAGGGTCAGGTTCTCACGGAAGACGCCCTTGAGGACGTTATATTCGATAAGCTGCGTTTGACCAAGATAGAACTCGTTTCAAAAACCAAGACGGCCGAACTCGCGAAGATACTGGAAAAGAACACCGAGGCGTTAAGGAATCTCGAGGAAGAGCTGAGAGGTCAGCTCGAAAATGCGGCCAGAGGCGACGATCTTCCCCACGGCGTTCTGAAATCCATAAAGATTTTCATCGCACAGAAGCGTAACCTGAACGTCGGCGACAAGATATCGGGTCGCCACGGAAACAAGGGCGTCGTCTCCAAGATTCTTCCCGTCGAGGATATGCCTTATCTTGCCGACGGAACACCCGTGGACATCGTTCTTAACACTCTCGGCGTGCCTTCGCGTATGAACATAGGCCAGATACTTGAAACCATTCTCGGATATGCTGCCCATAAGCTGGGTTACAGGGCCATTTGCCCCATATTCGAGGGAGCGACCATCGAAGAAATCAAGGATGAACTTCGCAAGGCCGGATTGCCCGTTACCGGGAAAAGCAAGCTTCGTGACGGAAGAACCGGTGACGAGTTCGACGGTGAGGTCACCGTCGGCCGTATGCATATCATGAAACTTGTTCACATGGTCGACGACAAGATTCATGCTCGTTCCACCGGCACTTACTCCCTCATTACGCAGCAGCCCTTGGGCGGCAAGGCGCAGTTCGGCGGCCAGAGATTCGGAGAAATGGAAGTCTGGGCGCTCGAGGCCTACGGTGCCGCTCACACACTCCAGGAGATGTTGACTATTAAGTCCGATGACGTAGAAGGCCGAAACGCCCTCTACGAGGCACTCATAAAAGGTCGCAACCCCATGCCGCCGCAGATGCCTGCGAGTTTCAACGTGCTCGTCAAGGAGATGCGCGGATTGGGTCTTAACCTTTTGCCTATAAAGGAGAAGAAGAATGAATCCTGATCGAGTAGAAGGTTGGGATTTTGATGCACTCAAGATTCAGATAGCCTCCCCGGAGGATATAAGGAGCTGGTCCAAGGGCGAGGTTACCAAGGCTGAGACGATTAACTACCGAACTCAGAAACCTGAGCGCGACGGCCTTTTCTGCGAGCGCATTTTCGGTCCGGTGAAGGATTACGAATGCAGCTGCGGCAAGTACAAAAAGGTTCGTTACAAGGGTATCGTCTGCGACCGCTGCGGTGTCGAGGTTACTTCCTCCGCCGTTCGCAGGGAGCGCATGGGTCACATTGAACTCGCGATCCCCGTGGTGCATCCATTATTCTATAAAGTACCCCCTTCCAAAATCGGAAAGCTTCTCGATCTTTCTGCAGGACAAATAGAAAGCGTAAACAATTACGAGGCATATGTCGTTCTTGAGGTTGGTAATTCACCTTTCAAGAAGCTTACTCTTATATATGACGAGGACGAGTATCATGAAGCCGCGGCCAAGTACACGGGTTTCAAGGCCGGAATGGGAGCCGAGTCGCTTCTCGAACTCCTCAGGGAGATTGACCTTGACGATCTTTCCGCCGAGCTCAAATCACGTATAAAGCACGAGGTCTCCAAACGTCGTGCCCTTCTCGACAGGTTGAAAATTGTCGAGGCGTTCAGGCAGTCGGAGAATCAGGTGGAATGGATGATTCTCGAGGTCATCCCGGTCATACCGCCCGATCTGCGCCCCCTGGTCCCCCTCGAAGGCGGCAGGTACGCCACTTCGGATATTAATGAGCTTTACAAGAGGGTGATCGTTCGCAACAACCGTCTGAAGCACCTCATGTCCATCAAGACCCCTGACATCATTCTCAAGAACGAGAAACGGATGCTTCAGGAAGCCGTCAACGCGCTTTTCGACAACGAGCATCTTGCAAGGCCCGTTCGCGGCCGCGGCAACAGACCACTGAAGTCGCTCTCTGAAACCCTGAGAGGAAAGCAGGGACGTTTCCGCCGCAACCTTCTCGGCAAGCGCGTAGACTACTCGGGCAGGTCCGTCATTGTGGTGGACCCTCACCTGAAACTTCACGAGTGTTCGCTTCCCAAGGAGATGGCGAAGGAACTCTTCAGACCCGTTATACTTCAGCGCCTAGAGGAGCGCAAGGGCTCACAGTCGGACCGCAGCGCGAAGGAACTCTTCCGCATGGAAACACCTGAGATGTGGGAAGTGCTGGAAGAGATAGTCAAGCTGCATCCCGTATTGCTCAACCGTGCGCCTACACTGCATCGCGCTTCCGTCGAAGCCTTCTTCCCTCGTTTGTGGGAGAACAGAGCCATAGGAATTCATCCCCTCGTGTGCCCGCCGTTCAACGCGGACTTCGACGGCGACACCATGTCCGTGCACGTGCCATTCACGCCCGAAGCCATTCTCGAGAGCTCTGTCCTGCTTCTTTCTTCCAACAACATTCTTTCGCCGGCACACGGAAAACCCTTGATGGTTCCCTCTCAGGATATGGTTCTCGGCGTTTACTACTTGACGAAGTCCGATCCCGCCAAGAAGCAGGAACAAAAGCATTCATATGACAGTTTTGAGGAGCTTCACGTTGCCTACGATACGAATTCGATTACTCTTTTTGACGAGGTTGACTGGCTCTGGAAGGGTAAGAAGATCTCCACAACGGTAGGCAGGGTATTCCTTAACGAGGTTTTGCCGGAAGAGCTTCGCTTCGTAAACAAGACGCTTAACAAGAAGGAAACTGTAGGGCTGGTTGATCGCTGTTTCAAGAGATTCGGATTTCACAGAACGGCCGAGCTTCTGGATTCGCTCAAGATGCTTGGATTTAATTACGCCACACGCTCGGGTACCTCAATAGGAATTGACGACATAGTTGAGCCCAAGGAAAAGCAGCGCATCATCGCCCAGGCGACAAAGGAAGTGAAGCGTTTCTACGAGGCCTACGAAAAGGGTGTAATTACCGAGCGCGAGAAGTATAATAATGTGGTTAATACATGGGTTAACACTTCTACCGATCTCGGCGAGTACATGATGCGCGACCTTATGGATGACAAGGGTGGCTTCAATCCCCTGGCCATGCTGATAGATTCGGGAGCTCGCGGTTCAAAAGACCAGGCCAAACAGCTTGCCGCCATGAGAGGTCTCATGTCACGTCCCTCGCGTCGTCTGACAGGCGAGGAGGTAATCGAACGACCCATCATCAGTTCCTTCAAGAACGGTCTCACCGTGGTTGAATACTTCTATTCGACTCATGGGGCAAGGAAAGGTCTGACCGATACCGCTCTCAAGACCGCTGAAGCAGGCTATCTCACAAGGCGTCTCGTCGACGTGGCACAGGATGTCATCGTCGCGGAGGACGATTGCGGGACAATCCTTGGCGAAGAAGTAACGGCTCTTCGCGAGGGTGGCAAGGTTATGGAACCGATATCCGAGCGTCTCGTCGGTCGCATTGCCCTTCAGACCATTCAGAATCAAATTACCGGCGAGCCGATTGTTTATGCCGGTGAAGAGATAACCGATGAGAAGGCACTTGAGATAGAACAGATGGGCATTGAGAAGGTCCGTGCAAGATCGGTGCTTACATGCGAGGCCGCGACAGGCGTTTGTGCCAAGTGTTATGGAACAAACCCTGCGACCGGACGTATGGTCGAGATAGGTGAAGCCGTTGGAATCATCGGCGCTCAGTCCATTGGAGAACCCGGTACCCAGCTTACACTGCGAACCTTCCACTACGGAGGCGTCGCTCAGCGTGCGGCGGAAGAAACGAGCATGGAGGCGAAATTTGACGGCACAGTCCGCTTCGGTAAACTCGAAACCGTTGAACGTCAGGATGGAAGCCTGATAACCCTTAGTGAGGGCGGCGTGATAGAGCTCGTAGGAAACCAGAGAAAGATGTCCTTTGCCGTGCCCAAGGGTGCTTCGATAAAACTGCGTGACGGCGAAAAAGTAGTCGAAGGGACCATCCTCTTCGAGTGGGAACCGTACGTTATCTCCATCATTTCTCGTCATGCCGGCAAGGTAGGCTTTGTTGATGTCGTTCCGGGTGTTACTCTTAGAGAAGACGTCATTGGTTCTACGGAGCGCAAGCAGATGATCATCGTCGAGGACCGTGAAAAACGTCGTCACCCTCACATCGTCATTCTTGACGAAAAGGGCAAGAACCTCGAAAGGCACGAGCTGCCTGTCGGTGCCTACTTGCTCGTAGAGGCCGGAATCTCTGTCAACGCCGGCGATACCCTTGCGAAGTTTCAGAGAGAGATTGGAAAGACTACCGACATCACGGGCGGTCTGCCGAGGGTGTCGGAGCTTTTCGAGGCAAAGCATCCCAAAACACCTGCTACAATCGCCGACATCGACGGAACAGTGACGATAGACCCGCCGCAGGAAGGATGGCGGCGCCTGGTCATTACGTCGGAGTCTGGAACCGTCAAAGAGTACAAAATTCCATACGCCAACTACCTTCTGGTAGAAGACGGAGGTTATGTTCAGGCAGGAGACAAGCTTTGCGAAGGAAACATCGACCCGCACGACATCCTGCGCGTGAAGGGCCGTATGGCGGTCATGGAGTATCTCACTAACGAGATTCAGGAAGTGTACCGCATGCAGGGCGTCAAGATCAATGACAAGCACATCGCGCTAATTGTGCGGCAGATGTTGAGAAAGGTCAAGATAGACGACCCTGGAGAATCCCCTTTTGTCGAGGGAGAGATTCTCGACAAACAACGAATCCAGGAGATGAACGAGAAGCTGCGCGGGGAAGGACTTGTTCCCGCAACCTTCCATCCCATTCTTCTTGGAATAACTAAAGCTTCTTTGACTACTGACAGCTTTTTTGCAGCCGCTTCGTTCCAGGAGACGACAAGAGTCCTCTCCATGGCGGCCGTTGAGGGTAAGATAGATCATCTTACCGGGCTGAAAGAAAACGTGATTGTAGGCAAACTGATTCCTGCCGGAACAGGATTCCAGGGTTTTGCCAAAATTGACGCAGAAGGAATAATTGAAGAAGATACGCAACAAACGGAGGCCGGATAGAGATGCCAACAGTTAATCAACTAGTTCGTCGCGGCCGCGTTATGCCTAAACGCCGTTCTTCTACCGCAGCGCTTGACGGTAATCCTCAAAAGCGTGGTGTTTGTACCCGTGTGTACACGACCACGCCCAAGAAGCCCAATTCGGCTCTCAGGAAGATTTGCAAGGTTCGCCTTGTGAACGGATATGAGGTAATTGCCTACATTCCCGGAGAAGGTCATAATCTCCAGGAACACTCGGTAGTTCTTATCCAGGGTGGTCGTGTAAGGGACCTCCCCGGTGTAAGATATCGTGTGGTGCGCGGCGTGCTCGATACGGCAGGCGTGGACGGACGCAAACAGGGACGCTCGCTTTACGGCGTAAAACGTCCCAAGAAAGCGTAAGGAGACGGGATGGGCAGAAGACATCGCGCATCTCCTCGCGAGATACAAGCCGATCCCCGTTATAACACAGAGGTCGTGACGAAGTTCGTCAACGACTTGATGTGGGACGGCAAAAAAACCACAGCCTTGAGGATTTTCTACGATGCCATGGATATCATCGAACGCAAGACCAAGGAAGACGGCTTTGCTTTGTTCGAGAGGGCTTTCAACAACGTCAAGCCGGTGCTTGAGGTTCGTCCCCGCCGAGTGGGCGGTTCGACCTATCAGGTTCCGGTCGAGGTGAGGCCTAAACGCAGATTATCCCTGGCCATAAAGTGGATTGTCAGGGCGGCGAGAGCCCGTTCCGAGTACAGAATGGCTGACAGGCTCGCAAACGAGCTTCTTGATGCCTCTCAGAACCAGGGCGCCGCGTACAAGAAAAAAGAAGAGACCCACAAGATGGCGGAAGCCAATCGCGCGTTTGCACATTTCCGCTGGTGAAAATCGGAGAGACGATGAAAGAAGAAACCCGCAAATGGTGGCTCATTGACGCTCGTGATCAGATCGTCGGTCGCGTTGCGACTCGTGTTGCCACAATCTTGATGGGCAAGAGCAAGCCGACCTATACACCGCATGTGGATGACGGCGACTTTGTCATCATAGTCAACGCCGACAAGGTTCGCCTGTCAGGTAAGAAGGCAGATGACAAGGTCTATTACCACCATACTCCATATCCCGGCGGTATAAAGGAAGTCCCATTCAAGAAAATGCTTGAGCTTTTTCCTGATCGCGTACTTTATCTTGCGGTAAAGAATATGCTGCCCAAGAACAAGTTACGCGATAAGCGACTGAAGAGACTTAAGCTTTATAAATCGGCCTTGCATCCGCATGAGGCTCAGAAGCCTCAGGCGCTGGAGATAGGAGGTCATTAGTGGCCACTACAACATTACACGCCGTAGGAACCCGCAAAAGGGCGGTCGCAAAAGTCTGGCTTCTGGCTGGAGCAGGTGACTTCGTCATAAACGGCAAGAAGCTCAACGATTACCTGCAGCGCAGCGACCTCATAGACCTGGCCCTTCGCCCGCTTGAGATTACGGATAATCTTGCCAAGCTTGATTTGAGAATTCAGGTCAGCGGCGGAGGAGTTTCGGCTCAGGCAAGCGCCATCAGTTTCGGTATAGCCAGAGCCCTTTCAAAATTCGAACCTGATTATCACAAGCGGCTTAAAGACGCGGGCCTTCTGACTCGTGATTCCCGCGAGAAAGAACGCATGAAGTACGGACTGGCCAAGCGCCGTAAGAGCTTCCAATGGACTAAGAGATGAATACTGATATTGAACAGACTACAACCGCAGGTGCATCGCCTGTGTCACTTGATGTCAAAGGCTTGCTTGAAGCCGGTGTTCACTTTGGACACCGTGCCGAGCGCTGGAATCCCAAGTTTGACAGGTTTATTTATGGTAAGCGCAACGGCATACATATAATTGATATTCGCCAGACTGTGGAGCTGTTGAAACTCGCCGCAGATGCGGTGGCTTCGATACTCGAAACCGGCGGTGACGCAATATTCGTCGGAACCAAGCAGCAGGCTCGCGATATAATCGCGGAAGAGGCAGAGCGCTCAGGAAGCCACTTTGTCGTAGATCGCTGGGTAGGAGGACTTCTTACGAATTTCTCCAACATTACACGTCGTATCCAGCGCTACGCAGAGCTCGACAATCTTATATCAGGAGAGCAGTTCAAGCAGCTTCCTGCAAAAGAACAAGTACGCCTGTTCCGTCTTCATCGCAAGATGAGCAAGCTGTACAAGGGTGTCAAGAACATGGATTCCCTGCCGGCCATGATGTTCGTCATCGACCCGGTCAAGGAGACGACAGCCGTAGCCGAGGCTCGCAGATTGAAGATCCCGGTCATAGCTCTCATTGATACCAACGGTGATCCCGAATACGTCGATTATCCGATTCCTGGCAACGACGAGGCTATGCGTTCAATAAAACTTGTCACCACGGTGGTTTGCGACGCAGTAATGCGCTCAAAGAAAGCTTTTGAAGCAGATCTTGATGATGAATCTGAAGAACGTGAGAGAGAAAGATGAGCGAGATGGATTTACTCAAGGAACTACGTGCAAGAACCGGCGCCGGGATGTTGGATTGCCAGAAAGCCCTCAAGGAGTCCGATGGGGATATCCAGAAAGCAGTTGATATTCTTCGCAAGAAGGGTATAGCAAAAGCCGAAGCCAAGGCCGGGCGTGTTGCAAAAGAAGGCATTATTGAAGCCTACATACATCCCGGATCGAAGTTAGGAGTATTGCTGGAGCTCAACTGCGAGACCGATTTCGTGGCCAAGAACGAGGAATTCAGAAACCTGGCTCATGACATTGCCATGCATATTGCCGCGGTTGACCCCGTTTCAGTTTCCCGTGATGACGTGCCGAAAGAAGTTCTCGAAAGGGAAAGAGACATATATGCAGATCAGCTGAGGTCTCAAGGAAAGCCCGAGAACATGATCGACAAGATCGTTGAAGGACGTCTGGATAAGTACTACAAGGAAAGCTGTTTAATGGAACAGCAGTTCGTGAAAAACCCGGAGACTACCGTCAAGGATCTTATCACCTTGATGGTCAACAAATTCGGCGAAAACATCCTGGTCAGCCGCTTCCAACGGTTTAAAGTTGGAGAAGAATAGTCGTCAACCTTTAGATATCGATGAAGGCCTCCTCCTCAAGTTGAGCGGGGAGGTCTTTGTCGATAAGGTTGTTTGTGAGGGCATCTTGAAGGAGATTACCCAGCTCTCTGGCAGGGTGCGTTTCAGCATGCTTCTGGGCGGCGGGAATCATATACGAGGTGCTCACTCAGGCAGGCAGGGCGAAGCCCGTGTATTTGCGGATCGGATGGGTATGATAGGGACTCTTCTGAACGGCCTCTGGCTGGAATCCATGCTTCGTGACCGTGACGTTCACGCTGTCCATATGAGCGCCGTTCCCTTGGAATGGATTCAGAGTTACGATCCTGTTAGGGCAAGGGAACTGTTTGCCGGAAAGCATCCCTTGATATTCACCGGTGGGACCGGGCTGCCTTATTTTTCAACAGATACTTCCGCCGTCCTGCGGGCGGTAGAGATCGGAGCTAAAAGGGTGCTCAAGGGAACCAATGTAAAGGGAGTTTATTCCGAGGATCCTAAAAAGAATCCTAAGGCTGAATTTTTCCCGGAGCTTACGTACGAAGAGGCTCTGGCCAGAAATCTGGCGGTTATGGACCAGACCGCTTTTTCCCTTGCACGGGAGCACGATCTGGTCATCCAGGTTTTTAATGTGTTCGAACCGGAGAACATCTCCAGAATTCTTTCAGGCGAACACGTAGGGACGATAATTAAAAGAGGAGTAAACAAATGAAAGAGATTTTGACCGATGTAGAAGTAAAGATGAAGAAAACCATAGAGATTCTTGCCGGAGAATTTTCAAGAATCAGGACCGCAAGGGCGAATCCAGCCCTTCTTGACGGTATTAAAGTAGATTACTACGGTGCGCTGACACCTCTCAAGCAGGTTGCATCGATAGGCGTTCCCGATCCCCGTAGTCTCGTGATTCAGCCGTGGGACAAGGCCGCGCTGGGCGCGATAGAAAAAGCGATTCAAAAATCAGACCTCGGGCTGAACCCCAGTGTTGAAGCGACACTCATCCGTATAATAATACCCGCGCTTACCGAGGAGAGACGCAAGGACCTCGTGAAGCTTGTATCACGCCTCACGGAGGAAAGCCGTGTTGCGGTGCGTAACTTACGGCGTGATGCCATCGATCGCCTCAAGAAAAAAGAGAAGGATAAAGAGATTAGCGAGGACGACATGCACCATTCCCAGAAACAGGTGCAGGACCTTACCGACAAGTACATCAAGGAACTCGATGAGCTTTTCGGAAAAAAGGAAAAAGAAATACTGGAAAAGTAAAACCTTGGCTTCATCATCACCCAAAAAGACTATTCCAGGTCATGTTGCCATCATAATGGACGGCAATGGGCGCTGGGCCAAGAAAAGGCTTCTGCCTCGCGTTGTAGGGCACAGGGAGGGGATCAACAGGGTTCGTGATATAGTCAGGGCTGCCGGAGAAATGGGAATATCACACCTGACGCTTTTTACTTTCTCTTCCGAGAACTGGCAGAGACCCAAGGAAGAAGTTTCAGGGCTTATGAAGATGCTCGAAAGACATCTTCGTGACGAGATAGATGAACTCGACAAAAACAACGTGAGATTCGAAGTGATCGGCCGAATCTCCGAGCTCTCAACGAAAGTACAGGAAGGTATACAACTGATGCGCGAACGTCTTGCCAAAAATACGGGGCTTGTCCTTGTGCTTGCCCTGAACTACGGAGGCAGACAGGAGGTGGTCGATATTGCTAAAAAACTTGCCGACGCTGCACTTCAAGGCAAGATAAAGCTGGAATCCGCGGATGAGACCGTTTTGAAATCATTCCAGTATCTTCCAGAGCTGCCGGACCCTGATTTACTCATCCGGACTGGCGCGGAGACCCGGATTTCGAATTTCCTGCTATGGGAGCTTGCATACACAGAACTTTACTTCACCGATTGTTTGTGGCCAGACTTCACCCGTGCGGAGCTGGAAAAAGCCATTGCCGATTACGGCAGCCGTGAACGAAGATTTGGCCGGGTCAAAAGCTAGTATCCTGAAGGGGCGGCTTTTTCTGTGGCTGCTCCTGATTCCGCTTACACTTGCAGCAATGGCGGCGCCCTTTTGGGTTGCGGCTCTATACGCCTTACTGTGGGTTACTGCGGCTTCAGTCGAATTCGTCATGCTGTACGTTAAACCTTTTAAAATACAGCATCTTCTTTTTCTCCTTGCTCCACTCCTCATATGGTTTTATTCCCTTGATCTTATTGCTTTACCGATCACCCTCTACCTCATGCTCGCAATTCTCTTGCAGTCCTTTCTATGGTTACTTCTGCTCTCCGATAAACCCCAGTCCATACTTCCTCTTCTTGTTTTGCCTTTGTATCTGGGCTTTCTTCCCGCGCATTTCGTACTTCTAAAACACGAATCTCTTGCCAAGGCCCACAGCTACCTCTGGCTCGTATTCCCTTTCGTGATGGTATGGCTTAACGATACTTTTGCTTATCTTGCCGGTTCACTCTTCGGCAAAACGCCTTTATGTCCCGCAATCTCACCAAACAAGACAATAGAAGGCTTTCTTTCAGGGCTGGTTGTTTCCATAGCCCTGGGTGCGGGCTTCTGGGCACTTTTCCGACCTCATGAACCCTGGTGGTGGTGGGTAGTGCTCGCGTGCGCGGTAGCCCTTGCCGGGGTCATAGGTGACCTTATAGAATCAGCGATCAAACGGGAGCGAGGAGTAAAGAACACCTCCGAGATTCTCGGTGGTCACGGCGGCTTTCTAGATAGAATAGACAGCCTTATCTTTGGCGTTGCCGCATTTTACTATCTCTATCCCTTGCTCTCCGGTCAATGATGCCCTCCTCAGTCCGCCCTCCTCGCCGCCCTCCTCAGCGCCTTCCTCAGCGCATTCCTCAGCTGTCCTCCTCGGAAGCTCTCCCAGA
Organism: Caldifarciminota bacterium; assembly: GCA_965649265.1. Taxonomy (GTDB): domain Bacteria; phylum Hydrothermota; class Tepidihabitantia; order B3-TA06; family B3-TA06; genus JAAYVC01. Next base: position 107,775 of record CBFGKC010000009.1, on the reverse strand, counting down.
GCTTTCCATAGAGCCCTTCGCAGATTTTCCTTCGGAGTCTTTCTCGGTCCTCCTCAATCCTTATCGGGTCGCCAGAATCTTTACCTCAGTGTTTTCGAGGATTTCTTTATGGGGAAATTCTTGAACGCGGATCTCAGGAAACTAATATTGATTAAATACTGCATCCCAATGGTCACTTTTTTTTCAGTCGTGCTGCTTTCCTGCAAGACCAAGGAGAGTTCAAAAGACGGAACAGTCGAGGCTCATTTCTCGAGACAGGAGGGAATCGAGTGGGTAATAGAGAAGGAACTCGATAACGCGAATAAAACAATTTCTGTTGCGGCCTTCAATTTCACGTCCAGGCCGCTTGCCCAGGCGCTTTCGGATGCACACGCGAGAGGTGTTAGTGTAAAAGTGATCGTTGACCCGACGAATGCCCATGCGACTTACAGCAAGGCGGCATATTTAAGTCAGAACGGCATTGAAGTCCGCGTAGAGAGGGGGAGGGGGCTTATGCATCACAAGTTCGCGCTGATAGACGATACCGTTCTCATAACAGGTTCTTTTAACTGGACGGCCTCTGCAGAGGCCGATAACGACGAGAACATCATAATTCTTAAAGGATTTACCTCGACCTATGGGGCATACTCCAGGGAGTTTTTAAGGCTCTGGCAGGAGTCTGAACTCTGGCAGTCCAAGCCTTCTGAACCTACCGACATCGCAGCAACAAATCTGAGGCTTCTTAAAAAGAACGCTGGGAAAAACGTCAAAGTTTCGGGAAGGATTGCCAGGGTCGGGCATTCGGAAAAGAGCAACACCTACTTTCTCGATTTCTCCGACGACAGAAAAGGCCTTACGATTGTCGTATTCTCATCGGTAGTAGAGAAATTCGAGAGCCTCGGGCTCTCTTTACTCGAATACGAGGGAGACTCAATTGAGGTAACGGGGGAGCTTGTTGATGATCCCAAGTACGGTCTCGAGATTATCCTGGATGAGCCATCACAGATAAGAATACATGAAAAAAAGACGGTCGATTAGTTCTTGACGTGAAAGAATTCCTTGATTCAAAAAGAACCTCGTCTAACTTTTTTCTTTCAACTTCTTTTCGCTCCAGGCGGCTCAATTTTCGTCTCTTAGCTTTCACAGTGTAGTATATAAAGTCTTTGCGAATCATTACCACACTACACCACCGTATTTAGCCAGTAACCCCTGATCAAAGCGTGGGTAAGCAGTATTTCAATTATATCTGAGAGAACGCAGAGTTTCCCGATAGACCTCTGTTACTTGAGCTTGAGCACCAACGGTTTCTGGTTAACGCGGGCCATGCCCTCGACAAGGGTTTTGTATTCGGCATAGGCCTGCGCAGGTATCCATGGGTCAAGAACCTGGGTATCCTCCTGAAACTTAAGCTGTCCCTGTTTTTCGGAAGTCGTTCGCGCGCTGTATGAATCGTAGGCGTTCTTGAGGACGACATCTTTTTGAAGCCCGAGCAGCTCACCTTCGGGGTATTTCAGGGTAAGTTCCAGGATATCCTTGCTTCTTGTTGTCCGATCAATAGGGTAGAGCCTTTCGGTTGCTCCAACATAGTATGCAGAATGCGTCACACCCGGAAGATAAAAAATGAGATAGTTGCCGGCCTGGATTGCATAACCGGGAATAGTCATCCTCAAAATGTAAGAGGGGTTAGCATTTAACTCATCGAAGCCCTTAAACTCGAACGATCGCAGCTTTGCGTTGGGGTGAATCTGGGAGGCAAGCTGCTCTGCCTCTTGACGTCTTTCTGCGGGGGAGAGGGGTTTAAGATAGCTTTTCCATGAGTATGAGCCCAGACCCTTGAACTCCACACGTGTCGTGAGTTCGAGGGAACCGTCGAGTGAAAGAGTTGCGTCGGTTTTTGTTACTGCGGTTTCGTCATCAGGTGTGAGCAGTGGTGTTTTTTTGAGTTTGCCTGTGGCTAAAGAGAGTCCCATCGCGTCCTGCTCGAGGAGTGTGCCGAAGGGCAGATCTGGTTTCGGGTCAAGCCAGATGCGGTCTTCGAACAAAACGAGCGCGTAATTCAGTTCTCCAAGTGCTGGGAAGGAGGGGATAAGCCTTCCGGTATTTCTGCTTCGGATAAGAACAATATCGGCATCTAGTGAAGCTTGCTTCATCAATGAATAGAGAAGTGCGGCGCGATCGAGGTTATTCGCAAAACGGCGGACAAGAACTGTTTCGGCAGGTGTAGGTACGTAGGAGTATAAATCGAGCCAAGGTCCCACGTTCTGTATCTGATTCGACACAAAGGTATAGAGCGCCTGGGCTTTCTTCTCATTCGACGAGATTCCTTTAGTAAGAGAGTCTACGAGCGAGGGGATTCTCTGACTAGCCCTTGCCGCATTTTCATAAAATCCGCTAAGCTGTGCTCCTATCGAGTACCAATCTTTCTTTGTCGCTATGATATAGCGCGGAAGATAATCTTCGCTTGTGGGCGTCATCTGTTCAAACGGGCGGGCTGGCTGGAAGCCAAGTTCCCATGTAAGAATCTCCTTTCCTTGACGTACCTCTTTTTTGGGCGATTCGTTCGTCGAGACGTAAAAAGTCAAGGACCCTGTCACGGGTTGTTCAATTCTTATTATCTCCTTCAGTGTAGGTACGCGGGAATCGAGCACCAGCTCTTCGGATACAGGGTGAATACTGTCAACAATATTCTGAACCGTTGAAAACTCGAAATCCAGGAGTGAACCCACTCGGCTCTCAGGCACCGCTATCTGTAGCTGCATCTGGTTGCTGTATTCGGAGGGGGTGGGGTAGAGACTTACTCTGTTGATCGCGGCCTGGTTTATGTGGGTCACAATCCCTTCAGGGCTTATACTGCGGGCGAAGTTCACCTTTGCGTAGGAACGGTCGGCAAGATAAGTCCAGGTGTTGTTCGCGGCTTCGCCCTTTCCCGACTCTGCAGTGACGTATCTTATCACTCTCGTGCGTTTCTCAAAGGTTCCGTCCTCGTTGAGAATGAAATCGTTTTCAACATATAGATTTATGTAATTTACGTCCATGAGGCCTATTTCCTCGGGAGGGGAGAAGCTCTTCAAAATCTCCTTCAGTAATGGGTCATCAATATCTTTCACGGTTTTCCATTGCTCGCCCGGTCTAGGCTGAGGAAGATCAAGACTTTGAACCTCGGTTTTGGAAAGTGCCAGTTTGCCCTCATCGGTCGCGAACCAGACGCTGTCGGCGGTTATCCTTTCCAGTGTCCCGGCTTTCTCCTCGCCGTTTTTCAAGTAGATGACATCGTGGCTTGCACGAACCGCCGGCCTGCACGCCGAGAGGATCGCCAGAAAAAAAACGATTGCGATGTAAGAAAGACGCTTCACTGCTCACCTCCATCCACAATGACCAGGACAGGTTTCTTGTGGTAGTTGCTCACAGAGTTTAAAAGATTCTTATAGGCCTGGTAATTCGATGGTTCGATTACTCTACTCGATCTTGCGAAAGTGTCTTCGAACATAATTACGTTCAGGCTGTCCACGAAGTATGAGGCCTGGTATGAAACTTCGGGCCTTGATAACGTTATTTCCTCTGGCAGGTAATCTATCTTCCAGTCCTGTGGAAGCTTGAGGGTGAAGATGTGCCTTATGCCCTCGCTTGTGCTGTATGTCAGGGGAAGTTTGCGATTCTCAAGCGACAACTCACTAAATGTGTAGCGGTTTGCGATCTCAGGCAGGTTAAAGAGGACTATCGGACCCGCAAAATTCGCGTAGTTTTTTATCCTGTAAGTTATTCTCAGGCTCAACTGTTTGCTAATGTCTGCCAGATTATCAATGCCGTAGTCGAGTAGCTCGGCATCCGGGGAATCGGCCTTTACCATTTGCTCAAACCGCATGCGTTTGTCCTCTTCCCTTGAGAAGTAGTTCCAGTAATATCTCAGATTTGTTTCGTATTCACCGTTGTAGAAGCTCTGGTAGTGAACGGTCAATGTGCCTTCTTTATCGAGTTCCATATCAAGATGGTACTCCCTTCCTTCCTCGGCAGGGCTGGGAACGGGTATGATCTCGACCTGGCGCTTGAGGGCGTTTACGGAATATACCCCGTGGTCCATTGCTGCGAATGAGGGGTATCTTGAGAAACCGCCGTCCGAACCTCCAGTCGCATCGAGGTAAAAACTCCTGGATGAAGGGGAGGAGGGTGGCGGCGTGGAAGGCTCTGTGGGGGATTCAGGGGAGGACTCTGAGGAAGGTTCTGAGGAGGGCTCCGGGAGGAACACCTGGGTTATGCAGTGGTTGCCATAATAACTGGGAATCTCCGGATCAAGCATGCTTGCATCGTCGTTTGTGCCGAGATAAACCGGGTATGCCTCAACGCCCGCTGCCCGAAGCATTGTAGTAAAAAGAATGGCCTTGTCGGTGCAATCTCCAAAGCCGCGGTCCAGCGTGAATTGGGCCGGGTGTCCGGAGACACCCGAAGAGGCACTACCTTTTATCGATATGTACCTTATATTGAGTTGTACCCAGTAGTACAAAGCGGCTATGGAATCGTCCTTGGTGCCGGCGTTAGCAACAAGACTGTCAGAAAGTTTTTGAATCTCCGGGGTAATTTTCATTCTCTCGGTTTGGAATGAGCCGTACCAGTCGTAAAGCTTATCCCAGCTTTCCTGGTTTGTCAAATCCATTTTAACTGCGAAGTCACCCTCGGGTGGGGAATTGGGCTCCGGAACGTAAGGACTCATGTTTTGTGATAGCCAGGTGTAGGTTTTACGGCCGTCCTTGGTTTCGATGACGGGATTCGAATAGGCTGAAGGCATCCTGTAGGTTTTCCACTTTACGAACTCGGTTTCGGGCACGTCCACGACAAATCTTGAATAAACAAAGGGATCATCTCCTTGAAAATAGAAGCCTGCATCGAACACATCCTTGTTCCACGGATTGAGATCGATGCTTTCGTAGGAGTACTCGATGATATCGCCGATTTCAACCCCCGGCATGGTAAAAGTAAGCCACTTGGTTTTGCCGAAGAATACTATGTCTTCGTTGGGAGGAGTCTCGATCTTCATCGTCGATTTGTCCAGATCTATCACCTTGCCGTTTGGTTTGATAACCCTTGCAAAATGGACTTTTACGTCGTTATCGCCCTCCCTGTAATATGCCCTGAATGTGGCCATCCCCTTGCGAGCTTCCGATAAGACAAGGTAAGCCATGTGGTAGGAGTAATTCTGGGTCCGGTCGGCCATGAGGGTGTTGCGCCCGTCGTCAATCAAGAGAATTCCCTTTGCATCGGGGAATCGCGTGTATGCCGCCCTGGCTTTTTGGAGAAGCTCGGCAATATCACTTGATACGCTCAGGGTTCCGGTCTCTTGTCCACCTTTAGTATCAAAGATAATCTCCTTGACATCGCCTCGTTTAAAGGTGTCCTGATCGGTCACAACTTCTGTGCCGTTAAATTCCACTATCCCGGTTGAAAATTCCCTGCCGTCATGAAGCTCCACCTTGGCGGCAAACAGAGGAGCAACCAGGAGCACTGCTCCATAAAACCAACGTTTCATAATTATCCTCCAGGGGTTAATTACCTTATCTCCGACCTTGACTATTATTCTAAGCGAAAGAATCTTTGAGTCAAGCCGATGTCATGCGGAATAGAGACATTGATCTCGCAAGTCTCTGTGGTTCAAAGGGTATTCGAGGTTTCAAATCACAGGGTTTTGTTTCGAAATGCGATTCAGCATATCCAGGGTGTATGATCAACAACCTTGACTTTCAAGCCGCATCATGCTATTATCCGCAAATGACCAGTGAAAAACGTCTTGTACTTACTGCTAAATGGGTAGTGACCATGGACCGCAGGGGTACGATTTATTCCCCTGGTTACCTGGAGGTAAAATCAGGAAAGATTCTATCCCTGGGCCCTTTAGCGGAAGCACCTCAGGTTGAACGTATCGACTACAAGGACGCAGCCATAATCCCCGGGCTTGTCAATTCTCACACACACGCCGCAATGAATCTTTTCAGGGGTTTTGCCGACGACTTGCCGCTGGATGACTGGCTCGGGAAACACATCTGGCCACTTGAGGCCAGGTTCCTTTCACCCGAATTCGTACTTGCCGGGACAAAACTAGCGATTCTTGAGATGCTTAAGGCCGGCATAACGATGTTTACGGATATGTATTTCTTTGAAGATGAGGTGGCAAAGGCTGCCAGGGAGGCCGGGATAAGGGTTCTTATCGGTGAAGGCCTTTTGGCTTTTCCTACCGCCTCGTCTAAGGATCCTTCGAAGACTTTTGATCTAATTCGTGAGCAAGCGGCACGTTATCACGGAGACGAACTTGTCAGGGTTCTTATGGCAGCCCATTCAACCTACGCCTCTACCGAGGAACAGCTCCACCAGGCGGCTGAACTGTCATTGCTCTGGCATTTGCCGGTTCAGATTCACTGCGCGGAGACTCAAAAAGAGGCTCTGGAATGCTTATCCAGGCACAAGATGAGCCAGATTGCTTATCTTGATAAACTGGGGCTTCTAAACACCAACATAGGTCTTGTACATATGGTCTGGCCTCAGGAGGGTGATTTTGAGTTTCTTAAACGCGAAAACGTCGGGGTAGTTCTTTGTCCTCAGTCCAACCTAAAGCTTGCGTCGGGAATACCTCCTGTTTCACGTTATATAGATGAGGGAATACGGGTTGTACTAGGAACAGATGGTGCGGCATCCAACAACAATCTTGATATATGGGAGGAGTTGCGTCTTACCGCTCTTCTTGCAAAGGGGACAACGCTTGACCCTACCAGGCTGCCTGCCGAACAAGCGCTTCGAATGGTGACCATCGATTCGGCAAAAACCTGGGGCATGGCCGAAGAGATTGGTTCGCTTGAACCTGGTAAGAAAGCCGACCTCGTCGTTGTCGATCTTTCATCCTCTCACAACGAACCGGTATATGATGTCTATTCAGCGCTCGTATATTCTGCCGGGGCTTCGGACGTCCGCGATGTTTTCGTGGGAGGAACAAGGGTCGTCAGCAACGGAGAAGTCACCACTCTAGATGAGAAGCCTGTTCTTGAAGAAGCGCGCAGCTGGGCCCGGAAAATAAGTGAAGTTAGGAACGATGCCTGAAAGACTGGTTGTAAAAGGTCTTCAGAATAGCTTTTATCCAAGAGCACCATTTCATAACCATGTCGGGATCCCGTATCGACCGCTTCGGTTTTACTCTGGCAAGAATGATGCGCGATGAATGAAAAGAGAATTCTAATTACAGGGGCATCAGGATTCCTGGGGTCGCACATATGCGAGGAAGCGCACGATGAAGGATATGAGGTTCATGCCCTTACTAGACCACAGAGCTCGACCGAATGGCTGAAATACGATTGGCTGCACATTCACAAGGCAGAGCTTTTTGACAAGCAAGCCCTTTCATTAATATTATGCAATGTTGATTTCGTCATTCACAATGCAGGCGTGCTTGCTACAACGTCGCGCAATGAACGCGACTCCCTTAAAACCAATGTAGGTCTTACCACATTGCTTGCCGAGGAATCAATCAAGGCGGGCATCAAGCGCTTCGTCTACGTTTCTTCGCTTGCGGCAGGGGGACCCGGGAGCGGTCCTGATGCAAGAACGGAAGAGGACCCCTCAAGACCTGTATCCCACTACGGTCGTTCAAAACTTGAGGCTGAAAGAATGCTTGCTTCCCTTTCCGGTAAACTTCATTCAATCAGTCTGCGCTACTCGATGATCTACGGGCCGCGCGACCTCAACATCCTTGGTTTCTTCAAGGCAGCTTCAGGCAAAAAGGTTCCTCTCATGGGGTTCAAGCCTATCTTTTCTTCCATGATTTACGTCAAAGATGCGGCCAGGGCAGCTATATCTTCGCTTACAGCAGATGTAAAATCAGGCTCTGTCTATCAGATAACCGACGGCAAATGTTACACTCTCGATGACATCTACGATGGCATTGAACAGGCGTTGGGAAAGCAGGTGAGAGCGGTGAAAAGGGTAAGGTTACCTTTCTGGCTCGTGACGCTTGCCGCATGGTGGAATCACGACGTCGCAAAAATTCGTGGCATATCCCAGGATCAGGTCAGGCAATTCAAAGCGCTGTACTGGTTCGCGTCGCCCGAGAAAGCCATTAAAGAACTTGGCTGGAAACCGCTCATTAAATTTGAAGACGGAATCAGACTGACCGTGGACTGGTACAGGGAGAGGGGGTGGATATAATCCCTTTTAAATTCTTGAGGAAACTCGAAAGTAATTGCAACCTTTGTCCGGTTAATCAATGAGTGGTAAAGTAAAAAAAATAATGATAACTGGAGCCTCAGGTTTTTTGGGGTCTCATATTTGTGAAGCCGCGCACGAGGCCGGTTATGAGGTTCATGTTATGGTGAGAGAGACCAGCTCGCGCAAGTGGCTTAAGCATTACTGGCTCAACCTCCATACCGTTGGGCTGGATGAGTGCGCCGACATTTCACCACTCTTGAGTCAAATGGATGCCGTAATTCATAATGCGGGCGCGACAAATGAGATTGATCCTGAAATTTACTATAGGGTGAATGTCGAGGGGACCAGAGTGTTTTTTGAAGAATGCATAAAGGCTCATGTCCCGAGGTTTGTGTTCATATCGAGTCACGCTGCAGGCGGACCGACAGAAGAGAAACGTATGAAAACGGAAGATGATCCCGATTGCCCTATATCCCATTACGGCAAAAGCAAGAAAGCAGCCGAGGAACTACTTTTCTCCATGCGCGACAAGATAGAGGTCGTAAGTTTGAGATTTCCAACCATATACGGCCCGCGGGGTACCGAACTTCTGGGCGTATTCAAAATGCTTACCGGGCCAATAAAACCGCATCCGGGATACAGGCCGACATACGTTTCGATGCTCTATGTCGAGGACGCTGCACGGGCAGCCCTTGCTGCCGCGAGCGCAAAGATCAAGTCGGGCACTTTTTATTATGTAAACGATGGTATGGATCCATTGGCGACCATGGAATACCTGTATAAACTGATTTCGGATAACCTCGGAAGCAAGGGTTTACTCGTTAAGATTCCGTTTTTTATTCTCGATTTTTTCAGTTGGTTTCTGGCCAGTGTGCTCAAGATGGCAACTCCATTGACTCCGGACAAGGCGAAGGAGATGAAGGCCCGTTTCTGGATTGCTTCTTCCGAAAAAGCAATGAAAGAACTCAATTGGCAGCCCAGGGTTCTGCTAAGGGAAGGTATTGAACGTACTGTTGAATGGTACAGGGTACATCAATGGTTGTAGTAAGAACCGGCAGTGTTAAAATTCATTAGCGTAGGGGTTCCAAAATAAAAAAGCGAATGAGAAATATGAAAAAAGTTCTTGTTACAGGGGCGTCCGGCTTCCTCGGTTCGCACATCTGCGAAACACTGCATGATGCAGGATACGAAGTCCACGCCGTAGTCCGTCAGTCCAGCTCTTGTGCGTGGCTTAATCATTCGTGGCTCAAGCTGTATAAGGGAGAATTCGACGACCGGACGTTTCTTGCCTCTATCCTTAAGGGTATTGAAGCTGTTGTGCATTCGGCAGCCGAACTCATTGGTGCAAGCGATGACGAATTGAACAAAATCAATGTTGAGGCTACGCTTGTTCTTGCCCAGGAATCTATCAAGGCAGGCGTGAAGCGATTCGTTTTTATCTCGAGCAGGGACGCAGGCGGGTTTCGCAAAGACGCAATTTCTAAAAGGGAATCAGATCCTGATACCCCATATTCATCTTACGGTATGAGCAAGAAGCAGGCCGAAATAAGGCTTGACGAGCTAAAAGACAAGATCACGATTATCAATCTCAGGCCCGTTCTTATCTACGGTCCTCGTGACAGGCACTTTTTGCGGTTATTCAAACTCATTAAGAAGATGCCTCTTTCGCCGATAATAGGAATGAAGCCGGTATATATGCCGCTGGTCTTCGTAAGAGACGTGGCCGGGGCGGTGCTTTCGTCTCTGGCATCATCCGTTGCGTCCGGTTCGTCCTACTATATTTCCGACGGTATGCCGCTCACTCTGGAACTGATTTACAGGAGAATTGCCTCTTCCTTCGGGAAGAAACCAAATATAGTCAGGGTACCGGCCTGGGTGGCGGCATTTATCGTGGGTCTTTTTTACGGCTCAAGAACCAAGGAGATTGCTTTTACACCCAAGACCATTAAGGAGTTTCGTCACAGGTACCGTCTTGTTTCAATCGAAAAAGCAAGAAAAGAACTCGGGTGGGAACCAAAGACAATGCTTGATACTGGAATTCCTTTGACCACTATGTGGTATGATAAAGAAGGGTGGCTTTGATGTACCCGGTTTTCCCCGAGTCCTCCATTGTTGCCTCAATCATTAATTTAGGTATGATTTGAATCAGATGAAGCATTCCGTAGGAAAAATCCTTGTCACCGGCGCATCAGGCTTTCTCGGTTCGCATATCTGTGAAGCTCTGCACGAAGCCGGATATGAAGTGCATGCACTTATCCGCTCAACGAGTTCAAGGCGCTGGATAGATTATTCCTGGCTTCATATTCACGTTGCCGAGTTGAGTGACAGGTTTGTTCTTTCCTCTGTCCTTCGTAGTGTGGATGCGGTTATTCATGCAGCGGGGGCGCTGTGGGGTGATTACCACTCTGTAAACACCGACATCACCAGAATTATAGCTGAGGAAAGTATCAAGGCCGGGGTCAAGAAATTCATATATGTTTCCAGTATTTCCGCAGGGGGACCGAGCAGCGGACCCTACCAGCGGAACGGCGATGAATTGGATACACCCTGTACTCTTTACGGGATCAGCAAGAAAGATGCCGAAAAACTTCTTTCAGGTATGACCGGAAACCTTGATATAACGATTTTGCGTTACCCCATGATCTACGGACCGCGTGATACCCAGGGTCTAAGGTTGTTCAAGACGTTTAACATATTCATCAACCCTAGCGTCGGCGTCAGGCACCGTTTCATTTCTGTCGTTTACGTAAAGGACGCGGCCCGGGCTGCCGTTGCAGCCCTTGGGTCTCAAGTAAAAAGCGGTAATATCTACAACATCTCTGACGGCTCGAGCAACACCTTCAACGAGTTATACCGCATCATCGGTCAGGTCTGGCATAGATGGGCGCTGCGCATACCTGTTCCGTTTGCCCTTATAATGTTCGGGTCATGGTTCATAAAAAACGTTCTCAAGGTCAGGACGGCTTTCAATCCCGAGCAACTTGAGATGTTTTCCAACCTCTACTGGTTGATATCGCCCAATAAAGCGATGCGGGATTTTGCCTGGAAACCAGAGACGCCGATCCGCGAGGGAGTGAGATTGACTCTTGAATGGTACAAGGAGGTAAAGTGGCTCTGACGCTAGAACCTTTACTTAAGGAGGAGATTTGAACGCCAAGAAGCTATTGGCTGAGCTCGAGGTTGTTGCCGAGAGCCTAGGAATAAGAACCATCTATGATACCTTTGACGGTAAAGGGGGGGGCTGCCGAGTTGTCGATAACCGCTACATAGTAATCAACAAGCGTCTTTCCGACGAGATAAAGGCCGATCTTTTTTTACGTGCTCTTTCCGAGATGCCTATAGACGAGATATTTATCAAGCCGGAGATTCGCGAGCTTCTTGAGGGTGCGCGCAGCAAACAGCCTCCATCGCCGCAAACCGAAACTTTGCCGGATAGCACCGAATCCGAATCTTAAAAAAGAAGAGCCCCTTGCGGGGCTCCCTTTGTTAATCTCTGATATATCAGGTTTTTCGCTTGCGTTTGGCGAGTTTGAAGAATAAAAACCACGCACCAAGGATCAAAAGTGTATACCCGGCAGTTCCTGCGAGCGTAATCCAGTAGAGATTGTGTTTTTGCATCTGGTATCCTTCTGTAAGAAGTGCCGGCATAAAGAGAAGGGGAAGACCAATTATCACGGCGATGCCGGAGCCGTATACGAGATCGGATGCGGCGGATGTTCTGAATTCGGGGTCGACCCCGCGCAGGAGTCCCATGCCTGTGGCCACGGTTCCGGTCTGGGTGCCGAAGAACGCGAGGAAATGTTCGACAAAAGTCTTGGGCCAGACCTTGGACACGAAGAACCAGGTATAGCCGATTGTGGCGATTCCACCTATAGTGGTTACGAGAAGAAGAGGGACAACGTAATCGGCAAAAACCCTGAGATCAATGGCTGAGATTGAAGCCGCTATCATGAAATCCACGCTTATTCCGCCAATATGGGTGAGAATATAGTTGCTTCGGGTTTTGTCCTTCAGTAGGATTCCCTTGTTTTCAAGAACGTCTATGAGCTTCGTGATCAGGTTTCCTGCAAGTGCACCGAATGCGAATACGAGCACCCAGAGCAGTGAATTCAGGTTTTGTGCAAGATTGCCCGGAAAGACCTTTGAGAGAAGTGAGGTAAGACCATAGATCATGAAATAGACGCCGAGATATACGACACCCACGAGCATTATCTGGGTTGTCGCTTTATCTATCGAGCGGGTCATTCCTTCAAAGTCGCGTTCCTTTTCTACGAGCATCGCGGCAGGCTTTCCCTCAAGACCGGTTGTGGGCTCGCCTTTTTTGGCTCGTCTGCGCATGAGGAAATTCATAAGCGGTACTCCCACAAAGCAAGCCCATAGAAAACCTATAGTAGAGAAACTGAATCCTATCGATGTTCCGTTCGGGAATGTCGCGGAACCTGCGGGAAGTGTTTTATCAGCGAACGTGAGAGTGTTCGGGAGGGGGAGGGTTTGCCATGTATGGCCCATGCCTCCTGCAAGTCCCGGTCCCTGAGCGAAACCCAGGGGTAAGAGGAATCCGAAGTTGGGAAAGAGGCTCGGATAGAGGGTAAGAATCAGAATCATGGTGATAGCCAGGCCGAGGAATCCCTGAATTCCGTATGAGGCTATAGTGTAGAAGCCGGACCAGAGAGCTGTCTTTGCCTTGTCCTTTATCACCTGTTTTTTCAGAGAGAGGGCAATGAATCCGATGGCCATAAGGTGGTATACGATGGCGGCCAGTCGGTCGGTGTTCCATGGAATGATTTTCAGAACACTTGGTCCTACAACTATTCCCAGGAGACCGGCCAGAATAGCATCCGGTATACGAAATTTGGTGAAAAAGGGAACATACCTTCTTACCGCCACTGCTATAAGAAGCAGCACGGAGATGTAGGAAAAATCGAGAATCAACTCATATGGGAAAGGTGCACCCATCAAATGCCTCCAGGTTTAAATTAACAACTTTCACGGCTCCACCCTGTTTATTCCACTGATAGTATCACAAGCCTCAGCCATCCGTTTTTTCTCGTGAATGCTTGGTCAGGAATCTGAAAGACCAGGGGTTTAACCACAAGAGAAGCACGACGGCAAGGTATCCCAATAGGATGAGAAGCGTCCACCAGTAGTACTGCGGCTGACCTGACTTTAATCCGTATATCGGTATGGCAGCGATGAATATCAGAGGCCCTGCGATAGGCAGCGCAAGTGCCGAGCCGTAGACGAGGTCCGAAGTAGCCGATGTCTTGAACTCCGGGTCCACTCCTCTCAACAATGCCATGCCCGATGCCATTGTGCCCGTTTGGTCTCCGAAGAAAGCGACGAAATGCTCGACGAAGGTCTTCGGCCAAACCAGCTTAACCAGAAACCACGTATATCCGATTGTTGCAAGCCCGCCGAGGGTCGTAATCAAGAGAATTGGGACGATATAGGCCTGAAAGACTCTGATGTCTATGGCGGCAATCGAAGCCGCGATCATGAAGTCTATGGCAAGCCCGCCCACGTGCTGGAGCAGGTGGTCATCCATGATTCTTTCCTTGAAGATCTTCTTGTCTTCAAGTGTGTGTATTATCTTTCCGATTGCAGTTCCAAGCAGGGCTCCAAACACGAACTGGATTGACCAGAAGATGGGTATCACCGTGGATGCCAGTTCCTTTGGTGTATACGTGTTCAGAACCCATGAAAGCCCTTTCAGAATGAAGAAGAGGGCTACGTAAATCCCGAGTATTATGGCCACCTGGATGGTCATCTTGTCGACCGAAAAATCACTCGAGGTTCCTTTCTCCTCGACCTTGACCGTCTCCGGGGTTGCCTTCAACTCCTCCTTGGGCTTTTTTCCTTCTTTTTTCAGACGCCTGCGTATGAGCCAGTTCATGAGCGGCACACCTACGAAACATGCCCAGAAGAGACCGATCGTCGAAAAGCTGAATCCAACCGACGTGCCGAATTCCAGGGCCTTCTTACCGTTCGGAAGAATAATATTACCCCACTCTGTTCCCATTGAGCCTGCCATCTGGGGACCCTGAGCGAAGGAGAACGGCAGGAACAGCCCGAATGCAGGGAAGAGGTCGGGATATATCGTTTTGATCAGTATGAGAGTTATTAAGAGTCCCAGGCCTCCCTGTATCGCGTAGGACACACCGTTGTAGAATCCTGTTGAGAGCGCCGTACGTGTCCGTCCCTTTTGCTCTTCTCTTCGCAGTGCAAGCGCGGTAAAGGCAATAGTCGAGAAATGGTATACTATCGAGGCCATGCGATCGGTCTGAAGCGGCAGAACCTTAAGGATGCTCGGACCCAGAATCACTCCTATGATGCCTGCGACGATAGCATCCGGTATACGGAACGTTTTCAAAAAGGGCAGTGCCTTGCGTATGAGCCACGCAATGATAAGAAGAATCGCGATGTAACCCAGGTCCATCACCAGGTCCCACGGATAACTCATGCAACTCCTCCTTTACCGTTTCCGTTGTTTGGATTCAATTTATGGGTAATAAAATCCCAGAAGTACGCCGATTGCCCGAAGAAGGTCAACCGAAAAGCCTTTCCGGGCAGAAAGAACTCGAACTTCTGGTTCCATGCGATATTGGCCCCCCTCATCTCCGAAAGTGGGCTATCGAGTAAAACCTTATCGTCTTCAGCACGTGTAAAGACAATTCTTGAATCTTTAGTCAGTGCGACGGTTCCTTCACCTTCGAGAACAAAATCCCTATTTCTTATGTTATCGGTTTCGGCCATCCACATCTTGGCGGGTTGTTCTAGGAGCAGATTGTTGCCGTTGTGCCTGCGTTTCTCCAGAATCGGCAATGTGATTTCATCGTTCCAGTGAGCCCAGTCAATGTAGCGATTGAAATTGACCGCATTTTCATTCCGGGGCTTTCCAGCGCGTTCAAGATTAAATGAACCGTCGCCTGAAAAACGCCATTTTGCCCCGCACTTGCTGCAGTAAAAATGGTTCCTTTCCGAGTGAAGGGAGAAAAAAGTCAGGCAGTGCGGACATATCCACAATCTGAGTTCCAGATGCTCGGCTACCCTGGAGTTCGAAAAAATCTGCCCGGTAACGTAGGAATCCTCGAGCTCGCTGTGTGCAAGCTCGTTCTCGATCATCTTTTTTATCTCTTTTGGATCGTCCGGAATATCATTCGGATTCTCGAACAGATAGCTGAACTCGAAAATGATCCTCCCCCTCCTGATACGGTTTGACCAGCGCGGCCACGACATGTAAGATCCGCGCTGCTTGACGCAAATGACGGGTATCTTAAGCTTCTGAACAAGTCTTGGAATGGTATCTTCGAGCGGAAATGTCTCGCCGTCCCAGTTGCGTTGTCCCTCAGGGAATACGCCGATCAGCTCACCATCTTTGACCGCCTTCAGGAGTTCGCGCATGGTTACCGAGTCCGGAATATTCTTCGTCTTGGGTATTCCCTTGAGCCATCCGAGCATTACTCTCAGGGGCTTATACCTGAAGTATTCATCTGATATTACATACCGTATAGGTCTCTGGACGAAATCGGCTATCATGAAAGGATCTACAGTATTGGTGTGATTTGCCAGGATGAAAGCGGCCTGGCCTTTTTTGGGAAAAAAGCGCTTGCCCTGAGCTCTGGTGCGCCAGAAAAGCCTGAAGGGAGGGCCGATGAATATCTTTATCCACCACCAGAAAATATCCCTCCACAGAAATGACATCCGTTCACGGAACATAAACCTAATGAAACACAGATTTCACGAAAAGTCAAGAAGATGATACTATTACTCTTTTAAGGCTCAAAATGTCAACTTGACGTTATATTTACGCGCTTGCCTTTTTTTTATTTCACATTCTTGGTCGGATCGGGTCTGTGGGTTACTGTTAAATCTCCCGGTTGCGTGCTGGTTCTCCGCCCCCCCTTCAGAATTTTTTTACACAGCTTTTCTCTTCATATTCGTAATTTGATCCCAGCGCAGTTCGAAACGACACAGGGAATCGCCCTTGTGGATGCAAGTATCGTGGGTTACACTCGAATTAGGTTTTTTCAAAGCTTCGAGTGCCACTTTCAACCAGGATGTCACAACCGGGCAGAAGTACTGATCGGAGGGAAAAGAGGAAAGTTCCAGGACGGCAGAGGTTTCCCGGGCGGCCCTAACCCTCATCTCGCCTTTATCGTAGTACTTGCTCCAGAGTGACGCGGTTCTGTTAAGCAGGGTCTCAAGAGGTATAAAGGAAAAGAGTGGTTTAAGGAAACCGGAAAAATCCCATGAAGCAGTGGTCAACCCCATGCGGAAGATAACTCCATCAGGATCAGATGGATCAATTTCCTTAACAATCGCTTCTCTGAGCAGTCGTTGATATTCGAAAGGATACCACTCGCTCTTTTTAACGTTGTAGAGGGAATCTGCGATCGCTAAAGGCAGGCGCGAAATAACCTCCTCGGCCTTCAGAATTCCTTTCGTTTTGAAAAGGTATTGCTTGAATTGAATCAGAGTCAGCCCGCGTGTTTTAATGCTACTCCACGGTGATACTGTATCCTCCATGCTGTTGAAGAATACGCGGCGGTTGAACTATGTCAAGCCTGCTAGTATGTCAAAACGTACTTTACGATAGAGCAACTTGCGGAACTGCTGATCCTTACGAAGTAGAGACCGCGCGGCAATCTGATGCCTCTGGAGTCGAAGCCATTCCATGTGATGGTTCCTGTTTTCGAAAGAATACTTGATGAAAGATCATTGACCATACGGCCGTCAGAGGAGTATATCTTCAGACTCGGGTTGTGCACGTCGTCGGGTATCAGGTAACGGATGACAGGGTTAATAGGATTTTCGATTCCGATGTAAATGATAGGAAGTGCTTCTTCTTCTATTCCGGTTGAAGCAATAGAGAAGTAATTATCGCTCGAGTCTCTGATTCCTGTGTAGTCGCTGGCGTCTGAAATGAACACCTTGGTTAATACCCCTGGTTTGTTCGGGACAGACCAGGAGTATGAGCCTGTGTTGGGTGCGACGGCAATAGTATCCAGATTAGTAGTAGATTCATTTCTAAATTCAAGCAGAATACTGTCTGTGGCCCCTATGCTGTTCCATGTAATCTCGTGTACGGAGCCTATGGGCCATGTCTCGGAGCCGTTCGGAGAAGTTAAGGATATTTCGCTTTCCTGCAGCTTCATGGTTCTGAAATCGGAGTTTGTACCGTAATCGTGAACCCCGGTCAGGTACAACATATCCGAACCGGTTACGATATCGTATGCTATGTCGTTGTCACCGCTGTTGTAGCGGTAAGTCCATACGGTATCTCCATTGGTGGCGTATCTTATGGTAAGGAAATCGTTATTCGTTCCTATGTGGGTGTAGCCGGTTACGTATATTCTATCCCTGTTGATTGCTATTCCATTTGCTCCGTCATCTTGCCCGCCGTTGTATACCTTGGCCCATAAAGAATCGCCGTTCGGGTCGCATTTTATAGTAAAGAAATCCCCGTTAAGGGCTTGTTCGCATCTGCCTGTGACGTAAACGTTGCCCTTGCTGTCTACCGCTACGCCATTTGCCCTGTCGGTTTTTCCACTGTTGTAAGTCCTGTTCCACTGGAGGCTTCCCGACTTATTGTACTTGATTACCCTGAAATCATCGTTTGTAGTGTTCTTCGTGTATCCGGCAACATAGACGAAATCCTCGTCCAGGGTTATGCTCGTAGCCTCATCGTAACCTGATACGTCGTATGTTTTTGTCCAGACCGTATCGCCGTCTTGGTCGAATTTTATGGTTACGAATTTGGAATTTAACAACGTAGAGGAAGAGCCGGTTACGTAAAGGCTTATTCCGTCAACGGCAACGCCTGAAGCCTGATCTTCAATTCCTGAATCGTAAGTCCTCATCCATACTGTATCACCGTTAGCATCGTATTTAACCACAAGCAAGTCATTATTGATTCCATTAAAACGATAGCCGACAACGTAAATGAAATCCTGCAATGCGGCCACGTCGCAAGCCACGGTTGGGCTGGCTGTAAAGGGTTTATTCCACTGTAATATGCCGTTGTCACTGTATTTCAATGTCTGGGAACTTGTTGAGCCTGAATCAGCCTTGCCTGCAACGTATATGCATTTTTCCTTCGTACTGTCCAAGGCTATTCCGTAAGGCCTGTCATTAGATGCGACATCGTCGGTCTGGTTCCAAATGACATTAATCCTTGCCGCATAAGCAACGCTAACCCCGCAAGCTAGTAAAAGAGATATAATCCCTCTCATGGTTTACTCCTTGCAAACTTCAAGTTGCAATTGATAGTTCCTATGCCCACCTAGGGATCTCCTGTAGTCCCGGGTTAATAAGATTGATTCCTATTTAAGGATAAGTATAAACAAAGAGCCCGGCTTGTCAAGAGGGTAAATGCGTTGCGCGCGTTATCTCCTTGCAAGTCATCAACTTACACGCACGACTTGAAACACGCGTTTTCACATTTACCATCGGTTACGCCCTCGGAAAATTAAAATCTCCTCCATTAAGTATGAAAATCAAGATGAGTAATTATATCGTCCGGGTCGGATTTGTCAAATAGTTCACCTCGAATCTATGCTAAAACCCCGGTCAGGATTAACGCAGCGCGTCAAAAATGTGGATAACTAAGTAGGACAAAAGATGGTCAAAAGATGGACAAAACAGGGTTTTTGAGGTCAAAATCGAGTAATTTTTGGGGTGATTTCAGGGTAAAAGATCACCCCAAAGGATTGCCTCCGGCACTCCTTTGGGGACCCCGAGTAGGGGAGCACTCTATTTTCGTCTTGACGAAAATGCTCCTTAATAAGGTACATTCCCTCCGGGAATAGATTGCTTCGGTCGCTCACAGCGACACTCGCAAAGACTACCCTTTTTATTATACAAAAACCAACGTCATTGCGAGGACTCCCCGGGAGGACGAAGCAATCGCATTAATCTATAAATGTATCCAGTGAGTTTCGAGCTTTGTGCCAGGAGATCGCCACAGTCGCTTGACTGCGGAAGTTTTGCTTCTGCCCATGCCGCCCCCAGCGGCTAGCTCGCAGATGAAAAGGGCTATCTCAGAATGACCACTTTCTGCGTAACTCGCAATCCTTCCGCCTCCAGCCGGGCGAAGTAGACGCCCGGGGTGAGTGCTGCGACCTTCACCTCGCCTTGCCCGTGAACGCAGATGCTTGAAACCATCCTGCCCGAGGCGTCGAAGAGCTTGAGGGTCCCACGCTCGCTCAGGTTCAGGGAATATCGCAGGGTGATCTCCGAATTAATTGGTGAGGATATTTCGAGACGGGGTGTTACTGGGGTTACGGGGGAGGGTGGGTGTGTTACGGGTGAGGAGGGCTCGTAGACGCCGAGTGTGTCGCCGAGGGAGTCTATACACACAATCCAGATATCGCTCATTCCTGCTCCCCATGATGAGGTCGAACCTACGGCGATGAATCCTGCGTTTTCTGTCAACTCGAGTGAATTTAGATAGTCGTTGCTTGGGCCAGGGAAATAGTTAATCCCTATTTCTTCGCCAGCAGTGTCAACTTTCATTATGAAAGATTCCCTCAGGTAGCCGCAGAGGACATAACCTTTATCTCCGGGCAGTGTTTTAAATGATGTTGCCCTGATTGCGAATAATGGTTCATATTTTTTTTCGAAGACGACGTTCCCCATAAAATCCATCTTTAGAAAACATGTAACCGAATCGAGGCTGGCAAAAATGGTGTAGCCGCCGTCTTCGTCGGGGCACACGCTGTAAACAACATCATAGGAACCGTTTTCTCTTCCAATGATTCTTGTCCAGAGTGTATCTCCGAGAGAATCCGTTCTCAGGAACCAAATGTTGGTTTCACTCTTATCGGTAATCTCACCTATTTCTCCAAGTACTACGTAGCCGCCGTCATCCGTTTCGAATATGTATTTTCCACAATTACCGGAGAAGTCGTCACCTGCATATAGTTTAGCCCAGAGGCTGTCACCACAGGAATCGGTCTTCAGTATCCACAAATAATAGTTGTAGTCGGATAAATAAGCCCTTCCAGTTATCGCGTAACCGCCGTCACCGGTCTTTTCAATATAATTAGGCCAGGTAAGATCCAACGATGAGCCATACCTTCGCGTCCAGAGTGTATCACCATCTTTATTCGTTCTCACGAGTATGCTCCCCCGATCTCCGTCACCGATAAAAACGTAACCGCTGTCCTCTTCTTCAAGAATCATTTTGGCGGTCGTAACCGTCTCGGAGTCCATGGGAAAAGAGCGGGTCCAGAGGGTATCTCCTGAAGAATCAATCTTCATGAGCCATGCCGCTGATTTACCGTACACCGGGCCGAACGATTCTGTGCTGCCGGCAAGCAGGTAATTTCCATCTGTTGTTTTGAGGATATAGTTTCCATACTCTTCAAGGTCGCCGCCGTATGTGCCCCACCAGCCAGCGAGGAGAGACATAAAGCTTATCAGGCTTGTAACAATCACTCGCTTCAAGTGTACCTCCAGTTATGTAATCAGCCTACATTACGCCGGGGCAGGGATATGTCAAGGGGCAAAAAAGGGGGAGGGCGGACTTGCACTCACCTTTGTGCTCAGGCGTGTGAAACCCGCTCTCCCATCGTCGCGGCCCCCCTCCCTCTCGATATGCGGGTATGAGTGTACATCTTTAATACATGCTGCAAGTTTTCCATACAGCCCTCCTCCGCCCCCCTCCGCCCTCCTCAGCCCCCCTCTGCAGAATTCCATTCTATCCACGCTCCCCCGGCGTTCGCCCTCCCCAGACCATTCACGCTAAATCTTCACGACTTCCTTTTCGTGCACGAGGGCGGTTATATCCTTGAGCTGCCGGATCAGTGTCTCAAGGATATGCTTTAGCACCGGGTTCGAGGCAAGGTTGGCTTCAAACGATTCCCTGTCGATCACGAGAAGTTCTGTATCCTCCAGGGCGATCGCGGAGTTTATTCGCGGCGTGTTCTCTACCAGGGCCGTCTCGCCGAAGAAGCCTCCTTCATCGACAACCGTCAAAAGGGTTTCGTTTCCCCAGCCTTTTACCACTATCTTCACCCTGCCCTTGCGCACGTAGTACATCTCAGTGCTTCTTTCTCCCTGCCGATACACCACTTCATCTTGAGCGAGCCGTCTTTCAAAGCGTACTGATGTATTCATTTCCTTCCTTTAGTATATGTGTTTCGGCCCACCCATACTTAATCATACCTGTTCGTTATTATCCAAGCAATTTTCGTTCCACGCCTGGTTTATTAGAACTCTCGCAAAACCACGACTTTGGAAGTACTCGAAACCGGCAAGCTGTAGTAAATCCCGACAATCTCACAGTCGCTGCCGGAACTTGTTGACAAGTTGCCGCCTTCGCCTAGTATAGAAATCATGGAGATTATCAGAACCGTCCGCGAGATGCAGACCTGGGCCGATGAAGCAAGGGCGGAAGGCAAGAGCATAGGTTTTGTACCTACAATGGGATACCTTCATGAAGGGCACATGTCCCTCGTGCGCCGTGCAAGGGGTGAGGCCGACCTCGTTGTCGTGAGCGTATTCGTCAATCCTGCCCAGTTCGGGCCGGGCGAGGACCTGACTGCCTACCCAAGGGATTTTGACAGTGACCGCTTTCTTCTGGAAAAGGAGAAGGTGGATGTAATTTTCTATCCGGAGGTTGGGGAGATGTACCCCGAACCCTCTCTCACCCACGTTTACGTCCATCGCCTGACCGGCCACCTGTGTGGAAAGACCAGGCCTGGCCATTTTGACGGGGTAAGCCTTGTCGTGGCCAAGCTCTTCAACATCGTAAAGCCTCACGCTGCCTACTTCGGGCAAAAGGACTGGCAGCAGCTCGCGGTCATCGGTCGCATGGTTCGCGATCTCGATTTCGACATCCGAATCGTTGCCTGCCATATAGTGCGCGAGGCAGACGGCCTTGCGATGAGCTCGCGCAATACTTATCTCACGCCTGACGAGCGTAAGCGAGCGCTCGTCCTCAACCGCGCTCTTGCCGAGGCTGACAAGATGGTCACGGACGGCCAGAGGGACGCCTCAGTGATCCTCAAGCGGATGTTCGATATGATAGCGGCCGCAAACCCCGACCGCATCGACTACGTTGCCGCCGTCGACCCGGAAACCCTCGAGGAGGTTAAGAAAATCAAAGGTACTGTTCTTTTCGCGCTCGCGGTCAAATTTGGCAGGGCAAGGCTCATCGACAACCGCCTCATCCCCGTCCCCGCAACACCCTCGTCCTCCTCGTTCGACGTTCCCCTGAAGCGTACCTCGCACCCCTCCTCTCCGCCCTCCTCCTCCAGGCCCTCCTCCAAGTCTTCATGAAGAGGGAAGAGCTTCTCAAGCCCGAAACCCTTGCAAGGATGCGGGGGCTCGACTTGAAGGCAAGGCTCGTCGTTGAAGGTTTCCTCGAGGGTCTGCACCGCTCGCCGTACAAGGGCTTTTCGGTCGAATTCTCCGAGTACCGCCCCTACATCCCGGGTGACGAGCCGCGCCGCATCGACTGGAAGGTTTACGCCAAGCGCGACCGGTTCTACGTCCGCGAATACCAGGAGGAAACCAATCTGCGGGCAATGCTTCTTGTGGACGCGTCCGGTTCAATGGCTTACAAGTCGTCCTCGCTCTCCAAGCTCGACTACGCAACTACGCTGGCGGCGGCGCTGGCCTACCTTCTCATTAAGCAGAAGGACGCAGTCGGCCTGGCTACCTTCGACACGAAGATAAAGGAATACGTTCCGCCCCGCTCCTCGCGCAATCACCTTCAGCTTCTTCTTTCAAGACTCGAGGAATTGCGCCCCGGCGGCGAAACGAACCTCGCCGAAAGCCTGCACGGCCTGGCCGAACGGAGCCGCAAGCGCGGGCTAATCATGATATTCTCCGATCTCTTCGACGACCCTCAAAACGTTCTGCTTGCGCTTCGTCATTTCAGGCACCGCAAGCACGAGGTTATACTCTTCCACATCCTCGACCCTCAGGAGGAGCGATTCGAGTTCACGAGTCCCCAGAGGTTCGTCGACATGGAAACCCGCAGGGAGGCGAGCCTCGATCCGCGGCTCGTGCGTTCGGAATACCGCAAAGCCCTCGATGAATACCGCAATCTCCTGAAGACGTCGTGCGCGGAGCATCTCATAGATTACAACCCCATACGAACGGACCAGAGTCTTGAGCATGCGCTTTTCCGCTACATCGAGAAGCGCAGAAGGCTCAGATGATTACTTTCGCGCATCCCTGGTTCCTCCTGGCGCTCCCCCTTACCGCGGGTCCCACGCTGCTGCATCTTTTGAGCAGGCGGAAACTCAGGCAGATGGAGTTCAGTTCACTCTTCTTTCTTCGCCGCATGCGCGAGCGCCGCTTCAGATGGCTCAAACTGCGCGACATTGCCCTTCTTCTGCTCCGGACTCTCTTTCTTACGGCCATCCTTCTTGCCCTTGCCGGTCCTTCATTCCAGGCGAGGTTTCCCGTAGGCCGCACCAGGGCCGATCTCGTGATAGTCCTCGACGATTCCTACTCGACCTCGGCTCGGTTCGACGAGTTGAGAAATACGGCTTTACGACTGGCAGGTGAATTGACCCCGCAAAGCCGCGTGGCGTTGATAACGCCTTCCGGAAGCTTGTGGGACACGTCGTGGAGCGATCCGGAATCCGCCGTCGAACGATTGACGAAAACGGCCGTCTCTGCCAGCGGCCGCGATCTTGAAAGTGCATACAAGGCCGGCCTCGTGCTTCTTGCGCGAAGCAAGGAACCGGATCGCAGGCTCGCGATAGTATCGGACGGCCAGGAACACGCCCTCGCCTTTCTTAAAGACTTGAGGGTTCCGGTGGACATAAAATTGCTGTGTTTTCTGGATAAAAAAGCACCTCCGCAAAACACCTCGATTCTCGACGCGGCGCTGGAACCCCAGTTCCCCTTGCCCGGCGAGGCGCAGACCCTGAAAGTCGCGCTCTCGCGTTCGGGAAAAAGAATCGACACTAAAATATACTTAAAATCCGACGACCAGGTGATAGAGGAGCGCGTCGTCAGTCTTGGTTACGCAGGCAAGGAGGGGGGGGTGGGTTCAGATGCGGAGCCGGGCGAATGGACCGAAAAGAGTGTCGGTTTCTTGATACCGGCGGAGCCGGGGATTCTTTCCGTAAGCCTCGATGAGGATTCGATCCCGCAGGATAACGAGCGATTCGTCCTTGCGCCCCAAAAAGGAGCCGTTCGCGTCGCCCTGGTTCGCAAATCCGATTCCGACATGCTCATTCTGGGTTTGAACGCCCTTGGCTGGTTCGACGTGAGCGAAATCCCCGAGCAATCGGCGCCGGCGTATTCCTTCGCGAACTTCGATTTGGTTATCTGGGACGGTGCGGAAGGCCTGCCCGACAAGGCGCTTGCGGTCGCAAGAGAGGGCGTTCCTCAACTCGTCCTGCTCGGCAGGGAAGCGGGGCAGGTGAACGAATCCTCATCCTCGGGATTCGAAACGATCAAAAGCACGTCTTTCTTTTCTCCCATCGACTACAAGGACCTGGCGCAGGTGAAGATATTCAAGCATGCGCATCTGGAACGGCGAGACGCCGTGATTGCCGCGCGCTTCAGTTCCGGGGCTCCTTTTATCCTCGTCGATACGGCTCTCGACGTCACGTACGTCGCGGCGAGATTTACACCCGCGTATACCGATATGGTCTACAAGGGACTTTTCCCTGTTTTATTGCAAAAAATCATTGCCTCTGCGGAAGGCGTCGGGTTTAATCGTGTCTCGTACGTGGGTGACACGCTTTCCGTAAAACTGCCGGGTCCCGCGCCGGTCGTCGTCGAGACGCCTTCGGTTCAATATGAGTTGTTTCCTCTGTTCACGAGCAACGGTTACGAGGCCCGTTTCGCTTCGACCACAGAGGCAGGTCTCTACAAGATAGGTCCGGAAAGTTTTGTAATTAATCCTGATCCCCGGGAAGCGTCTTCCTCAAAGATCAAGGACTTGGAGTTAAAAAAGGCGGGGGTGGGGGTGTATCCTCTTGAAATGTCTGCTCCAAAAAGCCTTACCTTGTTCCTGTTGATTCTCGCGGCTCTTGCGCTCGCGCTGGAATTCATCCTCGTTCTGGTTTAAAAATGTCCAGGCTCGTTCGCTGTGAAGGATTGGTTCTGAAATCGAGACCTTTCCACGAATCATCAAAGATAGCGACTTTGCTTGTCCGGGAGGGCGGCAGGATAGACGTGCTCGCTCATGGTGCGCGAAAACCCGGTTCGCGCTTCGGCGCGGGCCTTGAACCGGGAACACTGGCCGAATTCATATACTACGAAAGGGAGGAGAGGAGTCTTTGGACTCTTTCGGCGGTCGATATCATCGAGTCTCACCAGAGCGTGCGGGAGGATTCTGAAAAATTGTTTCTTCTGGGCAGGATACTCAGGTTTCTCACCCATCTTTCCCAGCCCGGAGAAGCGAATTCAGGCCTGTATAACCTGACTATCGCCGTTCTGAGAACCCTGGAAAAGGGCAGCGTCTCGAACTCGCTTTTCGAGTTCTACATCTGGAGGGCCGCAGCCGTAAGCGGCTACCCGCCGAGTATCATGCAAGGATGCGTCGTGTGCGGCAGGGGAGCCGCACGAAAGTTCTCTATTCCCGCTGGCGGCTTTCTCTGTCCGGAACACGCGACCGAGGAGAAGGGAGTTATCAATCTCACTCAATCGGAGAGCGTCCTGCTTAATATGATTTCCGAATCGCCCCCTTCCGGGTTTTCAGCTCTCCCCGGGCAATTCCCGGCAGTCATTTCAAAACTCATTCGCCGTTACGCGAGTTACCACCTGCACGCCCCCGATTCCCTCATCGAATAGATCCCTTTTAAGCGCTAATTCATGCGCACGGGAATCAACCAGATGTCAATGTCGGCGGGATACGAGGATTCCGCGAGGGCATCTTTCTTGATTATGCATACGATGAGCGGTGAGGAATCCAGAGTGATCTCGGCCTGCCAGCGCTTGGCCTGGCCCTCCTGAGGCAAAAACCTCGCCACTTCTCCGCCCTTGGCAAGGCAGACTATCTCGTTGGTGTCGCTCGCGGTCCGCAAAGACAATGTGAGCGTCGAACCCTTGGCTATCGAGGGCAGCTCGTTTTCAAACGCCAGATAGCCTGGTGAGTCAATTGTTGTGTCAAGGCTGGTCGACTTGATGCCCAGGGAGAATATCTGAGTCGTATTGGTATCCGATCGTTCGTCGGCAAAAGAATAAGCGAGCGCGCTCCAGCCTTCCGCGTTTACATACTCGCTCCACTGCTGTCTCCTCGTCCCGAAATTTTTTGTAACCTCGGTCGATGACCCTCCTGATTTGGGCGTAAGGGTAGAAATAAGAGTCCCTTTGTAAAAGCGTTCCACGAGTACGAGCGCCGAATCGCCGACTGTCACGGATGTATCATTCTTTATCTCCTCGTTGAAATATACGCCAAGGGTCTCTGATTCGAAGTCAGTCGAGATACTTATACCGGTTACAAGCCACTGGCTGTCGGCACTCACCGAATCCGCTGAAGGAATATCTATTTCAAGGGACACCCCGGAAAGGAGCATACGGCCGGTATCGGCCTGGACCAGGCTTCGGATCTCTTTTTCTGCGGCATCAGGGTCGAAACTCGTGCACCCCGCAAATCCCAGCACGAGCCCTGTTATTGAAAGTATCGATAAGTACTTACGCATCACCTATCTTACTCTAATTAAACTGGAGGTCAATACTCAGCCCTCCTCAGCCCCCCTCAGCCCCCCTCAGTAACACCCTTCACATTTTCTCTTAAAAAATACCCATGAACCTTCCGGTCGAACGAAGTTCGACAAGCGACATTCGATGTCGCCGCCCTCCCTCAGCCCTCCTCCTGCCCCCCTCAGCCCCCTCAGCACTCCTCAGCCGTCCTCAGAAACCTTCCCTGGACGCAGCCTTCTAAGTTTTGTGTCGTACTGAATCGACAAATTAGTCTAGTAATAACGTAACTTGCAGTGAGGGGTCTCGATCATCCTGATTCTTGACAATACTTCCACAGGGCGTATACTTCACCCCGATATGAACACCCAAGCTGAATCCCAAGAAACGCTCGCCCTCCAGGAGGGCGCTGAGCAGGTTGCAGTGCTCGAAAAGCCGAAGGGTGAGTCTGGGTTAGCCAAGTTCTTCAAGGACATAATTATCGACAACCCCGTACTCATTCTCATGATCGGTCTCTGTCCCACCCTGGCCACCTCGGGAACGGCGTTCGATGCCGCGGGCATGTCCGCCGCGGTGCTGTTCGTACTCGTTCTCTCAAACGTTGTTATTTCTCTGCTTCGCAAGGTCATACCGAATGAGGTTCGCATCCCTGTATTCATCGTCATCATCTCCACCTTCGTAACCATAATCGACTACGTGATGCAAGCCTACCAGCCTGCGCTTTATAGGGTTCTGGGCATCTTCGTTCCCTTGATCGTCGTCAACTGCATTATACTCGGAAGAGCCGAGGCCTACGCCTACACTAACGGGGTCTGGGGCTCATTCCTTGACGGCGTCAACAAGTCGCTGGGTTTTGCGGTGGCTATCGTCCTTATGGGAACTATCCGCGAACTTTTAGGTAAAGGAACATGGTTCAAAATGCCGGTAATGCCCAAGGGCTTTCAGGAGAATCCCATTCTCTTCTTCGGGCTTGCTCCTGGCGCATTCTTCGTGATAGGGTTGCTCAAGGCCGGCATAAATAAAATTTTCAACAGGGTAGGTTAGATATGGCACCCGGTTCTTTGATTGCAATCCTCATAGGTGCGATATTCGTAAACAACATCGTCCTCATCCGCTTCCTCGGGTTCTGCCCGTTCTTCGGTGTATCCACAAGGCTCTCGACCGCCGTGGGCATGAGCGGGGGAGTTCTTTTCGTAATGGTCATGGCGACCTGGATAACCTGGGGAATCTATTATCTTGCGCTCGCTCCACACTCGCTGCTCCTCGGGAGTCTGCTTCCCGGAGGGCTCGTGTTCCTTCGGACCCTGAGCTTCATTCTTGTCATAGCGGCGCTGGTTCAGCTTCTGGAGATGTTTTTAAAGAAGTACGTGCCTGTTCTTTACTCGGCGCTAGGCATCTACCTCCCCCTTATTACCACGAACTGCACCATTCTCGGTGTGGCCTTTATCGTGATTGACAGCAGCTTCACCTTCATTCAGGGAACCGTTTTCGCCGTAGGCACGGGATTGGGTTTTGGGCTCGTTATGATTCTTTTTGCTGCACTGCGCGAGCGCCTTGAACTTGCACCGATATCCAAATCTTTCAAGGGATATCCGATAGCGTTCATCGCTGCTTCGCTCGTGTCGCTGGCTTTCTTCGGCTTTGCCAACCTTTTCGGGATTTAAATCATGATTACGATTCTCTGGATAGCTGCGGCGGTGATGGGCGGGCTCGGCGTGCTGCTCGTGCTTATGTTAATTCTTGCCAACAGGGTTTTTCTTGTCCAGCCTAACCCGCTTGAGGCGAAGGTTCGCTCGGTTCTTCCCGGAGCCAACTGCGGCGGCTGCTCTTATCCGGGCTGCGACGCCTACGCGGCGGCCGTGGCAAGGGGTGACGCTCCTCCAGACGCCTGCCCTGTCGGCGGTGCATCCGTTGCCGAAAAGATAGGCAAGATAATGGGTGTCGAGGTCGAAGGCGGAGAGCCCAGGGTTGCATTCCTTCTTTGTCAGGGCGGCTCCGACATAGTAGCCCAGTCCGCCGATTACAAGGGAATTCCCACCTGCCGCGCGGCCAATCTTGTGGGCGGAGGCACAAAGGCGTGCGCTTACGGCTGCCTCGGTTTCGGCGACTGCACGACGGTTTGTCCGTTCGACGCCATTCACATGGGGCCGAAAGGTCTTCCCGTAGTCGACCGCGAAAAGTGTACCGCTTGCGGAATCTGCGTTAAAACTTGTCCGAAGAGCGTCCTAAGACTCGTACCACTTTCCAAGCAGGTCTTTCTTGCGTGCAATTCCGCCGACAAGGGCAAGGCCGTTCGCGACGTTTGCAAGATAGGCTGTCATGCCTGTTCGATCTGCGTCAAAATGTGTCCTTACGGCGCGCTCGAGATGGTCAACAACCTGCCGGTCATGAATCTAGAAAAGTGCGTCGACTGCGGAATATGTTACCAGAAGTGTCCGACGAAGAGCGCGTATGTCGACTTTGCCGCACCCAGGCCGAAGACCGAGATAGATGTCGCAAAATGCAAGGGGCATCACAAGTGCTTCGAGGTCTGCAAGTTCAAAGCCATAGAGGGCGAGGCTGGAGCGATCCACAAGGTCGTCGAAGCCAACTGCGTGGGCTGCGAGGAATGCATCAAGGCTTGTCCCACAAAGGCCTGCTTCGTTCCCTCAAAGGCGGGTGCGAAAGCAGTCGTCTGATAACCATCAGCTCGTGAAATTTCAAAGGCCGGCTGGAGCCGGCCTTTCTGTTGATAATATAAAATGTTGAGTGTCTCGTAATAATGAGTATACTCAAGCAAAAGATGTAAATGAATCCAACAAACGGAGGATATTCAATGCGTAAAATGATTGCAGTTCTTACATGCCTTGCGGCAACAGTGTTTGCCCAGTCGTCAATCGAGGGAGCCTGGCAAGGGGCCATCAAGATTCAATCCGTGGAACTCGGAATGCTCGTCAATATTCAAAAATCCGGTGACAAATTCACCGGTACAATCGACATCCCGCAGCAGAACGCAAAGGGACTCGCTTTGCAGAATATCTCCTTCAAAGATAACAAAGCGTACTTCGAGCTAAACGCCGGTGCGACTACCGCCGTTTTCGGCGATGCCGAACTGGCGGGCGACAGCATCAAGGGTCCCTTCAAGCAGGGACCAGCCAGGGGCACCTTCTACCTCGTGCGCGTCAAGGAAGAAGCACCCACCCCCCCTCCCTACAGAGAGGAAGAGGTCTCTATCAAGGTTAACGACCAGGTTACGCTTGCCGGGACCCTCACCCTCCCGCCTGACACTCTCAAACACCCCGCAGTGGTCCTTATAACCGGAAGCGGAGCGCAGGATCGCAACGAAGAGGTCTTCGGTTTCAAGATATTCGGGATAATCGCCGACTCCCTCACGCGCCACGGGATAGTCGTATTAAGATGCGATGACCGCGGTTTCGCGAAATCCACAGGTTCTCTGGACAGCGTCACCACCAGCGATTTCGCCGAAGACGCAAGAGCCCAGCTCGCCTTCCTCATGGCGCGACCTGAAGTGGACACCAAGAAGGTCGGTATCCTCGGTCACAGCGAGGGCGGACTGATTGCCGCGATGGTCGCCAAAGAAAATCCCACGATATCGTTCGTCATTCTCATGGCGGGGCCGGCGGTTCCGGGCGAAGAGATACTTCTGGCGCAGCAGGAGCTCATTATGAAATCACAGGCTGTTCCTGAAGAAAAAATCAAGAAAGCCGCAGAACTCCAGAAGCGCATCTACGCGGCGCTGCGAACTCCCGAAGGCATTGACCAGAAGCTTGAGGCCGAAATCCGCAAGGAACTGATTGCCGAAATCAAGGCGATGCCCCCCAAGGAGCGCAAGCAGTTCGGCAACGTGAACGCATTCGTGGACAAGCAGATGGACGCGCAAATCAAGGTGCTCGAATCGCCGTGGTTCCGGTTCTTCCTCGACTACGACCCGAGGCCCGATCTTGCAAAGATTCGCGCGCGTGTGCTTGCGCTTTACGGCAGGTACGATTTGCAGGTTCCAGCCGAGATGGATTCAGTAGCGCTCGTCGAAACCTTCAGAGACGCAGGCAAGACCAACTACACAATCAAGGTTTGCTGCCAGGCCAATCATCTTTTCCAGTCCGCGATAACCGGGGCAATAAGCGAATACGCGACCCTTCCGAAGGAGTTCACGCCTTGCTTTATTCCCGCTCTTATAAAGTGGGTGCAGGGTAAGCACATCCCTGAAGGCTGTGAACACGAAAAGCCTTCCTCACCTCCCTCCTCAGGTTGCAAGGAAAACCCATCGCCAACAGGCTGCGGCGGATGCCCTTTCGAGAAGGAGCATAACAAATAGGGAGATGTTCCTTTTCGCTTGCCGCGAAAAGATTGCACGAAATTTGAGGCCGCCGAAAGGCGGCCTCAAATTTGATCGAAGAGATTCCCTCACCTAACGCTCTCCCAGAGCGTCATCCTCTCCCGAAGGGCGAGGAAAAGGGAATCCCTCTACCTTTGGGAGAGGGTAGGGTGAGGGCGTCGTAGGGGTTGACCCTTAGGTTGGCTCGGTAGAGTTTTCGACGAAATGGTTGTACCGAAGTTCTATGAGTTCGTCAATGTCGTTCCGGTATCCACTTAGTAGAAGCCAAGCTTTCTGTAATTGATTATTGATGTTTATCTTTTTGATTGAAGCTATCTCAGACATAATTGAAAGTAGGAAAACCGCACTTTCCATGCAAGGCGTAGTCATGGTGCTTGCTTTTTCCTGTTCGCTTAAAGGAAAATGTTTAATTCTTATCACATAGGATAATGCACCAACTTGTCCATGTGTTAGTTCAGAGACTTGACCGTATAAATGATGAAGAATGAATAGAAGAAATTCCAAGTCTTTTTCAGTTTTTCCTTGCCAGTATTTCTTCCGTTCGCTTTCTTTAAGCATTTTGTATGGAGTAGGCCACATATCTATTTTACGCAAGTTTTGTTGTTCCTCTGGTGTAACGTGAAAAGTTGTCACCAAGTAGGCTTGATTTTCTTTCAACTCCTCCAAACTTTTTTTACTTTCTGGGGTGGCATCAAACCACTTCCTTTCTGTAAGAAGTAGTTCTTCAGTAATGTTCTTGAATTGAACTTTTCCGAACCATTCTATTCTTCTTTCAGGGTCTTGAATAATGAAGACGAGGTTAAAAAGAATTTCCATCAAAAACCTTGTCAACAAATTAGCTTGTAACACATAACTTGCGTTAGGTGTAATTAAATGGAATACAGAAAGATACGTGATGAAAGCAGTATCTAACGACGCTTCTAGAAACTCTTCAAAGACTTCGTTAGGAAAGGAAAAATGTTTGGCAATTTCTTCGTATATTTCTTTAAGAGTGTTTCCTATAGGTATGAAGCTTCTTTCTTCAACTACCATCACTCTCCTATCTCGAACCCGTGCAGGTACCTTGCCAGGAGCGTCTTGCCGTCCTCCGCGTAAATCCTCGTTCGCACGACCACGAGCTTTGCCCGGCCGGCGCCCTCAATCTTGAGTTTAACTTCCTGGCCGGGATTGAGGGTATACAGCCAGCCGCCTGCCCAGGCTCCTTTCTCGATGAGGGGGTTATCGAATCCCTTGTCCTCGATCAACGTATCGAGCAAAAGGTACGAGACGTCGAACTTCGCCTTCGGCAGGTCAACCTTCGTCTCGGTTTGTGAGAAGATGCTTATCAATCCAAGGTCTGCGCGCTTGTCGGCCTTCGGGTAGCGAAGGGTGAGCTTAAGAGTGCCCTTGAAGAGTGTGTCGTCCGCGGTCACGCGCACGGAGGGGGGGACCTTCACCTCGGTCGTTGTGGAATCCGCATTGATGTCTATCGAATAGTTATCAAGGCTGAGCCAGGTATCTGCAACCTTGCTCTCCTTTCCGCACGCCGCCGATAAAATTATCGCAAGGGAGATAATGATTTTTTTCACGCTGCCTCCTTTGTAAAAGAATAAGCCCTTAAATAGCATTTGTCAAGCGTCCACGTTCAAGAAGCTTGCAAAAATGCAAATCCACAATATTATTCCGATTACACGTATGGAGGAATTAAGTTGAAAAAATTGTTCATACTTTTCGCGGCGCTTGCCGCAACCGCTGTTTCAGCCGATATAGTCAAAGACGCACAACGGCATGTTCCCAAGGGCTGGAGCGTTGACGAGGAGAGCGTTGCCACGGGCGACTTCAACTCCGACGGCCTGGAGGATGCGGCGCTCTGTTACTACAAGGTTGACCCCGAACTCGGTGAAATCGAGAACATGACCAACAGGGTGCTTGTTCTTCTTGGCGGCAAGAAGGGCCTCGAGCGCGTGGTAGATCAGCTTCTTCCCGACGAATCGGACTACGGAACGCACGTCGAGATAGAGTTCAACGAGGGCACGCTCATCATATTCCAGCACCGCGGCGTAATGAACCAGTGGAACGAGTGGGATCTTAGCTGGGATGCGGAGAAGCGTCAATTCTACACCTGCGCGAACGGTTCCGGAGGAATCGCAGGGCTTGGCTCGGCCACGTCGTTCGATTTCGAAACCGGTATAGGTCACGTGGAGAAAATCTGGGACGACGTGGAGGTCAGCGCCGAATATGCCACGATTTACGCCGACAGAGCCGGCGGCGTGGTCATTCTTGACGGCGCGTACGACGAGGATGCCTGGAAAAACGCTAGGGTACTCGATACCTGCTGGATAACCTACGGCAGGAATTCCTGGGAGGGGGAGGGTGATGCATGGATGTCCGTCCGGTCTCTGTATGACGATGACTGTCTCTACCTTTTCGTCGAGATAACCGATGATTCATACATCAAACCCTCGAAAGCAGAGGATTTGATGACCTCGGATCACCTTGAACTCTGGATTGACAAGCTCACCACGCTGGCGCGGGAGGAGAATGATTATTACCCTGAAGAATGGAACAGGATCAAGGATCCATACGTTTCGCAGATTGCCCTGGCCGAGATAACGGCTGCAAAACCCATGCTCGAGCGCTGGCTGCCCGAGAACTCAGATCCACGAGTTTTTGTGAAGGCCGGGTTTTCAAAGACCCAGAAGGGCGTAAATATCGAGCTTGCTATACCGTGGTCCGAATTCGGATATGAATATTCACCGGCCTACGCGTCTTTCACTTTAATCTACTCGGATTCGGACAATAAATCAAAACCCAGGCAGGAGACGCTTCTGGGCACATCCCGTTTACAATGGGCCGATCCTTTCACTTTTGGAATTATCAGCACGTCCAGGCCGCAAAGAACCTACTGGGGTCTGGAATCGTTCTAAGGAGGAATGATGAACGAACAACCAACTGAATCTCGAACATCCAAATCAGGCGGTTTCTCAAAGGTACTATTAGGGGCAATAACCTTTATCGTCGGCCTGGGCATAGGCGTAGCAGGATTCTACTTCCTTGGCCCGGTGGCAGGCAAGAATCTCGAGGACGAGATTCAATCCAAAACCCGGGAGATAAAGAGTCTCGAGACCAGGATAGATTCCCTGAAGGCACAGATGAGCAAGGCAAAAGACATTTCCCCGGCTTATACCGCTATCCTGCGCAGAATACTCAATCCGGACACTCTCAACGAAGTCATCTCCCTAGGCACCGCGGTGGGCGGCAAATGGAGCGTCCGCTCGTCCGATGACGTGATCTTTCTCGGAGAAGATATTCTTTTCATCAGAATGGACGACGGTCATCTCGAAGGCATGGCTCTTCTCAAGGTGCCCGACACCTCAGATCTCAAGACATGGCGCACACTCTGGGCAGAATACCCGTAACCCGCAACACCCGTACCCCTTCGGGGCAGGGTCTGACCCTTGGAGTGAGCTTTCATTCCATAGGTCACTTCCATCTGCAGCAAAGACCCAAAGGAAGCAACACCCGTAACACACCCTCCCTGGCTCCTTTGCTGACTCGGAAGAAATTGGGAGATCGATTCCAAGCAAGGCTTCTGAGGGGGGCTCCCGCAACACCCGTAACACACCCTCCCTGGCTCCTTTTGCTGACTCGGAAGAAATTGGGAGATCGATTCCAAGCAAGGCTTCTGAGGAGGGCTCCCGCAACACCCGTCCCCTTCGGGGATTTTTATATGCAGCTTTATCAAAAGGAAATAACACCCGTAACACACCCTCCCTGGCTCCTTTTTCGACTTGGAAGAAATCGGGAGATCGATTCCAAGCAGGGTTTCTGAGGAGGGCTGTGCCACACTGGTCAAGACCGCCTCTTTTCTGAATGGTATTTGAGAATGAGCGAGTCGAAGACGCCGAAAGGTGATTCCGATTCACGAGGAAGGTTCATAGGGGAGAGGATAGAGGTGGTCTGCTCCGACGAAGATCCGACGCCCTTGAGCTTCAAGTGGCGCCATCAAAACTATATAATTACCGAGATCGTCAGGAGCTGGCAGGATCACGGCTTCTCCGAGGCCTCGCCCAAACGCCGCACCTGGCTGATGCGTCGCCATCGCAACGTGTACCTCGTAAATACCGATTCAGGGGAAGTCTTCGAGATATATCTCGACCGCGGCGCCGGTCGAAGGAACTGGTACATCTACAAGCAGTACAAATGAGAAACGCCCCCAGGGGGCGTTTCTCAAAAATCCAAAGCGTGTCAGTGATTACCTTGTCAGCACTGTTTTTCTTACCATTGAACCCTGAGCGTGTTCCAGTCTTATGAAGTACAGTCCTGAAGGAATAGAGGCATTTGCCCAGTCAAGTTTTCCGGTGCCTCGAATCTCATTTTGGAATACCAGACGGCCGGAGGCATCATAAACGGAAAGCTTTGCCTTTTCGCCGGCGGCCAGCATGTAATTTATGACGCCTGTTTTCCCGGCTGTTGGCATCTCAAGGATCGGCGTGTGAAGCGGTCGGGTTTCCACCACACCGGGAGAAATTACGCTGCTCACGAGGATTACCGAATCCCTCATGTCGCGGGAGCAATACCTCGTTTTGACATGTATGATGGTTATGTTGGTGTCGCCTACTTGTGCATCCGACGGCGCGTGGATCCTTGCATAGAAAGCGGTGTCGTCACCACTGGGGATTATGGGCTTCATTTTGATGTATCTCGGGATTGTGTCCGTGTAAGCGGTGTCCCAGTACTCAACCCACCATCCTGGCTTCATGAAGTCTTCGCGAACGTTAAGGTGGAACGAATCATGCTCGTCTCCCTTGTAGAAAAGCTTCAGGAAGTAATCGGTGTAGTTGCCGCCGGATATGGTCTTGACGCTGTCAGGCCAGAGCTTTAACTTGAAATCCAGCGGGCTGAACTTGAAGCTTACGTATTCAAGCCAGGGAAGATCGGCCGGTTTGGGATAGCAGAACTCGGCCCTGTATTGAACGTAGCGCCAGCGCAGCGCATAAGGATCGCCGTAGCCGTTTTCCACCTTGTCCCAGCTTGTCCATGCAGATGAAGGCATTGAATCGGGGCCGGAGCGCAAGTAGAATTCGATGGAGGATGAGCCTGGTGTTTTGGCAATGTATGAAACGTCGCAATTCTTTGCTCCGTCGTAATCCTTGCCGCAGTCGAACACATCCGAATCATACCACGCCGTGTACTTGCGGTTATATATGTTTCCGGGCTCGCGGAAGACTCCGTGATGGTCGGCATTAACGGGGACGGAATCGGCATCCTCGATGCGGTAATCGGGACCGTAGAGAACGTATGAAGCCTTGTGGTTGACGTAGGCATTGAGATATATATCCCACCAGCCGTCGTAGTTGAAGTCGGCCACGAAGCCTCCGGAACATACTATGTTGGAGTTTCCGAGATTCTTTGTCGTGGTGTCGGAATCCCAGAAGTACGGTTCTTCGCCCTGGTTGTAGTAGACGACGGGCGGACGCCTGTTGTTCGGGTCGGCGCGGAAGAATATGATATCTAGAAGACCGTCAGGATTGGGATTGCCTTTTTTATCGCCCCAGTCCCATACGGCGGATCCGCCGTAGCAAGAACCGGGCTTCAGGAGTATGCTGGCCGTCGATGGGTATGTTTCCAGCTCCGGGTCGTAGAAATAAACCCTTCCATACTGTCCGGCTCCGGCGTAAGAAAGTGTGAATACGATATCAAGCCAGCCATCGTTGTTTAAATCCGCCATGGAGGTTCCGTGATTTGAACCCCCGGCGCCCGCGATATCCATGACGTTTTCGGGAGTCCTGTAAGGTCCCCAGAAGTAAACGTGGTTGTTTTGGGATGTATTGTCCGCGCCTGATATTATGTCGCCCCATCCGTCTCTGTTGATATCTCCGACCTCGATATTATGTTCTCCTCCGCCCTGATTGAATGAGGAGACGGACGAATTGGAGTAACCTACCGGTCGCAAAGGATTGCCGGTCGGGAATCCCCAGAAAACTATAAGCTGGTGTGTGCTGGCATCGGCCGCAAGAATGTCGAGATAGGTGTCGTTGTCAAGATCATAGATGTAGACAGTTTCAGGATCTGCATTGTTCGGTGGTGTGAGAAGAGTGGTATCGTTTGGATTCGGCCCGTTAATTCCGTCATTCCAGTATATGGTTATTCGTCTGGCCGAGTAACCGGAATGGATCAACTCAGCATAACCATCCAGGGATAGGTCGGCAAGGTCGCAACCCCCTCCCCCTGTAAGAATGGGGTAGTAGATGGAATCCGAGGCTAGAAATCCAGAGGGTGAGCTTTTATACAATCTTAAGTACTTTGTTCCGCTGCCTTCGTCAGAAGCAAGTACGTCGTAGTAGCCGTCGTTATCAACGTCGAATCGCGCAAAGAACTCAACACAACCGGGTGATTCCTCAAGGTTTGCCCTCTGAGATACGTACATCATCGGATCGTGTCCGAGATTTGTTAAAAAATCCTGGGCGGTTGTTTCCGTCCATTCCACTAATCCCGGAAGGAACAATATCATCAAGAAACTCATACATTCTCCTGTAATTTCTTAATGTTGCTCCGGTCGAACCGGAGCAACATTAAGGGATTTAAAAATTTTACGAGATCAAAAAGGTTTGTTATTTGGTTAATACGACCTTCCTGACAATCTCGCCTTGTGAACTTACCATTCTTACAAAATAGAGACCGGCAGGGGTGGAGGGGGTGGACCACTCTATCGAACCCGAGCCCTGGACCCGGGTCTCGTAAAGCCTCCGGCCCGCGGCGTCGAATACGAAGAGCTGCGCATTCTCACCTGAGGGAATCAGATAATTCACGACACCCCTGCTTGCGATCGTCGAAGCATCAAGAAGCACGGATCTGATGACGTGGGTTTCAAGAACGCCGGGGGCTTTCACTTGCGTGACCAGAACCACAGAGTCTTTCATGACCTTCGAACAGAACCATGTCCTGGTCCACACAACCGTCCAGTTTGAGTCGCCGACAGAGGCGTCTGCAGGCGCATAGACGCGTGCGATGAAGGCTGTATCATCTCCGGATTGCATGTTTTCATCAAGCTTAATGAAGTGTGGGATGGTGTCATGGTAAAGGGTATCCCAGAATTCAACACGCCAGCCGGGTTGCATGACTTCTTCTCTTACGTTCAGGTGGAAAGAATCTCTCGCGTCACCCATGTACCACAGCTTGCACTTGTAATCGGCATAGTTGTTTGCGGTGGTCGAGGTTATGCTATCCGGCCAGAACCTGAATCCGAAATCGAGAACCCTGAATGACCAGTCTACCTCTTCAAGCCAGGGCAGCCATGAGGGCCTTACGTAATTAAACTCAGCTCGGTATTGCACGTAGCGCCATGTCAGCGAACGAGGATCGGCATAGCCGTTTTCAACCGCATACCAATTGGTCCAGTACGCGTCGGGGATTGAATCCGGTCCGGAGCGCGTGCTGAAGCTTATTCTCGAAGCCTGGGGTTCAAAACCTATATAGGAAAGCTTTCCGTCCTTGGGCCTGTTGTAGAACTCGCCGCAGTCAAACACCGAAGAGTAGTACCAGGCGGAAAAACTGCGGTCGTACACATTGCCGGCTTCGCGGAAAACGCCATGGTGATCGTATCCATCGTGAGGCAGGAAGGTTGCCGTGGTATAGTTAGGTCCCCACAGTATGGGTGATTGACCAGAAAACGGTGTTCCGGATTGGTGGGCATTAAGAAAGATATCCAGATAGCCGTCATAGTTGAAATCGGCGGTAAAGCCGCCTGTGCCGTTTACGGGAATATTGCCCAGATTACGGCAAGTGTCGGGGTGGCTCGAATCCTTGAAGTATGGAGGTTCGCCAAGGTTAAGATAAACTTTGGGATACGTAGACGAGCCGCCGTTTCTGTGAAACATAATATCAAGGTCGCCGTCGTCGTCAATATCCATGGACGAGCTGCCGCCGTAGCAGGTGCCTGTATTCAGGAGGGTCGTATTGGTGACAGTATAGCCGTTTTCGTCGCCCCAGTAAATCAAGGCCTTGTTGATGTCTGAATAGCCTGTGAATACTATGTCGAGCCAGTTATCCCTGTTGAAGTCCGCAAGCGTCAAGCCGTGATGGCTGATGCCGCCGAGTGGTGAAAGGCTGAGTGTTTGAATGGTATAAGTGCGGCCTTCGCCCCAGTTTACTATGGAAGCGTTGTTTGTACCGTAATTGGGGATAACGGTCTCTACCCAGCCGTCATGATCCAGGTCGGCCATTTCAAGGTTGTGCTGGCAGCCTATTCCGCTGGGAAGTTCGGTATATGTCGTGTAAGTGAAACTCGGGTCGCCCCAGAAAATACGGGTATAGTTCTGGCTTGGAGTGCCGGTGCCGCCGCAAATGGTGATGTCAAGATAACCATCTTTATCCACATCGTACACGAAGACGGTTTCGTGACAGTTTCCATAATTTGTACGCATGGGGAGCTGCGTAGGCGTGCCCGACATGGGGCCGGCAGCAGATCCCCAGTAAAGATATGCCGCGGGAGAGTACCATCCGCCTGAGTGAATGGCTTCAGGGTAGCCGTCCATATTCAGGTCGGCCATGTCTATTCCGCCGGAAGCGTCACCGGAGTACGGCTGGCAGTCCAGATATGTGATGGTGTTGCCAATGTTGTACGTAGCTCCGGGTTGCCCCATGAATAGTTTTTGACCGTACGTGCCACGGCCCGCAACGAACAAATCATAGTAGCCGTTGTTGTCGCCGTCCCAGCGAGCGTAGAACTCAATACATCCTGGTTCTATCTCGAACTGTTGCCTGTGCGACACGTACATCATAGGATCAGTCGAACCATCTCTGAAATCCTCAAAGGTGGTCTCTTTCCATTCGACTGCTCCGAATAGCAAGAAAAACAAGAAAGCTGGCATCTTGGCTCCTTTTTCTGAGTAATCTCCCCGGTCAGGAGACACTCCTTGGTTTTTATTTAACTAATATTGTCTTTAAAGCATTTTTTTGCACTATCCGATCCATGCTTACCCTTTGCCTATAGACCATCCCCTCATCTCCCACCTTATCATTGAAATTGGAAAAAATTAAGCGCAATAAAACCTCCTGGTAAATCTTTAGCCCGCCAGTCCACAGGTAGTATGCGCTCTCCTAGACGTACCTATACCTTTAATTCAAAGCCTCCTCAGACTAACTACATACTAGTATAGCGAAATATAAGATTATGTCAAGTAGAGTGCCCCATTAATCGGGGTTGACTCTCAAGAGATTATTATGTATAATATACCTAATCGAATAACTTATAATTTCTGAACCCTAATTCTGGAGGACATATGCCGAAACCAGAAATTAAGAATCTTCCAGGACCGAATTTCAAGGCCCTAGTAAAAAAGGAAGAAAAATTTATCTCCCCTTCTTATACACGAGATGGACTTTATTCAATTGCCGCCTCGCACGGCAAGGGTGTGAATCTCTGGGATGTGGATGGAAATTGTTTTCTTGATTTTGCCGCCGGTATAGCAGTGTGCTCAACCGGCCATGCCCATCCAAAGGTTGTAAAGGCCATTACCGAACAGGCCTCGAAGCTGATTCACATGTCAGGAACCGATTTTTACTATCCCTCCCAGGTCGATCTGGCGGAAAAGATGTCCGTTATAACGCCCGGTGCTGGAAACAAGCGTGTATTTTTCTCGAATTCGGGCGCCGAAGCCGTCGAAGCGGCAATGAAGCTCGCGCGTTACAAATCCCAGCGTCCTTACTGGATGGCTTATTACGGAGCGTTCCACGGACGCACTTTGGGCGCACTCTCGCTTACCGCGTCCAAGTTCGTGCAGCGTGAGCGTTTCGCCCCGCTTATTCCGCACGTCGTTCACGTACCTTATCCTGATTGCTACAGGTGCGTGTTCAACGAAACCTATCCGAAGTGCAATCTGTGGTGTCTTCGTTACATCGAGGACGTGATTTTCAAGCGCGAGGTTCCTCCCGAAGAGGTTGCGGCGTTGTTTGTTGAGCCTATCCAGGGCGAGGGCGGCTATAATGTACCTCCAAAGGGTTACATGAAAGCCCTTAAAGAAATGCTGGAGAAATACGGCATATTTTTCGCCGACGACGAGATACAGGCCGGTATGGGTCGCACCGGCAAGATGTTTGCCATTGAGCACGAAGGTGTTCTTCCCGATATCGTCATAATCGCTAAAGGAATCGCATCCGGCATGCCCCTGGGCGTTACCGTGGCCCCTTCGTCTCTCATGGACTGGAAACCGGGCTCGCACGCCTCAACCTTCGGCGGCAACCCGATATCCTGCAGCGCGGCGCTGGCGACAATCGATCTTCTCGAAAACGGTCTGGTCGACAATGCGAAAGAAGTGGGAGCCTACTTCTTGTCCAAACTCGAAGAGCTTGTCGAGCGCTGGGACAATCTCGATCACGCGCGCGGGCGCGGCCTCATGCTTGCCGTCGAAATAGTCGAGTCCAAGGAGACCCGCAAGATTCTTCCCGAGAAGCGCCTGGCAGTCGAGCGCCAGTGCTTTATGCGCGGTCTCATCGTTCTTGGATGCGGCGCTTCGGGCATTCGCTTCATTCCACCTCTTATTGTAACAAAGGAAGACGTTGACGAAGCCGTTAACATTTTTGAGGACGCCTTAAAAGAGGTATTCAAGAGATAATCCTCAGGGAAGCTTTTTAATTCAACGGGCCGGCTTATGCCGGCCCATTCACTTTTTTCCGTTCCTTTTCTCGCAGGGGAGGGGGATAATCCAGAGCAATAAGGTTGAATAGACGAAGGGTCCTTTCTAGTCAATAACCCAGGACTTCACGATGTTCTTTTTACATCATCCTCTCACGCAAGTATGATGACTATCGTAAAGGAGGTGATCAGGGCAGCAAGTTACTTCTTATCCCGTTCATCAGCAGGTCGAACACAAGATCGGCTACCGACTGGTTCTTTTCGAGGAACTGCGGCCGGTCGCGTCTGAGTATCCCGAGGAGAGCGGTCATCAAAATAACCTTGTGGGCGATGGCCCTGGAATCACCCGTGCGAAATTCGCCCTTCTCTATACCCTCCTTGACTATCTGTTCTATGAACTCCCTGCGCTGCCGGCGGGAGTCGGCACTTACAGGATGCACCTTCCAGTGGTTTCGCAGTTCTCTGTTGTAATCGAAGGTTTCAACAAAAGACTTATCCGATGATGCATACTCTTCAAGCATCCTGAAATAAAGAAGAAGTTTCTGGGATGCGGATTTACATTTTTTGAACGCCTTCTCGTAAGCCTCGTCAAAAGAACGCATGACATAGATTCTTACCCCGAAAAAAAGGGTCTCCTTCGAATCAAAGTACCTGTAAAACGTCGGCTTAGAGATATCAGCGTCCTTGCATATGGCATCTATAGATGCTTTGCGAAAGCCTTCTTTCATGAAATGCTTCACGGCCGAATCGAGAATCTTGATGACCCTGGTGTCGGTGGGGTCGTAGAGTTCGTTAAAAGTGAGCATCGGGATTAACCGGAGGTTTTCTTTACGCCGTTAAGTAGAAGATCGCTGATAAACGCGGCATAGCTGTGATTCGTTTCTCTGTAATTCTGACCCTTGGGCTCGAAAACGAAAAAAACCGAGGAAATCAATGCAATGACGTATGCCGTTTTTCTTGCATCAGCAATCCGGAATTCACCCGAGGCGATTGCGTCCTTTATGATTGATTCAATGAAGTCAACCGAATATAAAAAAAACTCGGAAC
The DNA here is from genome assembly GCA_965649265.1 of Caldifarciminota bacterium. GTDB lineage: Bacteria > Hydrothermota > Tepidihabitantia > B3-TA06 > B3-TA06 > JAAYVC01. The sequence goes on along the minus strand of CBFGKC010000009.1, from coordinate 65,005 downwards.
TTAGCGGATTGGCCGACCAGCTGCTTTTAAGATCCTTATTGTACGGCGAGGTCTTTGTAAGTAATTTGTTTGTGTGAAAGTACTCTTCGTAAAGCTCAAGATACAGCTTAAGCCTGTCTCCCGCACTTTCAAGCCCGGCACTTTTTAAAGCGTATTCCTCGTAAAATTTCCGTTGAAGATGAATCATTACCGCGAAGAAAAGGGTCTCCTTCTTGTCAAAATACTTGTAAAAAGTGGGCTTGGAAATACCCGCTTCATCGCATATGCTTGCGATGTGGGATTTGTGAAGTCCGTGATCAAGGAAGTGTTTTTCTCCTGCATCCAGGATTTTCTTTACCCTTGAATCAGTCGGATGTAGCACTTCTGTGTAACTTAACATCTAGAACCTTTCGTGATTAATGAAGATTAGTTGTTAACACCCTCCAATGTCGTATAGTATCTAATATAGACGCAATCGCATAACGTTTTGTTTCAGGTTACCTAAGAGACTTTAAGAAAATCATCTCATGAAAAAAACGAATCAAGTATCTTTTTTGAAAGGCAGCAAAAGCATCAGTCCGCCGAGTAAGAGCATGAAAAAGCCTGAAAGAAGTGTAAAGCGCAGCGTAAATCCTAACGAAAAACTAAAAAAACCCAGCGTTGTTTCGATTCTGGGAATTCCAACAGACATACCTTCCACGAGAAGGGTTTTCAGCACACCTTTTTTTAAGAGCGGCGTGAGCGCCGATGATACGGCCGTGCCGAGAAGTATACCAAGTATTGCACCCCATATTACACCCATAACCCTTGCCTTTTTAGAGCTTCGTTCTTTTTCTTCTTTCATCAATGCTATCCTACTCAATGAAGCAAAAGAGTCAACGCAGTGGCACTTCGCTTTCGAGATTCTTGAGGATGGCTTGAACGAGCACTCCTATAAGAAAACCGGCCGCGGTTCCAATTATCACGAGAATGGGTGCGATGTAGAATATCTTAACGCTCTGCAGGACCATCAAGTACGCGATGCCGAGCTGGAAGATGTTGTGAAACAATGCACCTGCAACACTTACGCCTACAGGCCCGAACACGCGTCCGAAAAGTTTTTTAACACCCGCCATGATCCAGTACGAGGGTATTCCAGCGCCGAGCGCGAAAATAAAGAACGGCCCCAGAAATCTACCCGAAAGAAGCGAACCCACCACTATCTTGATCAATAACACGAAAAAGCCGTCCAGCGGACCGAGCATATAAAGCGCCATCAGCACGCCGACGTTGCCTATTCCTATCCTCAGCCAGGGAATCGGTAGCGGTATGAGATTCTCTAAAGTGTAAAGCGCGACAGAAAGACCGGCCAGAAGCGCCAGGTTTCTCTGTCTCGGCGTTAAGCCTCCCGTACCCGTAACACCCGTACCCGTAACACCCGTACCCGTAACACCCGTAACACCTCCACCCCCCGTAACACCCATACCCCTTCGGGGCAGGGTCTGACCCCTGGGATGAGTCCTCATCCCACAGGTCATTTCCATCAGCAGCTTTAGATCAGAGGAAATAACACCCGCAACACCCGCAACACTTCCATCCGTCTCTTCCACTTTTTGTTCCGAATTCGTGACGTATCGTCTTTTTTTCCCTTTAAGTGTCTTCTTGTTCAACTGCAGTCCTCAATCTTCGCTTTCCGGATTCATTCTTCCTTCACATTTCTCAGTACGTGACCGCATCGGTTTTCTTCGCTCCTTCAATCGTGATTACTACCCTGTTCGGAAGACACACTATCGTCTCGCCCGGCTTTGAGATTTTTCCCTGTCTCACGCACACCTTATTAGGGCATGAGGCCTTCTCCACCCATACCTGGCCGTCCTTGATCCTTATCGAGGTTTGTCCTAACACCCCAGGAATCTCAAGAAGGGTATCCGAGAGCGGAATCTCGAAGTCATCTTTTGCAGAGCTGATCTTTATCGTTCTGGCTTCACCTTTGTGGTTGAGGAGGCTTGTCGTGAGCCACACTGCGCCTGCTGCCATAACGATGACGACGGCTAGAATCACGTCGGCTCTCTTAAAAATGCGATTCACAGCACGAAATCGACTTTTCTGCCGCATGAGATGCAGCGCGAATCTTTTATCCCTGTTGTCTTGATTCGATATCCGGCTCGTTCCACGAGCACTGCCTGGCAGTGAGGGCAGCAGGTGTCGTTTCCGCGTTCGAGCATAACGTTGCCGAGATAAACATAGGTGAGTCGTTCCTTGGCTTTGTAGTATACTCTTTCCATGGTTTCCACAGGCGTAGGGGGAGAGGGGTAAGCGTTGTGAGGGAAGTATCTGGAAATGTGGAAAGGGATTCTGCAGTCCACCGACGCAATGAAGGAAATTTCCTCCTCGGCCTGCTCTTCGGAATCATTCCCGCCCGGAATCAGCAATAGCGTCACCTCGACATGGACGCCCGCCTGGTGGAGCATCCTTATCGTCCTTATGGTTGAATCCCTGTCGCCTTTGAGAACCTTGCGGTAAAACTCCCTGTCGCCCTTGAGATCTATGTTTGCGGCATCGAGATGGGGGATAAGCCCGGCTAAAGGCTCCTCGTTTATTGTTCCGTTAGAGACAATAACGTTGTACAGGCCTTTCTTGTGCGCCGCTTTTGAGGTATCAAGCACGTATTCGAACCACACAAGCGGCTCGGTGTAGGTGTAGGCAATGCCCTTTGAACGGCTGCGCATTGCAGTCTCCACAAGCTTTGCCGGAGACGCGAATTCGGATGCGGTGTGCTTTCTTGATATCTCAACGTTCTGACAGAAGGGACAGGCAAGATTGCAGCCCGAAGCGGCCACCGACAGTATCTCCTCCCCGGGGTGAAAATGATAAAGCGGCTTCTTTTCGATTGGATCAAGATGCGCGGCCACGAGTTCACCGTAGGTCTCTGCCACAAGGACGCCTGCTTCATTTCGTCTCGCGAGGCAGAAACCTTCATCTCCCTGGGCAAGTATGCATTCGTGAAAGCACAGCTTGCAGCGAACTCTTTGGCCTTCCAGCTTTTCGTAATAGAGCGCTTCCTTCACGGTTTTTCCAGTTTCGGGAATCCTTTAGTGGTCAATATTCGACCGTCATTCATCACCAGCATGCCTTGAATTCTACCCATCGAATCAAGGAATGAGATTCCCTTCTCACCCATTACGAATAAAGGCTTTGCCCATGCATCGGCCTCGGTCGCGGTAGGTGCAATTATGGTCGCCGATACCGCTCCTCGTGCGGGGTAACCCGTTGCCGGGTTCATCAGATGATGATACCTTTGGCCGTCCTTTTCGAAGAAGTTCTCATAATCCCCAGACGTTCCTATGCCTCCCTCTTTAACATGAACGATGGCAAGCAGTCCTTCACCTCTGGGATTTCTTATCCCTATGCTCCATCCGCCCTTTCGCTCGCCGAAACAGCCTATATCGCCTCCTGCGTCCACAATGCCTCTTGATACTCCATTTTCCTTGAGTATCCTGATTACCCTGTCCACCGCATAGCCTTCGGCAATCGCCGAGAGATCGACGCCCCAGAGGAGCCCTTTGGAACCTCTATTAATCCTCAAAGCTTCTTCGCCGACCGGCCTCAGGCTTACCGTATCGCCGGATACCGCGATCTTTCTGTAATCAACGTAACTAAGTGCTGAATCTATCTCTTCTTTTGATGGAACCCTGTAGCTGGAATGAGTGGAGTCCCTGAATCCCCAAAGATTCATCAGCCCGAGCACCGTCGGATCGAAAGAGCCACCGCTTTCCCTGCTTATTTCAAGCGCCCTGGTCGCGAGTTCTGCAAGATCGGCCGAGACCACCTCCCCCTTCGTATTCAAAACCCATACCGCGCTGGAGGGGCTGAAGGCGCTTGTGAGACTGTCAATTCTATCCACCTCCCTGAATGCCTCATCCATTGCCTTGTTCAACATCTCATCAGAAGAGCCCCATATCTTGATCTTGAAATAGGTACTCATCGGGAATCGGGTTTCTTCGAGATACTTTTCGCTTGAACAAGCCGCAAGCAGCGTTAAAAAGATGAAGGGCCGTACAGTTTTAAACATTGCAGATGATACGTTCGCCGCAAACGCTGTCAATGTAATGCAGCTCGAGAGTCGCAACAAAAAAAGATAAGCTCGCAGGCATGTTGAAGGTATGGATCACGGCTCATGTTTCATGCGCTGAGCACCGGTGAGTTATCCTCTGGGGTGGAAACCGCTTTCGGGAATAAAGCCTTAATCCACACTCAGGCCCATCTCTTTAAGGGTACGAGAAGTTTCATTACGCTCGCCGAGACGTTGGTTATTGCAGCGTGTTACGGGCGCGGGGTTGTGTTACGGGTTGTGTTACGGGTTGTGTTACGGGAGGTGTTACGGGAGGTGTTACGGGTTGACTTTTTCCGGCTATGGTTCTATACTCGGAAGTGAAAAAAACAATCTTCATTTTTATCGCGTTCCTGGTTTCGCTTTCCACAATTTCCTGTAACAGCAAGGACAGGCAGCTTCGTGAAGCTCTTGCAGAACACGCATACGAGATGGGTTTCATAGAAGGTATGATTTTTACCCTGGAAGCCGCCGAAGGCTTCCTTGCCGGGACACTGACATCCTCGGAGATAAACGTCGAGTCTGAAGCTCTTAATTCCTGGGGTGTTACGGGCATAAATTCAATGGAAGCCTTTTGTGATTCTTCGGGAATAGAACTTGATTCTGCCCTTACTAACTCTCTTCTCGGAATATATCGCCTCGCCTTTTCTTCAGGTATAGGGGAGGGGGAACGTTATGTTCGCGAATTGATTGCCGGGAAAGATACCAGCAAACCTGCACTTAATGAGCGCGAGTTGGCTAAAGCCTCGTTTGAAGCTGCACGCATGGATTACATTTCCCTACTCGAGGAAACGACACTAAAACCCAAAGTAAAGCCGAACGAAAATCCCTAAAATAAATTCTTCAGGGCTTCAATTTCTCCAAGCTGACTTTCTGCCTTTGCGTAGATGACTGGATATTCCCTTCTGGGGTAGTCCTTTGTTATTTGTTCAAGCAAGGGTTGGGCTTTGTCGTATTTTTTTGCGAGAATGTAACAGCGTCCTGCGCCCAGCAGAGCATGAGGCTTAAGTCCGGATTTAGGGTACTTCTTCGTAAGATCGAGATAGGTTGCCGCAGCTTCCTCAAGCTTTCCTTCTTCTTCATAACAATTTGCCACTCCGTAAAGAGCAGATGCAAGAAGGAAGGATTTTTTGTTAGGATAAGCTTTTTCAAATTTCGCAAATTGTTCTCTTGCTTCAGGATACCTTCCTTCGAAGTAAAGGGCTTGACCGAGATAATAAATCGCCTTTTTGCCCGGAACGGTTTTGGGATAACGGTTGATAAGATTCCGCAGGCTGTCTTCAGATGCCTTTACATTCTGCTGTTGTAATAGAATCTGAGCGGTTCTCAAGGAGAGTGAAGCCTCTTTTGGTGGAGCCGCTTGTGTGCCTCCAAGAATCCTGACGAGGAAAATGGTGCCTAAAACCACCACGCCGATAGCACCGACAGTGGTTAAGATTGCCTGAAGCGGTGACTTGGTGTAATATTCGTAGACCTTCCCTACCGCTTTTGTAAATGCATCTTCCTGGTGGATGTGCTTGTGTCCAGTACGATAAGAAACAGATCGTTTCGGCATATAACTCCTTTCTTAAATACCCCCGGAGGGATTCGAACCCACGGCCTACGGTTTAGGAAACCGTCGCTCTATCCTTCTGAGCTACGGGGGCTTACATGAATTTCGAAAAGCGACAATTTTCCAAGACAGTATTTTACTCCACCGCAGGTTTTTGTCAATCTTGACACCCCATAGAAATGTCTTGCATTTTTGCGGGGAGCAATGACTTTCATCGTCAGAAGTTTGCCCTCAAGACAAAAAAATAGGGGCAAACTTCAAACCGTCCTCTGGACGGTCAGCCGCCCCTGCGGCAATCGGGGTCCCCGCAAAATCGTGGAGCGATTTTGTGGGGTAAAAGGAGGTCAGGATTAATCGAACGCGTCAAAAATGTGGATAACTAAGTAGGACATAAGTTGGACAGAAGATGGTCAAAAGATGGACAAATCGAGGTTTTTCGGGTGTTTTTTTGAGAAAAAAGCCGGTCAAAATCGTTCCCTGATTTCCAGTGAAAATGGTTTCTATGAAGTCACCTGAGTTTTTTTTATTTCCATTATTGCAAAAATAACACTCACCATGTAAAAATGGCGGTTCGAAAATGTCCTGGAAAGGTGGAATTGACCGGTTACTCGACGATCCCTGCGGATAACGGTTTGACATGCCTTCCAAAATGCTTAAGATTCGATATCAAGGAGCTGATCTCCGGAGCGGCAAATCCAGTTCAAACTTTAGGAAGGACATAGATATTATTGATAATTTGCCGAAAGTGGGCATAGATGCCGGTTCCATCTACCTGAAGATAATTCTTGCCGATGCCGGCGGCAATGTAAAGCGTTTTTTATACAAGCCGCATTTCGGCGATCCTTTGAAGAAAATCGAAGAGTTTTTTTTGTCGGAGCTTCTGGATGGATCGGTAGTCGCCGGCTTTACGGGCTTTTATTCACAACTGCTTGAGAAGGTTTTCGGGTTTCCTTCGACCGATTCGGTAAAAGCTCTCATTCATTTTACAAATGAATTCGCCCCCGATTCCATGAACATCATAGATATCGGAGCCAAGGGGGCAAGACTCATCGAACTCAACGACGGCGTCTTCAAGGATTTTGCCCAGAACGCGCTTTGCGCAGCGGGAACGGGTTCATTTCTCGATCAGCAGAGACAGCGGCTCGATCTTTCTTTCACCGATATCGAGGGGTTCAGGTTCATCGAGAATCCGCCGCGGGTCGCGGCCAGGTGCGCGGTTTTTGCAAAGACCGATCTCATTCATCGCCAGCAGGAAGGGTATTCAAAGGAAGAGATGTGGAATGGTTTGTGCCGCGGCATGGCCGCCAATCTCGTTCAAACGCTTCTGCGCGGGAGAAAGCTCTCCGGTAAGACGGTGGTTGCGGGGGGGGTAGGCCGGAATCGCTGGGTCATGGAATGGCTGCAAAGATCACTTGGCGTTGAAATAGACGTTCTTCCCGATGCTCGATTGGCATCGGCCGTGGGAGCCGCGCTTCTTTCAAACACCGCGGTGAACTCACGGGATCTGGATTTCGGCGGCGCATCAAAGAACCGGAACGGGGGGGAGGGGGAGAGCGCATCCTCGATTTCCGCCGGGCTCTATAAAAAAACGAGCGGTGATGGCGAAGGATCGGTGAGACCCGCGCTGGCGCTGAGGCTGTCAAAGTACCCTGACTTTGCCGCACTGGAATCATGGACCGATGAGAATCAGACCGAGGTGAGGGTCGTCAAGGAACCTCTCGATTGCGTCTTTTTTTTCGGCCTCGACGTTGGTTCCACCAGCACGAAGGCTGTGCTCGTGGACTCTTCGCGTGAAATCACGGCCGATTTTTATCGCAAGACCCTGGGCGATCCGACAGGCGCCACTACCCTTATTCTCAGGGCTGTCGAGGCGTTCTGCCTGAAGTACCGGATAAACCCGGAAATAAAGGGCGCGGCTACGACGGGCTCAGGCCGCAGGATCTCGGGGCTGGTCATTGGCGCCGACGTGATAATCAACGAGATATCCGCCCACGCCAGGGGGGCTCTCAAGCTTGATCCGGCCATCAAGACCATTTTCGAGATAGGCGGTCAGGACTCGAAATACATACGTCTGGAAGACGGCAACATTGTGGAATCGAACCTGAACTACGTCTGCGCCGCAGGAACCGGTTCCTTCGTCGAGGAGCAGGCCTCAAAGCTGGGTATCTCGCTTGCCGAGAGCGGACCTCGCGCGCTTGGAAAGAAGGCTCCGTACACATCCGACCGCTGCACGGTTTTCATGGAGGAGGATGTCGAAAGGCTTCTTAAGAAAGGATTCTCGAGGGATGAGGCAATGGCCGCCGTGCTCTTTTCGGTTGTGCAAAACTACCTCACGAAAGTCGTCGAAAACCGTCCCATTCAGGGTAAGATAACCTTTCAGGGAGCAACGGCCCGCAACATAGGTCTGGTTGCCGCGTTCGAAAACTATCTCGGCAAAGAGATACTCGTTTCGCCCTACTGCCACGTTCTCGGAGCCTACGGCGCCGCTCTGGCTGCAATGGAAAAGAGGCTCGATAAAACCAAGTTTCGAGGCATCGATCTATATAAACGCAAGATCGAGGTGTCATCCAGTGATTGTCCCTGCTGTGTCAATCACTGCACGATAACGTCTGCCGATATCGAGGGCGTGGAAGAGAAGCCCTCCTGGGGATACATGTGCGGCAAGGAGCCTGATTCAAAAACGGTGCGCAGGGATGCAAATTACGGGCTTTTCGAGATTCGTAGAAATCTCCTCCAAAAATCTCCCGGAACCGGCTCTCGGAATTCTTCAGGAGAGGGGCTCTCGAACGGACAATTCACAAGAACGGTCGGCATACCCATGGTCCTCGGTTTCCACACCTATCTTCCTTTCTGGAGAGGGTTTTTTGCCGAACTCGGGCTGGGAGTTCAGACCACCGGCACGACGGATGAGAGCATCATCGAGAGAGGAACGAGAATGTCCTCTGCCGATTTCTGCCTGCCCGTGAAGGTCGTTCACGGGCACATCGAGAAAATGTCGCGCATGAACACCGATTTCATCTTTCTGCCGCATATGCTGATTATGAACAAGGGCGAGTACTACTCCCATGTTTGCCCTTACGCTAACATGTTTCCCACCCTTGCCTCTTCGTCGCCCTGGTATTCTTCCGAAAGAGTAATCTCCCCCTTGATTGACGTGACATGGAGCGAGGAGGAGAACCTGAAGGAGCTTTACGAATCCCTTGCCCCGAAAACGGGCTGCTCCAGAGCTGACGTAAAGCGAGCGTGGGAAAGCGGCTGGAAGTCGCATGCCCTGTTCAGCAAGGCTCTGAGGGAGGAGGGGGAGAAGGCTCTCTCCTTGCTCGAAGGCAAAGGCATTGTGCTTGTGGGAAGGCCTTACAGCCTTTACGATTCCAAGATTTCATCCAACCTTGGCCTCGAGATATCGAGAGTACTCGATATGCCTGTTTTTCCGGCGGACTTCATTCCCGTGGATGAAAACATCCGCTGGCAGGAACACCGCATCTTCTGGGATTACGGTCAGACCATATTGAACGCGCTCAAGTATGCCAGCGAGCATCCGGATCTTTTTCCCATATACGTTACCCATTTTGCCTGCGGCCCGGATTCTTGTCTCGTAACGCTGGCCGAGCAGGTCATGAAGGGCAAGCCTTTCATGATTCTCGAGGTTGACGAGCACTCGAGCCCCGGCGGTTACACTACCCGCATCGAGGCGTTCAGGGAAGCCATAGAATCGTACAAACCCCGGCCTCGAAAAGTTTTCGAGCTTCCAGCCTGGGGCAGAACGATTCCGGATTACGACCACCGCAAGGTGTGGGTTCCTCCCATGCACCCCGTAGGCTCGCGCTTCTTCGCGTCGGTGTTCAAGAAATACGGGCTCGATGCGGAGGTGTTGCCTTCGCCCGACTGGGCAGCCATGAATATCGGCAAATCCATGACGTCAGGCAAGGAGTGTATGCCCGCAGTCGTCACCATAGGAACCTTCGTGAAAACGCTCCGCGAAAAGAATCTGGAACCCGGCAAGCAGGCTTTCTTCATGCCTTCATCGGACGGGCCCTGCCGGTTCGGCCAGTACGTCAACCTGCACCGCATAATCCTCGACCGCGAAGGATTCGAGCAAGTGGCGATAATCAATCCATCGTCGTACAACTCATACGCGGGGCTCAGCCAGAGTCTGAGGCTCGACCTCTGGAAAGCGAGTCTTTATTCCGATATCCTCACGAAACTGAGATGCAAGGTAAAACCTTACGAAAAAAACGCGGGCCAGACCGTAGAGACTTTCTTCGAAGCCGTAGCCCTTCTCGAGCAAGCCATTGAAGAAGGTACTCATGAAAAGACATTCCGGAAGATTGTCGGGGAATTCCGGGAAATACCTCTCGACCACCGGGAAAGAAAACCGCTTGTAGGCGTGGTAGGTGAGATTTACGTGCGGTGCGATCCTTTCTCGAACGAAGATCTTTTAGAAACTATCGAACAGGAGGGGGGGGAGGTCTGGCTTACCCCTGCGGCTGAATTCCTTTCCTACTCAGTCTATTCCCAGATAGTGAGGGCCCGAAGACAGAAGAACGCCAGGAGTTTCCTGTCCGGCAAGGTTACCGGACTCATCACGCACTCAAGCGAGAAAAGGTTCTACCGCCGGGCTGCAGACTTGCTTTCGGATCGCATCGAGCCCTCGCTCGATCAAATAAGGGAATATACGGAACGCTACATGCCTTTTGAGTGCGGAACGGAGGCTGTCCTGACCCTTGGGAGAGCGGTTGCTTTCGCGGTCGAAAACAAGGCGTCTCTGGTCGTCAACGTCTCGCCCTTTACGTGCATGCCGGGTACCCAGACGACCGCCCTGTTCAAGCGCGTCCAGGAGGAGTTCAACGTGCCCATAATCAATATGTTTTACGACGGCGAGGGCGGGACGAACGAAAAGCTCATCGTGTATCTAAGAAACCTCGAGCGTTGAGCCTGACGTACTCGTGTTCACCTTGACTTTACGGGTCCACTCTTCTATTATCCATCCATGATATTCGGAGTAGGCATAGATATCATCGAGGTCGAGCGGATACGCAAAGCCTATCATAAGCTGGGGGCCAGGTTTGTGAAGGGTGTCTACACCGAACGCGAGATAGAGTTTTGCATGAAGCACAAGGATCCTTCCGAAAGACTTGCCGCGCGCTGGGCGGCAAAGGAGGCCGTGCTCAAGGCGCTCGGAACCGGCTACTCGCGCGGGGTTAAATGGACCGAGGTCGAGATAATAGATAACGAACTTTCCCGTCCCACGATCAAGATTTCGGGCAGGGTTGCCGAGTTCATGGGAAAAATGAAGGCGCATATTTCAATCTCCCACCTCAAGGAGTACGCTACCGCGATCGCCGTTATCGAAGAATAACAAACCCCCAATAAAACACGAAGCCCGTTATCGAAACCTATTCAATTACAGCGCGTTACTCGGACGTTGACAAAGTACAACTCGAGTATATCCTTCCGCATCCTTTTACTAAATAATAACCTTGAGAAAGGAGGAGTGATGATTCTCTCAAGCATACTCTTTGCGGTACTTTCGCCCGCCCAGGCCCAGCTGGAGGTCGAAAAGCAGGTGATAGCATCCATATGGAACCTCAAACAGGTTATGTGGACGAGTGACTATTTTGACTGGGACGATTTCATCCAGGCAGGAAAGTCAATCATCGGCAAAGCCCGGGAGAAGTATCCCGAATCAGTCAGATTCGAGGAGCAGCTCCAGGATCTGACAACCGGAAAGTTGAATGACCGGACGCTTAAAATCGACAAGCAGCCGATAAGGGACTCGCTTATCAACCATTACAAGTCGCTTTACGAGGCAAACCCGAAATCCGCAAGCTATGCCTACCTCTATGCAAGGGTTTTGAACGACCCGGAGAAGGGGCTCGAGTTCGCCGAGAAGGCGATAAAGAGTGACGGCAAATCGTACTGGGGGTACTATCTGAAAGCCTCGTCTCTCTCCGACCTGGAACGCTACGATGAGGCCGAAAAGGCTTACAAGAAGGCTATCGAGATAGATCCCGGACTCTTTGATTCCTATTACGACCTTGCCATACTCTATTACTACACGAAGAAGCCGGATGAGTTCGTTGAAACGGGGATACAGGCGTGCAAATTTGCTCCTCATTACTTGTCTGTCCAGAATGTCTCATTCGCCGCGGAGCGTCTTTCCGACCAGGTAAAGGACAAGGCAAAACTCGCTGAACTCCAGTCGATGTCAATTTCGTCCATGAGAAAAGATAATGAGGGCGTTCTGAACGATCTAATGTGGGGCGCTGAAAGATGCTACAAGGCCTTTCGTGAGGCAGGAGAGTTGGACAGCGCCCGGCATTATCTCGATTTGATGGACGCCTTTGCGGGCGCAAGTGGTCAGGAAACGGTTCTTTTGGACAGGGCTTGTTTCGAAGCTTCGCAAGGGAATGCAAATAATGCTCTTGCCATAATCTCAAGGATGGCCGATAGCGGCTTTTCCGCATACGGGTATCTTACTGATCAGAAGGAATTCGAATCACTCCTTTCCGATCAAAAAATGCAGGAAGTTCTTTCGAGAATGAAGGAGAACGGCCGAAAGGTGATGAAGGACAGCCTTGCTTCGACATCAACGCCTGCTCCGGACTTCACCCTCGTTTCAATCACAGGCGACACGGTCAAACTCTCGCGTCTGCGCGGCAAGGTGGTGCTTCTCGATTTCTGGGGAATAGGCTGTGGACCCTGCTACCAGCTTATGCCCGTCATCGAGCGCTTCTACCAGGCTCACAAGAACGACCTATACATCTACGGAATCGAAAGCTGGAACAACACGTCCGAAGATATCTCCCTGACACTCAGCCAGTACGGCTGGACCTATCCGTGTCTCGTCGGTTCTTCCGAGGTCAGTAAGCTTTACGCGGTCACGGGCGTGCCCAGCATGTTCATCATGGATAAAAAGGGCAACATCCGCTTCACGCACGTCGGGTTTGCACCCGGCAAGGGTTCGGCCGAAGAGATGTACGACAAGCTCGAGTGGCTGCTGGAGGAGCTAAAGTAGTGCTCCTTTTTGCCTGGCGGCAAAAAGATCGCAATTTCACAGGAGTAGGTTTCAATCTGGATTGATTTTATCTGCTGGATTATCTGAGTCTAAAGGATCGAATTCACTCTTCTGACTTGTCATCTAGTCCCCCGGGGCGGGTCAGGCCAGGAGACAGCAGACTTCCCGGACCAGATTTGCCGCGACAATCGCGGGCGCGGCGAAATCGGCCGCGAGGGGATTGAATTCGACAATGTCGGCGCCGACGAAGTTGAGTTCATTGAGTCCTACGAGAAGTTCGATAACCTCCCTGTAGTTTGCACCCATTGGTTCAGGAGTGCCGACCGCGGGCATTACAGAAGGATCGAGCACGTCAAGGTCCAACGTCAACCAAACGGGTCTTTTGCCGAGCCTCTTGCGTATGCCTTCGACATCTGCCATATTCATAGTCATCGATTCAGAAAGCGCCGCTTCGTCTCTGGCCATGGAGCGAATGCCGGTCTGCACAAGGGAGTCGGGTCTAAGAAGCTCCTTAGCTCTCCGCATCACGGTGTCGTGCGCGGTCAGGGATCCCGATTCGCCGATCTCTCTCAAGTCCGCGTGTGCGTCCAACTGCAATATTGCAAGGTCGTGATATCGCGAAACCATCGCCCGGACAGCTCCGAGCGTGAGCGTGTGTTCGCCGCCTACGATAAGTACCTTGCTTTTCTGTTTGAGATTGTCCGTGATTCTTTCACCAATCAGGTCAAGCTTCTCTTCAATCGTCGGCAGATAGTCGAACTCGAGGTTTCCCGCGTCCGAAACGGAATAATCAGCCAGATCTTTCCTGAAATACGGGCTGTAGCTTTCCACATTCTCCGAGAACTGCCTTATCCTGTCCGGACCCAGCCTCGTGCCGGGCACGCCGGTGGTCGTTTGCTCCAGCGGTACGCCAAGAATCGTCACTCGTGCAGGGGGGAGACCCCCCCGGGCGTACCAGAAGGCCATCGGCTACTTTGCGAAAAACTCCCGAATCTTGGCGATAACCCACGAGCGCTGATCGGCACTCATCTCCGGGTAGCAGGGAAGCGATACGACCTCTTTTGCCGCTTTCTCGGATTCCGGGAACGAGCCTTCCGCGAGTCCAAGATACTCGAGTACGGGCTGGCGGTGCAGCGGGTAGGGGTAGTGCACACCGGTGCCGACCTCGGCCTGCTTGAGATACTCTATCAGGGCGTCGCGCTTAGGCGTGCGAACGGTGTACTGGTGATAGATGTGGTTCGAGTCCTTGTGAGTCACGGGCACCTTGACCACGTCCGCGAGTTCCTTGTTGTAAGCTTCCGCGTTTTTCGCTCTGGTCGAGTTGTAGCGGTCGATGTGGTTGAGTTTTATCCTCAAAAAAGCGGCCTGCAAGGTATCGAGTCTTGAATTTTGTCCGATAAGGGTGTGATAGTACTTCTTGGGTGCCCCGTGAACCCTTATCAGGCGGCATTTCTCGTATAACCCGTCGTCTGCCGTCGTGATGAGTCCGCCGTCGCCAAGTGCGCCGAGGTTCTTTGTAGGAAAGAACGAGAAGATGGTCAAATCGCCGAGTCCGGCCACTTTCTTGCCTCTGTAGGTCGTTCCGAACGCCTGGGCTGCGTCCTCCAGTGTCTTAAGGCCGTGTTTTCTTGCGATCTCGATAATCGAGTCCATCTCGGCGGCCTGGCCGTAAAGATGGACAGGCAGAATGACCTTCGTCTTTTTTGTAATGGCCGCCTCAATCTTTGCGGGATCGATATTGAAGGTGTCCGGATTAATGTCAACAAAAACAGGCTTGGCTCCTAAGGCGACAATCACCTCAGCGGTCGCGATGAAGGTGAAGGGGGAGGTTATTACCTCATCTCCCGGCCCCACATCGAGCGCTCGCAAGCATATGGCAAGCGCGTCCGTGCCGTTGCCTACTCCTATGGCGTATTTGACGTCGAGGTATTTCACGCATTCGGCCTCGAACTCCTTCTCCTCCTTACCCAGGATGAAATCGCCTGCGCGTACGACGCGTTCGAGCGCTTCCTTGAACTCAGGAAGCAGAGGTTCGTGATGAGCCCACATGTCTATTGCCGGAACCTTCACTTTATCCTCCTTACGATGTCGCCTTCGAGTTTGTAGGTGCCCTTGCAGCGTTCGGAACACACAAAGGTATCCTTATTACCAAAATCCATGCGCTGGCCGCACTCACACATCCAGCCGATTCGCTTTGCCGGGACGCCGACCATTACCGCGTAATCGACCACGTCCTTTGCGACAACGGCGCCTGCGCCGATAAAGCACCATTTACCCAGGGTCGTGCCGCAAACGATTGTCGAGTTGGCGCCTATCGAGGCTCCTTCCTTGACCAGTGTAGGTATCCACACGCCGCCCTTTGGATAGGCCGCGCGGGGGTTCATATCGTTGGTGAACACGCAACTCGGTCCGCAGAAGACGTTGTCCTCAAGCGTCACGAGATCGTAAATGCTGACGTTGTTCTGAACCTTGCAGTTGTTCCCGACGACTACCCTCGAGGCGACGTAAACATTCTGCCCGAAACTGCAACGTTCGCCTATCTTTGCTCCGCTAGATATATGGCTGAAGTGCCATATCTTTGTGCCTTCGCCGATATCGCAAGGTTCGTCCACAATCGCGGTCGGGTGGACGAAGTATTTCTTCTCGTTCATAGCGACTTGTATGCTCCTTTTTCTTTCAAAGATTCCTCGGCACGTTCCAGAATAGATACAACGTTCAGGCCATTCTGGCCGTCCGTTAAAGGTTTCTTTCCGTGGATTACGCACTCTACAAAGTGCTCGCATTCCAACTTAAGGGGCTCAACTTTTTCAAGCTCAAAAATCTCTGGTGTTTTGCTCTTGTGATTAGTGAATACACCGTTTCCTTTCGGCTCAATCCAGTCTTCGTGAAACTGGACTACGGAATCCTTTCCGACGTCGTCAAAGATTGCGATACCGCGGGAGCCCGTGACCTTTACCCTGCGAATCTTTTCAGGATCGAGCCAGGAAACCCTTGTGTGAGCGATCTGATTGCCGTTAAAAAACAGTGACGCAAAAACTATATCCTCCACCCCCCTTGTTAAGAAATCCTTGCCTGTAGCCGAGACACCCACGGGCAGGTTCGAACCGAAAAGGTAGAGTATTATGGAGATATCGTGAGGGGCAAGGCTCCACAACGCGTTTTCGTTCGAGCGCGCTATTCCCAGATTCACCCTCATGGAGTTGACGTAAAAAACGTCGCCGAGTTTTCCCTGCTCTATGAGCTCTCTCAACTTCCTCACCGCGGGATGATAGAGCATAAGGTGGCCGACCATGAGTCTGCGATTTTTCTTTTCGGCAAGCTCCACAAGTTCTTTGGCCTGGTTCGATTTGAGGGTCAGGGGTTTTTCGCAAAAGACATGCTTTCCTGCCTCCAGCGCCTTTTTGGCGAGTTCATAATGAGTCGGCGCGCTCGTTGCCACGCAAATGGCGTCGAGATCGGAATCAAAAAGCTCGGCTGCATCTTTCGTAAAAGCCGTATTGGGATAGTCAGGCTTTATTTTGTCGATGACCGTCTGATCGAGGTCGGAGATTTTTTCAAGCGAAACGTTTTTCAAGACCGCAAAATTGCGTATTAAATTCGGCCCCCAGTACCCTGCTCCTATTACTCCTAGACGAATCATTTGTAAGGAACTCCTTTTCTTCTAATCAAGTTCTTCGGGATTCTTCTTCGATTGTTGCTTGGGCATCGGAGTGGCCTGGTATTCAGCGCTCGTATATATGGGCAGCTTGATTTTCCAGACCTTGAGGACCTGCGATTTGCCCTTGACGGTTACCGGATCCATGGCCACGAAGTCGAATTGATCCTTCACCTGATCGTAGACGCTGTCGGAGACCACTATCTCGCCGCCTTTTGCAAGTGTTTGAAGTCTTGCCGCGGTGTTAACGCTGTCTCCGATTACCGTATACTCCAATCGTTGAGTAGAACCGATGTTACCAACGACGGCTTCGCCGTAGTTGATTCCTATGCCAACATGGATATCGCGCTTTCCTTCTGAAATACGCTGTTTGTTCAGCTCTTCGACTTTCTTTTGAATCTCGACCGCAGACCTGACCGCATGAAGCACATCCGAATCGTGCCTGACAGGGGCGCCGAAGATGGCCATGATGCAATCGCCCATGAACTTGTCAATCGTTCCCTCGTTGGCGAAGATAATGGTAGTCATCTCCGTGAGATAGAAGTTCAGGAATGCAACCACCTCCTCCGGTGGTAACTGCTCGGATATCGTCGTGAATCCGCGGATATCGCCGAAGAAGATGGTCACCGGTCTCTTTTCTCCCTTCAATGACTTTGCGAATACGTCCGGGTCCTTGAGAATCTCGTCGGCAACCTGATGGGATACGTAACGTTTGAAAGCGTCCTCGATCAGCACCTTGTCCTTGAGATCCTTGGCCATCTTATTGAACTCGATGGTAAGATCACCTATCTCGTCATTCGACTGCTTTTTGATGCGGAATTCGAAGTTTCCCCTGCCGATCTCGTGCACACCGAAGACTAGCGCCCTCAGAGGCCGGATAAGGTATGAGGCCAGGCCGAATGCGCCCAGGATGCCTACGATGATGCCGACTAAAGCGATCGTCCCGACCACTATCTGAATGTTTCGTGATGCCTCCTGCAGGCTTGTCAGATCTATTCCGACGTGCACCTCGCCGATCTTCTTCTGTCCTCCCAGCATGACGGGAACCGCAACCTCGTATATCTCGCCCCACTCCTTGTCGAAGACCGTTTTGGACGCATAGTCTTGCCCCGAGGGAATCTTTATCGATCCCGGAATGGTTTTTCGCCACAGGCTGTCCTGGAAGTATATTTTTGCCGAATCTATTCCCTTGGAACGCTCCATTCTTGCCGGAGCCGAAGCCGTGACACCGTCCTGATTTAATATGTACGCGTAAACGCTTCCCTTGTGTTTCAACGCATCCCTTGAGAGTATCGCGAGCGTCAAGTCATCGGCTTCCATGAGGGGGTCCTCCGCCGAAAAAGCCACGTTGCGGGCAAGAATTATACCGCGCAGTTTTATTTCCTCGAGGAAGGACTGGCGCACAAGTCTAATAATCGCAAAACCTGTACCACCCATCAAGAGAAATACCAGGATTACAAGCAGACCTGCTATCTTGTAGCGGATGCTGATTCTCACGGATAGAATGATACGCAGCCTGAATGAGTAGTCAAGCTATTGGTGTCCATGAGTATTAAAACACCCTGGAATAAATAAATTATAAAGACGTTTCGCTCGCGATACTGCGAGTGGTTTATTAGACAACTAAAGTATTGATGTCGTTTATCCATTTGATTTGGAGATGACAGACTTCCTTCATGAAGATAACATATTCTCTCACCTTCTCAATCTGATTGACTTGTTCGCTCTTTCAGCTAAACTGCGTTGATGTCTTCTCGAGCACCTCTTCGCCTGCTTGCCATGCGACCGCTCTGTTCGCCGGGATTCACAAGGCGACTGCTCTCCGAGTTGGAAATATCCAGTAAATTCAAACCCGAGGAGATTCTCTACCTTACGCCGAATAAGCGGAAGGCAAGGGCAGCCGTGTTCGAGATTCTTTCTCTTTACAAGGAATCGGCGTCCAAAATACCGGAAAGCGTTACCCTCCAACTACTTGCAGAAAATCTTGTTTCGCTCTGGTCGTCCAAAGGGATAGTTGATGAACGCGACAGGCGATTCGTTTTCCTCAAACTCATTCGTGAATCAAAAAGCTTGTTCTTCAGGGAGGAGCACGTAGGTCTTCTATCCGAGCTTTACGCCGAACTCTGCCGCTTCTATCCCGATGATTGGGAACAAATACCGAAGCTTGCCCGGGATGTCCTTTATGACATCGATACGGAGAGAAGACTCGAAGAGGCTCTCGGGTTGCTGCGGAGATACGACGCGCACATGGAAAAAGAGGGATTCATCGATCACGAGCGTCTTTTAGAGGAGTCAATGAATTACATCGGGAACCTCGGCGAGAAACTTCTTCTGGTTGAAGGCTATTTTGAACCCAGAACCTCCGAGCAAAGACTGCTCGAGGCACTGGTGGAAAAGATACCTGAGGTGGTAGTAATAATTCCCGATGATCCGCTCGCGCTCAAGGCCCAGAACTTTTTCGTCTCGGCAGGGTTAAAGGTCATGCAGGCACCTTTGGCTTCCCCGAATCCCTTGTCCTGCTGGAAACGGTACCGTTCGCGTGAGGATGAAGTTGCGGCAATAGCCCGTCACATTTGTACCCTGTCCGAAACGGGGGTAACCCCAGATGAGATAATGGTAGTTTTTCCTGCCCTGGGAATCTACAGGTCGCTTGTGGCTCGTGTTTTTGCCAGGTACGGGTTAAAAGCCAACATATCGCTTCGTCCGGCTCTGGGATCGTTTCCAGCCATTCGTGCTGCGATCGATATCTTGTACTTACCTGAAAACAAATTTCGCAGGCGTGATGTGGTTGCTCTTCTTCTTGCCCCGTTTTTCACGAAAGTTCCAAAAAGCGTTAGAGACTGGGTTGACGTTCTATCACGGGATGAGGGTATCGTTTCAGGAGCGGGGTCGTGGAAGAGTTGGTTTCTTTCCGAACCTTCGCGCAAGATGGCGATTCATGGGGAACACACGGCAAGAGAGATACGCTCGTTCGTGGCTGAATTCGCGTCGAAGGCGGAATCATTCTCAAAACCAATGCCTGCAGAGGGCTTTACAAGAAAGCTTCGCGATATTCTTGAATGGCTGGGCTGGGATGCGCCGCCGGAACTAAGGAAAGGTCTGGAGGACGCCTTTGTGAAACTTCAAAGGGTGCTCGAGCTTACGGGTGAAAAACAACTGACTCCGCGGTTTGCAAGGGAGACCCTTGAGTCGCTCCTGTCGCGGGATGTTCAACTTGACGATGAGGAATATTCACCTCTCGGGATTCGAGTTGTGCCGGTTGTCGAAAGCCGATGGCTCGACGTGCGCTATCTGTTTTTGGGCGGGCTTGTCGACGGAGAGTTCCCGAAATACCCGAGGCGCGACCTTCTGCTTCCCGAGCGAATAAAGGAATCGATTTCCATACCCTCCAGAGAGCATTCTTTCCTCGACTCGAGGTTTGAGTTTCGAAGACTTGAACTCATGCCAAGGGAGGCCCTTTACCTGTCCGCTCCATCCATGGAGGGCGACAGGCCTTTGCTTTCCTCGGTCTTTCTCGTAGAACGCGGCGAGTCTTCTTTAGCAGAAAACAGGACTGTATACTCCACAGAAGAATTCCTTTTGTCCAGACCTTCACACGGCTCGGAATCCAGGCAAGGCGTTGTATTCGAAAACGCCGAATCGCTTTACCTTCTTCGAAAAAAATTCGGATCAGAGTATCCGTTCAAAGTTACATTACTTGAGGTCTACAGAAACTGTCCCTATAGATACTTCCTGGCCACCGTTCTGGGTCTTGAACCTTCGGAGGAACCCTCTGAGGAGCCTGAGGCCAGGCTTTTGGGAAACGTGCTGCATTCGGTAATGGAAAGGCTCATGAGAGAGAATCCAAAAGCCCAGGACCTTGAAGAGAAACTCTGCGCCGGCCTTGCTTTTGAACTTGACAGGATGAGATTGAATCCATTCGTCAGACTGTGGATTGAGGACTGGCTGGGGTCGCGAATTGACTGGTTCCGGCAAGAGGAGGAGGTCAGACAGGAAAAGGGATGGCGGATTGTCTCCGAATGGCTCGAACGGGATATAAGATTTTTCTTCGAAGAGGGAAATTTCACCCTTCGCGGCAGGGTAGACAGGGTAGACTGGATGGGTCAGGGGGCAAGGGTCATGGATTACAAAACAGGCAAAGAAACCGGCTTTGCGGCAAAACTCGGAAAAGGGGAATCTCTGCAGCTTCCGCTTTATTGTGAGATGATAAGGAAAAGCGCTAATGCGGAAATCCATTCATTCGGTCTTTACGATTTCAACAGATCAGAGATCGTGCAGGTAGAGGAGCCGGAAGATTCGATACAGAGGGCGCTTGCTTTCGCCAGAGACTCGGTGGAAAAAATCCGCGAAGGGAATTTCGGATTGCCGGAGAAGAAACCGGCAACCTGCTTTTTCTGCGAGTATAAGGAATTCTGCGGCTGATGGGCGAATTAAAAGGAAGGATCATGAATCCAACCCATCTCGACGTGAAGAAAAGTGTTGTCGTTTCGTCGCCCGCCGGTTCGGGAAAGACCCAGAAACTTGCGGAACGCTACGTTGCTCTTCTGGAGGAGGGGGTCCCCCCCGAAAGAATACTGGCTATAACCTTTACCGAAAAAGCGGCGGCCGAAATGAAGGAACGAGTGCTTGAATTGCTTATAAAGCGCCTGCCTGCCTTGCATTCGGAAATACAGCCAAAACTCTCGCGTTTCAGGATTTCCACCGTTCATTCGTTCGCGCTCTCGGTTCTCGAGCGCTTTGCGTTCGAGTTAAACTTATCGCCGAGCCTCAAGATTCTCGATGCCATAGAGGCCGATCTCATACGCGACGAAATAATACGTGAAGGGCTCGTGGAACTTGGCGCAAGCTCGACGGACGCCTCTCTCTGGGTACGTCATCTTACTCTTGTCGAAGGATGGACAAGGCTCAGGACGAGGATACGTTCCCTTTTCTTGCAGATACCGCAGAGTTATCTTGCTTTTGATATTGATACATCCTCAATATCAGAAGAATACGAGATTGCCTGGAAGACTCTCAGGGAATCCTGGGGGGAGGATTTCTGGCAGGCCTCGGCGTTCGACAAGGTGGCCGATCCTTCTAAAAAACGAGAGCATCTGGAAGTGTTGCGCACGGTCATGGAAAAAACCTCGTCGCGTTTCCTTACGAAAGACGGCATTTTGAGAAAGCGTTTTCCGAAGGGCAAACCTGAGATTCCCGCGAAAGCCGAGGGATTTGCCCGGTTCTATGACGTTTTCTGGCGCTGGCGCTCTGCCGTTGAAACTGAGGGTTTTATTACGGTTTTTCGCCATCTTGCCCAGAAATACGAAGAAAGGAAGAGAAAGGACAAGGTGCTGGATTTCGGCGATCTGGAATACAAACTGTATGAGGTTCTCTATCACTCGCCGAACTGGTCCAACGTTCTCCAGAGTTTTGACGAGCAAACCGATCATATTCTGGTTGACGAATTCCAGGATACAAACGGTCTGCAGTGGGCTATAGTTTCCAAACTCACCGAGGAGTGGCGTTCGGGTATGGGTGCCAAGCGTGAACTAGGTAAAACCCCTACACTCTTTATTGTAGGGGACGTTAAACAGTCGGTGTACCTTTTCAGGGGTGCAAACGTTGAGGTTTTTGAAAAAGCAAGATTCGAGATGCGGGAGTGGATGAGGGGCGGTTTTGAAGAAGTCGTATTACGGGAGAACTACAGGAGCCTTCCTTTGATAATCGATTTCGTTAACGAGTTGTTTTCAAGGCTTATGCACAAGGAAGAAGAAGCATGGAAAACTCCTTACGAGAAATTTACCGCGCGCAGAAACCCCGGAGCCAGAGGCGTTGTTGAGATACTGCTGACTCGAATGGAACCCGGCGCCCTTATGAACGAGCAGAAGAATGCGGAAGCCCGGACTATAGCCCAAAGAATAACGGAAATAATCGGAGTGCTTCCTGTTTTTGAGAAGTCGGATAACGAAGAAACAGAAAGGCCGTGCAGGTTTGAAGATGTTACCATCCTGATCCGAGCACGAACACACCTTGCCAGTTATGAGGAAGCGCTTCGCAAATGCCGAATACCCTTTGTGGTAGTGGGCGGTACGGGGTTTTACTCGACTCCTGAATCCGTACTTCTCAGGCAGCTCGTCCGGTTTCTAGCAAATCAATCCGATTCCCTCTCATTGTACGGAATCATGCGTTCGCCTTTATTGGGTATTACCGAAGATGAAATACTCGAGGTTGCTTTCAGAGAAGGAGCAAATCTCTGGGCCAAGCTGTGCAGCATTCATGAGTCAAAATTTGCCGAGTCCGTTTCGTGGTTCGAAAGAATAATTGCAAAGGTTGACAGGGAGCCTTCCGCCGTTCTTTTTGAAAGTATCTTCAATGAGCGTGCTCTCTGGTCATGGTTTGCCGATGAACAGCAGAACGAAAACATTCACAAATTCTTAAGAATTCTTGAAAACTTTGACGAGGAAGGTCTTTCCATGTATCGAATAGCGGAGCGTCTGGAAAGAATGAGCACGCGTGAGGACGAACCCAAGGCCAACGTGAACATCGAAGGTCGGGATGCCGTCAGGCTTATGACGATCCATGCTTCGAAAGGCCTTGATTCCAAAGTGGTCTTTCTTGCAGGCCTTGAAGAGCATTCATCCAGGCGAAGCGAAGGGCTTTCAAGAAGAGAGGATGGGGAAAAAGTCATTTTTACCTTTTCCGATTCTTCCTACAAAGAGCATCCTGAAAAGTTGCTGTGGGAAGCTAAAATCGCCGAGGAACAAAAGAGACTTTTCTATGTTGCCGTGACACGCGCTCGTGACGCCCTTTTCCTCTCCGGGACCTGGACTGGTAAAGCTTCGGGCTGGCTTGATTACCTGGTTCAGGGGTTGGGCTTGCGTGAATTGGACAACGTTTTGGAACTACCCGCGTCTCTAAAAGGGATCAAACTCGAAATAAGGGACAACGTATTCACGGAACAGGAAACCGATATCCCGGAAGATCATCGGGAGGAACATGACATTCACCTTGAGCGCAAGTGGTCGACTGAACCGTTGATTTTCACTACCGCCAGTGACGAAATGGAAAAAGAATACGAAACCGCTCAAGGCCTCATTCATTTCGGCGAAATACTTCATATCCTTCTCGACAGAGTCTCCAAGGGCGCCGTTCGAACCGATAAGAATTCAATTCGCGTGTCTGTGAACTCGATAGTGCTTTCTTTAAATTTGGCACCGTCGATGGCGGACGTCTACGTTAATAAAATCCAAAGCCAAATCGAGCGTCTCGACCATTCAGGTCTCCTCGAGAGATTCATACTGCCCCGGTTGAATGCGGAAAGCGAAGTCCCATTTATCATGAGGCGGGGTATCGAGGTCGTTTCAGGTCGAATTGACAGGGTGTTGCTTACACCCCAGGGTCTGGATATAATCGATTACAAGTCGTTTCCTTCAGGTATCGAAGCGAAAGAAATTTACAAAGAACAGCTCAGGCTTTACGCCGATGCTGCGAAAAAGATATGGAAGTTGCCAGTGCATTCGTGCTTCATTTTGTTCACCGCTGATGCTCATCTTATGGAGGTAGAGCTTGAATAAATCCGCTTATGTCGCGATTGTCGGTCCGCCGAACGTAGGCAAATCAACGCTTCTTAACTCGTACCTCGGAATGAAGCTGTCCGCGGTATCACCAAAACCACAGACTACCGCCCAGAACATCCTGGGGATTCTTTCTACTCCCGAGGGTCAGCTTGTATTTCTGGACACCCCAGGGCTCGTTCAGCGCAGTGGAGCGATTTACGAATTCATGCGCACTCAAATAGATTCGGCCCTCGAGGACGCGGACATTATTCTCGTCATGGTCGAAGCCGGTTATGAACCGGGCGAGGAGTTTTCCATTTTCGTCCGGTCAATAAAGAAAATGGTGGCCCTCGCGATTAACAAGGTCGACACGGTCAAAGACAAGCTGGAGCTTCTTCCCCTCATCGACCGCTATCGCCAGCTTGGTCTTTCGGATATTCACCCCATTTCCGCATTGAAGGGGGAGGGTCTTCCCGAACTCCTGAAAACCCTTTTTGCGCTTTCCCCTGAGGGCGAGCCGTACTTCCCTCAAGAGATACCAACAACTTATCCGATGCGCTTCTTTGCCGCCGAGGCGGTGCGTGAATCTCTCTTCGAGCTTTACGGGGAGGAGATTCCTTATGCTGTTTTTGTTGAAATCGAGGAGTACAGGGAGCAGGAGGGCAGAAAGGATTTCATCCGTGCGGTCCTTTACGTGGAACGCGAATCGCAAAGGCCAATCATTCTCGGCAAGGGGGGAGAGGCTATAAAAAGGCTTGGAACAAAAGCAAGGCAGAAAATCGAAGCGCTCTCGTCAAGACCTGTATACCTTGAGCTTCACATCAAGGTAGCTAAGGAGTGGCGTAAGGACGAGGGGTTCGTGCGCCGCGCGACAAAGCCGCCCGAGGCCTATTTGCCTGAGTAGTTCTTCTCCCTGTTCAAAGTTACGGCAAAGGAGCGTGTTCATTCATCAAATTGGGACCTTGCCGGAGTCTGCGGCGACCGTGTAGAAAAAATCATGGTGACTTTGGACGTTCAAATCTAAAGCTCCGCCAATCGTTGCAGGTGTTGAAGTTAGCTATTAACGATTGACAAGTGTCTGTAGATTGAGTATTACCACTTTTTCAACTTCCATAGAAGGAATACTCCTCCCACGGAAACGAGAGCCATTCCCATGACTATCCAGTACGCGTATGGCCCGGCTTTTATAGGCAAGGGTACGTTCATGGAGAATGCGCTTACGACGAAAGTGGGAACCATTATGGCTACGGTTATGATGGTCAGGGTTTTCATTATTATGTTGAGATTGTTGCTTACGATCGAAACCCTTGCGTCCATGAGCCCTGCGAGAATGTTTGCGTATATCTCGGCTTGTTTGTAGCACTGGTTGTTCTCAATCATGATATCTTCGAGGAATTCCATTTCGAACTGGTTGAGCCCAATCTTAGAGGAGTTGGTGCGAAGTTTTTCAATGACGACCCCGTTTGCATTGATGGCGTTGAGATAGTAAACAAGACTTTTCTCAAGGGTAAAGAGATTGATGAGGTACTTGTTACCCATCGAGGCGTTTATTTTTCCCTCAAGCTCCTCCGAGAGAGTGTTTATTATCTTAAGGTGTTCGACGAAATGAACTATGGATCGGTAGATGATTTTTAAAACAATCTCGCTTATGGAATTTACCTTTGTGAAATGTTTACCTTCGAATATAGGCGTCTCGTCGTATGTTACTACGACCAGCCGATCTTTAAATAAATATATACCTGTTGATGAAACCTTGAAAAAGAACTGATCCTTGCCGAGATAGCTTTTAGGTCGTTTAAATATGATGGCCAGGTGTTCGGGTTCGAACTCAAGACGAGGCAGCTCGTCCGGGTCAGCCACGGACCCGAGCGTGTGTTCGTCGAGCTTAAGCTCATCTATCAGATATCTTCTCTCGCGCTCGTCAGGGTTCGTGTAAACCACGACAGTGCTTTTTTCATCACGGCTTTCGACGATTCGGCCGTCTTGAATGCAGTAGCCTTTGTACATTGTCGTGTTCCTTTCGGTAATAACCGGTTAGATTGTATTGGCATCGCCATTTCCCCTAAATGATTCCTAAAAGATTCGAGATTATAGGCTTGAACTTTTTGGTGTCAAGTCCTCAATTTGAATTATCTTAAGTAGAAATCAGAAAGAGGTAAATCAGGACTTAGCAGGTTTCTCGGAGCTTTTCTTTATCGATTTCTTCCGGAAAAGAAGGAATATGCCGCCGACGATTCCAAAAAAGACGTTTACGGCGTCAAAGAGTATAGAGGTTGCGAGAGCGGTTGTCCTGGATACTGCGAAAGTGGAAAGCATCTCGACAAAGGTTTGCTCGCGGAGACCCCAGCCGCCGACGGAGAACATGGCGAGCGTGTTCACCACAGGTATCGTGACCATTATGTTTACGAAATCGGTCTTTCCGCCGAGCGACAAGAACAACAGATACCAGACAAGAGCAAGGCTGATCTGGACACCTAACGAGACGGCGGCAGCGGCAAGAAGCGCGGTCTTGTGATTACGGTAGTCGGTTATTGAGCGAAAAGCCCCTGCAACCTTTTCACCAAGTGGATACCCGAATATCTTGAATTTCGGCAGCCAGGTTGAGAGCCAGTCGTTTATTCTTTTCGAAAGGAAGGCGGCGGTAAGTGTAACGGAAAAGAGGAAAGCGGCTCCAAAGATCAGGAGCAGGATGAATTTCTTGCTTACGATCGAATAAAAAATACTCGCAAGAAAAGCAAAGGTGAATACTCCTATAAAACCAATCATCCTGTCCGTCCAGACTACCGAGAATGAAACCCCCTTGCCTTCATGGCCGCCCGTGTCCATTATTCTGTAGACGTCCCCGCCAATCGTCGTCGGGAGCACGTTGTTGAATAGAAAGTGAATGACAAGACTCCGGTAAAGATAAAAAAAGCCATACGGATGTTTGCGCGCCTTTGAAAGTATCAGCCAGCGCAGGGCGAGACATGCAATAAAAGCCATGTACGCAAGTACTGCCAGACCTACGAAGAGGGGGGAGGTGTGCTTCAAGTCTTCCCAGGTCTTTTTCAAGTCCACGGTCAAAACTATTATAGCGATGAACGTAACGGCGATCAGGATTCTTGCCCAGAAGAAGATTATGTCGCGTGTGTTTTTTTTCACTTATTAATTTCCTTTCTCACAGCCTGGAGAAGTAAGTCTTCCACTCTCCTGGCTACCTTTTCCCAAGTGAGTGTTGAAGCCCATCGCCGGTTTTCTTCTCCCATTTTCTTGTTCAGGTTTCCGTCCTGGAGCAGTTTTCCCATAAAGTCTGCCATCTCCTTAATATCTCCGTGTCTGTAAAGAAAGCCTGTCTTTCCGTCTATTACTGAATCCGCGAGACCAGGTACTCGAGCCGCCACTACAGGCGTCCCGCATGCCCCGGCATCGGTCGCAAGGAATCCCCAGCCTTCCTTGGCTGAAGGCTGAACGGCGAGGCTGGCGCGTTGATAAAGCCTTGCTACGTCGGGAAGTGAGACCCACCCCAGAAGTTTTACGTTTTCCCTCAGCCCCAGTGTCTCGATCAGCTTATCGAGTCGCGGGTAATCGGGACCTTCACCGGCTATCTCGCATTTTGCCTCAATACCCCGCTGTCTCAATAAAGCAATTGCATAGATTATGTGATCGACACATTTGTACCGCATCAGTCGGCCCACTGAAACGACGAGCCTTTCCCGTTTCTCAATCCCCGGTTTGAATGTAGAATTGACGCCGACCAGCAGGGGGAGTATCCGGTCAGGGTTCATACCCATCTGTGATAATTCCTTCCTTCCCGATTCACCAAGACATCCGAAGAGTCCTTTTCTGTAAATCCGGGGTATCAGCTTTTCCGACCGGTAGACGTAATTACCTGCAAGGAAGTTTGTTTCCTTGAATATCTCGCGCCGGAACACGTGCATTACAACACCGACCACAGGCGTCGAACCTGCCCATAAAGTGGTGTAGAAGGGTATCTTGTTGAGGTCATCGAGCACTACGTCGAAATCATTAGATCTCAGGAAATTCCTTATGGGGCTGCCGTAGAGGTGAAAATTGAACGTGTTGCGGGAACCCGTTCTTATCACTTCGATCCCGTCCACTATTTCCCTGTGTTTTGCGCCTGGATAGGAACAGCAAAGCAATGTTACCTTGTGCCCGTATCCTACCAGCCGTACAAGGATTTCTTTGAGATAGAACTCCGCCCCACCTTTCTGCGGAGCCTTCCAGTCCTGCCAGTTGACGGCGAGAATTTTCAAACTAGAGCTCCCAGCAACGACCTTCCCTGGCATACTCGACACTTGTGGGATTTTTGAATTTTCTGGATTTCAAATAATCCTTCGCGCCTTTTTCCATCGCGGATAGCTTTTCGTCGTCCTGCCCCGGATCAAAATGCGTTATCACAAGCAGCTTTGCTTCGGTAGTAGCGGCCTGTTCTATGCAGAGTTCGGGCGTCCCGTGTCCGAAGTCTTGTGTTGGCCCGGCGAGTTGTTCCTTTGCATATTGGCCGTCCAGAATGAGTATGTCAACGGCTTTGGCGAGGGTGTTTATCTTCTGGTTCGCATAGGCAAATGGTTCCGTGTCCGTACAGAAGGCCGTCGATTTTCCTTCGTAATCTATTTTATAACCTATGCAGCCATTGGGATGATTTAAAGGAATCGTCGTTATCTTGACAGTATCTTTCGAATCAAACGAGGCGGCCTTGAATTCTCCTTCAGATAAAAAACGGTAGGATTCATTCTCATGAACGTAATAAAAAACCTCTGAAAACATCTTGTCATGTGCGTGATAGTGCTTGGTTGCGGGAAGTGATACGTGAGGGACCGGGAAGTAGGGGCTTGACTGCTGCTCCTCGAGACACTGGAGAACTATGTTGCGCAGTGGATCGGCGCCCCTTCGTTCGTCGGGCGTGAAGCCGTGGATGTGAAATGTGTTCGATTTTATGTAGAGAGGTACAAAAAATCCTATGCCCTGCGTGTGATCGGAGTGGTAATGGGTTAGGAGAAAAATGAAAGGTTTTCCAATTACTCCATGGGAGACAAGATGGTTGCCGAGGACTCTTGCGCCTGACCCCATGTCGAATATGATTCTGAACGGACCGACCTCTAAATAGTAGCAGGTTGTATTGCCGCCGTAATCAGAGGTCTTGAAATCCTTTGTCGAGGGGGACGGCAAGCTACCCCTTACTCCGAAAGCATAAAGCTTCATAATGCGCCTTCCTTTTTTCTCCAATAAAGGAGCATATCCTTGAAGGTTTCTTCAAGCGTTTTTTCGGCATGCCAGCCTAATTCACTCTCAAGGAGAGCCGATGAGCCGGAAAGCTCCGGTATATCGTAAGAGCGCATCCTTGACTCGTCAGTTACTATTCTAACCTTTATTCCTGAAATTTCAACAAGCATGTTGACGCCTTCCCCGATCGATATGCATCTTGCCGAAGTAACATTGTAGGTCTTCCAGGCTTCGGATTTATCCATAATTGTCATGTATGCTTTTACCACATCCCTTGCGTCCAGGAAATCGCGTCTTACCGAAAGGTTACCCATACTCAACACGGGTTCCTCTTTTCCCAGTTGAATGCGTGCAAGGGTTCTCGCCACGTGCGGGAATACAAAGTGTTGCGCCTGACCCGGCCCCGTATGGTTGAAGCCTCTGCTGATCACGGTGGGTAAGGAGTTCCTTTTTGAGTAAAAATGGAAGATATTTTCTCCAAAAACTTTGCTTAACCCGTACACGTTGATGGGGGAGGGGGGGTAGTTTTCATCCACAGGTTGACTGGAGGGAGGAACACTGCCGTAAACCTCGCACGAGGACGTGAAGAGTACTCTCGGTTTAACCGGTAATTCGGATAAGGAATCCAGAAGATTCAGGATGCCGGTAACGTTTGAATCGAAACAATCCACCGGGTGTTCCTCGCATGCTCTTACGGATGAAAGCGCGGCGAGATGATAAATTCTTTCGGGTTTTTTCTCTTGAACAAAATTTCTGATACCTTCGCCGTCACGTAAATCGATTCCGCGGGATTCGAAAGGCAATTCAGGTGTCTCCTCTGGAAGATGCAGGCCGAATACGGTATTCCCTCTCTCCGATTCTTCTTCACCAAGGAGCTTTCCCACAAACCCGGATGCGCCGGTTATGAGGATGATGCTCACAATGTGTTACGGGCCCTTATCTGCTACACCCTTGCGCGCCAGTATTCGAGCAGGTCTTTTAGGGTTTGCTCGAGCGGTATTTCTGGCTTCCACCCGGTTTGTTTTGAGAATTTTGATGCGTCACCCAGGAGAAGCTCCACGTCCGAAGGTCTCATGCGGGAAGGGTCTTGCTCTACTTTAATCTTGACGGTAGAAAAAGAAAGGAGGATGTCGAGCATCTCGTGGACCTTTATGCCCTTGTTTGAACATATGTTGTAGACTTCACCGGGCTCTCCCTTCTCTAGTGATAGAGTGTAGGCCTTGACCACGTCTCTCACGTCGGTGAAATCCCGAACCGCTTCGAGGTTTCCGGTTTTTATCACAGGTTCCCTCTGGCCTTTTTCGATTCTCGCAATCTGGCTTGCGAAATTCGAAGTGACAAAGACCTCACCCCTTCTTGGTCCCGTATGATTGAAGGCCCTTGTTCTGACCGTCTTCAAACCGTAGCTTTTGAAGTACTGGTAGGCGAGCATGTCCTGCGTCACCTTTGAGACGCCGTAGGGGGAGAGGGGGCGCAGGGGATTCGTTTCCTTGATTGGCAGTTCTTCCGGGAGAACGAGTCCGTACTCTTCGCTGGAACCTGCAATCTGAATCACTGGATCAATGCCTGCCCGTCTCACCGCTTCAAAAATATTCAGTTCGCCCATGATGTTCGTGGAAAGAGTCTCCTCAGCCGCTTTCCACGACATAGGGACATAGCTCTGCGCGGCAAGGTGGAATATCCAGTCAGGTTTTACGTCCTCAATCACAGAGGTCATCGAGGAGGAATCACGAATGTCACCTTCGATCAGATGAAGCTTTTCCTTGAACCCGTCAATGTTTTCGGTGCGCGACCTCCACCTGAGGATTCCCCAAACGTCAAGACCCTTTCCGGACAAATACTCTGCAAGGTGGCTTCCGGCAAAGCCAGTTATACCGGTTATCAGTACCTTCGGCATTACTCGACTTCGTACGTGATGTACACGGTATGGGTTACTTTGAATTCGCCCGCCTCTATCGAAGGTGAACTTTCGCCACCGTCACGGTACATTGAGGACATGACGTTAGCCTGGGCGTAGTACTGGTAGTAATTATTAGGCTCGGCTTCGGAGATCGAAATGGGCTTAGCCAGTTTTAAGCCTGTAAGAGTGGCCATCTGTGAGGCTTTCGCATAGGCGGCCTTTATGGCCTGCTCGCGGAGTTCGACGTTGTATTTCTTGGGGTTTTCGACCGTAAATGAGACGCCCTGGACCATCGTCGCTCCCGAGTTAACGGCGGCATCAAGAATCTTGCCGACTTTTGACAACTCGCGCACTTTGACGTTCAATGTATTGTGGACTAGATAACCGTCGAACAAATTCTTGCTCGATTTCTCATCGTAATAGTACTGGGGTATTATTGAGAACTCGCTCGTGTTCAAATCCTTGGCTTCTATTCCGAGAGCTTTTACGGCGGCGTTAACCTTGTTCATAATCTCGTTGTTCTCGTTGTAAGCCTTGATGGCGCTCTTATCCTTTGTTTCAACGGTAAAGCTCATATAGCATATGTCAGGAGCGACGCTTATCTCAGCCGTACCGGTGACGACAATGGTACGTGTGGGTTTATTCTCGTCCGCAGCCGCAAGGGATGTTACGCAAAAACCTATCCCAAGGGCTAAAGCAAAAAACTTCTTCATCTTGGCCTCCTTACGAGTCCGGGTTTACGGGCGATTTCTCCTCCCATGTTGTTCCCTCTTAGACGCGTTCAACCTTGCCTGCTTTGAGGCATTTGGCGCAGACCAGTATGGTTTCGACTTTTGAACCTTTGCGAACTTTTACGCTCTGCAGGTTTACTTCAAAACGGCGGCTTGAAAGTTTATGAGAGTGTGATATCTGATTTCCCCTCAGGGCACCTTTGCCGCATACTTCGCAAACTCTTGACATTAATCCTCCTTAAGGATCATTTCCATTAACTATTTGAACATGAAGTTTACTTGATTAGACGTTAAAGTCAACACTTCTATTGCTTTATCCTTTGTTTTTTGAGGGATTTGGCTTGATAAAGAAAAAGAGGCGGAAGCACCGCCTCTTTTATTTAAAGGTGAAATGTTCTATTGTATAGTTCCGGCCCATCTGCCGATGGCGCTCATGTCTACTTTTGCCCAGTCACCTGAAGCGGTGTCGGTGTTGGTGTTAAATGTTCCGTTCCAGTAACCGATGAGGGTTCCCAAGTTGTTTTCTGCGTATCCGATGTGTACTTCAAAAACACCGTTTTGAACTTCTTCGGCATCGCCGTACATCGCTCCACGCTGGTTGCCGTCGTCCCAGATTCCACGGAAGTAAGGCGGGTCAGTGTCTTCAAAGAGTGTTCCAGACCATGTTCCTGTTGCATCACCCCAGAAGGTGCCTGCCCAGTCCGAGGCCGTTAGTGCCGTGGTGCTGCCAAGAATGAGCACACAGAGAGCGACTAAGATGAGATTTTTTTTGTTCATTATTTCCTCCTAGATAGTTAAGAAACGGTTTAAGATCCATAGTTTAAATAAAAAGCAAATTTTGTCAATATTTAAAAACAAAGTTCAATCAGAGTTGATATAAGTCTTTCTTTTGCGTTCTCTTTGTTTTAATTGCACCCAGGTTTCAATTGCACGCGTCAGGAATCGGACGATAATTCATGCATTGGGATTATTAAGTTGCGAGATTTAGCATTCTTAGCGTTCGTTCTGCTCGTGCCTTTGCTTTACTGGTTGCTTCTCTTTTTCGCACGTAAAGTCGGGTGGTTTTGGACACAAAAAAAGGACTGGCGGGACACGGAGAACTTTGCTCGCCGCACCCGCCGTCGCTCTGGAGGGTAGAAGTTAATTTTTTAAGGCAAAATTTCGTATGTCACGTAGACTGTCCTGGATAATTTCAGTTGACCGGCCTCTATTGCAGGTGCCGGGGCCTCCTCGGCCATTGCGCCGTCAAGCATCCCTGCTGCCTTGGAGTAGCCAACATAATTGTCATAAGGTTGAGCCTCAGTCACGGTGATCGGTGTACCCAGCTTGAATCCGAGTATCTGCGCGGACTCCTCGGCCTTTTTGCGAGCGTTGCGAAGGGCCTCTTTGCGTACCTCCTCGGTGTATTTCTTGGAATCCTCGACCGTGAAGGTTATACCGCCGACGTCGAGTGCGCCGGCCTCTATGGCCGCGTCGAGGACATCAGGCACCTTCGAAAGATTGCGTACTCCAATATAAAGAGTATTGTAGACCCTGTAGCCAAGAAAGATGCGCTTGCCCTTTTCCGTGTACTGGTAGTTAGGCGCAATAGAGAAGTTCGTCGTCTGCATGTCCTTTGACTCAACGCCCTGCGCCTTGATTGCCGCGTTGATGCGGTTCATGAGTTCCACATTGTCCTTGTAGGCGTCGCCTGCCTTGCGGTTGTTGGTCTCGACTGCAAAGCTGATGTAGCAGATGTCGGGTGCCACCGTTACGTCCGCGGTGCCGGTGACCACGAGCATCCTGCGCTCGGGCTTCTGGCTGTCATCAGCTGCCCACAGCGAGCCTTGTATCATTAACAAAGCCAGGATCGGTATGTAAAGCTTCTTCAATGTAGCCTCCTAAAATCGTCTGTTTGTGAGTATTACAATTCTAAATGCCTTTTATTCCCGGCACGCCTAGTGCGTTTTTTCCTTCCCGCAGTCTCCCTGGTGAGGGATCCTGGCTGCCAAGGCCTGTGATGATGAAGGAACAGCGTCGGCAATGGCCTTGACAACTCCTTCTAGGTTTTTTGATACGTCGGTATTCCAGAATCTTAAAACCTTGATTCCCTCTGTCTCGAGGAATTTAGTACGTTCATTATCGTGTTTAGCTTGTGGGGGCTCAGCGTGACCGCCGCCGTCGAGTTCTATTGCGATTCTGGCTTCGTGGCAATAAAAATCAATGAGGAATTTACCGATCGGATGCTGCCTGCGGAATTTCAATCCGAATATTTGCCTGTTTTTCAGACAACTCCAAAGTTTTAATTCTGCGGACGTTTGTGATTTTCGAAGTTTTCTGCATCTGGAAAGAATTTCAGGAGGAAGAGGACGCTTACGCATAGCAAAAACCTCTTTTCTCCCTCATCCCCAACCCTTCTCCCGAAGGGAGAAGGTAATATTTATCCCTCTCCCTTCGGGAGAGGGGAGGGTGAGGGACCTTAGAGGTATGACTCATTGTAGACGATTTCCATTTTTTCTAATTGTAAGTTCACTCATACTATCCTTACGATATACGCATATAATCGCAATAGGCCATTTCATGGGTTCATTTTTGTCGGCCTCAAGAAAACGAAGCTCTCTGGCACCAAAAACCCAGAAGCCATTATCGTCAAGCTGTTGAAGTATTTTGGTAAGTTCAAATGCAATATGAACGCGTTCTTGTAAGTTCAAATCCATATAATCAAGGATGTCACAGTCTTGAATGTAGCCGAAAAAATAACCAACCAAATCTGCCTCCTCCTCGGATTTCAATTCGTCATACGGATTTGTCTCTACTTGGCACGCATGCTCTAAAATCTCCAGAATTTCTTTGCCTGTCGTTAGGCGCGTAAGATAATCAGGTATGTTTTGCTTTAGTCTTTTTATTCTCACTTGTTTTGGCCATTGCCAATCTGATAACCGTTCAGAAACCCACAGCTCGTGGTTGTTCTTCATTTGGCGAAGAATATGCACGGTGTATGTCTCATATTGATCGTCTACCATCTTATGGTCAACTTTACATAGAAGAATTAAGTTCTCAAGATTATCTGATTTTTTAGGTGAGAATGATGGATCATAACGTGGACCATCTGGCTTGCCGGAAATAATATGACATTCGTCGCCAATAATTGATTCGTTATCATCAGAAGTAGCGGCTACAACTAATTCTTTTTTGCAAATCGCACAACGATTTCCAGCACGACCCCAAAAAATCTTGCGTGTTTTATCGCTAATAGACATTAGATTTCAATTTGAACTGGTGAACAAGATGGATAAAGGTATAGCTTACACAAAGCCTGCAATCCTTGCCGATTGGCCGACGTTGCATCTCTGACGCCACTGCGTATCAGGTAGGCTCGCAATCCTTTTCAAGGACAGGACCCTCATCCCCAACCCTTCAACCGGTGGGCTCTTTGTCCCGAAGGGAGGAGGCAGCATTTATCCCTCTCCCATCGGGAGAGGGGAGGGTGAGGGAATCTAGGGATAGGAGTATAATATACGCAAAGCCGGTCTCGCCATTCGCCCATAAAAGATGATATACTCTCGAATTACATTGTCAAGCATCCACGAGGTTTCTATCTCGGTTCAATCTCATACGTTATGTGTACGGTCACCGAAAAGCTCTGTTCGCCCGGTTCGAGCGCGACACCGGATGCCTGGGGCGCTGCCGCGTACTCCCTGGCCACGCCTGCCTGCATTGACTGTGCGTAGTAGGGATACGAAGGCCTTGAGCCCGGTTCGTTCTCCCCGACAGCGATGGGTGTTCCAACCCGGAAGCCCAGGACATCAGCCGTTTTCTCGGCCTTCGTCTTTGCAGCCGCAAGTGCGCGCACGCGCGCGTCCGCCGTGTGCTTCTTTACATCCTCCACGGTGAAGTTAATGCTCGCAACGCCTGTCGCGCCGGCCTCAACGGCCGTATCCAGCACGTCCGAGACCTTCTCCAAATCCCTCACCGTCGCCATCACGTAATAGAAGATGCGGTATCCGTCGATTACCTGCCTTGCGGTGTTCGCGACCATCTTGTAATAGGGCATTATCGAGAAGTGAAAGCTCTTGATGTCGGCCTGGTCAATGCCCAGGGCCTTTATCCTCGCGATAATCTGGTTCGAGAGCCTGGTCATCTCCTTGTAGGCTTTTGCGGCGTTCTTGTGTTCGGTCTCGACCGTGAAGGTCATGTAACAGACGTCTGGTGAAAGTTTCACGTCTGCGGTTCCGGAAACCTGAAGCGTGCGGCGCGGAAGCGGGTTCGTGAGTTCTTGCATGCGTCCTCCTTGGTTCTTTCATACAAAAATACATACATGTTTCTCGAAGTCAACGGGACAGGTGTACGGTAAAGCCGCGTTTTTCAGGATTCTCTCAAGCCTGGTTCAGATCCTTTCTTTGATGAAGAGGGAGGGGGGGCGGGGAGGGCGGCACAAACGATTATTAAGGCCGCAGATGGAATTTGCCTTGCCGTTTCATTGATTCCTGCGGAGTAACTTGTCACAATTCTCCAATTTGACTTTCTACCCCTCGCGCCTATACTCGCAAGCAAACAAATCAAAATCAGGGAGCCGGAGTCATGAAAGTCGATGTTAAGCAAGGTGACGTTACCTCGGTAGCAACGCCCCTTCTCATAGTCAATCTTTTCAAGGGGGTCGAAACCCCGGCAGGCGCGACCGGAGCTGTGGACGCCGCGCTCGGTGGGGCCATATCGGCAATCATCGCCGCCGGAGATATAAGCGGGAAGCTGGGTGAAACAGCGATTCTCCACACCTGCGGAAAGATAAAGGCCGAGCGTGTGTTGGTTGTCGGGCTGGGCGAGCGAGAAAAGTTTTCCTTCGACGAAATCAGGCGCGCTGCGGCCTCAGCGGTCTGGGCGGCTGAAAAAATATCCGTGAAAAAGGCGATGACGATAGTGCACGGCGCAGGCATTGGCGGTGTCGAACCTTCTGCCGCGGCAGAGGCCACAATCCTTGGTTCTATTCTGGCTTCCTACAGATTCGACAAGTACAAATCCGACGAAGAGAAGGCAAAACCCCGCCTGGAAAACCTTACAGTCATCGAACGTGACCAGGCTAAGATAGCTGCATTCGAGTCGAGCGCCAGGCGAGCGGAGATCGTGGCCCAGGCTCAAAACTTCGCCCGCGATCTCGTCAATGAACCCAGCAACGTCATGACTCCTGTCGGGTTTGCAGAGGTCGTCTCGAAAGCGGCAAAGGAGGCGGGCGCGAATGTCGAGGTATACGACGAAGAATGGATCCAGAAGAAAGGTATGAATCTTTTCTGGGGCGTCGCAAAGGGCAGCGTAAATCCTCCGCGACTCGTGTCTTTGATGCATAACGGCGCGGGCAAGAGCGCGCCGTGGCTGGCAATAATCGGAAAGGGTGTTATGTTCGACTCCGGCGGAATCTCCATCAAGGCCGCGCAGGGAATGGAAGGCATGAAGGGCGATATGGCCGGCGCTGCTGCCGTTGCAGGCGCCTTGATTGCCATGGCAAAGCTGGGCATAAAACGAAACGTCATGGGTCTCATTCCTGCCGCCATGAACGAGCCCGACGGTGCGGCCCAGAATCCTGGCGATATTGTCCAGAGTTTCAAAGGACCCAGTGTAGAGATAATCTCCACGGACGCAGAGGGCAGGCTCGTTATGGCCGATGCTTTATCCTACGCCTGCGAACTCGGTGCAGCCGTCCTCATCGATATTGCAACTCTTACGGGTGCGTCAGTTGTCGCGCTGGGAACAAAAGTGGCCGGGCTTTTCACCTCTGATGAAAAAATGAAAAAAATATTCCTTGACAACACCTCATCCACCGGCGAAAAACTCTGGCCAATGCCCATGTTTGATGAGTACAAAGAACTCCTGGAAAGCACGGCAGCCGAGATAAAAAACGTAGGCGGTGCACATGCGGGATCAATAACCGCCGCCAAGTTCCTCGAATACTTTACCGGGAATAAACCCTGGACGCACATCGATATGGCCGCAAAAGAGTTCGTGGACAAAAACTACTCATGCTACAGGAAAGGTGCCACAGGTTTCGGAGTTCGTACACTTCTGCGTTTTGCCGAGCTATGGGAAGGCTAAGCCCTCCTCAGCAACCCCTCAGTATTCTCTTCTGCGGAATTGCATTTCCGGCGCTCTCATTGATATTCAAAAGTGAGATGGCGGAAGCAAAGCTTGCGTCCAGCGCCTCCGGCCACTCCTTGCAGAATTCCATTCTGCCCATGCGCCCCTGGCGCACGCTCGCCCTCCTCAGAGCCCTCCTCAGAGCCCTCCTCAGAGCCCCCCTCAGAGCCTCCCTCAGAGCCCCCCTCAGAGCCCCCCTCAGAGCCCCCCTCAGAACCTCCCTCAGAACATTTCTCAGAGAAGTCTTATGATCATGTGACTTACTATAAGATTCCTGTCAAGATACTTGGACTGAAATGAATAAAGGCAAAGTCCTTCTTGGCATGAGCGGCGGGGTAGACTCCTCGGTCGCCGCGTTCATTCTCAAGGAACAGGGCTTCGAAGTACACGGGTTTACCTTGCGTATGTGGTCCGAGGACGGCCGGTGCTGTTCACGGGAGGATATTGAGGCGGCGGTTCAGGTCTCCCGCACACTCGGCATTCCACACTCCATAATCGACGTGCGCAAGCAATTTGAAGAGGAAGTCGTCCGCTACTTCATTGACGAATACAAGAACGGCCGCACGCCGAATCCCTGTGCTGTCTGCAATCAGCGCATCCGCTTCGGGCTTTTCTGGGAATCCTTCGAGCGTTTCGGCGCCGATTTCCTCTCCACCGGTCACTATGCAAAAATATCACCCCAAAGAAATACGGAGTATTCCTTTGGGGACCCCAACCCTTTACCAGGGGAACCCATCTCTCGCCCCCAGGAGAACGTCTTTTCTGAAAATAACTTAGAGAACTCTCCACCCTCTCCTGAAATCCGTGAATACTTCCTTGCAAAGGCCGAAGACGATCGAAAATCACAAGAGTACTTCCTTGCCCTTATCCCTAAGTCGCGGCTTTCAAAGCTGCTCTTTCCGTTAGGCGAACTTACTAAAATCGAGGTCAAAAAGATAGCACGTGAAGAAAAACTTCCATGCATCAACCGCGAAAGCCAGGACATATGTTTCATACCCGACGGCAATACGCAAGGGTTCCTCAAAAAACATCTTGGCGAGAAAGAGGGTGAAATAGTCGACCTTGAAGGCAATTTCCTGGGTCTTCACAAAGGTATCTGGTTCCACACCATCGGTCAGCGCAAAGGTCTCGGCATCGCTGTAGGAGAGCCGTTGTTCGTGGTCCGGCTCGATCCCGAGAAAAACCGCGTGATTGTCGGCCCGCGCTCCGCGCTTTGCTCGACCTGTTTCAGAATCGTCAACATTAACCGCTTCACCGACCGCGACTTATCCTCCCTCCCCCTCTATTGCAAGATCCGGTATGCCACGCCTTCCGTCCCCTGCCGGCTCGAGGAAGACAGGGTCATTCTCGACCACAAACTCGAGGCCATCACGCCCGGCCAGCTTGCCGTAATCTACCATGATGACAAGGTAGTTTTGGCCGGAACAATATCGTGCCCGTAACACCCGTAACACCCGTAACACCTCCCCCGTAACCCGTAACACCCCGTACCCCTTCGGGGCAGGGTCTGACCATTGGGATGAGTCCTCGTCCCATAGGTCATTTCCATCAGCAGCTTTAGATCAGAGGAAATAACACCCCGTAACACTCGTAACACCCCCTCCTGCCCGTAACGTACCCGATCCCCCTCGTAGTATACAGACTACTCACAAGGTAATAATACCTATGAACCACATTCATCTTCTTCCTTCTCTCTGCTTCATATCTTACGCATCAAAAAAAGTTGAGTTTGTTCTTTGCAGATATCCTCGACATTTTATTCTTCATCTCTGTAGCACTAATCGTATGGAGATATTGTATATAGTCTCTTTTATGATTAGAAGCATTATTCGCGCAACATGATTTAGACTTCGAGGCAGGTTAGTATCGAAAAAAACTCAGAAGTAACCTCAAGTCCGTTACGTTTCAAGAGGATTGGCTCTTGACTAACCCCAAATTTCTGCTAAACTTAGGATATGAGATTACCATTACGATTGCTCGAGGAAGTTACCGGCAAGACTTTTTCCGCTCACGCGGTTGCGCACTATCTTGAAAAGGTCGGATTTCCGGTTGAGGAGATAATAGAACTTTTGTCTTATGACCCTGCGGTAAAAACGGCCCAGGTCACAGGTTTGGCTCAGACGCTCGATGACGGCGTCGTGCTTACTGTCGAGTGCGGGGAGGAGCGATATTACGCTTACTCGCATATAGACGTTGCTCCTGAGAGCGTCGTCGCGGTTGCCCTTCCAGGCAGCTCTTTTTTCGAAGAGACGCTTAAGGCTCGCGAGGGTGATACGGGTGTTACCGCCTTGATTATGACCGAGAAGGAACTTGGTCTGGTTGATGATATCCCGGTGATTCTTCCGATGGGTACGCCTACGGGTGTCGCCTTGCCTGATGTAATCGAGAGCACGGTTCTTAATGTTGAAATCACACCGAACCGCGGTGATCTCTATTCGTTGTACGGTCTTGCGCGTGAGTTGTCGCCCATGATGGGTGAGTTTTTTTCCGCTCCGCCGGGGCCGTCGCTTGATTTCCAACCCAGGGAACACAAATACAAGCTTCACATAGAGGCAGTGGATGATATCAGGCAGTATTACGGTTTCGTTATCGACGCCGTGCGCGTGGCACCATCCCCATTCTGGTTGAAATGGAGGCTTCACTCCTTTGGGGCGAGACCTGTAAACAATGTGGTAGATCTCTCCAATTACGTCATGTTTGTAACGGGCCAGCCGCTGCATGCCTTCGATGCTTCTCGCATAGGCGGATCGGTCGTGAAGGTCAAAAGGGCGGCGGCTGCCGAAAAATTTACGGCGATCGATCACAGGGAATACCCGCTCACA
The DNA here is from genome assembly GCA_965649265.1 of Caldifarciminota bacterium. GTDB lineage: Bacteria > Hydrothermota > Tepidihabitantia > B3-TA06 > B3-TA06 > JAAYVC01. The sequence goes on along the minus strand of CBFGKC010000009.1, from coordinate 24,395 downwards.
TCCGAATGCCTGCTCATAGCGGATGACAACCACCCGCTTGCGCTTGCAGGAATCATGGGGGGAGAGGATTCCGAGGTCTCGCCCGCGACACACAGACTTTTCCTCGAGGCGGCTGAATTCACTCCTCAGTCCGCAAGGTGGGGTATAGGACGTACCGCCTTGCAGAGCGATTCGAGCAAGCGTTTTGCCGCAGGCGTGGACGGCGCGGTGACGCGTGATGCCGCTCTCCTATTCATGAACCTTCTCGCCGATATCTCGCCCGATGTAGCAGTCCTGGGCGAACTGGCGTGGGGCAATCCCGCGGAAAAGGGCAATCTTGAGCTCGAAAAACCAAAGCTCGACTCATACGCGAACATGGATATCTCGCTTGAAGAAGCCGTAAAGAATCTCGGCCTCATCGGATTCGGCGTCCAGAAGGTCGGCAACGCAATACAGGTAAAGATACCGGCGCACCGCAACGACGTCACTGAAGACGTGGATCTCATCGAGGAGGTTCTCAGGTTGAGGGGATACGATGATCTGCCTTCAAGGTTCAAGATCAAGTCGGAAACGCCCGGCAGGATACACGATTTGACCAGGTTCACTAACAATATCCGCAAGTTTCTCTCGGGTCAGGGCCTCACGGAGGTTTTTTCACTGAGCCTCGTTTCCGACAAGGAACTCCGTGAGGAGAATCTTTCGGACGCCGTCGAGGTTTCAAACCCGCTTTCCGAGAGGATGAACGTCTTGAGGCCTTCGTTACTGACTGGTCTGGTTACCTGTGCAGGAAACAATATTCGTTTCGGAGAGGAGAATCTTGCCTTGTTCGAGATCGGAAACGTTTTCGCAAAAACGTCCGAAGGCATCAAGGAAAAGCTGGTTTTAGGGGTCCTTCTTGCGGGCAAGGTCGAGCCTCTATCGTGGGATATCCAGCAGAGGGATGTGGATTTCTTTGACCTGAAGGGAATTATAGAAATGCTTTACGCTCACCTGGGTTTCGACGATTTAAAGTTCGTTAAAGTCGAGAAAAGTTATTTCGAACCCGAGGCCGCCCAGGTTTTGCTTTTTGAAGAAATCACGGGTTCATTCGGACGTGTTTCGGGTAAGATGCTCGATTCCAAAGGCATTTCAAAGGAGCTTTATCTGGCGGAGATAGAGCTTTCCGTCCTTTATGACAAGAGGCCTCAGACATTTGCTTACAATCCGCTTTCAAGATTTCTGCCCGCCGAACGTGATATAGCCTTGCTTCTTTCCGCGGAAACCGATGCGCAGGAAATTATGCAATTTGTCCGCGAGGAGACGGGTTCATTGTCACCCGAGGTGGACGTGTTCGACAGCTTTTCCGGCCCCCCCCTCCCCGAGGGAAAAAGGAACCTTGGTCTGAGGCTGAGGTTTGCGCCCCGGGAGGAGAACCTGTCGAAAGACGAACTGGATGATCTTGTCGCAAGGCTTGCCGGAAGCCTTGTTCGCAAGTTCGACGCCGTAGTAAGAGGAAGAGAAGGAGATGGAAGCTGATCTGGACCGTCTGGAGAAACTTGTACGAGCCCTTATCGAGCGTGTTCGGGAACTGGAAAAAGAGCGAGCGAGGATGCAGGAAGAAATTGGCGATTTGGAACGCCTGAGAGAGAAAGCATCCGAACGTCTCGCCGCGATACTGGAAAGACTGGAATAGTCTGGATGAGACTTGAGTTATGGCTGTTGACAAGATAACAATTTCAGGCCACGAGTTAAAGGTGCGTCACGATATATCGCGAGAGAAACTGGATCGCCTTGCGTCGTGGATTGACAAGTTAATTAAGGAAAAGAAAGAGAAATTCGGTAATATTTCCCTCACTCGCTGCGCGTTGCTTGTGGCCCTTGATCTGGCAGATAAGCTTGACGAGCAACGCTCCTCTTTTGAAAAAGAGACTACCGAGAGGGCTCAGCGTCTCATCCAGGAGATAGAAGAAGTAATTTAGCCCCCTGCCGTGTGCGTGCTGGCGGTTTTTGTCTTGAGCCAACACTCAAGGATAGGGGCCAGGAGCCGATGAGTTGAGAATCGTTTTCGTTTTTCAGGATTCGGTTTTCCAAACCCTGCCATAATTCTTGGGTTCAAGACACCCGTATCCACGGCACGGCGGAGGGCATGCCTGGAGGAGCGATGACTATAGCGATTGTCGCCGGAACGGCCGTTTTGGCCTTCCTTTTAGGATTTTTTGTATTTCAATTATTCAGTGTGCGCCGGATTGCCAATACGAAGGTGAAGGCCACACAAATCATCAAGGACGCGGAAAAGGAGGTCGAGAATCTCCTTAAAGCCGCAGACGTCGAGGCAAAGGAACGCTGGCTGCGAGCAAGAGAGAAGCTCGAAAAGCAGTTCTCGCTCGAACGAAAAGAACTGGACAAGCAGGGCAAGAAACTTTCGGACAGGGAGGTGATGCTCGAGCGCCGCAGTCATTACCTGACCGAACGGGAAAGCGCCCTCATTCGCAACGAGAAATATCTTGCCAACCTCGAGAAGATTCTCAAGACCAAGATGGAACGACACGACCAGCTGATCGAGGAAGAGAATCGCAGGCTCGAAAGCATATCCCTGATCAGCAAGGAGAAGGCAAAGGCCGAACTCATCGCCAATTTGCGAAGGCAGGCCGACCTGGAAGCACTGCAGCTCATTAAGGACATCAAGGAACACGCGCGTCAGGAAGCTGAACGTTCGGCAAAGGAGATTATAGCACAAGCGATTCAGAAGGTTTCCCTCTCGCACTGGACTGAATCCACCGTATCCGTCGTCGAGCTCCCGTCCGAGGAACTCAAGGGACGAATAATCGGACGAGAGGGGCGCAACATCAGGACATTCGAGACGCTCACAGGCGTCGAGGTTCTTGTGGACGATACGCCTGGAGCCGTGATAATCTCCGCATTCGATCCATTGAGGAGAGAAAAGGCCAAGGTTACGCTAGAGAGATTGATAGTCGACGGTCGGATTCACCCGGCAAGAATCGAGGAAATATACAACGAGGTCGAGAAAGAGATAATCGAACACGTGAGAACCACGGGTGAAGAGACCGCCGCGGAGTTGGGTCTCATAGGACTTAACGAGGAACTATTCAATTACATAGGCAAGATGAAGTATCGTTCGAGTTACGGCCAGAACCTTCTTCAGCATTCCAGGGAGGTAGCCAACCTTTGTCTTAACATGGCAAGCGAACTCAAGCTCGACACCCAGCTTGCGGTAAGGGCAGGGCTTCTTCACGATATCGGAAAAGTCGCGGACAACAACCTTGAGGGACCCCATGCGGATATCGGCGCACGCATCGTTTCCCAGTATGGTGAGGACCCGGTGGTCGTTAACGCTCTGGCCTCGCATCACGAGGAGGTACCTATGGAAAGCGCCTACGCTTTCCTCGTTGCCTCCGCCGACGCCATATCGGGTTCAAGGCCGGGAGCCCGCCGCGAGACCTTGGAGGCTTACCTCAAAAGACTGGAACGACTTGAAAACATTGCGACGAGCTTTGATGGGGTCGAAAAGGCATACGCCATCCAGGCCGGCAGGGAGCTCCGCGTGCTCGTCCAGCCCGAGGTCGTTTCCGATCTCGAGGTTGAAGAGATGAGCCACAAGATAGCCCGCCAGATACAGACGGAACTGCAATACCCGGGATACATAAAAGTCGTCGTGATAAGGGAGGTCAGGAACGTGGAGTATGCAAAATAAGTTTGCGCTCTCCAGCATTGTGACGCTTCTTACGGATTTCGGGCTCGCCGACGGTTACGTCTCGGCAATGAAGGGTGTTCTTTTGACCCGTGCGCCCAGGACGACGATCATCGACATCTCTCACAACATTCCTCGTTTCGATAAACGAGCCGCCCTGCTCGTTCTCGAGGCCAATTTCGCAAGCTTTCCTGAAGGTACCGTCCACGTTGTCGTAGTTGACCCCGAGGTGGGCTCGGCCCGGCGTCACCTTCTCGTAAGAGCCGAGGGCCACATATTCATAGGTCCGGATAACGGGATTCTGGGTGCAGTCGCCAGAAAGCATCGTGGTGAAGTGTTCGAAATCCTTCCTGAAAACGCCGGCATTAACTCTTCGTCGAAGACTTTTCACGGAAGAGACATCTACGCGGCGGCGGCGGGCGAACTACTCAAGGGTGAAGGTTCGGTTGCTTTTCTTAAGCCTTACGACAATCCATTAATGATAAAAATCCCCGAACCCGTTCCCGTGAATACGGGATTTGAAGGAGAGGTTATCTACGTGGACGGTTTCGGGAATCTTGTAACCAACCTGCGACCTGAGCACGCGCCCGGTGGTTACGATTTTATAACGAATTCAAAAAGACTGGAACGAGTCAATATCTATTTTGAGCTTCCTCAGAAGGTTCTGGGCGTTCTGCTTGGCAGCTGGGGATATTACGAGATTTGCGCTAACCAGGACAGCGCAGCCGATCTTTTGGGTTTATCCACGGGCTCAAAGGTAATAATTTCAAAAAAAGAGACAGAGGAGACTCAGGAATGAGAAAAGGTCAAGTATACTTTCTCTTGGACGAATCCGCGCAGCGCGGGGAGGAAGCGACATACCCTAGGGTCGATCTTTTCCTGACTAAGGACGAGGTCTTTTTGCTTGCCGAGGTCCCGGGTGTTTCAACTCAAATGCTCGAGGTAAAAATAGAGAAAGGATTCGTCGATATAAGAGGAATAAGACGCGAGCCGGATTCATGCGGCAACGCTATCCGTTTTTACAAGCTTGAATCATTCTATGGCTCTTTCGAGCGCAGAATCCACCTTCCATGCGAGGTAGATGCAGATTCGGCAAACGTGAGCCTCAAGGACGGAATTCTCGAGATAAGAATACCCAGGCATGTACCACGCATAATAGAGATCCCTGTTGAATAGAGGTGCAAGATGCAAAAAGAACCTACGCTAGATTTTAACGATACCCCGACTATCCCTGAGGTGTTGCCCATTCTTCCCATCAAAGGCGGGGTAATCTTTCCCAACCTGGCCACCGGCCTGGCCATATCCAATCCGTCAATCACGAAACTTATCGACGAAACCCTGGCAGCTCACAAGATAGTTTGCATCGTTACCCAGCGCAACTCCGAAATTGAGAATCCTTCTCCCGATGATCTTTACCGCGTTGGCGTCGTCTCAATGATTCTTAAGATGAGGCGATACCCTGACGATACCTTGCGTATATTCATTCAAGGCATGCAGCGCGGACATGTCGAGAGCTTCGTTCAAAGAAACCCTTACCTTACCGCAAGGGTGAAGATAATCCGGGAAAGCGGCCAGCGAGATACCTCCACCGAAGCCCTCATGCGCAACGTAGTGGGGTCGTTTCAGAGACTTGTTTCAATGGTTCCTTACCTTTCCGAGGACCTCATGTCGATAGTCCTTAACATTCGCGAGCCTGACAAGCTTGCTGACTTCGTTGCCTCGTACGTGAATTTTGACGTTGCCGAGAAGCAGAGCCTCCTCGAGACTTTCTTGGCAAAAGACAGGCTTAAACGCCTGGACACGCTTCTGGCCAAGGAGATCGGAATACTTGAACTAGGGGTCAAGATTCGCGAGCGAGTGAAGGGTGAAGTTGACAAATCACAGAGAGAGTATTTCCTGCGCGAGCAGCTGAAGGCGATAAGAGATGAACTTGGGGAATCGGACGAGAGAACCGCCGAGATTGAAGAGTTAAAGACGAAAATCGAAGAAAAGAAGATGCCGGAAGAAGCTAAACAGACGGCCATCAAGGAGCTTGACAGGCTGCGCATAATGCCTCCTGCGGCTGCGGAGTACACGGTCGTCCGCACATACATTGATTGGTTTCTGACCCTTCCCTGGATGGAATCCACCGATGACAATCTCGACATAAAACGCGCCCGCAAAATACTTGATGAGGATCACTACGATCTGGCAAAAGTCAAAGACAGGCTTCTCGAGTACCTTGCCGTTCGCAAGCTTAAACCCGATTCAAAAGGTCCCATTCTTTGTTTTATAGGCCCCCCCGGGGTGGGGAAAACGTCCCTTGGTCGCTCCATTGCTCGCGCTCTGGGGCGCAAGTTCGTCCGCCTTTCCCTGGGCGGCGTGCACGATGAGGCGGAAATAAGGGGGCATCGCCGCACCTACGTTGGTGCGCTTCCGGGACGAATCCTTCAGAGTCTTAGAACGGCAGGCTCCAACAATCCCGTATTCATGCTCGATGAAATTGACAAGGTCGGCGCCGATTTCCGCGGCGACCCTTCCTCCGCATTGCTTGAAGTGCTTGATCCCGAACAGAACTTCTCGTTTTCCGATCACTACATCGAAGTTCCCTTCGATCTCTCTAAGGTGATGTTCATAGCAACCGGAAACGTGATGCAGACAATAATTCCGGCGCTCCGGGACAGGATGGAGATAATCGAGCTTCCGGGCTACATAGACGAGGAGAAGCTCCAAATAGCAAGGAACTACCTGCTTCCCCGCCAGCTTGATCAGACAGGTCTCAAATCATCCGACATCGATTTCACCGACGAGGCGATCATAGAGATAATCAAAGGCTACACTCGCGAGGCCGGTGTGCGTAATCTTGAACGCGAGATAGGCTCCGTCATTCGCAAGATTGCCAGACGCCACGCCGAAGGCAACAGGCGGAAAGTCAAGGTTCAGGATTCCAAAATGGTCGCATCGTACCTCGGGCCGCGCAAGTTCTACGCCGAGATCGCGGCGCGTGAAGGCACTGTCGGAGTATCTACCGGTCTTGCCTGGACGCCCGTCGGCGGGGAGATTCTCTTTATAGAAGCGACCAGCATGCCCGGTTCCAAGGGGCTGGTTCTTACGGGCTCCCTCGGCGACGTCATGAAGGAATCCGCGCAGGCTGCCCTTTCGTTCCTGCGAAGCCATTACAGGGAACTTGCCCTGGATGAACTTGATCTTGCAAAAACCGATCTTCATATCCATATACCTTCGGGAGCCATTCCGAAGGACGGCCCATCGGCAGGTCTTGCGTTGACCTCGGCTCTTTACTCACTCTTTTCGAAAAAGGCGATAGACCCAAGGATAGCCATGACCGGCGAGATCACGTTGACCGGTCGTGTGCTTCCGATAGGTGGAGTAAAGGAGAAGGTGCTTGGAGCCAAGAGGGCGGGCATCACTACCATTCTTCTTCCCGAGGAGAACAAGAAAGATCTTGAAGAGATCCCCGAACACATAAGAAAGGGACTCGAATTTCATTTCGTCAAAACGATTCACGGGGCACTGAAAATTCTTTTTAGCGAAAAAAAGGAAAAGGGATCTAAAAAAACCAAGGAGAAAAGATGAAGAGGCTTTCAATTACCTTTTTTCTTGTCTGTGTTTTTACCCCTGCCATAGTTCTCGGGGCAAAAGACCTTGAGCATTCGAACTTGAGTCTTTGGAATAACCAGACATTTCACCAGGATAAAGTGGACTGCTCAAAGCTCGATCAGGGGGTGATCAGAGCCGAAGTGGACGGCAAGTGGCAGGATTTTGAGATCAGAAAGCTCCCGAAATCCTTCATGGACTGGAGCTTTCAAGCCCGGCTTGAAACCCTTGAGCGTTTTCGCAAACACCAGCCGCCGGAGCTTTCGGGACCGCACAACGGGATGGTTGCATCTTACGGCATTGCCCGCAACGACAGCCGTTTCAAGTTAAACAACGCAGTGAAAGGCATGGGGTGGCTGCCGAGACCTGAAAAGCTTGCCCGGATGGTCGAGCTTCTTGAGTCTACTATGGGTGACGATTTTAATGCCAAGCTTGACCGGCTCGATTCGATCTACATGCAGGGCGATTCTCTTTTTGACCCGACTTGCCAGGTAAGTCTTGAACTCTATTCCACTCCGGAATTTGAAACGGGAACATTTCTCAATCAAATGGTCAACCCCGCATGCGCCGTGGTTTTTCTCGACATCCCATCCTACGAGTTCAAGGCGATCGCTCACCTGATGCATCCGGATGATCCTGAACTTACGGAACAGGAGAAGCTTCAAGTGAAGTATGCGAATCTCGTGCATTCTTACTTCCACGGCGCATTCGACAAGCAATTCATTGCGGTGATCTACTATGTGGTGGAGGCCTACGACAACTCGCCGGGTAAACCCGAAGCCAAAGGAAAACGCATTGTACCCGAACTTCCTTTGATGCCGTAACTTATAGCTTGAAGAACTCGGCCGTGGAGGTTGTAATGTTAAGTGAATTTACTGTTAGGGTGGTTTACTTGACATGCGGTTAGGCAAAGTTATACTAGAGAAAGTAATATCTGGCGTTTAAGTCTTGAAGCGGCGTCAGAAGAGTACGAATAAATTCAATTTTCAGGAGGAAGTTTGGATTGGAATATCGAAAGAGTCGTCCCCAAGGAGATGGACGTTGTATCAAGTGATATTCAACGGATATCATTAAAGAATCATTTGCAGCGCTACAACGTTGCGGCTAATTGGCTCAGACGCCGTTTTAACGGAAAACCGGCCAGGATTCTCGACATCGGCTGCGGTACAGGTTTTGGTTCCGAGATTCTTTGTCAGGCAGGTGAGGTCGTGGGCGTCGATTTCGATTCTGATGCCATAGTCTACGCAAAACGTCATTACAAGAATGAAAAAACCTCCTTTATGGTCGGAAATGCCGAGAACAAGGATTTTCTGAACAACCTGGGGATGTTTGATGCCGTGGTAAGTCTAGAAACAATTGAACATCTCGAAGATCATCATGCTTATCTCGGGTGGGTGAAGCGGTCTCTTAAACCGGGAGGTGCCTTTATCGTATCCTTCCCGTCCACATTAACCATGGATTGGGCAGCTCCTCACCACAAGCGGGATATTTCCAGGAGTGCAGCTAATAGACTTTTTAAAAGAACCGGTTTCAGTATTCTTGAAAAATTCAGGCAGGATTACAAACTTGATATGCGGGACGTTCTCTTTGAGACAAAATACAACAATGCAATGCCGACCCCTCCTCTCAGCCAGTGGATTAAAATATACCTCTCGGACCTTCGACTTTTGGTCCTTCGCTTGTATCAAATATCTATCGGCGGTGGCGTTCTTATAGCCCACCAGCAGTACTTGCTCGAACCTTGCGTTACAGCTGCGGAACAAATATCTAACGTATATTCCACGGGGGAACTATGCCAGGAATAAGCGAGCGTGTCTATCCCAAGGAGATGGATCCTTGCGGAATGCATAACATCCAGGGGGTGATGTACAAGGTGTTTACTACGAGATATAACGTGGCAAAAAATTGGTTGAAGCAACATTTTAAAAGAAACGATCTTAGAATAATTGATATTGCGTGTGGATCAGGTTACGGTACCGAGATACTCTCGGAGATCGGTGATGTTGTCGGAGTCGATATGGATCCGGAGGCCATTAAATATGCCGATTTGAATTACAAAAATGACAGGACCTCCTTTATGCTCGGTGACGCTGACAACGACGAATTTCTCGACAGTCTGGGGAAATTCGATGCGATAGTCAGTCTTGCCACGGTTGAGCATGTTGCGAATGCAGGCGCCTACATGGGATGGATCCATCGTGCTCTCAAGCCATCCGGCGCGGCCGTTGTCTGTTTCCCTTCGGTCGTAACTATGGACTGGGCCATGCCTCACCACAAGAGGGATATCTCAAAAAGAGCGGCGCGCAAATTATTTCGCCGTACCGGTTTCGATGTTAACCGCGCGTTCTTCCAGAATCACAAGCTTGATATGAGGCATCTGTTGAACGAGGTCTCAAGCTCGGACAACGAAATACCGGTTCCTCCTCTCGGGCAGTGGCTTTGGTATTACCTTACTCACCCTCATCACCTTGCATTGCGTCTTTACGAAATGACGATCGGAAGGGGTATTCTTTTTGCCGATCAGGAATACCTGTTACTGCCCGAACCCCAGGAGGGTCTCAGCGCGTGCAAGACTGAACCGATTCCCGGTGCAATACCGGAGACTGACTGATTTAGCATTTAACCTGCTCTATCCAGTTCGTTCGGTGAAGCCCGAAGAAATTCTTTGACCCGGAAGTCTGACAGCAAAGCACCAAGGCAGATAATTCGCGGAGAAAGAGTTATGCTTTGTTGATGTGGGCTTGACGAATTTTTTTGTTGCTGGAAGCGGAACTTACTTCTTGAATTCCTTGACTATCTCGATGATATTCTCGAATATCTCGTAGTGAAAATCCGTATGTTCCACTTCGGGATGGAACTGAACACCATACAACGGTTTGGTCGAGTGCTTCATCGCCTCTACCGCACAATCCTTGGAATGCGCCAGGACGACAAAATCGCGAGGCGGCTCGTAGACCTCGTCGTTGTGCGATTCCCATACGGTAAATCTTTCGGGAAGCCCCTTGAAAAGGTCATCTGGTTCGGTGACGATCAACTCGGCCTTTCCGTACTCCGGCACCTTCGCCGGTCCCGCCTTGCCCCCGAAGTGAAGGGCCATGAACTGGTGTCCCACACATATGCCGAGAACGGGAATCTCGAGCTTATCGAGGTAATCTCCGGTTACGCCGAGTTTTGGAACCTCCGTGCCGATTCGGGGCGCGCCACCGGAGAGCAGGAGCGCATCCGCCGTTACGTCAGATACAGGCGTCGTGTTGGGGATGATTGTCGTCTCCACATCCAGATCCCTGAGCATTCTCCATTCCCTGTGAGTCCACTGACCGCCGTTGTCTACGACGTCGATTCTCACCTTGCTCACCGCTTCACTCCCACTCGATTGTCCCGGGTGGTTTGTGCGTTACATCGTAGACCACCCGTACCACTTCCTGCGTCGAGTTGGTTATCCGCACGCTGATGCGTTCGAGAAGGGAGAAGGGGAGGGGGCTTGCCGAAGCCGTCATTCCGTCAAGGCTCTGAACGGCACGCACGACTACTGTTTCGCCGTAGGCCCTTACGTCGCCGCGAACGCCGACGCTCTTCACGGGCAGAAGAACCGCGAAATACTGCCAGGGTAGCTCGCATTCACCGCGGGATGCGGCCTGCTCAATCTCATCCTCCACAATCGCACATGCCTCCCTCAAGATAGCCGTCCGCTCCTTCGTTGCTTCGCCCAGAACCCTTACCGCAAGACCCGGCCCGGGAAACGGCTGTTTCTCGGCGATATCCAGATCCAGGTGCCGCGCGACCTTGCGAACCTCATCCTTGTAAAGATCGCGCAGAGGCTCGACCAGCTTCATCTTCATATCCTCTGGAAGCCCGCCCACGTTGTGGTGTGACTTGATGACGTCCCGCAGTTGTCCACCCGACTCTATCCAGTCCGGAGCGATCGTTCCCTGAATCAATGTATCGGCCTGAACCTTCTCGGCCTCACGCTCGAAAACCTTTATGAACATACTGCCGATAATCTTCCTTTTCCTCTCAGGTTCCGTAACTCCGCACAGCGCCTTGTAGAATTCGCTGGAAGCGTCCACAAATCTTAAATTCAATCCCATATTTGTGAGCAGAGCCTGGACGTGTTCGGCCTCACCCTTGCGGATGTAACCTGTGTCCACAAATACGGTTACAAGCCTCTCGCCGATGGCGCGGTTTACGAGCACTGCCGCGGTCGTGGAGTCCACGCCGCCCGAGCAAGCGATGATGGCGGTTCCCTTGATTTCAGCCCGCAGCCGTTCAATCGATTCGTCAACAAATTTTTGGGGGTCACGCATGCGGAAGTATACGGAGGGGGAGGGGAAAGTCAAGAAATGTTGACCTATCGTATAAAACATCTATAATTCATTATATGCAAATCACGACAATCCTTCTCTTATGCATAGCGGGTGCGGATTCAAATGCAGGTACGTCATTAGCGGTCGATACGAACTCCGGACACTTTACCGCCCGGGACGGATTATCGCTCTATTACTCGAAGTATCTCCCTGATGCCTGTTGCGGTATTGTTATTTACGTTACCGGAATCACGGGGCTCGATTCCGGCAAGCAGACCGAATTCATCGATTCCCTACTTGTCAACGGTTTCGGCGTGTACTTTCTTCATCCTCGCGGAACCGGACTCTCACAGGGAAGGAGGGGGGATGAGAATATAGAACGCTTTCTGACCGATTACAGTGATTTCACCGACACTCTCCGCGTATGGCACCCCCGGGTTCCTTTCTTTCTGTTCGGGCACAGCATGAGCGGCGCGTTTGCAATCGAGATCGCCGCACGCAGTCCTCAAAGTTACGCCGGTCTTATCGCCGTTAACCCGGCTTTCATATACAAACAAAGCAAGGGAGCAGGTCCCCGATTCGGGGATTACGTCAAGTACGCATTTTACTACATCTTCGCGCCAGGCGCTCTCATGGTCGATATGGTCGGTGATTCGTCACTCATAGAGCATCCCGAGGACGCGAAGGAGATGGCATCGAGGATGAACGACAGCCTCGTTGTCAAAAAGTTCAGCATGCGTTACATGGCGGCTTCCAAGAGGATCATGAACAGGTGCATCGTCAATGCAAGAACCCTCGATCTGCCTCTGCTTCTTGTTTACGGCGAGAAGGATGAAATCATTGAACAATCCGGACATATTGAGATTTACGATAACTGGAAGTCGTCAGATAAAACCCTTGTTAAAACCAAGGACGGCGGGCACGGTTACCATGTTGTCGTATGGAGCCTGGAAAAGATTGTCCAGTGGCTTCGAAAGCAAACTAATTAATCCCGCCACTTTGCCGTTGCCCGTCCGAATTCCCCGCTGCATCCGGTGTGTGCTGTGCACACGATGTCGATTTCTTTCAAACGAGCCAGTTTCCTTAATGATTCCTCCCACTCTTTTTGATCCATGGTGAAAAGTTTATGGAGGGGGCCTTGTCCAACCTCACCTTTGAGGAGTTTGAATGCGTCGCCGACAATAAGTATCCGGCCGTTTACCAGGTACGTAGTTGAGCCGGGTGTATGACCAGGAGTCGCGAAAGTCTTGATTATTATCTTGCCGACCCTTATCTCCTCCCCGTCCTCAAGCAGGGTGTAAGCTTTTGATTGAAGACGGTTATAGGCAAGGCCGAACATGCGCTTGCGTGTGCGATTGACCATTTGCTCCTCGTCTTTACCGATGTAAATGCTGGCGTTTGTCATAAGCCTGAGACCGCCGGTGTGATCCATGTCGGTATGAGTGAGGAATACGTGTGATATGGAGGTCGGATCGATTTCAATTTTTTCGAACTCGCCTTTACTTAGGTTAAATCCCGCGTCAAAGGCAACTGCATCTCCTGCGTCCTTATAGATGAAGAAGTTAACGCTGCCTGTTCGAATGGTATAAAGATTTTCGCTTACATTGCCGGTATTCAAGGGAGAGCGTCTTAGTACCCGTGCGGCTAAGAAGACTGCGAATCCGATAACGAGAAACGCAGCTGATACGAGGATGATTGCTAAAATCGCCAGTATACTCATTTACCATAAGAGTCCCAGCCTGCCGCCGATGTAGAGCAGACCTGCGAAGATCACGCCGCCTGTCGCCGCTATCAAAAATTGAAGAGAGGCTTTTTCGCCCCTGTTGTGGCGGTTCCATCCCCAGAAAAGGAATACGAGTCCAGTCAACCCACATGCTATGGCCGCAGTCGATAATACTATTCCCCAAATATTCATAGCGAAGCATATCTTTTAACTCCTCCTTGTCAACTCGGCCCTCCTCGGCCCTCCCCGTAACACACCAACTCCTTCCGGAAGCCTCTTAGGCTACTTCCTGTTCTTTTTGGATACACAGTGACGAGCCAGAACGTCAAACGTCGACCGGAGTTCGACATACTACATCCTGTGTTGCCCTCCTCAGCCCTCCTCAGCCCCCCTCAGCCTCCCTCAGCCCCTCTGCGGGAATACGATTCCGCCCATGCGCCTCTGGCGCTCGCCCTCCTCAGACCCTCCTCAGACCCTCCTCAGACCATCCTTAGTTTTCCCCGTATCTTCCAGAATCCATTCCGTCACTTGCAATGAGGGAGAAGGAGATTACTAAAGAATCGCACCAGAAGTAATCGGCGGAAATAGGTATGCATTATTGAATGTGTTTCGGAGGCGTCACTGCATGCAATGGGGTGTTACTGGTGTTACTGGTGTTAGGGGTGCTACGGGGTGTTACGGGGTGTTACGGGGTGTTACGGGGTGGGTTGACCTTGGTGGAATCGCTGCTACAATCCGGGATGTCTCCAAAACGGATACTCGTGACCAACGATGACGGAATCGACGCTTCGGGAATAAAGCTTCTCGAGCGGATGCTTGAAGGCCTGGGTGAGCTTTTCGTGATCGCTCCTCTAGAGGAACAGTCAGGGTCAAGTCACAGCTTGACTATCGGAAAACCGGTTCGTATTTTCGAAAGGGATTCTAATCACATCGCTATTGCTGGCACCCCTACCGACTGCGTACTTCTAGCCCACCACTCCATAATGGATGCGAAGATAGACCTTGTTGTATCAGGTATCAACGTGGGGTACAATCTTGCCGACGACGTGCTTTACTCGGGCACCGTTGCCGCGGCTATGGAGGGGCGAATCCTGCGTTATCCCTCGCTTGCTTTTTCGACAGAACGCGGTCTTAATATAACCGATTCGGCACTTGCTTTTATTCGTGAGTTTTCGAAGATGGTTCTCAATTCGTCACGTCCTGTTTTCTCGAGTGTTAATATTCCGCCTTGCGAGCCCAAGGGTGTTCGTGTGACTAGACTTGGCAAACGGGTATACAAGGATGTGGTAAGCCGGACGAGAAACGAAAACGGCGAATGTCACCTTATACTTTCAGGCGAGATGTCGAGCATACTGGTCAAGGGATCGGATACAGAGGCCATTGACGAGGGCTATATCTCAGTCACGCCGCTTCATCTGGATCTTACCGCTCACGAGGATATGGATGAACTCGCGGAAGACCTGAAAACGCTCGATTCTTTCAAAGCGTTCAATCAAGAAGGTTGATGAGCGAGAGTCCTGGCGAATCTTAACGGGTGTGGAACTCGACCACATCACCGTCCACAAGCAAGTAGTCGCGTGCAACCCTTATCCCATCGTTTTCCTTGTTCCACAATCTTGCGAAGGTAAGGTTTTCGGCGAAATCCTTGTGAAGGTGTACGGCTGCATCGATAAGCACCGAGCCGCGCTTGAGGATCACAGGGTCGGAAAAATCAGCTTCCTTTCCAGGTTGTTTCGTATATACTCGAATGATGTTGAGACTCGTGAATATCGCGCGTGTCAGTTCGTCCAGACCGATGAGTTGATCTGCAGATACGAAAAGCGAGCCTACTTCGTAGGTGGGCATGATGCCGTTCGCGAGCAGATCCATCTTGGCCGCGACCCAGAGAATCTTATCGAGGCTGTAACGCTCGAGTTCCAATTTGATTCGGGGTATCTGATCTTTGGCAGATGAAGCCTCAAAAAGAGCAAGCACAAGATCGGCATTGCGAAGGATTCCCCACTGCCAAGGTTCCGTGTTTTCATCGATCATCGGAGGCATGTCCACCAGTTGAAACTGAATGTTCTCGAAAGGAATCATTCCGACTATCGGCTGCTGAGTGGAGTAAGGCCACTCGGCTATTACCGAGTCCGCACCGGTGAGGGCGACGAACAGAGACGATTTGCCGGTGTTCGGTGCGCCGAGAAGGGCAATCTGGCCTGCGCCCTGCTTGGGTATGTTAAACATTTTTTCCCTGCGGGAAGAGACGGACTTGGGCTTGGATTTCATCTCACGTTCGAGTACAGAAAGCTTCTTCTTAAGGTCTGCAAACATCTTTTCGGTGTGCTTGTGTTTGGGCAGAAGCGCTATCATATCCTTGAGCGCGGCATGCTTTTCCTCGTTGGTTATAGCCCTGCGGTAGCGCTCTTCGGCTTCCCTGTACTGCGGTGTTAAATTTGCCGGCATGATTTCCTTTTTCTTGCACTCACCGCGAAGTATATTTGAATAAGATGCATTCGTCAACTATTCTTACGAAATGACTTTATTCCAGATTTGTGAGTTTTTTTTCACCGCATCTTGAAAATTAATGGTGATCATTTATTGGGAGAGCCTTTTATCAATCCCTTCGTGTAATAAAAGAGGGGGCCTGGGGCCCCCTCAAGGTCAAAATTGCATTTGTGTTACTTGATAATCACGGTTTTGCCGACTACGGTTCCGTCCGGGGTGTTGAGAACTATGAAGTAAACGCCGTTCGATATCTGGGTTCCTTTGCCGTCGCGGCCGTTCCAGAATATCTCGTGCTGGCCGGCATTCAGGTTGCCGTTCACGAGTGTGTTGACGTGACGTCCTGCAAGATCAAAAACGTCGAGGCGGACGTTAGCCGATTTGGGAATCGAGAAGCATATCGATCCTCGGCCGGTTATGAGTCCAGGAGTCAGTGTAAGATCAAGTGGTTCCGGACCTTCCGGGCCTTCAGTCACCGCAAAGAAATCCAGGCCGTCCCATGTGGCCTGTGCATCGGTAGCGTTTGCTTTCAGGTCGGTAAGATTGTCGCCTGCAAGAAAAGCAAAGGCAACGGTATCGGTTCCGCCTGAAGCCAGATTAAACGGACCTGCAGAAGTGACTACGGACCAGTCGGTAATTGTAGCGGAGTTCGGGACGCTGATGTCGCCCTTTATGAATTTGAAGCAAGTAGCTTCGTCCCACACGTGAGTTGAACCGCTGTAAACGTAAACGGGATTCTCAAGACAACTCACGTTGGCCTTGTTGCCCTTTAGTAACTTTATGCCGACGTGAGGATTGTCCGTCGAGGCCTGTTTTACGTATGCCAGATTGAGTGATTGGTCGGTGCCGACTTTATTTGAGTCTGAACGTGTGCCCATGTCGTAATCGGCAATGACGCCTGCATACATGTTATTCAGTGCTGAACCGCTGGTGTTTTCGAGGACGAATTTAAGAGCCACATAATCTTTATCTTTCCAGGCGTAACCGTACTGGGTAATCTTCAGGCCTTTCTTGTTCGAATTGCCGGAATCGTCATATATTGCTTTGCTGTCCTGATCGGAATACTCGTGTCTTCCTATAATTACCCTGCCGTCGGGCGTCGTTGTGACCTTCCAGTCTTTGGCATTGGTGTAATTGGCATCGTCGCCGTAGAAGCGGTCATTGATGTATGTCGAAGAGTTGCCTGCGGCGAAACATGAGTAGTAGAGCCATGTGTCAGGATCGTTTTTGGGGTAACGGAAACCATCGCCGAGACTTCCTGTCGTACCCGGGGGAGAGGTGGCGCCGATGGAGCCTTGAGGAGTAACGGTTAATTTCACGTTGCCGACGTCGTGGTTGACCCAGTCGTACCTGGGTGTGCCTATCATCAATTCAAATGCTCCAAGATCACCCGAAAGCTCGGTAGAAGACAAGGTCAATGTGAACTCGGCGAAGGAGCCGATGGTTGCCGAGGAGAGGACGTTCACCTTGAATCCATCGCCGTTTGCCGTGGCATCGGGATTAATGGTTCCGTAGGTGGCGGTGTTGTCCGTTATCTGTATCCCGGAGGAGGTTGAGGAGAGGGTGGCTTGAACGTTAGAGAGAGCGCCGCTGCCGGCATTTTTTATTCCGACGTACAGAGTTACGTTCTCACCGGGATCAAGATTTCCGTCGGGGTTTGATTGCCCGTCGTCGTCCACAACGATGCCGTTTATGGAGGCCGAAGTGATAAGCGAAACCAGATCCGCGCTAACCACCAGGGCAAAAGGCTGGGGACCTTGTGGAACGTTGTTGGCTATTACGTGTATCGTCCACGTACCTTTTTCTGGTGCGTCAATGAATACGTTTTCGGTAGGATTCTTTGTGTCAAAGCTTCCGCCTTCGGCTGAGGCGTTGCTTGAAAAATTGTTTCCTTTGTAGATCTTGCCGCTGGGTGATTCCACCTGCAAGTTAAGATCGTTTACGAGGGCGGGATTGGCGTTTTCCGCGCCTGGATAATCGGTCCAGTTTACGGTGATGCGCAGCGGTTCGTCCGAATTCTCAACGTATATTTCACCGAGAAACTGGTAGCCTGTTTCGAGACCCTCGTCGAAATCGATAATCGCCAGGTTTCTGGTGTCGCCCGTGAAGAAAAGGACGTTATCAAGATTCGGTCTTCCCCACCCAACCTTCATTGAGGGGACAGGGTTTACCGAATAGTCCTTCTCTACGGAGTTGATCATCATCGCCTTGAGAAGCGCAGCCGAGGGCGTGAATTTTTGCGAGTTCTGCGGAGCTCCGCTCGGATACCATCCTTCGGTGAAATACTGTCTGATCAATCCTGCATTGCCTGCGGCGATAGGGGTTGCCATGCTTGTGCCGTCGAAAGAAATTTCCCCGTCATCCGAAGCGAAATATGCGGACGTGACGTTTTGACCTGGGGTAACGATGTCAGGTCTGACTCTGCCGTCAGCTGGAGGTCCCATGGAACTTACAGAGGATGCGATTGATGCCGAAGCTCCGTTCATGCATGCGCCGACGCAAAGCACGTTTTTAGCATTACCGGGAGAGCCCGTGTTCTGAGCCTGATCGGTATTACCGGCGGCAAAACAAACCAGATAGTCGGGGTAATCCCACATGGTCTGGTCCGATTCTTTACAGCTCGCATCATAAAGTTTAGTTGCCTGGTTACCCCATGAGTTTGAGATGATGCGCGCACCGCCAGCACTGTTTCCAAAATAAGCAAGGGTCAAGCTGTATTCAAGACTTACCGCGTGTGCGATTCCTGTTCCGCCGCCGCCGCCGTCGAGCACGTAAAACTTGGATTCGGGAGCCATTCCTATATTGACGCTTGAACCGCTCACAGGTTTATCGTTTCCGGTCACCGAACCTGCCGTGTGAGTGCCGTGTCCGTTCTCGTCACCAAAAGTGGCGGCAACATCGCCTTCTTCCACGAAAGGTTTTTTGTAAGCAATTATCTTTCGGTGGGTGGGATAGTCGCCCCATGTGGTAATCGAAACCGACGGATCCCTGAAAAAGTTGTGAGACGTGCGAACGCCGGAATCAAGATTGGCTAGTATCTGACCCTGACCCTTGAGTCCCTTGTCCCAGATTTTCCTGTTTCCGCTTTCCCAGGTTTGAATTACCCATTGAGCCTGGCCGTTAAGGATGTACATCTGGTGGAAAGGCTCTATCCATTTGATTTCCTGCAATTGGACTAACGCCCCAACCTTTTCGGGAGCCAGATTCACGTAAACGGTTGTTGACCACTTTGTGGCCTGCCATTCGAGCATGGTTCCGCCAAGTGATTCGACCGTTCTGCGAATGGATTCGGCGTCAGTACCCGGATAAAGAATCACCACCAGCTTTTCCGGGATTTTGCTTGAGAGATTCAATTCGGAGCAGATCTTGTAACCCGGCTGGTATGCGCCTACCCAGTCAACGCCCGGGAGAGTGGAAACCTTTGAAAGAACTGATTTATCCATTCTAACTATATAGGCATAGTTGGGAAGGTAATCTTCAATGATGACGCCCTGCTGCACAAGAGCTTCGCGCTCGTGGGAGTATATCGGACCGTCAAAGTGAACGAGATAAGTCCCTGTTCCTTCCTGTTCTTTAGAAAGCATCAGGTTGGATGGGAGATTGTCTTGCGCTTTTTTCGTATCGAGATTTATCCCGCAGGGGAGATAAATAGTCGAGGGATTTTCGTAAAGATACGTTGCCGCGGGAACGACTTGTCCGTTGATAAGCGGTTCCTCTGCCGCCAAGAGCATAAACGGCAACACTAAAGCAGCAAACAACTGCTTCATTTGCTTCCTCCTAGGCTTAGTTTGTTATTCAAGGCGAATATCATTCGCCTTGTCATTCTTGTAGAAACGCGGTCATGCGTTTCGTCAGTTCAAAACCAGCAGTTTTGCAGTCTGCCTGATAAAAGGAGTTTCAACCTTTATGAAGTATACTCCTTTAGGCAGCTTTCGTCCAGTCCTGTCATTCGTATCGAAAATGTATTTCTTGTTACCGCTCGAAAGCCCCCCGTCTCTCAGGAGAGATTTAACCAGGCGACCCGAGGCGTCAAACATCTCGATTCGAGCGAAGCCGTTTTGCGGCATATAAAATCCGACTGAGAATGTCCGGTCCGGAAATTGTTCAGTGATCACAAGAGCGTTGTTTTGTGGAATGGTTTCGGTTTCTTCGACACCGGAGTTCGCGTCCGAGGTAATGACGAGCGCGAATTTTTGAGGACCGGAGGGTACGTTATTGGCTTTTACTTTAACCGTCCATTTCCCTATTTCAGGCGAGGTAAGAAAAACGTTTTCTACGGGATTTTTGGAATCAAAGCTGCCTCCGGTCACGGAGACCTTGTTGGCAAAGTTATTGCCCATATATATCTTTCCTGTTGGTGACGTAACCTCGAGATTTAAATCGTTAACAAGGGCGGGGGATGCATTTGATTGCGCGGGATAATCGGTCCAGACAAGAGTTACGCGAAGAGGTTTTTTGTTTGCCACCAGCGTAATTTCCTTGACGTATTCCTTGCCGGTCTGAAGACCTGCCGAATAATCTACGAGCCAAAGCTTGAGGGAGTCGTTCGGGAAATAGAGGACGTTATCTAATTTGGGTCGGCCCCAGCCTACAAGGGTATCCGGGACAGGTCTGCCGAAGTAATCGGTCTCTACGGAGTTTATCATCATCGCCTTGAGAAGCGCTCCCGAAGGGGTGGTTTTATTTGAAGCGGTCGGTGTTCCCGTCGGATACCATCCTTCGGTAAAGTACTGGCGGACCAGGGCCACGCTTCCTGCGATGATTGGGCAGGACATGCTCGTACCGCTCATGGTTTTTTCCGCCGCATCTGCCGTACTCGACGCCGACATAATATCCTTACCGGGCGCGAGAAGATCAGGACGAATGCGCCCGTCACCTGAAGGACCGGATGAACTGATGTCGCTTGCGAACATTTTCGCAAAGGCTCCATTCTGACAAGCGCCCACGCATATTACGTCCTTGGCATTACCAGGTGAGCCTGTGTACTGGCCCTGGTCAAGATTGCCTGCCGAGACCACTACGAGGAAATCGTCATGGTTCCACATTGCCCTGTCGGCTTGTTGACAGTATGAGTTGTAGGCTCTTGTTGTTTGATTTCCCCATGAGTGGGAGCTTATGCGTGCGCCGCCCGAATACGCTCGCGTGAGATTCGATTCAAGGTCGAAACCGATAAATACCACCCCGGGGTAGCTGCTTGATCCGCCGTCAAGAAAATACAACTTGGCTTCCGGTGCCATGCCTGTATTGGTGCTTGTGCCTCCGACGGGCTCGTCATTGCCAAGAGCGGAGCCTGATGTATGTGTTCCGTGGCCTATAGAGAGGTCATCCCCGAAAGTCGGCTGTGTCGCGCCTGTTTTCTGATATGAAATGATCTTGCGATGGGTGGGATAATCGCCGAAATCGTTTATGGCGACGTTGGGATCACGGAAGAAATTGTGAGTGGTGCGGACACCGGAATCGAGGATATTGATGATTTGCCCCTCCCCCTTGAGTCCCATATCCCATATACGTCTGTCGTTGAGTTTGTTGGTTTGAATGACCCACTGGGCGCTGCCGTTGTAAAAATAAGATTGGTAATAGGGTTCTATCCATTTTACCCTTGAATCACAGAGAACCGAGGTCAAACGATCGGGAGCGACAACGGCGCGAACGACGGTTTCCCACTCGCCGGCTTGGCCGCCTATCATTTGTCCACCCGCGCTTTCAACGCATGCTCTAAACGACTCTACGCCGATTCCGGGGTAAAGGATAATATCCATCTCCTGCGGTGTGGTTTCTTCGAGGTGTATATCCCGGCAGAGTTTGAAGCCGGGCTGGTAGTCGCCTATCCAGATAACAAAAGGAAGCCTCGAAGCCTGTTCTCTTGTTTCTTCATTCATTCTTACTATATAAGCATAGTTCGGAATGTAGCCGTCAATGACTGTTCCCGCTTGTTCGAGAGCGGCGCGTTCCTCTTCATATATGGGTCCGTCGAACTGAACTATATAGGTTCCAAGACCCTCTTGAGGATTTGAAAGTGTCAGCGCAGAAGGCAACTTAACTTCGGGTGCGCGAGTGTCCAGTTCTATTCCGCAAGGCAGATGTATCACGGTCGGGTCGCTGCAAATGAGTGTTGAAGTTTCCTCGATCCGGGCGTCAGGATAAAGTGTCTGGGCCGCCGTGAATCCAAAAGGAAGGAACAGGAACAACAGGAACCCGACGGGTTTAATATTTAAAGCAGACGTTAATTTAGTTTTAAACCCTTGCATAATAACTCCTTGTCGGTTGTTTTCAAGCGGAAGAAATATACTCCGCTGGATAATGGATGTCCTGAAGCATCGTTAGTGGAGAAATTGTATTGTTTTGTTCCGGCTGTCACGTTTGCTTCGTCGAGTAATGTCTTGACCAGTCGGCCTGTGTTATCGAACATGTCCAGACGTACTGGGCCGGATTTGGGCAGGATAAGTTTTACGTCTACGTCGCTCTTATACAGAGTGCGTGAGATTTCCAGGGAGAGCACGGGTTTTGGTTCATTCTCATCCACACCGAGTGAGATAATCACCGGGTATTCAAGGATTCCGATGTATCCGCCGTCATTTGCCTCGACTTCAAGAGTGAACGGGACTTCCTTATTTGCTGAAAGGGTGCTGGATGCCTTAATGCTGAAGCCCGAACCGTAAGATTTTGCCTGCGCTTCAATGGTTCCGTACGTCGCCTCATCTTCCGAAATTGTGATTGCTTTTTCGGTTGTCGTTAAAGTCCCCTGAACGTTTTCCGCGCTGTAATCCCCGTTATTTACGATTTGGGGGTGAAGGATTACCGATTCCCCGGGATCGAGTCCGCCGTTGGGTGCAGGAGACTGTGAATCGTCTATCCACATTCCCGAGGACGCCAGATTTACATTGTGATACTCCATGTTTCCCGTGACCACGAGGGCGTAAGGTTGAGGCCCGTCGGGGATCTCCTGGGCCTTGATGCGGACCGACCACGTTCCGGCAGATGGTTTTTGCATGCGAACCATCTCGACGACGTTCCTTGTGTCCGCCGCGCCGCCGGTTATGGAATAATTATTCTCGAAGTTGTTTCCAAGGTAGATCTTGCCGGTGGGAGAAATAACCTCAAGGTCAAGATTATTTACAAGTTGAGTCGAGGCCGAGAGCTCGGGTGGTGCGTCGGTCCAGACAAGCGCCACTCGCAGCGGCCATGATTCGGAGGCAACTCCTATCTCAAAACTTACGTAATCGCCTGTTGAAAGTCCCTGATCGTCGTCGATAAGGAAGAGTTTGCGCTTATCGTTTTCGAAATAGAGGACTGAATCAAGATCCACACGTCCCCACCCGATTTTTGAATGGGGGATAGGCATGTTGTAAAAATCGGTTTCGGTTGAGGCCAAAAGCATTGCCTTAAGAAGGGCTGCAGACGGCTCAATGGAGTCTGCGGGAACGGGATTTCCTGTAGGATACCAGCCTTCGCGTAGATACTGGACTATCAGGGCGGTGGCTCCTGCAACGATAGGGCAAGCCATGCTTGTGCCATCCAATGACTTGTATCCTTCGGTTCCTCCGCCGTCCGCCGAAAATATGTTCTGACCGGGTGCCATTATATCGGGTTTTACTCTTCCATCAGGCGCAGGGCCGGCACTTGAAAAGTCGGCGGGGTAACTTGCGCTTTCGGCATTGCCTGTCGCTCCGACCGTAACCATGTTTTTGGCCGTTCCGGGTGAACGCAAAACGGTGTATTCGTTTCCGGCGGAGAAGAGCAGCAGAAACTCCGGATGTTCCCACATGAACTGATCGGATTCCCATGAATGCGTCGTATACCCTGTTCCCTGCCCCCAGCTGTTCGAAATGAACTTTGCCTTGCCTGCGGTGTTTCCGTAATACGGGAGCTTGAAAATATCGCGGTAGTCCATGGCGATTCCCGAGTATGAACCGTCGAAGTCCATGAAGTACAATTTTGCCTTGGGAGCCATTCCGTCGTAAGAAGACCCTTTCTGCCAGTAAGAGTCGTCTCCGCAAACTGAACAAGCCGTATGCGTGCCGTGAAAGCCTATCATTCCGCCGACATCGCCGAAGGAGACGGATGTATTCGTCGGCTTGTAGGCAATAACTTTTCGATGAGTCGGATAATCGCCCCACGTCGTGATATCTACCGTGGAGTCCTTGAACATGACGTGGTTGGTATTGACTCCGGAGTCGCAAGTCGAGGTTATAACCCCTTCGCCGTGCAATCCCTTATCCCATATGTGACGGTTTTCGTTCTTCCAGGTTTGTACCACCCACTGTGCGCGGTTGTTAAGAAGAACAACCTCATAATCGGGCTCGATCCAGCGAATACCGTCAATGGAAGCTGCCTTAAAGATGTCCCGGGTGTTCATGCTTGCAATTATCTTGCCGTTCCATTCATTCTCATTAGTCCTCAGAATCTCGGCCCCCATGTTTTCGAGGGCGTATGCAACCTGGGAAAGATCGGTTTGCGGGAAGAGCATAATTACAACGCGGGTTTCACCGGTTTTATCGAGAAGAACCGGGTCAATCTTGTCTTGTGGAAGGTAATCTCCGAACCAGTCAATTGAGCCCTGAGCCAGGAGTTCCTTTGCTTTAAGGGCTGGGCCGTAAACGAGATAGGCGGAGTTCGGAAGATA
>CBFGKC010000008.1:117462-125824 GCA_965649265.1 Caldifarciminota bacterium | reverse complement strand
GGTATGATTCAAGGAAATCGTTCCTCTCATCGCACCATAGTGGAATTGAAAGGATATTGATTGCGGAACCGACGCGTCTTGGGCTCGGGGCCTCTCATCGCACCATAGTGGAATTGAAAGAGGAGCGCAGTCCCCACGTAGCCTAGCCAACCCCAATCCCTCTCATCGCACCATAGTGGAATTGAAAGACAAAGGCGCAAGGTCTTGGCCGTCGCAGGTCATAGGCCCTCTCATCGCACCATAGTGGAATTGAAAGCTTTCGTCTTCAAGATACACACAAACCAAGCAATGTTTTGTTGGGCTTGACAAGTTCATAAATCGCATTATGCTTTATCATAAGACGTAAAAAACGGTTTATTTTGTGCTATGTAAGTATCCGATCAAAGGATGGGCTAGAATGAATGAGGTAAGACCTGAAATGCGGGGGCAGGAAGCAAAAAGTTTTACAGCCAACGATAGAGCTTTCCAATTGTTCTTCGAAAAAGCGGAGACTATCCAAGGATTAGAAAAGCAAAATATTTCTACCCTTCAAAGTTTAGTCAAAACTCTAAAGATGCCTCAAGTTGAAGAAGTCATAGAACTTCTTATTCCAAAGGATGATTCTGATGCTGAAAATTAAGGAGATTCGTGCCAAATGTTTTCGAGGCATTAGAGAGGAGAAAAGACTAACTCTCGATGGGAAGAATCTTCTTCTATTCGGTGACAATGGTTATGGCAAAAGCTCTTTTATTGAGGCTCTTGAATTCGCTTTAACTGGGAATATTAAACGTTTTTCGGAGCACCAAGCCCTATCAATAAAACGACATGCTACTCATACAAGATGTAAATTACAGGAGCGATTGGCAGTTGTGACGTTATCGGACAACAAAGGAGAATACTTTGTAGATACAGGTGAAGAGGTCAATGGAAATTCTGAGGGAGTAAAGGAATTTCTGAAAGCTGCCGCTGATGGAACTTTCATTCTCAGAAGAAATTATCTCCTTTTATTCATTGACGTTAAAGATAGTGAACGTTATCAGATAATACGCCCATTTCTTGCTTTAGATGAATTTGAAAAGTTTGAACAGTTGTTAAAGGATGTTAAGGAAGAATCCGAGAGACGCTTGGTGAACTTGCATGAGAGAATCAAACTACTTGAAAAGCAGATCCTCTCTAGCTTCGATTTACCTGAAGATAACCAAGTAAATCACGATACTCTTTTAGAGGCCCTCAACGAATCCTTAAAACTTGCTCAGCTACCAGCTGCCGATTCTTGGCTTGATATCTCCAAAACGTGGAATAAGTTAAGTAGGTCGTTGACTGAAACTGACGAATCCGCACCTCTTTTGAATCCAATTGAAGAAGCTAGGGTGAAACTTGATAATTATCGTATTACATTGCCAACTGAGGTCGAAATCATTGATCTTCTAACCAAAAATCAAAAGTGTATAGATGAAGAATCAAAGGTTAAGAGTAAGTTCTACGAAGATGTGTTGACTCAAGGTAAGGAATGGATTAAGGAAGATGAACTTAAGATATGTCCACTTTGTGAGCAACCCATTGATGCCGCAGCTTTATTTGCAAGAATTGAAGAACGTCTTTCTCAAAACAAGTTTGTCACACGAGCTCGACTCGAAGCGAATGATGTTACCGAAGCTCTAAGGACTAAACTTAAAGAAGGGGTCCGAACATATACAATAGCTTTCGGCAAGTGGAAAGAAGCAGATTTGCCAGAAAAGGAATGGCCGTACGGTGTTTCAAATATGCAATGTAATATCATACTTGACCTTTTAGGGGAGAAAGGAAGATGTCATGCTCAAGATGCTCTTGAAGCAGCATGTACAAGTTATCGAGAATTTGATATGCAGAATGCTAAAAAATTAACTGATATCTATCTTGCATCGAAGCAACCAAAAGAGTTTCAGGCCGTAGTCAGATGCAAGAGCTGTATTAATGATTACCCAGAGCTTGAGAAACTTCGATCAGATATGAAGAGTACTAATACTTTAGTAGTTAGAGCTAACCAGCTTTACGACACCGCTGTTGCTGCCAGAAAACAGGCCTGTACAGAGATTTTCAAATCGATTGAAGACTCAATAAACAGCATTTACTCGTACTTCCACCCCGATGAGGCAGTTGGTGGGTGTAGCTTAACAATGAAAGAATCCGGTCGAGGAAGTACTCAACTAGTTTCCGATTATGATAATCGTAAAGGGGAAGACCCTCGTGGATTGTATAGTGAATCTCATTTAGATACACTCGGGTTGGCGATTTTTCTAGCTTTAAGAGAGAGGAATTATCAACTTGATCCTTGTTTGAACGTTATCGTCCTTGATGACGTACTAACCTCTGTAGATGCTCCACACCGAGAACGAGTTGCCGAATATCTTCTCACTAAGATCTCTAAAGAAAGTCAATTAATCATTACTACACACAACAGGCTATGGTTCGATTGGTTGATGCATATTCAAAAAAGAACAAACAAGCATATGGAATTTGTGAACTTGAAGATAACAGATTGGTCAAAAGAAGATGGCCCAAAGATTTCTGACATGGTCAGAGACTACGAAAAGCTTTGTACAGATATTAAAGATGGTGTGCCCCATATGGATCTTGTTCATCCAGCAACACTCATTTTAGAGGAGATGCTTCAAGGTCTGAGATATTCGCTAAAATTGGCTGTTCCTGCTAAACCCGATGAACGTTACGATATAGGTGATATATGGCCTAAGTTTGTATCATCCTGTGAGAAGAAGTTCAAAGCACTTTGGGACACAATTCAGTCTGAAGTAAAGGAATTAAATAATACGATTACAGAAAGAAATTGGCTGATTCATTTAAACCAAGCAGCTAAAGAACTATCGCGAAACGAAGTAATGCAATTCGTTAATCCTATAGTTAACTTGTATCCTAAGGTGTATTGTGCTTCCTGCAATATGTTTGTCGAGGAAGCATCTCATCCCCAAGGCGTTATTGCATGTAAAAAAGGGTGTTTGAAATACGAACATCACAGCGAGGAGAACACTAAAGGAACATGATTTTTGAAGATACAAAATTACAAAGAAAAGTATTAAGATGAGATTCCTCCACACCGCTGACTGGCATCTTGGCAAGATCCTCTATGGTGTTCACTTTACAGATGATCAGGCCTTAGTGCTCGGCCAGTTGGTTGATGTTATCAAGGAAGCCAAACCAGATGCCTTACTCGTTTCTGGCGATATCTACGACCGCTCCGTGCCTCCACCTGAAGCAGTGAAGCTTTTGGATGATGTCGTATCTGAAATTGTCCACGGCCTTAAGGTTCCGATGATCATCATTGCTGGAAACCACGACGGGCCTGAGCGTCTTGAGTTTGCGTCCAAATTGTTAGAAGAGCAAAATCTTCATATCTTTGGTAGCATAGAATCGACCATTAGCCCAGTAATCATAAAAGACAAACACGGGCCTGTCTTTATCTACGCCGTACCATACGCAGAGTCAGCAGTGGTCAGGGAGAAATTCAAGGATGAAACTGCAACCGACCCTGCCAGCGCTTTGAAGGTCATCATTGATAGTATAGTTGACAAGCATCCGCAAGGCAACAGATCCATCCTCATGGCTCATGCCTTCGTTGTGGGTGGTGAAGAAAGCGAATCTGAGCGAGTGCTGTCCAGTGGCGGGACTAACACCGTAGAATCCTCCATCTTTGACGGGTTTAACTATGTTGCCCTAGGTCATCTACACAGACCTCAGAAGGCAGGTAAGGACACGTTTATCTATCCCGGTTCACTTATGAAGTATTCATTCTCAGAGGCTTCACAAAACAAATCAGTAACCATGGTTGAGATGGACGCCAGTGGCTGTTGCTCCATTGAAAGGATCCCGTTGAAGGCTTCCAGGGATGTAAGGGTAGTCAAGGGCTATTTTAAAGACATTCTTAAGGGACCAGCAGAAGGAGAAAATCCCGAGGACTACATACAGGCTGAACTCCTTGATAAAGGTGCGATTCTTGATGCCATGCTTCAGCTTAGAGAGGTTTATCCGAATGCGTTGAATATAGTACGACCATTTTTCGAGATGACTGGTAGGGTCGCAGCTCTGGATCACCGTAAGATTGGTGACGTCGAGCTCTTTGCTTCTTTCTTTTCCCAGGTTACAGGCGAGGAGCTTACAGAAGCACAGAGAAAGGCATTTGAGTCGGTGGTTGACGAGATTCGTCACAAGGAGAGGAGTAGCTAGTTATGCGTCCAATTAGACTTGTACTTCGTGCATTTGGTCCATACGCGGATGAACAAGTAATTGACTTCAGGAAGCTGGGAAAAAGGACTTTCTTTTTGATACACGGACCTACTGGGGCAGGCAAAACGAGCATCCTTGACGGTATATGCTTTGCGCTTTATGGCGACACTTCCGGCGTTGGACGCACAGGTAAACTAATGCGGAGTGATCATGCACATCCCGATGTTTTGACCGAGGTGACATTCGATTTTTCAATAGGTCGCGAGCAATACAGGATAACACGCAGTCCTGAGCAGGAGAGACCGAGGAAGAAAGGTGAAGGGTCAACGACGGAAAAACCGAGGGCTACTTTGTGGAAACGTACCGGTATCGAAGACGATTCCGTAGAGGGTAGCGTCATCGAAGCGCAATTCACCGAGGTTACTAAAAAGATAGTGGAGATACTTGGATTCGAAAGCGAACAGTTTCGGCAGGTTGTTATGTTGCCCCAGGGTGATTTCCAGAAATTCCTGGAAGCCAAGTCGGACGAGAGGGAGAAGATACTCGAGATTTTATTCCAGACGGAGATCTATCGCGAGATACAGGAGTCGTTGAAGGAGCGAGCAAAGGAAATAGAGGATGAAAGGAAACATGCAACAGAGCGTCGTGAGATTTGTCTCAAGAATGTCGAGGTAACTTCAGCGGAAGAGTTGGCCGAACGCCGGAAAACTTTAGAGGCTAAGAGTCAAGATTTTCAAAAGGAAATAGAACAATGTCGCAAAGAAGACACTAACGCGCAGAACGAACTAAACGAGGCAAAGCAAACTATAACTATACTCAAAGAAAAGGACGAGGCTGAAGCTGCATTGAAAGCACTTGAGGCAAGAGCCGACGAGTTTAAGATCAAGGGTGTTACACTGGAGAAGGCCCGTAAGGCACTGCCTATAATAGAGATCGAATCTGTATTGAATGATCGTAGAAAAGAAACCAGACAAGCAGGAAAAAGGCTTGATGAAGCTAACGAGAATCTAAAGAGCGTTCGTGAGGCTAACGAGGAAGCGGAACGCAACTTAAAAAAAGAAAAGGAAAGGGAACCGGAACGGGAAACACTTGCCAGGCGGATCAACCAACTTGATGAGCTCAAGGTAAAGGTAGGAAAGCTCGCTGCATCTCGCACTGCATTGGTGGAGGCTGAGAAAGGTGTAAAAAGGATCACAGCGGAACGAGATGCCGTTCAGAAGACAAGGGATGACTGCGATGCGAAGCTTAAGAAGGCGAATAAAGCTCTACTTGATGCTGAGAAGCAAGCCGCAAAACTCGATGGTGCAAATAAAGCACTTGAAGACGCCGAAGGTGTCTGCAAAAAGAGGAAGAATCTTGAGGAACTCAAGGAAAAGCTTCTGACTGTCCGGAAGGAGTACGATAAGGCGGCCAAGGAACTTTCCAGAATTGAAAAGGCGTTGGACAAGGAGCGTAATGCCTTAGAATCCCTGGAAGGGAAATGGTTAAAAGGCCAGGCAAGCGTCCTCGCTCAAAAGCTTACTAAGGGAAAACCCTGTCCTGTTTGTGGCTCGACCGACCATCCTGCACCTGCTCATTACGATAAGACCCTTCCGAGTGAAGCTGAGATCAATGCTAAACGTGAAGCGACCAAGGAGCTTGAAAAGAATCTCAAGAAGGCTCAGGATGAAGAATCCAGGACGAAGACCAACTCGACAAAGCTAGAATCCAAGGTAAGCACACTAGAGGATGATCTCGAAAAACTGAAGGATGTAGATATCTCCATTCTTGAGGAAGAGATCAAACAGGCAAAGGAAGCGAAGCAAAGAGCAGAGAAGGCAAAGGCTATGGTCGCTTCCCTTGAAGAAGAGATAACCGAGTTTTCGAAAACAGAAACCCAATCAAAAGAAATTCTTACGGCTAAGGGCAAGGAACTTGAAGCAGCAATTGCCGTCGAGGCGGGGACAAGGAGCCTGGTTGCAGATCTGGAAGGAAACATACCTGAAGAATTGAGAGATGCAAAAGCCGTAGATAAAAGCAGGGACTTAACCCAGAAAGAACTGACCGCGTTCAAGGCAGCTCTTGAAGAATCAGAGAAGATAGCTAAACTGACTTCTAAGGCTCTTTCTGTTTCCGAGACTACCCTAAAAGAAGCCACAGACACTCTTAAAAAGACCGAGATGCAAGAAGAAGTGGTCAGCAAGAAGTTTGATACACAGATCAAAGCGGCTGGGTTCAAAGATGATGATGAATTCCAGTTTGTCAGACTTGAGCAAGATGCAATAGATACCCTGGAAGTGGAAATAAAAACCTACGGAGGCAACCTTAAAGCCGCGAGTGACAGGTTTGTCAGGGCAAAGGAAACCACAGAAGGTTTGAAACTACCTGATGTAAAAGCGCTTGAGGAAAAGGCAGCCTTGGCAAAAGATAAGCTTGAAAGGGCTGTCCGTGAAGAAACCACTTTAAATGAGCAAAAGAAACAAATGGACAAGTGGCTGAAAGAGCTCAATAATATTGTAAAAGAATTGAAGTCGCTCGATGAACGCTACGAGGTCATGGGCAGGATATCAGAAGTAGCTAACGGGAAGAACGCCCAAAGGATAACCTTCCAGCGATTTGTTCTGGCTACGAGGCTTGATGATGTTCTTGCGGCAGCTTCAGGACGACTCAAGGTAATGAGTAAAGGCAGGTTTCTCTTGCAGCGTTCTGGTGAACAGCGAGACAAACGAAGCACTGGTGGGCTTGATCTTGAGGTCTACGATGCCCACACGGGTAAGATGAGGCCTGTATCTACTCTTTCCGGGGGTGAAGGCTTTCTCGCGTCTCTATCGCTGGCCCTGGGGCTTGCAGACGTGGTTCAGGCTTATACTGGCGGGATTTTTCTTGACACCCTGTTCGTGGATGAAGGGTTCGGGAGCCTCGATTCTGAGGCCTTAGATCTTGCCCTTCAGACACTCTACGATCTTCAAACTGGTGGTCGTATGGTTGCCATCATATCCCATGTATCAGACCTCAAGGAAAGAATTGATGCTCGACTAGAGGTATCTTCTAATAGAAATGGAAGCGCAGCTCGTTTCGTAATAGGATGACCTCTCGCCGAACCAGAGTGGAATTGAGTTCGCTCTTCACGTCTGTTGACACGTTTGCTCAGGAAACACCATAGGAGTTTCTCCGAAGTTTCGAAGTTGATTCGTGACGTATTCCCTTGGGACAATCTACTTGTGAAGTCAACCATAGCCAATATAATCCGCGAATGAGTTTACTCGGCAATATGTACTTCGAAGGGTATCAATGAACTACTCCATTAGAGTCAGCCCTCGCGCGAGACACGTCCGCCTCAAGATGTCACCACAGGAAGGGCTAGTCGTGATTGTACCACGTGGATACAAACAAACACTCATTCCAGAACTCCTCGAGCGTCACCGCTCGTGGATTGAGAAAGCTCAACACAAGGTTGATGAGCAGCGAAGACTTCTCCTTAACAAATCACAAGGCATACTGCCTGAGCAAGTATCTCTCAAAGCGATTGACGAGGAGTGGTTCATTGAATACCGCCGGACCGCTTCTGAAAGAATTACCGTCACCGAACACCACGAAGATACCCTTGTGCTTTCCGGTGCCGTGGACGACCATGAATTATGCCTTGTCGCCCTGAGACGTTGGATCAACCGCAAGGCAAACAAACACCTCATACCCTGGTTCGAATCGTTGAGTGGGGAGATATGGATCAAATACAGGGGGGTTACGATACGCAACCAAAGAACCAGGTGGGGCAGCTGTTCAACAGATAAGACCATCAGTCTGAATCAAAAATTACTCTTGATCCCTGCGCCGCTTGTTAGATACGTTATGATTCATGAGCTGTGCCACGTAGTCCACCATGATCATTCACCCAGGTTTTGGATGTTGGTCGATCAGTATCAACCTGATTGCAAGTCACTGGATAAACAACTGCGTCCTATTTGGAGAAATATCCCTTCCTGGGCACGTTGATATAAAGTTACACATCTGGAGTTCCATTTCCTCGAGTTGGCCAAACTTTGTTCTCGTGTTTCGAAAAACCTCGGGGTAAAAATTTCTAGACTTGTGGACACATGGTCGCCATTATCTCACATGTTGAAGAACTCAATAAAGAGAATAGATACATGTATTGAAGTCGCGTCCACAAAAACGGGAAGCAATACAC
>CBFGKC010000008.1:67009-117452 GCA_965649265.1 Caldifarciminota bacterium | reverse complement strand
TCTCCCACGATAATCCTTACTATCTCCAATAGACATCTGCAAGTCGTTGTTTTCAGTGGCTTACAAGCTTCTTGTGTATATGCAATTATTATGGGAATTATTTTTATAGCAAAATTTGACTAATTTTTCTTTCCTTCCGGTTAGTATAACTAGGGCATCTTCGTGCCAAAGCTTTAATCTATTTATCCTGTTATAATAATTAGACGTAAAATGGTAAAAAAGTGTTGCAATCAAAAACCTAGCTTTTTAACAAATGTTAAAATAATTCAATATCGCTTAATTTCGGCATCAAAAAAAGACCACGTAGAACGAGACAAATCCAGATTACAGATCTAACTTTAAGTAATACGGTCAGATACACAGAAATATCGAAATTTGAGCATAGTTTTTACTTAATCCTGTACACAAAACTCGTCAGAGCCAATCCTGAGCGGTTCTAGGGGCATCCTGACGGAGCTTTTAGGGGTTAGTTTTGACAAAGAGTTCTATTGAAATTCCATAGTACCATTACGAGCTTTATAACTTGCACAAGAAACCTGTATCGGAGATTGGTATAGCCGTTGAAGGGTATTTTTTGAAAAGTGTCCAACGAAAAAAAACTTGAAATCGTATATAATAAACATAAACAATAACTTACATAACAAAAACACCTTTTTGCTCGTTGAACACTTTCAATTTTTACGTAAAATTTCAGAACTACACAATGATCACAAGGTTTTTGTTGTTAAGTCTTTATAACACGCGACATATAACAATTTAGTTCTACTTTAGTTGGATACTTATGCATATTAGACCCTCAACGAATATATCATTGTGAAGAAGATTCTTTAGCTATATTACCTTAAAACCATACTGCTTGTTAATCAGTTCCGTACTCATCTCTTCTTCTTCTCATCGTCGTCTTTCTTGACTCCGAAGATTGCTCGCACTAATCCTCTTCCGGCTTCGTAGCC
The DNA here is from genome assembly GCA_965649265.1 of Caldifarciminota bacterium. Classification (GTDB taxonomy): domain Bacteria; phylum Hydrothermota; class Tepidihabitantia; order B3-TA06; family B3-TA06; genus JAAYVC01. Next base: position 116,499 of record CBFGKC010000008.1, on the reverse strand, counting down.
GAGTTTAGCTCCAATGGCAAAGGATATTCCACCTGCAACCACTTCATTGACTCTTGAACTTCTATCGTACTCGTATGGCTCTATCTCTTGCTGTTGCCTTTCCGGTTTGGGTTGTCGTTCCTCCTCTTCTCGTCTCTTTTGAAGAAGATAAGATAGTTCCTTCAACTTGTATATTACAGCATCGATGTCGAGTATCAGGACTTCGCGTGGTTTACTTCCATTGTACGCGGCAACTACTCCAATGAGTTCAAGCTGGTCTATGATGCGTCCTGCTCTTGCCCATCCTATGTCCAAGTCGTGTTGAAGCGCCGATACCGTTGCTTTCTTGGGATTGCGAATAATAATCCTTACAGCATCTACAATGTATCCATCGAAAACCCTATCTATCTCTTGGTTAGCAAGAACCTCATCAGGAATCTTTTCTTCATCACTCATGCTTCCTCCAATATTACTTTATCACAGTCACTCTCGTTGTATGCCCACCTTCAGATGTGGCAAAATATTGACCAGCATTTAAGCTTGAAACATCAAGTCTGTCTATCGAGATACAGTTCTCAACCTTACGACCTGTTGCATCGAATATAGCAATGACACCATCAATCGTTACAGGGCTTCCAGTGCTGATGATGCTCTTGGGAACTTCTCCAGGATTGGTAGGAGTTTCCATAACTGCTTCCTGCTTATCCGGTAAGAAGATGAGGACTTGGAGAATGGCATTCTGCATATAGTTTTCTGCATCCGTGTTTCGCATATGAAACCCAATGGTGTATGAACCCTTGTTGAGATTCAAGACCTGTGAACGAGCATGACTCCAATATTGACCGGCCATAAACTGAAGCGTTGAAATGCTGATTGAATCTGAGTTCTGTCTGAGCCAACTAGCACATGGGTTTTTACTGATTCCACCGGTTGTCACTAAAACCATTGCATTGGTATCTAGCGTGAAGACAACCTGGGCAAGAACTGAATCCTGTGTAAAGGGCATGGGTTTTGTGCCCTCGGTGTAGTCTTCAACCAAAACCTGGCCAGCAAAAGCAAAGCTGGCTACTAGGGATAAAAGAGTCAAACGTCTCATTTTGCCTCCTCTGGAAAGTACTCTTTTTCCCATTCTTCGAGCCTTTCCATAAAAGCGTTTATCTGCTCGCGATTACCTATCGAACACAAAATGGTTTCAGCCATTCGTATATATGTTTTTCCAGCTTCACACCATTTGATGAGCTTTTCTTCAAGCTCTTCCGCTCGTTCTAGCGCTCCTGGAGGTGGTGTTCTCAAGATTCCTCCTTTTTAACTATTTTAGCACATACACCATAAATGTCAAGCAGATTGCGGCATATTAGCTATAGAGAATACTTCCTCCTTCGTTATTCTTAATTATGTCAAACACTGAATCTATTATCTTGAAGAAACTTGGGGCAGAGATACGGAAGAGAAGAAAGATACGTGGATGGTCTCAAGAAAAACTGTCTCAGGAATCAGAAGTAGCTCTTAAGCATATAAGTGAGATTGAATCAGGACAAAGGAACGTTGGTGTTGCGACACTCAACCGCATCGTAAAAGCCCTGGGGATCTGTTTTGCCGATCTATTTGAGTTCACATTGACCAGAGGAAAGAAGCCTTCTCCTGAAATGCTTTTTGAGGAATTAAAGCTATTGATAGAAAATAACCCCAAACTCCAGGCTCGAATCATAAGTGAATTAGCTGATGATATTAAGAGGAATGCGAAATAAGAAACCGAATACCGTCGTGTGCCTCCCTTCGCATCCTTGGTTACATTTAGATTTGAATTAATAGTGCAATAGCAACCCTCAATGACATGAAAGAGGATTTATGCGCAAAAAAAAGAGCCGAACCAGTTACGACAAGGCAAAGAAGAAGAAATCACAGGAAGATTGTGATCATTTTTTTAAAAACCATGTAAAACAATATCAACCCAAATACGCGCCACAAATACTTCATATTTCATTTCTAGAAATTCCTGAATCCAGTTTATCTTCTCTTGCGAAAGTACTCCAGGAGGAAGTTCATACTCCCTTTAATATTTTTATTCCTTCACCTCCCCACGCGAACGATTTAGAGAGTTACCTTGAATTGAATACTACTCTCTCTTTTTTCCCTCAGTTTAAACCTAATTTTGAAAATCAGTACATCAATACCCTTTACTCAATGCATAAGAGATATTTGATCCAAAGAATAAAAGGGTATGCCTTTACAAGAGGGTGGTATGTGAATCAACTTGAAGCTCAAGACATTGCCATCAAAACTATAGAGAATTACTGGAAGTATGCCTATATGAAGAAGAATTTTCAGCTCTGTGGCGAAAGAGGATACTTGGACAAAATCGCGATTCGTCTCCTGATAAAGGAATGGCGCAGTAAAATCGACTCAGGAAAAACCATCCTTCAAGACAGAATCCAAGAAGAACCGGGAAAGAGGACTCAGGATAGAACTCTTTTAAAACACATAATTGAAAAATCTATCAATCTACTTCCTTTAAAAAGAAGGATCTGTTTTATAGCACATGAAGTAAACGGTGAGCTGTACTCAACTATAGCCTCCGATTTAGGTATAAAAGAGTCAACTGTAAGAACTCATGTTGAGCTTGCAAAAAGGGAACTACAGAAATATCTCACCCTGGAGATTCCAGTTGAAACTGTTCGCAAATTGGGTTTGCCGATTAGACAAAACAGACCTTAAGTTGCTTTATACATTGTAAGCTTGGATTGCATTCCCCATTTATCTTGGAAATCTATAAAACCTCACAATAAAACTAAACTCCGCATGAATTAATACGATTCTGATCCTTGATTTCTGCATCTACGGGTAGGAAAAGAAGGTGTGTACCTCCATAATAATCCCGTTGACTAAGAAAGATCCATTCCATCATGCAAACGACTTTCGTTTTGAAACCCCAAAACTCTAGCGGCTTCTGTTCTTCTACGCTTTCATAAGTAATCCCAAGCTTCAAAAAGGCATCCCATTGGAGTCTGCTTTAAAGACCCGAACGATGGCTTGATGCAATTGAAAAATAACACTAAAACTATAGGAGATTACATGATCTCTAATAATACCGTTTCTCAACAGGTTGTTGAGGGAAATAACGTTGACCTAAAAACCCCAAACAAGGTTCTTGACTTTGATTTTGAAAAAGCCCTTTCCTTCCTAATGGATGATGAGAAAGTATACAGCCCGATGGCTAGCTACCTCTCAGATGAGAGAGAAAAAAGGATTAATAGTCTACTTGAAACTTCGAAAGAACCTCAACCTCAAAGATCTGGCGAAGACCCTACTGTCAATATACTCAAATCTATATTGCAATCGACTGAAGATTCAGATACGGATTTCTACAACGATCAAATACCTAATACATTTGAAACTATTGATTATCGAATAGAGATCTTAAAACGAGTCATTGGTCTACTTTACAGCGAGTTGGATCGTAAGAACGTTTATTCTAAAGAAGAGAAAGAAATGCTAGCTAAAACGTTCTTACAGGTTCAGAACAAAATTCATGATCTTGAGGGAATTCAAAATGAAATGCATGGGGAATCGGACCTCCTGACAAGTCTTATTACAAGTCTTAGGACAGGTTACCTTGAGGCACTCCATTCTGAAATGAACCCGATCGATGCACATAAAGCGTATTCAATATTCGATACTCATCTGACAATGTTCACTAGTACATTTGCTGATACCGTTGAGCAGAAGCTACTAACCCTAATCCTCACCCGAAAAAGGAAACCTTGTCGGAACTAAACAATCTATACAATAAGCAGGGCGGTTCGCCGCCCTGCTTTTCGCTTCAAGGTCTGACAACATAAACTTTAATCAGGTAATAAAGAAAAACTCGAAAGAGTAATAAGGATTCAAACAACCAGGAGATCAAATGAAATGCACAAGTAAGACAAAGAGATTGGGTATAAGACCTTCTCCCATCTATCTCAATACGAGACCCGATTTTGTTTCTATCAGATCTATCGGGCGAATTATGTTCCTGATAGAAATCGTCTATGGTTTTTCAATTCATTATATCCTGCCTCTATGGCTCAAGACGGAAACATGATTGACTCCTCATTACGTTTAGCAACCACGAAGCCTCCTCCGGAGTTTATTAGCGCTGAGGAGATTGCATCTCTATTCTCAACTTCCCGGAAGACCGTATATAGCTGGGGTCGGAGAGGATTAATCAAACCAGTGCGTATCGACGGTTCGAGGATAGTGCGCTTTCAAAAGGAAGAGGTTTATTCGAAAATTGAATTACCGCAATCGATTGCCGAGAACCCTCCCGACTATCAGAAAGGGATCGAGTATAAAGGGAAGAACAAGCTGTCTTTAAAAACCGTTGACAACTGGCCTGAGCTAACTAGAATAGGCATTAAGAAAATGCAACTGACCAAACGTAAGAATGTCTGGCAGTTGAGCTTTTACATAGACGGGAAAAGGTATCGTAAATCCCTCGAAACGAGTGATTACGAAGAGGCTCTTTTGAAAATCAGTAGTGAGGTTGCAAATCTACTGGGCATCTCAGGACTCATGGGCTATTCGAAACCCTCAAAGGAAGCTCATACACTCGCGGAACTCCTTGAGCGTTACTTGAACTTCAAAACCGGACGCGTAGTCGATAACACGCTCGTGCGTTATCGTGAATCCTCAAAACAGCTCTTCGCTTTCTTCGGTTCGGATAGAGACATAGCGATGATCACGCAACAGGGTATCGAAGAATTCCAATCCCAGAGACTCATGCAAGGTAAATCGGGTGCGACTATAAATAGAGACATCACACTCCTGCTTTCCGCGCTCAAGAAAGCCGTTCAATGGGAATGGCTCCCCTATGCGCCGATACAGAACGTCGAGAAGCTCAGGGAATCTGAATCCAGAGACCGTGTATATTCGGAAGACGAGATTGAACGTCTGCTTGGTGAGTGCTCGGAAACTCTTCGCCCTATCGTTATCACCGCCCTGCTCACAGGAATGAGACGCAAGGAGATTCGAACGCTGCAGTGGTTGGACGTCGATCTCGAAAAAAAGGAAATTAGACTGAGAAACACGAAAACCCACAGGAACAGGACGATAAGCATCAACGGAAAGCTCCTGGGCAGTCTCTTTGAACGCCTCTACATCGAACGCAAGAGCGACTACGTCTTCACGAAAAGCAACGGTGAATCTTTCATTCAGGGATTCGACAAGGGTTTCAAAGCGGCCCTCGAAAGAGCGGGAATCATGAATGCATGCTTTCACGATCTCCGCAGGACGTGCGGAACCGTTCTCCTGGAACTGGGCGAGAGCGAACGTGTAATTCAGAAGCTTCTTGGTCACACGAGAATCGAGACTACGACACGCTATCTGGCCGTGAAAGACCAGCGTTTGCGCGATGCCCAGCAGAAATTGGACACACATTTCGACACACGGCTCTTCAGGACGAAAACCGGCAATCTCACAACTGACGACATTTCGTAATATGGCGGCATAGCCAAGTGGCAAGGCGATGGTCTGCAAAACCATTATTCCCCGGTTCAAATCCGGGTGCCGCCTTTAAGGTTCAATAAAAAAAGGCCCGGCAAACCGGGCCTTTAATTTTTCGTAAGGATCAACTATGATGTCATTTTTCTACGTCTGTCCAGCGAAGGAAGTCCAGAAGGTTGAACCGCCCGTCATGACGCCAGAGAAGCGAAGGTGCGGTCATGCGACCGAGAGGTGGTATTCGGTCCATACCCAGCTTGCCCATCTCTTCCGCGAGAGGGATGACGCGAGATTCGGGCAGCGCAGCACCCATCGTCTGAAGATAGGCCTTTAAAGGCTTCACGAGTTCGGCAACCTCCATCACGTCCTTTACGGGCTTCACTCTGATTGTCCTGTTAAGACACGAGGGCTCGAACTTGGGATCTTGCTCGAAGATGACCGTCCAGTCCGTGCCGGGTGAACTCGTATGGAGCGCGATTCCATCGTCTGAGTACTCCCTGAACTCGTAGCGACCGCGCAGCTGGTTGATGTTGGCCGCTTCGTCCGGGGAAATCTTACCTCTCGGTATTCCTATATTGAATGTTTCCATGGCCTCGGCAAGCAGCCCGGCGAAATCCCTTGCGGTAGTATCGCCGCCCTCTTCGACGTAGAAGACGTGAGGAGAGAGGCACCCCTGCTGGTCAAAAACGGAGGCGTCGGTTGCGGCAAGCATCGCGGTACGTTTGACCTTGTCCTGTGAAAGAGCCTCTCTGCCGATGACACCGAAGCTGAGCTTGTGACCGTAGGAGATGAAACGCACCCCGGGGGGGACCCTTTTTCGTACCTCGTTCACGGAGTGCTCGGAGCCGTAAACGACCACTGCATCAGCCGCGCCGAACGCAATGCGCTCTATCTCCTCGTCGCCGCCCTTCCAAGCGACCATTGCGACCGAGCGGGCGAGGTCGGGATCTACTTCCGCGATTGACTGGGCGAAGAGCGTCGCGAACAGCGGCTCCTCTGAGGATGATTTGCCGAGAATGGCCGACTTCATGAGAAGGGCGTAGATAGTATTCGGGAGGGCTATCGCGGGCACGTTGCCGGCGAAAACCGCCGTCGTGAGTTCCGGGCCGTAGGCGCGTGAAAGACCGTCAGCGTGTTGGCGCGGACGGAACTCGTCGAGCACGAGCGGGTCGCCCAGTTCTTCCTTGAGCAGGAGTTTGAGGGTGTCGCCGTTCATCATGGTCATGAAGCTCGAGAGAATCTGGGAAATCATGGACGCGGAGAAACCTGTGATTGTAGGCAGAAGCTCCTGCGCCAGCTTGCGCAGTGGATACGAAGGATCCTTCCACAGGTTCATGACCTTATCTATTGTATTCAATATCTTGTGAACGGGTTGATGCACCAGGTAGTTCTCGCGGGCATCCTTGATATCCTTGATTATCCTCTTCAAAAGCTCGGGCGTAAGCTTAGGGGATTCCACCCTTACCTTTTGTTCCGTATACCCGAACTCCAGAGAGGTAAATTCCCCAAGGTCGGCCTTGGCAAGGCCTGGGATGTAAAAAGCAGGCAAATTTAAAGTTGATGGAGCAGACATTTTTTTAACCCTTTACTTTTGAGCGTTGACAATCTCATCCATGGCGATGGAGCAGCCACGGGATTCGGCACCCATGGCGCGTCCCACCACCTCGAAACCGGAGCCTATCTCGTGGCCGATGTCGTCGGTCTGAAGGGCCATGACTGTATGGATGTTGGAAAGGCTGTATATCTTCACGAGACCCTTCTCGCCCTTGGGCAGGGGATCGAGCGTCTCGGGATCGACCATGACCACCCTCGCCCATGCGGGCGTCATCTTGTAGCGCGGCTCCGATTCGTTGCCGTTCAAATAATTGTACAAGGCATTGTCGGGGAAGATGCTCTGGCTCTCACTCATCCCGTAGCTGTTCAACAGGTACGCGGGATGTATACCCGATATCTCCCCGGCGAGTTTGAAGTACTCTTCCTTGGTCATCTCGCGCGACTTGCCCTTGTAGCCGCCGCCGTCGAGGAATCGCGAGCCCTCGGCAAGCTTGAACTTGATGCCCTGGGCTTTGCAGAAGTCGAACACATGAACCCAGCCGAAGGTTGCGCCCATGACGAGCACGGGCTCCTGCTCGGCCTCCGCGCGCTTCATGCGCTCGATGAGACCGGGCAGGTTAAAGCCTTCCTTGGTTACGAAAAACTCGAGGGGCTCAAGGTAGTGACCTGCAATCGTCTTCATGGGGCCGTAGACGAAAACGGAGTCGGGAGGAAACACGTCCGGTCCCGGGAACATGAGAAGCGAGCGAAGCTTCTCCGAACGCGGAAAGACATAGGCCTCGACAGAGCGTATATAGGAGAGGTCAAGGAAGCGAAGCCCCTCCTTGTCGACGTACACCTTGGAGCGTTTCGCGGGATCGGTGGTGCCCGAAGAGAGGAATACCTTGTCGGCATCCTCGGGCGCAAACGTGCAGAGCGCCACCTCCTTAAAGGCGTTGACGGGCACCGCAGGAATCCGCTCCCACGAATCTATCTTGTCCGGTGTTACTCCGCGTTTCACACAGAATTTCTGATATGGGATGTTCTTCGAAAACTGGTATTCGAAGAGGCGCAGAGCTAAATCGTTGAACTTGTCGTCCGTTCCGGGTTGAACGGCGCCGCCCTCAATGAAATCCCATATACCCTTTCTCAGATCAATCACGAACTCAGAATCGTTGGAGTACTTATCGGACATGAATCCTCCTTGGCGTTTTTTGCCTTAGCCCTTTTCAGAATACACCGCAAATCCGCCAGGGAGTCTTCTGAATGAGAAGACTTCCCCCTCCTCACATACAATAAAAGTGTAGTTAGCAATTAAGGCTTGTCAATATAAATTAAAGATAACTCTGATAAAATTATACTGTCGGCAATATTTTTAAGGTGATATTTCCAGGTTTCTTAGACCGTAAAAAGACGCGAAGGGATGTTGACAAGCACGAAAATAAAGATATCCTATCGAAATTCTCGGCGGAGGGCAAAAAAAGATATGGAAATACATGGAGGACACTATGAAATACAGCGCCGAGTATGACGAGAAAGAGGGCATTCTCCGCATTGGGGTTTTGGAAAGGTACGATGTTCCGGCCGTTCACAGTTTTTTCAGGGATATCAGGGAGAAATTCGGTATCGAAAAAACGCGCAGGATTCTTGCATTCGTTGCGGAGCCTGCACAGGAAATACCGGACAAGGAGACGCGCAAGCTTTTACGCAACGAAGCTGTCACGTTCGACTGGGGCAAGATTGCAGTATGGGGTGCAAAGCCTGCACTCCGGATGGTTTCAAAGATCCTCCTGGTCGCGATAGGAAAGAAAGACATTGTCGGCTTCTTTGACAAGGAGACCGACGCCATTGCGTGGCTGAAGGCTGACAAAAAAGCAGAATCTGCGCAAAGGTAAATTTTAAATTTCAGGCGGGTTGAGGTGTTCCAGAGCAGCCAGATATTTCGCTTGTTTCACACATGCGCATAGGGCGCCAGTTCAGCCGACCACGGGCAAACTCTTCAAGCATACGGATTCTCCGCCAATGATTTCTTAGATGTGCTGAGTGAAAGCCGGCGAATGAAAAACGCCGGGAGCACCTTCGCTTCCACCATTCCACTTCTATATATCAAGGAGGAGCGCCGGAGGCGCTGGGAAGTTTTACCTAACTATTATCGTTTGGACGCAAAACTTCACTTCGTCTGAGACATTTCAAACAAATAATGGGCATTCTCTAAGGAACTCTGAGGGGGGCTCTGAGGGGGGCTGAGGAGGGCGGCGACATCGGATGTCGCTTGTCGAACTTCGTTCGACCGTGCAGTCTGGGCTATGTCAATGCTTTTTCAGTCATGTGGTTTCTGAGAAAAGCTGAGGAGGGCTCTGAGGGGGGCTCTTGACAGGGGTTTTGGTTATTTTATAATGGTAATTAATCTTCGATTAAGATTTACCATTTTTCTTTCAAGGTATGGAACCTGAGAGGATGGCGCTTCGCGCGCTTCTCTGGATTTCAGGGATTGATACGTGTGAAGCAGCAACGACAAAAGCTCAACGCGGAGACCCGGTTCGCGCGGGTTTCAAAAAGTTAGGAGGTTACCTTGAAAGAAATGATCCTATTCGAGCCCCCGGACAAAGTCTTTTTGAACCTTGAAGGAGACCTGGTTCCCGAACAGGTCGAGGATTTGATAGCTAAATTGAGCAATTTCGTAAGGCCCGGCGATAAAATCAAGGTAGCGATCGATGTCAAATATCTCACTGACGTTCCGCCCGAATCCAGGGAAACCCTTCGCGTTATGGGAAGCAAATTCGTCATGTCCAAACTGGCGATTATCGGCGCCTCTACCAAGCTGCGAATTCTTGGAGGCTTCATATTGAAAATGCTGCCGGGTATAGATGAATCGAGGTTCGTGAAGACCGAGCCTGAAGCGCGAACCTGGCTTAACGAGGGTAAATAATGCCGGAGGAGGAACCTATGAATCCGCAGGAGAAACAAAGCAGGGAAATGATCGCGATTCCGAAGACTCGCCTTAACAGGGTAATCGATATCATGTCTTCGATAGCGACCGGGGAGTACGGTGCGCGCCTGAAGGTGGACGATTCAGAGGAGGATGATTTTACACCGGTGGAGTACTCGGTCAACTTTCTCGCAGAGCAGCTTGTATACGAGCAGAAACAGAAGCTCGATCTCATTGAGCAGCAGCGACGGTCGATAGAGGAGCTTTCGACGCCGATAATAAAGATTTGGGAGCGAGTGCTCGTTCTGCCACTCATAGGAGCCATAGACACGCGGCGTTCACAGAGACTCACGGAGTCGCTGTTGACCGATGTAGCCGCGACTCAGACAAGAGTGGCGATACTCGATATCACGGGCGTACCGACGGTGGATTCGGCGGTGGCCAACCACCTCATCAAGACGGTAACGGCGGTCAAGCTTCTGGGCGCCGAGTGCGTGATAACGGGAATAAGGCCGGACGTGGCCCAGACCATCATTCACCTCGGCGTGGATCTTTCGGACGTCGAGACGCTTGCAAACCTTTCGGAGGGCCTCAAGTGGGCGTTCAATCGGCTCGATCAGTCCGAGGCAGGCGGTTCCAAACCAACGATCACGGCTCGTTCTTGACACTGGTCGCAAGGGGAGCGAAGGGCAGAGCGCATCGAGAGTTTTGAGGAAGCCGAGGCCGGTTAATTCAACTAAAAAAGCATCCCCCTCCCCGGAGGGGGGAGGGGGATTTCATTTCATAACGATGGACTAAAGTCCCCTGGATTGACTTCATCCTGACAGATGGTCCCCGCAGGGGTACGGGTTACGATTTTTGCGCGGAGATGAGTTCGTCCACGGCGATGGAGCAGCCGCGTGCCTCCGAGCCTTTGGCGCGGCCCAGGATGTTAAACCCGGAACCGACTGCAACACCTATGTCATCCGTCTGAACGGCCTGAGCGGATACAAGATTGGCCAGGCAGTGATGGCATAGCAAACCTTGCTCGCCCTTCGGCAAAGGCACGAGCGTATCGGGATCGACAACAAGGGTTTTTCCCCAGTGAGGAATCATCTTGTAGCGCGAGTCGGAAAGACCTCTTTTGTGACTGTAGAAAACGTTATCCATGAAAGGCAGGGGTACCTCGACCATTCCGTAACAGTTGACCATGAGATACGGGGGTATGCCCAGTATCTTTTCTCCCAGCTGGCAGTACTCGTCTCTCGTGATTTCTCTCGACTTGCCCTTGTTACCTCCGCCGTCAAAAGAGCGGCTGCCCTCGGGCAGCTTGAAAGAAAGACCCTGGGACTGGCAGTAGTCGAAGAAGTGAACGTATCCGAACGTCGCTCCGGCCAGCACAACCGGTTCACCCGAATCTTCGGCTTGTTTGAGTCTGGATACAAGACCCGGGAAATCAAATCCGGTGGGCTTGACGAAGAATTCCGGTTTACCGATGTAATGACCCTGAACCACCTGTATCAAACCACGTACAACTATGGCTGCCTCGGGTGTCAGTTCCGGATCGGGTCCAAGAAGGAATGCATGCAACTTCTCATCCGGGGAGTTGTAAAGACCGGCGCCTATTGCGGCTTGAGTGGACAAATCGAATAACTTGAGGCCCATCTCATTCATGTAGACCTTTGAACGTTTGTCCGGATTGCCTGTTCCGCTGCTTGTAAAAAGCATTACCGTCTCTTCCTCCGGGAAGGTTCTAAATGTCACTTCCTTGAATGCGGAGGTTGTGACTACGGGAACATTTTCCCAGGATTCTATTGTGCCCGGTTTAACACCACGTTTATCGCAGAACTTCTGATATGGAATGTTTGTGTTGTACTGGTACTCGAACAGCCTCAGGGACAATTCGTTGTACTTCTTATCCGTATCGGGCTGTTCTGGACCGGCTTTTATAAAAACCTCTATATCCTTTGCAAGGGAATGAACAAATTCAGAATCGGAAGCGTATTTCGCACTCATGGAATCCTCCTTGATTTCAACGCAAAAGACGTTTTATTTAACTCGTTTCATGAGCCCTACCTCAAGCGAGGCTCTATCGAAACACCAGCTGTTTTAGGAAAGAATTCGTCGTTTAGCCCTATTCTTTATATGTATTATCATTTTAGAAAATTTCTTTTATGTGTCAAGTCTATTTTTCAAAAGACCATAATCCGTAAAAAGACGCTTGACAAAAACCTAAAAAATATTAGTATATCGTGTAACTATGATTCGAGTTCATGTGGGCAGTAAGAAACATGTAATGCAGTTTTTTACAAACAGGAGGGCAAATAAGAAAACTTCTAGGAGGCTTCAATGATAGACAGAAAAAAGTTTCAACACTGGTTCGATGAAAAAGAAGGGTTCCTGCACGTTAATGTCCTTGAAAGATACGACCCGGAGGCAACCGCACAGTTCTTTTCCGACATGGCAACTTATCCCGAAGAACAGCAACGTTATGTTATTTGCTTTGTGAACGACGATGCTCAAAAACTCGTAGATAAGGAGACCCGTAAGGTCGCGGCGGAGAAGGGAAAGGTAATAAAGTGGGGTAATATCGCTATCTGGGGCGCAAAACCGGGTCTTCGCATGGTTGCCAAGATAGTTCTGACCGCCGTGGGAAAAGGAAAAAGCCTCAGGTTCTTCGATAGCGAAAACGAAGGTGTTGCCTGGTTAAAAGAACAAAAGAACAAGGATGAAACATCCGCGGCAAGCAAGGCGTGAGATTTTAATCTCACAGGAAGCCGATAATGCCAAAAGAATCCATAGGAATAAGGGATCTGGATGAAAGACTCGCAAGGATGGAAGAGATTCTCTCCCAGGCGGCGTGCGGCGAATTCAACGTGGAGATCGAACTTGATGAGGAGAATCCTGATGCCCTGACGGGCGTTGAAACCGGAATACAAGTCCTCATAACCGATATGGGAGACACGATCGACGAGAGCCGCAAACGCGCGGAAGAGCTTGCGGAGAAGCTCGAATTAATCGAGAAGCAACGCCAGGCCATAGAGGAGCTCTCCACGCCGATTCTTAAAATATGGGAGCAGGTTCTTGTCCTCCCTCTCATAGGCACCCTTGACACCCGCCGCTCGCAGAGCCTTACTGAAACGCTTCTGACCGACATCTCCGGCACGCAGTCAAAAGTAACGATACTCGACATCACCGGTGTGCCTAACGTTGACTCGGCGGTGGCCAACCATTTGTTAAAGACGGTTGCGGCCGTAAAGCTTCTCGGAGCCGAGTGCGTGATAACGGGTATAAGACCCGAGGTAGCCCAGACAATAGTCCATCTCGGAGTGGATCTTTCGGAGGTCGAGACCCTCTCAAACCTCTCCGAGGGTTTAAAGTGGGCCTTCAGGCGGCTGGAGGATTCCGAGTCAGCCGATCAGAGACCCAAGTCCCAGCTGCGTTCCTGATACTCTGAGCCGCAGGAAGTAACAGTCAGGGATATTAAGACTTTTGATGCCCCCCTCCCCCCGGAGGGGGATTTCCTTTTTACGCAAATCCAAACCTCTTAGAGTTCCAACGTGTAAATAAGATTGATGTCATCCTGACAGATGATCCCCGGAGGGGGGGTGTTACGGGGTGTTATTTCCTCTTATTTAAAGCTGCCGATGGAAATGCCCCGCAGGGGTACGGGTGGACGGGTTACTCTTCGATGCCGGTCCAGCGAATCAGATCGAGAAGGTTAAAACGGCCGTCGTGTCGCCAGAGGAGCGAGGGACCTGCCATTGCTCCGAGCCTCGGAATGCGGTCTATGCCCAACCCGGCCATCTTCTCGGCAAGAGGCATGAGCCTTTCCCGCGGAAGCGCCGCGCCCATCGTCTGCAAATACTGCTTTATGGGCGTGACAAGGCGGACGATGTCCATCGCGTCATCGACCGGCTTCACGCGGATCGTCCGGTTCAGGCATGAGGGCACGAAGGCGGGGTCCTTCTCGTATATGACCGTCCAGTCGGTGCCGGGCGAGCTTGTAAAGAGATTCACGTCGTCACTGGTGAGTTCGCGGAATTCGTACGAGCCACGAAGCGAGTTGATGTGCGCGGCTTCGGCTCCCGAAATCTGGCCTCTCGGAACCTGCACGTTGAAGGACTCCATTTCGAGTGCCAGAAACCTTGCGAATTCCCTTGCGGAGGCCTCTCCCCCCTCTTCGACGTAGAAGACGTGCGGGGATACGCAGCCCTGCTGATCCATCATTGATACGTTGACTGCCGCGTACTCGGCCGTTTCCTTTACTTTGGCCGCGGAGAGAGCTTCGCGGCCTATAACGCCGAAGCTCAGCTTGTGGCCGTAGGTGACGAGCCTGACACCCGGCGGGACTCTTTTGCGAACCTCATTGACCGAGTGCTCGGAACCGTATACGATGACGGCGTCGGACTGGCCGAACGCCAGCCGCTCTATCTCCTCGCTGCCGCCCTTCCACAGGAGCATGGCCACGCACTGCGCGAGCATGGGGTCTATCTCCGCGATGGACTGGGCGAAAAGCGCGGCAAACAGCGGCTCATCGGACGAGGATTTTGCAAGGACGGCCGATTTCATTAAAAGACCGAGGATGGTGTTCTCCATGGATATGCCCGGGGCATTACCCGCAAGGATGACGGTGGTGAGGGCGGGGCCGTGGGCTCTTATGAACCCGCCGGCTCTTTTGCGGGGCCGGAACTCATCCAGAACGCGCGGGTCCTCGAACTCATCCTCGAGGAGAAGCTTGAGGTTTTTGGGCGAGTACCTGGACATGATACCCCCCAGGGTGAGCTGGATCATGGGTGAGGAAAAACCGGTGATGACGGGCAGGAGCTTTTCGGCGAGCTTGCGGGGAGGGTATTGAGGGTCGCTCCACAGCTCGAGAACCTTGCCTATGGTCTCGGCTATCTCGAACACGGGTTTTTTAACAAGGTACTCCTCGCGCGCCTTTCGCAGCGAGGCAATGGTCTTCTTCAAGAGTTCCGGCGTGAGAACGGGCGCGTGCATCTTGACCTTGATTCCGTTCGAGCCGAACTCGAGCGGAACGAACTGAGCGAAATCGGATTCTTTCAGCCCGGGCAGGTAGAACGCAGGAAGTGTAGTGACTTCGGACACAGTAGCCTCCTATGCCTGTTGCGCGGAGATGAGTTCGTCGTAGGCGATAGAGCAGCCGCGCGTTTCCGAACCCTGAGCGCGGCCTGTGACCTCGAGGCCGGAGCCTATCTCGAAGCCTACGTCATCGGTAAGAACGGCCTGAACGGTCACGAGATTGATAACGGTGTGATGTCGCAGCAGCCCCCGCTCGCCTTTAGGCACAGGCTCAAGGGTATCGGGATTTACTACGACGACCCTGGCAAAGTGAGGGATAACCTTGTAGCGCGGCTCGGAAACGCCCTTGTAGTGATTGTAGAGAACGTTGTCAAAGTATCCCGCCTGCACCTCGGTCGAGCCGTACATGTTGACCAGATGATGCTGGGGTATGCCCAGTATCTTTTCTCCAAGCTTGTAGTACTCGTCTTTGGGAATCTCTCTCCCTTTACCCTTGTTGCCTCCGCCGTCAAACGCCCGGCTCCCCTCGGGAAGCTTGAATGAGATGCCCTGCGCCTGGCAAAAATCGTATAAGTAGACGTAACCGGAGGTGGCCCCTGCAATCATCACGGGTTCGCCCGACTGCTCCGCTTTCTTCAGTCTTTCAACGAGCGAGGCGAAATCGAATCCCGTAGGAGTGATGAAAAACTCAGGCTTACCGACTGAGTGCCCCTGCGCCAGCATCACCAGATTGCGCATTCCCATCGCCGCAGAAGGCATCAACTCGGGATCGGGCCCGAGCATGAGCGCATGGAGCTTTTCGTCAGGGGATTTGTACATGCACCTGCCCTGCAGATATTGAAGGGACATATCATATATCGCCAGCATCGTTTCGTTATAACTGACCCTCGAGCGCTTCTCGGGATTGGTTGTCCCGCTGCTCGTGAAAACAAGCACCGTTTCTTCCTTTGAAAAAGTGCTGAATTCAACCTCCTTGAACGCCGTGGCGGGAACCGAAGGAACATCGGTCCACTCGCTTACCATGCCCGGCTTCACCCCGCGTTTGTCGCAGTATTTCTTATAGACCGGGTTAGCGTTGTACTGGTACTCGAAAAGCCTCATGGACAACTCGTTGAACTTCTTCTCATTAGTAGCATCTGATTGTTGCGTCCCGTTTTTCATGAAATCCTGAATGTCATTCGCCAGGGATTGTACGAATTCCGATTTGGTAGCGTATTTCTCGCTCATTGAATCCTCCTTGCACAAACGCATACGACGTTCTTTTCGTTTCAAGCGCCCAACCTCTCATACGAGGCCGCACTCGAAACACCAGCTGTTTATGGGAAGGTTTTCGTTCTTTAGCCCTGCTATTGATATTTTAGATAATTTTTCTTACGTGTCAAGTCCATTTTAAAGCTGCGCTTAAATCGAAAAAAAAGACCTTGACAAAACCCCAAAAGGTACTAGTATATTGTAAACTTTATAAATGGCTACGTGTGGGTAAACCTGAGCTGATATGATATCCTGATGCCAAAACAGGAGGGTTTACAAATAAAAACCTCAAGGAGGTTGCAATGGCGGAAAAGAACTTTAAACTCTGGTATGATGAGAAGGAGGGGGTGATTCGTTCGGAGATATACAAAAGATTCGACGTGGAATCCCTGGAACTATACTTCAACGAGATTTCAAAGTTTACACCGGAACAGCAGCGCTACATTATCGGCTGGATATTCGACGATGCCCAGCAGATGCCCGACAAGGAAGCGCGCAGGGCCGCGAAAGAGAAATTCAAGACCGCCAATTTCAAAAAGGTGGCGAACCTGGGTGCAAAACCTATAGTACGAATGGTTTCCAACATTGTGATGACCGCCGTGGGAAAAGGAAAAGACAACAAGTACTTCGAAACCGAGGAAGAAGCCCTGGCATGGATTAGAGCGGAAAAAGAAAAGGAAAAGAAAGCGGCAAGCGTTTAGAACCCGGCTCTTCAGTACGTTATTAATATGTTTCTACCGATGAATTCATAGGGCGCTAAATTAAGTATAAATTGATCTGTAATCGAAATAAAACTTTTGATTTACGGCTTAAAAGTGTTAGCGGATTGTTTTCTTTAGTTTCAGTTTCGTGCAGGTAATGGTTAATTAATCCGGCACAGGAGGGTTAATAAGCATAAAACCCTAGGAGGCAAGCATGGCGTCGCCGAAGTTCAAGCACTGGTACGATGAAAAGGAGGGCGTGCTTCGCGGAGAAATATACGAAAGATTCAACGCGGAAACCCTCGAAGAGCTCAGTGCCGATATGTCCAGGTATACGCCGGAACAACAGCAATATATCGTCGGTCAGATATTGGACAATGCACAGCAAATGCCCGGCAAGGAAGAGCGAAGGATTGGCAAAGAGAAAGCCTCGCTTGTGCACTTCAAGAAGGCGGCAATCTGGGGTGCCAAACCGGTGATCCGCATGGTCGCCAGCATCGTATTAACCGCCCAGGGGCGAGGAAAAGACGTCAAGTTTTTCGAAAAGGAAGAAGAGGCCCTGGCCTGGATAAGAACGGAAAAGGAGAAAGAGAGACAAGCCGCAGCCGGTCAAAAATAAGACAGTACCTGCCGCATAAAATACCCGTTCTCAAACGTTGTTTGCCGATATTCTTGCGGGACATTTTTGCTGCCGAGTCCATTCAAAAGAGCCCTGACCCGTAAAGACCCTTGACAAAGACCTGAAAAGTACTATCATTCTATACTTTATAATTAAAATAAGCGTGGGTAACATCGCACCGGTAAAGTGGTTTCCATATATAAGCAGGGTGAATAGGTATGAATTTCCAGGAGGAATCAACAATGGAAGAAAAGACTTTCAAACTATGGTACGATGAGAAGGAAGGGGTTCTTCGGTCAGAGATCTACAAGAAATTCGATGTGGAAACACTCGAAGAGTACTTTAATGAGGTTTCTAAGTTCACCCCTGAGCAGCAGCGCTATATCATCGGTTGGGTATTCTGCGATGCCCAGAAAATGCCCGACAAGGAGGCGCGCAGGGTTGCCAAGGAGAAATTTAAATCCGCTCATTTCAAAATAATAGCTAACCTCGGCGCCAAACCGGTAATCCGAATGGTATCCAACATCGTGATGACCGCAGTGGGACAGGGAAAAGACAACAAATACTTCGAAACCGAGGAGGAAGCCCTGGCCTGGATAAGGGCGGAGAAAGAAAAGGACAAAAAAGGCGCAAGCCCGGCATAAGACAGCCCCTGACTTTAGACCCGGCCCGAAGACAAATTGAAGAATCCGCAAGGGACATCCCTCAAGAGAAAACTTGTATAGAGATTTAGGCAATGCCGTCACAAGGCGTTTAATTACCCCCCCTCCCCCATTCACGAATTTCCATAGACATTGGTCCGTATCTCTCAATGGATGGTGTATTACATCTTTTGATTGGGCCGAAGGCCCAGGCGGAAATGAGAGTGACCTATGGAATGAAGACTCATTCCAAGGGTCAGACCCTGACCTATGGAATGAAGACTCATTCCAAGGGTCACCCGTAACACACCCGTAACACACCCGTAACACACCCGTAACACCTCTCCCCTCTCGGCATTTCCTTAGATTAAGGCCTCCCGTAAAACGCCCTATATTGATGAAGATTTATTACAAGGTGCGGACCCTGACCTGCAAGGTAAACACTCGCCTTAAGAGCCGGACCCTGCCCCGCAGGGGTACGGATGTGTTATTTCCTTAGATTTCGGAGCGAAGCTTCGTATGATTATGAGAATGACCTATGAGGTAAAGACTTACCTCATAGGTCAGACCCTGCCCTTTGGGTACGGGTGTTATTTCCTCTAATCTAAAGCTGCCGATGGAAATGCCCCGCAGGGGTAAGGATTACGATTTTTGCGCCGAGATCAGTTCGTCGTAGGCTATAGAGCAGCCGCGCGATTCCGCATCCCGGGCGCGTCCCGTGATCTCGAAGCCTGAACCTATCTCGTAGCCCATGTCGTCGGTAAGAACGGCCTGAACGGTGGTAAGATTGGCCACGCTGTGCTGCCGCAGCAGGCCTTTCTCGCCCTTTGCGAGAGGGACCAGTGTATCAGGATCGACGACAACGACTCTTGCAAAATGCGGGATCATCTTGGCGCGCGGCTCGGAAATGCCTCTCACGTGATTGTAGAAGGCGTTGTCTACGTAAGATGCTTCCATCTCTATCAAGCCGTAGTGATTGATCATGTGACTCTGGGGTATGCCCAGGATCTTTTCGGCCAGCATCCGATAATCTTCCTTTGAGAGTTCCCTTCCTTTTCCCTTGTTGCCGCCGCCGTCCATGGCGCGGCTTCCCGCTGGAAGCTTGAAGGTGATGTTCTGGGCCTGGCAGAAGTCAAAAAAGTGGACGTACGCGAAGGTGGCCCCCGCAATGAACACGGGTTCGCCGGTCTTCTCCGCAAGCTTCAGTCTTTCCGCGAGTGCGCTAAAATCGAATCCCTTGGGACTAATGAAGAATTCCGGATTCCCGATAGAGTGCCCTTCTATAAGAATTTTTATCTGACTCATCCCGGCCGCCGCGCTGGGCATGAGTGCCGGATCCGGCGCCAGGAGCAAGGCATGGATCTTCTCGTCCGGGGATTTGTAATATCCGCGATCTTTGAGATATTCACCGTTCAATTCGCGTATCTTGACCTGCGTTTCGTTAAGACTGATCCTTGCGCGCTTCTCGGGGTTGGACGTCCCGCTGCTCGTCAGCACCTGTACGGTTTCTTCATCGGAAATCGTGCGAAGTTCGACTTCCTTGAAAGCCACGGCAGGGACGGCAGGAACATCCATCCACGCTTTTACCATCCCGGGCTTTACACCCTTTTTGTCGCAATACTTCCGGTAGACAATGTTCGCATTGTACTGGTACTCGAAGAGTCTCATGGACAAATCGTTAAAAATCATTTCGCTATCGGGCCCGGCCGCTCCATTCCTGATGAAATCCATTATTTCGTTTCCGAGGGACACCACGAACTCCGATTTGGATTCGTATTTCTCGTTCATTATAATCCTCCTTGCATCAAGGCATAAACGCTTTACAGTCACGTATCAAGCGCCCAACCTCTCATACGAGGTTGTTCTCGAAACACCAGCTGTATTGGGAAAAGTTTTCGTTCGACAGCCCTACTATTAACATTTTAGATAATTTTCTTTATGTGTCAAGTTCAATTTTTGTTAGCCCTTAACTTTGAAAAAGCCCTTGACAAAGACCCAAAAAATGTTACTATATTATGTTCTCAGGTTCAGGTATGTGTGGGTAATGACGAACGCTCAGCGCGGTTTCCCAACAATGGAGGGTCAATTAACTTAACCTCGAGGAGTCTGCCATGGCGAAAGACAAGTTTAAACTCTGGTATGATGAGAAAGAGGGCGTGCTTATGACAGAAATCTATGACACCTTCGATGTAGAAACCCTCGAACAGTACTTTGCAGAAGTCTCCAAGTACACCCCGGAACAGCAGCGCTTTTTTATCGGTCGGATGTACGACGACGCTCAAAAGATGCCCGATAAGGAGGCGCGCAAGATAGCAAAGGATAAGGTCAAGGATCTGCACTTCAAAAAGGTTGTAGCCATTGGCGCTAAACCGGTAATCCGCATGGTCTACACCGTGGTCATAACCGCCATAGGAAGGAAAAAGGATTTCTTCTTCTGCGAAACCGAGGAGGAAGGCCTGACCTGGTTGAGAGCGGAGAAAGAAAAGGACAAAAAAGGCGCAAGCCCGGCGTAAGACAGTCCCCGGCTTTGGACCCGGCCTGAAGACAAATTGAAGATTCCGCAAGGAACATCCCTCAAGAGAAAACTTGCACAGAGATTTTGGCAATGCCGTCACAAGGCGTTTAATTCACCCCCCCTCCCCCATTCACGAATTTCCATAGACTTTGGATTGTATACCCCCCTGCATATCTAAATGGATAGTGCGTTACGTCTTTTGATTGGGCCGAAGGCCCAGGCGGAAATGTGAATGACCCTGCCCTGAGGGTACTTCCTTAGATTTCGGAGCGAAGCTCCGTATGATTATGAGAATGACCTATGAGGTAAAGACTTACCTCAAGGGTCAGACCCTGCCCCGCAGGGGGACGGGCGTGTTATTTCCTTGTGGTTTAAGCTGCATATAAGAATCCCCCGAAGGGGGACGGGTGTGTTACTGGTTACGCTTTCAGAGCCGAGATGAGTTCGTCGTAGGCGATAGAGCAGCCGCGCGACTCCGCATCCCGGGCGCGCCCGGTGACCTGGAAGCCGGAACCCGTTGCGAAGCCCATATCATCGGTTTGAACGGCCTGTACAGTCACGAGATTGGCCACGCTGTGCTGACGCAAGAGACCCCGCTCGGCCTCAGGCAAGGGTTCCAGGGTATCGGGATCAACGACCACGACCCTGGCAAAATGGGGTATCATCTTGCAGCGAGGCTCCGAAATGCCTTTACAATGATTGTAGAAAACGTTGTCGAAGTATGCAGCCTGCATCTCGGTCATGCCATATAGATTGACAAGATGACTCCGCGGTATTCCTAGTACCTCTTCCCCTAACCTCCAGTACTCCTCTTTTGAGATTTCTCTCCCTTTTCCCTTGTTGCCTCCTCCGTCCATGGCGCGGCTTTCAGCGGGAAGCTTGAAGGAGATACCCTGAGTGTTGCAGTAGTCAAAAAAGTGGACATACCCGAACGTTGCGCCGACAATCACGCAAGGTTCGCCCGATTGCTCCACTTGCCTCAGTCTTTCCACGAGTCCGACAAAATCGAATCCTTTTGAATTTATGAAGAACTCAGGCTTTCCTTTCGAATGCCTGTCTACGCTTATCTTCAGTTGACGCATTCCTATCGCCACACTGGGCATCAGTTCGGGATCGGGTCCGAGCACGATGGCCTGGAGCTTCTCGTCAGCGGATTTGTACAGACCCCTGTCATTGATGCATATGCCTACAAGATCGTATATCTTAAGCATAGATTCATTGAAGCTGATCTTCGCACGCTTCTCGGGGTTGGTCGTTCCGCTGCTGGTCAGGAACAGCACCGTTTCCTCCTCCGGAAACGTGCGCAGCTGGACTTCCTTGAAGGCCGTCGCAGGGACACTTGGCACATCAGACCAGACGCTCACCATCCCGGGCTTCACACCGCGTTTGTCGCAGTACTTTTGATAGACAGGGTTCGCGTTGTACTGGTACTCGAACAGCCTCATGGACAAATCGTTGAACACCTTATCGTTCTCGGCGTCGGGCTGATCTGCCCCGTTTTGAATGAAATTTCCTATATCTTTTGCGAGAGTGTCTACGAATTCGGATTTGGTGGCGTATTTCTCGTTCATTGAATCCTCCATGCATCAAACGCATAAAACGTTCTTTAACTCGTTTCAAGCGCCCAACCCCACATACGAGGTCGCACTCGAAACACCAGCTGTTTTGGGAAACTATCGTTCTTTAGCCCTGTTTATTGACATTGTAGATAAATTCTTTTACGTGTCAAGTCTATTTCTAAATACCCCTTAACTCGAAAAAAGACCTTGACAAAGACCCGAAAAGCATTATTATATTGCATTTCTTAGATTCAGGTATGTGTGGGTAATGCTGGCTGGAGAAAACTGTTCCCCGTACAGGAGGGTAAATAAACAAACCTCATGGAGGCAACAGTGGCAACAGAAAAGTTCAAGCTATGGTACGATGAAAAAGAAGGAGTCTTACGCGGAGAGATTTACCAGAGATTCGACGTGGAGTCCCTCGAGCAGTTCTATAAGGAAGCCACTAGATATACCCCGGAACAGCAGCGCTATGTCATCGGCTGGTTATTCGACGAAGCTCAGAAAATGGTCGGCAAGGAAGAGCGCAAGGTCGCGAAGGAAAAAGGTGACCAGGTTCACTTCAAAAAGATGGCGCTCCTCGGCGCCAAGCCTGTTATCCGCATGGTTGCCCAGATAGTAATGTCCGCACAAGGTCGAGGCAAGGATTTCAAGTTCTGCTCAGACGAGGAAGAAGCCATTGCATGGATAAGGGGACAGAAGGAACTGGATAAAAAAGCGGCTGCAAGCAAGGGGTAATGATGAACCTTGGTTCTAAAAAAAGCGGAAGGAGTCGATGATGCCTGCTAAAGAAGCCACAAAACCGATAAGAGACTTGGACGCAAGACTCGAGAAGCTGGAAGAAATCTTGTCCAAAGCGGGCTGCGGAGAGTTCGACATCGAGTTCGACTTCGACCAGGAGAATTATGATGCGCTGACCGGCGTCGAGACCGGGGTAAAAGTTCTCATAGCCGATATGGGAGATGCAATCGACGAGAGCCGCAAGCGCGCGGACGAACTTGAAGACAAGCTTAATCTCATCGAGAAGCAGCGCGAGGCCATAGAGGAGCTCTCGACGCCCATCATCAAGATATGGGATCAGGTCCTGGTGCTTCCTCTCATAGGCGCCCTGGACACTCGCCGCTCGCAGAGCCTGACCGAAACACTTCTGACCGACATAGCAAACACGCAGTCAAAGATCACGATAATGGATATCACCGGCGTGCCAAACGTCGACTCGGCGGTGGCCAACCATTTGTTAAAGACGGTTGCCGCGGTAAAGCTGCTCGGAGCCGAGTGCGTGATAACGGGTATAAGACCCGAGGTTGCCCAGACAATCGTTCATCTCGGCGTCGATCTTTCGGAGGTAGAGACGCTCTCCAACCTCTCCGAAGGCCTCAAGTGGGCGTTCAAGCGGCTCGAAAAGAAGCAAGATTCGAACGGCAACGACAAGAACCCCTCTAAACCTAAGGCTTGACGGCCGCCCCCGGCGATTTCCTCTTCCCCCCTCCCCCGCTGCAGGGAAAACCTTCTAAAGAGATTGTTTCCTAAGAGATTGCTTATAAGCCTTTCGTAATGAAGACGGTGATGTCTGAGATCGCAACGCTCCGGAAGAGTTTGGAGTGAAACTCCCCTTCAAAGGAAGTGTTTTACCCCTCTCCTCCTGGTAATTGCCTGGATTGAAGCCGCGTGACAAACCCCTTGAAGGAGTTGTGGTATTTCCTTAGACTTCAAAAAGCGAAGCTCCGCGCGGTGTATGAGAATGCCCTGTGTGATATAGATATATCCCAATGGGCGGGAAATGACTATTCCCGATTCAACACCTTGCGTGTATTAACTCTTTTAGCTACTTAACACCTCTCGAAGGTCGATTCCCAAGAGGTGTGTTACGGGTACGGGTGGGCGGCTAGCTGGCCTGCGCCGCTATTATCTCGTCCACCGTAATCGAGCAGCCGCGCGCCTCGGCACCCTTTGCGCGTCCCAGAATCTCGAACCCGTCTTCTATTGTATGACCGAGGTCGTCGGTCTGAATGGCCATGACGGAATTGAGATTCGCGAGACAGTAGTGGCAGATGAGGCCGTCCTGCCCCTTTGGGAGCGGCTCCAGGGTGTCGGGGTCCGTTATCACCACCCTCGTCCAGGGCGGGATGAACTTGTGACGCGGTTTCTCGATTCCCCTGACGTGGTTGTAGAGGACGTTGTCGGCGTATATGGCGTGCACCTCGGACATCGAGTAGTTGTTGATGAGGTGGGAGTAGGGTATGCCCGTTATCTCGTTCGAGAGCGCCAGGAACTCCTCCTTGGGCATGCTTCTGGACTGACCCTTGTAGCCGGCCGCGTCAATGATCCTCGAGCCCTCGGGAAGCTTGAAGCGGATGCCCTGGCTCTTGCAGTAGTCGTAGAAGTGGACGAAACCGAATGTGGGACCGCCTATCCATACCGGCTTGCCCGCTTGCTCGACCTCTTTCAGCCTTTTTATGAGCCCCTGAACGTCGAGCCCCTCGCGGGTGATGAAGTATTCGAGATCGCCTTCGTAGTGACCCTTCATGAGCGTGATGGAAAGGTGGATCATGAGCGAGGGATTGTTCGGGAACGCTGCGGGCGAGGGTGAAACGAGCAGGGAGGGCAGCTTTTCGTCCCTGGACTTGTAGAAGTAGTTCTGGATGGATTCCTGAAACGAAATGTCCATTAGTTCGAGACCCGTTTCGTCGATGTAGACCTTGGAGCGCTTGTCCGGGCTGGTGGTGCCCGAGCTTACGAAGAGTTTTACCGCCTGGTCCGCAGGGAAGGTGGCGAGAGGGATCTCCTTGAAAACGTTGGAGGGTACCGCGGGGATCTCCTCCCATTTCTTGATCTGGCCCGGCTCGACCCCGCGCTTCGCGCAGAAGCGCTGGTAAGGGACGTTCGCGTTGAACTGGTACTCGAACAACCGCAAGGCGAGATCGTTAAAGCGTTTTTCGGTGTCCTTTTGCTCTGTTCCGGCCTTGATGAAATCGGAAATGTCTTTTTTAAGGGATTGGACGAACTCCGATTCGAGACTGAACTTGGCTGTCATCGAATCCTCCTAGGATTTAAGCGTTAAAAGATTTATTTCTCTATTCTTTTAATCGCCCGGTCCCACACAGCCATTCAAAAACACCGACTGCATGTAGGAGTGTGTCTTAATAAAGATATTATAAAGTCAATTTTACCGAATTTCTTTTACGTGTCAAGTGACTTTTAACCTTCACTTGATACGTAATAAAACCTTAAAAACACTTGACAATTACAGAAAAAACGCTAATATATACCTCTTTCCAAGAAACAATGGGCGGCCGGGCGTTAAGAGATTAGGATGGAAAATGTGGCAACCGTTGCCGGGTGGAGGCGAAACAAAAACCTTTAAGGAGGTTACTTTGAAGTACAAGGTCTGGTTCGACAATGCCAAGGGTATTCTGCGAGCCGATATTTACCAGAGATTTGATGAAAACGACGTCAACGGATTCGTGGATGAACTCATGAAATACGAAGGCGATAAGCAGAAGTATTTCCTCGTCTTCATGGACGACCCTGCGCAGGAACTCATCGACGGCAAGACCCGCAAGCTCATAGCCACGAGGGCCAAGGAAGTCAAATGGGGCAAGATCGCGATAATGGGCGCAAGACCGGTGCTCAGGATGTTCGCGAAAATAGCCGTCACCGCCATAGGTAAATCCAAGGACACAGGGTTCTTCAAGGACGAACAGGAAGCCGAGACCTGGCTTGCAGAGCAAAAAACTTCGGTCAATTGAATCGTTGAGCGCTCAGTATGACCATTCAGGAAAAACTTAAGGATTACGAACTAAGACTCAAGAACATCGAGGAAGCCCTGACCTTTGCAGCGTCGGGCGATTTCGAGGTAAAGGTCCCTATAAACGCCGAAAAGGATGATACCCTGACCGCGGTCGAGACGGGGATGAACTATCTCATTGCCGACCTCGGCTCACAAGTCTCGGAAAGCCGCAAGCGCGCTGAGGAGCTTGAGGATAAGCTCTCGGTCATCGAGTTGCAGCGCCAGGCCATCGAGGAGCTCTCGACCCCGATCATCAAGATATGGGATCAGGTGCTCGTGCTGCCCCTTATCGGCGCCCTGGACACGCGGCGCTCACAGAACCTCACCGAGGCCTTGCTGACGAACATCGCGTTCACGCAAACAAAGGTGGCCATTTTAGACATCACCGGCGTACCGACCGTGGACTCGGCCGTGGCCAATCATTTGCTGAAAACCGTCTCCGCGGTCAAGCTTCTGGGCGCCGAGTGCGTGATAACGGGCATCAAGCCCGAAGTGGCCCAGACAATAGTCCATCTCGGCGTCGACCTCTCTGAGGTCGAGACGCTTGCCAACCTCTCGGAAGGGCTGAAATGGGCGTTCAATCGCCTTGATTTCGTCATAAACAGACGAAAGAATAACAAGGAAAACGCGAATTGATCTAGACTGCACGCAGGATTTTCTGAGGACGGTGAAAGAAAAGGAGATGAACATGAATACTCGGACCCTCTTGGGCAACCCGATAGACGTCGGCAGCGCCGACCATGTGGAGGAGGACGAGTATGCAGCCCACCCGTAACACACCCCGTAACACCCCCCGTAACACACCACCTGACTCACCACCTGACTCACCATCTAACATCCCCCCCACCGAACACGACAGCTACGCACACAGCTTCACCAACGCCAGGTTCGAGCCTCCGCGGGTCCTTTGCATGAAGCTCGAGGGCGAGATGACGCCCGGCCAGGCGACAGAGATTTACGAGAACCTCACCCTGTACTCGAAAGAGACCGACTCCCTCGAACTGCTCGTCGACCTGAGCGCCCTCAAGGGCATCCCACCCGCGGCAAGGGAGGCGCTCGCCAAGCTGCCGCACGAGGTGCTCTGCCAGAAGCTTGCCGCATACGGTGCCTCGGCCACCGTGCGCGTGCTGGGCAGCCTTTTGCTCAAGATCTTCCCGCACATCAGGAAGTCCAAATTCTTCAAGACCGAACAGGAAGCCCGGGAGTGGCTCTCCAATGGCGACATCTAAAAACACCTCTCACGCGGAGCAAGACGAGATAATGGTTTCAAACAAACGCGTGGAGCGGCTTTTGGAGATATTCGCCTCGGTCACCGCGGGCGACTACTCGCAAACGGTCGAGGTGAGCGAGGAGGGGGAGGACGACTTCACGCCCGTCGAAATATCCACCAACTTCATGATAGAGCAGCTCGTCTACGAGCGAGAGCAGAACGAGGCCAAACAGGCCGAGCTGGAAAGGAGCCTTGACACCATCCTCAAGCAGCGCGGGGCCATTGAAGAGCTCTCCACCCCCATCATCAAGATTTGGGACCGCGTGCTCGTGCTGCCGCTCATCGGCGCGCTCGACACCCGGCGCTCGCAAAACCTTACGGACGCGCTCCT
Organism: Caldifarciminota bacterium; assembly: GCA_965649265.1. Taxonomy (GTDB): domain Bacteria; phylum Hydrothermota; class Tepidihabitantia; order B3-TA06; family B3-TA06; genus JAAYVC01. Next base: position 88,881 of record CBFGKC010000008.1, on the reverse strand, counting down.
GACAACCATCGCGGCCACGCAAACGAAAGTAGCGATTTTAGACATCACCGGCGTTTCGGGCGTGGACTCGGCGGTGGCCAACCACTTATTGAAAACGGTGGCGTCGGTCAAGCTCCTGGGCGCGCAGTGCGTGATAACGGGCATCCGTCCCGAGGTCGCGCAGACCGTCGTCCACCTGGGCGTCGAGCTTGCGGACGTGCGCACGCTTTCGGACCTGGCCGCCGGCCTCAAATGGGCGCTCGATTACCTGAGCCTGGAGATTCGGGAAAAGCGCGCCGCGCCCAAAAAACCCAACGGAACAAACGGCAAGTAACCGCGCTTCATCATCCCCCTCTCCCCTCGGGAGAGGGCTACGTTCTGGAAGACCGTCGGGTGAGGGAGCCCCCACAACACACCAACGTCATTACGAGGCTTCCCCAGGAAAACGAAGCAATCGCCTAAATTTAAAGCGGGAATTCTAAGGGTGGATTGTTTTTGAACAATTCCTCAAGCTTGAAAAATTCCTGAAGATTGTTTTTTGCTTGTTCCCAATTATTGTGAGTAGCAATGTCAAGGAAATCTTCCGCCACTGGTTTTGTCTCCATCCATATAGTCTTTGAATTTATAGGTGTCAATGGACTAACTAGTCTGCTTTCGATAACACCTTTCATTCCAACCTTGAACGCATATGTGATAGCTGTTGCCCATTCTTCATTAAACTCATTAGGTTTTGTTTTCAGAATCGAAGATGTCTGAGAAGTTAGCATTATTAATAAAGACGATACGGAAAGTGCGCTTTCATTAAACGCAGACAGATAATAAGTATGGGCTTTCCAGCAGAGAAAGTAATTGCTATTTTCGATTGCAAAATCGGCAATTTTAGAGATTAGATCGTAGAATTCTTCGACCAGAGCAAGCCATGGTGAATTCCGGTTGTCCTTTTCCTTCTCTAAAATTTCTTTATTTTTCTTGTCGAGAATTTTGCCCAAGCTCATAAGGAAACCTACGGAATTCTCAAATCCCTTTTTGACTATTTCTTTTTTTAGCGATTCAAAAAGCTTCGATAGCGTATCTTCAAAGTCTCGTGCTCCTCGTATGTCGTCCCTTTTTGTATATGAATCAAGAAATTCGAACATAGTATCTAATAAATGAAATGCTCTTATTCCAGACACAAATGTAGAAATCTGAGTTGGTATTAACACTACAAGATTGTCAATGTCTTTCTTATAGAATTCCGCCCACTCATCTTTACTTGCATGCTTCCTGTATATTCGATCCAAGCATTTTATCATTAGAGTATAGGGTCCCCCTTCACCAAAAATCAATTCTTGTTTTCCATCAATTATATCTTGTGGCGCGCTCATGGCCATTTTGTGAAGAGCCTTGGCACACTCAAGAGAAGCAATAGCATTCTCCTTTGTTGTACACCATTTATCAATTACATCAATTGTTAGAGAAAGAACGCTCCATGTTCTTTCTCTTTTTTCTTTTATGGCTTCCGAACCCACTTGCCCAAGCATTTCTGCAATTATCCGAGGAGCGCGGCGATTATTGATAACCTCTAATGCAGTATCAAAAAGGTTTTCCATCAATAAATCATGTAACTTTTTCTCATTCGTTTTTTCCTTCAACTCACCTATTGATCTTTCAATTGCAAAAGCCAATTCGGCAGACTCTTTAATAGCCAATTTGAATACTTCAAAATTGCGATCAGTAAATGCACCCATTATTATACCATCTAGGGCGTTAATATTTCCTTCGGCTTTTGTAATTTCTTTTTTATTAAGATATTCCAGTGCTTCAGTCTTAAGATCTTCAATTATTGTGTCTATGCTTAGTTTCTTTCGCAGGTAATAAAAGAAGCCGATCAACGATAGCACATAGACTGAGCCAACAATAAGGCTGAGCAACGAACCAAAGCCTGAAGGATGACTAATGAACCACAAAGGTAAAATCACGGCAAGAGCAAAGCCGCCAATGTAGGTTAGTATCCTGGCGTTGAAAACCATCCTCATGGTTCGGTGCGTGTACTTGGTTACGAACTGGACGGCAATCAAGGTAATCGAGAAGACTAACGCGAACAAGGCGGCAAGCACCTGCGCTGTCGCGCTCAACAAATACAGATGCCGTGCGTCTTGAGTGTCAACCTTCATCAAGAGCCAGTCAAACCAACCGAATGGCCTAGAGAATATTGATACTAGAACGACAATGGCGATTATAACAATAGTGGCAATTGCGACCCAGGAAAGGATCGTAGGCCAAGGGGACCTCCTGCCGTTACTCATGGTTGATGATAGGCTGGGGTAAGGGATTGTCAAGACAGAGGCAAAAGAGGAATGTTTTTCCCTCACCGCACGCTCTCCCGAAGCGTCACCCTCATCCCGAAGGGCGAGAGTGACCCCGCCCCCTACCCCCTCCACCAGGGAGGGGGAGTTCTTCGGCAATGACAGACGTTTATCCTGGGTAGTTTTGCCTCAAAATTACCCCCAGAAAACCTACCGCCCGGGGCGCTTTAGAAATTTGCCCTTATAATTTAGACCATTTGGAAGCCAAATTTCCCGATTTTGTCCCACTTTTGACCATCTTTTGTCCTACTTAGTTATCCACATTTTTGACGCGCCGCGTTAAACCTGGCCTCCTTTCCGCGCGATTTTGTCCAACTTTTGTCCCACTTTTGTCCAGCTTAGTTATCCACATTTCTGACGCGGTTCATTAATCCTGACTGACCGTCTGGAGGACGGTTTGAAGTTTGCCCAGACTTTTTTAATTCGAAGCCAAACTTCCCGGCCACACATGGGGTCCCCGGAAAAGTCGATCTCCGACTTTTCTGGAGTTATTGAAGAGGTTGACGCGCATCCGATTTTGTCCTATAATTAGGGCTGAATGTCTGTTGTCGCTATATACGAACCCATGGACGAAGTTGAAGCAAGAGCGATACTTGCGTATTTGAAGGGCGAGGGGATACGCGCCGAGCTCAGGGTCTTTGACAACCCGTGGCATATTTCGTGGCTCGAAGGCCGCGCCTGGGGCCAGATTCTGGTGCTGGAAGAGGATGCAACACGCGCAATTGAAGTAGTTAAGGACTTTCTCTCGACCGTTCCCCCGAACGAGCAGGAAGAGGAATCAGGGGATTCGGGCGAGGGTGACGAAGAAAAGTAATCTAAGATTTTAAAATCACCACTTAGGAGGCATAGTGAAATTCGTATACCGCTTCGGCGGTGACAAAGCGGACGGCTCCGCCGCCATGAAGAACGTGCTGGGCGGGAAGGGCGCTAACTTAGCGGAAATGAGCAACCTGGGAATGCCGGTTCCGCCCGGATTCACGATTTCTACAGATTTGTGCATGGATTATTTAAGGACTGGCAGGTACCCCGCGGGTTTGAAGGAGGACGTCGAAAAGGGGCTCAAACACATAGAAAAGCTCATGGCCAAGAAGTTTGGAGACAGGAAAAATCCGCTGCTGGTCTCGGTTCGTTCGGGCGCGAGAGCGTCGATGCCGGGCATGATGGACACGATTTTGAACCTTGGTTTGAACGACGAGACCGTCGAGGGTCTTGCCGCTCTAACCTCCAATCCGCGCTTCGCTTATGACTCCTACAGAAGATTCGTACAGACTTACGGCGACGTCGTTCTGGGCGTCAAGGCCGCCTCCAAGGACGCCAACGATCCATTCGAGGAGTTGATTGACGAGGTTAAGCGCTCGAAGAATCTTAAATACGATACCGACCTCGGCGCCGACGACTGGAAAGCGCTTGTGGATAAGTTCAAGGGATTGATTAAGCAGACGGTGGGTGTGGATTTCCCGGACTCGCCCGAAAAACAATTATGGGGTGCAATCGAGGCCGTTTTCCGCTCCTGGCAGAACCCGCGCGCGATAACGTACCGAAAACTCAACAGGATCCCTGACGACTGGGGTACTGCCGTAAATGTGCAAGCGATGGTATTCGGCAACATGGGTCAGGATTCTGGCACCGGCGTCGCTTTCACTCGCGACCCGGCTACCGGCGAGCATCGCTTTTACGGCGAGTATCTCGAGAATGCACAGGGTGAAGATGTCGTAGCAGGCGTAAGAACGCCAAAACCCATCTCGCAGTTGGAAAAGGAAATGCCCAAGGTCTTCGAAAAACTCATGAAGATACAGACAAAGCTCGAACGCCATTACCGCGACATGCAGGACATGGAGTTTACGGTCGAACGCGGAAGATTGTGGATGCTACAGACCCGCACGGGCAAACGCACGGGATTCGCCGCCGTCAGGATCGCGGTGGACATGGTGGATGAGAAGTTGATTAAGAAGGAAGAAGCACTGCTCCGGGTTGACCCTGAACAGCTCAACCAACTGCTTCAACCAGTATTCGACAGACAGGAGAAGAAGAAGGCGGTGACAGAGGGCCGGATACTAGCCAAGGGACTTCCTGCCGGTCCCGGAGCGGCAACCGGAAAGGTCGCTTTCAACGCCGAGGATGCTGAGGACTGGACAGCCAAGGGTCAGCGTGTAGTGCTCGTGAGAATAGAGACCTCGCCCGAGGACATTCGCGGCATGGCCGCCGCTGAAGGCATTCTGACCCAGCGGGGCGGCATGACCTCACACGCTGCGCTCGTCGCAAGACAGATGGGCAAGGTCTGCGTGGCCGGCTGCGGAGATTTGAACATCGATTACCGCACCCGCAGCATGAACGTTGACGGCAGGGTTATTAATGAAGGCGACTTCATCTCCATTGACGGCAACACCGGTGAAGTAATCGCAGGTGAGGTCACGACGAGGCCATCTGAGGTCATACAGGTACTGGTTGAAGGCTCCATGAAACCGGATCAGTCCCAAACCTACCAGCGTTTCGCAAAACTCATGCGCTGGTCTGACGAGGCCTCGAGGATGGGCGTACGAACCAATGCAGACAAGCCCGAGCAGGCCGTAATCGCGAGACGTTTCGGGGCCAAAGGAATCGGCCTTTGCCGCACCGAACACATGTTCTTTGAGGGTTCGAGGATCGATGCCGTCAGGGAAATGATTATCGCCGACAACGAGGCAGGCAGACGCAAGGCGCTGGCAAAACTCCTTCCCATGCAAAGAGAGGATTTTGCCGGGCTCTTCAGGGAGATGGACGGCTTTCCGGTAATTATAAGGACTCTCGATCCACCTCTTCACGAATTCCTGCCGCACGATAAGGAAACAATCGACGAACTCGCCCTTAAGATGGGCGTACCGTCCGAAAAGATACGAGAGAAGGTCAGCGAACTCCACGAATTTAATCCCATGCTCGGCCACCGCGGCTGCAGACTTGGTATCACATATCCGGAGATCACCGAGATGCAAGCAAGGGCCATATTCGAGGCCGCGTGCAAGGTGATAAAAGAAGGAAAAACCGTGATTCCCGAGGTGATGATTCCACTCGTGGGCAACGTCTCCGAGCTTTCCAACCAGCGCGATGTTGTCGAACAAACGGCAAAAACCGTTTTGCAGGAGCAGGGAGTCGACCTTCACTATATGGTGGGAACCATGATAGAAGTTCCGCGTGCGGTGGTAACCGCGGACGAGATAGCAACTAAAGCAGACTTCTTCAGCTTCGGCACCAACGACCTCACGCAAACCACGCTCGGATTTTCAAGGGACGACGCGGGCAAGTTCCTCAAAGATTATCTCGACAAGGGAATAATGAAGGACGACCCGTTCCAGACCCTTGACCAGCGCGGCGTCGGTTCACTCATCCGACTGGCCATAGAACTTGGACGCCAGACAAACCCAAAGCTGGAAGTAGGTATCTGTGGTGAGCACGGCGGCGATCCACGCTCGGTCGAGTTCTGCCACAACGCAGGCCTCAATTACGTTTCCTGCTCGCCCTTCAGGGTACCTATTGCGAGACTCGCCTCAGCCCAAGCTGTATTGAAGCCCTCGCTCTCCTCACCCTCCTCACCCTCCTCGCCCGTAACACAACATTCCTCAAGGTCCTCATCGAACAAGAAAACGGCGACAAGTAAAGTGGCTCGGAAGAAACCAGGTACTAAAAAGACCGCCCCAAAGAAATCGACGTCTGGGGCAAAGAAAGTTACGACTGGTAAAAAGAATACTCAGAGAAAAAAGTAGTCAGAAAGCTATAGATCTCCAGGGAGCCGGCAAAAACCGGCTCCTTTTTATAAATAAACAAGCTCCCGCAACTCCATCGCAAATCATCAATCTTTTCCCAAAGCCTAGACTTCTGTATTATCCCGGGCAAACCATATTCCTGAAAAGGTTACAGCTAAAGTCCTGAGGAAGGCTTTTGAGAAGGCCTCTAAGGAGGAAGGTTGTGTTACGGGTGAGGGGGGCTTGAGGGGGGCTTGAGGAGGGCTTGAGGAGGGCGCGGTATCTTGACATCTTCGCACATATGAGTAATTTTAACATAAATTTATAATTCATAGATTTGCGAGGAGGTTCCGCGTGTCATTCGTTTTTTTGATTCTATCATTCCTGTGGGGAAGCTGGGGACATGAGCAGATTGGAAAAGGCAATTCAGGTATGCAAGGCGTAACAGTCGGTTACGGACGCAACGGCGATACGCTGAGAGTCTACGGCGGATGCGACGATTCTCTCGCTTACGAATTCACGTGGGCGGGACAAGCCTGGATTAAGGCATCGATAGGAAAGGGACGCGGCCAGGTTCACGGCCTTTCGGTTACACCTGCCCGCAATGACGACACCAATCGAATATACGCAGGTATATGGACTACCGGTGGAATAGTCGAAACAGTGTACAGGAATGGCACGTGGACCATGGGTGAAATTGGAAGCGGTTACTCGAATTCGTATGACGGATTCGGAGCTTACGGTCGCAATGACGATACGTTAAGGGTTTATACGGGAACGAACAGCGGACAATGCTACGAACTCACAAGGCGCAACGGCACCTGGGCTAGCGTTCTTCTGGGAGGCAGTTCTTCTTCTGCTGACGGCTCGATGCACGACGTATTCGTGGGTAACGGTCGCAACGATGACACCGTAAGAGTCTACGGAGCCTGCACGGACGGAAACGTGTGGGAATTTTCATATAGAAACGGGACATGGTTTCCTTTAGTAATAGGCACTACCGACGGATGTGCCTGGGGTGTATGCGTGGCTGAGGGTCGCAACGACGGAGTTGATAGGGTCTATGCCTCATGCGGACCTCAGGGAAACCCGGGGGATTTGTTTGAGTTTACGTGGGACGGCGCCAAGTGGAACCGCACGCTGGTTGGACATACCACATCATGCCTTTTCGGACTGGGTGCTGGATACGGCCGCAACGACGACACCCTGCGCATATACACAGGAACATTCAGCCCCGGTCATCTCTACGAATACACATGGCGCGAAGACGCATGGCAATTCTTCGACTGCGGGACGGTGCCAAGCGGTTCATGGCTTCACGACATCTACCCTGAAAGAGGTCGCAATGACGACACTATAAGGGTTTACGCAGCAGGTGGCGATTCGTGGGTTCACGAGTTCACCTACAGGCCTGATGCGGGCGTACGCTGTTATCCAGACTCTTCGATAATGACCAACCCTGGTGTACCTGTGATCTACCCCCTCTGGGTAGTCAATACGGGAAGCCACATTGATACACTTGACATAACGACATCGAACACCATGACAGGCTGGACGGCAAGGCTCCTTGATGCACAAGGCCAGCCGCTTATAGATTCGGATGGTGACGATAAAGTTGACGTGGGCGCTGTTGAATCTACCGATTCTATAAGGATCGAACTTGAAATTACCTCCCCCTCCTCGGCATCCGCTGGTGCAATGGATTCGACCCGTGTCTGGGCAGCATCAAGTCTTGCCCCGCTGGTAAGGGATTCGGCTCTACTCGTAACGATTGTCGCTCAGGTTTCCGGTCTTGCCGTGGAGCCCGACCAGGCAAAAACTTCTCTTGCCGGCGACACCGTTGATTACGAGTTGACGGTTCGCAATGAGAGTAATTCGAGCGATTTAGTTGACTTGTCCTTAAGCGGACCTCTATCTGGTTGGAACGCCGCACTTCTCGACGAAGCTTTTGCACCTCTTATTGATTCCGACGGCGACGGAAACGTTGATATAGGTCCACTTGCGCCGGGTGAAAGCATGGAGGTAATCGCAAGGATAATTTCTTCAACTGACGCTGAAGGAGGCACAATCGACACGACGAGGGTAATAGGCGAGTTGAACGTGGCCCCCTCAGTTAGAGACGCCGCAACACTGATAACGACAATTCGAACGGTCCCTGAAGTAAGTATAGTCCGTGATTCCACCGATTCTACCCACGCAGGTGTGGCAATACGTTACAGAGCCCTCGTGACCAACCTGGGAAACACCCGTGACACCATAAATCTCGGTTTCAGTTCTCTTAAGAATTGGCCCGGCACGTTGTACGATTCCACAGGGACCAGAGAGCTCGGGGATTCAGACGCAGATTCGCGTCCTGATGTCGGTCAGATGCCCGCCTACGGCTCCCAGACACTGCTTTGGCTTGATATTCTACCACCGGTCAACACTCGCCACAACACAATTGACACTTCCTATCTTGTAGCTTCGTCATCAATCGACGAATCGGTCAGGGATAGCATAAGACTCATCACCAGGGTTTTGAACCTCGAACCGGGGGTGTCGGTTGAACCAGATGCAGAAGGAACAGTAGATGCGGGCAAACAGATAGTATACACTTTGAGGGTAGTAAACGAGGGTAACGAACCTGATAGCTTCGACTTATGGATGGAGTCTGATCTTTCATGGCTGGCCCAGCTCCGCAATGTCCAGGGTCAGGAGATAAACCGGACCGGTGTGCTTGATGCAAGGGAAACGCTCTCGGTCGAGGTTGTCGTGAACGCGCCGGCAGAGCTTGCTTCCATTGTAGGTGATCCTACTGAGTTAAATACCGAACACCGTTCGCTCTGGGCCCGCTCTATCTCGAATACTTCGATCGCGGATTCCTGCTATATACTGACCCTGGCAGTCCCCCCTCTTGATATTCATAACTTCCCCAATCCCTTCAGAGGAGCCACAACTTTCATCTACAGCATCCCTTCCATTGGACTGGCCACACTTGCCGTGTACAACAGGGCCGGGGAACATATCGTCACACTTTTCGAGGATATATCCCATGACCCGGGAATCTTTACCGTAAATTGGGACGGCCTTTCTGAAAAAGGGCTACAAGCTGCGCCAGGCGTTTATCTTTATACGCTTACATTCAGACCTGATGAAGGGAAAACACGTAGTATTGTAAAAAAGGCACTTGTTCAACCATGAGCATCCATGGAAATCCTAGAAAATCTAAATATTGGTTCATAGTTAATGGAAAGATGCAGGAAGCCTTGAGGATAGGGCTGTCGTAGAATGAAGCATGCGTCCGAGATCAAGCTTTTTTAATCAAAGATATATACTTCAGAAAAACCCATGCAGTTTCCGCCGGAAGCAGATTCAAAGAAAGGTCTGAAGATGGTTCTGAGGAAGGCTGGGTATTGACAAACACCCTATCCATCGTATCATACAAAGGATGGAAAGTAAAATCGGAGTGCGCGATTTTCAGAATCTTATAAAGGAAGAGTTCTTTCACAAGGACTCGCCTCGGGGTCTGGCCAAGACGTTCATCTGGTTCTCGGAAGAGGTCGGAGAACTCGCACGAGCCATAAGAAACGCGGACGAAAACCATCTCAAAGAGGAGTTTGCGGATGTGTTTGCATGGCTCTGCACAATGGCCAATCTTGCAGGAATTGACCTTGAGGATGCCGTTTTGGAAAAATACGAAAAAGGCTGTCCCCGCTGCGGGAGCAGACCTTGTACATGTAAAGAAGCCTTCAACTAGGAGGGGCATTTGACCTTCATTTCTTTAGTCTTCCTTCTTGCTTCGCAGGTGGAAGCCCCCATGGATTCTCTGGCACCCGTCCTACCCGCCATAAGGCCACCCTCAGGAGTCGTCGCAAAGGACGTTCCCAATGACAAGGGCGGTCAGATCAACATCCTGTGGCACCTCTCCCCTGACGACTCACTTCTTGATGGATACATCGTCTATCGAGCAAAAAAAGGTGAAGAGTTTACACCTGTGGCTTTCCTAGCTGCCCGACGTGACAGCACAATGGAAAACAATGACGATGCAGATTACATTATTGAAGAAGGTGGAAACCAACTCAGGGTTCTCAGGCGGGACCTGGCCAGAGCTCAAAGAAAGGGCGACACCACTGTGGCCGCATTAACTGCCGAAGTCAAAAGCCTGGAGCAGCAGATTTCAGAAGCACGGCAGATGCGGATATTGAATAATACTCCTTACATATATAAAGTCTCCGCCATTCGCGGAGAAGAGGAAGTATTCTCCGCCCCCTCCGATGAAGTCAAATCTTCCGCTCAGTGGTTCGACACCTCAAGAATCAATGTCCTTGTATGCATGGTTGTCTTCTTTTTCCTGGTGTTTTTCTTCATTTCCCAGGCGAGAAAAGGTAAGAACCTGTTTCTGCGCAAGATAGCCGGCCTGGAAGCGATTGACGAGGCGGTAGGACGTGCAACAGAGATGGGCCGTCCCATTCTTTACGTCCCCGGGATTTCCGACATCAGCGACATCGCCACACTTGCCTCATTAACCATCCTCCAGGGTGTCGCAAAGAAGGCTGCACAGTATGACACCCCTCTAATAGTCCCTAACCGCGACCCAATCGTTTATACAGTGGCAAGAGAAATCGTCAAGGAAGCTTATTCTGATGTAGGCAGACCTGATGCATTCAACCCCGATAGCGTATTCTTTCTCACAAGCGACCAGTTTGCATATGTTTCGGCAGTCAACGGAATCATGCTGCGCGAGAAACCTGCCACAAATTTCTTTCTTGGAATGTTTTACGCTGAAGCCCTGCTTCTAGCAGAAACAGGTAATATAGCTGGCTCTATACAGATAGCCGGAACCGACGCATCGGCACAGCTTCCATTCTTTATCACCGCCTGCGACTATACCATTATTGGACAGGAGCTTTACGCGGCATCGGCTTACCTCTCTCGCGAGCCTAACCTCGTAGGAACCATCAAGGCACAGGACTGGGGACAGGCGATTATGTCGGGCATTCTCATACTTGCAGCCATACTTACGGCGTTCGGTCTTGACATAGCGCTTAAAATCCTCTCCACGGATTAAGGAGGCAGAATGCAAAGAACTATTCCTCTAGTCATTACGCTCGTGCTGGGCATCATCATGATGATCCAGTTCTTCATCCCCCACCAGATATCAAAGGTCTTTTACGATACATCTCTGGAATGGATGAGAGTCATCGGAGCATTCGGATTCATCCTCGGCCTTGCAAGCTTTGTCGGACACCATTATCTCAAGATTCGACACAAGAAGGAAGGGTGGCAGTACAGCCCCATCGCCCTTGGTGCCATGGTCATAATGGCCCTGGTCGGAATCATAGGCCGCACACAGGGTGTCAACCTGCTGCCCATAAACGGACAGAACATTTTCCTCTATCTCTTTAACAACTTCTACTCCTACATGATGGTTCCACTTGGCGCAACCATGTTCTCCATTCTAGCCTTCTACATAGCTTCAGCGGCCTACCGTTCATTCCGTGCAAAAACATTGGTGTCGACTCTGCTTCTTATCGCGGCATTTGCGGTTATGCTTTCTATCATATTTTACAATCTCTTGCCTCTTGGTGACTTCGGCGAGTGGCTTCTTTCCGTACCAAACCTTGCTGCAAAACGAGGCATACTTCTCGGTGCAACCTTGGGAATGATCGCCACTTCGCTCAAGATCATCCTCGGGATTGAAAAAGGCTATCTCGGAGGTGCCAAATGAAGTTCTGGGAAATGCTTGGAAAGATTGACCGGCGCATCATTTATGGCATAATGGCTGTCGTGGTCATTGTACCACTTATTGCAACCATTCAACTCCCATCCAAGGTTCGAGCGATGCCGAGAACACAAGATGTATTCAACTACATAGACAGGGTAGACATAAAATCCCAGCGCAAGGCTCTCATGCTGTCCATAGACTTCGACCCGCAGGTAGAGCCCGAGTTAAAGCCCCAGTTCGAGGCTATAGTACGCCACGCCTATGCCCGAAATATTCCCGTGGTAGTCGTTTCACCACTCTCGATCCAAGGCGTAGGAATAGGCGTAGAAGTCATGGAGCGACTGGCAAGAGAACACAATAAGGAATACGGAAAGGACTACGTGATGCTCGGATGGATACCCGGAACAGCGGCAGTAGTCCTGGGCATGGGAAACTCAATCGAACAGACCTACCGCAGAGACTACAGCGGAACTCCCATTACCGCGCTCCCGATGATGACAAACATACGTAACTTCGACGATATAGCTCTAATAGTGAGTTTTACCGGATCAAGTGCGTATGGTACATGGATAACCTATGCCTACACTAAATTCGGCGTCCCGGTCGCCACGGGCATTACGGCCGTCTCCGTGGCCGACATATACCCTTATCTTGGTTCCAGACAGCTCATTGGGATGCTTGCCGGAATGAAGGCCGGCGCGGAATACGAGCGCCTGGTCAAGGATAAATATTATCCCGATCAGAATATCTTCCTTAGAGCAACCCAGTCATTGCCTGCTCTTTCGGCGGCTCTTTTGGTTATCATCCTGTTCGTCATCATTGGCAACATTAGCTACTTTGCCACAAGGAGGAAGTGATGCATCTTTCACCAAACGTCTGGATATGGATTGCAGCATTACTAACTCTAGCAATCTTCAGTATTCTTTACAAGGAAAACCCCTTCTATCGCGTGGCTGAGCACCTCTTCCTTGGATTGACCGTCGGATACGGTTTGGCCTTGACCTGGCATAACGCACTCTTACAGGTTGCGTTTCAACCACTATTTATTCAAGGCCAATTGATTCTCATTATACCTATACTCATCGGCCTGCTCTTTTTCACAAGACTCATACCGAAGATATCCTGGATAATCCGCATCCCCATAGCAATATTGCTCGGCTGGGGTTCCGGTCTCGGAATACCGCTTATTTTCCAGGCATCCATCCTGAAGCAAATGAAGGCCGGTATAGAACCGCTTACTCCTGCCGCCTTCTCCCCCGAGAATCTCTTCTCCCTTTCCGGTGGTTTCTGGGGTATTATTATACTAATCGGTACCCTGGCGACACTCATGTACTTTTTCTTCTCAAGAAAGGAGAAGAGCGTACTTTCGACGGTCGTTTCCCCGGTCGGTATCTTCTTCATCATGCTGGGATTCGGTGCCACATTCGGACTTACCGTCATGTCTCGTGTTTCACTACTGATTGGGCGTCTACAGTTTCTGTTACGTGACTGGCTAGGTGTAATTCAGTAAGAATCGACCGAGAAAACTAAACATTTTAAAACCCCCTCCGGGGCAGTCCCCGGGGGGGGTATGGATAAAGATGAATCAAACGATGCAAATGAACCCGTCCATTTTCCGCGCCTACGATATTCGCGGGGTCGCGGATAAGGATTTGACCCCTGAAGTCACCAGGGCAATCGGCGCTGCCTTCGCCTCGCGTGTGAGCGAGCGCGGCGTAAGGCAAGTTGCAGTTGGACGCGATGTACGTCTGAGTTCACCCAGACTTTTTGAAAATCTTGCGGATGGAATTACAACGGCTGGGCTTGACGTTTTGGACATGGGTATTGTGCCTACGCCGGTCCTCTACTTCGCGCTTCATCATTTCGGTCTTGACTCAGGCATCATGATAACGGGAAGCCATAATCCGAAGGATCAGAACGGCTTCAAGCTCTGCGAGGAACGAAAGAGCATCTTCGGGGACGCGGTACTGGATTTGAGAGGGAGGATAGAGCAAAGGAAAGCAGGAAACAAGGGTGGAGGCAATATTGAGAAGGTGGATCCGTTACCCTCATATCTTGAATACATGCATCAAGCATTCGATTTCAAGAAACCCAGAAGCATAATAGTCGATCCAGGCAACGGAACGACCGGTATCTTACTCGAAAGACTGTTTGAAGGTTTTCCGTCCCTTAAAGTGGAATACATGAACCTGGAACCTGACGGCAATTTCCCTGTGCATCTTGCTGATCCTACGGTTCCCGAGTACATGGTGGAACTGGGAAATCGTGTTAGACTTAGTAAAGCCGACCTAGGGATTGGATTCGACGGAGACGGCGACAGGGTAGGAGCGATGGATGAGAACGGAAACTTGATATTCGGGGATAAGCTCCTGGCGATACTGGCTTCCGAGGTCCTCGAACGCCTCCCGGGTGCGGAAATTATCTTTGACGTAAAATGCTCGCAAGGTATTGTCGATTACGTCAAAATGAAGGGGGGAAGTCCCTATATGTACAAGACAGGACACTCACTCCTCAAGGCAAAACTGGCTGAACGCAAGGCGCCGCTGGCAGGAGAGATGTCAGGTCATATTTTTTTTGCGGACGGTTTCTTCGGTCATGACGACGGCATTTACGCAGCCTTAAGACTACTTAGGGTTCTGGAACGATGCGGACGCCCTCTTTCCGACCTTGTTGCGGAAATACCCTTCTACATTAACACACCGGAAATACATGTTTCCTGTCCGGATGAAAGCAAGTTCAGGATAATCAAGGCCCTTCAGGAAGATTTCAGCAAGGAACTGGAAACCATTACGATTGACGGAGCACGGGTCATCTTCGAGGATGGCTGGGGACTTGTCAGAGCGTCCAACACACAGCCTGTGCTCGTTCTGCGGTTTGAGGCTAAAACCAAGGATGCTCTTGAAAAAATCAGGAAAATCTTCTTTAAAAAATTAAAAAAACATGGCATTGAGCCCAAGGAGGTTCATTGATCCCGGCAACACAAGTAAAAGTAGGAAACTGCATAGTGCTGGAGAATGATCCACACATCGTACTCGATCGCAGGCACATCACACTAGGCAGAAAAGCAGGTAAGATTCAGCTCAAAATGAGGAATTTAAGAACCGGTCTCTCCACAGAGAGACGCTTCGCATCCGACGAGAAAGTGGAAATAGCCGCTCTTGAAGAGCTTCAGATGCAATTTCTTTATGAAGACGGCGAGTTCTTCCACTTCATGAACACCGAAAACTACGAGCAGGTGGCAATAAGTCCAGATTTTATCGGCGACAACCGCTACTATCTGACCGAAGGACTTGTCATATCGGTTGTCTTTTTCGAGGGAAAGGCCATCGGCGTCCACCCCCCCAAGACGGTTGTTATGGAAGTGGTTGAGGCAGATCCAGCCCTCAAACACGCAACCGCTCAGGCACAGCTTAAACCTGCCATCACCAACACAGGGCTTCGCGTACAGGTCCCCCCCTTCGTCGAGAAAGGTGACAAGATAAGGGTAGACACCGAAACCGGCGAATACCAGGAGCGGGCTTAAATCCGACCACCTAAAGTGATTGTTGCATAAGTAAGCTAAGGCTTTAGCCTTGTGAGTTTGGAACTAAACAAAACCGTTTACGGGTATTATCCCGCCGAAAAGATTAACTTGTACCTTTGAAAATTCCATCTTTTTCCAGAGCTCGGTCGTGAATACTGCCTTTTTTTGCTTGAACGAATGATCAATCCGGTTTTCAAAGTGCAGGTTCTAAATGAAGCAACCGGATCTTACCGTCGGTATTCACGGTATATTCGATATCGTACACACCTTTCCTCAAGGGGAGCGGTCTGAGAGACAATGGTATGTATACGGGTATTCCATCTGCACGGTACCCCTCATGAGACTCTTCCAGGATTACACGTCTGGCAAGAAGTCTCGGTGAGAGGTTTCCTTCGCCGAATGGTGCAAGCAGCATCCAGTCGCTTAAGTCTTCTTTCAGACCCAGTTCGAATAATTTTTCCTCGCCGTTAGTGTCGTTTTCTGGTATTTCCAATGGTGTTCTCTCCAATGCTTCAAGGAAATCCTCAAGTCTTCCTGGCTTGAGGGTAAATCCGCAGGCTTTTTTGTGTCCTCCGAAAGTCAGAAACAATTCCTTGAAACCTGTCAGGTAACCTAAAAGATCTGTTTTCTCGCGTCCTCGACACTCCGCATGCCACAGGTTACCTTTTCGTTGAGCCATCGCAAGCGCAGGCAAGTTGTAACGTTCCCTTAAAGCATGTGCCGTGGTTCCAAGATAGTCTGAACCTATCTTATCAGAAATCGCTACAATTACTCCTCCTACCTGGCGGGCAACACGTTCAGCTTCTTCGATCATTTTTTGTTTGCCTCTCTGCCATTCGGAAGCCCGGCCTTTGAGTTCTCCGTAGCGGTTATGCAGCCAATCCAGATCGTTCGAAAGCAGAAGTCTTACACCCTCCTCCGAGTCTGTGGCGTAAAAAGGGGCTATACCGCGGCTGTAAAGGTCAAAAACACTAAGGCTTTCGATGTCAAACCCCATCTCTTCGAGCCACACGTTCAACGGCGGCCATATACCAGAACGCAGCCTGATCATTCCCTCGCTGACGATAAGACGATTTTCATCGAGAAGGGGACAACGATCGGATATAGTCCCGAGTGCCGCGAATATCCAGTAATGCGGTTTGAGGGTATTGAGTTCCTCAACGGAAAGACCGACCAGTCTTTCAAAAAGAGCCGCAATGAGTTTAAGTACCACACCGGAGCCCGAAAGCTCCCTCCAGGGATACTCACTACCCTGTATTTTCGGGTTTACCAGTATCGCCTTGGGAATCGCGTCGACAAGTTCGTGGTGATCGGTAATTATGAGCTCAAGACCAAGTTTTTTTGCGGCTTCCGCTTCACTTGCATTGGTGACACCCACGTCGACGGTCACTATCATGTGGCCACCTTTGTCACGAAAGCTTTTCATCTCCGAAAGGTCGAGACCAAACCCTTCCGTGTCGTCGCTTTCAGGAATGTATATATGGATTTCGGGCGCTCCCAGGTCCTCCAGAGCAAGCTTCAAAAGAGCAGCAGATGCTATGCCGTCAAGATCGGCATGACCCCACACCAGAATCTTTTCGTGCTTTTTGAGTGCCAGGGTCAGCGCGTCGACAGCCTCCTTCATATCCTTAAGAAGAAATGGATCGTAATGATCACTGAGCCTGGGAAAAAGAAAGCGCATCCTTGCTTCGGGTGTACCTATTCCCTTAAGTTCAAGATACTTTACAAGTTCTTCTGATACTCTCATTCTTTTCCACCTTCCCAAATAGAAGACCTGTCGTATGCAGGAATATCGAGATTTGAAGGTCCATAAGTCTTGTAACGAGCGATACCCGCAGCGGCAATCATCGCCGCGTTATCCGTGCAAAGAGACGACGAAGGGGCAAAAACCTTGAATCCGTTTCTCTTCCCTGACTCTTCGAGTTTAGATCGAAGTCTCTTATTGATGGCTACACCGCCCGCAAGTCCGATTTTTGGGACTGCGAATGTTTCGACCGCTCTCTCTACCCTTGCGATAAGATGGTCGAACGCGGCTTCCATAAGTCCAAGGGATAAATCTGCATGAGGGGTTTCTGGATGGGCCTCGAGATAGTTGCGTGCGGCCGTCTTTAGCCCCGAGTAACTGAAATCCATTCCGCAAGGATTAGGGACGGGTAACTTTACCGGGTTTTTGGATTCAAGTGCGGTCCTTTCCACGGCAGGGCCTGCAGGATATCCCAGTCCCATAAGCTTCCCCACCTTATCTATAGCTTCGCCGCAAGCATCGTCAAGGGTTGCGCCTATTTGTTCATAATCGAAGGAAGCGCGAACATGAATAAGTTCGGTATGACCGCCGGATACGAGAAGGACCATGAAAGGCGGCTCCAGATCAGGATATGATAAAAGCACACTGTAAATATGACCTTCAAGGTGATCGACGGTTCTTAAATGTATCCCGGAGGCCAAAGAAAGACCCTTGGCATATGCCAGACCGCACAAAAGAGACCCCAGAAGACCCGGGCCGGATGTAACTGCTATAAGATTCAAGTCTCCAAGGCTGACCTTCGCGGATTCAAGGGCCAGACGTGTCATGGGATACAGAAGCATGGCATGGGCTCTTGACGCAAATTCAGGCACCACGCCGCCGTATTCCGAATGAACCAGATGCGAGGAAACCAAATTAGCCCTGATACTCGAATCTTCCAGTACGGCTACACTAGTGTCATCGCAGCTGGTGTCAATCCCCAGTGCAATCATCGCACAAGAATGCGGAATATTGCAGGTTCACTTCTTTCTACCCTTATACCGGGCGTCAAGGATATGTCTGCGGGAACGCGATAATCACCGGGTGTCATGGAGGAAACCAGTATTGAGATATTTACATTGGATGGGCCGAACCCCCGGAGCAGGCCGACCGGCCCCTTTAACGTCAGTTCAACTTCCTTGTTAAGAAGGTAAGCCTGACCTTTGACGGGTTTTCCTTCAAGTCTCACGGGCAACCCCTTGAGGACCAGTGTTGTTTCAGGCTCAACCTTTACTTTAACTTTAACCCTGGACGGTTCGACAAACATCCCTCCGGTATCCGGGTATTGAATCTGGAGGCTGCGTTCGATACTTGCCGCCAGGCCCTCGACGTTCAAGGGCTCACTGAAAAGCTGGTTTACAGCCGAAATGACTTCCTTGGTCCCGTATACGAAAGCGGTGTTGTCGTAGTCAATTGATGAAATTGCGAAATTCTTTGCGGGTATACCTTCTACGGGAACGATAATCTTAATCTTGCGCTTTGCCCTGGGCTCTATTGTCAGCTCAATCTGGTATGGATCAAGGGTCTTGACCTGGATTTGTTCCGAGATGACTACGTTCTCGGGACCTATTCTGAAGCGTTCAACGCCTTCGCGCATATCTTTTAAGGGAAGCAAGATCACCGGTTTCTTTTTTGAGAGCTCAAGCAGATTTTTACCCTTCCCTTTTATTACGACCGTCACAGAATCGATACTCTTCGATGATACTACGTACTCCTGAGGAAGAAGAGACATATCCAGCCCAAGCCTCAATTCTCTTGTGTATTCTGCTTCAAGTCTTGCGAATAGCCACACAAGAAGTGCGGCCACAAGAGCAATAAGCTTTAACCACCAGTCTTCAAATATCCAACGAACGATACGATGTCTAGCCATCCGTGGATTATAGGAGCCCCCTAAGGATAAGTCAAGGAGCCGTAACCTGCATGTTCAGGTTGTGTACCCCTCTTCGCATAACTTGGAGGTGTTGACGCGACCCGGATTCAGGGCTAAAATTAGAGCTCAGTTTATGGAACAGGATATTCTAATAAAGGGTGCCCGAGAGCACAACCTGAAGAACATCGACGTTCGAATCCCCCGCAATAAGCTTGTAGTTGTGACGGGGCTGTCGGGCTCGGGCAAGTCGAGTCTTGCTTTTGATACTCTTTACGCCGAAGGCCAACGCCGATATATGGAATCGCTATCGGCATACGCCAGGCAGTTCATGGGAGCAATGGAAAAACCAGAGGTCGATTTCATTGAAGGCCTCTCCCCTGCCATAGCAATCGAGCAGCGGACTTCCTCCAGAAATCCACGCTCGACCGTAGCGACGGTTACCGAGATTTACGATTACATGAGGTTACTTTTCGCCCGTGTGGGCAAACCCTTCTGCCCGAATTGCAATATCCCTATCTCCAAGATGAGTACCGATCAGATCATTGATACTCTTCTTGCCAATCCTGAAGGAACCAGGCTGGTGATTCTTGCACCCAAGGCAAGAGGAAGGAAAGGTGAGTACCGCGATTTATGGCCGAAGCTCATTAGAAAGGGTTTCGTTCGCGCCAGGGTTGATGGCGAGATTTTCGAACTTGAGAAACCTCCGGAACTTGAAAAATACAAACAGCACACCATAGAGATAGTAGTGGACAGGCTCGTGATCAAACCCAACATGCGCAAACGCCTGGCGGATTCGGTGGAACTGGCCTTGTCGGAGGGAGAAGGGCTCTGCTCAGTACTTATTGACGACAAGGAGGAACAAACTTACAGCCAGTCACTTGCCTGCACCAGATGCGGATTCGCATATCCAGAAATCTCGCCGCGACTCTTTTCCTTCAACTCCCCCTACGGCGCTTGCCCAACATGTCACGGCCTCGGCACGCAAATGGAGATCGATCCCGACAGGCTCATCGCCAATCCAGGGCTTTCCATCATGGAAGGCACCCTCGTCCCCTGGGGTGAACCACAGGGATGGTCTCTAGCCTTCCTCAAGGCCGTCGCAAAGAAATACGGGTTCGATCTCGAGACGCCTTGGCAGGAGCTCCCGGAGGAGGCAAAGGATGTTATTCTTTACGGGTCAAAACAGCCGGTTGCGATAAAATATGAAGGACGATCAGGACACAGCTACGAGGGAGAAGAGTACTACGAAGGTGTGGCCAACAACCTCATGAGACTCCATAAGGAGACCGATTCCGACTACAGGCGGAGGTATATAGAGGGATTCATGTCGATACTCCCGTGCCCTACATGCGAGGGAGACAGGCTCAAACCCGAAGCTCTATCTGTCCGTATTGGAAACTACAATATAAGAGACGCCACACGTTTTTCCGTTAAAGAGGCACTGGGATTCTTCAAGGAGATGAAACTTACGAGGCAGGAGCGTACTATTGCCGGAGATGTGATCAAGGAGATTTCAGACAGGCTGGGCTTTCTAATGGAAGTGGGCGTAGATTATCTCACGCTGGACAGGACGGCAGACACTCTTGCGGGCGGCGAAGAGCAGCGCGTGAGACTGGCAACGCAGATAGGTTCGAGACTCGTCGGCGTCATTTACATCCTCGATGAACCGACGATAGGTCTTCATCCAAGGGACAACAGAAGGCTTCTGGCGACATTACACAAACTCAGGGATCTCGGGAACACGGTCGTCGTAGTCGAGCACGACAGGGAGACCATCGAATCGGCAGATTATATCATCGACCTGGGTCCGGGGGCAGGGGCAAAAGGCGGAAAGATCATCGCCGAAGGCACACCCGATGAGATAAGGAACTCTCCACGCTCGCTTACAGGACGCTACCTGACGGGAAAGTGCAAGGTCAGCGTTCCCACGGAAAGACGCAAAACAAACGGCGGAAGGCTCGTCATAAAAGGAGCCAGGCATCACAACCTGAAAGGAATAGATGTTGAATTTCCCCTGGGGATGTTCATCTGCGTTACGGGCGTTTCAGGATCGGGAAAATCCTCTCTGGTTTCGGATATTCTATACAGAGCCCTTGCCCGAAAATTCTACCGATCGAGGACGAAGCCGGGTGAGTTTGATTCAATGGAAGGTCTCGAGAACATCGATAAGGTTATCAACATTGATCAGTCCGCAATCGGGCGAACACCGAGATCGAATCCGGCGACCTACACACAGGCCTTCGGACCCATTCGTGAGCTTTTCGCCAAAACCAAGGAGGCGCGGATAAGGGGATACGGCGCCGGACGTTTCAGCTTCAACGTCAGGGGAGGCAGGTGCGAGCGGTGCTCAGGCGACGGGACATTGAGAATAGAGATGCACTTCCTGCCCGACGTTTACGTTCCGTGCGAGGTCTGCCAGGGCAAACGCTACAATCGCGAGACACTCGAGGTGCGATTCAAGAACAAGAACATAGCCGAGGTCCTCGACATGAGCGTTGACGAGGGGCTGGAGTTCTTTGCCGATATCCCTCCTGTTGAGCGAAAACTCAGACTGCTCAAGGATGTAGGACTTGGATACGTCAAACTCGGCCAGTCCGCCCCATCGTTGTCGGGAGGTGAAGCACAGCGAATAAAGCTGGCAAAGGAGCTTTCAAAAATACCGAAGGGGCACACGATATACATACTCGACGAACCTACAACCGGTCTGCATTTCGAGGACGTGCGCATGCTTCTGGGTGTCCTGCAGCGTCTTGTCGAGAAACAAAACACAATAGTCGTAATCGAGCACAACCTTGACGTCATCAAGTCTGCCGACTGGATAATCGATCTGGGCCCTGAAGGCGGCGACCAGGGGGGGCAAATCGTAGCTCAAGGGACACCTGAGAATATAGTAAGAAGCAAGGAATCATACACGGGGCGCTTTCTCAAGGAAGTTCTGTGAACCTCTCCTTG
>CBFGKC010000008.1:0-66999 GCA_965649265.1 Caldifarciminota bacterium | reverse complement strand
AAAGAATCAGCACTCTAAAAAAAGATACCGACATCTACATTGTCGGCGGCGCAGTTCGCGACCTTTGGCTCGATAAGGATATCCTCGACCTTGATTTTGCCCTTCACGGATCAGGGATTCAATTCGCCCAGGAGGTGTCGCGGAAGTTAAAAGGGGCATTCGTGCCTCTATCAGAGGAAGATGATGAAGCCAGGGTTGTTCTGAATAAGGAACTGGTTCTCGATTTCAAGGGTTTTACCGGAACTATTGAGAACGATCTTGCGCTCAGGGATTTTACGATAAATGCCATTGCCATTCCTCTGGAGAAGATTACAGGGAAGAAGGACACAGAACCGATTGATCCCTTAAGAGGGATTGATGATCTAAAAATCTCATTGATACGCGCCGTAGGACCTGATTCGGTAAAGAACGACCCTTTAAGAATATTGCGCGCCTACCGGTTTTCAGGACAATTAGGTTTCAGGATTGATTCATGGCTTGAGCGTGAAGCGGAAGTGACATCGCTCGGAAACGTTGCACGCGAGCGCATCTCTTACGAACTCAAGTTGATCATGCAATCCGCGCGTACATACAGCCTCGTAAATAGACTTGTAACATCGGGCTTAATGGAACAGATATTCCCGTTTCCACTATTCTGGAAAGATTATGATGTAAGGGCTCACTCGCTAATGGTCATGTTGAAACTCGAACAAATATTGAATGGAACCGATTTCAATGACCCAATCTCTCTGTTGATTGCGAAGATCAATAGAGAGCCCGAACGCAGAGCTCTCCTGATGCTCACCGCCCTGTTTCACGATGTATCGAAACCTGAAACATGCGTTACGTGCGAAGACGGTTCAATGCATTTCTACGGCCACGACACCAGAGGTGCAAAGAAGATGCTTTGGGCGCTGTCTAAAATTCTGCGCTTCTCCAACGCGGAGGCCGAATACGTAGAGCAAGCCATAGCCAGGCACATGCACCTTCATCTCCTGGCCACCTCCCAGGAGCTTACGGAACGCGCTATGCGGCGTTTCACGAGAAACTGCGGACCGGTAGCTGAGGACGTCATGATTCTCGATCTTGCCGACGGCTATGCTACCGCAGGCCGGACAAGACACCTGGAAAAGACCATTGCCGAGATTCTTGACCTTGCCGCAAAGGATGCAGAACGATCCTCATTCAAACCTCTTGTCAACGGAAACGACCTTATTGGAATGGGTCTCGAACCAGGTCCCCTGTTCAAGGTTATACTTGCCGACATTGAGGAGCTCCAATGGGAGAGCAAGATTTCGACCAAGGAGGAGGGGGTGGCGCTGGTCAAAGAGAAACTCGAACGTGGTGAGTACACTCTGCCCGAAGAACCTGCAAGCGAACTCGGCGGTTAAGCAGGAAGTCAATTTTATGATTACTGATTTGAACCACATAACTCTTTCCGTCAAGGATCTCGGCCGCTCCTTCGAATTTTACACGGAAGTTCTCGGGTTAAAACCACGGGCACGGTGGTCGAAAGGCGCCTACCTTGAGGCCGGAAAAACATGGATCGCGCTCGTTTTGGACATGAAGACACGCGATGGAAAACTTACGGAATACAGTCACCTGGCTTTCAGCGTCAAACCGGAGGATTTCGGTCCAATGAGCAAACGGATAAGGGAATCCGGTGCCGGTATCTGGCACCGCAACACAACTGAGGGACCTTCTATTTACTTTCTTGACCCCGACGGCCACAAGCTCGAAATTCACGTTGGGACGATTGAAACGAGGATAGCATCGGCAAGAAAAGGCTCGTGGGAAGGTCTTGAGATTTTCTAGTCAAGACCAAAACCAGCTAAAGGGGGCTTGACAAAGTTCTTTTTTGGATAAACATATACATGTTTCTCTAAAAAGGAGGACAAAATGGCTAAGCCTCGTGTTTTTATTAGTTCTACATTTTATGATTTAAGACATATTCGGTCTGACTTAGAAAGATTCATTAAAGATATGGGTTATGAACCAGTTCTTCACGAAAGAGGAACAATCGCTTATGAAAAAGACAGTGCCTTAGAAGAATCATGCTATAGAGAAATTGATTTATGTGACATTTTGGTGTCCATAATTGGAGGTCGTTACGGTTCAAGATCAGAACAGGAGCCTTACTCTATTTCACAAATGGAACTCAAACATGCCTTGGAAGAACATAAACAAGTCTATGTTTTTGTTGAGAAAAATGTATTAGCTGAATACTCTACATACCTTAAGAATAAAGATAAGACAAATATAGAATACAACTACGTTGACAATATTGCAGTTTACAAGTTCTTAGAAGAAATCCATGCCTTGCCACAAAACAATCCAATCACATCATTTGAATCTTCGGAGGAGATCGTATCCTATCTGAAAGCTCAATGGGCGGGTATATTCCAGCGACTAATACAAGAATCGGTTCGTAGGGAGGAAATCAAAATTATTAAGGAACTTCACAGTTCTGCTGAGACCTTAAACAGTCTCGTGAATTATTTAACTGTAGAAAAGAAAGACAGCAACGAAGCAATCAAAACTATTCTTCTTAGCACACACCCAGCATTTGAAGCTGTGAAATCAAAACTTAAGATACCGTACAGAGTGTATTTTACCTCCCTTGATGAACTTTCTGCATTAGCAGTAGCCAGATCGTGGAAAGTGGTTCGAACAGAGGAATGGGATGAGCCTAAATATAAAGAGTGGATGCAAACCAAAGGTAATATTCTGATATTGTTCAAAGTGTTTACTGGAATCTTCGATAAAGATGGTAGACTTAAAGTTATTACTAAAGAGGAATGGAAAGAAAACTTTGTAAGATTGGAAGAAAGAGAGATGCCCCCACCGGAACCAGAAGACCCCTTTGCAAGTTAAAGGTTCAAAGCGTCTACAAAAACAGCGAACATGCTTAACCATCCAAAGAAGAGCCACACACCTTGACATTTTCCATATTTTCCGGTATCATTCAACGTCTACGGGCCTATAGCTCAGTTGGTTAGAGCGCACGCCTGATAAGCGTGAGGTCAATGGTTCGACTCCATTTAGGCCCAGTTTGAATATGAAGAAGTTTCTTCTTCTGGCATTCCTTGCTATACTCGCGGGATGCGAGGGCGATAGGTTAGGCTTGGTCAAGATAGAGGGTGCTCTCGTTTCGTCGGAGGAGGTGGTCAAGAACCTGAAGATTTTCGAAGAGGATTCCTCAATAAAAGGCGTACTTGTGGTTGTTAACTCTCCCGGTGGGGCAGTTGGCCCAAGCCAGGAGATATTCGAGGCGATAAAAAGGCTCAAGGCCGCCGGTAAGAAGGTTGTGGTTTCGATGTCGACTGTTGCTGCCTCGGGCGGTTATTACGTATCTCTACCCGCCGATAGAATTGTCGCCCTGCCCTCGACAATAACGGGTTCGATTGGTGTGATTCTCAACTTCCCGGTTTACAAAGGTCTCCTGGACAAGCTTGGTATCCAGATGTACACCATCAAATCGAGAGCGGAAAAGGACATAGGTTCAAGAACCCGCCTGCCGACCGAACAGGATACCCTTCTGCTCAAGGCGATGATCGACGACGTGTACGAGCAGTTCCTCGACGAGGTAATCACATGGCGCAAGCTTCCGCGGGATAGTGTCTGGGACATAGCCGACGGAAGAGTTCTCTCGGGCAGACAGGCTTACAAGCTGGGTCTTGTCGATACACTGGGAACCAGGGAGGATGCGCACAAGCTTTTAGCGAAACTATGCGGGATGAAGGGAACCCCCAAACTGGTAGAGATACCTAAGAAACGTTCACTTCTCGATGAATTGATGGAATCAAAAGTGGAACCTCTTCTCACACCATCCTTGAGATTTGAACTCCAGTTCAGGTAATAACATGGCCAACGAGATACTTCTGCCTCAGATTCCACTTCATGTACTTGCGAAGATAGGCAGTGAAGGAGTTGTGATTCCTGGCATCACAAAAAGACAGTCGGTATTACTCTACACGGATATTTCAGGCTTCACCGCTCTTACCGAGACATTAACCCAGGAGGGAAAAGAGGGTATTGAGGAAGTAACTTCGATCCTTAACGACCATTTCGGAAGGCTCTCGAGAATAATAGCTAACTACAAGGGGATTCTGCTCAAGCTGGGAGGCGATTCGCTTCTCGCGAGTTTTTCGGGAAAGGACGCGGTCGACCGAGGGACAAAGGCAGCGTGGGAAATGCTGGACTGGTTCAAGGAAAATCCAACTGTCAAAACCAAGCGCGGCGATTTTACTCTGTCCATGAAAGCGATACTTGGTGGAGGGGAGTATTACGAGGCTATACTCGGTTCGGAAGAAAAAACAGACTGGTTTCCTTTGGGTATTACTATTGAGGAACTCGCGTATGCGGAAAAAACTCTAGGTCCTGGAGAACTGGTTGTTAAAAGAGGGCTTAACGATATTATTTTTCCTGAAGAGGAGTATCCGGAGTTTAAAGAAGAAGAAAGGGTAAGGCTTGCAGAACAGACCCGCTCGTTTCTTCCTCTCGGAAGAAGTGGAAAAACCACGTTATCTAGGGGAGGAGAGTACAGGGTCGCGGCTTCATGCTTTCTGAACGTTGACGGCTACGATTGTCAAAACCCGCATTTCGAAAGCCTTAACAACTTCTATCTGGACATTTACAGGCTTGTAAAAAGCCATAAAGGGACCATCAATAAGATCGATATCTCGACGAGCGGAAACAAGTATCTGATCCTGTTCGGGGCCCCCCTAAGTCATGAGACGGACAGGTCAGACGCAGCCAGATGTTTCAAAGAGCTCTCGGAGATGAAATCACCGTTCAGGCTTACCGCCGGACTTTCGTATGGAGCGGTATTCGCAGGTTATATAGGCGGAAGCGAAAAGGAGTACACGGTCATAGGACAGAGGGTAAACAGCGCCGCTAAAATAATGGCCGCTTCGCAACCGGGAGAATTCGTTATCACCGACGAAGCCAGTGAGAAATTTGCCGACATTTACGAAACTGAAGAGCTTTTGTCGGTGGAGGTGAGAGGAATCAAACACAAAAGATTCAGACTAACCGGAGCCAAAACCCAGGTCTCAGGTTTGAAAGCCGAGTGGACTACCCACTCTGATGAACTCAAGAAAGTTCTCGAGTTAGCCGCTCAGGAAAGCCTCACGGCTGGAATCACTGGCGATCAGGGTATCGGTAAGAGCCGTTTCCTGCAGAGGGCGACGAAGGAATTGACCTCAACCCACGAAGTGATAAAACTCTCACTAGAAGAAAGGGAAGCACCTTATCAGGTATTTCGCCGGATACTGGTTCTTGCATCCCAGATAAAGGAAGAGGATGATCCTCTAACAAAACGCCTGAAGTTGAAGGAGCATTTGGAGTCAATAGGGGGTGATAACGCAGGTGATGACAGGGGCCGCGAACTGACTAAGAGATTTCCTTTTATTGCCGCAATGCTCTTCGGACTTGAGGAAGAGCAGGCAAAAATAGCATCGTATTCGCCTGAATTAAGGCTTGAGAACTTGCTGGACGCTTTCAGAAGTTACCTCTTGGCGAGGTCCGCCGGAGGTAACCTTGCTCTAGTAGTGGACGACCTTTCAAAGACCGATTCCGGATCGTTTGAGATGCTCTCTTTTGCGGCCAGGACACTGCCCAGGCTCAAGCCTAAAGGAATCTTCTTTCTGTTCGCCTACGATAAAGAGTACGAACAGGTTTTCAAAGATGTTTTTGTCTCCGAGGGTAAGGCTAAGGAGATAATTCTTTCTCCGCTGTCGGCATCGGAATCCAGGGATTTGACCGAACTTTTCCTGGGCGCGAAAGCATCCGACAGACTACACCAGTTTCTCTACGAAAGAGCCCTTGGGAACCCTACCGTGCTTGAGCAATGGATCGGTTACCTGACAGACAAGGGATTTATTTCCAAAAAAGATGAGACATGGGAGATGGAGGGGGATGTCGATTTCAAGGAGATACCGGACGATTTGTACAGTCTGGTGTTTTCAAGACTGGACAGGCTTTCCGAGAACGTTCGTGAAGCGTTGAAGCTTGGCGCGGTATACGGCATGCACTTCCCGGCACCCATAATCTCTAATATCCTTGGAATTGAAAATCTGGGAGAGCTTTTGAACCCTGCGGTCTCTGCAGGTCTTGTTTACACTCTTGAAGCGGGTGAGGTGGATTACGTATTCAACCAGACCCTTATTCGCGATGTTTGCTACGATTCCATTCTCCGGGGAGAAAGGGAGCGTTATCACAATCAGGTTGCCCGCGCCATTGAGAATCTTTACAAATCCTCCCTGGAGCGTTACTCGGCGATTCTTGCCCATCACTTCACCGAGTCGGGTGATTGGGAAAATGCCTTCACATACAGCATCCGTTCTGCAAAGGAAAACCGCCGCCTCTTCAGGAATGAAGCGGCAGAACAAGACTTTGCAAAATCGGTAAATATATGGCAGGAACACTTCGGCGAAGGTCACAGCGAGGATCTCTACACCGCCTACTTCGGTCTCGGGCAGGTTTATGAATACCAGGGTCGTTTTGTTGAAGCGGCAAAGCAATATTCCTCCGCCCGGAACCTGTCCATACGCACCGGCATGCAGGAGCGAGAGGTTGATACCCTCAACAAGTTAGCTTACGTTTCGCGCTTCCTTGCCGATTTCGATCATCTCTTTGAATACTCCGAGGAAGCAATGCGCAAATCGGAAACCCTGGGATACAAAAAAGGGATGGCGGTAGCGCATATAGAAAGAGGAGCAGGTTACGCCAGACAGGGACGTCATGAAGAAGCAGAAGTTGACTTCCAGACCGGGCTTGAAGCGGCCCAAGTTATTGGCGATATAGAGGAAACGAACAGGGCCTTAAACAATCTTGCAACCCTGAACAGATTTCTCGGACAGCCGGACAAATCACTCGATTACTATCAGAAGGCCGTCGCATTGGCCGAGAAATCGGATGACAAGCTTCTCCTGACGACAAATATCCTCAATCTGGCAAGACTTCTCTTGCAACTCGGAAAAACACAGGAAGCCGAAAGCTATCTTGAAAGAGCTCTCAAGGCGGCAATAGAAATCGGCCACAGGGAAAACATCATTAAGTGCACGATAGAACTTGCGGGTGTATACCTCATGAAAGGGGACCTGGATACAGCTTACTCAAGAATGGAAGAGGCGACAATAAGGGCCGAGGAATTACAGAATCCGGAGCTTTCAGGAGAGGTAGATCTAAACAAAGGTCATATTTTTTACTACATGGGAAAACCGGAGGAGGCTCTTGAATCTTATAAAAGTGCCCTGAGGCTCCGCAAAATGGTCGGTGAACCTCAGAGGATAGCCGATGCGCATGCCCACGTAGGAAACACTTTGCAGATACTTGGTAAGCTCGACGAAGCAATGCCGCACCTTGAGGAAGCCTACAGGATATTCTCGGAATTAGGTAATCCGCAAGGGTCGGCGAAAGCGCTCGCAACCCTTGCTTCGACCAACAGGAATTCGGGACGATTCAAGGAAGGGTTCTCCCAGATAAAGGAAGCCCGTGAGCTTTTCAAAAGCTCGGGTGACATTTGGGGTGAGGTTGAAGCCTCGATGCGTTATGCAGAAGCCTCGCTGGATTTCGCCCTATATGAAGAGGCGCTTCAGACATTGGACTATGTTGAAGATGTAAGCGGCTCACCTGAAATGACGAGGTTGAAAATAGAAGCCCTGATACTACGAGCCAATACATATGCGGAAATGGGCCTCTTGGAAAAGGGATTGAATGCCGCAGGCAAGGCGGTAGAGCTTGCAAAGCGATACGAGACTCAGGATTTGCTCATGTCTGCCATTGCCGCCCGGATCTATAACCTGATTGAATCCAAGGATCTGGAGACTGCAGTCGTCGATCTTATGGATTTGCAGGGATTATCGAATCAACTGGAGAATACGGCTTCGTCTACCACTTCGCTTCTTACCGCAGTAAGGATCAACCTTGCCAATGGGATGTTCGCCTCTGCAATCCAGATTCTTCTTCAGGTCGAAAAGGATGTGGGCGATAAAATGGCCGCAAGGGAATGTCTCTCGACTTACTTGCTCCTTTCCGAGGCCTATTACGGAGAAGGTAAAATGGACGAAGCCCAGAGCTACGCTCTTAAGGTAATTGAAGCCGCAGTCGAATCTGATCTTCTTTGGTTTTCTCTTTCGGCAAATCTCATTCTATCCCGAGTTGCAGGAAAAAGCCTGCTGTTCAAAAAAAATGAACAAGGAACCATGACCCCTTCCTTTTCCTCGAGAGTCATGCATCCAATCGACTTCTCCAGGTGGACGAAGTATGAAAACCAGGCCGCAAAAGCAGCAGATGTCATCCTTGAAAAACTCTCCAAGGAGAATGCCGCACTGGTAAGAAATAATCTTATAGAACGAGGAATCGACAGCCATCGCCTCACCTTAGAAGATAAGTAGACATTTTTGATAAAATGTAAAATTATGAGGGGATGCCTTAAGGCATCCCCTCATAATTTCAAACTTTGGTGACGGATTTATGAATTAATAGTGTCCAACACCTTGTGCCGTCTGGAACGCGTAACGAAGCCAGACCTTTATTGCGTCGCCCGAACCGGCAAGCGCACTTGTAACCAGCTTAACCGAGTCTATTGCAAATTTGCCATAGTAAGGCGTGTCATCACCGGTCATAAACTGGTATATCTTGCCGGATTCGATTTTGACAGAATCTCCATAACTAGTAGCCCCAGGAGCATCCTGGACATCCAGCCATGCTTCTGTCGACTCCGTTGCGACTGCAACACCACCAGGTATCATGCCGGGTCTTTTAGCCAGATAGAGATTGTCAGCGTCGCGATAGAAGACGAAATCTAAACTGCCGGAAGAACCCGAAGTCGATGTTGGAACACCGGTTGAACGATCAAAGTAAACTCCACCGCTGTCCACTTGACCACCCGGATCGAAACCCAGGTAATCGCCGAAGCCTCCAGGTCTGGGATAGAAACCACGTGTAAAGCCGTAGGCGGTAACCTGACCGCCAACCTCGCCGCGGACGACAACGGAGGTTGCTTCACCATTAAGCAGGTTTCCGGTGACTACGGTATCATCTTTCGTCAATCCGGTTTCAACAGCCGTTCCCAGATTATTTGTATCACCGGTGACAAATATGCTCAGGCCGTCCAGGCCGTTCGGCAGATCAGCCGGCATGCCGGATATATATATCTTCACGCCCTTGTCCGTGGGCTCCGCCGCCACTTTGAGATCTTCTGTCAAGAGTTTTTTTATAGCTTCTTCATCAGGTATCAGGCCACATCCCGCTATGAATGCCGCACCTAGAAGCAAGACCAGAAGTTTTTTCATTACTCCTCCTTATTGGTCTCTTTAGTCAATTTCACACTGTTCTCGAACCGAGTCATTCGCTCGGCACAAATAGCATAGCCAGTCCACATGGTTTGTCAAGACCCTGCTGCGTCATGCTGCAACAAATTTTTACCTGGCTTAACGAACAGCACTCCTTTGAGAAAATGTGGATTAGTAACGGAAGCGCATGAGTTCATCTCAGTAAAGCAAGGTCAAAATATGTGATCCAAGGATGCCTGAGGATGCCTGAGGATGCCTGAGGAGGGCGGAGGAGGGCGGAGGAGGGCGGAGGGAGGGCGGCGACATCGAATGTCGCTTGTCGAACTTCGTTCGACCGGAAGGTTCATGGATATTTTTATGTGAAGGTTGCTACTGAGGGGAGCTGAGGAAGGCTGAGGGGGGGCTGGGCTGTTGACAGAATCCCCTTGTTACATAAGATAAAAGATACTTGTCAAAATGGAGTAACAATGTCAAAAATGAAAGCGGTAGTCAAGATAAGGCCGGAGAAGGGCGGAGCGGAATTAAAGGACGTTGACACCCCGACTATTCGCCCGGACGAGGTTCTCGTCCGGGTTCAGGCAACTTCGATTTGCGGCACCGACGTTCACATATACGAGTGGAATCCATGGGCGCAGAGGAGAATGGGAGAAAAAAAACTTCCCCAGATACTTGGACATGAGGTTGCCGGAGAGGTGGTTGAGGTCGGTCAGGCGGTCAGAAGTATAAAGAAGGACGACTACGTATCCTGCGAAACTCACATTTACGATCCGGGCGATCTTACGTCATTGCTCGGCCAGAGGCATATCGGCGAGCATATGCAGATACTGGGCGTGGACCGCGACGGGGTATTCGCCAAGTACGTGGCCGTACCGGAACGCGTTTGCTGGCGCAACGACCGCGCGATTCCTCCGGAACTCGCATGCGTGCAGGAACCCATGGGTAACGGAGTCTATGCCGTGCTGGGCGAGGATGCCGACGTTGCCGGCAAGACGATGGTTATAGTGGGCGACGGACCCACCGCCCTTTTTGCAACCGGCGTCGCCCGGGCCGCAGGGGTCGCGAAGATATTCGTAGTGGGATATTCGGACTTCGCGATGGACATTGCCAGGCGCATGGGTGCTGACTACACGCTCGATATAAAGAAGACGAGTCTTGAGGAGCGTCACAAGTTTGTTCTGGATGCGACGGACGGCTTCGGAGTGGATGTCTCGGTCGAGATGGTCGGCGGAGAAAAACCTATAGAGGAAGCCTTCACCCATTTAAGAAAAGGCGGACGCCTGACCGCTTTCGGCGTCGCGTCTGAAGCAAAGGTGCCTATCGATTATAACAACGGAATCGTTTTCAAGGGCGCTCAAATTAACGGCATCAACGGCAGAAAGTTATTCGATACGTGGTACAGGATGCGTAATCTGCTGACAGGAAAGCGGCTGGATATATCGCCTATAGTAACTCACGTTATGGCGCTTGATGAATTCGAGAAAGGCTTCGAGATGCTTCTTGCGGTTCCGCGCCTTGCGGCAAAGGTCGTACTTTTCCCGGATAAAGACGAACTGGCTGCTGCAAGGAAACGTCTCGGTGAGAAAAAATAATTGTTCAGGATGTGTAAAATCGGCGATGCAGGCTTTCTTCATCGCTTTCAAATTTAAGGAGAGATATGAGTAACATAGGCTCTTATGAGGATCGCTACAAGGACTTCGACTGGACTCAGGCGCGCGAACTCCTGGGCTACAAGGAAGGTGATTTTTTAAATATCGGTTATTACTGTTCGGACAGAATATGCGAGCGGGGCAAGAAGGATAAACTTGCCCTTATCTGGGAAGGTTCGGACGGCACGGTCAAGCGCTATACCTTCAATGATTTGAGACTTGTGACAAATACCTATGCCCAGTATCTCAAGGATTTGGGAATTAAGGTCGGCGACCGCGTCTGCGTATTCATGGACAAGATTCCCGATTTGTACTTTTCGATTCTGGGGATATTAAAGCTCGGCGCAATGGCGCAGCCGCTCTTCTCCGCGTTCGGACCCGAATCTTTGATGACGCGTCTGGAGGATGCGGGTACGGTGGCCGTGATCACAACCAAGAAGCATGTCTCGAAGGTTCGTCAGATAAAGCCCGATCTTCCCAATCTCAAGCACATAATTGTCGTTGACGGCGAGCCCAGCAAAAAGGGCGAAGGCGAGATAGTGTTCGAACTTGAAAAGGCAGAAAAGGTCGAGAAGTTCGAGAGCCACCCCTGCACCCCTGAGACCCCCTCCCTGCTTCACTATACGTCGGGAACGACCGGCAAGCCCAAGGGCGCCCAACACGTTCACGGTTCGATATTTGCGCAGGCCGTTACGACGAGTTGGGTGCTCGATGTCAGGGATGACGACATCTACTGGTGTACGGCCGACCCGGGCTGGGTAACAGGAACCTCTTACGGGGTTATAGGTCCCTGGTCGTTGGGAATCACACAAATCGTTCTGGATGCAGGGTTTATCCCGGACCGCTGGTACAAGCTTATCCAGGATCACAAGATTACGGTCTGGTACTCGGCTCCGACTGCGATAAGAATGCTCATGAAGGAAGGCACCGAGATCGTCAAGAAGTATAACATGTCGACTTTACGGCACCTTGCAAGCGTGGGCGAACCCCTGAACGCGGAAGCCGTACACTGGTCAAAGGAAGCGTACGGCCTGCCGTTCCACGACACGTACTGGCAGACCGAAACCGGCGCCATCATGATCACGAACTTCCCCGGCATGGAGATTAAGGCCGGCTCCATGGGCAAACCGTTTCCGGGCATCACTGCAACTGTTGTGGATTTAAAGACTTATGAACCAATCAAGGAACCCGGCAAGGTCGGACTCATTGCACTCAAACCTGGCTGGCCCTCCATGTTCAGAATGTACTGGAACAACAAGGAGACCTACGACAATAAGTTCAAGAATGGCTGGTATATATGCGGCGACCGCTCGTCCATAGACAAGGACGGCTACTTCTGGTTCGTCGGCAGGGATGATGATGTCATCAACACCGCCGGTCACCTAGTTGGGCCGTTTGAGATCGAATCTGCGTTACTTGAGCATCCGGCGGTCGCGGAATCGGCGGCGGTCGGAAAGCCCGATCCCGTCAACATGGAGGTCGTCAAGGCATTCGTGGCGCTTAAACCGGGCTTCCAAGTCTCGACAGATCTTGAACTTGAGATAATGAACTTCATTCGCAAGAAGCTCTCCCCTCTCGCGATGCCGCAGGAGATTGAGTTTGTAAGTTCGCTTCCAAAAACGAGATCGGGAAAAATCATGCGCCGCGTTCTTCGCGCCCAGGAATGGGGCGAGGATATAGGTGACATCTCCACGCTCGTGAACGACGATGTATAACTATTAGACAAGAAACAGTTTATCTGTTTTTTATCTAATCCAAGATTTGATGAGTGCGCATTTTGCGCACTCTTTTTTTAGAAAATTGGGGTCCCCGCGAAGCTATGGAGTAGATTCGTGGGGTTGAGTTCGGGGTCCCCACAAGAGCGCAACGCGATCTTGTGGGGCAAAAAAAAGCTGGACAAAAGTGGGACAAAAGATAGACAAATCGGGCTTTTTGAGTACTTTTCGGGGAAAAAAAAGTTGGTCAAAAGATGGTCAAAAGTTGGACAAAACCGGGGTCCCCGGACGTATGCGAAGCAGACGTTTGGGGTGGAAAAAGTTGGACAAAACCGGGGTCCCCGGACGTATGCGCAGCGGACGTTTGGGGTGGAAAAAGTTGGACAAAACCGGGGTCCCCGGACGTATGCGCAGCGGACGTTTGGGGTAAAAAAGGGGGGATTTCCGACCTTTTGGGAGGTAAAAGACCTCCCCCTCCCTGGCAGACAGAGTACGCCTCTCGAAGGGGCACCCGCTCGTGGCCAGAGGGTAGGAGGCGGAGAGATCGGCCCTCCCTTATTAAGGGGGGTAGGGGGGATTTGACCTTTCCCGGCTGAGGGCAACCTGAATCAAAACGACATAGTAGATTCAACGTCGGTTCCTTGACAAGACAGACTGTAACACTACAATATTACTAGGAAATTATAAAGAAAAGGAGATCGCAAAATGGATGAGAAAAAAACAGGGAAATCGTCCGCGAGAGCGAATAAGGCGGGCGGGGAAAGTGACGTGCTCTCGGCAATCGCTGCCATGCCGGAACCCTATCGCGCAATAGGTGAGCGGCTGCATGCAATCATCAAGGCAAGCGCACCGGCTCTCGAGGCAAAAACCTGGTACGGCATGCCCGGGTACGCAAAGGACGGCAAGATCGTCTGCTTCTTCCGCAGCCCGGAGAAATTCAAGGAAAGGTACATGACGTTCGGATTCAACGACAAGGCGAAGCTCGACGATGGCGTCATGTGGCCGGTCGCCTTCGCACTGAAGGATTTGACAACCGTCGAAGAAACAAAGATAAGCGCGCTCGTAAAGAAGGCGGTGAGCTGAATCGCAAGTCGTTAGAAGTTTTTCTCCGACATTCTTTTTAGGTTGACAAACTTCACTGGATCAAGATTGGTCCGAGGTTAGGTATGAGCAAGGAATGAAGCAATAACCTGAAAAAAAAGTGGCCCAGAATGGCGAGAGAGAGTTGATATATTTGTCATTACCTCATACCTATTTACTATTCACCGATAACTACGAATTCAATCCTTCGATTAAGCTCGCGTCCTGACTCTGACCTATTATCAGCTATAGGTCTTGTTTCACCATACCCTTGTGCAACTAGGCGATTGGCATCAATATTGTGATTCATGATGAAGTAGTTAACCACCGCTGTGGCACGAGCCTTGGAAAGGTTCTGGTTGTATTCGTAAGAACCCATGTAATCAGTATGCCCCTGAATTTCGACATGAATAGTTGGGTTATCCTTGAGAATTTTCGCGGCTTCGTCAAGAACAGGATAACTCTCAGGTTTGATTGTCGATTTGGCAGAATCAAAAGAAACCCCGCGCAGGGTAAGAGTCATTCCTTTCCTGATCTGATTGTATTCCACCTTCGGAATTTGGTTTTCTTCGGTTTGTGCTGTAGAATCCTTTGCAGCTTCTTTAATAGAAGTCAATTTTGTATCGTCATGCGACTTATCAATCCCCACGGATAAATCCATAATTGTATCTGGTTCCGATTCTGAAGGTGTATAGATAGGACGTATAATTCCAAAACCGATGAGAAGAGCAACCAGTACTGAAGCAATACTGACCACAAGAATAAATATTTGAGTCCTTTGAGCCTTCTTATTTTCTTTGGAAGTGGGTTCCATTAATTAACTATAACTTTTAGCATAAACATGTCAACCCTCTCCAAAAAGGCGCGCAGGATTACCAACTACTTCCGGGGTAAGGGGTGCGCTTCAAGGAAGCGCGGGAGAAAGGAACGACCTCGGTAAAGGGCTCCCCTCTCTAGTGTGAGGGGTATCCTCCTCAGGAGTCTTTAAGGGGGCGGGGAAAACTCCTTTTCAGGGAACGCATCAATCTTTACCTTTTCTTCTTGTTCCTCATCCGTTCCTCGTTCTCCTTCATGCGATGGCGGATGATCTTGGTGATGAGCGATTTCGGCAGAGGCTTGTCGTAGGGGAAGTGGATGGACGCGACGGTCTTATCGAGATGCTCGAGGTCGTCCTTCATGGCGGCCATGAGCGCCTTGCTCATCGTGTGCAGGCTCATGTGGTTTTTCTGGGCGGAAATGGCCACGAGGTACCCCTGGTACTTGAACGTCGGGATCTGGTAACTGATGACCTCCTGGAAGGCTCCCAGCGGGGAGACGGGCGAGGCCCCCGGCGGCGGGGCGGGCGAGGAAGCTAAGGTTTCTTTTATAATCTGCCTGAGCGCCTCGAGCGCGTGCCGCTTGTCATCGGGCAATGCAGCGAAATAGGCTTCGACGGTGAGATTATTCATAAGTCTAATATAGAACGGCATTATGCCGTGTCAAGAGCCCTCCGCCCTCCCCCCTCCCCATCACGATGGAATGAGGGGTCCCCAGAAGAACGCTTCACGTTCTTTTGGGGTTGTATAGTTGCATAGTACCGATTGTCGGATATACTTCTTTTCGTCGTGTGAGGAGGAAGGTCGTGGAGATTGAAAACCAAACCAAGGAGCAGCGATGCTTGATGAAAACCAGTTGAAGGATACGGTTCTTAAATACGTCAAGAACGAGTACATCGACGACGAAGACGAGGCCGAGGCGCTTACAGCCGACACGCCCCTCATCTCGGGCGGGATAGTGGATTCGTTCTCGATGGTTTCGCTCAAGGTGTTTCTTGAGAAAAAGTACGAGATAAAGATACCCGATGAGGACGCTTCGCCCGACGCGTTCGACACCGTAAACCGCATAGTAGAGCTCGTGAAGCGCTTCAAGGGGGCGTAAATGTCATACAGCGAAAAGCTCCGCGGCTACTACCAGAAGACTCTCTCGGAAATCCGCGAAAACGGATTGTTCAAGGAAGAGCGCTTCATCCACTCGCCGCAGGGCGCCGAGATAAAGGTCGAGTTCCCGACAGGCGCCGAGCTCAAGGAAGTAATCAACCTCTGCGCCAACAACTACCTCGGGCTCTCATCGCATCCTGACGTGATCAAGGCCGCGCACGAGGGCCTC
The DNA here is from genome assembly GCA_965649265.1 of Caldifarciminota bacterium. Taxonomy (GTDB): domain Bacteria; phylum Hydrothermota; class Tepidihabitantia; order B3-TA06; family B3-TA06; genus JAAYVC01. The sequence continues at coordinate 51,135 of CBFGKC010000008.1, read as the reverse complement.
GATTCGAGAGGCTACGGAATGAGTTCGGTGCGCTTCATCTGCGGAACCCAGGACATTCACCGCGAGCTTCAGGACAAGATAACGAAGTTTCTGGGCACCGAGGACACGGTGCTCTTCCCCTCATGCATGGACGCCAACGCGGGCGTGTTCGAGGCCGTGCTGGGCGAAGAAGACGTGATAATTTCCGATAGACTCGTTCACGCGTCGCTCATAGACGGCATCCGCCTCTGCAAGGCGCAGTACGACTCCTTCAAGCACATGAACATGGAACACCTTGAAGAGAAGCTTGCCATGCACCAGGACAAGCGCATCAGACTCGTGGTCACGGACGGCGTGTTCTCCATGGACGGCGATCTTGCGCCGCTCGATAAGATGGTCGAGCTTTGCGAGAAGTATGACGCGATGATCCTCGTGGATGACTCGCACTCCACCGGCTTCATAGGCAAGACCGGCCGTGGAACCCACGAGCACTTCGGCGTAGTGGGAAAGATAGACATCATCACGACGACCCTGGGCAAGGCTCTCGGCGGCGCTTCCGGCGGCTGCGTATCGGGCCGCAAGGAAATCGTCGAGATGTGCAAGCAGCGCGCAAGACCCTATCTCTTTTCCAACACCATGCCCCCCGTGATCGTCTCGGCTGCAAACAAGGTGATCGATCTTATCTCAGGAACCACTGAGCGCCGCGACAAACTAGAGGCCAACACCCGCTACTTCCGCGAGAAGATGGAAGAGGCCGGGTTCGACATAAGGCCGGGAGAGACGCCCATCGTGCCCGTTATGCTCTACAACGCCAAGCTCTCGCAGGACATGGCAAGAGACTTGTACTACGAAGGCATATACGTGATTGGCTTCTTTTATCCAGTGGTGCCGCAGGGCCAGGCGCGCATACGCACCCAGCTCTCGGCCGCGCACGAGAAGGAGCATCTCGATAAGGCCATCGCCGCGTTCAAGAAAATAGGCGAGAAGTACGGCATACTCGGCTTAAAGAAGAAGGAAATCATAGAGAAGTACGGACAATAAAAATGCTCCCTTTTTCGTAAAACGAAAAAGGCTAGCAGGATTATGAATATTTTAGAGGCCGGTTAGCAGCCGGCCTCCTTGTTTCGACGGGCAAGACCCGGATTGGGTGGAGAGCAAAAGAAAATTCCCACGGCCGCAATAACACCCCCACCCTTCGACGGTTTTTTTTCTTGACAAACGGCCTGGATTAGAGATACTACCAGCGGTATATGTCTGGAAGTGGTAATGAATCGGAAATGCTCGTTCGAGGCGTCTCGCTGTTTGCGCTTCGTGAGTATGTGCGGACCAAACTGGAGGGCGGGTCCCTCAAGGCTTTCCTTTCGCCCCTGACCGATGAGGACAAACACGCCGTCCTTAACGTAGACAAGGCGGAGTGGTATCCATTCGACTTGCAGAAAAAAATGAGGGAACTTATAGTCCAGAAATTCAATCCCGGGGACCCTGAAGAGGCGGTATTCGAGGCCTGCCTTTACACCGCGGAGTACGAGATGTCCACCTTTTTGCGCGCGATAATGAACTTCCTGCCCGCCAAGCTCGTTTTCAAACAAACGGCGACGGTATGGGACAAGTATTACAGCCGGGGGGTCATGCGCACTGTTGCGGACGACAAAAAGGCGGTACTCGAACTCGTGGATTTTCCGGCAGACAGGCTTTTCGGCCCTGTCGTGACCGCGTGGCTCACTGTGGCTGCAAAGATGCTGGAACTCAAGGATGCGCGGGTAAGGGAAACGGCAAACATCCACAAAGGCGACGAATGCTGGAGATGGAACGTTGACTGGAAGTAGACTTGACAATACCGGGGTTTTTTTCTATTATAATGCAGTATGCTCATGGAGGGCTCTCACAACTCGCCGCTCAAGGTGCGAGGCATTTCGATCATATCCCTGAGGGAATACGTATGCGCAAATCTCGACCCGATGGAGTTCGGGCACTTCATGACCCACATGTTTCCGGCAGACTTCGATACGATCATGAACGCAAAAAGGAGTTCCTGGTATCCTTTTTTCTTGCAGCGCAAGCTGCGCAAGGCAATCGCAAACCACTTTAACCCCCACTACCCCGAAAAAGCTATTTTCGAAGCAGGACTCTTTGCGGCCAGTTACGAGATATCGACGTTCCTGAAAGGAATGCTGGGAAACGTACCACTTCATCTCATTCTCGGCAACGTCAATCTGATCTGGAAGAAATATTATAACCAGGGCACCCTCAATGCCGTTCGCAAGAGTAACGGCGTTTTGATCCATTTGAACGATTTCCACTCGGACCCGCTTTTCTGCCCGCTGCTCGAGGCGTGGTTTAAAAGGGTTTTCTCGACAGCAGGCTTCAGGGATGTCGCTACGAAAAAGGAAAGCTGCATACACACGGGCGATGAATGCTGCACCTGGGCCGTTACCTGGAAGAGCCCCCCTCCCGGGTTTCACGAATAGACTTGCCCCATAAAAAATGTTGAATATAATCTTTTCATATGGAGGAGCGTATTGAACCGGCCGTACTCGTTCGCGGCATTGCGATAATTGCGGTGAGAGAGTACGTCAGGGAACATCTGGATGAGGAGGGGTACGTGACTTTTTTGTCGCATCTGCCCGTGGAGCATTCACGGATCGTTCAGGAGGCTAACAGGGCAGAGTGGTATCCTGTGGAAATAATCCGTGACCTCAGAGCCAGGGTAGCGGCCAGGTTCAACCCGCAGGACGCAAGAAAAGCTGCGTTCGAACTCGGGCTCTACACTTCTACATTCGAACAGTCCACCTTCCTGCGCGGGATAATGAAGCACCTCCCCTTACACTTGATTTTGAAGCAAGCCGCATCGCTGTGGAAAAAGTTCTATCGACCAGGCACCATGCAGGTATTTGAAAAGGCTATAGAAGGCGAGGGAGGCGAGGAGGAGGGCAAGGAGGGCGAGGAGGGCGAGGTGGGCATGGTTGCGCTAGAGCTTCACGATTTCCCTGCGGTCGATCCTCTGCTGTGCCCGCAGTTCGAGGCCTGGCTTTTCACTGCCGGGAAGAACCAGAACCTTAAGAACCTTGCGGTGAAGGAGACGCTGTGCGTTCACAAGGGCGACGGGTGCTGCCGCTGGGAAGCAACGTGGAATAAGGAGCAGGAATGAACTTTTGGAGTTCAGTTGTCCAATTTTTATATTCGGTTGATTGGGAAAAATTCTGGGGAGTAGTTCTCGGTGGTCTTGTAGCCGGGGCCGTTGGTTATATGACCCAATTACTAATAGAAAGCCATCGAAGAAAAATTAAACGCAGAGATGACTTGAAAAAACTACTCTACTACCTCCGTACTGTGGAGTATGAACTCGACCATAATATCACCTTGCTAGAAAATGCTATTAACAACCATGCAATGGTTGACATTATAACTAGAAGTGGAGTACCAATCTTTACAAAAGTAGACATATTTCCAAAACTAGTTGATGTACTTCCCACAGTCTCAGGCTTCCATACTGAACTTATTAAAAACTTACACTATGCTTATGATGCATTAGAAGCGGTAAATTCTGAATATTCCTCCATTCAAAAGCAAGTAAGGGAAGATGCCGAAACAAATGCAACAATTGAAAATGCTTCAGAAGGTCACGAAGCAACAGAAAACGAATCTCAGGCTTCAGAGTGTTTCATAAGGTCCACCACGACTACGGATATGTTACTCACTAAAGCTTTGGAAGAAACTACGAACGCAAAAAAGAGCGTAAAAACAGTAATTAAAGAAATCGAATCGGATCCATAACTTAGACTATGTAATCTTCTTCTAAGTTTTACAACTAGACGATAAACTGTTGAAGATAGCACAACAAGAAGGGATTCATGGTTTTTGGGTGCGGCACTTCCAACAATTGCAGGAAAGCTCTTCGACTACTACGACAAGATAAACAGGATATGGGCGAAGACCATTGAAGAGAGCAAAAAGCAGAAAAGGGAAAGACACACAAGGTGAGCGAGATAAAGAAAGGATATAAGGAAAAGGCCATGAAGGTTTCTATGGAAACACTGGCCACGCTTAAGGTTATCTTGCGTAGATTTGATAAAGTTACCAGCAGATAATAGAGTTATAGATAGAATTGACTAGTGAATTCATTCGGACTTATTAATTTTATCTTGCCAGGCGATGAGTTTCTGAAGCGCTTCGATGGGTGAAAGGGCATCGAGGTCTAGCTCGGCGAGTTCCTTGGCGATTTCGTCCTCAACGGCGCCGGTAAAGAGCCGCAGCTGAAGTTTCTTTTCGGTAAGAATTTCGTCTATCGAAACGGTTTCGCCCTTGTATATCCTGTCGAGCAGCATGCGGGAGCGTTCGACGACTGCCTTCGGCAGACCTGCAAGGCGCGCCACCTCGATTCCATAGCTCTGGTCTGAAGGTTCGTAGCGGAGCTTGCGAAGGAATAGAATGCCCTCCGGCGTGCGCTTGACGGAAAAGCTCACGTTGCGCAGCCCGCGGAAATGCGAGGAAAGCTCGGTCAGCTCGTGGTAATGGGTAGCGAAAAGCGTCTTGGGCCGCAGATCGGGCGAGTTGTGCAGGTACTCGATTACCGCCCAGGCGATGGCCATCCCGTCGTAGGTGGAGGTCCCCCTGCCGATCTCGTCCAGAATCACGAGGCTCCTGGGCGTCGCCGAACGCAGTATGTTTGCGGTCTCGGCCATCTCGGCGAGAAACGTCGATACGCCGCGCGAGAGATCATCGGACGCTCCGATGCGGGTGAATATTTTGTCCACGAGCCCGATTCGCGCACTCGATGCGGGTACGAACGAACCCATCTGCGCCATGATGACGGTCAGGGCAACCTGGCGCAGGTAGGTCGACTTGCCGGCCATGTTCGGACCGGTCACGAGAAGTATCATATTCTCGTCGGTATCGAGCCTGACGTCGTTTGGTATGAAGCGCTCGGAGAGAAGCTTCTCCACGACCGGATGGCGCGACCCCGATATTCGGATCTCCGTGTCCTCGGTAATTTCAGGTTTAACGTAGCCGTTCTCGCGCGCGGCCTCGGCGAGTGACCGGAGAACGTCTATCTCTGCAATCGCTCCGGCAAGCGCCCGAAATGAAGCGGAATGGGTCGAAAGCTTCTCGCGAAACGCAAGAAACATCTCGTATTCAATGATTCTCGAGCGGTCCTCGGCCGAAAGGATCTTCTGCTCAAGCTCTTTGAGTTCGGGTGTAAAGAACCTTTCCGCATTCACGAGGGTTTGTTTGCGGATGTAGTGGGAAGGAACTTTTGAGGAAAGGCTGCGCGGGATTTCGATGTAGTAGCCGAAGACGCTCGTGTAGCCCACCTTGAGCTTTTCAATGCCCGTGGCCTGGCGTTCTTTCGCCTGAAGAGAGGCAATATGAGTTCTGGCATTGTGTGCAAGGTCGCGGAGTTCGTCCAGCTCGGCGCTTAGACCATGTTGAATGATCCCGCCCTCAAGAAGTGCTATGGACGGGTCGTCGGCGATCGTTCGCTCTATTTCAGAGGCAAGCTCTTCGAAGTCTTCAATTCTCGAAGCCAGCCCCGCAAGCATTGCAGACTCGGCGGAACCCAGGAGCTTTTTCATTAGCGAACCTGTTTTAAGAACCGTCGCGAGCCGCAGCACTTCCCTTGGATTGGCCTTCTGGGTGGCGACTTTGGAAACCAGCCTCTCCGGGTCACCGACTTCCTCAAGAAGCTCCTTGACGGTCTGTGACATATCTTTCCTCTTTAATAACTCCTCAAGAGCGTCAAGCCTCTCCCGCACTTCATTTTTTGAACTGAGGGGGAATATAATCCAGCGCGCCAGAAGCCTCGTCCCTGAAGGTGTCAGTGTTTTGTTGAGTACGGAGAAAAGCGAACCCTGGCTTGAGCGATCGCGCTGGCGTTCGAGAAGCTCAAGGTTGCGCTGAGTAAACTCATCGACGGCAAGATACCTGGACCCATCGAAAACCCGAAGCGTTTCGATATGCGGCAAGACACTCTTCTTTTGCTCCGTCAGATAACTGAGCGCCGCACCTGCCGCCCGCAAAGCTAACGGTTTGTTTGCGAGCCCCAACCCTTCAAGATTCGCAACGTTGAAATGCCTGGTAAGGTTTTCTGCAGCCATGTCAGGATCGAAAAGATAATCGTCTATGCCCTGGATTCTTGCTTCAAACAGAACAGGCCTCCAGGTCTCCGTGGCGGCAAGAAGCAGTTCGCTTGGATATATCTTGGCAAGATGCTCCTCAGCTTCGTCAAGGGTAACCTGCCCGCATGTGAACTCGCCTGTTGAGACGTCGGCGTACGCAAGACCGGCTTCTTTTGCTTCCTTGATGAGAACGGCAAGATAGTTGCCTTTCGTGGAATCGAGCATCTCCGCCGACGAAATAGTTCCAGGGGTTATTATCTCGGTGACCTCTCTCTGCAGAAGTTTCTTTCGGGGGTCGGGAAGTTCAACCTGGTCGCAAATGGCTACCTTGAGGCCCGCCTTCACGAGCCTCGTCAGGTACTGCTCGTAGCTTTTTACGGGCACCCCGGCCAGAGGTATCCCTCCGGTGCTGCCGTAATTCCGGGATGTGAGCGCGATGCCAAGAATCCTTGCCGCCGTTTTGGCATCCTCGTACATCATCTCGTAGAAATCGCCCATCCTGAAGAAAAGCAACGCGTCGGGGTGCTTTTTCTTTATCTCGTGGTACTGTTTTAAAAGGGGAGTGGAATCTAAGTTCAAACCGACCTAACGCTTGACGACCATCGCGGCTGTGCCCTGGGCTTTAAGGGTCTCGGCATAGTTCCTGGCATCTGCCTCCGTGTTGAAAGGCCCCAGCCATACGCGGTAATACGTGCTTCCTGATACACCCACTTCCTTGATTTCACCGGCACGGCCCTTTGTTTTGTAATCCGAAAGCAGCTTTTCTGCCCGGCTGCGATCGGAGAAGGATCCCACCTGCACGGCAAACCCGCCTTCATTCAGGGGGGGAGGGGTAGTGACCTTATTGAGAGCATCGAGCTCTTGCTGCGCCAGAGATCCCCAAAGACTTCCCACGCCTGAATCTCTTGATTGTTTAAAAATAGATTCTGCCGAAGTTCTGTCGCCGAGTATACAGTAGCATAGTCCCAGCCAGTAGCACGCCTCCGGGATGAGTGGACTCCTGGGGTAGAGAACTACAAGCTGCTTGAGCTTGGTCGCAGCTTGCTGATAAAGACCGAAAGCGTAATCGATTGAAGAGGCTTCAAGAAAAGCACTATCCGCATATGGGGATTGACGGTAACTATCTACAACCTGAAGATAAATCTTACGTGAAGTCTCAGGGTTTTGTTCAAGCCTGGCAAGCCATAAAGTGGCCTGGGCAAGTCCCGCATCACTGGGATGTTCACTTATAAATTGAGCAAATGTTTTTTGCGCCTTCTCGTAATCGCCTGCGTTCACGGCCACAAGTCCCTCTGAAAGAGTTACGGCCAGAAGAAGCTCTATAATCATATTCAGTTTACGGGCACACCGCAGCTTGAACAGAACCAGCTTTCAGGCTTAAGCACTTCTCCGCACTCAGGGCAAACTGAAGCGGACGAGACCACAATATCTTCGAGTCTTTCGAAGGTATCTCGCGCCGCGTCAAGCTTCCCGTCGGCAAGATAGAGACTTACCCTTTCGATAATGAAGGGCACATCGCCGGGATTTTCCAGCAATGCGGCGTCGATGAGAGCTCCAGCCTCCTCCTCCGAACCTTCCTTGGTTCTTATCCGGGCAAGCCTTAACCGCACATCCCGTTTCTGCGGATATTTTTTTAGGAGGCCTTCATAAAGCGCAACGACTTTTTCGTATATTCCCAGCTCGAAGTAAACCTGTTCAACGAGGTCGAGCACACTCTCGGCTTCCTCCGGATAGAGCTTAAGAAATTTCTCTAGCAGAGGTTTCGCCTTCGCAAGCTGTTCAGATTTAATGAACTGCTGAACCTGCACTATTATTACGTAAGGGTGATCTTTTGAAAGCCTCTGTGCGTTCTTGAGGCTCTCTGATGCCTTGATGTCGCCTTTTTCGAGTTGAATCCTGGCATTCTCGGCATACCATGACGCGGCTTCTTTTTTGTCCGAAAGCATCTTCTCGTGTTTGCGGAGAATCTCGTAGACCTCGTCCGTTCGGTGCCTGGTGACGAGCATCGAGAGGAGTCTTCTGAGGTATGGAAGCTTGTCATGCGCAAGCCGGATTATCTCCTTCAAGAGATCGACCGCCTTTTCGACCCTGCCCATTGCCGAGTAATCCTCAATAAGCTCCTCGTATATCCTCAGTTCCTCATCCCTTTTGAGGGTAGGCCTGACCGTAAGCGACTGGTGAATGTTTGCAGCCTTTTCTGCGTCACCCTTCTCGCGTATAAGCCGGCCTAACCTTATGTAGGCGTCAACGTTATCGGTGTCGTGCATCACGGTGTCCCGCAGTCGTCTCATCGCCTCAAGTTCTTTCCCGTCAAGAAGCGCCTTCAAAGCATCCTGATAAATGTTCACCGGCGGCTGAGTGCGACGTTTGGCCAGGAAGACGATTATGATTATTAAAAGAACTGCAAAAACGAGTGCAGGAATGAGCCACAGCAGGTTCATTTTGCACCTTCAGGTTTTTCTATATCTTTGGTCATAATCTCGGCGGCGAGCGGCAGGTTGCGAAGCGCGTTTATCTCCTTGCGCATCGCTTCCATTTCCTTCTTAAGGCGATGAATACGGCTTCTGAGCGCTACCTCTTCTACGATGGTGATGAGGAACAAGGCGGCTGCGCCCAGACCGAATGCGATAAGACCGAGGAGCACAATGGGAATCTTGTACTCGCCGAAGAATTTCACATCAACTAGAACCGGCGCCACGGGCGGATTAGCTAGCGGGTTGCCCGAATTAAAACCGGCGAAGATTACTATCATTACGGCTGATGCAACAAGCACCACTATCCAGAGTAATATTCTCATACCACCTCTTTTCTTAATGGTTCGGCGAGCAAGGTGAGACCTTCAAGGCGTACGATTCGCGCATTAAGGCGTTCACCCGGCATCGCGGTTTGTTTAAAAATGACGCTTCGGTGGTTTCTAAGTCCTGCAAGCATTGCTCCGTCACCGCGAGGGGCGGGCGCGGTTATGAAGACTTCTTCTTCGCTGCCCACGAGCCTGGAGGCTCTTTCCCTGGTGACGGAGTTGACATGATCTATTAAAACGCTCAATCGCCCGCCTCTTTCTCCATCGGGAACCTTACAAGGCATTTGCTCCGCCCTGGTCCCCGGACGCTCGGAATAGGCAAACATGTATGCAAAATCAAAACCGATACCTTTGACCGCATCAAGGGTTGTCCGGAAGTCTTCGTCCGTTTCTCCCGGAAAGCCCACGAGGAGATCGGTAGTGATGTAGGGATTCGGGAACAACTCACGAATCCACGCAATCTTTATCTCGTATTCCCCAAATGTATACCCGCGATTCATGAAGGCAAGAACCTTGTCGGACGCCGACTGGAGAGGCAGGTGGAAGAATTCGAGAAGCTTGGGAAGCTCTGCCATGCGCTCGAGATCCTGCCTTGAAAGGTCGCGAGGATGGGACGTTAAAAAGCCCAGTCTTTCGACACCACGGATATCACTCAGCCGTTCTAGGATATCGATGAAGCGCAAATCCCCGTGGTTATAAGCGAGAACGTTCTGCCCGAGAAGAAATATCTCTTTCGCGCCGTGTTCGACGAAGTGACGTACCTGTCTCTCAATCGATTCATAGGGTATGCTGCGCTCGGCCCCCCTGGCGTAGGGAACTACACAGTAGGTGCAGTAATTGTTGCATCCACGCGTTATTGCCAGCGATGCGCTGACCGTGCCCTGGGCCCTGGGCAGCAGGTCTTCGTAGGTCTCAAGGTCTTCCCGGTGAGGATGTGTTTGCGGTGCATCATCGGCCAGTAATCGGGGAATCAGGCGGTATTCGTCCGGACCCACCACGTAATCGGCAACCCCTGCTTCAACAAGCTCCCCGGCCCTCAACTTGCCCATGCAGCCCGCCACGATCACTTTCTTTCCCATCCCCCTCATGGTTCGCGCGAATCCTCGTGCCCGCTCCTCCGCGTGCTGCCTTACCGAACACGTAAGAAGAACTACGGCATCGGCATTCGTCTCTTCAGACGTCTCGTCGATACCTGCATCCGCAAGAAGGCGCGACAGGACACTGGAGTCCGCCGCGTTCATCTGGCAACCGTAAACCTTGATATAACAATTCACTATTAACATTTTAACGAACCTTATTGAATAGTCAAGCCTGTGGTTAAGGGTATATCATATAAAGGCTTTCCCAAATACGACATCCATCAAATGACGGCAAGCCAGAGAGTCATTTGTCACAAGTAAACACACGAGGCTTACGGAGAACCAGGCCTGAGTTGGACGAAAGATCAATGACAAAAAAGCTTCTCCTGGATAAAATGACTGAGAGGGAGGGGGGCGATTATCCGCCGCCGAGCCGCTCGAAGAGCTTGGTACCTATCTCTATATCGGGCAGTTCCTTGATGCGAAGATAGAAATTCCATTCAAGGCTGTCGGGATTGAGAGACACTACTCCTGATTTCGGCTTTACCTCGACGAGGGCCTCCCAGCAGTGAAGCCCCTTGATCAGGGTCAGACTTGGCGAGAGGATGTAATTCCGCCAGTCGCTCTGGGGTGTTCCAAAATTGGCCGAAGCTTTGAGAAGAACTTCGAAATCGAGAGGAAGATAGATGTCTGAACTGAAAACCAGCATATCGGTCGGACTCTGGGTTCCTGATTCGGTCAAGGTAACACCCCAGTTGTAAGTCAGACTCAAGGTGCTTTTTACGAGGCGATCGACGTAGGTTTCCTCTTCCTTCTTTGGCACTGTTTTCAGGGAATCGAGAGAGGAGCTGTCCGATACGGTTGTGTCTGTCGTTGTCGTATCGCCCGGCGGGCTGATGTTATACGCCGAATCTCTTCCGGACGTATCATTGGCCGTCTTGTTTTTGAGGCCCAGAAGCGGGAAGATGATATCCTCAAACTGCACAGAGGAATATGCAGTAAACTTAGTGTTATGATTGTAAAGGTCGTAACTCACAGATCCATATGCAGATATCGGCAATCCGGACGGCAGGTTGATAGTCGCTGAAACAGGCGAAAAAATGTTCGTCTTAAGATCATAACTGATATTTGTTCCCAGGTCCAGGAGGGTTTTTTTATTGAAAGCGGTGGTATCACTGCGTGAACGGAGCTTGGTTTGAAAGGACTGTCCCACACTCATGGAAACGGTATGTGACGCAAGGGAAGTGTCGAATCTCGGGTAGGCCAGCCAGGGATAGATCAGGCCTGTCGCAGGCGTAATGGAATAGGTCAGCGAGGGCGTTACCGTGTGCAAAAGGCCCTTGGTTCCCTGAATCGGAAGATTGAAAAGCCGGTAAAGGGTCGTGCGAACCGAATTGGAGAGCGAGTAACTGCCGCCGCGAATGATGCTGTCCTGGGTCAAGGTAAGACTCTGTCCCGCTCCCCAGGATTGAGAGAAGGTGTATGCTCCCAACAGAGTGTATGCCCAGGAAAGGCTCAGGGGCTGGGAGAATGCCGTCGTCCGGCTGTCCACAAGTGTTGATACGCTGTCACCGGAGATCGTATCCGGCACCCGGACTACTGCTCTGCTATAACTATTATCAACGTTGAAACTCCCAAAAGATATAGAAAAGAAATCCCAGAGATTAACCGCTGGCCAGGAGAGATTAAAGTTAGGCAGCTTCATGGTGTATGTTGAATCCTTGAGATTGTCCGTTCGCGACGCCGAGAGCGAAACCGGTCTGCCGAAGATACTGCGACTTATCGAGATATCAGACTGGGTAGTCTGGTCAAGAACGACAGGCGTGCTGTCTGGATTATCCAGGTAGTCCAACTTGTATGTGCCGTCGCTTGCGAAGTTGATGTTGGCAGAAATACTCGTTCCGTCCGGGATTTTCGTCCGGTCGGTTAAATGAAACTCCCATCTTTTGTAACCTGTCTGGAGTTCATTGATGTAACTTCCATTCACACCGCCTGAGAGGTACGGGGCATCTTTAGGCCCCCAGACCCAGTTGACGACCGCCCCTGGCTTTATGCCGGTCCTAGTCATTATGTCCGCCGAAAAGAGCGCATCCATGTAATCGTTAATGACCCAGTAATAACGGGCCTTTTTAATGAACCAACCCTCGACATTGTTATGACTCAGCTGGAAAGGAAGAAAACCCGATTTTCTGCTGCTCCCGATAGGCAGGTACCAGAACGGAGCGGCAAGAACCGGTATCTTGAACACCCGAAGGAATACCGGACGTGCAATGACCATGTCATCGAGTATCACCTTGAGTTCAGGACCGTAGAAATCGTAATGGGGGTTTTTGTGCTCGCACGTGGTATAGTAACCGTTGGTGACATGAAGGGTGTTTTCCCTAACTAGCCATATGCCCTGGCCGTAGCAGTACCCATTATCGATCTGGGTACTCCCCCCCTCCATCACGCCTTTCTTGGATTCCACGTCGTAGACCATGTGAGAACCAACAACGCTGTCATTTGTCGAGAGGAATCTCACTTGTTTGTAAGCCGAAAGCTGGCGGTTTGAAGTCGAAAACCTGATAGAATCCGAGAAAACCTTTATGTCGCCATATTCGATCAAAGCATTGTGCAAGAGAAGCACTTCCTTGGTGTCGGCGTAGAATATGATGGTATCGGCCTTGAACTTTACAACAGAGACGCCCTTACCCAGGGTATCCTGAAATGTGGAATCCGTTACCGCGCTGTCCGCCGCAGAGCCAGGGGGAGGAGGTAAACTGTCAAGCTGTGCAACGAGCAATAGAAAGAGCAGCAAGGTTATCTGTAGGAAAGGATGGCGATCTTTATTTTGCCGACCACCGAGAGCACCTTGGCCTGCTCGTCAAGTTCTCCCTCGTGAAGCTGGATGTGCGTGGGATCGGCAGGGATTTGACCGAAGGTGGCATCGACAGGCAGCCATGTACCGCCAATGTAAAGCGAGTTCCATGCGTGATAGTAGAAAGCGCCTTCAAGGTAGACTAGCCCGACGTTTATCTTTGCAGGTATGCCCGCAGCTCTGGCAAGTGCAGCAAGAAGTATGGCGTGCTCATTGCAGTCGCCTTCAAGCGTGTGAAGAACCTCGACCGCGGACGGAACCGAAGCGGTCGCTCTCTTCCTCAAATTCTTGTATACCCAGTCGACGAGCTTTCTCGATGCACTGAGCGCGTCAGTCTCGGAACCGATTATGCGGGATGTCGTTTCCTTGATTTCCCTGTCGCCGGTCTGAATGTAGACGGATGAGGCAAGGAACTCCGCAGGTTCGCTCATGGGAATGGTCGTGCGCTTCAATCCGGATGTATCGGGAGACACTACGGTGAGTTCAAACCCATTAGTGGTATTCGAGAGTCTTTGCGTCGGCGAAGTAAGCGAAAGGCTGTCTTCGGGACCAATACCTTCGACTTTGATCTTCAACTCCCTGATAGTTCTCGGGCTGGTTATCGAGGAATCTGGGCGCACCGCGAAGAAGCTCAGAAGGTCAAGCTTCTCGATGTTTGATTCGATCTCGAGCGCTTTGTCGCGCGATTCGCGAATCATGACGATCCCTGGCTGCTGGAGTTCCTTGACGCTCACACCGGTCGAATCGAGCCAGACCTCGGACGAAAGGTTCATCATGCGGGTCTCAAAATGACTCGTGACCATTCTCTTCCCTCCGCCAAGATCGAGAGTATCTATTGAAAGCATTTTTACAGTGACAGGCACCGTCTTGAGAAGTGTAGGATCAAACACGTCCACTTTGAGATTATCACCTAGTTTCGGCGACTGCGCGAGGACCCAGTGACCGAGCGCCGGTGTTATGAGAACCGGCCCCTTGAGTGCCACCTCTCTCTTTTCCTTTCTGCCGGCGGTTTCGACGCTTATGAGAATCTTATCACCCTGTCTCTTGCCTTCAGCGTAAAAGCTGGTCTGTCGCGAGGCGATGTCGAAAGAAAATTCCTTGAGATCGAGAGACGCGTCGGTCGTGGCCTTAAGTGTTGTGGCAAAGGTTTCTATCGAGCCAAGCATCTCGAGCTTCATGGTCGACTTCTGCATGAAGGTGTAATTGCCGTTTCGGACCTCTTCCCTGGAGTAAATGTAGCCGATCTTCTGATCTTTGATATAGATACCCATCCAGTCCTCACCCGGCTTGATGGGGGTCTCTTTGAATACCTGTTTCCCCCCGCACGCTACTACGAACAAAGCTAATGCAATCAATCTCTTATTCATGAGGAAGTATATAAGCCCTCCCCGTCCTGTCAAGGCAAAGAAAGGCCTCATGTTGAGAAAACAAAATGGAAAGGTTCAAAAGCAATTGCCATGTGATTCAACTCAAGTTCGAAAATGACCCATGGTGCGGAAACTCATCCCAAGGCTTTGATTCTCCACCTGGCAGAAAACCTTACATACATGTGGAGTGATGTGTTACGGGTGGGTGTTACGGGTGGGTGTTACGGGTGGGTGTTACGGGTGGGTGTTACGGGTAGGTGTTACGGGTAGGTGTTACGGGTTAAATGTTGGCAGAGGGGGCGGCGACAAGCTGTGCGAAATTGGAGGCAAGACGCACACTCACCTGTCCGGAGCGCTCGGGGTGAAACTGCACTCCCCACAACGGCCGCTCAAGATGCCTTATCACCTCAACCTTGCAGGAATCGGAGTATGCCATCACTTCGAAGTTCTTCGTCAAGTGCTTGTCATGGACGATATGCTCGGCGTGGGATTCGATGACGTTGAAGAAAAGCCCAAGGTTGCTTAAGAGCCCCTTGCTGTGTGTTACGCGGATGACTTCTTCCTCCTCGATGTTTTTCTTTTTTGCTATCTTAGCGCCCCAGGCCACGGCAAGCGCCTGGTGACCGTAACAGACTCCAAGAACAGGTTTTCCGGTTTCCAGAACAAGTTTTGTCAGCGCCTGTGGAACGTGCTCGCTCGTTATCAAACGCTCGGAACCGCTGATTACGATTCCGTCCTCTTTGACCTCTGCTGCTCCAAGATTATCCAGGTGAACTGTCTTCACCTCAAGGTAAGGCGAAAGCCAGTCAATGAAAGGCTGGAGTCGCGCATCGTCCGGAGATGTGTAACTATTGATGAGGAGGACTGAAGGTTTCATATTGTGAGTTTACTTCGGGATTAGATTAAGTCAATAGGCCTGGCGTCGGGTTAATTGTCTGACGATGGTGGCAAAATTAGCGGCAAAAGGAAGGCCCAGCTCGCCCGAGCGCTCGGGGTGGAACTGCGTACCCCAGAGCGGACGAGTCTTGTGGCGAATTGCCTCGACCTCGCAGGAGGGGGAGGTGGCAAGGATGTCGAAATGTTCGAGGAGTGCGGGATTGCGGACAACATGCTCGTAGTGCGATTCGAACCCGTAGAACGTCTCCCCCACGCCATGGAGGAACTCGTCCGGTTTGAGGACACGCATCTTTTCTATCGTCTGGATGATTGGCTTAGAGATTATCGAGGCTCCCCACGCGAGTGCCAGTGTCTGATGTCCCCAGCATATTCCGAGGAGGGGTTTAAGTGTCTCTTTATACAATCGGAGGAGGACGTCGGGTACCGGATTCTTGAGTATCTCCCATTCGGAGCCGGTAACGACTATCGCGTCCTGGGAGACAGAGGTTAATTCGAGCGCGGCCACGTATACGTTTGTGACCTCGAAGTGCGGCTCGAGCCAGTGGATATAAGGCGCGAGCTTTTCAGCCGACGGCTCAGGGTGCGTTTCGATTAGGAGTACTGGGGGTTTTGCGGTGGACGACTTCATACAGAAAGTTTACTGAGGAGGGCGGGGGAGTCAATACTTATTGCTCCTTCTCCATCGAAAAAGATCGCAGTAAATGCATGCATACTTTGATAAATCATCGAGTTTGATAGTCTCTCATGATTTGTCGACAAGAGCAGAAAGGCCGATTCGAACCGGCCTTCCAAATTCATGCTTTGCGATTCTTTTCGCTTAGAGCGAAAAGGAAGCAATATCTATAGTTTTGCCGCTACCGCTTCGCCCATCTGGAGCGTCGTGGCGCCGCCGCCCATGTCGTAGGTGCGAACCTTGCCTTCGGCGATAACGGCCGCGATTGCTTTCTCTAACGCTGCCGCCTTGTCTTTCTCGCCCAGCCAGTCGAGCATGAGCTTGATTGTCAGAATCATGGCCAGGGGATTGACCTTGTACTGACCCGCGTATTTTGGCGCAGAGCCGTGAGTGGGTTCGAACACCGCATAGTTGTCGCCGATGTTCGCTGACGCCGCAAAGCCCAGCCCGCCGACGAGCTGTCCGCAGAGGTCACTGATGATGTCGCCGAACATGTTGGAGGAGACGAGCACGTCGTAGTCGAGAGGATTCTTTAAAAGCCACATGCACATGGCGTCGATGTTGGCCTCCCAGAGGGGGACCCCCTGGTATTCCTTTGCCATCTTGCGCGCCTCGCGAACCATGAGTCCGGAGGTCTCGCGGACGACGTTTGGCTTTTCTACGACGGTCAAGGAACGGCGGTTGAATTTCTTCGCAAACTCGAAGCCCGAACGAAGAATCCTCTGGCAGCCCTTGCGGGTAAAGAGACGCAGCGAGAGCGCCATATCCTCGTTGGAGGTATCCTTGAATTTCCTGGCCGCCGGGTGCGAATCGACCGCGGCACGCACGTTTTCGGGCACCGGGTGCCACTCTATGCCGGCGTAGAGACATTCGGTATTCTCGCGGAAAACCACGAGGTCAATGCCCTCCTTGTAGTTGAGAGGATTGCCCGGGTAAGCCTTGCACGGTCTCATGTTGGTGTGCAGATCAAACAGCTGCCGCAGTCCGACTATCGGAGAGCGATACACGAGTCCTTTTCCAGCAAGTGAGGGGTCGAGTTCCTCGTCTGCTTCCTGCTTTGGCTTTGATGTTATAGCGCCGAAGAGGCAGCAGTCGGTTGATTTGAGGAGGTCTATCGTGCGCTGCGGGAGTGGATTGCCCTCCTTGCGCCAGAACTCCCAGCCTATGTCACCGTAGATGTATTCGGCGTCGAGTCCAACTTTCTTTAATACAATCATCCCGGCTTCGGTGACGTCGTTGCCGACTCCGTCGCCTGGAAGCACCGCGATCTTGTATTTCGCCATCGAATCTCCTAGGTTGTGTTTCCTTGGTTTTTAAAAATCTGGGTTTTAACCTTTAACTTACCCTTGACATCTTTATTCGGAAATATTGTACTGATAAGGATTGAAGAGTCAATCCAGAAATTCTACCCTTCCGCTTACAATGTCGTAAATGGCCCCGACAACCACAAGCTCATGTGCGTTTGTCAACTTTTTGATAATCGGACTCTCTTCCTTGACCACGCGACATGCATTACTTACGTTATTGAATATCGCCGACTCTTCGGGATTCTTTGCATCACGGTACTTTGAAGGCATCCCTGCCGATGATATCGATTGTTTAATTGTTTAATTGAATTGATGACAGCGCTAATGTTTCTCGATTCCTCGACGAAACTGGCAGGATAAGTCGATATGGATGTTCTGACTGCAGCACATCCTGTATGTCCGAGAACTAAAAGAAGAGGACAGGCAGTGAGCTTCACGGCGAGTTCAATAGATCAGAGAGTATGTTCATTAACAGCGTTGCCCGCGCTTCTGCACACATAGATGTCTCCAAGACCTGCGTCGAATATGTATTCCGGAACAACGCGAGAATCTGAACACGTCAGGATTATTGCATAAGGACGCTGGTTTTCTTAAAGCTGGAGGCGACGCTTCAGGTCAACGCCTGAACCGTATGTCCTGTTTTCTGTAAGAGAACGTTCGAGTCCCGATAAGAGTTTTTTTAACGATTCTTGAGGATCCAACTGCAAATCAACGCCTTGACAACTTTTTCGGCAGTTTAAACTTTCCCTCTTCCTGCCAGTTGATTCCCATTTCATCCATCCAGTCAAGCACATTCTGCCAGAGACCGAATGCAGTCACGTAGCGGACTTCAAGCGGCGCCGAAGTCTCACCGTGGACTATCTCGATGAGCTCGACGTAATCCTTCGGTAATTTGGCAAGCTTCTTGGACTCCTCCCAGGCGTTGCGGTGGCTCGGGTAAAAGTAGCGGTTAACGAAGGAAATCTGTTTGACCACGCCATAGGAGAAGTTGTAGAGATACGTGTTGATGTCGGAGCGGATGCCCTTTTCCCATGAATTCATGAGCTGCGAGATTGCTTCTCTGAGAGAGAACATACCCCAGCGTACGTTCGCCATGAACTCGTCTTCCTTATTGAGCGATTGCCATGCAGCCATCTGGATATGACCTATGCAGTCATCTGCTTCCTTGACGTACAGGGGCAGCATCTTATGCCACTGATCGGCGTTGACCGGCCACTCGGAATCGATCTTAGCAGCCTCTTTGAGAGCCTTCATGAACGGAACGTAGTAAATCTCGCAGTAAACGCCGTCGCGCATGAATCCGCAGGCGGTTTCCTCGTAATCATCGTTCATTATGGCCATCATCTCGAGATCGGAATACGGGCCGTCCTCACCCTTTGCCGTCGAGGCAAAGATGACGAAAGCCCTTAGGTCGTCGCCTAGTGATTTTTTCAGTTCGCTGCGAATCTGACCGGCAATTCGCAGCCTGTCTTCGTGTGTCGCCCTCGCTATCATTGTCCTAACCTCGAGAATTCTTCCCATCCCGACAGGATGTCTTTAAGCACTTTTCGAATAATGTCTTTCAAGGCGTCGTAGAAGGCCAGCGCAGATTCGGAAGTAAGCGGAACCGGAGGTAAACCGGTGTAACGGATGGACGAGCGAGGAGATGGATAGGCCTTAACCCCTTCACGGTGGAGGAAGGAACTGGAACCGTCCCATGGGATGAAAGAGGAGGAGGGGGATGCTGCATAGACGAGTGCCAGTTCGTCAGCGCCGCCGTGACCGGTCGCCGAACCAAAGCGCTCCTCAGCCAAGTCTTTCCCTGCGGTCCACCAGTCGATAAAAGCTGTTTTAAGCCCGGTCTCCTTCCAGACTTCGGGAAGAACCGAGAAAAGAGCATTCGTATTTCCGCCGTGACCGTTGAAGATTATTACGGATTCAACACCCGAAACAGCAAGAGATGAAAGCAATTCGAATATGAGCGTCTTGTAAGTATCATCGGACATCCACATCCCCCCCGGGTACCCCGAGAGAGATGATACGAGACCGAAAGGGAGTGTTGGAATGAGGAGCGCCTTGAATTCGACGCTAAGGTCAGCGGCAAGTTTCTCGGGCGCTATCACGTCGGTTCCCAAGGGACCCATGTCGTGTGCTTCTACTGTCCCGACCGGCCAGAAGCAAAGCCCGGGCTCGAGCTTTGCAAATTCGTGAGTGTTCATCTCAAGAAGCTTCATAAGGGAATCTCCTTCTGGCCCTTCTCGCTTCTTACCTCAAGGGCTTTAATGTTGTCGTTAATCCTTTCCAGACGTTTAGAGACCTCATCGTATTTGGTGCGGGCATTGGAAAGATGTTTTCCCACGACCTCCCATTCTGTCTGCGCGGTGTCAAACTCCTTGGCCAGTCTGTTAAGGCTGTCGAGTATTCGCTGCGCTTCCTTCTCGATTGCCAGGCCGCGCAGCCCGAGAAGAATGGTCTCGAGAAACTGGTAGAAGGTCGAAGGTGAAACCGGAAAAACCCGGGACCGGCGCAACGCCGTCATGAGGTTGTCCATAGCCGCCAGGCGAGAGTAGATTTTCTCGGAAGGAATGTACATCAGCGCGAAATTGGTCGTGTTCTCGTCAGGTTTGATGTAATGCTTGACTTCTGTTACGCGCGGCCTCAGTATCTGGATGAAACGCTTTTCGAAAGTCTCCTCGTCGACCTCATCAGCGGCCATGCGCTGAAACTCCTCAAGAGGAAACTTGGAATCTATCGGGATGACGCGATCCTCGGTTTTGATTACGGCATCTACCTTGCTCCCGTCGCGAAAAGCGTATTGAAATGCGTAGTGAGCCTCGGGGAGAATGTCCTTGATGAGATCATTCAAGAGTATTTCTCCGAAGCCCCCCCTCACCTTGGGCGAAAGAAGAAGCTCCTGGAAAGAAGAAATGGATTTGCCGATATCATGCATTCCCTTTGCGGCCTCCTGCATCGCTCCCAGGTCCTTGCGTATATCGCCGAAAAGGTTCGTAGTGGCGTCCAGACGCTTATTGATTTCGGCAAGTGTTTTCATCTCCATCGGATTTTCTGCAAGCGCTTCAAGCTTAATAAGCTTCTCCTTGATGGCTTCCTGCTGAATTTTTTCCTCTTGCCTGATTCTCTCCTGCTCCGCGCGCGCGCTGCGCTCGGATGCCGATAAGCGAAGAACGACAACGAGGAGTATAACCGCGAGCAAGACGACCGCTCCCAAAGCTACGTATATTCCAGTCATCTGTACCTCCTCAAATGATAGGTCGCAATATTCCATACTCTCATAAACTGCTCCTCCATAAAGGCTCTAATAAAGGGAATGCCTTCCATAACGTCAATGTAGGGATTAAGAAGGTGCGCACGAGCGGCAAAAGTGAACGCTTTGCGCGCCATGTATACAGGACATCCCTTGAGATGCACCATCGGTTTATATCCGTCCGCTCTTGTGCAATCGCCCACAAAGATCAGACTTTTCTTGAGTTCATCAGGGATTCTTCCATTGTAGTTGCCGACGACCACACCGACTTTCCTCGGTCTCTCCTGATAAGGTTCCTGTCCCAGAAACCAAAAAAGCGCTCTTGCCGCGGGATTCGGCTTTTCTAACTTACGCCAATCACGGTAATGGTTGATATAGTGAACGGCCTCCGAAACGAATCCTATACACCCGCCGCGGCAGCGCCTCGAATTGCCGGATTCTTTGTCGACATGCACCTCACCTTCAAAGTAGCTTATGTATGGATTCAGTTCTCCGGCCGGCTTCTCTCCGAATGCGCCCGGAGATGCTGGTCTAACCCCGTCTGGATTGATGATCTCTATGCTATTCAAATCTGCAGGACCAAGTCCCCTCTCCGATGCAATCCTCAGGTGATCTATTTCTGACGGAAGGAATCCGAGCAGCCACGCCGCTACTGCATCCGCAGCCACCGCGTTGCGGGATGCGATTACTACACCTAGATCCCGCGGGTCAGGGCACCCCACACCGTTGACGCCGATGGTGATTGCGTCTATCAAAATCAGATCGGGCGGATATGCGGCAAGGGCGTCGGCAATCTTGTATCCAAGGTCGTAATGATGCCTGCGAAGCCTTATGGACCGCTTGATGATGCCTATGAGGAGTTTTGAGGCACCCGTTATATCGGTCTGGGAATGAACCTTGAGTTTTGGAACGAACACTCGCAGACCTTCTCTGGTAAGGATAGAAGGAAGCGGCAGTTCGCGGTGGACCTGACCTGAAGGAACCTTAAGGCTTGCATCGAAAACGGATTCAGAGAGATTGAGGAACCGAGGCCCCTCTTGCCGACACAATTTATCGTACCCCGACCTCCTGGCTACGTATCGAAGAGGAACCATCAACCCGCAGTCCTCGTAGAGAATCTTCTCACCGAAGCCTGATTGACCGAGACCTTGAACCACCCCCCTCATGAACTCGGCGTTCGTATAGGCGTGTTCGGCGTAACGGGGACCGTGGACCAGATTCGGCTTGATGAATGCCCTGCCGGAAAGCTTGATGCCAAGAGCCCCGATTGCCTGTGTGGTAAAATTCCTGATTGCCTCAGGATCGTATTTTTCGATGCGTTTGATTATTACTTTTTCTTTGATCGTGCTCATGCGGTATCCGGGGCCAGTTTCGTCCAGTAACCGAGAACCCTAAGTATCCCTTCGAGTTTTTGCCTGTAACGTGACGGTGGGAGGGCCGCGATTTTTTTTGATGCCCGCGAGAGGTACTCGCTCGAAAGCCTCTGGTTAAAACCGAGTGCGTCGTATCGCCTGTACAGCTCGATTATTTCATCTGCGCCGTCCAGGGTTCCAAGGGATAAAAGATCAAGGAGCCTGTCGCGGTCATCTTTTGACGCGGCGTGAACGGTATGTATAAGCTGCGCAGTAAGTTTGCCCTTCTTTATATCAGTAAACCTCGATTTCAAGCTTACGGTGGATGCCGCAAGAAGATCCTTAGCATCATCGTAGATTTGAAAGGCTATGCCGAGATCCCTCCCGAACTCTCGCATGGAGAGAGAGACTTCCGGGGAAGCTCCTGATATCAAAGCTCCGGCCTCGGTTGCAGCCTCTATAAGGGCGCCCGTCTTGAGTCTGATGAGCTCCACGTAATCCTCGACTGATTTCTGTTCTATTTCCTTGGGAGAAAAATTGATGTCGCGCACCTCGCCTTCCGAAGCCTCAAGCCCGGAACGACATCCGACGTTGATGAGTTTTACGAGCTTGGATTTGTCGATGCCGTCACGACCTTCGTAGTCCGCCATCATCTCGAAGCCCTTGATGATCAAGGCGTCCCCGGCGGTTATAGCGTGACCTACCCCGTACTTGCGATGCAGAGTCCTGGCTCCCCTGCGCCACTCGCCCCCGTCTATAATGTCGTCGTGGATGAGAGAAGCGGTGTGACTTACCTCGTAAGCCATAGCCACGGGAAGAAGTTCCTCAAGCCCGGCACCGAGAGCCTGGCCGACCAGAAGAACAAGAACGGCTCTCAGCCTCTTGCCGCCCTGAAGCAAAACCTCGTTGATCATTTGATGAAGCTGGCTTTCATCGGGGAAAAGCTTGCGAAGTTCCTTGTCAATAACCTCGCGTTCTTCTTTTATTATCTCGTCGAGTTCCCCGGCGATAAGACCGAAGGATGCCGCTTCAATAAGCTCGTACGACTTGCGATGGGTTTGTGTGGATGAAAGAAGTATCCCGAGGCCGTCTCGCACCGATTGATCGGCGTTGCTTCTTTCGAGAAGAAGGCTTACGAGATCGGTCTCTGTGAGAAATGGTTTAAGCCGGCTGTCCCATCTCCTCTCATGCTCCGTAAAATATTCTAAAACCCTGTCCTGGTATTCGCTCAGAGCATTCTTCTTTCCCTCGAGAAACTCCAACGCGGAGTCCGCCGCGAAAAGCGCCGACTTGCGAGCCTGGTATATGCCTCCTCCGTGTATTATTGACCCGACACCCGCGGCGTCACCGATTACGAGGAAACCATTGCCGAATAGAGGCTTTCTGAAACTCATGGGCATCTTTCCTCCATCCTGCCTGATGCGCGAGATGGACGCGCCGATGTCGAGGCGTTCCAGGTTCTCGCCAAGGAAATTCTCGAGCTCTTTTTTTAAGGAAAGCCGCCTTTCGCGCACGAGGTCGAGCGTGGTGCCGACGCCTGCAACAAGAATATCCCTTTTCGGGAAAAGCCAGAAATACCCTCCAGGGATGCGATCAGGGATGAAATGAAATTCAATCGAGTTCCCAAAGGCCCTGTCGAGTTTGCCTTTTCCCGCATCAAGCCAGAACTGGCAGGTTATACCCATACCTTCCAGAGAGTGCGGCGGAAGTCCTAGTTTTGCATCAAGAAGAGATGAGTTGGCACCAGCAGCATGAATAAGAAGGGCCGATTCGACCCCGGTATCACCCACCGGGGTATTGATTACCGCAAGCCACTTTCCGTTATTATACATGAGGCTGGCAATATTGGCATTGTCGATGAACTGTGCTTTTTCGGCTCTTTGCTGAAGCCAACGGTCATAACTTGATCGCTTGACGGTGATGCCCGATTCATTTTCATGCACGGTGGATATTTCGAGAAAAGAGCCCCCAGGACCGAAAACCCGCGAGGATTTGATAATCCTTTCTACGACATTGGGGGGAGGGGGTCCGAACTCAAGCAGCTCGCCGGTCTGTATCGCCCCACCGCAGGCTTTTTCACGATCGAGTGAAAACTTCTCAAGAACAACCACCCGCAAGCCTGCTTCAGAGAGCCTGTAGGCCGCCTCCGATCCCCCCGGCCCTGCACCGATAATTAAAACATCAGATTGGATCACCGACCGAAGCCGATATTAATGGAAGCCAGCGCGAGAGAAACTAGAAGCCAAGGAATAATAACAAGAAGAAAACCCTTTATCTTCGAGACGTTTACCACTATTGAAAAACCAAGCCCCATCAAGATGATTCTCCATACCGCAAACAAATCGATCTGGGCGGCGAAACGATAGAGAAATGACCCTGGTTCCAGGAAAGGAAGAAGGGCGAGAGAAGTTATTATGTCTACTCTTTGCAGTATTACACTCAGGATAGAGACAAATATCATACCAAGTGCAGTTACCAGACCGGTGTACGAGACTACGGAAACAGATTTTCCGAAGTTTGCTTGCCCGCCAAAGATCGCGAAAATGGCCCAGAACGCAAGTGCAGCTAAGAATGTTATTATCGTCTGCACTATCATCACGGTCAAAGCTGTACCCATAATGGCAAGCGGAGAACTCGCCTGTTCTGCCAGCACATTCAACTGTTCTTCACTCATTTCGACGCCCTGAGGCAGATTTTGACGCATGCCTTCAAGAAAAACTTCGGGAGAAATCGTGAGTCTTGGCAGGACGCTCGCCGTCGCAGCAACAACAAGAAGTATCAAAAGGGGAAGCCACCATCGTGAACGTTCTTTTATATCTCCAAATAACGCAGAGGGAGCGATAAAAACCGAGAGAAGGCGCTTACCTTCGTTCACTGTTCCTCCTTTTCGAGTTCAAGTTCTTTCTTTAACCTTGACAGGTAACTCGGCTGTATTCCAAGCATCTCGGCCGCTTTCTTATGATTTCCGCGGTTTTCTTTCAGGATGTGCAAAAGGTATTCCCTTTTGAAATTCTGGACGGCCTCGAGCCAGGGCCTTACTTCATCAAACAAGTCGCTTCTTTCGGAGTGCGGCCCCTTACCTATTACAATATCGTCCTTGGAAATTGATGAACCTCTGGAGAGCACAAATGCCCTTTCAATAACATTGCGAAGTTCCCTGACGTTCCCGGGCCAGTCGTAATCCTCAAGAAGCGCGAGTGCATCGACGTCGATCTTTTCTATACCTTTTGTCGTCTCCGTATTGAAAAGCCTTACGAAATGTTGCGCCAGCAGCTTCACGTCGCTGCGCCTTTCCTTCAAAGGAGGAAGCTCCACGGGAAAAACGTTGATGCGATAGTAGAGATCTTCCCTGAATTTTTTTTCCCTGATGAGTTGAGCAATGTCCTGGTTGGTTGCCGTAATCACTCGCGCGTCCACGGTAAGACGCTCCTTGCCGCCCAGCCGTTCGAACTCCTTTTCCTCAAAAAACCTGAGAAGCTTTACCTGGGTTTCAAGGCCCAGGTCACCGATTTCGTCAAGGAAAAGTGTGCCCTTGTGCGCCTGTTCGAACTTGCCTTCCTTGCGTGCGGCAGCGCCGGTAAACGCTCCCTTTTCGTAACCGAAAAGCTCGCTCTCGATAAGTGTTGTCGGAATAGCGGCGCAGTTCAAGACAATGAAAGGCCCGTCAGATCGAGGGCTGTTGAGATGTATGAAGCGGGCAAGCAGTTCCTTGCCGGTTCCGCTCTCTCCCGTGATTATTACAGTAGTATTGGATGCCGAGACGCGTTTTGCAAGATCAAGCGCGTCGAGCAGCTTTGGATCGTTACCTATTATGCTGTAGCGCAGTTCATGTGAAGCTTCAATTGCCCTCTTTGAGGCCTGCAGGTCCATATACTCCTGAGCATTCCGCAGAACCTGCGCGGCCTGGCCCGCAAGCAGCTCGAGGAGATTGACGTCCTCCTCAAGGAATTCCTCATCACCTTCCTTGTTAAGCACCTCTATCACGCCGACGGTTTTGTCCCCAAGAACGAGCGGAACGGCTATGATCGATTTTGTCTGAAACGAGGTCGCCCTATCCGTGCCGGAATACCAGCGCCCGTCCTTCTTGACGTCGTTTACGACGAGCGGTTTGCCGTTCAGAAAAACGTAGCCGGCGATACTCTCCTCACCCAGAGGAACGTAGAGTGCAATTAAGGAATCCTTGGCCTCACCCGTAGCAACGGCGAACCTGAGCTTGCCCACCTTCTCATCCAGGAGGAGGAGGGAAGAGGCTTCGCTTCTGGTAAGCGCCTTGGCGGATTCGAGTATTATCTCCAGCAGACGGTCAAAATCTATCGTTGATAATAGCTTCCCGGTAACATCAACCAGGCGTCTCAACTCTTCTAGGCCAATTGCCGCTGCAGCTGAGGTTTCCCTACTGCCTTTTTTCGACATAAAAATCCTTTTTTGCCTCTTCCACGATATCGGCAACCCATTCCTCCTGCTTGGTCGATGAAAGGTAGTTTCGTATGGGTGCCTGCACCTCCTCGAAGGAAAGATTGCGTTCGTTCTTCTTATCTTTTGCGTAAACCAGATATACACCGATATCGGAAACAAAGGGTCTGCTTACCTGGCCGGAATCTATGGTGCCTACGACGGAATCGAATGGAGGCTGAAGAACGGCCAGGGGAATCCTTCCGATGAAGCCACCCCTTTCGCGGGTCGATGAGTCCTCCGAGTAAAGCTCCGCGGCCTGATCAAAAGAGAGCTTGCCCGATACGATTTCGGATCTGATGTCATCGGCTCTTCTCAAAACCCTTAGAGTATCGCTTCGGGTAACATGAAGGGCAAAAAGGATGTGCCTTGCGTAAACCTTGTTCGGCGATCGGTTTTCAATAAGAAACAAGTGATACCCCTCCCGGGATTGAACTGCCGAGACCTTACCTACAGGCAGAGAAAAAATAGCGCTGTCTATCTCCGGGTAAAGATCGCCGCGCTTCACCCAGCCCAGAAGCCCGCCGTTTGCACGCGTCTTCGGATCCTCGGAAAATGATTCCGCAACCACGTCGAACTCCCCTCCCCTCGCAAGTATGTCATAGACTTCGGAAATCTTACGCGTTATCCTGGCCTGTTCCGCTTCTGAAGGCCCTATACCAAGTGCAATGTAAGCGAGATCGATGTATCCCGGCACCTTTGCCAGGGAATCCTTGTGGAGATCGTAATAATCTTTTATCTCGTTCGGGGATACGTATGGTTGTACCTTTCCCTCGAGCAGAAGAATCTGCTGTACGGTGGCCTCGAATCTTGCCTGATTCAGGAGCACACTGCGGAGCCTTTCACGAGTTAATCCCATTTTTTTCATCTCCTCGGCCTCCTGGGGCAGCGTATCCAGCTGGGAATAGAACCTGTCGAGCTGGTCGTCAACGTTCTGGCCTATTGCGTCGCGATCGATTTGAATGTTGGTATCCTGGGCGGCCTTCTTGAAAACGAGCTTCTGAGCGATAAGACGATCAAGGAGCACAATCCTGAGGGAGTCCTTGAGGGAATCGGGAACCTGGCCCTCAAGCTGGGCCAGGTTCAACATTAATTCGACATCGCTCTCGAGGATAGGGTCTTTATCGACTATGGCTACAACCCGGTCGGCCGTTCCACTAAAGAGCAAAAAAGCTAGAATAAAATGCACAGGATCCCTAATAGATGATGTTATCCATGCGTATTTCGATATCCTTCTGAGCGGCGGTCTTTAATGAATCGAGTTTCTTGGCGATGATCTGCTGAGAACGCTCGTAAAGAATCATGCCGTGCAGATAGTTGGCGACCTCTGCGAAGCTTACTTCTTTTCTTGTCTTGCGCTTGTCCTCAAGCTTGAAGATCATGGTCAGGCCGCCCTCCTGCGCGCTGATAGGCTCGGTGAATTGACCCGGGTTAAGGGCAAAAATCGCGTCTTCCATCTGGAGTGTGAAAAAGCCCGATCCGCGAGGAATGTAGTTGCTCGGTTCTCCCTTGAGAGAGTCCAGGGTATACTGTGCGGCCATCTTCCTGAAATCAGCACCTTGCTTCAACTGCTGGTAGATATTCTGTGCAGACAGGGGATCCGCAACTATGATCTGGGAAAGCTTTACCTCATAGGTAAACTCTTCCTTATGTGCGTTGAAATAGTTTTCCAGCTCGGCCTGGGAAACGACTATCTTTTTAGATTCATCCTCAAGCCAAACCTGGGAAAGAAGTTTTTTCCGGCTCATCTCGTACGCAAACTTGAGCTGCTCAAGGGCCATACGAACCGTATCTTTCTTATCGAGCCCCAGCTTCTTTGCCTGCTGGTATACAACCTCCTGCTCGACCCAAAGATTGATTATTTCCATTGGATCGACCTGAGTGCGCTGATTTATCGGAACGTAAAGATCAAGAAGGCTCTTGTAATCTTCAAGGGAAAGCTTTGAGGAACCTACTCGAGCAACGATTTTTGAAGCGTCATCCTTTCCCTTGCCGCCGGACGGGCCGAATAATCCCTGCACGAAAGGAGGATTCCAGATTAACAGTACACCTACGATTACAACAACCGCCGCGCCGACAATTACCCACGGGAGCCATTTTTTCTTCATAATTATATTTCTCCTAGATTAAAAAACCGCTACCTTATCCTTGTACGCGGTTTTCCTGAGGTTTAGGTTCCTCTTTTACCTTGGCTATTTTGGAGAGCAGTTTCTCGTCCTTGTTAATAGGGATCTTGGCCCTCAAAGCCTTGAGGAACTCTTCCTTCCTTTGCAACTCTTTTTCACTTCTTAATTTTCGTTCCAGTCGAAGGCGTTCGTCTTCGTATTTTCTGGTATAAGAAGCCTGAATATCCAGAACCTTTACGATACCGAAGCCGTTGTAGACCTCAAAAGGCCTGGAATATGATCCTTTGGGAAGCTTGAAAGCTTGTTCGACAAAGGGTTTAAAAGAAACGTCGTCCTGTGACTTGAAACCCACGGCTCCGCCGCGAGAAGAAGACTGGTGGTCTGAAAAACGCCTGGCAACCTCTTCAAAGGTTTTGCCCTGCTTGAGAAGTGCGTAAGCTTGCTCTACGTCGCTGTAGGAAGAAGAGCGAATAATTGCAAGATTCCGCCTTTCGGGGACAAAAAACTCGTTAGGATGGGTTTCGTAGTAGTTTTTTATCTCGTCTTCCGTTACGGTAACCTTATTCGTAACTTCCTCTTTGTAAAGACGCTCTGAAACTCTTGCATCCACGAACCTTGCAATAGCTTCGCTGACGGTTTTATCCTTATCGAGATGTCTTCTTTCCGCAGCTTTCACGAGAGCAGGATACTGGGCTTTTCGTTCGGCCATGAGTTGCAAACGTTCCTGAGGAACCCCTTCAGGAAACTGGTAGTAAATCGAGAGCATAGAACCAACCGTATCTACCACTTTTCCGTCAATCTTGATAATCCAAGTGGAAAGTTCCTCCTGGGTCAAGGAATCCTTCGGTTTCGTGAGAAGAGCCAGACCGGAACTGTTGTAATCTATTTTCGATTCGGCAAGCAAGCTCTTGAGGCTCTCCTGGCTCAGCTTCGACTGCTTGATGCTTTCAATCCGTTGTTTTAGCGTTGCTTCCATCTCTTTGGTCAACTCGGGCTGACTTTCTTTCTTGGTCCGTTTGACCAGGTAGAAGATGTCGAAACCACCCATATCGCTCTTGATAGGCTTTGTCGCCTGACCGTCCTTCAGCTTAGCTAATTGATCAAAGGCATCGAAACCAAAGAAGCTTGACAAGGGAATAGTGCCTATCTTGCCTCCGTTGCGTGAGGTAGGATCGGAGGAGTACCTTACTGCCAGGGTATCGAAAGGGACCCCTTTTGCTAGGTCTTTGAGAAGCATGCTGGCAACCGTGTCGTTTTCGACGTGAACCAAACGCAACTCGAGCAGTTCTTTATCTGCATCGTAGAAACGTTTTATTTCACTGCGAGAAGCCTTGGATTTATCGACCACCTCTCTCATGTACAATGCGCTGATCATCGCTTCCTTCTTGACATCCTCAAGGGAAGCTTTTATGACTGAATCCTCCGCATATCCGCGACTTCTGGCTTCAGAAACCATCAACTTATCGTCGATCATACGATCGAGAATCCTCTGCTTGGCCTCAAGCTCGGCGGCCTCGGTCGGATAGACTTTGGGGCTGTAAACGGTCAAAAAATCCTTGACTTTTATCGTCTCGTCTCCCACGCGTGCAAGGACGCGTTCATCCTCTTTCCCGCAAGCAACTAGAGCGGCGAGGATAAAAAGAATAGGAAGTGTAATCTTGTTCATGCAGAAGTATAGCCTGAGGGTCAATATTGTCAAGCTGGAATTAACTAAAAAGTAAACTCTTAAAGATTCCGAAGGAAACTAACGTGACATTATCTTCTATTGACTTGACATCCAATCTATAAAGAGTATTGTTCCGGTTGGAAGAGGTTTTTTTCGACGAAAGCGAGGATCTATGTTAAAAAGACTAGAGTCGGCGGTCGGTGGCTCCAAGGCTGATTACACCGATATTCGTTACGAGGAGAACCGGTCGATAAATATAAGCTACCAGAACAAAGAACTAAGAGTTTTCTCCACGCCGACAAGCCGTGGCGGTCACATCCGTTGTTATTCCAACGGCGGTAAGGCCATACACTCCTTTTCCAAAGCGGATGATCTCGAAAAAGGGCTTGCACAGTGTGCATCCGACTCGTCGGTATCGGGCAGCCACAGGAACAAGAAACTTGCGCTTGCCTCGACTCAACCACTGAAAGGTAAGTTCCTGGTCCATCCCGAGAAAGACCCCAGAAAGTGGCCCCTCGAGGAGAAGCACGAGCTTCTAAAGCATTACAGGGACTTGCTCCTGGATATTCCAAAAGTCGTTGTCGTGAATGGAGGATACTCCGAGTGGTACTCAAGCCGCTGGTTCGTCAACTCCGAAGGAACGGCCATAGAGTATGATCTGCTCATCTCCAACATCGTTTTCCGTATAACGGCACGGAACGGCAATGTAGTTCAGTCAACTAACTTCTCGGTGGGAGGATCGGACGACTACGGAAAACTTCTCTCAAGGGAAGAGGCCTTCCTGGAAAAAGCAAGGATCGCCGTCGAGCTGACCACCGCAGACCAGCTTCCTGCCGGCAATTTTCCGGTTATACTCGATCCTGATGAGGCCGGGGTGTTTATACACGAGGCCTTTGGGCATCTTTCGGAAGCCGACGGATTGCAGGATAACCCGGCATTTCTCGCAAAGCTCCAGATAGGCAAAAAACTCGGACGCGACATTCTTAACGTGACCGACGACGGCACGATTTACGGAATCCCCGGGTGGCATGCAGTGGACGATGAGGGTGTAAAGACTTGCCGGACAGAACTCATCAAAAACGGCGTCCTCGCAGGCAGAATGCATTCAAGGGAGACCGCCGCCGAGTTTGCAGAACCCTTGTCGGGCAACATGAGGGCGGTAGGGCCCCAGTTTACCCCAATCGTTCGAATGTCCAATATATATATCGAAAAAGGCACCTCATCGTTCAAGGAGATGATCGCGTCGATCGATAAAGGTTACTATCTCATTGGCGCGCACGGCGGACAGACATCGGGCGATCAATTCACCTTCGGAGCACAGTACGGTTACGAGATCGAGAACGGCAAGCTCGGAAAGCTGGTCAGGGATATCAACATGTCGGGCGAGCTTTTTGCCACATTGAATAACATATCCATGATTGCCGATGACCTCGAGTTCGGCGAACGCGGCGGTTGCGGCAAGGGAGGGGGAGGCCCCATGCAGCTCAACGCCAAATCGGGCAAGGGCGCCCCACACATCAAGATTGACCAGGTCACACTCGGAGGTGCAAGATGATAGAAAAGGTAATCAACGCATCGCTCGAGCTTTTCGACGATTCAGAAATCTATTACAAGGAGAATTCGAACACCTCGGTCAATTACGGAAACGGGGACCTGAGAACCATCGCGTCGAATCGAATTTCCGGTATAATGATGCGCGTGAAAAAAGATGCGAAACTCGGAACCGCATCGGCAACCACTCTCGACGAGCCGGAAGGTCTTCTGCGCGAGGCTCAAGAATCGGCCAAATACGGCGACCAGATTTCCTTCTCCTTCACCCAGGCCAGGGAGTTCGCCAAGATCGAAAACCACTCCCCCGAGACTGCCGCATATCCCACTGCAAAGATGATTGATATGTGTGAACAAGCCAAGGAGATTGTCTTAAGCAAACTTCCGGATATATCACTTAACGTTTCTGTTTCCAGAGACGATGAACGTCTGATCATTGCGACCTCATCCGGAACAACGGCCGAACACAACGAGACCAACCTGAGCTTCGGCATTTTCGCACCCATAAAGGGTGCAGGCTCGAGCATATACTTCTCGAAGAGCGAAATAGCGCCCTTCGATTGCCCAAATGATGTAATCGACAAGTTCATCCGCTTCTACAAGTGGACTGAAAATAAGGTAACGCCCAAGACCGGCCGCATGCCCGTAATCTGGACCCCGCAGGCGGTTTACATGTTCACCCTCTCGCTTTCAAGC
The DNA here is from genome assembly GCA_965649265.1 of Caldifarciminota bacterium. Classification (GTDB taxonomy): domain Bacteria; phylum Hydrothermota; class Tepidihabitantia; order B3-TA06; family B3-TA06; genus JAAYVC01. The sequence goes on along the minus strand of CBFGKC010000008.1, from coordinate 18,976 downwards.
GGCATATCGGGCGAGGAACTCTTCAAGAAGACCTCCCCCCTTATGGATAAATTCGAAAAGAAAATATTCTCGGAGAAACTCACTTTACTGGATGACCCTCACGCCCCGAGACCTGGTGCGAGGGCATTCGACGATGAAGGCGTCCCTACCGAAAAACGTGCCCTGATAGAAAAGGGAGTATTGAAAAGCTTCCTTCTCGATTTAAGGACTGCCTCGAAACTCGGCGCGCGCTCGACGGGAAACGGCTTCAAACGAGCCCTCTTCGGCGGAGGAACCAACATGCTGCCTACTCCGTGGCCCGCGAGCCTTTCCTTCGAACTCGGAGATTCCTCACTTGACGAGATGATAGCCTCGCTTGACCAGGGCGTCATCCTCTCGGGAGGGCTCGGATTCCACTCCTCAAACTATGACCAGGGCCAGATTGCCGTTCAGGCCGTTGGTTTCATGGTGGAAAAAGGCCAGGTCACGGGTCGACTCGATAACACCATGGTCTCAGGCAATATTTACGAAGACTTCAAGGAGATCCGCGCCATCTCAAAGGAGTGCGACGAAGGCTACGCAGGTTTCTACCCCTACATTCTGGTAGATTCCATGCAAGTGGTCGGCAAATAGAAATCTCTCATTCACTTGAGGGTTACTCGATGCCTTTCTCGCCGATTTGAATAAAGAAACAAGATTATTCAAGGCCGGTGCAAAACCGGCCTGCTTTTTTATCTGGATTTCAATCTCCCGCGTTTCTGATTACCTTTTGAGACTGCGTTGATTCTGTAAAAGATGCAAGATCAAACCCGATTTGCTGAGGATCAAGAACTCCTCAAACAAACAAAATTTATTTCCGGTTAAAATGTAAACTCCATCCCTTCCATCAGAGCAAAGGCATCGAGTGAATTACTCTTGCCCTCGAGTAATGGAACCACTATTCGGTCTATCTCGAAATCGATCCGCTCAGGTGCATGATGCGTAAACGCAAGTCTCCTGGCTCCGGAGTCGTGCCCCAGCTTAAGTGCCTCTTCGAAAGATGAGTGCCCCCATGTCTTACGTTTCACGAGTTCCTCGTCGGTGAACTGTGCGTCGTGGACTAAGAGATCGGCACCCTTAGCAAACTTGACGTAATCGGCGTAAGTATGCGGGAGTTTTTCCTTAAGTCCGGCCTCATGATCAGTCATGAACACAAAGGAGCGCTGTTGCTCCTTGAGCTTGAGGCCGAACGCCCCTCCTGGGTGGCAATTTTCTATCGTCTGGATTTGAATGCCGCCTATCTTTAACGAGTTCTCTTTTAAGGGAATGAATTCGAAACACGACGGAACATCCTTGAACTCGACCGGGAAGTAAGTCGCATGCATCTGGTGGCCAAACAGGTTCTTAAGCTCACCGGGCGAGGACGCACGTCCGTAGACGATGAACTCTCTTTTTGGAATGAATCCAGGCATAAAAAAAGGCCAACCCTGTATATGATCCCAGTGATAATGGGTCAGAATAAGATGCAAGGGGTCGGTTCTGCCGCGTTTGATCAAGTCTGAACCAAGGGAACGGATTCCGGTTCCAGCGTCGATTATTACGAGGGTGCCATCCTGGCTCTCGACCTCGACACAGGTTGTATTTCCACCGTATCTTATGGTTGCCGGTCCGGGCACGGGAATGGAGCCGCGCGTTCCCCAAAACTTAACCCGCATGATATAAATATACGAAATTACGTAAAACTGTCAAGAGCGATTAATAGAAAAGCGTATAGATTTTCAAAAAGTATGAAAAAAGGAAAGGCCAACTCGCAAGGTTGGCCTCAAAAATTACCTTATTGGGGGTCTAACCGAGTCGCTAAAGTCCCCGTTCCGCCTTCTTCTCGGTGAGAACTTTTATATGCTTGCGCTCTTCATCCGCAATGGACTCAATTAAGGGGTGGTCCTGGGCGTTTACGAAGCGCATCATTTCATGGTAGAAGAGAAGCGAATCCTTTTCGAGCCCTATCGCGGCATCAAAGGCGGCGCGCTCGTCCTTTGCCTGCTCGGCTATTTTTGCACCCATATTGGAGTCCGAAAACACTTCTTTTGAGACAAGGGCGGACAGGTAATCCCTGGCTTCATCCCAATCGTAAGGTGCAACGTACCCTTCTTTAGAAAGCGTATCGCGAAGCTCCTTGAAACGCTCCATGTGGACGTTCTCCTGGTCTGCTAAGTACTTGAAAAAAGCGCGCATATCGTTTTCGTTGGACTTCTTCTCAAGAACTTCGTAGAATGCCTTTCCGTTGCGTTCTATCTGTATCGCCATCTCACCGATCTCATATCCAGAAAATTTAATACCCATTATTCCTCCTAGAGGTGAATCTCTCTTGTTTTATTCCGTATCGGGGCAACCATCAATCTAAAAGCCGCGGGGCAAGTTTTATTCTTCTTGAAGTTCCATGTCCTGGCCGCAGCAAACAAGCGTACCCGCTCCGGCTTTAACGACCTTAACTTCCTGACCGCATATCAAACATACGTAGGTTTTACCTTCTTCTGCCATTCAATCCTCCAATAATGAGTTGATTCTTAAAAATATCTCCACAAAAGATCCCGCGAGCGCCTACCTGGCCTGTGCTACTTTCTTTTCTTTATGGATGGGGCTCTTTCCAGCTTCCTCTTCTTTCAAATAGCTCTCGACAATGTCCTTTTGCTTGGTAACTTTCTCCGCAGCAACCGTTTTTCCGTTGACACCGACCATGGTTGAACAAATCCAGCATCTGCCATAGTAAAGAGTTTGCTTTCGTTTGACGTTGAAATTCTTGCCCATCGCGAGAATATTCAGCTTATCCGGATCCTCCTGGGCTACGTCAAAAAGCCTTCCACAGACCTCGCAGATAGCGTGATCGTGTGGATAAAGATTGGGATCAAAACGCCTTGAACCGTTGGAGTTGGAAAAATCCCTGATTTCACCTATCTCAACAAGCATATTCAGGGTGTTGTAAACTGTAGCAAGTGAGATGTTAGGGTATTCCCTGCAAACGGCCCGGTAGATATCTTCAACGGTGGGATGGCTTCTGTTGCCTAAAAGCTCCCTGAGTATGAGAATCCTTTGTGGGGTAATTCTCATACCCTGTTCACGACATTTTCTGATTGCGGCTTCAATACTGGTCATATTTAGATGCATTCTAAAAAAAAATACGTTACTGTCAAGAGGGTAAAAATAAGATACGTATTTACTTGCTGTTACTAAACAGTTTAATCGCACATTATGACCTTGTGGAGACAGTAGTCATTAATTTTATGCCTCCTCTACAAAATATCGAATTTTATTTTAGAACCATTATTCTTTCCAAACCTCAAATTCCCCAGGTTTTCTGTAACATAGCCTTCTTCGCTCAAGGTCTTGACTACATCGATTTTTCGAATAGGATGAGGACATGACTGAAGAAGCGGCAAGAAATGATCCTCAAATGATTGGTGCGGTAAAAGACGTTGATCCGGAATCTAAAGATGCAAGCCTCATACCGGATCTGTTTCTCCTGCAATATCTATCTATTATTCCCAGGGGTTTTGCACTTGACCTGGGAGCGGGCAAGGGTCGTAACACCCTTTTTCTCGCCGAACACGGATTCGAGGTCGATGCCTTCGACAGGGACAACGAGTCAGTCTCTTACCTGCAAAAAATCGCAAGTGACCGGTCACTCCCGATAAGAGCGATAAAGAACGAATTAACCACTTTGACGATTTTACCCAAACGTTACTCTCTTGCCGTGGCTGCGTGGGTCCTCATGTTTTTGAGGAGAGGTGAAAGGGAGGGGCTCATCAAGATGGCAATCAGGGGACTTGTTCCCGAAGGCTGCCTGTACATGGGTGTTTTTTCCTCGGAGGATCCTGGATATGAAACGTGCAAATCGGAGTTCGAAGAGATAGAGGAACGGACCTTTTTTGTACCTAAAAGGAAAATGACCGTCCATTACTTTGTCCCGGAAGAAGTTCAGGCAGTTGTGAAGGGGCTTGAAGTTATAGCCCTCAAAAAGAGTTACGAGATGGACATATCCCACGGCAGCCCCCATTATCACGGCAAGATAGAGGTTCTGGCCAAGCTTCCCAAAGAATAAAAAGCCTTGACTCCTCAAAATTGAATCCTATAATGTAGCCTATGCCATTAAAAGAATTTCAGTGCCGCGACTGCGGTAATTGTTTTGACTTTCTGATACTGAGCGACGAGGATTATTCCGAGCTTTCCTGTTCCAAGTGCGGTTCAAAGAATCTCGATCAGCAGCTCTCCGTTTTCGGGTTTTCCGGAGCGGTAGAGAGACCGGTAGCGACCGGAGGAGGGGGAGGAGGATGCTCGTCATGTGGCAGCGGAAGCTGCTCCACTTGCGGACACTAAAAATATCCCGTTAGGCTCCTGCGTCGTTTTACGGGTACCAGAATGAATACCCCCCCTTTAAAACTTAGTGCTTTTATCCGGACACGAAGAGTGGAATTCTTTCAGAAGCTCGTATAGTAGATGCGTGCGGCCTCGCCGGTATCGTTGTCGTCAAGGGCATCGATGAGCATTTTTAGATACTTTAGATGATCCTTGTTCACATCGGACAGTTCCGGATCAGAGAGGGCCTCATATGTTTGTTCAAGCTCTTCTATCCATTCATTACGGTATCCGGAGTCGCTGTGAAGAACTTCAAAGGTTTTATCTACCGATTGCCAACCCTCATTGAGTGAAGGCATGGTAAAGGTCGGCGGCCAGGGTGAGGTCGCGCCCCATATGCCGAGATTGTCATGGCGGTATCGGGAAACGAGCATATCGCCTGAGCCGTCCGAATCGTGATCGTAGAGGCCCTCCGAGCCTTCGTAGATGACTGCAACGGTATCGGTATCGGGCGGTTGGAAGAGGAAGATGGCGTTAACGTGCACGCCCGTGCCCGAACAACCGGTACGGACGAGTGCTATCTCACGTTTTGTCCCGTCTTCGAACTCGAAAAGGTCCTTCTCCAGGCTGAACCAGCCCAGTTCACCGATTTCGTCGGATTCATAGAGCACCTTGCCGCGCGGGTTCTTTAGAAGGATGTGGAAGTCGAACAAACCGATAGCTTCCATATCGGGCTCCATCTCCCTGCTCGCGATTTCGAGTACTTCGCCGACGCGGTCACCGTTAATATCGACATTGATTGCGGCGCGGTCGCCCGGTTTGTATCTTTCAGGCGGTTCGGTTCCAATTATCGAAAAAAGAATCGAGATTAAAGCGAGCATCTTCTCCTCCTTGAAATCGATTGCGGTTAGATGATTTGATTGAGTTTATTGCGAAAAGAACCCCGGTCAAGCGCAGAATCGAATCAAGAGAACGTGACAATATCGAAAATGACAACCACCGAGTGAACTAAGGAAATGCTCGAGCGATTTCGATTTAATTCTGCGGGGTCCCCAAGAAATCTCTTCGAGATTTCTTGGGGGTGTCATTTAATCATTCCTTGACCAGCGGCTGGCTTCTTGGTCAACCACCAGATCATCGGGTGACAGACCGAGATAGGACAGTGCGTTATCTGGAATTTCTATCGGCAATGGTTGGGGTCCGAGGTTGCGGCCCTCAAGGAAGTTCGCAGCCGCGGCAAAACCGGAGATGAGCGATTCGTCGATCGTACAGTAATAGAAACGGCCGTTGCGACCTATAAGTGAAAGGTTCTTGAACCGGTCAAGATAGTCGAAGATTACCGCAAGATCATCGCGGTAGCCGAGTCCCCAGAAAGGATACGCGCGCGGGGCAAGAAACTTCTCTAGCGAACCTATTTCAGGACCTTTGAGAAGTCCGATCTTTTGACCGGTGGCCAGCGTCAGTTTCAGGAGCTCTTCTTTAGAAGCGTTCCAGTATTCATCGCCGACATTGGCGAAGAACTCGACAACTAGCGAGGAATGATCCGGATCGGGGACCATCTCGGTGCTCCAGTTTTTTGGCTCGTGCCAGCGCCCGAAGGGTACCCGCTCGTCCGGAAAGTATATCCATGAGTCATCTGTGACATTTGGCGCGTTGATACGGATGAAAAGGATGACAAGATCCCGGTAGGATAGTTTGTTGACCGCCGACATGATGCCTGGGGGGGGAGGGGGATCAAGTGCCTTGACAAATAGATCTAGGTCGATTGATGAGGCCACCCATTCGGGAGACAAAATCCTTTCCACGCCCCTTGTATTCCTGCTCACGACTTTCGTGATCCTTCTTCCATCGTGATGAACTCGCACGACCTCCTCCCCAAGGTGAACCTTGCCGCCTCTCTGCTCTATCTCCCGCCGGAGATAATGGGATATCTGTCCTATTCCGTGCCTTGGATAGAGGAATCTATCGACCAGGGTTGCCAGGTCGCTCTTACGGACGAAGAATTCCTTGAGTATCTTTCCGAGGGAAAGCCCCTTGATTCTCAATGATGCCCAGTCAGCAGAGATAGTTTTAGGATCAACGCCCCAGACCTTGCGCGTGTAGTTGGCAAAATTGAACTCATAAAGCGCCCTTCCGAAACGGTGCAGCATCCATTCCTCGTATGAGTCCTCACTGCGCAGCCTCTTGCTGCGAACCTTCTCGACAAGGTAATCGGTCAGCATCTTTGCCGAGTGTGCAAGGGGCAGCTTGCGGACGACGTCGGTGAACTTGACAGGATAATCGAAAAACTTACCATCGAGATAAAAACGGCTCTTGCGCGGTGTCATTATCAACTCGTCGCCGAGCAGCTTCTTTAGAAAGGGTACAAGATAAAGGGAAGGACTGTAGTAGCGATGGCCTCCCAAATCGTAGTAGTAGCCGTCAGGGGTTCGGCGGGTAAGGGCAAGTCCGCCTGGAATGGAGAGTTTCTCTACGACTTCGGTTTTGATCCCGGCCCTGGCCGCGAGACAGGAGGCCCCAAGCCCTGCCGTTCCTGCGCCCAGGACAAGTATAGAGGTCTTACTCGCCGGCATCAACACTCTTTTGTTTTTTAGAAACTATTTCGTCCCTTGCTTTTTTGGACACTATCCCGATACCTGCAAGAGCCACGAGAAGAGGTTCCAAAGGCACCCTCATCCTCGGCGTGATGCCGAATCCCACAAGTCCAAGGAAATATAGACCTGTGATGAGGAATAGAAGCATAGCTTTATCGCGCATTCCCCGAATAATATATGCTTTAAGTCCGAATGCAAGCTTGACGATATGGAAGATTGTATACGCGATAAACAGGATGAACACCGGAAGACCGAAGTATCTGAGCCTCTCCTGCCAGGCGATTTTCAGAGCGGGCAGGAGTTTTCCCTTCAAGGCCTCAAGTATCACGCTTTGAGCTACATTGAGCCTGGGCAGATTCGCTTCACCCCTGAAGTATACGCCGGTCTCTCTCAAGGGAAGAGGGTAAACAAGCGTGGCGGCGCCGCCCATGACAAGTGAACCAATGTATGCAAAAGGGTGTTTGGCGATGTAGGATTTGGCCTCTCTTCCCAGTATGCGAAAATACTGGGCCTCGTTTGACCATGTCTTGCCTTTAAGGGCATTACGCTCAAGCTCCTCCTGAGCCACGTCCCGGCTTTTGTGCTCGAATGCGGCCTTCATAGGAGCCGCCTGGTAGCGCAGCATGTTAACATCGGAAATAGTAGTATAGAATAACTCACCGAAAACGATCTTGTTGCGTATGACCCAGGGGGAGATTAACAAAAGCTGTAATCCGAGGATGATTGCCCACTGTCCGAGTTTTTTCCAGCTAATTTTCGTAAAAAGCACGTAGATTAGAATCGGAAACGCAAAGTAGATGGCTATGGGACGAATTATAGTCGCTATCCCTAAAAAAATACCGGCCAGAAACGTTTTACCCAGACGGCCATCTTCAAAAATCTCAAGAATGAGAAGCAGGGTTATCAGGATTACAAGCGTGAACAGTGATTCAGTTGTGAGCTGTGTAGTAAAAAGAGCTGAGTTTAAGTCCAGTATTAACAAAAGAGATACCCAGAATGAGTGCTTTTGGCCGAATCTTTTATAGACGAAACGGTAAAGCGCGATAAGAACAAGTGAGCCGAGAATAATCTGGATAAGGACGACAACTGTTTTTGAATGACCGAACAGAGCGTAAATGAAGGCCAGAAAGAAAGGATACCCGGGTGTTATGGTCGAATCCTTCTCGTAGGGCTCGCTTGGGTTTTTGCTGAATCCATGACCTTCAAGGATATTTAGGGCTATCTGATCATAGGCAATGCCGTCCGTACATGCAAACGTTCTAGACTCGTCAAGAAAAACTGGGATTGAAAAAAACAGTCTGGTAAGAATAAAACATCCCACCAGGATTATAAGGGTCTTGTCAGAAAAAAGCTTATTCTTCATTGAGAGATACCTTCTTTTTATTGTTTGATTTCTCAAGAAAGATCAGACGGGCCGTCAACAACGCGACAAGCGGCATTAAAGGAAGAAAATGCCTGGATTGCCCTGCAGGACCGGTGACACCGAGAAAGTAGATAGTGCTTACTAAAAAAAGGAGATTAAAGACCGATCTGAATCCGCCTGTTCTAAAGAAACAAACGATTGATACTACTATCAACGATATTTTGAATAAGAAAGACAAGAGGTATAACCAAAAGACTCCTTTGGCTGGTGAAAACCGCTCGCTCCAAAGCAGACTTAAGGCCTTGCCGAATCTCCAATTCAGAAAAGCATCGTAGATCAAGGGAGTCAGATTTCGAAATCCTTCATTTGAGGACGTATAAAACAACCGGAATTCTCCGGGACCCATTGGCAAAATTGTTCTTGCAACCCCCGTCAAATATAATTTCAAATAAGGCAAGGGGTGAGCAAAAACGTACGAGGCCGCCTCACGGCCCGCGAAGATAAACCTTTCTGCTTCGTTTTCAGGCTGCCCGTATTTATTAAATGCCGCAACCTCAAGTTCGCGCTCTGCATCGAAGGCAGACTTATCTTCGATTGATGCCTTTAGAGGTGCTGCATGTATATGGGACAAGTTAAAAGATTGAATCGTGGAGAAAAAAAAATGTCCGAAAACGGTCCTGTTTCGAACAACCCACGGTGAGACGATTACGACATGAATGAGCAGGAGCAAAGCATAGCCAACTATCCGGCGCTTGGGACTTCCTTCCGGTTGTTTTAAGAAAAAAAGCAGGCTAATTGCCAAGGGTAAGTAAAGCCCAATGGGACGTACAAGCGCTGCCAGACCGAAACACGCCCCGGCCCCTATCCCTGCCTTCCACGAACCTGTTTTAAAAAGTTTCAATGTCAGCCAAAAACCGGGGACAACCAACGACACGAACAGCACATCAGACATTATCTGCGTGCAGTAGAACGCGAGGCAAATATCTAAAAGTAGAAGGATGCTGGCAAGGAACCCCACTTTTAAAGAGTTCTCCTTTATACCCCGGCGAATTACTAGGAGGGCGACTCCTATACTCAATACTATCTGGATGGCGACCACTACGTAAGGATTGCGTCCGAAGATGGAATACACCCCGGCGATAAAAAAGGGGTATCCGGGTGTGATGGTTGAATTTGGATTGTAAGGCTGCGTTTCTGATGATGAAAACCCATTTCCATCGAGAAGGTTGACAGCTAGTCTTTCAAAACAGAAAGAATCGGCCCACATAAAAAGCTTTGACTCCCCCCTGAACACTGGAATCATAAACGCCAGATGTATGGTTAACGCCACACCTATCATTACGAGGAGGAAAGTGAAATGACTTCCTTGCCTCTCTTCGTCTCCTATCCTCTTTCCCTTCATAAAAGGACCTCTACTGGTCTACGGGTTTCATTGTTTGCAGATAATTCTCTGCGGCGGATGCAAAGGGCCCCTTTGGATCGATCTTGATTACCTCCTCGAAATCAGCTTTTGCAGCATCTTTCTGCCCGTCTTCGAGACGTTGTTTGCCGCGATTAAGGTAAACCTCGGCAATTCTGGTCCTGGCAAGATCACTGGTCGGTTCAAGTTCAAGCGCCTTTTTGTAATCCTCAAGTGCAAATGTGTATTCCTTCTCGTCGAGATACACCCTGCCCCTGTTCAGATACGCCCTGGTAAGCATGGGGTCGATAAGCAGGGCTTTCGAATAATCGGCTTCGGCACGGACAAAATCGCTCATCCTGTAATAGGCAGTGCCGCGATTATTGTAAGCCAGGGCATAATCGGGTTTAAGTGATATTGCACGCGAGTAATCCGCCACCGCATCTTCAAATCTTCCTGATTCGGCGTAAAGATAACCCCTGTTGTTGTAGGCAAGAGCTGAAGACGAGTCTATCGACAAGGCTTTATCGTAAAACTTTAAAGCTTCGTCGGTATTACCTCCCTTTTCGGCACAGAGAGCAAGATTCAGATAAACTGCAGAATCCAGCGAATCAAGCTTTATGACCTTTTCGTATATCAACCGCGCCTGCTGGTAGTTTTCTTTATTGAAGTATATGTTTCCCAGGGCATTCAGATAGTCAGCCTTGGTGGTATCGAGTCGGACTGACTGCTCAAGATCAAGTCTGGCCTGGTCATAAGCCTTCATGTGAATGTAAGTATTAGCCCTGTTATAGTAGTATGCGGCGTTTCGGGACTCTATTTCTATTGCCTTAGTAAAGGCTAATGCTGCTTCTTCATAGAGTCTTTGACCGTCATAGGAAAGCCCCAAACGGTTGAATGGCTCTGCCTTTTGAGGATGTTTGTCCGTATATTGTTTATATGATTCAATTGCTTTGGAGTAATCACCTTCTTCGAGTGCTTTGTCACCTTCCCTTACAAGTTTCGGTGAGCATGAGACTACGGATAAGACCGCTAGAAAAAACACTGAATTCCTGATAAAAATCTTCATTTGAAAACCTCCTTGCTTGGTTTATCATTAATGATACCGATAGTTTTGGAAGTGTCAACTTACAAGCATTGAATGAGTTATCATCTAAACTCGGCATCGTGCAAATGCTCAAATAGAAACGAAACAAGGGGGAACGAACCGTTGACTTTCTTTTTCAAGTGCGTAACTTCAAGATGATGACGGCAAAAAGAATATTGGACACCGAAAATCCAACAACACTTTCGTCAGGTCAGGCAAGGCGTCTTTGCGTTGAATGCCAGTTGCTCGGCGAAAGGGCCGCCCCACCATCAGGTAAGGAGGGGGTGGTTTCTATTGTCGAGCATCTGGGCTATGTACAGATCGATACCATTTCTGTCATTGAACGAGCCCACCACCACGTGATATGGACAAGGGTTCCTGACTATAACTCGGCTATGCTCCATGAACTTCAGGCAATGGACAGAACCATTTTCGAATACTGGGGACATGCCGCATCATACCTGCCCATGAAGGATTACCGCTACTATCTGGAACGGATGAAGTCTTTCCCACAAGGGTGGAATTACTGGACGAAAGAGTTATTCGACAAATACAGGACGGTGATGAAACAAGTTATGGATAGAATTCGCAAGGAGGGTCCCATGGGTTCGGCGGATTTCGAGAATCCCAAGGGCGATAAGAGAGGAACATGGTGGGACTGGAAGCCGGCAAAGGCCGCTTTGGAGATGCTCTTCTGGAAGGGCGATTTGATGGTCACCGAGAGGCGCAACTTTCAAAGGATATACGACTTAACGGAAAGGGTTCTCCCCTCATGGGTAGATACGAGGATTCCCGACAAGGATGAAATAGGTCGCTTTCTCGCAACCAGGGCATTAAAGGCCGGTGGACTGGCGACGGCAAAGGAGATACGCGACCACATACATCTTACAGATCAGAAGGGAATAGAGAAGGCAATAATGGAACTCCTGGACTCAGACGAAGTTGTTGAGGTCAAAGTGGAGGGATTGGGTGATAAAAAGTATTACTCATTAAATGAAAGTATGGAAAAAGTACTGACTGGCAAGGAAGAGAAAACTCGGGGAGGGGGAAGAGCGTATCTTCTCTCGCCATTTGACAATCTTGTGATTCAGAGAGAAAGGGTAAAGAGGCTCTTTGGATTCGATTATCAACTGGAATGCTACGTACCGAAGGATAAGCGCAAAAACGGTTACTTTATGCTTCCGATTCTTTGGGGCGAAGAGTTAGTAGGAAAACTTGATCCGAAGGCTGAAAGGAAAGAGGGTGTATTGACCATCCGTAACGTCTTATTCGAAAAAGAATTCAATGAATTTGACGCTCTGCTGCCTGAACTCGCCACTGCCGTCAAGGCCCTTGCCAGGTTCAACGGTCTGGACAAGGTTCGAGTGGAGAAGGTTTCTCCGGGGAGATTGAAACCTTTTCTAAACAAGGAACTTTCAAAGTAGCCGATGGAAGATATCCATTCTTGACAACTTCCTCCTTATCCGTAAGCTTGGGAATGCGAAAGTTATTGCGCTGGCTTTGGATACCTATATTCGTATTGCTTGTGGGTGGATGTATCTGGGGTATTACCCAGGGGGACCTGGATGAAATAATCCGTAACGCGGTAACTTTGTGTCTGTCTTGCATAGGCATAGGATAACAGGGAAGTTATTAACATGAGGCGATTCGTAGTCCAATTCATCTCGTGGCTCGTGATAAACTACAATTTCCCGGGATTTATCGGAAGAATTTTCGACAAACTAGGGCTGACCCAGAGCAAGGCCATGGCGAACCTTGTCACTGCCAGCAACAATTTGGTGGATTTGACAACCAAGAACGTTTGTGCGCCCGGTTTAAACTGTTACTCCTGCCCTACGGCTGGAGGAGCCTGCCCCATGGGTTCTATCCAGCATTTCATCGCAATGAAACAGGTTCCCTGGTTCGCCGCAGGCTCCATGCTTGCGATTTCCGCGATTGTAGGAAGAATGCCTTGCGGCTGGCTTTGCCCCTTCGGATGGCTGCAGGACCTTTTGTATAAGATTCGGACCTTCAAGCTCAAACTTCCATACTGGACTCACTGCCTGAAATACGGTTTTCTCGTGATAGTTGCAGGGATCGTCGTATTTCTTACGGGTGAGACGTGGTTCTGCAAGCTATGCCCTGCCGGTGCCTTTGGAGCCGGAATTCCGCAGATTTTGCTCGACGACCAGTTGCCCAGGCTTCTTGGCTGGCTTTTCATTACAAAACTCGGAATACTGGCGGTTACTCTGGTTTTATCGATTTTTTCCAAAAGGCCCTTCTGCAGGATATGCGCGCTGGGTGCAATATTCTCTCTCGGGAATCCGGTAAGCCTCATGAGACTGAGGGTAGACAAAGCAAATTGCAACAAGTGTAATATGTGTGAAAGAGTATGTCCAATGGAGATAAAGCCCTACAAGAACCCACAGAGCACGGCATGCATAAGGTGCCTGGAATGCACGCGCTGCGAGCTCATCGATTTCGTCTCCGTTTACAAGATGCGCGGAAAGGAAAAACCCGTTGCTCGTGGAGCGGAGAAAGAAGCGTGAAATTTAATAATATTATCCTCCGGTTCACTGTATCCGTATGCAATCTTTGTTGCGCTAACCAAAAAAGGAACACGCTGTGAGGTTTGGCCTCATACTTGCCGCGGGACGGGGGGAACGCTTCGGGACACCAAAGCAGAAGGTTCTCCTTGGGGGGCATCCTCTTGCCTTGTGGAGCTTACTTGCTTTCGAACAGTCACCGGCCGTTGACCTGATTGTGATGGTAACTGACGAGGGGAGTGTCGATTTTTTTGAGAGCCAAATCAGGGAACGAGGCATCGAGAAGATTGAGGCAGTCGTCCCCGGAGGCGCAGAAAGGGTCGATTCCCTTAAAGCCGGCCTCAAGGTTCTTCCGGAAGACGGTCTTGTTGCGGTCCATGACGCTGCGAGACCCTTTGTGAGGGACCAGGATATAACGAAGGGTTTTGAGTTTCTCGAATCTAAAGGCTCGGTAATATACGCCATACCTTCGACGGATTCGTTAAAGAAGATTCACGATCGAGTTATAGTTCAAACGCTTCCGAGGGAGAGCATATACAGGGCTCAGACACCGCAGTTCTTTGAGCTGGGAACGCTTCGCAAAGCGCTCAAAAAAGCGGAATCGGAGGGCTTCAAAGGTACTGACGAGGCAAGCTACGTCGAACTGCTGGGTGATAAAGTACATATACTTCAGGGACGAGAAGAAAACTTCAAGGTAACGTTCCGGCGTGATCTTGAACTCGCTGAGGAACTCATCAAGGCAGGGTCCTGCCCCTGAAACCTTAAACGTGAAAAAAGTCGCAATTCTCGGTTCAACAGGAACAATCGGCAGGCTTACGCTTGAAGTTATTGAAAAGCTGGATAAGGATTTCAAGGTTGCAGCCCTTGCGGCAAACCGCAACATTGAACTTCTTTCCAGGCAGATATCGAAATTTGACCCATCGCAAGCCGTTGTCTTCGATGAAGAACAATGTACCTTGCTTTGTTCCTCTTCCAAGACAAATGTGACCTGCGGTCCCGATAATCTTGTCAAACTCGCGCAAAATCATGATGTGGACGTGGTTGTTGTCGCCATGACGGGCACCGCCGCCGTCGATGCGGTAATAGCCGCTTTGAGGCTCGGCAAGAGGGTAGCACTGGCTTCAAAGGAAATTCTTGTCAGCTTCGGGAAGTTCGTGAACGACGCTCTCGTACAAGGAAGAGGGGAGCTCCTGCCTGTAGATTCTGAGCACAACGCCCTTCACCAGTGTCTCGAAGGGCGGGAGAGATCGACGGTAAAAAAATTGATACTGACGGCATCGGGCGGGCCGTTCAGAACAAAAGACTACATGGGAGCCACCAGAAAGGATGTGCTTGACCATCCGACATGGAATATGGGCGAAAGGGTCACGGTTGACTCGGCGACACTTATGAACAAGGGATTCGAAGTCATTGAGGCTCACCATCTTTTCGGAATAGAGCCGGAAAGGATTAAAGTCGTCATTCACCCGCAGTCCATAGTGCATTCTATGGTGGAGTTCCAGGACGGTTCAGTAATGGCACAACTTTCTATGCCGGATATGCGACTCCCCATTGAGTATGCCCTCTGTTATCCCGAAAGGGGACCCGGGATAGTACCTGAGCTCGATCTGAAGAAAATAGGTTCTCTTGAATTCGGTGAACCAGATTATGAGCGTTTTCCGTGCCTTGAACTGGCTTATAAATCCATGGAGATTGGGGGAACGGCCCCTGCCGTCCTCGAAGCGGCTGATCACGAGGTTGTGAAAAAATTCCTTGACGGAAGGCTTGATTTTCATAAAATCCCAAGTATTATCGATTCCGCACTGAGGAATCACGAGTACATAGCGGATCCTTCAATAGACGAAGTCCGCACAGCTCAACATCTCGCAAGAGAATTTGTAAATGAAGGAGTCTGATGCAGTTTTCACTTGACATCCTTGTCGTCATTTTAGTCTTTGTAATACTTATCGGTTTCCATGAATTTGGCCACCTCCTGGCAGCAAAATGGTCCAAGATACCTGTTGAGAAGTTTTCTATTGGATTCGGACCGGCGATAGTCAAGTGGAAGAGAGGTGAAACAGAATATCAACTTTCGGCAATCCCGCTCGGCGGCTACAACAAGTTCAAAGGGGAAGATTTTGATGACCCGGAAGGATTCTTCTCATTCCCGTTCGGGCGCAAGGCCATAACGACGGCTGCTGGAATCATCGCAAATCTTGCCCTGTCCCTGGTTCTTTATTTCATCATCGGCCTGGGGTGGGGAATGGAATCACCTCATGCAATTTTAGATTTTCCCAAAGATTCGCCGATGACGAATGCGGGATTCGTGCCTGGCGACAGCGTTACGAGCGTAAACGGGACTAAAGTAAAGGACTACCTCGAATTTGCGGAAAAAATCGAAAAAGGGGATAAAAATAATGTATCCGTTTTTCGCAATGGAACAGAATATACGTTGAATTTACCCAAAAGCGATTCGCTTAAAATCGAACCAATGCTTGCGCCTGTCGTCGGACATGTACTAACAAAAACCCCGGCGGACCGTGCCGGGATAAAATCCGGGGATCGTGTAGTATCGATTGATTCCACTCGCATAAGAACATGGTCACAACTCGTGGGAATAATCAAGTCCGCTGATTCTTCTAAGGCTCTTGAGTTCGCCTGGCTGCATAAAGGTGATACCTTGAGAGCAAAAATAAAGCCTGAATACTCCAAATTGACCTCTTCAAGAGGTATCGGTGTTCTTGTCTATATCCCCACGAGACCCTTGACCTTCGGGGAAGTATTTTGGCTGCCCGTACAGAGAACTGCCGTAGTTACCGCCCAGACATGCGCCGTTATCGTAAAACTGATAATCGGTAAAGAATCCGTAAGGAACCTCGGCGGGCCCATACTCATTGCACAACTATCAGCCCAGACTCGAAGAATGGGCTTCGAGAGTCTACTTGGACTTATTGCCCTTCTTTCAATAAGCCTTGCCGTAATTAACCTTGTGCCTATCCCTTTGATGGACGGTGGAAGGATTATATTCTTCCTTATAGAAAAGATCTCCCGTCGGCGTTTCGGCAAGAAGGTCTGGACTATCGCCTCTAATATCGGGTTGATTCTAGTGATCGCCCTTCTTGGTCTCTCCCTTTTTAATGACATATTCAGAATAGTAAGCAAGTAAGATGAAAAAAAGCACCAGAATAATCTTTGCCGCTCTCGCGGTAGCCTTATTCGTTGGAACAATGTTCGCGCCCATACCGGGAATAGAGCAACCAGCAAAAGTTTGCCTCGCGGTCTTTGCCCTTGCTCTGGTTCTCTGGGTAACGGAGGCTATTCCCCTCCATGTTACTTCTTTTGTGATTGTAGCAGCCCTCGCCGTTTTTTTGACACCTAAGCTTCCGACTCTCAAGGAAGGTTATGCGACCTTCCTCTCTCCCTTCTTTTCCCCGACCATTCTCTTGTTCCTCGGAGGTTTCATACTGGCAGCAGGACTTGAACGTTTCGGTCTCGATTCGCTCATAGCATCGGCGATCCTGAAACGTGTCGGAAAGAACCCAAAGGCAATTGTTGCAGGCTTCATGGGCGTAACGGCACTGATTTCGATGTGGATGTCCAATACGGCGGCGACGGCGATTATGATAGCTGTCGCCTTGCCTCTGGTAAAGGCAATTGACCCGGACGATCCATTGAGAATCGCGATTCTTATAGGGATCCCCTTCGGGGCTAATATAGGCGGAATCGGCACGCCGATAGGCACACCACCCAACGCCATAGCTATTGCCGCTCTCAAGCAGCACGGAATGAACGTGAATTTCCTTGAATGGATGGCCCTGGCTGTTCCCCTAGTGGTAATACTCCTTGTTCTGACATGGCTCTTTCTGGTTCTCCTCTTTCCTCCCAAGGCCAAACAGGTAGATTTCAAACTGGAGACGGAACGCAAGATGGGCTGGAGAGACTGGGCAGTAGTGGCGACAATGCTGGCGACCATCGTCGGATGGTTCACTGAACCTTTGCACAAGATTCCTGATGCCATTGTGGCACTCCTTCCGGCACTAGTGTTTTTCCCCTTGGGGATTCTGCGGCGTAAAGATTTTGCAACTCTGGGATGGGACGTGCTCATACTCATGGGCGGCGGACTATCCCTAGGTAAGGCCGTATCGGTTTCAGGACTAGACAAATGGTTCGTTAATTCTCTCGGAATGCAGAACCTCCCTCCCCTCGCAGTATTCGCAGGATTCGTGCTTATAGCGATTGTTCTTACAAATTTCATTTCGAACACCTCGGCCGCCGCGCTGATAATTCCTTTGACACTCGGATTCGGGGCGCAGAGCGGTTCCTTGATAATTGGCACGGCGATAGGGGCGTCTGCTTCAATGCTTTTGCCTATCTCCACCCCCCCGAACGCAATAGCATTCAATTCGGGACTCCTCAAGGTAAAGGACATGATTCGAATTGGAGCAATTGTTGCCGTAATTGCGGCGGTGCTGATTTTTGTTTTCGGAGTATTAATATGGCCCATCTTGGGTCTAACCCCTAAATGACCCTCCATGTAAGGAGGTATTATGTCCGTATCGGTAAAACTGGAAACCTGCCCCAAATGTAAGTCCAACAGAATGGAGAACCTCGTAAGAGTGGAACCAGGTCAGCATGTAAAGGTATACGTTCGCTGTCCTGAATGCCAGACTTTCGTAGCACGCTACACTCTCGAGCGTTACACGTCCGACAAGCCTTACGAATCCCTGCTCAAGACCCTGCGCAACCAGTCCGATGCTGTCGGCTGCCGGGAGTTGGCAGAGGAACTCGAAGCTTTCTCAAAGGAAGTTGAGAAGGAATTCCGCGAGACTACCCAGATGCCTGCAGCAAGGCTTCGTGTCGAGGAAATGATCGTCGACGCCAAAATTCAGGAAGACTAGTCCTTACGTAACGATAGATCTGAAGATATCGCGAATTCCTTGAGTGCTTCCAGGCTGCGTTTTACATAAGCGTCCCTTCGAGCCTGGTTAGAACGGGGTGGTGAAGATAGGGGGGCAAGAATCCCAAAGATGGGTTTTGTGGGGGTGAAGCGTTCGCGTGACAGAAGAGACGACCCCTGGCCGGCAAGATAACAAAGAATAGAACCGAGCATGGTTTCTTTAGGAAATTCCAGGGGGGGGGCCCCTCCAAGGACTCTTGAGGAATTGATCCCTGCTACAAGGCCGGTAGCGATCGCTGACAGATACCCCTCGGCTCCGGAAAGCTGACCGCAAATAAAGAGCTCAGGTTGTTTTCGAAAAGCGAGTGTGGGCTCGATAAGCTTAGGAGCCTCGATGTACGTATTACGGTGCATACGACCGTAGCGTACGAACTCGGCATGTTCAAGGCCGGGAATCATGCGGAATACCCTCTCCTGTTCGGAATTCTTGAGATTTGTCTGGAACCCCACGAGATTATACATTGAGTTTAAGGCATCCTCAGGTCGAAGTTGCACTACGGCAAACGGCCTACGACCTGATGAATCCCTGAAACCTGTCGGTCGAAGAGGTCCATAAGCGAGTGAACGCTCGCCTCTTCTCGCTATCTCCTCGACAGGCAGGCATCCCTCGAAGAAATGCCGTTTTTCGAAGTCGTGCAGCGTATGTTGTTGCGCTGAAATGAGGGATTCATAGAGCGTTTGATACTCCGCCTTGTCCATGAATGCGTTAAGGAAACCAGCTTCACCTGCGTCGTAGCGTGAAGCCTTGACTAGCTTTGAGA
>CBFGKC010000007.1:180176-182906 GCA_965649265.1 Caldifarciminota bacterium | reverse complement strand
AAACAAATTAGCACAGTCAAATATTGTAGGCATGTAGCCACCTGTAACGATATACCCGTTATCGTAAGTTTGTACTACCGAATTCCCAATAGAAAAATCTCCAATATCATATCCTCTTATCCAGCTCGCATTACCTGCGACGAAGAGATTTGTTAATCCGTATACGAATACCCATAACTTCATACAATAACTTTAACCTTAATATTCTTTTCGTCAAGCCTAAAATCGACAATGTAAGCTAATCTTTGCGTTTCCGTTGGATCTAGAATCCTCAAGTGCGATTATTCAAAAAGAATGTTTCGCTGTAGCGGTAGGGAATGTTGATGAACTCGTTAACTTTGAATATGTAACCCTGGCCGCTCTCCAGCGCCTCGGTAACGACCGATCTTCCAAAGGCCTTCCGCAGAAAGATGTACTTGGAAGAAAAGAAGAGTGCTTGCATGGAATCCTCGTAGTGCATGGAGAGAGGCATGTCGCGTTTCAGGACAAGAAGTTCACCCGGCCTTCGGATGTCCATGGATACAGATGTCAACTTTCCCTGCACGAGATTGATTCGCGTGGCAATAGCTCTTCTATATGCTTGACCCTTGATTCCGGGGGGGATGCCCTCGAGAAGAGCGAAAATGGCCTCGCTGTCTACCAGGCCTTTGCGTGGCATTACGAAGCTCGCGAACAGGGAATCGTCGTTGGAAACTTCCCCGTTGTGAATTCCTATAAGGTTCTTTGTCGTTATGGGATGGTTGTTCAAGGATTGATTTGTTTCGCCCTTCGTGGGTTTTCGAGCGTGCCCCAAGAGGCATACGACACTTTTTGTGAATGCCTGGCGCGCGTACTTGCGGAAGTCGTCTGTAAGCACGAATTCCGAAGCGCGGCAGGGGAGCTTCCAGACCCTACGTGTGCCGTCCATGCCTACTATTCCGACTCCCGATGCCTCTTTTCCGCGCTCTTCGTTTTGCACTAGATTCTCTGTGAAGATTCCCCAGATTCTTTCAAGTTCTTCTTGGCTTCGCTCCGCGGGCGAAAGCAAGGTTACGGCGAGTCCACACATGACCGGTTTTGACTAGGGGCTTCAAAATAAGAAAGAAGAGATTCACGCATCGTCACGTCTCCTACCTCAGGAAGATGTAGGAACCCGACTCTGCGTCCCAGACGGGTTTGCGTCTTGAAAGTTTTTCAAGACGCATGTCCAGATCGGCCCGCATTATCCAGAGTGAATCGGCGACGCGGTCGAGCCAGCGTCCCTCGTCGGGTTGACTGTTGATTTCTCCGAGTTCGATAAGCTTGACCAGCTTTTCGTCTACTGAATCGAATCCTTTGCCTCTTTCATCGAGAGCGGTCGCGGAAAGAAGTTTTTCTATGCCTTCCCAGTCAAGACCTTCCGAGCGCAGGATGGATAAGGGCTTGCGGGCGAGAAACCTCAAAACCCGGAAGGCAGGATTCTCGAACCTGGCAAAGGTGGGTTTCAAAAAATCAAGCATATCCTCCGTTCCTGAAACGAGTTCATTAAGCTCTTGAGGTTTGAGCTTCGAGGTATCGCTCGTGGCAAGGTCCCCGTCATTGTTGCTTATTGCATCAAGCAGTTCTATCTTGCGCTTCCATTCACCGATTTTGCCTGCATGAATGAGTCCGTACTTGGCACATTCGACGGAACGAAGGAGAAGCGCCATGAAAAGAAATGTCTTGGCCACTATCGATGTGGGTGAAAGATCAGCGTCCGGGAAGCGGAATTCCACATGAAAACCCTCTATATCCCCCCCCTCCCCGAACCTGACGTGTTCGAGATTGATGAAATTCTGATGCTCGGGAACCTCCTTGCTCTGTTTCAAAATCCGCTGTATTTCCTTCATGCTGAGTGAAAGCGGTGTATGTCTGAGGAGTTCGAGATGAGAGTTGTGCTGCCTGCGCCTGCAAAGCCCCGACATCGATTCGCCGCCGGAGGTGATGAATTTCAAGAAAGGTGCATATCTGCGAACGAGGTTCCACAAATTCGCAAGCACTATCTCCGGGATGGGTTCAGCCGACCAGATAGTGAGAAGGTGGAAATGCAGGCCGCATGTGGGCCTGGCACGTATTCCCATGGGCAGGAGGGAATCGAGAATCCTCGTATACTGATCCAGGAGAACGTCGTAATATGGATAACGACCGATTATGCGTACCTCAACCCCGCAGTGTTCTTTTGCTACGTCAAGAACCCCGTTCTCGCCAAGCGTCGTAAGGCTGTGCGATGGCTTGAGTATTTCTTCAACCTTAGGTTGAAACGTATCTCGCTCGGCTCCACGGGGCATCGCAAACTCGAGTTCGGTGCCTATTTTGGCCGTTCGAAACAACAGATCTTTCAGATAAAGCGCCCGGCCTTCGGAGAGGACGTCCGGTCTCTGGAAAAAAATAGGCTCAGCCATGCGTTCTTTTTAGGTTCTGAACCTGTATCGGTTCTTTATGATCACAGGATATCTCGTAAAGCATGCATTTCCTTATTGATTCTTAATTTACGAAACGAAAGATATTGAGGTATCCAAATATATCGAGTCGTAATTGAAAAGGTCCTTTCCCTTGGGAAAGAACCTTTTCGCGGGTCGGTAAAGATAAATCCTTTTCGTGTCAGGCGCGCGGAGCCACAATAATCCAACTGTTGACACCGGAATCACTCTTGCCTTACAAGAGAAGGAAGTGCCTTTTCTTACAGTTACAACGTAACCTTGTATGTAATCTTGACGCCTTTAATATCGGGAA
>CBFGKC010000007.1:135593-180166 GCA_965649265.1 Caldifarciminota bacterium | reverse complement strand
TTTGCTGATGTTTGCTCCGCCTCTGCGCTTCTTGAGAGCGGCGGCGCCGACGTTCATGATAGGTTCGACAAAAGGTTCGTTAATCCCGAGATCCTTAAGACGCTTGAACGTGTTGTAGCCCCTGTGACCGTGAACGACCAGGTTTATTACGTTGCCCTGATGGTCCAGATCTATCTTTTCGGCTATCCCGAACTCGTCGACGAACAGGCGGATGATCTCCTGGGCGACTGCTACGCCGTTCTCACCGCCGAGTTCAAGCCCCATCTCTTTTTGCATGACGTTCAACAGTTCGTCACCGACCGAATGCATGACGGCGTATGATGACTCGCCAAAAAGATCGTAGAGGCCTTTCGTGAGCCCCTGTATGATCATTTCAAGCATCCGGATCAGGTTTTCCTTCTTCTGTTCCTCGGTAGCCATTGCAATCTCCTTTCTTGATTAATTTCTAGCCAATTACGCGAGAGAGCTTCTCTGCGGTTTGTTTGGCAACCATTCTTACGTTTCCGAGCACGGCGTCTTTTGCTACCGCCATGCCAAGATAGTAGCTGCCTTTACCGACGAACCGGGTAAGGAACCAGCCGCCTGAATGCTCTACAAGATTCTCTTCGAGTTCTCCGCCGCCGACTTCGGTCAAGGTTTTGCGCACAAGTGACATGACCAGGGCAAACTTTACTCCGTATGCCTCCTGCGCTTCTCTTGGAACATCGCCGCGGCTGAATTGCGCTATGTGTATACCGTCCATCCCGACGACGCCGGCTGCAACGAGACCGTCAACCTGCCTGGCCGCTTCGTCTAGGATTTGCTGTACTGGTGAAGGCATTGAATCCTCCTTCTTTTGAGTTGTTTCGTTAATTTTTTCCGCTCCGCTTCTGGTTTTTTCGTCCATGATCCTCGCCCCTTCGATGAGCAAGGCATCAACGCCCTTCTTTATCGTTCTTGAAATTTCCTTCGTAAACTGCTCCGCCTTGAACACACCATCTTTCCACGATTGTATCTCGTAAAAGGCCTCTTCCCCGGTGTTTTGATCAGTTTCGGCGTGAATAACCTTACCTCTGTCGAAGTAGATGTGACCGGTGTTCTTTCCCTTGCGTATCTCGAGAATTACGCTCTTCCCGTCAAGGGCATACATCTGAACGAGGTCTTCGGTCGTTAACTGAACCGGACCCACAAGGCCGTTTCCCTTTTCTTCGTTGATGGACTTTCGTACGAGTTCAAGGAACCTTTCCGTGGAGAAGGGCTTTACAATGTAATTGAGCGACCCGAGCTTAAAGGCCTCCTCCTGGGATTCATGAGAGGGAAAACCCGTCACAACAATGACCCGCTGTTCAGGCTTTGCCTGACGCAGCCTTCGGATGAGTTCGATACCGTCCATTCCCCTCATGTTGATGTCGGTAATGACGAGGTCGAAGTCGCCTCTGGCGAAAAGTTCTAGCGCTATAGGGCCCGAAGAGGCCGTTTCAACCTCAAATTCCCTCGAACGCAGTATCGTTCCTATTGTTTCAATGAACTCCGGTTCGTCGTCTACAAGAAGAATACGTGTTTTAATCTTCAAAAGCACCTCTGTCCATCAAAGACCTGGTAATAATGAAGAGTTTGAGGGTTCTTGCGCTCAAATTGGGGTGAAAGAAATGTCCGGGGATAACTGTTTTCGAGAGTCCGTTTTGGTATGAGAGTAATTTATCTTGAGGTTCTTCCCGCTTTTTTGACGTGCGGGTTTGCGTGATAGATCTGATAAATCTAGTATAAATGTACTGTTTGTATAAACGAAAGGGATCTACCACAGATGTTGTTGCGGCTGCCGTTTTGTGTACGGCAGCCGCAAGATAAGGATAAGTATGGGAGGAGGGCGTAATCTCTTTCCTTTTTATATACACCTTTCTTACCTCTAGACTTCCGGTTCGTTTGATTGGTAGCTTCCTCAGTTTCATCTCATTAATAAGATAAGCAATCTTTGTGCCACTATGACAATAATCGTTAAGTTCAAATTTTACTAGATATTATTGGTTAAGGACTCCGTAAGAAAAAGTAACTGTATTCTTATTAAGACGATTTATGCTTTCTGAAAAGAACACCGTCCTTCTTTACGGACACCTTTGTGTGGTTTTCTCTTTTTTTTTGCACTCGTTTCCGCAAGCGGCTGCGTGCATTCCTATGTACTGAGATTCCAGCGAAAAGCCGGGAGTGGGTTAATCGATACGTTACTGAGTCTTACTGAGTGTTACGGGTGTTACGGGTGTTACGGGGTGTTACGGGCGCTGGCGGCGCAGCTTGTCATAGAGCATCGAGCGGCTTATCCCAAGGATTTTTGCTGCGCGGGTTTTGTTTCCACCGAGTTCTTCGAGAAGTCTGGATATGTAGTAGGCTTCGCAGCGCCTGTTGAACTCCGAGAGCTCCGGCTTATCCTTTATTTTTTCATTTATGCCATCGCCGTCAGCGGGTGCGGAACTCGAAACTTCCTTGTTTGACGCAGGTGGTTCCAGCTTTTTACTTGCGGTGATGTTTGGAGGAAGATGGTGCGTTTTGATGAGGTTTCCGTCATCCCTGGCTTCAATGGCGCCTTGTTCCATTATGTGCATGAGTTCTCTTACGTTGCCCGGCCAGTCGTAAGATGAGAGGTATTGAAGCGCTTCTTCGGAAACGCCGAAAACGGCGCCGTATTTCTCGGAGTTCTTTTCGATGAAATGTTTGATAAGCAAGGGTATGTCCTCTCTTCTTTCTCTTAAAGGGGGAATGGTTATATCATGCCCTTTCAATCTGTAGTAGAGGTCTTCCCTGAATGTTTTTTTCGATATGGACTCGTCCAGATTCTTATTGGTGGCCGCAATGATCCGCACGTCTGTGCTAACCTCGTGTACCGACCCGACCGGTCTGAACCTGCCCGTTTCAATGACTCTCAGCAGGGCGGCCTGGTTAGGCATAGAGATTTCCCCTATCTCATCGAGGAATATGCTCCCCCTGTCGGCGACTTCAAAAAGGCCGGCTTTTTTCCGGAGTGCACCTGTGAAAGCCCCTTTCTCGTGTCCGAATAGTTCTGATGCCAGAAGCTCCTCGCGCAGAGTGGCGCCGTCCACCACTACGAGCGGTCTTGCCGAACGAGTGCTCATATTATGTATAGCTCTGGCTACAAGTTCCTTGCCTGTGCCGCTTTCGCCTGTTATGAGAACCGGCAGATCGGATGCTGACGCCTTCTCGATAAACTTAAGTATCCGCTTGGTTTCTTTTCCAGAACCCACAATCGGGCCGAGCCCTTTTGTGCGTTCAAGTTCCTTTTCCAGAGCGAGCGTTCTGCGCTCCAGGCGGCCGATTCTTGCAGCCTTGTTTATTGACCGCATCATATCTTCAATGCTGCAAGGCTTCAGAAGAAAGTCGAATGCTCCAAGCTTCATCGCCTCGACCGCTAAAGGCACGGAAGCGTGACCAGTGAGCATTATGACCTCGAGAGTCGGTCTTTCGTTCTTGAGCATGCGCAGCAATTCCAGACCGTCCATGCCGGGCATTTTGATGTCAAGGACCACTACTTCGAACATCTGAGTTTCGATTATTTCCAGGGCCGTCTGGCTTCTCTGGGCGGTAACGACCTCGCATCCTCTTGTCGAAAGAGCCTCCAGGGTCGTTTCAAGAAAAAACTCCTCGTCGTCCACAAGCAGGACGCGTATCAACTCCTTAGGCAGCATTGAATGCATTATTCTCCATCAAAATGGTAAGGTATTTCAACCACAAAAATCGCGCCCTTCCCTGATGTTTTATCGAGAAAGATTTTCCCGCCGAATCGCTCAAGCAGCATTACGCTCAATGGCAGCCCGAGACCTGTTCCTTTTGAACTCGCTTTGGTCGTGAAGAGAGGTTCGAATATCTCTTCTCGTGATGTTTCGGTCACCCCCGGTCCGGTATCTTTGAAGATGATTTGAATATTTTTCCCCTCCCCGTTTTGAGTCGAAACCGTTAAGGTTCCTCTCCCTTCCATTGCTTCGATTGCATTCTGAGCAAGATTGACAATTACCTGCTGAAGCGCGGCCTGATCGACGAAAACCGGCGGCAAATCGTCGCTGAGCAAGAGTTTCAACGAGATCTTGCCGTCTCCGAAATTCTGAATAAGAAGCTGCAAGGACTCCTTGACCAGCGGATTGATTTGCGTCTTGACTATATGAAGTTTCTTGTCCTGGGCAAAAGCCAGTAGTCCCGAAACTACCTTGCGGGTTCTTTCTACCTGGTTTTCGAGCATACCGAAATACTTTACCGCTTTGGCTCTCGATTCCTCGGTAAGGTTCGGGGAACGATCGTACAAATCGCGCAGGACTGTGGATGCCGAAAGCATTATCGCAAGTGGGTTGTTAACCTGATGCGCAATGCCTGCGGCCAGAACGCCTATTGAAGCCAGTTTGGAGGCTCTGAGCAGCTGATTTTCCATCCGCTTGCGATCAGATATGTCTCGTGCCACTCCCACAATCTGGTTTTTGAGCCTTCGAGCTACGATCTCCAGGGTATGTTTACGGCCTTTGATATCCTGGGCTTCTATTTCAAAAGACGGTATACGCTCTCCTTGCCCGGGATTCTCGATTATCTTGCTTATAAGTCGTCTGGTGTTCTGATCCAGAATATTCGAGGTGAAACCGAGGATGCTTCTACCTGTGAAAACCTCCGGTTCTTGTCCGAGAATCTCTCTCGCTGCGGGACTGATGTAGGAGACTGTTCCGTCATACGAAACCGCGAAGATTATGTCTCTGACACTATCCGCCATGTCGCGGAATTTGGCTTCCGACGAAGCAAGGGCGTCTTCCATGTCCCTGATTTCAGTTATGTCTCGCGCCACTTCGACCACGGCGGCAACGTTGCCTGAAGAGTCAAAAATCGGGGAAGTGGATACCGAAAAAGCTCTGCTTGTTTTGGTGTCCCTGTATTCGTAGCGAACAGTAGCTTTGTTTTTAACGCATCTGTTGTGGGGGCAATTTTGGGTACGGCATACCCTGCCCACAATGAAAACCTCTGAACACGTTTTCCCTATCAATTGCTGCAAGGGAATTTCGGTGAACTTCACGGCCGCACGATTGGCTCGCAGAATTCTGCGTTCCAAATCAAGGATTAGAACCTGATCGTCAATGGACTCGAACGTCAGCTCCCACTCCTGCTTTGCTCGCTCAATCTCATGTCGTTGTTTGACAAGCTCCGTTATGTCTATGCAATTCCCGAGAGCGACGTCCTCCCCCCCATATTTAATTCTGTGAGTTCTGACAGAAAGAACTGCAAGGGTTCCGTCCTTGCGCCTGATGCGTATAGAATACTCGGGATTGACAGACGTTCCCTTTTTTACCGCTTCCTCACGTTCCTTGAGTATGTAAGAGTCCTCTTCAACCGAAAGCTCGTTAGGATCGATTCTCAAAAGTTCGTCCTGGGTATACCCTGTTATCTTGGACATCTCAGGATTAACGAAAAGGTACTTCCTTAAGAGGTTGCTGTAAATGTAAACACCGACGAGGGCCTCCTCGGTGAGATTGCGATAACGTTCCTCGGATTCCCGAAGTGCGGCTTCAGCGCATTTTCGTTCGGTAATGTCAATCATTGTGCCCTGAATAGCCGGCCTGCCTTGTAGAATGATTCGACTTCCTAGTACCTCCACGTCAAAAATGGTTCCGTCTTTCTTGATTCCCTGAAATTCGTATCTCGCGCTCTCCTTTTTGCCGGTAATCCTTAAATCTATCTGCTTCTCAATGATTTTCCAGCTTTCCGGCGTAACAATATCTCGGATGTTCTTATTCAAAATCTCTTCGGTGTTCGGGTAACCGAATATTTCGGCAAATTTCTGATTGCAGTATCTGATTAAATGATCCTGAGTGACGTATATGCCGACAAGCGATTTATCGACCAGACGTCGGTACTTTTCCTCGGATTCCTGCAAGGCCTCTTCAATCTGCTTGCGGCCGGTTATGTCCTCGGTCAGTATGACTACCCTTTCGACTTTTCCTTTTGCATCCTTGAGAGCGTAAAAATACTCCGATACCCAGAGTTTTCCCCCTTTTGCCTTGATTTCAGGAATGTAGAGCGTGCCTCCGGTTTCGAAAATGCGGGCGACCTTTTGTTTCCATTCTCCAAGGTAGGAATCTCTTGAATCGAATGCAATTTCGGCCTCCTGCTTCCCGGGGGTATATCTCAAGTCCTCGTTTCGCATGCCCCAGATTTTCTGCCAGGCCTTGTTATGGCTGATGAGATGGCCCTCGCAATCACAAATGGAAATGCCCAGCGGTGATCTCTCAATTACGGCCCTGTTCAAGGCTTCGCTTGCAATCAGGGCTTGTTCGACTTTTTTGCGTTCGCTCGTATCCCTTATTACGCTGATAAGGCCCTTCGGGTTTCCCTGACCGTCAAAAACAAGGGAAGAACTCATCTCGGCAGGGTAAGTGCTTCCGTCGCTGCGATGCAGAAGATGCTCTATGTTTTTAACCGCCCCTTTCTGCAGAATGGAGAGTACTTCCAGCCTGGCGTTATCAATTTCCTCCGGATCGAAGAAATCAAATGCATTCCTGCCGAGAAGTTCATTCTCGTCATTTACTCCGTAAAGCTTGGCCGCCTGGTGGTTGAGCATGATAAAATTTCCGGACAAGTCGGTGAGAGTGATTGCATCAGGAGAAGTTTCAATGAGGCCGCGGTAAAGCTCTTCGGATTCCTTCAGTGCCCTTTCCGACTGTTTTTGTTCGGTTATGTCGCGTATGATTTTCTGAAGTATTGTACCCTCTCCGATGTCGACACGGTTAAGTGTGACCTCAGCGTCGAAGTGTGAACCGTCCATCCTGATGTGCCGCCAGTAAAATCGCTGCTGCTTTCCTTTCAATGCGGATTCGATCTTGAGTTCTTCCGATTCGTTTGAAAGGCTGCCGTCAGGCTGGTATTTCGGAGAGAACATGTACGGACCAAGATTAACAATCTGATCACGGGTACAGCCGAAGAGATCGAGGGTTTTGGAGTTGCAGTCTATGACTTTCCGGTCTTTTAAAAGCATTATGGCGTCTCCGGCATTTTCAAAAAGCGCGCGGTACCTGATTTCCCTGTCTCTTATCTCCTCCTCCGCCCTTTTTCGTTCGAATGCGCTCGCGAAGCTTTCTCCGACTATCCTCAGAAGATCGAGTATTTCCTTGGGCCACTCCTTCTCCGTTTTAACCGAATCAAAACCTATGAAACCGACGACCCTGCCTTCAAGGAGCATGGGTACGTTGACAAGCGATTTGATTTCCTCTTTTTTCCATTCTTTTTTTTCGGCAAGAGCTTCGTCCGGAAGCTGAGAGACTCTTGGACAATAAATGGTTTCACCGATTAGGAGTTTTGAGGAAAACCAGGGGAAGGCATGAAGGGGCAGGTTCTTGAGATTCTTCATTTGTGGTTTGACGTCACGGGTGCACCATTCGTGAGTGTTGCTCATCATGGTCGAATTATCGTGCAGTCTGAATACGTAACTTCTATCCACACCGGCAAATTCACCAATTTCCTTCAAGGCCTTGTTTATGCCGTCATCCATTTTGTCAATGGGGAGATTGACGAAGCTGGTAGACAGGTTGGCTATGAGGTTTTCGAAACCGGCGCGGAGCTTGAGAGCCTGTTCTGCTAATTTACGTTCGGTTATGTCCTGGGCCGCACCGTAAATCCTCACGAGTACGCCGTTTTCGTCGAACACCGGTTTTGCCGAATCGAGAAGGTAATGTACATTTCCATTGTTGTCTATAACGCGGTATTCGCTTACGTCGGATTCGCCTCTGACTAACGCATTCAGGCTTTCAACAAGAATTCCGAAGTCGTCAGGGTGAATTACATCCTTTAAATCATCGGGAATATTGACCGGTCCCTTGGAAAATTCGGTAAGGCGGTTGAAGGCTTCCGTTATCCATTCCAGGGTGATCTTACCGTCCGCAGTAACCGCGAGAGAATATGCATAATCTGAGGTAAGCTCGGATACTGCCCTGTACCTTTCCTTGGATCGTTGAAGATCTTCCTCCGCTTTCTTGCGCTCGGTGATATCATGGATGAGCACCATGACAGCCGGGCTTCCCTGATACGTTATAAGTTCAGAACTCAATTCCACCTCTATTCTCCTCCCCCCCCTGGTCAGCAATGCCGATTCGTACAAGGGAATGACCTCCGCACCAAGCAAACGCTGACGATATCGCTCCATTACCGTTTTCCTCACATCGGGGTGAATATGCCTGGAGACCTTGCTGTGCAAAAGGAGTTTCGCGCAATCGTATTCGAGCATTTCGACCAGTCTCGGATTGGCGTATTCTATCTCGTCGTTCTGGACAATGGCTATCCCTTCGTTTGCACGTTCCACAAGACTCTGATACTTCTCGTTTGACTCCCGCAAAGCCTCAAGCGCTTTTTTGCGCTCCGTGATTTCTTCAATGACCGTAATGACGCGCTTGACCTTCCCTTCTTCAAGTATAGGTATCTTTCTCGTTTCTGTGATGATTTTTTCGCCCTTAACCACGTTCGTATCCTCGGACACCAAGGTCTGTCCCGTCATGAAAACCTGTTTGTATTCGTTCCTGACCTTGTCGGAAAGGAAGGTGAAAACCTCAAAGATCGTTTTTCCGACAACATTTCTTTCAAACCCGAGGGTTTTCATCCACTTCCTGAAAGAAGGATTGATCAAAAGGATTCTCAAATCCGTGTCGACAACGTGTATCGCCTCACCCATCGAATCAATCATCGAACGGTACTGCTCCTCGCTTTCCCTTAGCGCCGTTTCCGTCTTTTTGCGTGCGGTAATGTCTTCAATTACCCCTTCGTAAAACAAGATTCCTTTTTTTTCGCTTACTACGGCACGGACATTAATGGATACCCAGAGAATCGAATCGTCCTTGCGCTTGAGCTGTGTTTCGAAGTTGGAGACCAAACCCTCCACGTTGAGCCTTTCACGTATCTTGCGTCCATCATCGGGGATAAGGTAAATATCGAACGCCCGAATCGCGGATAGCTCTTTTTCCGAGGAAAACCCGAGCATTTTTACAAGCGAAGGATTTGCTGACAGTATTTTCCCTTCCTGGTCGGTTCGAAATATCCCTACCGGTATGTTATCATAGAGACTCTGGTATATAGAATCTTTATCTCCTAAATGCTCCTCAGAAGTATTCCTGTTCAATCTTACCGACAAATCACTCCTTCAGTAGATACTATCCTCCACTAAGAAATTATAATACTACCGGGGATATAGTCAATACCGTCAGTACCCATAAGAGACGGCCGAGAAAAGTCGGATGCTATCTTAAGATATTATAAAATCATAAATGTTTTGCTTTCTGAATAAAACAAATATAAACATATGTCTAGTATCGTTAAACATCATTTGTATGTATTAGCATAAGCTTGACGACGAAACCGAGGTATTTATAATCAAATTGAAGGTGGGCCGGAAGGTCCACATGTGAAATTGCACTTAGCGGGTTTTGCTTTATAACTGGAGGGAGCAATGAAACACTCGAGTGTTGTTTTGATACTATCGGTGATCTTATGTTTTTTTCTTGAGGGCAAGAGTGTAACTCAGAACGATTGGCAGGCCGGGCCGGGGACCCTCGGACCGGTGGAAGACTTTGGTTCAGCATTCTATGAGTCAAGTGGAATAAACTATTTCTACCAGCCAAAAAGGCTTTCACTGAGTATAGTACTTTCCAGCTCGCCCGAAAAACATCACATATGGGAAAATAACTCTCAGCTTGATAAAAAGATAGAGATAGCCGACCTGGGCGGCCCGAAAAACAAAGACTCATCCGATATCTCAAGAGCGAATTATGATGTGGTGCTTTCAAGCGTGGACGGTATTTCGTGGTTTCCTAATAACGGCGAGGGGAAATTTTACTACAGTCGACAGGTTTACCCCGCAGGTTCGGCATATCTGGGTTACGATCTGGCGGACTTCAACAATGACGGATTTGCGGATGCCGTGATCGGTGATTACGGCAGCGGCTGGATCTATCTATATCTTAACAACGGCAGCGGCGACTTTACACAATACTCTCAGGTAGGCTACTTTAAAGGGGTTCACCAGGTGGCGGCCGCGGATTTCGATTCAGACGGCGACATTGATGTGGTCGCCACCAAGCATCACAGGGAGCAGACTCCGGCCGGACCGGAGTTGTGGTTCGAAAATGACGGAACCAACGAACACTTTATCCCTCACAAACAGGCTTTCGAAGGGAATGCGGCAAGAAGGATTCATACCGGTGATCTTGACAATGACGGCGATATAGATTTCCTGGTCAGCGGCTTTTTTTACAATCGCCAGGTGATACCTGCGACAGGTTATTGGGGAACTTACTGGATGGAAAACCAGATTACACAGATAGGTCCTGATTCCGGTTTCGTGCCTCATCCTCTGGATACGACGAGGAAAAACCTCTATGACTGGATAGCCGACGTCAACAAAGACGGTAAAAAAGACATAGTCGTGACCAATGTAGACGATTCGGTAACTTATCCCCAATGGTGGGAGAACGATCTGCCCGACGGCTTCATCATGCACAGGCTATACACGCCCGAATCCAGGAATCCAGAGGGTGTGGTCGCAATCGACATAGACTACGACGCTGATGTAGATATCATCCAGTCATATTTCGGTCCCACATACTCGGACACCAACGGTAAAGCCGGCTGGCTCGGCTGGTTCGAAAACAACGGCAATGAACACTTCGACTATCACAGGTTCGCGAATTACCCGCAGTCCTGCGATCTTCAGGTGGGCGATATAGACGGCAACGGCCTTCTGGATCTCGTTACCTCGACCCACAATCCAGGGCGAAGCACCGACTGGTGGGACCTGTTTGAGCGTTTTGAGAGCAATGGCGAGCTTACGTCATCCATATTTGATGCCGGAGAACCCTCCTTCTGGAACAAGATAGACTGGAACGTCGACACCTCGCGTTTATACAAGACTCGCGTTGGTTTCAGGATTCGCACGTCAAACGACCCGGCCAACTGGCCGGCCTGGGAAGATTGCCCGGAGATCACAAAGCCTTCGTCGCTAAACACGGCGGTCGTCCAGCAAACCCGGTACATGCAGTATAAAGTATCGTTTGTCTCCGGGAACCCCGACCACTCGCCCATGCTTTACGAGGTGAGCATCGACTACGGCTCCACGTCGGTGAAGGAGGAGGGGGAACAGCAGCTTTCCGGCGGCACCGTCCTGGAGATATCCGGCAGCACGGTGCGTTACTCTCTCGGTATCTGCGACCGGGCATCCCTCGGCGTATACGACGCATCCGGCAGGCGCGAGAGGGTATTCGACGTGATGGGGGAGGGGGTCCTTAATCTCGGCGATCTTGCCGGGGGAGTCTACTTCGTGGTACTCGAGGTTCCCGGGGAGTCGATTTCAAGAAAGTTCGTTATACTCAGATAATACCTGTGACGGCTTGACAAACAGTTCATGTTTGCTATCATTTAATTCAAAAGGTTAGAAGTGAAGCTGAGGATAGTCGAGAATTAAACAAATGACCGCAACAGGAGGCCATTTTTATAATGGATTTACAGGGCAAAAAAGCAGAGCAGAAGTTCATAACCGTTCTCTTTGCCGAATTTCCCTATTGCATTGAATCAAGCCAGAAAGAACGTACGGATATAGCCGAAACATACTTTCAACGGATCGACTCCGTGGTCATTAAGAATGGGGGTATAATTCACGAACAAAAAGACGGTTCTCTTATTTGCCTTTTCGGGTTTCCATTGACTTACGAGGACGCGCCTGAGAGAGCGGTCCGAACGGCGCTTGAGCTTCTCGCCTTGCCCCATTTCCGGAAAGAAACGGGTACCGGGTCGATTCCAGCCCCTGCGATGCGGGCAGGCATACATTCCGGTCTGGCCGTGGTAAGCGAGACAGGAACGCCCGAAAAGAAAGAATTTGATATCAGGGGTGATGTTATGGATTTGAGTTCCGGTCTTAAGGATTTTGCTCAAAGAGGCAAGGTTCTGGTTTCCGAGCAGGTATACAGGGCCACGAAATATCTCGTTGAATACGAGGGGGAGGAGGAGGTTTCCATCAAAGGGATTGACAGTCCGGTAAAGGCATACGAACCCGTAAAGATAAGAGAAAGGCCTGAAGCCAAGAGGGGTATCAAAGGGCTTTACTCGCCTCTTGTGGGCAGGGGTACCGAGCTTGATTCGATAAAGGAAAAAGTTAGGGATTTGAGTGCGGGTAAGTCGGGAGTGGTTTTTGTGACAGGCGAAGCAGGAATAGGGAAATCGAGAATCTGGCAGGAGACAAGGGATTTCATTGACGACGAGGCATTCGATACCATGATACTTGAGGGACAGTGTGTATATCACGGTGAGCACCTTTCGTACTGGCCGCTTTTGCAGATCCTTGAGCAGGTCTTCTCGATAACCGACAAGGACACTCAAGAACTAATCAAGAAAAAAATCACGGATACCGCAAAAAAACTTCTCCCTGATTCATGGGACGACGTTGTCCCATATATCGCCCACCTCTTCTCGCTCGAGCTTGAAGGAGAGCTTCTCGAAAAGGTCAGGCATCTTTCCCCAATGGACCTTCAGATCAAGGCTCTGGGCGGCATCAGGGCGCTGCTTGAGGCAATTTCGACGAAAACGCCGTTGCTTCTCGCAATAGAAGACTATCACTGGATAGACTCCGCCTCCCTTGCCTTCGTAAAGTTCATGTTCGGGTCCGAGGATTCGCCTGACTTGCCGGGCATAATGCTCTTTTGCCTGACCAGGGAGATGAAGGGGCAACAATCCTACGCGGTAAAGGAAGAGTTCAGGAAGGTTTGGGGAACCGCTTTCACCGAAGTAAAGCTCAATCCTCTGGATAATTACTCTAGTCTTGAGCTTACGTACAACCTTCTGGAGATACCCGGTTTTCCCGAGAGCTTCAAGAGAAAGGTGCTTGCAAAGGCTGCGGGCAACCCTTTCTTTCTCGAGGAGATAATCAAATCGCTCATAGACTCAGGAACTCTCGTTTTCGAAGACGGGATGTGGAATCTGGGGCGCAAGGTCGAGGAAATAGAAATACCCGACACCATACAACTCGTCATAGCCTCAAGGCTCGACAGGCTCGAGGAAAATCTGAAGGTAGTTTTGCAGATGGCTTCCGTGATCGGCAGGACGTTCTACAGAAGCATTCTTGCCGAGATTCACGATGACAGAGAGCGCCTTAAGGAGTATCTCGCGACGCTAGAGGAGTTTGAATTCATACTCGAGCTGCTGACGGCGGCGCGTCCGGCAAAGGACAGTGAGTACATGTTCAAGCATCCTCTCATTCAGCAGGTTACGTATTCCACCCTCATCGAAAGCAAGAGAAGGAAGCTTCACCGGATTGTTGCGGCTGCAATGGAGGAACTCTACAAGGACAGGATAGAGGACTTCGTCGGTCTGATTGCGCAGCAGTACGCGGCGAGCGATGACTACGATTCGGCGGTATCCTGGCTACTCAGGGCGGGGAAAAAGGCCAAGGCCGCCTACGCAAACGAGGATGCGCTCGGCTATTACAGGGGCATAATCAGGATTGCGGACCAGGATTTCAGCAAGGACCGGAATGCGCTCATTGCCGCCTACGAATCGATGGGCGACATATATAAAACCCTGGGTAAGAACGCCGATTCCATTGAGAACTACACGAGGATTCTCGATATTACCTCCGATGCTCTTATACAGGCAAGGATAATCAGAAAAACGGGCGACACGTATCAGAAACAGAGCATGTATCCGCAGGCGCTCGAACACCTGCACAAAAGCAAGGCGAAACTCGACGAACTGGATGAACTCGTGCTTGCGGACGCGGAGAAAGAGAAGTACCATCAGGAGATGCAGACCGTCTACCATCACATCGCCTGGATCAATTATCTCATGGGAGACTTTTCTCTCGCTCTCGAATACACAGACAGGGCGCTCGCCGAAGCTTCGCTCCTTAAAAACGCGAGCGAACGCAACCTTTCCACCGCGAGCACCTACAACATCATCGCCGCCGTCAAGACCCGGACCGGGCAGATGGAGGAGTCCTACCAGTACTATAAGAAGTCCGAGAAGATATTTACCGAGGAAGATGATCTTTCCGGCCTCGGCACAGTTTACAACAACTGCGTCAACTACTTTCACGAGAAGGGCGACTTCATTCGCTGCATCGAGTATCTCGAAAAGTCGCTCGAGATTGCAACTAGGACCGGAAGCGCGCTGAGCGAGGCCATATCGAGCTTCAACCTGGGCGCCGAGTACCTTGGACTTGGTAAATACGATATGGCGCGAATGTACTTCGACCGCTACCAGAAGCTCAACAAGCTCATCAACAACAAGCTCGGCCATGGCTGGGCCAACGAGAGCTACGCGAGGCTTTACTGGGAGGAGGACGACCCCGACAGGGCGTTCGAATCGATCGATACCGCCATCAGGATATTCGGCGAGGTGCAGAGCAAGATAAAGGAGATGGGCGCAAGACTCGTCAAGGCCGACTTCCTCATCGAACTCGGCCGCCATGATGAGGCGTCGGCGCTGCTTGCCGAGGTCGAGGAATACGCGCTCAAGAATTCGCTTACCGACTACCTCATCTCCATCGATATCGCTCGCGGCGAACTGCTTTTCAAAAAGAATATGCCCGCTGAGGCGCTTTCAGAGTTCCGCAAGGCCGAGGAGAAGGTCAGGGAGACTGACAGCCTCTCCGCGCTCAGGGAGATATATTTTCGCATTGGACAGGCCATGGAGAAGCTCGGCGACGGCGGGTACCGCGAATACCTCAGCCGGGCGAAGAAGATGCTCACCGAGACCGCCGAGAACATCGCCGACAACGACCTGCGACACGCTTATCTTTCAAGGCCTTTCAACAAGGAAATACTTAACACCCCATAAAAACACGAAGTGTTTTTATGGGGACCACAGATCGCTGCTACGTGAAGACACCTTAAGTCGTTGCGAGGGTCGCTTCAAGCGACCGAAACAATCTATTCGCGGAGCGAATGTACCTTAGTTTTATCTCACCAGGATTACTTTTGACGCCCCTAGCCTTTGAAGCCTCCGCGACAATAAAATAGGCCCCAGGCCCGTAACACCCGCGCCCCTCCCCATTAGATAGATTACACCCTGAGTTTGGGGTGATTGTATCTCGTCCACCCTCCTCCCCCCTGCGTCGTAGACCTGCGCCCGCAAACCTTCTGCGCAGTTGGAGTAGTGAAGGGTAACCTCCGAACCGATCTGAGTCGTTATCATCATATCTGAGGGGGGCGAGCGCCGGAGGCGCATTGGCAGAAGCCTATGGTCTTCTGCGATTCCATTATTGTCGATCAAAGGAGGAGCGGCAGGACGCATTGGCGGAATGGAATTCCACCGGCGGGATGTGGGCGGGGGCTTGACAGGAAACATCTGTTTGCGTATACTGATGTATACAAACAGGAGAATGCCATGTCCAGATTAGAAAAGATCCGGCGGTTGGTGGAACAAGGGGTCGTTTATGGGGGCCTTGCCGGGGATGGTGTAAGCGCGTCCCCGGCAGGCGCTGATATGCGGGAGTTCACTAAAGCGGGTCTCCCGCTGTTCGGGGGCAGGGTTTCCGCCGGTTTTCCGTCGCCAGCCGACGATTTCATCGAAGAATACCTCGACCTGAATCAATTGCTCGTCAAACACAGGGATGCCACGTTCTTTGTCCGCGCGTCAGGCTACTCGATGACGGGCGCGGGCATTTACCCGGGCGACATACTCGTGGTCGACCGCTCGCTCGAACCCGCCCACGGAAAGGTCGTGATCGCCATACTCGAGGGCGAGCTGACCGTCAAGCGGCTCGTCCTTGGCCGGGGCGGGCTAAGGCTTGCCGCCGAGAACCCCGACTACCCCGACATCCCCGTGACCTCGGAGCTTCAAATATGGGGCGTTGTCACGAGCGTCATCCACGCTGTGTGAACACACGCGGTGTGACATGTTCGCGCTTGTAGACTGCAACAATTTCTACGCCTCATGCGAAAGGGTGTTCCGGCCGTCGCTTGCAAAGGTCCCGATAGTCGTGCTCTCCAACAACGACGGCATCATCATCGCCCGCTCCGAGGAGGCAAAGGCGCTCGGCATCCCGATGGCGGTTCCGGAGTTCGAATGGCGGGATTTCATTGTCGAGCACAGGGTGAAGGTCTTTTCCTCGAATTATCCCCTTTACGCCGACATGTCCGCCCGCGTCATGCGGATACTCTTGCAGTTCACGCCCGATCTCGAGATATACTCCATAGACGAGGCATTCCTCGGGCTTGAAGGTTTTCCCAGATCGTCCCTCGAGTCCCACGCGCGCAAGGCGCGCGAGACGGTCCTCAAGTGGACGGGCCTGCCCGTCTCCATAGGAGTAGGCGCAACCAAGACGCTCGCCAAGCTCGCGGCCAGGGTTGCAAAGAAGCGCTCGGAGAGCGGGGGAGGGGGGGGACACGTATTCGACTCCACCGAAAAGATACGAGACGCGCTCGGTAAAACGGATGTCGCTGACATCTGGGGCGTAGGCAGGCGCTGGGCCGAAAAGTTGAAGGCCTGCGGTATAAGAACGGCCTCTGACCTGGCAGCGCAGGACCCGCGCTGGGTTCGCTCGAAGTTCAACGTAGTGCTCGAACGCACCGCGCGCGAACTCTGCGGCGAAAGCGCTATAGAACTAGAGGACCTGCCTTGCCGCAAGCAGATAATGGTTTCCCGCAGCTTCCGCGAAAGGGTCACCGACTACAACCAGATGCGGGGACTCGTTTCGGGCTATATAGCCCGCGCAGGTGAGAAGCTGCGTGATCAGGCAAGTCTTGCTCGCTGCATCATGGTTTTCCTGAACTCGAGCCCTCACGCCGACGAGCCCTACTACGGCAACTCCATAACGGTCAAGCTGAGCGAGTATACGGCCGATACGTCCACACTGATCACTGTCGGCACCGCCGCGCTGAAGCAAATCTTCAAAGAAGGCTACCGCTACATGAAAGCCGGCGTCATGCTCCTCGACCTTATGCCGGAAAACCGCCAGCAGCTTGGTCTTTTTGCCGATGCAGGGTACGGAGGACGCTCGAAACGAAAGATGAGGGTGATGGACTTCATCAACAGGAAATACGGGCCGCAGACGGTGCGAGTGGGCACCGAGAGCGCGGAAAGATGGTACATGAACCAGAACTACCTCTCGCCTGCCTACACCACCCGGTGGGACGAACTGCCCAGGGCCAGGTAGGTCGGGGGTATGCGATAGGGGGCATGAGCGTTAAAAATACATGGTCAGCCCGGCATCGTGCCCGTCGACAGAAAACATGGAATCCCGGACCCGTGCCGTTAAGCGTTTATGAGCGGCGGCAGTAAATGCGGAGAACGGGCGGGGTCAACGACGAACGGCCACTATCGGTGCCGGATCGTCCTTAACGGCCGGGCGGTAAATCCGGAGCGAGATGAAAGTTGCCGATATTGTGCGGTGGGTACGCAGCCTTTAGCCGTGTTCCTCCCCCTGCTTGGGGTAAGAGCCTACTCCTCCTAATAAAGAGCGGGAAGTGACTGCTCCTTCCCGCTCAGCCCTCCTCAGCCCTCCTCCGCCCTCCTCCCGTAACACACCGTCCGTAACACACCACCCGTAACACACCAGCCCTCCTCAGAATTTGTCAAGGAGCCGCATCTTCAAAAAAGGATCGTTCGTCGAACGCAAACGCCTTGGGCGCTGGTTCGACCAATGCGCCTCCGGCGCTCCTCCTTTGATATGTAAAAGTGGAATGGCGGAAGTGGAGCTTGCGCCCAGCGCCTCCGGCGCTCGCCCTCAGCCCCATCTCTAATGAGTATCTTAATTTTTAAATGGGAAGAAGCTTACTGCTTTTGATCTGTCCTCTCATGGTACCTCCCTCAAAGCTCCTCCCTGTGATTGTAACGAAAGTACACTTCCTTACCCTCCTTCCCATTTTCTTTTACCTCCCACACACCTCCCAAACCTCACTTACCCCGGCCTTCCTCGTCCTCCTCATCTTCCCATCCTTCCTCCTCTTCTTACGGACTCCCAACCCAACTTTAAATCTCCGGCACTGCCGGATTTGCTCTTCTCTTCAACCGCTCGACTTAATAAGGAGCAATTCTCGTGCCAGGTCAGAGGTGGCGATTAAATCCATAAGTCGCAATATTCTAGGTAGTTATATTTAAACAAAAACGGGAAACCATCTCAACAACTGTCGCAACTGCCAATTTTGGCAGGTGCGTGTGACAATATTGGCAGTCGCGATGGGCTGGAGATGTAAGCTCGGGTTATATTCCAAGGTGAAACAAAACAAGGGCGGGCATTGCCCGCCCTTTGAAATAGTGAATTCACTCAAGCTCAGGGCTCTCTGCTGTCTACAGATTTACATTCACCGGTAATCTGGCCGCAAGTGATTAATGTGCCGTATCCAGGAGAGTAGCGTTTCAAGGTGATGGTGCAATCATCTCCCACGCTGCCGCCGTCGAAGGCGCCTGTCCAAGTGCCGTAGTAGCCGAGGTTGGA
This sequence comes from Caldifarciminota bacterium, assembly GCA_965649265.1. Classification (GTDB taxonomy): domain Bacteria; phylum Hydrothermota; class Tepidihabitantia; order B3-TA06; family B3-TA06; genus JAAYVC01. Next base: position 161,742 of record CBFGKC010000007.1, on the reverse strand, counting down.
TGTCCAGGTGCCTTCTCCGTAGTACCAGTAGGCGTTTGGTGAATTCTCGGTATGGATAATGCCTGCGAATGAACCTGAAAGATCACCGTCGGTATAGAAATAGGTTGCGCTTTCGTAGATAGAATAATAGCCTGAAGATACACCTGTTGGGTTTGGAGGTTGAACATGAGGCATGAGGTTTCCTATGTGCCAGTCGGTAACGGTGTAGGTATCAAAGACGGTCTCCAGATAATTCAGAGGCACGATTATGTAGCCTGATGAGCCCTCCCACAGTTCATAGATGGGATTATCTTCTGCTAGAAGCATTGAGCCGCCTGAGACAAGGCCGATAATGGCCAGGGCCATGAATGTGAGTGCGAGTTTTTTGAACATGGTTTTCTCCTTTTCAGAGATTAATTTTTTTTTGACCCTCTTTACTCGTGAAACACCACTATCCTTGCAACCTACTCATCAGCAAAAAACACACTTTTTTAGGAGCAATATTGATGCCAATTGTCAGTGAAGCAACTCTTTGTCTCAAACTACGTCTGTATGTAATTTAAAGTTCTACGAGGAATTCGTTATGATTTCAATAAATGGAAAAATGTGACATCTTGGCATAATTTATATGATAATTGTGGCAGATTTAATATAAATCACATAAAGTTATATTTTTATGTTGAGAGGAATTGTCTCAAATTTGTGTCATCCCTTAAGTTCCTTCTTTTTTCGCCATAGTGAACGTGTGCTAATGCCGAGCGCGGCAGCGGCTTTCTCGATGGTCTTGTAACGAGCCAGGGCTTCCTCGATTAAGCTCTTTTCGAGTCTGCGGGTTGCCTTCTCCATATCCAAATCCACCGCCGCTGTTGTGGTGTTCGCAGAAATCCATCTGTTTTCTCTGGGGGAGGCGGGGAGATGCTGCTTAAGATCATCCGTCGATATGCGGTCGCCTGCCGCCAGGAGCACCGAGCGCTCGATTACGTTCCTGAGTTCGCGTACATTGCCGGGCCATGAATACCCTGTCAGGAGCCCCAGAGAATCGTCGTCAATAGTTTTTATCTCCTTGTTGAACTCCGAGGAGAATTTCTTAAGGAAGAAATCCACGTATTCAGGAATGTCCTCTTTGCGTTCCCTCAACGGGGGGATTCGGATGGTCATTGTGGATATCCGGAAAAAAAGATCCTCCCTGAAGCGACCGGCATGCACTTCACTTTCAAGATCACGGTTTGTTGCAAAGATAAACCTCAAATCCACCTTTTTGTTCTTGGAATCGCCCACGCGGCGTATGACTCGTTCTTCAATAACTTCGAGCAGTTTGGCTTGCATTGCCGGAGAAGTGTTCGTAATTTCGTCGAAAAAGACGGTAGAGCGGTCTGCCGCTTCAAGGAGTCCGGTTCTGTCCTGGGTGGCCCCGGTAAAGGCGCCTTTTTTGGAACCGAAAAGCTCCGATTCCATAATACTCTCTGGGAGCACGCCGCAGTTGATTGAACAGAATTCACGACCCTTTCTTTCGCTCAGGTCGTGAATAAGCCGGGCGAACACCCCCTTTCCGGAACCGGTTTCTCCTTCAAGAAGGATATTGGTGTTTGAAAGTGCGATTCTTTCTATTCTTTCGCTGATTCTCAGTGCCGCCGGCGAGCTTCCTATGACGATCCCGGATTTATTAAAGACATGCCTGGCGCGCAGAAGAGCGAGATCCTCACCGAGTCTCTTGAATTCCAAAGACCGCTCGATGGTAGCCGCAAGTATGTTGCCCACCGCCTCAAAGTACAGCGTATTATTTTCGTCAAAAAGTCCGGGTTCGGGGCTGTCAACGTAGATGGTTCCGACCAGACTTTCCTTTGTTCGCAGAGGAATGCAGAGAAGCGAGCGTATCTCGTTTAGAAGTATGCTTTGCGCACGATCGAAGCGCGCGTCCCTGGTTGCGTCGGGCGAGTAAATAGGAACCCTTTCTCTTTCAAGCTCGTTTGAGACGGTTTCCGATATGCGTTGAGCCTCCTGCGAAGTTGCCTCATCAATCAATTTCGAAGCAACGGGATGCAGTTTGCCTCCACCTGTAATGAATACAACCCCGCGCGTTGCGCTCGTAAGCTCAAGAACTATCTCCAGCAGATCGCCCATGAAGTTTTCCTGACCGAGCCTGTAGTTGATGAGTTCACTAAGTTTCTTCAATCCGTCAAGGTATCTGACTGGAAGACCAGATCGGAAATCTTTCATTTCAAGATGCTTGCTTTTCAGATCTTTGATTAACTGACTAACTTGTGTCAAACCAGCAAGATACTGATCATCCTTTTCTTTTTCCTGCCTGGTCTGGTTGTTATGCACAGTAAGCATCTCCTTTATTTCTCTCAATAGATGATTTAATTGCAGTCTAGTGAAGATTGTCTCCGCTTCTTCAAGAAGAGTAAAGACATTTTCCGTGAATCCCTTATCTTTCTGGACAGCTTTGGCTATTTCGAAAAGCGCAATTCCTTTCTTGAACGGTGCTTCTTGGATTATCGATAAATTCAAACTCTCGCGCAACCAAAATAATCCTTCGTCGAACTTCTTTAGCGCAACAAGCGTTTTGCCCAGAGCGATGAATGTGTTATACTGCAAATCCCCCAGGATCTTTATCGTTTTTATGCGGGAAGTGAGCGTTTCAAGTCTCTCCAGCGCCGATTCAAAGTTGCCTTCAGAGAAAAGGATTTCACCTTCCAATAAGCTCGCGTAATTTTCGAAAAGAACATGTTCGTGGGTCTTGAACATGAAAACCAACTTATTATAAGCAGCCCTTGCCTTTTTCAGATTACCTGAAGCGAGCGCGGCTCTGCCTCTTTCCAGTTGGATTTCCAGATCCACACTTCTGGATTCGTCCAACTGCTCCGCTTTTTCAAGCAGCCTCTCGGAGGCAAGGAATTTACCTTTTTCCCTGCAGAGTATTGACCAGTCCTTCAAGAAATAATTGACGGGAGGATTTTTCGTTTTGTGCAAATCCTTCCAGAGCATTGAGTAAGCTTTCTCTGACGCCTTCCAGTCGCCAAGAGACTCAAGGAACTGAGCCTCCCTCCATCGAAGGGTAGTCAGCCTGTGTTTATCGCCGATCTTTTCCGAGATTCTCATTGCTTTTCTGATAAGGTTCAGACCCTCCCGGTACTGTCCCGAATAATGAAGAAAAACAACTTTATACAAAAGCACTTCTGAAGTCTCTCGGGGCGATTTTATCCCCTCGACCATCAGAAGGGATTCTTCTATACATTTTTCGACCTCGTCGAAAGAACCTGTTCCATAGAATATGGTAGAAAGTCCGGCTGTGTAAACGCACACAGAGCTGATCTTTCCCTCTTCCCTGCTTTTCTCTATAGCTTTCTTCATATAAATCAGCGCTTCCGACATCCTTCCTAGTCGGATGGATATTGAAGCAAGTCCAAAAAAAGCACTGCGTTTTTCGGCAGGGGAGACTAAGAGCTTTTCAGCTTCAACAAACAAAGGTTTTGCTTCTTCTGTCTGCCCCCTCAGGAGAAGCAGCCAGCCGTTATAGTGTAGTTGCCTTCCCTTGAGTGTAGACGATATTTGAGAGGAATGCATTTCGCTTTCCTTAAGAAATACGGCCATTCTTTCGATATCGACCACGCACAAGTATGCAAAAGATATACGTAACAAGGCTTTTGTCTTCTCCTCAGGTGTGTTCTCCGAAAAGGAGAGGGCTTTAAGAAAGAATCCCTCTGCCTGTATGGGGTTGTGATTATTGGTGGCAATGTCTCCTAATTGGTAGTATATCTTAAGTTTTTCCTCTGTTGTTAGTTTAAGATTCAGCGCCAGCATCAGGATTTCATAAGCCTTTTCGGGATCTCCCAGTAAAACCAGCTTCTTTCCTGCAGAAATCATATAGCGAATTGCCCTTCGGTCGCCTCCACCGTTAGTAAAAAGAAGACCCGTTTGTATTACATAAGTAATACTCCATTCTTCCAGGTCTTCACCCCATATCTGAATCGCAAATTCCTCAAGTGCTTCGGCCATAACGAGGGCAAGCTTCTTTTTTTCTTCTTCGCTGAGATGGGTCAGAAGATATGGCTTGATGATATCGTTTCCGAATTCATAGTGTGGTATACCGAGGTAAAGAAACGATCGGATGAGACCTTTTGTCATTAGTTCCTTCAGTTCCAGTGCCGCGGAATCGCCCATGATTTTTGTGAGAACATCCGCTGAAAGACCGGAATCGACCGTAGACAAGAGATTCAGAACCAGTTTTGCGTTTTCGTCAAGACGCGAGAGCGTTTCATACAGCCAGGCTTCAAGCCTTTCTGCGAGCGTTTTATCTTCTTTCCCTGGTTCGTACAGCCACCCCCTGCGCCACGCCAGCCATCCCTCTTCGTGAAGTATTTCCAGCAGCTCGTTCATCCTGCGCGGGGTCCCCCCGGCAGTCGAAACCAGGTCTTCTGCAAGCTTCTCGTAATCCTTCAGTCCTTCGAACGTTCTCTTTATTAGCGCTTCGACCTTTTTCTTGTCCAGCTTCCCGAGTTCAACCCTTGCCGCACCGGGATACACATCCGTCGGGGTCTGGGAGAGGAGCATGCCGATTTTAGAGTCAAACCCGCGGGCAAGATAACCAAGGAACTCCTTTTCGTCAGACGATAACGCCAATGGCGAGTCCAAAAGGATCGCTTTAAAGCCGAACTCGCATATACCCCGGTATACCCGCTCAAATCGCTGCCACTTGTCCTGATTCTCCTCGTGCTTGATGCCCAGAGATGCAGATATGTGATCGACGAGTGAAAGATGGGCGCCCCTTCCTTCAAGAAGAAGTGCGCTGCGGTCGTTTAAGAGCGAGCGAAAACGAAGCTCCCTTAAGATTCTTGTCTTGCCTGTGCCCGATTCGCCCGACAAATGCACGACGCGATTTTCTTTGAAGAGAAGACGTTCCAACTCGGCAATCTCTTCGTCGCGGCCGCCGAAAATCAATCTGGGCAAAGGAATTTCGAAATCACCGGAGGCGTAAGATTCCACCCCATTAAGAAGCCAGTCTATTTCGAGTATGATTTCTTCGGCGGAAGGGCGCAGCGAGGGCTCCGGCGAAAGCATTCGAATCAGCATATCCTCCAGGCCTGGCGGCAAGTCGAACTCCAGCGTTCCCAGACCCGGGGGGGTCTTTAGTTTTGCCCTGATCAGCTCCCGGGGCGATTTCTCGCCCCACAGACTGCTTTGCCTCAACGTTTCATATCCAATGGCCCCGAGGGAATAAATATCGGCGGCAGGCGAAGCGTAGCCGCCGGTGAACAGCTCAGGAGCTGCGTAATCAAGAGTCGTGCCCGACGGCTCGGAGGTTGGGCTTAACATGAAATCCTCAGCGAAACCGAAATCAAGGAGTACCGGCTTGCCGTCATCCTTTACGAGCAGATTCGCCGGTTTAAGGTCCACGTGGACGATGCCCTGTTTGTGAAGTTTTGAAAGAATAGAGGCCGCTCGCTGGAAAACCGCAAAGAAAACGTCCACGAAATCGGGGTTTGCCCGCCGCCTTGACATGAATTCAGTAAATGGAACTCCGCGAACGAGTTCCATGATGAAGAAAATTGAACCGTCGTGTTCGCCGAATTCATAAACCTTTACTACACCGTCTACTTCGACACGTTCGAGTATCGCAAACTCCCGCTCGAGCCGCCGCGCAGGATCAGTTCCCTTCGATATCTTCAATGCGAAATCACTCCCGTCCGTTTCGCGCCTGACGGCCAGAACCTTGTTCATTGAACCCTCACCAAGGAAAGCCGTCTCGGTGAATCCGGCCGGCAGAAAGTCAGTATTCATGGTCGCTCAATGTCGGCGTTTTTTCCCCGATCAAAACGAGGTGCAAAAAAAGTCATTGTCTCAACCGTTCGACTGCACAATTCCTGACGAATAAAAATTCCCCATATCAATTACTTTATACAAAAAGACTCCTTGATAGCATTTCCATTCATCACTCCTTCAGAAGTTATTGATTAAAATCAATATACACCAACGCAATTGTTTGTCAAGGTGGACACCCGATTGTTCAAGAAAAGGCAAAATTCACGCAGCCTGGTCAATTTCTGGAACTAAAAAACCTTGAAAATTCCGTTCTCGGACAACCCCTTTTTTACCGACTTTGCTACCACTTGTTGCTGGAATAGAGAAGCATGAGCATTGCACCTGCCACGTTCGCCGCGAAGCCGAGCCAGAAGAATAACGACCGCCTGCGGTTTTTGGGAAGCGCCGCCTCCTCGAACATGTACACGGACTGTATGGGAAGGAAAAAGATGAAAAAGATCAGGAGGGCGGCAAACAACTCAAGCGCTATTGCTCCGATACCTCTTACGTCGAAGAAGTCCATCCCGCTTGACATGTACACCCATGTCGCGGTGTAAGATACCATTCCCCAGAGAAGGATCAGCAAGTCGCCCACGAATTCGCCGATATCGGTGCCGCCCCGTTTTGCTATCCCGAAAGCGTAGAACATCGCATAGAGATCCTTGATCACCGACACGAACATCAGAATTATGAAGAGCGTTTGTCCTTTACCCGCATCAGGTCCGAAGCCGAGTGCCCCGATCCCCAGGATCAATATGAACATGTTGATGACCATGCGAAAGATCCAGATGAGGAACATGATGCACCCGCCCCTGATTTCACCACTCTTCGATACCCTGGCCCTGCTCAATATCATGGGAATCTTTAGATGAAGTCCGATGAACTCCGCTATCACGACCGCAACGAGGATCGCTCCCAGGAGGGGATAAGGTTTTTTGAAATCCGAGGCCTTTATTATTCCGAGCAGCGGTTTCTGTAATAAAAGAATGTAGATCAGGAAAATCGCGTTGAAGATGACGGCCCTGTATTCGACGAGAATCGACTTGAACGTATGGCTTCGAGCTGTGTCCTCTTTATTCTCCTGCATGAAGGGCATTATATAATGAAGCTAGCGGCAGTCAAACAATATACTCCAACAAAATTGCGGAACAATTTTGTCGGCCCCCCCCGTAACACACCACCCGTAACACACCACCCGTAACACAACACCCGTAACACAACACCCGTAACACAACACACTCTCGGAACAATCTCTCGAAACACACCGGGTCACGGAACATCCATCCATAGCAGACACCATTTTGCTTTCATCGCAGATCCAACAGAATCGTTGACCAGCATCGATCTGAAAAGTGCCTTTCCGGCACTTCATAAGCCACAGGGGAGGGAGGAGGCAACAGAAGATGCAAACCATGCAGTTTGCATCTTCTGTTCAAAAATGTCCTATTTCTTGACGAACGGACAGATGGGCAGCACCGTCCTGCCCAGGTTTTCGTTTATGACCTCGGCCATCGCAAGGTATATGGCCGAAAGACCGCAGACGATGCCCTCCCAGCCCGCTATCCTTATGAAAAGCTTGCCGGTGTCGCCCGGAACCCAGTGGCCGATTGCCAGTAGCCAGAAGAGTATCGTCAAACTCAGGAATACGAAGAACAGTGCCACGTTCTTCTTGAGGGTAGCAAACATCATGCAGAAGGTGAAGAATCCCCAGAAGAAAAGATACCAGCCCATGAACGCCGAGTGTGCCGCCCACGCCTCGCCGAAGCCCAGGAGCGGGGCAATCAAAATGAACACGAGCGTGAGCCAGAAGAGCCCGTACGAGGTGAAAGCGGTGGTGCCGAAGGTGTTGGCCTTGCGGAATTCCATGATGCCGGCGATTATCTGGGCTATGCCGCCGTAAAAAATACCCATCGCGAGTATCACTACGTTTATCGGGAAGAAACCTGCGTTGTGGATGTTCAAAAGAACCGTGGTCATTCCGAATCCCATGAGCCCGAGGGGCGCGGGGTTCGAATACTTTTCGTCCATCAATCCTCCTTCGAGGGGTTAAATCTTTCAAGAAATTATACCGACCTGCCCGGGGGTGTCAAACGGCCTTGACAAAATCCTCTTAAAGACTATCATGAAACACTTAATACAACAAAGGAGGAACAAGGTGAGAAAGATAATCCCTAATGCAGCACTTCTCATAAGCTTGGCGGTGCCTGTTTTGGTGACGGCCCAGGTTCAGGAAAGCAAATATTGTGGTGAGGGCAGCAGCGCGGTATTCGTGAAATGGGTCGAACAGGCCGTCGCTTCAGGCAAGGTTGTTTTTCAGACGACGTTTTACCGGGACCGTTTTCTTGAAGGATGCCGTATGCTTTATGCCGCCAACAAGGAAGTCAAATGGCAGGAGCATCGCGACTGGCAGATGTGTGAGAATATAGCCGGTATGCTTGTCAGGCTTTGCGATTTTATCCCCGACAAGGGTCACCGCGATTGGGCGGCAAGCAATTGTGAAGCCGCTCGTTGGGGCTACGCCCACCCGGGTATTATGGTTTCTACGCCGGAGCAGATTGAAAGACGCACGAACCCTCCCGCCGCGAGTCAGCCGACGCAGTAAAAGCCGGCGGGGTCTGACAGGCGTAAAGCCACAAGCGGCTGCTTGACAGATTCAGGGCAGGGGCTATAATTTATTAGGTCAGTTAAGAATATTAGTGGTCATATTCAGGAGGGGGGCAGGAGGAGGGTTGGAGGAGGGACTTTGGGTCGGATACCGCCGGGCATCCGTAAACAATACAAAGACAAGGAAGCGCCATGAAGCTAAGAATCCTTTTTGTTTCGGCAGTAGTCCTTTCAGGTCTTACAGGGTGCGTGAAAACAGTGGCACCTGACAAGCTCGATTCGCCCTTGAAAGTCATAACTTCCAAAAATCCCGTCTACCCCGAGGACGCACGCAAGCGCGAACGTGAAGGCGTCGCCGTCGTCGAACTCAAGATAGATACCGACGGCAAGGTAACCGAAACGAAGCTCGCCGCGAGCTCGGGTCACACCGATCTCGACAACGCCGCCCTCGAGGCAGGCTTGGGTTACAGCTTTACCCCGCCCGTCTCCGGCGGCAGGAAAGTCCGCACGACGCTGGGCATGCCCTTCGAGTTCATTACAATAATCCCTTACGAGGAACTCGAGGTGAAGCCGGAACCACTCGACCAGGTCAAGCCAGAATATCCCCCAGATGCGAAGGAGGCCGGTCTCGAGGGGCAGGCGATGGTCAGGGTGCTTCTGGGTAAAGACGGCAAGGTCGTGAAAACTTCAATCGCACAAAGCTCAGGGTTCGCCGCGCTCGATTCAGCCGCGTTAAACGCGGCCGGGCAGTGGACGTTCAAGCCTGCAATGAAAGAGGGCAACGCTGTTAAGACCTACGCGGTCATCCCCTTCAGCTTCAGGCTGAAATAAATTTCTTTCTTCTCCCTCCCTGGTTTTGTGGTCGAGCCGCCTCTGTAAAGGGGCGGCTCTTTTTTACCCCAAAGAATCTATGGAATAGATTCTTTGGGGACCCCGCCCGTCCCCCTTTGGGGCAGGGTCTGACCCTTGGGATGATTTTCCATCACATAGGTCAGGGTCCGCCCCTTCAGATATGGCTATGTCTCATAGGGCGTTCCCATATGCAGCTTGTGCAGTAAGAAAATAACACACCCTCTGACCGCAGGTGTACGCCCCCCCCTTATTAATGGGGGGGAGGGGGCGGTGAAACCCTCCTCACCCGTCTTTGCGAGCTAGCCCCAGAGGGACATGGGCGGAACTGAGTTCCGCAAGCCGCTTCCGGCGGTACGAAGCACCGAACGAAGGGAACTCCGGGGGGTGACGTGTGCGGAGCAATCTCCTATGGTGCTTGACAAAATTAAATTTTAGGATTAATCTTTTTTACAATTTAACAGGAGAACCAAAATAGCCTGCAAGGACAAAGGAGAAATTAATGACTGTCTACGAAAGAGTCAAAGATGCTTGGAAGCCCATAAGAAGGAAGGTTTACGAACTATTCGTTAAGAATTACGACCAGAACCACGACTACGAAACAATGGGGCATAATCCGAGTAAAGCAGCTCAAATTCTTTATAGTGAGAAGATTATTGATGTGGGTACTTTGAACTCTATATGTAGACTTCACTTCCAATACGAAAAGTATATGCACATACAAAATGAAAAACTCAACGAAGAGCCAGAAGAAGAGATTGACCAGTTTATTCAAGAATGTGATCTAACATTGAAACAATTGGTGAAAGCTGAGGAAAAGGCTGAAAAACTTGCAAAAAAATAAATCCACAGAGAAATCCGTAGGGGCCGACCTTCAGGTCGGCCCGGAAATACAAAACCACACAGGAGGTTAAATGCCGCGAGTGTTTATTATTATGGGCCATAGGAAGGTTAGGAAAACATCAACCATAAGAGCATTGACCGGAGTTTACAAGTTTGGTGAATGGGACGTGACGACAAGTGATATGGGTGTTTTGAAAATCTATATTCATCTTTCCGCGCTGCAAGAAAAAATGATTACCCCAGAAGTTTTCCTACGAGATAATAAAAACCACGAAAACATTCTAGTTCCTTTAAGAATTGACGGAGGTTACAAATATCCTAAGGGTATAGAATACATCAAAAAAATAATTGAGGCTAAATGGGTTATTGCAGGGGTTGTAGTTCTAAAAGAACAGGAGTTGGTTAATTCGGGTTTTTTAGATGAAAGACGACTTCATTTCTTACCAAATTCAGAAAATACCCCTTCTAACCAAATAGCATCAAAGATTAGAAACTGGTGGAATTGGTTATAAGGTCCGAGCATTCGGGCTGATCTAAAGGTCAGCCCCTACGTTTCTGAAGCCCCTACATGTCGTTGCGAGTGTCTTTGCGAGCTAGCCCCAGAGGGGCTTGGGCGGAACTGAGTTCCGCAAGCCGCTTCCGGCGACCGAAGCAATCTAAAAAAATGCAATCAAGGAGCATTCACTTCGTGAATAGATGGTGAGGTGACTGGAGGTCGCCCTTCGGAGCTTCGTCCTAACTTCGTTACTCCTCGCAAAGACACACGATTTCTCCCCCCATCTCCAATCATGTGGCTTCAATCCCAGTGGTTTTGTTGCGGTATTATGAGATTACTCCCTGCGTTCATCCTTCGGAGCCACGAAAGCCTTTGGCTTGCTCGCAATGACGCAAGGAAAATAACCCCTACCCCCCTTAGGGGCACCTCACCCGACGCTTCCCTGAAGTATAGCCCTCATCTCCGCCAAGGGGGAGGTATGCGGTTCCCTTACCTCAACCCTCTCCCAAAGGGCGAGGGTGGGGATCTCCTCTCCCAATGGAAGAGGAGTTAGAAGTGTGGGTATCCTGCCCCGACTGACCACTTTCTGAAGTTTTCCCTTACCTTTTTGTCTCGAAGGAAAACTTCTCGCGACTTTCCCTGAAAGTCATCGCCCGTAACACCCCGTAACACCCCGCAACACCCAGCAACACCCCGCAACACCCCGTAACACCCCGTAACACCCCGTAACACACACATGTCATCCTGAGGATTGACCCTGGTCTGAAACGGAAGTTTGACTCTTTCTTAATTTTTCGGCAGGCAGACTTCCCTGCGATAATCGAAATCTCGTCCTGAAATACAGTTATTTTGACATGTAAAATTATCCCGTCTTGATCCCCAAAAACCCTCAAAAAGGCCGGTTTGTCCCACTTTTGACCAACTTTTGTCCTACTTAGTTATCCACATTTTTGACGCGGTTCGTTAAACCTGATTTCCTTTTACCCCATATTTTGTCCATCTTTTGTCCCACTTTTCTCACTAATATGGGCGAGCGGGGTCTTGACCTCTTAAGATAAGGCAGTATAATAATTTATTGGGTAAAAGCACTGAGCAGCCAAGCTTCCGCAAAGGGGTAGCCGGTTTCAGCATAGCGACCGGTATCTCGCGCATTACCGGGCTCTTACGCGAAATGGTGATGGCCCAGCTGTTCGGCGCCGGCTTCGCCAAGGACGCTTTTGAGGTGGCTTTCCGGATTCCAAACCTTCTGCGCGATTTCTTCGCCGAAAACGCCCTTTCCGCATCATTTGTTCCCGTGTTCGTAGACAAGATGCAACACACGGATAAACGCGAGATATGGCGCTTCGCCAACAATCTTTTTAACACACTTTTCATCGCTGTCGGAGTGCTTGTCGCAGTGGGCGTCATCTTTTCACCGCAGATCGTTTCCGTGATCGGTCACGGGTTTCAAAAAGTGCCCGGCAAAATGGAACTTACAACGCTTCTCAACCGCATACTCTTTCCGTTTCTGCTTTTTATATCGCTTTCCGCGTGGTCGACCGGTGTCCTGAACGCCCATCACAGTTTTTTTCTTCCTGCCGTAAGCTCGGCTTTCTTCAACATCATCTCTATCGGCAGCGCATATCTGACATATAACTACTGGGTGAGTCAAGGTTTAGATCCAGTTATCGGCATGGCCGTGGGAGGTATTGCCGGCGTATTCATTCAGTTTATAGTAACTTATATTGCGGTGTGGCCCAAGGGTTACCGCTACCGACCATACGTTAACTGGCGTTCGCCCGACCTCTGGCGGGTGTTGAAACTCTGGGGGCCGGTGGTTATCGGTCTGGCAATTGTGGAAATCAACGTTGCTGTTGATACTTTTCTTGCCGCGTTTCTCGAACAGGGGTCGGTATCCTGGCTCTCCTACGCTTACCGAATCATGCATCTGCCGATGGGGCTTTTCGGCGCGGCAATCGGTACCGTTAGCCTGCCCTTGTTTGCCCGACAGCTTTCCACGGGTGATATGGAAGGCCTCAATCATTCCCTGCAGCGGTCGCTGCGGACTGTATCCGTCCTTCTCATCCCGACGCTTCTTTTCTTCGTCGCGTTCGCGGAGCCTATAATTCGTGTGATTTACGAACACGGCGCGTTCACGACCAAGGATACAGTCAACACTTCCCACGCCCTCATGCTTTACGTCTCCGGCATCTGGGCTGCCGCTTCTGTAAGAACCCTTGCAGGCGCATTTTACGCGTTCAAGGACGCCCGCACACCCATGTTCGTGAACCTCGGTTCGGCGGCCCTGAACGTCGTCATGAACGTCTCGCTTATGGGAATCCTGAAGTTCCGTGCGCTCGCGATGGATACCGCCATCGCGTCGTTCGTCTCCATGATACTTCTCATGATCCTCCTCAAGCGCAAGTTCCCTGCGTGGCAGTCCGCGGACCACGTTCTCTACGGCTTGAGGGTGGCGCTTGCTGCTGTACTCAGTGTCGCACCTCTCTGGCTTTGCTATAGGTTCTTGCTCTTACCTCTAATCAAGGGTTTCTGGCCAACGCTGGCATTGCTATCGGGTGCCGTAGTTCTTTTCCTTTTACTCTACTTCCTCATCGCGAAACTTCTAAAGATAAACGAGCTTTCACGTATCCTCAAACGTAAATAGCCCTCCTCAGCCCTCCTCAGCCCTCCTCAGAATCCTTCTCAGAGCCTTCCTCAGAGCTCCTCAGAACTCCTCAGAACTCCAGGCACTTGGGCTAACAGCAAGATGGCGTGGTTTTTGAAAATGTATATATGAATGTTTCGAATGGTCAAGGATGCCCTTTCAGAGTTACCTCGGCTTCGCTAATAGACTGTTTTGTGTCTTTCAAAGGTTATTTAATCTTTGCATATGAATTTACTGTGTCAAAAATAAACGCATAGAGAGATTTTGATTTCTTTCCAGGTGAGTGGGAGGGTGCTAATCAGTGCGTTTCGCGCGCGCGTTTGAGCGCGGATGCGTGTGCGTTCCACTCGAGGGTGTCATCCAGAGGCGCCAGGCCAACCTTGTCGTGACGGCGTTCGAGCGCCCAGCGGATCAGGAGATCGGCAATGTGAGGGTTCTTGGGCAGAAGTGAACCGTGAAGATAGCAGCCTATCGCGTGTTTGTAGCAGGCACCTTCGGTATCGTCATGGCTGTTGTTTCCAAAACCTACGTCCACCTTGCCGAAGGGTTTTGCACCTTGTCCAAGATAGGTCTTGCCGCTGTGGTTTTCGAAACCAACAACCGTACTCGGTGCGTCGGCCAAATCTCGGGCTATGTCCGGTGAAACAGTAATCGCAAGGTTGCCGATCATCCTCAATTTCGATGCGTCCGTCCATGCATCAAACAGACCGATCCCTTCGAGTTTTTCCGAATCGAACGGCTGGTAGTAGCGGCAGAGCAGCTGATAGCCGCCGCATATAGATAAAAGTGCCGCGCCTTCATCAACCGCTTTCTTCAGCGCCTCGCCCTTGGTCACCCTCAAATCGTCCGCAACGGCAATCTGTTCCCTGTCCTGGCCGCCTCCGAAGAAATACAGGTCATAAGCTAACGGGTCAAGCCTTTGGCCTATTGTCAATTCGCTCACTTCGAGTTCTATTCCTCTCCAACGGCACCTTTCCGAGAGTGTGATGACGTTGCCGCGGTCGCCGTAGATGTTCATAAGGTCCGAATATAGATATGCAAGGTGGAGCTTCATCATTCCTTCCAGTACTCCATTTTGTACCCCCTTTTGGCCATCGCGGCCTGTACTGCGAGCATGGCCGTGTAGGTCGGAAGCACGTAAAGCGTGCCTTGTTCGGGAACCTGCTTCAGGGCGTCGAAGAGGGTTTTCTCGATATCATCACCGGCGGTTATTATTTTCCGGTCCAACCCGGCGTATTTCAACCTCAAGGCCATGTCAGCCGCGCGGATGCCCGATGTCCATGCATGTTCGACGTGTCCTGAAAGAAGCTCGAAGTCCGCATCCCACAGCCACGAAACGTCCCTGCCGTCGGCTGTCAAATCGTTGATCGCAATCAGGATTTCGAAAGGTTCCTTGTTTGCCGCAAGAAGAGTCTCAAGCACGGCGTTGGCCCCAGTCGGATTCTTTATGAGCATGAGAAAAGCGTTTCTCTTATCGACGACCAGATTCTCGAATCTGCCGAAAGCGGGTCTGAATCCCGCGATACTCTTCTGAACGGTCGAGATATCTATGCCCAGCGCAACAGCGGCGGCGGTCGCCGCAAGAACGTTGTAAACGTTGTATATCCCCGAGAGGTTGAGTGTCATATGGAACGCGCCTGCAGGTGTGGAAACCTTCGCTTCCATCGCCGTCATACCCTTGTGTATGACATTCTCGGCCCTTATATCCAGCTCAGGTCTTGAAAATCCGCACTTAGCGCATGTCCAGTCGCCCATGTGACCGAGAAAGTTGATGCGGTATTTCAGCTCTCCTCCGCACAGCCGGCATGTTCTCACGTCTATCGCGTGAACCTTTCCCTTGAGCCGCCAGCTTTCGTCGCCGAGTCCGAAGTAAAGCACCTTTCCTTGAAAATCATGCCCCAGTGACGCCACCATCGGATCGTCGGCATTCAACACGAGTATCGTTCCTCTTCCGTCGGGGGGCTGTGGAAGCTTAGCGATGGCGTCTTTGATGCTTGTGCGCAGCCTTTCCACCTCGCCGTAGCGATCGAGCTGGTCCCTGAACAGGTTGTTGACTACAATGAGCTTTGGCTTGACGGCGTCCGAGATGGGGGAGAAGGCGGCTTCATCCGCTTCCCAAAGGCCTATATCCTGTGAAAGTTTTCCTGAAAGCGACGCCCTTGCAAGGGCTGCTGAGGCGATACCGCGTACTAGGTTAGAGCCCTGTCTGTTCGTGATCGGGTTGTGGTCTGCTGTCCTTAGTATATCTGAAATCATCCTCGTGGTCGTCGTTTTACCGTTGGTCCCCGTTACCGCTACCGAGCCCTCAGCCAGACCTGAAGCAATCGTCGTTAGAAATTCCGGATCGAGTTTTGTCGCGACAAGCCCGGGCATTGCCGTCCCCCCTCCCCGTCCGGCTAGCCGCGACAATTTTTGAAGAAGCTTTCCGGTCCACAGGGCAAAAAGGAAACGCGGTCCAGCCATGCTCAATTATATCCGTTATCCGGGAACAATGCAATAAAAAAGGGGACGACTCTTGGTTCGTCCCCTCAAAATAGTCGGAAAATTCCTAACGTTCCTTGATCAGAGGCGTGATGCCCGGAAGCTCTTTACCTTCGAGGAAGTGAAGGCAGGCTCCGCCCCCAATCGAGGCGTGGCTGAGGGAATCCTCGAGCCCGAACGACTTGAGCATTGCGAGTGAATCGCCGCCGCCTGTTACGGTCACTGCACCACGCTTTGTCGCCTCGGCCATGGCCTCTGCAATCTCGCGCGATCCTTTCGAAAAGGCCTTTTCCTCATAAGCGCCAAGTGGGCCGAACCAGAGGATGGTCTTGGCTGCGGCTATCGACTTCACGAACATCTTGCACGTTTCAGGGCCTATATCGAGACCCGCCATGTCGTCCGGAAACGCCTCCGTGGAGACTACCATCGCCTTTTCTGGTTCGGAGTATGACGGTGCAGCGACATGATCCACGGGCGTTTTGACCTTTAAAGAATCCGCTATGTCGTCTATTTCATCGACCATGTCTTTATCTAGTACTGAGCGTCCTATAGGATAACCTCTAGCCGCGAGAACGGTGTAGCACGAGCCGCCGCCTATGAGAACCTCATCCGCCTTATCGAGCAGAAAACGGAGCGCACCGACCTTATCCTCTACCTTCTTTCCACCTATTACGAGGATGTAGGGCCTTTCAGGGGAGTAGACGACCCTGGAGAAGTAATCTACTTCTCTCAACAGACTGAAGCCGGCCGCAGGGTCTTTAAAGAATGTAGGCAGAACCGAAACACTCGTCTGAGCCCTGTGCGAAACCGGAAAGGCGTCGTTTACGTAAAAATTCCCGTAAGCGGCGATCTCCTTCGCGAAGCCTGGGTCAATCCTGCGTTCGCCGGCGTGGAAGCGCAGATTCTCTAAAAGAAAGATGTCTCCAGGTTTCGCCGCGGCGATACTCGCCCTGGTCGAGTCACCCAAAGGTTCGATGAGGAAATTCACGTGTTTCCCGAGAAGGTTCTGCAGCTCCGGAACAACGCGTGCAAGGCTCATGTCCGGTCTGGGACCCACTTCAGGCCTTCCCCAGTGGGAGAGTATTATGGGTATTCCGCCTTTCCCAAGAATATATTGCAAGGTATCAATGGTTCCCTTGATTCTCGCATCATCTGTGATCAATCCCTTTTCGTTGACAGGGATGTTGTAGTCCACCCTGATAAGGACCTTGGAGCCTTCCTTTATGGGCAGTTCGGCTACACTGCGCAGCTTCATAGTGTCTCGCCCATGTAGAGGATGAGGTCCTTTATGCGATTCGAGTATCCCCACTCGTTGTCGTACCATGCAAATACCTTCACGAGCGTTCCGTCAACCACCTCGGTCAGAAGCGAGTCAAATATGGAAGAAGCAGGGTTTGTCGTCAAATCAACCGAGACAAGAGGCTCTTCGGAATATTCGAGTATGCCCTTCAGTTCGGCGGACGCTACCTTCCTGAATGCGGCGTTGACGTCCTCAATTGTTGTCGCTTTCCTTACAATCGCGGTAAAATCAACCATTGAAACATCAGGCGTCGGTACTCTTATGGAGATTCCCGAGAGCTTTCCGGCAAGATGCGGCATTACCTTCGTTATCGCCTTGGTCGCGCCGGTTGAGGTCGGGATCATCGAGAGCGCCGCCGAGCGAGCGCGCCTGAGATCTTTGTGTGGGGCGTCCATGAGCTTCTGGTCCGCAGTGTAGGCGTGAATGGTGGTCATGTAGCCACGCTCGACGCCGAAGCTTTCCTCGAGAACCTTGACGAGCGGAGCAAGGCAGTTGGTTGTGCAGCTTGCGTTCGATACAATGTGGTCTTTCTTCAGGTTGTAATCCTTGTGATTGACACCCATCACCAGTGTCGGAATCTCGGGCTTGCCGCTTCCCGGGGCCGAGATTATCACCTTTTTTGCGCCGGCCTTCAAGTGAGGTTCGGCCTTCTCGTATGTTCTGAAAAGGCCGGTGGATTCCACCACTACATCTATTCCAAGGTCCTTCCACGGTAGTGCTCCAGGGTCCTTGATACTCAAAACCTTGACCTTGTGACCTTCGACAAAGAAACCGTCATCGGCGACCTTTACGTCCAAGACCCCGCGGTGGATGGAGTCGTACTTTAAAAGATGCGCGAGTGTTGCGGCATCCGTGATATCGTTTACCGCAACTACCTCAAGTCCTTTCTCCTTGTATGCGCTCCGGTAGAAAAGTCTTCCGATTCTTCCGAAGCCGTTTACGGCCACTCTCACCGCCATGAATCCTCCTTATGTTTAGATTCTTTTATAAAGCGAAGTATTTAACGAACTCAGCGGGAGTAGGATAGGACTTGATTTCCGCTATCTCTTTCTCCTTTGTTTTGAGCCATTTAGTGATTACTTCTTTCTGGAAAACCCCGCCCGCAAGAAGGAATTCTGAGTCGTCCCTGAGTGATTGGAGTGCCTCATCGAAATCGCGGGGCAGACTGGGAAACCTGTCATCGTCATCATTCGGCTGATTCACTATCAAATCGCCAGGATCAAAACCCTGCTTTATTCCGTCTATTCCGGCGAGAAGAATTCCCGCGAGCGTAAGATAAGGATTCCCGGCTGCGTCAGGAACGCGGTACTCGAACCTCAAATCGGCTCCTCCGCGCAGATACCCGGGGACCCTTAACGCGGCCTTGCGGTTTGCCCTTGAATGGAATACCCTCGATGGAGCCTCCATCCCGCCCTGAAGTCTCATGTAGGAATTGGTCGTAGGGTTCGTGAACGCGCACAGGGCCCTTGAATGCCGTATTATGCCGCCCATGAACAGACGCGCCTGCTCGGACAACGCGTTCTCGTCCTTCGCGTCTGCGAATACGTTCTTTTGACCCTTCCAGAGCTGAACGTGATAGTGCATACCGCTTCCTGCCTCGTTGGCCAGGGGTTTGGGCATGAAAGTTACCTTAAGATCCTCTGCCGCCGCTGCGTTGCGGATGATATACTTTATCGTTTGAACAATATCGCCCGCCTCTGCGGCATCGAGAAACGCGGTCTCGATCTCGACCTGCGCGAACCGTCCGACCTCGTGATGGTGATATTTGACGTCCACCCCGGCTTCCTGGATGAGATGAACCATCTCGCTGCGCAAATCCGCAAAAACGTCGAAGGGCGGTGCAACATGATAGGCGTTCTTCAACCCGCACCCCTCCTCCTCCTCGCTTGACTCTATCGAAAATCCGCTCGAAAGGGTGTTCACGTGATAGGAAGCCTCGTCGAAAATATAAAACTCGAACTCGGGGAGAACGAGAATCCTGTCCGCCACCTTCTCCTTTTTTACAAGTTCTACCGCCCTGCGCAGGATGTTGCGCGGGCAGGCATCGAAGGGTGCATCTCCCTTCGGTTCGTAGATATCACCGAAAAAGCTCACCGTCGGGTACTCGTAGAAAGGGTCAATCCATATCTTCGACGTGTCAGGTTTCACTATTAAATCCGATTCCGCCACGTCCCTGAAGCCGCCCAGCGACGAGCCGTCGAAACCGACGCCCTGCTCCAAAGCGGTTTCCAGCCTCGATAAAGGGAAGTTTATGTGGCGCAGCCTTCCCTCGAGGTCCGAAAGTTTGAGGTCGACGAACTCCACATTCCTATCCTTCAAACTCGCAATGATATCGGCCATTAAAACTCCTGTGTAAGTTGAAAACGCACGCTGCGCGTCCAGTTAGGATCCACATCCGCGAACATATCAGAAAGACAAAATTCGATGCCGGTGCCTTTCGTTATCTGCCAGCCTGCGGCCATGCCGAGGTTGATGCCGTATTCAGGGTAAACGACCAGCTCGGGTGTTATGTTAAATGCGTCTCCCAGAATGATCGAGGGCACCGCATAGAGATGCCAGCCTCTCCAGCCCCACTGCGTCAGAAAATCGTACCCTGCGCCCATTGCCAGGTCGAACGTCAGCCAGCCCACCGGGATCTGTTTTCCAAAAACAAGATATGCGCCGGGCTGGTTCACCTGCTCGGACCATACGGAATTCTGGGAGTCGAATCCCACGGCCAGCGACAAAGGAAGTTCCGGTTCCTTGAGTACTGCAACCTTTGCTTGCACTCCTGGAAAATTGTAAAGATAAATGGGTCCTGCACCGATTATGTTATCACCGCCATATGTCAAACCGATCTGGAGGCACTCAAAGAATCCAACCTTGAGTCCCAATAACAAGCCGCCGTTCGGC
This sequence comes from Caldifarciminota bacterium, assembly GCA_965649265.1. Lineage (GTDB taxonomy): Bacteria > Hydrothermota > Tepidihabitantia > B3-TA06 > B3-TA06 > JAAYVC01. The sequence continues at coordinate 141,852 of CBFGKC010000007.1, read as the reverse complement.
ACAAGATGAAGTGACACGTTGTAGGAGCCGTGACCGAGAACCCGGGGATCGGGTCTGGTAACATAATAACCCTGAGCGTTCGCCGCTGAAGCTGCCAGCAAAAATAGGATTATTGAAAAAAGGAAACGCTTCGCGGCGAAGTATTTCTGCACGAAGCGATTGAAAATCATGCCTAATCTTATCCGTTTAAATGGTGAATGTCAAGCTTTCAATTGTCATATTTCTGGGGATTGTTGAAACTGGAGTTATTTCCCTAGAACACTGCAGATGATCATCATGAGAATCCAGAAGGCTATGACCGCTCCTGCAACAATACAGCCTGCCGTCTTGTTTTTCTTGGGCTTAGATATTTGTGCCTGTGCGACTGCAACTCTTTCCTGGCTTTCCTGTTCCCGGCTTCTATAAATTCGTTGCGGCTCTTCGCGGCGTTCGTCAGAATAGGATGAGGGCTGTGGAGAACTAGACGATTCCTTGAACAGTTCCTCGAATTCCTTCAATACGTCTTCGGAGCTTTCTTGTTCCCCGGAACCTTGCGTTTCAATCGTAACCGTTCGCGGTTCATTTTTTCTTGCTCCCTCAACCGGTTTTGGAAGGACATTTTTTCTTTCGGCTTCTGTTGCGCCGCCGACCAGGCGCCTGGATTCGAGTTCCTTAAGAAGCGCCTGGGCTCTCGCAGAGGCCTGGTTTGAATCTATCTCCTGTGTGACTTTTCCACATTGTCCCGCGACGAAAGTTTCGTGGCAGCGTCGGCACATGCGCATGTCGGATCCCCATTCGATCAAATCGTCCGAGCCGCACTTGGGGCACACAACCGTTCTTTCTGAAGGCATGGACTATTGTACTCTTACATCCCTTTACGTCAAGTCGCTGAAAATAAAAAAGGCGCCCTTGCGGGCGCCACCGTAGTATCTCCGAAACCTCTACTTTTTTGACCAGAGCCCTAATCTGTTCCCGAACACATCAACGAAAACGGCAAAGAACCCAAACTCGTCGGAAATCTTAGTTTTCGAGGTGAGAGTTTTTCCACCTGCGGCCTCAATTTCCTTGAGTTTTGAGTCTATATCATCGACCTCTATGTGAAGTAAGGGGCCGTCAGTCGTGGGCTTAGAAACTTTCTCAAACCCGCCCGCAACGGCATTCTCGCCTGCAGACCACATGGCGTAGTCCATTCCGGGAACGAATTCGACCTTCCAGCCGAAGAGTTTTGAATAGAATTCTTTCGCCTTTTCAAAATCAGGTGCCGGTATCTCTATGTGAACTATATTGCCCGCCATGTCGTCTCCTACTTTTTCCAGCGTTTGAGATTCGTAAGTATCGAGAATACCTCGGGTTTGGCCTCTTCAGCCGAAAGATCGGGTCTCTGGGTCCATTCGCCCCAGCTTGCCGAAAGGAAGTCAACCATGCCGTCAAGGGTTGCGTTCGGATTCGTAAATGCCCCATTCTGGTAGCAATAGGTGCAGTATTCCCTGCTCAGGGATCCATCAGCCTCGGTGCCGAAGTGCTTATCCTCGGACATCGGCATGGCACAACTCTGGCATGTTGCTTGTTGGTCTTGCATACGTCCTCCAGGTAGGTAAGATACAAAGCTACAAGCTATTAGTCAGAGCCAGGGCTCAATTCCAGAACTGCCTTGTTCGCCAGCGGTCAAGACCCGAGAGAAGCCGGTTTGCTTCGATAAGTGCTTCTATATATGAAAGATGGGCGTACTCCATCCTTTCGGGGAGGAGCCTTTCGATCATCTGCCATCTTGTCAAGCTGGGTTCTGTAAACGACCCATTTAAGTAGCACTTACGGCAATAGCTAGAACTCGGAGTACCGTCTCTTTCCGTTCCGCGATCGGGCTTTCTGCGTAATAGCCTGCCGCAGCTCTGACAGTATTCTACTAACATGTTGCCCTCCTTAGGCAGTATAGTATAGAACGTAAAAACCGCGTGTCAAGTAACCCAAAGGATTGCCGGAGGCACTCCTTTGGGTGTGTGAAAAGGGGAAGTTTGACCACCAAATGAATATATTATTCAGGCAAACTTCCAAGCTGCCGCCCTGCGGCAGCCAGTCAGGTTTAACCGAGCGCGTCAAAAATGTGGATAACTAAGTGGGACAAAAGTGGGACAAAAAATCGGCGAAAAACAGGGGTAAGTTGCAGGTAAAGCGAGTATATTCGTGAGTTAGGAGTAAAAACCATTGTGGGACGTTTTTTGGGTGTTTTTGGCTAAAATAGGGTGATTTTCGGGAACCCAACCGAAGTCCAGATTAACGGTTTGCGGTCAGGTTTGAAGAAGCGCGGCAACGCCTTCCTTTTGAAGTTGAGATGTTCGCTTCGTGGGAAGAGATGCCGTAAGTCCCGGTGTATGGATACTGCAGTATGTCCTATTCGAGATATACCAGTTTTCCAGTCTTGATGAAGGATCCAGCGTCAAGACGGACAAAGTACACGCCTCTGAGTAAGAGTGCCTTGTCTAGCTTCACGGTATGGCTTCCGACTTCTACCTTGCCGAAGTTGAAGCTTTTTACTGCGCGGCCTGTGATGTCATAAATGGACAATACTACATTGCTTGTTTGAGTAATGGTGTAGGATATGCATGTATTTTCCGCTGTAAGGCAGGCTTCATTCAAGTATTTGTTTGCAGGTTCTGTGACTGCGCTTCCGATCACACCGTGCTTATAGTAGATTTCATAGTTTCCGTCACGGTCATCGGACCAAATCAAGTGAACATTCGCTCCGGAAGCCGCCACCAAAGGAAACTTGGAGAACCCTTGGGAATCGGTCAGTCTTGTGTCCGGACTCCAGCTTGTGCCGCCGTCAGTGGAGAATTTGTTGTATATCTCTTCCAAGCTTGAATCACGATTGTCTTCCCATACTACATTTACTATGGAATCTGAGGCGGCTACCGACGGATGATACTTACCGGACGGTGCAGTTGTCAATCTGGTATCAGGGCTCCATGTTATTCCGCCGTCGGAGGATCGCTTGTAGTAAATCTCAAGGTTGTCGTTACGTTCGTCCTGCCACGAAACATGTACTGCAGAACCGGAAGTCGCCACCGAAGGAAAATATGTGTGTTTATCAATGTCGGTGAGTTGTGTGACTGCGCTCCAGTTTTTTCCACCGTCTGACGAGTTCGTGTAAAAGACATTCCATCTCTCGCTGTTGCCTTCATCTTGCCAGACCACATGAACGGCAGAGTCGGAAGCGGCAATAGAAGGAAAGCAAGCACTATATGATGAATCGGTAAGTTTAGTATCCGTTCCCCATGTTGTCCCTGCGTCAATGGAACGTAGATAGTGCACTCCGGAAATGGTACGCCAGACCACATGGACTGATGAGCCTGAGACCGCAAGCGAAGGGTCAAGGCATGCACCGCTAATGGTGAGTCTGACTTCATCTTGCCACGTTGATCCTCCGTCGTTTGAGCGTGTATAGTATACATCTTCGTCGCCATCACGAAAGTCATGCCAGATCACGTGGACTATTGCGCCAGAAACGCCGATAGATGGATTGTCTGATATTATGCCGTTGCTTGCGAGTCTTTTTTCTTCTTCCCATGTCACACCGGCATCTGTCGAACGCTTATAGTAGACTTCTGACTTTCCCTCGTGCTCTTCAAACCATACCGCGTGGGCGGTATCACCCTCTACGGCAATGCACCTGTTATTGTCATAGACGTTGCCAATAAAGGATCCAGCCGTGTCGTTAGTCAATCTTAAATCCGAATCCCACGACTGCGCATTCAAACCTGTAGCAGCTGAAAACGCAATGCACACTGTAATAATGATTTGTTTTTTTGTCATTGATGCCTCCCTGCGTTTTTTTAGAGTAATCCCACTCTAATCGTTTGTGTTATTGTAAATACTAATAAAGGAATGTCAACTCATTTTTCATCCGTTTTGGTTTGTGCCCCTTTCAGCCCAATTAAAGAAGGGGTGTTGACGAACGCCTCAATCTATGGAGAATTCGTCTGTGAAGCCCGGTGCAGACTTCAAGCCCATCACGGGAAAGCTGGTTGTGCTCAAGCAGCGCAGCCCGTCGCTTCTGCGGGAGTTTTACGCAAAAAGGCTTCGCGCCGACGTTCTGGAATGGGCCGACGTGTGGCCGGCAAATCCCACATACGAGGAGGTGCGGCTCTCCTTTAGCGCTCAGGAGGAATCCCAAAAGGAATGGCGGCTGTGGATTCATTCGTTTGCGGGCAAACTGGTCGGCGAGGCGAGTCTTATGGATATAGACCGGTCGAACAGGCGCGCGGAGTTCGGCATCTGCATATTCGACCCCGACTACTGGCAGAAGGGTTACGGCACCGAAGCGGGAAGGCTTTTTCTCGAAGATGCGGTCCGCCGTTTCGGTCTCGAACTCGTCTATCTCTTTACAAAACAGGTCAACGCACGGGCGATAGGCTCGTTCGAGAAGATAGGCTTCCGCATAGTCCAGCGGCTTTCGCTCGAGGGCAAGCAGTTCGTGCGCATGGAGGTCCTGGGCCGCAACATCGCGCTCGGTTGAAAAAAACTTGACAAGCCGCGCTTGCGGCCTATCCTTCAATTAAAAACCGACCAACAGGAAAACCAAGGAGATTAATATGAGGAGACCATATTTTCCCGCATCAATCTTGTCGCTCGTGCTTCTGGCGACCGTTGTTTCTGCAAACAAGGCCGAGGTCGTGGCATCAGACGTCCTGCCGCGCTGGTTATCCATATCCTCGGACACCACGGGTCGTCCCCATATAGCCTTCTGCGCCGTAGACGGGGCGGCTTCGCCTTACACATGGCGAATCACTTATGCACTAAAGTCCGGCTCGTGGCAGAAACAGGTCGTGGACAGCTCAAGGGCCATTTCGCACGACCCTGCCGGGCCGCCCGATGTCTCGCTCGCACTCGACCAGGACGACAACCCGGCAATGTGCTACTGGCACAACGTCGGCGGCGACAGCATGTGCTACGCCCAGAAATCGGGCGCCGTGTGGAACGTGGAGGCAATTCTCGGAACCTACCCCTCCTGGCCGACCTTGAGGTTCGGTGGAACCATCCCTTTCATCATCTACTCGCACTATAACGACGACTCGAACTGGGTGTTTGTTGGCTCAGCAGGCGCTACGCCGACGGGCTGGGCGTGGGACTCCACGGGCGTCAAGGAGCGTATAAATCTCGGCGACAGGGCTCTCGACTTCGTCTGGAACGGAACCAGGGCAACCATTCTCTACATCTATTCCTCGGGCACGGGCTACAAGCGCCTCGTGCGGCCGCTCGGCTGGGACGGCGACTGGTCTTACGGTTCACCCATAGATTCCACGGGCTCCGACCCGCGCGAATCCGGTGTCCACATGGCCTTAAGTCGTAACGGCACCACGGGCGCCGTTTTTGCGCACCAGGACAACGGCGGCTCAGGCGGTCCTTACGCGCTTTACTATGTGACCCACTCAGGCTCCTCGTGGGGCAGCCCGGAAATAGTCGACACGATGCTTTTGAAAACGGCGGACGCCGGCGGCCTTGCCTCAGGCCCGGCGCTTGCCTACGACACACTCAACCGGCCGCACATCGTGTACGTCTCCGATGGCTCATCGGGAAACTGGGTACTCACTCACGCCTGGAAGGAAGGCTCTACATGGCACAAGGAAGCGCTCGATACATTGAGCGACCTCTACCTGTATCGAAATGAAGTTTTCGTAGACCGGCTCAATCACCTGCACGTCGCATACATAGCAGGCTCCGGATCCGCGCGTAACGTCTACTATCTCGCACCCGGCGGCTCCGGCGTCATTGAAGAGGGTTCGCAATACCCTCAACCCAACTTCATGACTGCCGTTGTCCATTCGTCAGGCAAGGTGCTCTTCTCGCTTCCGGGTGTTGCCATATCCGAAGTCCGCATCTACGACTCCCGGGGCGCGCTCGTCGAGACGGTAACTATTCAAAACGGCGCAGGATCGTGGCTCGCAAAGGCCTCACCGGAAGGCGTTTACTTTGCCCGTGCAAGCTCGGGTTCTCAGGGTGCGGTAAAGATAGTCTTGATGAAATAACCCTCCTCAGACCCTCCTCCCCGTAACACCCGTACCCCTTCGGGGCAGGGTCTGACCCTTGGGATGAGCCTTCATCCCATAGGTTATTTTCATCAGCAGCTTGAGTTCAAAGGAAATAACACCCGTAACACACCCTTTTCAGTTCGCTTGGCAGAATTCAATTCTGCACAAGCGTCTTTAGGCGGTCTCAAGTGATTAGTAATAATGAAACAGCAGAATCCGAGGGGTTCTGCCAATGCGCCTCCGGCGGTCTCAAG
>CBFGKC010000007.1:0-135493 GCA_965649265.1 Caldifarciminota bacterium | reverse complement strand
GTCTCAAGTGATTAGTAATAATGAAACAGCAGAATCCGAGGGGTTCTGCCAATGCGCCTCCGGCGGTCTCAAGTGATAAGTAATAATGAAACAGCAGAATCCGAGGGGTTCTGCCAATGCGCCTCCGGCGGTCTCAAGTGATAAGTAATAATGAAACAGCAGAATCCGAGGGGTTCTGCCAATGCGCCTCCGGCGCTAGCTCCCCTCAGCTGCCCTCCCTTCCTCCGATGTGAGCAGGTAGAAGGGGCGAGTACGACAACCGCTGGACACTCAGACTAAGTTGCGACCCTCTCCTTCTTCCCTTCTTCTTCTTGTAAACATCAGGTGTCTTGACAATCTCAGCTAATCGCCTATTCTTTGTCTAATAAGGATAAGGAGGAAGCGATGGAAAAGAAGAGAGGTTGTTCCTGAGGAAAAACAGAGATGCCGTCGCATATGCGGTGAGAATTATAGAAAAAGTATGTGTTGTGGGCAGTTTCGCAGTAATTACGGGTTTTACCGGGGGCTGCCTTTCGCCCGTTTACGACACGGCTCGCATCTATAAAGGCCTTACCGTAGGTGCAGGACTTGCCTATCACGACATGAGTCACACGGGTGGGGACATCGATTTTATTTCTTCAGGTATAAGATCCGATTTGTGTATAAGTTATGCTCTGATGAACTGGTTCGGCGTCGTCGGGCATGCAGGCGTTCTTTTCGACAAGAGCGGGGGAGGGGCATATCCTTTCGCAGGTATAGGATGCAAGTTTTCGACCGTCTGGAACGTGGTCAATCTCGCATTGCGGGTGGAACTGGAATTTCCCCGCATTGCATCACTGACCCCGATGGTCGGTTTTTCGATTCCGGGGGCATGGGAGATAGCTACCCTGGGTGTATCCACTTCGTACCTCATTATCCCGGCGACTTTTTTTGTAAACGTTCACCCGCTCAAGGGTTCGCACCTTTTTGCAGGCATTGCCCTGCCCGATAATGACGGTACGCCCGAGATCTGTCTCGGGATCGGGTATACGTACACTTTCGATCTTTCAGGTGAAAACAAAAGGAGATGAGATGAAGAATCTAAAACAAGTCTCATTGTTCGTTGGAGTTGTATCTTTGTTGTACTTCATGGGCGGGTGTGTCTCGCCCTTTTATGGCACGGCAAGAATCGAAAAAGGATTACACTCTAATGCAGGACTTGCGGCGACGAGCTATGTCGTTCCCGGGTTCGACGAGAGCACTTTCTGCACCGGACTGCGCGCCGATCTTGAGGTGCGCTATGGTTTCAGCGAGTATCTCCAGGCGCAAGGAAGTGTGGGGCTGGGGGGCGGATTATCTTGTCCGTACTTCTCAGGATTCACGCCGCTGCTGTCAGCTGCATTGGGTGTGCAGGGTGCGCTTCCTTTCAAGGGGGTGACGCCCGCCCTGAGGGTCGAAGCCGCACCGGGGATAGGATACATTCCTGTGTTCACAGTAACTCCGCTTCTGGGGCTCGGAAATAACGAGATGCTGACTTTGGGTTCAAAGATATGGATTTCCTGGTCGGGTTCGCCTTTGATTGAGGTTTTTACCGCCCTGCATCCTGTTGAGCGATGGTCGGTATTCGGCGGAGTCAACCTGAGTTCTTTTTCCGAGAATTTTGAACTCGGCCTGCCGATTGTCTCCCTGGGTGTCGGGTACAAACTCAAATAAGAAGAGGAAGAAATGAACAAAATGAAACGGATCGCATTAATCGCGCTGGCCGGATGTATCTGGGGTGTTTCGGGAGGCTGCGTATCGCCGATATACGATACCGCTCGCACATATCCCGGTTTCACCCTGGGCGGCGGGCTGGCATTCCAGAACGCACAGTACCACAGCGGCGGCTCCGGTATCATTAGTTTCGATTACGACGTGGTAGGAATAAGGCCAGACGTTGCTCTCGCGTACTCGCCAAGTAACTGGTTCAGCGTGGTCGGCCGCGCGGGCATGCTTATCGACCTTGACCGGGATAGCACATCCACGGACGTTTTCAGCCTGCCTTTTGCCGGTCTGGGTGTTAAGTTCTCGACACCTTTCGAACGCTTCAACGTCGGTCTCAGAACCGAGCTCGTCTTGCCGCAGATGCTTCTTCATCCGTTGCTCGGGCTTTCGCTCGTTCCCATGGCAGGGCTCTCAACGAAGAGCGGTTTCGAGTATCTGACGCTCGGTATCCAGACGATGATAGGCATTGCGCCTGCGAGCGTGTTCCTGAACGTGCATCCCTTCCGTGGTGCTCATATATTCCTCGGGCTGGGCCTGCCCTGGGGCTCCGACGACTCGACTAGCACAGGTACGCCAAGCGTCTGCCTTGGCGCAGGCTACACCTACACGTTCGATCTATCGAAAAAAGGGGGAAAGATTGAAAAGGATACGCTCAGGCTGGATTAAAAAAATAATAGCGGTGCTTAGGGGTTTTGTTTATTTTGCGTTGCGTGTTGCGGGTGTTGCGGGTGTTGCGGGTGTCGTGGGTGTCGTGGGTGTTACGGGTGTTACGGGTGTTACGGGTGGATGCGCTCCGGCGACGTTCCAGACCGCAAGGGTAGAGCCCGGCATGTCCTTGACTGCAGGAGGGGGGTACCTCGACTACAACTATAACTTCCCGAGCCTGGATGGTTCTGCTGACTATGAACGAGCTAAAGGATACCGGGTCGAGACAATGTTTCGCTACGCCGATTCCGCAAATCTTAACCGACTTGGCATTGTGTCGGATCAAGCCGGGCGTGTCGCGTTCGTCGGTCAGCTCGGCGCAACGTGCCTTGAAGGCGAGGGTGCGAGAGGTTTCTTCAACGCACCGTGGGATACCGCTCAGAAGATTGCGCCGTGGGCCGAGCTTGCGCTTCAATACCAGCTTCTGGATAATCCCTGCATATCTTTTCAGTACGGGTTTTGCTTTCCCTACCTTCAGTCCCTGACGTTTCTTTGCGGAATTCCCTCGAGGGGGAGGGAGATAGTAACTCTTGGACTAAAAACCGAGTGGCTTTTCACGCCGGCATCCCTCTTCGTCACCGTTCATCCCTTAAGGATGTTGCACGTCTCATTTCAGACGAACCCGGTCACTCTCTTCACGCCCGAGTGGGAGCTTCAGGCCGCGATGGGTGTGGATCTCTTCAATACATGTTCGAAGAGCAAGCCCTTGTCGGCGGATACGCACATTCGTGCATGGCAGGGTCAAGAATATTGACATCCCCTGCAAAGCGAGTAAAATCCCTTCTCAAACGACTTAGGCCGGAGTAGCTCAGTCGGTTAGAGCAGCTGTTTTGTAAACAGCAGGTCGGGGGTTCGATTCCCTTCTCCGGCTCTCATGCGAGCTTTAAATATTTCGCATGGGCCGGGCTCTGCCCGGAAAAGAGTCGAAAATTGAAAATCGGGTAGGTACCCAAGTGGACAAAGGGGGCAGACTGTAAATCTGCTGGCCTGGCGCCTTCGGAGGTTCGAATCCTTCCCTGCCCACTATATAATCCCCAGGAAGATACTGTGCATCTTCTTGGGGATCCCTTTTAAAATGACCCAGTGAAAACACGGAGTATTTTCGTTGGGTTTTCTTTTATCCGAACCTTTGCTCATCGAATTATATTCTTGAAAGAAGTTGAGAAACTGCAGAACTGGATGAAGCTTTTTTTTTCTTGTTCAGCGAAAAGGAGCATATTCGGGGTCCCCCATAAAAACACTTTGTGTTTTTATGGGGTTCATTTTTTAGCCCAAATCCCGGTCGGATTTGCGATCCGAGCCGGGATTCGGGCTTTGGTTGCGTTGGTGATGTGGGTAACTAAAATCCCATGCGTTTGTAGAGTATTTCTACTCCTTCAAGATACCGTTCGAGTGAGAATATCTCGTCTAGCTCCTTTTTATCAAGTTTCTCCGTAATAGAAGCCTCCTTCCTGGAAAGAACGTCGAACGCCTCTCCGGATTCCTTGACCTTGAACGCCGTTTTCTGAACGAGCTTATAGGCGTCCTCGCGGGCCATTCCTTTGCGGATGAGCGCCAGAAGCAGCCTTTGCGAGTAGAATGTTCCCCCAGTGGAATCAAGAATCTTTTTCATCCTGTCGGTTTCAACCTTGAGTCCGGATATGATTCCTTTCATCTTGATCAAGAGGTAGTGTGCAAGATTGAACGAATCCGGAAGGACCACTCGCTCCGCCGACGAATGTGATATGTCGCGTTCGTGCCATAGCGCCACGTTTTCGAGAGCGACCTGGACGTTCGCGCGAAGAATTCTCGCCAGCCCGCATACACGCTCGCACAAAACCGGGTTGCGCTTCTGCGGCATCGCGGATGAACCGGTCTGGCGTTCCTTGAACGGTTCGAAGAGTTCGTCCAGGCCCTCGAGCTGGCCGATCCTTATGTTAAGGGCCATGCGCTCGAGCCACGTTCCGACTAAGGCGAGCGCGAACATGAGCACCGCGTGCCTGTCCCTGGGAATTACCTGGGTGGCTACAGGTTCGGGCTCAAGACCAAGTTCCTTAAGGGCTTCCCCCTCCAGAGCGGGGGGGAGGGCTGTAAATGTTCCGACGGTCCCGGAGATGCGGCCTCTGGCCGTCATCTTGCGGGCGTGTTCAAGCTCCCCGAGCACTCTTTCACCCTCGGCTAACCAGGAGAGCGCGCGCACGCCGAACGTAATGGGTTCAGCGCCTCTCCCGTGAGTGCGCCCGAGCACGGCAGTGTACTTGTGCTTTACGGCCATGTTCCTGAGCAGGTCATTGAGCTTTTTCACCTCCATCTCCATGATATCCAGCGATTCGGAAATCCTCAAGGACATTGCGTTATCCACTACGTCGTAGGACGTGAGTCCGTAGTGGAGATACTCTCTGGAACAAGGAGCCGCGAGCCACACCGCCTCGAGAAATGCCGTCACCTCGTGCTCGGTCTTCGCTTCAATCTCCTTGACCTTCTCGTGGTCCACGTCCTCCAGACCCTCAAGGCACTTGCTTAGTCCGGCAGGGATGATCCCCATTTTCTCCTGGGCGCGCGCGACGGCCTTCTCCACTCTCAGCCAGTAGCGGAATCTATGCTCGTCAGTCCAGATTTCCTGCATTTCGGGCGTCGAGTAGCGATTGATCATCAATACCCCCTGTAGAGGCGGTAACGTCCGCCTCCTCTTTCGATGACCAGAGTGCGGGGTTCGCGTTCTGCCCTGACCGCCTGTTTGAGTTCCTTGACGTTCGCCACTTTCAATGAACCGTATGCTAGAATGACGTCGCCTGTCGCGAGACCGAGCTTGGCTGCGAGCCCGTTGGGGTCAATCTTTGAGATGTAGGCGCCTTCGCGGCTTTGGATGTTGTGTATGTTGCGGGTTCCGGGATCGAGATCGGAGACTTCCGCGCCGAGTTCGGTGAATCGTTCCGTGGGAAGAGGAGAGTATTCTGCAGCATAAAGTGTCTTTGAAAAAGGTTTGCCCTCGTCCGTGAATCCTGCGAGCCTGACCGTATCGCCTACAAAGAGGCTTGTCTCCATCATCTGCCAGTCTGCCTCGCTGTTGTAGTGTACACCGTTTGCCGAGGTTATCACCCACGCCTCGCTCATTCCTTTTTCCGACGCGGGCGTGTTCGCGAACACTCCGGTTATTATGAGTCCCTGGGTGCCCTTGATACCCATTGCGCGGGCCATATCAGATGTCAGAGTTTGCACTCCTATGCCAAGCCAGGCAGTTCGTCTTGTTTCGTGCGACTGGAGTTCGTAAATGAACTTCTTGACCTGCTCGATAGGTATGGCAAATCCCAGACCTTCCGAGCCGCCGGACTGGGTGAAGATGAAGGTATTTATGCCCACAACTTCTCCGAGAATGTTGACGAGGGGGCCGCCCGAGTTGCCTGGATTTATTGCCGCGTCCGTCTGGATGACGCCTGTATAGTTGAACTGCTTGCCCTGCTGCGACTGGACTTTTCTGTCAACCGCCGATACGACACCGACGGTCACGCTGGGTTTGGCATCGGCCATCAGAAACCCGAACGGGTTACCGAGTGCTATTACCCATTCGCCGATCATTATGTCGTCCGATGTTCCGAGCGTTGCCGGCTTCAAATCCTTTGGCGGGTTCTGTAGCTCTAGCAGGGCCAGGTCAAGGGCTTCATCTATCCCTAATACCTTGACGTCGTAGTTGCGGCCGTCAGCCAACGTCACTTTGATCTTGGTCGCGTCCTTAACGACATGCGCGTTGGTTATGATCTTTCCGTCTTGTGAAAGGATCATGCCTGAGCCGAGTCCTTGTATCTCTTGCTTGTACTGATAAGGAAGAGAGTGGCCAAAGAACTGCTCGAAGAAAGGGTCTATGATCGAAGGGGAGTAGGTGTAGGTCTGGGTGACGAAAACCGTAATCGAAACGACGGAAGGCATTATTTTTTCCGACGCGAGCACAATGCCTGTGCGTCTTATTTCAGCATTCAGGGAATTCGCCGAATCGCGTGAAGCCGACTGGGAAATTACCTGAGCGAAGGCCGCCGTGAAAACGCCCAGGGCGGCGAAGATTAGATAAAGTCTTTTAGCCATCTCTTAATATAAAACCGTTTTCAGCCCTGTCAATCCACCTGTCTTCTGAGAAAGGCGGGTATATCCAGGTCTTCGTCCGAGAGGGGTTTCGGTTCAACCTTCTCGAAGGTACGGGTTATTTTCCGCTCGACTCCGCGGCGCATGTATGCTGGAACCTTGTTGAGAGTTTCGGTTGTTGGGTGAAGGAGTTCCTCGACCTTGTCCACCCGGGGGGGCATCTCTTCAATGCCCGTGGCTATCACGGTTACCCTTATCTCATCGGCGAACTCCGGATCCTGGATGGCGCCGAATATGATGTTGGAATCCTGATTGGCGTATCCGTATATGATCCTTGCCGCTTCGTTTACCTCGTGCAAGCTCACGTCGTCGCCGCCGGAGATGTTCAGGAGTATTCCCTTGGCTCCGGATATCTCGAAGTCCTCAATCAAAGGCGAGCTTATCGCCTTTTGCGCTGCGTCAACCGCCCTGTTTTCGCCTCGGGACGAGCCGATACCTATCACGGCGTTGCCTCGGTGGGACATGATCGAACGTACGTCGGCGAAGTCGAGATTGATCATCCCCGTGCGGGTTATCAGGTCGGTTATCCCTCTCGTGGCGTTGAAAAGAACGTCGTCGGCCATCCTGAAGCTTTCCCTCAGGCTCACGTTCTGAGGAATCACCGAGAGAAGCTTCTGGTTCGGTATTACGATCAGAGTGTCCACGTAGCGCTTCAGAAGATTGATACCGTCCTCGGCCTGCCGCTTGCGTACGGGACCCTCGAAGTCGAAAGGCCTCGTCACGACGGCTACGGTCAGTATGGACAGCGAGTGTGCAAGCTCGGCGACCAGCGGTGCGGCGCCCGTGCCGGTGCCGCCTCCCTCGCCCGCGGCGATGAAGAGCATGTCCAGATCGAGAAGTATCTCTTTGATGTGCTCTATAGATTCCTCGGTAGCCTGCCTGCCGACTTCGGGGTTCCCTCCTGACCCAAGGCCTCTTGTCAGGTTGGGGCCCAGCTGTGTCTTGTGGTCAGCCTTGTTGCGCTCGAGCGCCTGAACGTCGGTGTTCATTGCAAAAAAGCGAATGCCCGGCATGCCTTTCTCTATCATGTGGTCCACGGCATTGCCGCCGGCTCCGCCGAGCCCCATTACACCTATCTGTGCTTGATAGCGATTCTCGTCTACGGGTTCGAACATCGCATCCTCCTTACGTTTTTAAAAAAAGTCCTTGAACCATTCCCGCATCCTTTTGAGGATGTTTCCGAAGACTCGTTCCTCGGTGCCGCGCGGCAGAAGGGTCAGGTTCTGCTTGTCAATTCCGTACCTTACAAGTCCCACCGCCGTCGAGAAGATCGGATCGGCGATGATGTCGGTCAATCCCGAGGTTCCCCAGGGCTTTCCGACCTTTACGGGAAGGTCAAATATCTGTTCCGCAATCCTTTCGATTCCTTCAAGGTGTGCCGTGCCGCCTGTAACGACAACGCCTGCGGCAAGAAGGTCGGCGAAATCGGTTTTGCGCATCTCGCGATTAGCAAGCGAAAGAATCTCCTCGATTCTCGGTTCTATGATCGATGCAAGGATCCTTCTGGAAACCTGTTTCTCGTCTCTTCCGCCTACGCCTTTGACCGTGAAGGATTGATCCTCATCCACGAGATTGGCCAGCGCGCATCCGTATCTTCTTTTAATTTCCTCAGCTTCCTTGGTCGGGGTCCTCAGGCCGATCGCTATATCCGACGTGATGTGTTCGCCGCCGAGAGCCAGAACCTGTGTGTGCCTTATAGAGCCTTCCTTGAATATTGCGAGGTCGGTAGTGCCGCCTCCGATATCAACGAGGAGCACGCCTAGCTCTTTCTCGTCTGTCTCCAGCACGGCCGTGGCGGAAGCCAGGGGCTGCAATACAAGGTCTTTGACCTTGAGACCCGTGCGCTCAATCGAGCGGTAGATATTCTGGGCCGACGTTACGGCGCCTGTCACGATATGGACTTCGACTTCGAGTCTTTTGCCGAACATGCCCACGGGATCCTTGATGCCCGGTTGGTCATCGACAATGAACTCGATCGGTATTACGTGAATTATTTCCCTGTCAATCGGAAGACCGATTGTCTTTGCCTGCTCTATTACTCTGGCCTTATCTTTGGGTGTTATTTCGCCGCCGGCTTTCTCGACTGCTACAACGCCGCGGCAGTTCATGCTCGAAATATGACTGCCTGCGATTCCGACGTAGCACGAGTCAACCTTGCAGCCGGCCATTCGTTCGGCTTCGCCGATGGCGCGCTTCACCGACTCAACCGTCTGCTCAAGATTGACCACAGTTCCCCTCCGCATACCGCGTGAGGGAGCGAGTCCAACACCAACGATACGCGGCTCGAGGTTGTCATCCAGCTCGGCGATCACCGCGGCGACCTTGGTCGTGCCAAGGTCAAGGCCGACGATTCTTTCGCCTTTAGCCATTAAGAACCTCCAATGCTTGTTGCGTTCACAATTCTTATCTCCTCCCGGAGTTCTATTCCGAAGTGTTCCTTGACCGCAATCTTGATTTCGTTCATTAAAGCCAGCACGTCCTCCTGTGTGGCCTTTCCCAAGTTGACGATAAAGTTTGCGTGTTTCGGCGAACACATGGCGTCGCCGATTCTTCGGCCCTTGAAGCCCAATTCCTCAATCAGCCTGCCCGCCGTAACATCCGGCGGTTTCGGGTTGACGAACACGCTTCCCGCAGACGGTTCCGACGGGTGTTTCTCCATCCTTTGTGCGAGCACGCGTGCAATCTCGTCCATGCATTCGCTTACAGGCAATTTGTCTAACTTCATTCTAATCCCGGTCAAGAATATGCCGTTATCGATTCCAGACTTTCGGTATGACCATTCAATATCTTCCGACGGAATCTCTACTGTTCTGCCTTCCTTCATGTTAAATCCTCTCACCAACTCAACACGTTCCGAGACCGAATGCCCGAACGCGCCCGCATTTCCCTTGACGGCTCCGCCTATACTCCCGGGAATGCCTGCGGCGAATTCCATGCCTCCAAGACCCCATTCGGCCGCCTGCTTTATGACGTGCATTAGATCGGCTCCCGAACCCGCAATCACAAAATCATCCTCTTTCTTAATCTTCGATAACCCGGCTCCGGGGTGTACAACGATGCCGTCGAAGCGCTCGGGATAAAGAACATTACTCCCGCCGCCGAGTATTTGCCACCCAACGTCCTTGTGTCTCGAGATAAACTCGTAAATGAGAGCGAGATCGTCGACCGCCCCGACATCGACAAACACGGAAACTGAGCCTCCAATGCGGAACGTAGTATGCTCCGACATCCGGGCTCCAAAGGTAGCGGTACCTTTCAGAGCGTGGAGGACATTCTTTCTAAAATGGCTGATCCAATCTTCCATACATCACCAGCGCCCAGGGTGAGGAATACGTCCCCGGGGGTTAAGGTTTCACTGAAATAATCGACAATTTTCTTTCTGTCCGAAATTACCTGGGCTTTTACTTTTGAAGCGTCACGCTTGATGCTTTCAAGAATCAGTTCCGAGCTGATCCCAGGTATTGGCCTTTCGCTGGCCTTGTAAATATCCGTCAACACCACCTCGTCGGCATCCAGAAAAGCCTTTCCGAAAAGCTTGTGCAGGAATTTCGTTCGCGTGAACCGGTGGGGCTGAAAGAGCACACGCAGCCGCTGTTCGGGGAATACACCGCGCAGTGCCTTTATCGTCGCCGCTATCTCGGTCGGGTGGTGTCCGTAGTCGTCGATGAATGTCACACCTGCCCTCTCGTCGACTCTTTCCATGCGTCTGCGAACACCCCTGAATCGTGACAGAGCTTCCTTCATGACAAGAGGGGATACGCCGAGCTCCCGTGCCACGGCGATTGCCGCAAGCGCGTTCTGGATGTTGTGCTCACCGGGAAGGTTGAGTTCGAACTCGTAAAGCTTTTCGTCAAAGCGCATGACGAACCTTGAACGCCAGCCCTCGCTGCGTCTCCACATGGGTCTTACATCGTTTTCGTTTCCGAGACCGTACGTTATTTTTCGTACAGCGAGATCGGGTAAAATCGAACGCACTCCCTCGTCGTCTCCGCAAAGCACGGCCAGGCCGTAAAAGGGTATTTTTTCGACGAACTCCTTGAAGCAGGATTTTATGTCATCAAAATTCTTGTAATAATCCAGATGCTCGGCCTCGATATTGGTCACGACTGCAATGGTCGGGAAAAGGTGCAGGAACGACCGGTCGCTCTCATCAGCCTCAGCGACAAGATATTCGCTTTTGCCCATCTTGGCGTTTGAACCCATCTCGAGAACCTTGCCGCCGATGATGGATGTCGGATCGAGCTCGCCCAGTTCAAGCATGAAGCTTATCAGTGACGAGGTCGTCGTCTTGCCGTGAGTGCCGGCGATCGCAGTCGAATACTTCATGCGCATCAACTCGCCGAGCATTTCGCCGCGACCTATAATGGGTACCCCCCTCTCCTTTGCTGCCTTTATCTCAGGATTCGCAGGTTTCACTGCCGAAGATATAACGACAACGTCCGCCTCCTGCAAGTTTGCCTTGCGGTGACCAATCTCCACCCGAATGCCTGCTTTTCTCAATCCCTCGGTCACTTCAGACTTCGTTACATCCGAGCCTGCAACCTTGAAACCAAGATTGTGAAGGATATAGGCAATGCCGCTCATTCCTATCCCGCCTATTCCTATCATGTGTATGTGAGTTACGCGGCCAAACATATTTCAATCCTTTCGGCTATCACCGATGCGGCCTCTCGCGGAACCAGCAAGCGCGAAGCTTCCGACATCTTCTCCAGTCGCGATTGATCACCTAGAAGGGTTCGCAGGGCAGGTTCGATTCCGTCGATATCCTTTTCCTCTATCGTCAAAGCGGCCCCGTTGCTGCTTGCCCAGAGTGCGTTATGCTTCTGGTGATCGTCGACCGCATAGGGGAAGGGAACAAATATCGTGGGTATTCCGTTCGCCAGCAGTTCGGATAGAACCATTGCGCCCGATCTCGATATCGCGACTTTTGCGATTCTGTAAAGATCCTGCGGATGATCGGTGAACTCCACGAGCCTAAGATTCGGAAGTTGGGGCATCGAAGCCATCTCCTGATAGTCACGCTTCCCGGTTACTATTACAAATTTTTCAGAAGACATCGCACTCGCAAGATGATATCCGAGATTGTTCAGTGATTTAGCGCCCTGGCTGCCGCCCAGTATGAGTATCACGTTTCCTTTGTTGTTCCCATCGACGATTACCGATTTCCGCAGCGGATTTCCGGTGAACGTGATTTTTCCTTTCAGTGACTCCGTAAGTGGAATTCCCGAGAAAACTTCCTTTGCGCCCTTGGCCGCGAGCCTCGTAACTCTGCCGGGAACGGAGTTCTGTTCGAGCAGAAAATAGGGGATCCTCTTTGAGGCAGCCGCGCGTATCAAAGGAAAGCTTGTGTAACCACCCACGCCAACCACTGCATCCGGCCCGAATCTTTTGATTATCTCTGCGGCTTTACCGCGACCTCTTAAATACTCGAAACCGGCTCCTATCTTTTTCACGAGCGATCGCCCGAAGAAAGCGGCTGCAGGTATCACTTCAAACTCCATATCTTGATTTCCAGCAACGAATGCGGCCCCGCGCTGGTCTGTAGCGAAAAGAAGAGTCCAGCCCTTTTCCAAGAGTTCATGGGCGAGGGCTAGCGCCGGAAAGATATGGCCTCCGGTTCCACCGCAGGCGAGAATCGCTCGCATATGATTGCTCCTTTGCACGACTGATATTCAAGAGGATTCCGATGCCCATGAGGTTGGACGTGAGAGCGGATCCTCCAAAGCTGATAAAAGGAAGTGGGAGTCCTGTGGTCGGTAAGAGTCCCATGCTTACTCCCGCATGGATAATGAAGTAAAGGAAGATCATCACAACAAGTGATGAGCCTAAATATCTGCCGAAGGCATCGTCGGTGCGTGTCGCGAGCTTAAGACCCTTGAACATGAAAAGGACGAACAGCAAGGTAAGCCCGGCAATGCCCATAAATCCCAGTTCCTCACCTATCACCGCGAATATGAAGTCGGTATGAGGCTGAGGCAAAAACAGATACTTTTGTCTGCCGCCGCCCAGTCCGACTCCGAAAAGCCCGCCCGATCCCATCGCTATACGTGCCTGGTCAAGCTGGTAGTTGCCTTGCCCCAGGAATCCCGATACTCGTGCGTGTGCATGCGGAAATACGTTGACGACCAGGATGAATACACCCGCCACTATCAATGCCAGAACCAAGAGGTAACGAAGCTTGACTCCTGAGAGGAACATTACGAAGCCCACAAGAATTGCGAGAACGGTTGCCGTACCGACGTTTGGTTGCAGAACGATCAACCCCAGCAATAATCCCGAAACAATAATGGGGGGGAGGGTGTAATGCTTGAAGTCGCGCGGAGCCTCCTCTCGCTTTCCGAAGAAATTGGCCAGGTATATCAACAGAGCGATTTTCACGAACTCCGACGGCTGCATGGAAAAGGTCAGTATGCTGAGCCAGCGAGTGGCACCTCCGGCGGTTCTGCCCGTAATGAGGACGACTATGAGTACTATTGTTGAGAGAACGACGAGTATCCCGCTTATCTTTCCCCAAAAACGATAAGGAACTTTCAGACCGAGAATGAAGAAAACAAGAGCCACGGCTATTCTTATGGCCTGGTTCTTAAGGAAGTACAGGGGGTCATTGTTCGCAAGGTATATACTCGACGAAAATACCATAACGAGCCCGAATCCGACGAGCATTATCACGATAGCGAGAAATCCCGAGTTAGACTCGCTTCGAACGTTCTCTGAATTCTTGAATAAAGGCATGGCCTCTTTCCTCAAAGTTTTTAAAATTACCGAAACTCGCAAAACCGGGCGCGAATATGATTCTTTCGCCTTTCTTGCTGGCATTGAGGGCCGCATCGAGGGCGGCCCTCAATGATTCGACTATAACGTAGGAGGAGAACTGCGAGTCGTTGCGCAGAATCTCGGCCAGTCTTTCGGCGTTTTCGCCGAAGAGGACAAGAAATTTTACTCTTTCCTTCACACCTCTTATGAATGGTTCTATAGGCAAATTCTTCTCGGTTCCGCCCGCTATAACGATGACGTCTTCTTCGAAGCTTTTAACCGAGTGGTAGAAAGCCTCAGGATTGGTGCACATCGAGTTGTTATAGACCTTTTTCCCATCCAGTTCACCAAGATATTCCATGCGGTGGGGGAGACCCTTGAAGCCTGTCAAACCTTTTCGAATTTCTCCAGGATTGATGCCGTATTCAAGGGCAGCCGCCGACGCGGCCAGTGCGTTGGCAACGTTGTGTAAACCGGGAAGCTTGAGTTCGTTCGCGCGGGCTATCGCCACGTCTCGCGTCATTATTTGCCCGTCTTTCAGGTATGTATCCTTATTTTTTTCACAGAGAGAGAAGAATAACCGCTTGCCTTTGACCTTATCAATGTTACTTGATGTCAAGGGATCATCGGCATTCAAAACCGCTGCGTCTTGCGGTGTGTTGTTTTTGAAGAGTGAGAGCTTCAGATCCACGTACTGTTCTATCGAATGCCGATTGAGGTGATCTGCCGTGATATTCGTGAGTATTCCGATATCGGGCCTGAAAGAAGGGCATCGTTCGAGCTGGAACGTGGATATTTCTATTACATAGACGTCATAGGGCCTATCCGAGAGCGCCTCCGAGAAAGGTCTGCCCGGCGCCAGGTTGCCGCCGCAAAATACGTTAAGGCCAGCCCCTTTAAGAATCTCAGCCGTCCAGGCCGTCGTCGTGGACTTGCCGTTCGTGCCTGTGACGGCTATCGTCTTTGGTTTTCCAAGCTCTGTCCAGACGAATTCAATCTCGTCGATCATCGTAACACCGCTTCTATCAAGCTCCAATACCCATTTCGCCTCATTAGATATTCCGGGGCTCTTTATGAGAAGCTCCGCATCTTTCAACCCCAGGGGATCTTCAACTCTCGCAACGTTTCCTTTCTTGATCAACTCTGCCACATACCTGTTCGAAAAAACTTCAGGATTCTCGTCGTAGATGAGAATTTTTCCTGCCCTGCCATCTGCAAGATACGCCAGCAGGGTGCGGCCCACTCTACCGAGTCCAATAATTCCAACAACTTTCATCATCTCACCTTCAAGGTTGCAAGGCCTGCGAGCGCGAAAAGAATTCCCCAAATCCAGAACCGAACCACAATCTTGGACTCGACCCATCCTACCATCTCAAAATGGTGATGCAAAGGCGCTTTCTTAAAGAGTCTCTTTTTCCCCTTGCTTGCCCTGAACCATATTATTTGAAGGATAACCGATATCATCTCGAGAACGAACACGCCGCCGATGATCCCAAGAAGAATCTCTTGCTTTACGACTACGGCAATAAAACCGAGAAGCGCGCCGAGGGGAAGAGAGCCGGTGTCACCCATGAAAATGGAAGCCGGGTGGGTATTGAACCATAAGAATCCGAGGCCTGCGCCCACGACGGCCGCGCAGACCACGGCCATTTCACCTGCGTTTGGTATGTAGAGAACATTCAGGTATTCCGATATTTTTACGTTACCTGCCACGTATGCGAGGGCCGCAAATGCGGCCGCGGCTATGGCAATCAAACCAATGGCAAGACCGTCAAGCCCGTCTGCGAAGTTGACGGCATTGCCCGAACCGACCACTATGAAGCTCGTGAAAAGTATATAAAAGATGCCCATCTGGACAACGTAATTTTTCAAAAAGAGAACGTTTGTCGAAGAGCGCAGCATTTCGCTCTCAGGAAAGAAATACAGGTAAAGACTCACACCGAGAGCGAGCAGCGCCTGTCCGAGGAACTTCCATTTTTTTTCGAGACCACGTTTGTGCTTGCGCAACTTTATGTAGTCGTCCAGAAACCCCAAAAACCCCATGCCCGCAAGAATCACGATGGAAAGAATTACGTAAGGATTGCTGATATCTGCGAAGAGCAGTAACGAGAATATTATCGCAGCGACCACGAGAAGCCCACCCATGGATGGCGTGCCCGCTTTTTTGCGATGCGTCTCCGGGAGTTCCTCGTAAATCTCCTCGCCAAGACCCATTCTCTTTATTCTTCTCACAACCGGTCTTCCAAAAATAACTAGAATAAGGATGGCGAACCCTGCAGCCAGAGCGGCGCGGAACGTTATGTAGCGAAACAGGTTTGCCTGAGAGAATACCGGCTGCAGCCATTTTGCTAAGAGATATATCAAGGTGTCCCCCATATTTGGGCCACGACGTCCTCCAGAGCGCATGCGCGAGAGCCCTTTACAAGCACGCTTGCCCCGGGGAGAAGTCTTTTCCGAAGTTCCTCTGCAGCTTTCTGCTTGTCCGGAATAATCAATATTCCCTCATGCGGAGGGTAGAGCTCAGCATGTGGTCCGGTCACTATTACGAGATCAGCGGTGTCGCGGGCCATTTCTATGACTTCTTCGTGATATCTCGTCGTTTCCTCTCCGAGTTCGAGCATTGCTCCGAGAACCGCCACCCTTGGTGCGGGGAAGAGCGTGAATAAGCTGAAGGCTTCCTTCATTGATACTGGATTTGCATTGTAACAATCCAGTAGTAAGTGAATATCGCCGACTTCTCTGAGTTCAAGTCTCCACTTCTCCGGTCTTGCTTCGGTAAGGACGGTTGCCGCTTCAAGGAGTGTCAGGCCGAATCCTTTCACCGCAACGGTTAAAGCCGCTAAAGCATTTACCAGGTTTCCGGCTCCAAGAAGGGGTAAAGTAAACGACTGATCCTTGATTTTGAAACTGGTTCCGTTCACTCCATAGAGAACGTTTTCAGGCGTAAAGTCGGTATTGCTCTGGACCGCGAATGTAACGGGTGTAATACCTTCGTTACTCGAACGTTTCATGAGTTCTGGATAATCCTTGTTCAGATAAAGGGTTCCGCTTAAGCGTGCTATAGCCTGCCCGAGTTCCCATTTAGCTTCCAGAACATTCTCGATGCTGCCGAGTTCCTCGAGATGACCGGGTCCGATGTTCGTTATGAGCCCGTGTGTGGGAGCCGCAATGTTACAGAGTCTTGTGAGTTCCCCCTTTTGGCTTATGCCAGCTTCGATAACGGCGACTTCGAACGATTCGTCAATCTCAAGAAGAGACAGGGGGAGACCTATCAGATTATTGCGATTTCCTCTGTTGGCGTAGGTCTTGTAGCGAACGGAAAGAAGAGCCTTGAGAAGATTCTTGACTGTTGTTTTTCCATTTGTTCCGGTGATAACGATGACCGGGATGTTAATGTTCGCCCGGTGCGCCCGGGCTATCTCTCCGAGGGCGAAAAGCGTATCTTTTACTACTATCGTCCTGGGCATCTTCATGTCACTCGATACAAGCGCCGAAAGCGCGCCTTTACCCATGGCGTTTTCGAGGAAGTCATGTCCATCGAAGTTCGGCCCACGAAGCGCGACAAAGAGCTCACCCTGTGCGATCGTTCTCGAGTCCGTGGATACACCTGTCGGCCTCAAAGAGACGTCCTCAATACCCTGAGCTTTGCCTTTCGTCACACTGATTATTTCTTCAAGGGAGAGCAAGCAAAGCCTCCTTGACGACTTCACGGTCGTCGAAATGTACCTTGGTCGTCCCGATTATCTGATAATCCTCGTGGCCCTTGCCTGCGATAAGGAGGGCGTCTCCAGGTTCAAGGTATCGCACGGCCTCGAATATGGCTTCCCGCCTGTCTTCAATTACCTTGAAGCTATTCCCCTTCACTCCTTGAAGTATTTCTTCTATTATCTCGATCGGTTTCTCGGTACGCGGGTTGTCCGAAGTCACGAACACGTAATCGGAGAGATCCGAAGCGATCTTTCCCATGAGAGGTCTTTTCCCTCTGTCGCGATCGCCGCCGCAGCCGAAGAGTGTTATCACGCGACCTTGTCCGAGTTCCCTCGCCGTTTTGATAAGATGCTCGAGAGCGTCCGGGGTATGTGCGTAATCGACAAAAATGAAGAATTTCCTTTCGTTTTCAACACGATCAAAACGACCGGGTACGCGCAAGAGAGCTTCCGCCCCTTTCTTAAGCGCTTCAGGCTCGATACCGATGCTCAATGCGGCTCCGGCAGCCGCAGCAAGGTTGCTCACATTATGGAGTCCCGGAAGCCTCAGGAAGCAAGGCAGGGCCAATCCACGGTAGTGTATCACGAGGGCCGTGCCCTCAAGGTTCGCGTACTCGACTTCTATCCACAAATCCGACTCTCTCGTTAGGGTTGAGAAAGAAATAGTTCTTTTCCCTCTCAACTGTTCAAGCAGCTCGAGGCCGGCCGCATCGTCGGCATTGATAACCGAGACCGCGTCCGACTTCAGCTCGTCGAAAAGCCTGAACTTGGCCTTTTTGTAGGATTCCATGTCCTTGTGAAAATCAAGATGGTCTTGTGTCAGGTTCGTAAAGATCGCGGCATCAATGTCCAGACCCCAGACCCTGTTGAGTTCTATCGAATGTGAAGATATCTCCATTGCGCAGGCCTTGCATCCCGAATCCCTCATTCCTGCAAGAATACTCCACAGATCCGCGCTCTCCGGAGTCGTATGCTCGAGCTTTGTCCAGGATTCACCGTCAAAGAATCCCGTAGTGCCGATGATCCCGGTCCGCAATCTATCCGCCCTGAGAATACTTTCCAGAAGATAAGTAGTCGTGGTTTTGCCGTTGGTGCCTGTCACTCCTATCACGGTCATTTCCCTGTCCGGATAGTTCGTAAACCTCGCGGAGACCTCGGCAAGAAACTTTCTGGGATCCGCGACCTCTATCAATGCCTCAGCGGTCGGCAAACCGTCTATTGATTCAGAAGCGATGGCCGTCGCGCCGCGTTCTACTGCGTCCTGGGCGAAGCGGCGGCCATCGGTCCTAAGGCCTGTGATTGCGACGTACAAAGCTTTGCTTCCGACTTTTCTCGAGTCGTAAGATATGGATTCAATCTCAACACCATCGCTGCCATGCAGTCTTATGCCTTTCAAACCCTTGAGAAGATCGGAAAGTTTCATCTGCCTCCCCCTGTTGCGGCCAGTGTCTTTTGCGCCTCTGCGGCTTCTAATCTTATCTCCTGGTAACGCGGCAAACGCAGTGTTCTTTCCATGATATGCTGAAAGCAGGGCGCGGCTATCTCGCCTGCGAAGCGGCCGAGAGCCGGTTCATCTATAACCACAACGGCAAGAAGCCTGGGATTCGAACGCGGCAAGTACCCGGCGAACGAAGCCGTTGAAAGACTTGCAGAGTAACCTTCTCCTGGAACAGACTTCTGCGCGGTGCCTGTTTTACCGCATACCTCTATGCCCTTTATCTTTGCAGATGTGCCCGTTCCCTCGTCCACCACCTTTTCCAGAATCTCCGAGACCTGATCGGAAGTCTCTTTTGAAAACACCCTGCGCAAAACCTTGTCCTTCGTTTCCATGACGAGTCTGCCGTCCTTTTCGATTTTCTTGATGAGCCTTGGTGTGTGATAAACTCCGCCTGCAGCGAACGTCGAATACAAGGCGGCAAGCTGCAGAGTGGTGAGCGAAAGTCCCTGTCCGAAGGCGTTGTTAGTGAGGCGAAGTTCGGTCATCTCGCCGGGTCTGTCAAGCTTGCCTGAGGCCTCGCCGGGAAGACCTATCCCTGTGGGGACGCCTATACCCAGGAGCCTTGAGACCTCATAAAACCTCGTTGTGCCGCATCTAAGTGCGAGTTTCGCGGTCCCTATGTTGCTCGAGAGCGCAAAAACGTCGTCAAAGCTGAACCCGGCCCTGCCGTGAATGTCCGATATCTTTCGGCCCTGAACCACTATTCCACCACCGGTAGGAACCCACTCCGAGCGCTTTGCCAGCTTGTCTTCGATACAAATTGCCGCGACCACAGGCTTGTAGACGGAACCTGGTTCGAACTCGTCAGTAACAGCACCCATGTTCCAGCGTTCCCTGGGAAAGCTCGCGAAGCTCTGCGGTGCAAAGTCGGGATAATCGACCATTGCCAGTATTTCGCCCGTTTCGGGGTCCATCACCACGCAGTAACCTCTCTTGGCCTTGAAAGTATCGCAGGCTGCCTTTAGTTCCTCGTATGCGATGCTTTGAATGTCGAGGTCTATGGTCAGAGTGACATCCGAGCCGTTCACGGCCTCTTTCAAAGGAAAAGCTGTGGATGGGTGGTCCCTTCCGAGCGCGTCGCGCTGGTATATCGCCGAACCCTCCTGACCGCAAAGAAGCGAGTCCAATGCGAATTCGATCCCCGCAAGTCCCTTGTGCTCGCCGCCGACAAAGCCGACAACGCTTCCGGTCACTTCATCCCACGGGTAAATCCTGCGCGCCTCCTCTTCCATATTTATTGCATTCGATAGACCCGCCTTATCGAGTTCATTCTTTAGCGCGCATGTCCTCTCGTAATTGCACTTGCGGGCAAGCCAGAAGAAGCTCTTGCGCGTCCTAAGATAACGCTCGATAATAGTGGGGGAGCCTATCCCGTACTTTGATAGAATCCGGGCAGCCTTCGGGATATCCGTGACATACTGCGGAAGCGCGTATATTGATGCGGCCTTTTCATCAGTCACCAGCGGTGTGCCGTTGCGGTCGAATATCTTTCCCCTTTTGGGCAGGAGTTCGATGTGTTCTTCATGCTGGGCCCGTGCCTGTTCGGCAAACTTGGGACCTAGTATTATCTGAAGGTAGAACGCATAGCCGAGAACGCCCAGGGCAAGGAAGCACAGCACGCCTCCCAGAACTTTAGTGCGACCCATCCACTTCCCAGGGGTAGCAAAGACCGAGCGAGCGGGCGCGTGGTTCCAGATTCGTGACCACAAGCTCCTTAGATAGCGCTATTCGCTCGCGTTCAAGCTTTTCCTCCAGTATCTGCGAGCGGCGCTCCAGATCGGCGACCTTTCCCGCGAGATTGTTGTTTGCCGCGCGCATGAAAACATAACCAAGCATCAAACCCACACCTGCAATGACTAGCAATATCTTTTTCATATCCTCTCCAATATCCTTAATCTGGCGCTGCGGCTTGCAGGGTTTCTTCTCTGCTCCTCCTCGGAAGCAACTACCGGCTTGGAACCGACCTTTCTGTACGAACCCTGGGCTATAGCGTCCTTATAAACTCTTTTGACGATCCTTGCCTCAAGGGAGTGATAGTCTATGACCGCTACCCTTCCGCCCGGTGCAAGATGGGCTATTGCCGTTCTGAGCCCCTTCTCAAGATTCTCTAATTCGTCGTTGACCGCTATCCTTAAGGCCTGAAAAACCCGCATGGAGGTCTTGCGAAGCCTTCGCTCGCCGACAATCGTCTTCAATAATTCCACAAGATCGCTCGCACACCTTATCGAATGGCGTTTCTCAGATACAGCCTGCGCGATTCTTTTCGCGAAGGGCTCCTCCCCATACTCCCGGAATATCCTTTCCAGGACCTCCCTCTTTTCCTTCCTTATTATGTCGAGCGCGGTAGGACCCCCTCCTTCCGCATCGAATCTCATATCGAGTGAACCACCCTCCTCGTCCTCCTCGCCCTCCTCAACCCGATAGCTGAATCCCCTCTTCTTCGAGCGTACCTGGTGCCAGGAGAGCCCGAGGTCGAACACCACCCCGTCCACTCCCTTAATCCCCTCCGCACCGAGAACCTCGTCCAGATACCTGAAGTTCTTATTGTGGAGGGAAAGCCGCTCGACGAAGCACGCCAGTCTCTGGCCTGCATGGGCGAGGGCTTCCCCATCCATGTCCAGTGCGATGAGCTTTCCTGCTCCCTTGGCAAGCAGCGCCTCGGCATGACCGCCTCCGCCGAGTGTGGCGTCGACGTACACCCCTTTGGGGCCGGGCGCGAGTGCCTGCACTATCTCCTCACGCAAGACAGTCTTGTGGAACTCATCCACCGATACCTTTCGCAACGGTCAGGCGCGCTATGCTCTTGAGCGCCGCCTGCTTGGATGGGTAGATATCGAAGGGATGAAAACCGTAAAGACTGAACAGGGAATTGATATAATCCGATACATTTATGAGCTTGATGTCGCCGCCGCGCTCGTTGAAGCGGCGCTTGAAATTGATGAGTTCCGGTATCAGGTTTGTCTGTATATGGTCGCATCCGGCGAGATTGATGACAACGCTTAACTCGTTTGCCGCCAGAAGCCCCGTAAAAAGCGCCCCGAGCTCTTCAAAATCCTCTTCGCCTAATTCGCCGGAAAGGTTCACGAAAGGAACGCTCTCGACTCTTTTGATTATAGCTTTCATGGGTTTCTCCCTTGAGAAAGATACTTTTCAAGGTTTTCAGAATCCTCCTCCTGGCTTTGTTCCGATTCCTGGTCGAACCGGACAAAGGTCTCGGGATTCCATATCTCGAAATGACTTATAGCGCCGCTTATGACCACCTCGGCCTCGAGACTCGCATACTCTATAAGATGACGGGGGAGCATTATGCGACCCTGGGAGTCGAGTTCCACCTCTGCGGCGGCGGCGGCACGGCGCCGCATGAAGCGTCTGGTTTCTCTTTTGTGTCTCGGAATGGCAAGAAGCACCTCGTCCTCGTATCCCTCCCACTCCGACAGGGGATGTACCTCTATCTCGCCGTCATAGCCTTTAGTGAGAACCAGGGTGCGCTGGTTCGCGGCGTCAAGTGCCCGGCGGAACTGGGCGGGTATGGCAACCCGGCCCTTATGGTCTACCGAATACTTGAACTGTCCACGAAATCGCATTTCTGCCCCACGAATCACCATTCATAACCACATTGTATATATTTTTCCCCACTTGTCAAGCCCCCTAAGCCCAATTCGGACTCGATTCAAAAATCGCCACAAGTCTAAAATAACCAACAACTTATCTCGAAATTGACGATTTTCTTAATTTTCCGTATGTGTTCGTGCATTCGTGAATTGCAAAGTTATCCACATTTCCGGGTCGGAAAACGCCGGTTCCCCACCGTCGTTTTTTGAGAGGAGAGAAGGGGGTATCAGTCGGTAGGCAGTCATCCTGAGGATGCTGAAGGTTCCTCCCCTCCCTTGATGGGAAGGGGGAGGGGGCAAGGTGAAACCTAATATTTTGGAATCATCTTTAAAACACAGCTTCACCTCCTCCCAGCCTCCCCCGTCAAGGGGGAGGAGAGTACCTCTACCTTTTCGTCAGCCTTGACAAAGATTGTCAAAAAGCGTAGAATGTTTGAAACTAGGAGGAGTAGTGAAAAAAATTCTTTACTTTACAATAGGACTTTTATTTGCCGGTGGATGCAGCAATGTTGGCAAGGTTGAAGTTCTTTCTATCAACTCTGGAGTCCTGGACACCCTGCCGCAATCGACATGGGGAATCCAGTTTGATGCCAAAGGTCAAGGTAATGTCTACGTTGATATTCACCGCCTAGCCTACGGCGAGGATTCTCTCGTATGTACAGACACGGTTTGGATTGATGGGGATTCAACTTACTCGGCACAGATACCTGTGGATTGGCGGCATCCTGTAACATGGGACGGTCACTTCTATGCGTTGGTCAGATGGCTAGATCAACAAATGTATTCTGATACTGCATGGTTGGGGCAAGGCGAGGATATTCCACCTACCATTGAAATAACTGGGGCATTGATTACTGTAAATATCTGGAGTGAGTATGATTCACTGTGTGAGGTCAAGCTTGTATTTACCGGAAGTTGGCCAGGTGTTTTGAAAAGTGAAGGGTATTATTGCTATTGTATCCCTGAACAACAGCCGGATTACAACTATTTTGCTACGTTTGTTCGTTGTAGCGTACCTTATTCTGATTTGGTTCCGCAATATGACACGATAACTCTTTATGCATTCTATGCAACTCTTGCAGGAAAGGATTCTGCATCTTACACTGTAAGAACTGGTGAGATAAAAGACACTTCTTGGTTCTAGTAAAAAACCATTAGTGCTATTTTCAAATACGCTTCCTGAAAAGCGTATAAAAAGCTCTATAGAAAAAAATGAATCGTAATGTGGAAAGTGTTGAACGAATCGTTTTTATTTTTTATTCCCGTACTGGTAGTTTATAGTGGTTTAATGCTCTTGATTTTTTTCCTAACAGATAAGACAGGCAACAGGACTTTTAAACGGGTACTATTAATCATAGGTATCTTTATAACTGGCATTGTTGCTCTTTGGATGGCCTCAATGCTCGGAAATTGTTCATTTTGTGCGATTCAACTCATAAGAGAACACTTGTAACTCAGATAAATGTTTTAATTTTCATAAAGCCCGATGAGAAATAATCGGGCCGACCTGAAAGTCCGCCCCTACGAATATAATTGACAACCATCCGGAAAGCCGTATATTCCCCACAAAATGAGGTGAAAATCCGATGGACTTCAAGAACACTTACGAGGACGACGCTTACGCGGCGGCATACGCCAGGCTCGAGTTCCCGGGAACCTACTACCTTGCATTCCGGGACCTGCCCGAACTTATCTCCCGCCATATATCGGGGGAAGGAGGACTAGGAGGGCGAAAAGCGCTCGACATAGGCTGCGGAACCGGACGCTCAACTCGATTCCTCAGCAGTCTGGGTTTAGATGCAGTCGGCGCGGACATCTCACAGGAGATGATCAAACGGGCGTATGAGCTTGACCCCAAAGGCGACTACCGCCTTGTTCGTGACGCCGACCTCTCCGGGTTTCCAGATGAATCCTTCGACCTCGTTCTCTCGGCCTTCACGTTCGATAACATCCCGACCCGAGCCGGAAAGTGGCGCTCTTCCGCGAGATGGCGCGAGTTCTCGAGCCCTCCGGATGCATTATCAACCTCGTTTCCACGCCCGAGATATACCTTCACGAATGGGCGTCTTTCTCCACGAAGGACTTTCCTGAAAACGCCCGCGCCAAGCCCGGTGACGAAGTACGCATAATCGTGACCGCAATCGGCGACCCCAGGCCTGCGGTCGATATCCTCTGGCCGGACAAGGAGTACCGCGAAACATACGAGGCGTCCGGTCTTCAAGTCCTCGAGTTGCACAATCCTCTCGGCAGGTCGGACGAGCCGTTCGATTGGGTAAACGAGACAAGTATTGCACCCTGGAGCATCTACGTCCTTGAAAAGATGTGATATTGGGTATTTACAATTTGGACGTTATTAAACAACGTCCTTTTCTATCAACTCTACGAGCGTATCCACCAGCTTTTCCTCGGACACCGTTTTTACAACCTCGCCTTTCCGGAAAATAACTCCTTTTCCCTTTCCGCCCGCTATTCCGTAGTCCGCCTCTCTTGCCTCGCCCGGGCCGTTGACCACACAGCCCATAACAGCCACCGTCATCGACTTCTCCACTCGATTGAGTCTCGCTTGAACCTCTTTTGCCAGTCTCACCAACTCGATTTCCGTTCTGCCGCAGCCAGGGCATGAGACCAATCGTACTCCCCTCCTCTTCCTCAGTCCCAGGCTGTCCAACAACTCCCAGCATGCCGTCACTTCGTGAACTACGGTTCCGGTCAGCGATATCCTGATAGTGTCTCCGATTCCCTCCAATAATAATGGAGCCATCGCCGCGGTCGACCGTATCACACCCTCGAATGGCAGGCCGGCCTCGGTCACGCCAAGGTGCAGGGGATAGGGGAAGTTTTTCCGCATCTGGCGGTAAACGTCAATGGTCGTTCTCGCATCCGAAGACTTTGCCGAGAGTACGAGGTCCGTAAACCCGAAGTCCTCGAACAGCTTGACCGAGTCCGAAAGTGCGGCAACTATTGCCTCCGTAGTCGGATGCTTGAACTTCGCGAGTATCCCCTGGGGCAGGGAGCCTGCATTGACGCCTATCCTTATTGGAATGCCTCTCTCCTTTGCCCTGTCCGCTATCTCCTTAAGCTCTTTTTTAGAGGAGATATTGCCGGGGTTTATCCTTAATTTGTTTGCACCGGCCTCGATCGCTCCGAGCGCAAGTTTTGAATTGAAATGAACATCCGCAATCATGGGGGGGGCCGCGGTACCGACCGCCGCGGTGGCAGCCACACGGGTAGAGGCCACAATCCGCCTGAAAGCCAGTAACGCTTCTTCGTCAGGTACCGCGATCCTTATAAGCTCGGCACCCGCTCGACTTGCGCGTCCAATCTCCCGTACAATTCCCTTTACGTCTCGCGTATTCCCTTTCGTCATCGTCTGCACGGCCACCGGATAGCCCTCGCCTATTCCCACATCCCCGACCATTACGAACTTACGCTTCATTCCTCTCCAGGTGCGGAGATCCTTTCTATCTGGGCGCCCGCAGCTTCGAGCTTGCGCTCGAGCCCCTCGTAACCCCTGTCCAGGTGGTAAATCCTCGAAACCGTCGTCATACCCTTGGCGGCAAGCCCAGCGAGAACGAGAGAGGCGGAAGCCCTTAAATCAGAAGCCATGACCTCGGTGCCCGAGAGCTTATCCGTACCCTCTATTACCGCAGTGTTTCCTTTAAGGGTTATCTGGGCGCCCATGCGCTGTAGCTCCATCGCTTGCATGAAGCGGTTCTCGAATATGGTCTCCGAGATGATGCTGGTTCCTTCGCCGAGAGCCAGCCAGGCCATGAACTGAGCCTGCATATCGGTCGGAAAACCGGGATAGGGTGCCGTGTTGAGAATCAACGGGGTCGGTCTTTTCATCATGGAAACGGTCAGATGGTTTCCGGACGCCTCTATCTCAGCGCCTGCTTCGAGCAAAGGCTGAATCAGATTCCCCATGTGGGAGGAGGGGGCGTTTCTCAATATCAATCTGCCCCTCGTTATCGCCGCTGCTATGGCATAGGTTCCGGCCTCGATCCTGTCCGGGATATTGGCGAATTCGGCGCCGTGAAGTTTTTTAACCCCTTCGATCCTTATTTCGTGGGTGCCTTCACCCGCAATCTCTGCGCCCATCTTTCGCAAAAAAGCGGCAACCGCCGAAACCTCGGGTTCTCCTGCCGCGCCTATGATCCTCGTTTCACCTTCCGCCAGCACTGCCGCCATCATCACGTTAATGGTCGCACCTACGCTCGGGCCTTTGGTTCCCTCAAGGAAAATCTCTGCGCCCACAAGTTTCTTCGCCCTTGCGTGGACATATCCTTCTTCCACAATAACTTCCGCGCCCAGCTTCTCCATCCCCTTGATGTGAAGGTCAATGGGTCTTGCACCGATGGCGCATCCGCCGGGAAGTGCTACCTTCGCTTCGTGAAGCCTGCCCAGGAGGGGTCCCAGCACGTAATAGGATGCGCGCATCTTGCGCACGATCTCGTAAGGAGCCTCTATGCCCGGATTTTTTGCTTCTATTTTTACGCCGTCTTTCGATTGATTCGAGCAAACACCTATCGTGTCAAGGAGCTCCCTCATAGTGATCACGTCTACGAGCGAGGGAACATTTGTTAAGCGACAAGGTTCTTCGGTCAAGAGCGCCGCCGCCATGAGTGGCAAGGCGGCGTTCTTGGAACCTGATACAGCAACTTCTCCATGAAGAGGGTGTCCGCCTGTAATGAGGAGTTTGTCCAAAATTGGTCCTCTCTTTTTAAGGTTTCCTCATTATTTGACGCACCAACAGAACTGATATGAATCCACCGGGCACATTGATGCTCCAAAGAAAGCTCAAACGCGCCCGATAGGACTCGAACCTACGGCCTTCACGTCCGGAGCGTGATGCTCTGTCCGTCTGAGCTACGGGCGCGTTAGCTACGTTTCTTTCTCAGGAGCTTGCGTCTTTTCTTGAACTTGTGCCGTTTTACTTTTTTCAGCTTACGTTTACGACCGCATGGCATCTATTGTTGGCCTTTCTTTAGTTTATTCTTATTTCTGGGTTACTACCTGTTTTAGAATCTTGGAGGGCTTGAAAACCGGTACTAGGCGGGCAGGGATGTTTATCTCCTTGCCTGTTCTCGGGTTACGCGCTATTTTCGAGTTGCGCCTCTTGGATTTGAATACCCCAAATCCTCTTATTTCAATCCTTTTGCCCTCTGCGAGCAGATTAGATATCTCCTTGAGGAATATGTTGATCACCATGGAGATGTCCTTCTTTGTTACGCGGGGGCCTAGCTTGCGTTCTATAACTTCTACTATGTCCGCCTTGCGTACGCTCATTGGGCGCCTCCTTTGTTATTACGGCTTATTGCCGCATCTAGTATCTCGCCGGTTTCATTTCGCACGTTTCGTATATTGCTCCACGTTAAGGAGAAAGCGAAACTTATCACCAAGGATTATATGCATAACCTGAATTCATGTCAAGTGTATGTGACTCAAAATCAGGTGAATTCAAAACCAGTCATCTTGTTTTAGTCTGTGTTCAAACTACTTGACGTTTAACCTATTCTTCATATTATATTATCAATAAAGGAGGATGAAATGCAGAGACGACTCATCATAATCGCCGCTTTAATGCTGACCTTAATCGGTGTTGGCTGCAAGCCCAATCCAAAAGACGAACTCCCAAAAAACATCCAGGCCGTGATTGAAGTTGAAGGCCTCGGAAAGATGCGCGTCCAACTCTACCCCGAGCAGGCTCCACGATGCGTAAAACAATTCGTCAAGCTTGCGAAGGAAACTTTCTACAATAACAGAGAAGTCTGGCGCGTGGGCCAGATGGGTGCAGGCAAGGAGTTCATCATGACCGGCTGCCCCAAAAACAACGGGCAGGGTTTCTACACTATAAAGGGGAAAGCATACTTCATGAATGAAGAAATAGACTCAACCCTTCACCACGAACGCGGAACCGTTTCCATGATTAACTTCGGTAAGCCCCAGACTACCTCCTCGCAGTTCATCATCTGCCGCGGGGCGATACCGGAATTCGACGGCAAGTACTCGATAATCGGCAAGGTTACGGACGGTTACGACGTGCTCGACTCCCTTGAAAAAGGTGATTATATCCTGACGGTAACCATAGAAGAAGGCGCTGAATAATAATAATCATCGAGTAGCATTCATTCTTGTTGACAGGGGGCTGAAAATTACTATCATTACAGTATGATAATTATTCGTAGGCGTCGGGAGGAGGAGTGTTAGCAATTCTTACCTGGATCTGGAAGGCGCTGTTTGGCGTATTCATAGCAAGCTGGCAGCTTCTCCTGGAGATGTCTCCTTACCTGCTCCTGGGTTTTCTCTTCGGCGGTATTCTGCACATCTTCATCTCCGTGCAAAAAGTGGCAAAGCATCTGGGCGGTGCAAGCTTCTGGTCCGTTCTCAAAGCCACACTCATTGGCATCCCCCTCCCTCTCTGTTCCTGTGCGGTCATACCGACCGCCGCCTCTATTCGTCAAAGCGGCGCATCGAAAGGCGCAACGCTCGCGTTCCTCATCTCCACGCCCACAACCGGTGTTGATTCGATTCTTGCGACATACTCCCTCTTGGGACCCGTTTTCACCCTCTACCGCATCGCGGCGTCATTCCTCGCGGGGTTTACAGCAGGTGTCGGGGCCAATATCTTCGACAAGGAAAAGCCCGGCGATAAAAACAGGATAAGCAAAAATAACTGCGTGGTTTGCGGCAACTCAACCGACGACGAGCACACGCACGGCTTCTTTGCAAAGACCTGGGCCATGATCGCTTACTCTTTCGGCGAGCTCGTCACCGATATAGGCAAGTGGCTGGTAATAGGAACACTTATCGGCGGAGCTATCGCCTACTTCGTGCCGCCTCAGATAGTAGCCGCGTACTTCAAGTCGCCCGTGCTCCAGATGTTTCTGATGCTCGTTATCGGCATCCCCCTCTACATCTGCGCGACAGGTTCGCTGCCGATCGCGGCCGCACTCGTGGCAAAGGGCATATCGCCGGGCGCCGCGCTCGTCTTTCTTATCGCGGGTCCTGCGACCAACGCGACCACGATCACGGTGGTAGGCAAAACGCTCGGAAAACGATCACTTATAATCTACCTCACATCCATCGCCATCGTCTCGCTCGGCCTTGGGTTCCTCTACAACGTTCTCTTTCCATCCGGTATGGTTTTCTCGTCTTCAGGAAAGATTGTCGGACTCTTCGAGCTTCCCCCACTCGTCAACACCATCTCCGCTGTTATCCTTATCGCTTTGATCCTCCTGCAGTTCGGGCTCTGGATGTACCGCAAGATTGCACGCAAACCCCACCACTGCTCGGACGAGGCGTGTTCCGATAACGCTTGCTCAGACCATGATCATCACGAAGAGAGAGAAGGGGAGGAGGGTTGTCATTGCGGTGGCGGCCACCTTCACAATGAAGGAGAAGGGGAGGAGGGCTGCTGCCACGAACCGGTGCGCAAAGACCCGTAACACCCCGTAACACCCCGTAACCCGTAACACACAAATTCCCACCCTCAAGAGGAAATTTACCGTAGGGGCCGACCTTAAGGTCGGCCCTATCCAAACTTAAGGGTATTTCAATATAGTTATTCCGTGTTTTTCTGCTTCTGTGAGGATATTCATTATTTCTTTGTATTGTTTCTGATCGCGATGACAATAATAGTCATCAAACAGCATGAATACAACCCTTTCGGCTATGTCCAAATCTTTGATTCCTATGAGGGTTTTAATATCCTTATCAATATCGTCTGTAGCTTTTCTGCCGTAGCGAGCGACCGAATAGTGAAAGAACTTAGCTTCAGCGCACAATAAAAAGTGATCCAGATTTATTTCGTCAGCAATGATAAGGTCTGGTTTAGGCACACCCTTCAGCCCTTTCTCTAATCTTTTCTCTTTTAACTTTCTGAGTTTCTTTTTTAAGTTAGGATCTTCGAACGTTGAAATCCCTAGAGGTTTTTCAAAGTGCTGCTCAATATTCAGATAGGCATTATCTTGTAGCTTTTTGCAAAGTAATTTTCCAAGTTGGAAGACTAAATCATGTTCATTCCAAACCATCCAGTGTTCCTCAAAAGCCTCAGAAGGTTTTATGTTCAGAGTTTCACAATATCTTTTTACCTCACCGTTGTAATGCTCAAAGAAATCATTCCACGATTTCTTAAGTAGTTCTTCGATGTTTTCTCCGTTTACGGTGGGCATAGCTCCTCCTTTATAGTTTGTCCGGGCCGACCTGATGCCCTATGGGATATATACATAACCCAAGGGGCACACTGAGGTCGGCCCCTACGGATTTCAGTATATTTAAGTGGTTTTAAGAAGTCAACTTGAGGTTAAAAAAACTCGGCCATTTTATTCGGGGTCCCCGCGGCGTTGCGAGGCAACGGCGTGGGGTGCGTTACTCGGGGTCCCCACCGGAATGCGAAGCATTCTGTTGGGGTGCAGCCAGTTGCCCGCATCCGGCAAGGATGGCGGAGCCAAGGCTTTTGCGTAAGGTCACGGCAGGCAGGTTGGGCATAATCCAACGCATGAACTCCTCCACGTGGGCGGGGGAGGGGGCCCGCAGCGCGCACCCGGGGAAGGGGTTCAGGGGAATGAGATTTATCTTGCAAGGGATTCCGGCCAGAAGCATCTCGAGATTCTCCACGTCCTTCTTGCGGTCGTTGACGCCCGAAAGGAGCACGTACTCGAACGTCACGCGCTTGCCCTTCGCGTCCACGAACCTCCTCACCTCCGGGATAAGCTCGTTCAACGGGTATTTCCCTGCGAAGGGCATTATGCGCTCGCGCGTCTCCTGATCCGCAGCGTTCAAGGATACTGCGAGCTTGAATTGCTCAGGCTCCTTCGCGAAGCGCTTGATGCCGGGCACAATCCCCGATGTAGAGATCGTTATTTTCCGCGCTCCTATGCTTAAGCCGAAATCCTCATTAAGGATCCTCGCCGCAGTCAAGGTCGCTTCGTAGTTCAGGAACGGCTCGCCCATGCCCATGAAGACGACGTTCGTGATGCGCTCCGTTTGCCCGCGCTGCACCTCGAGCACCTGCCCCGCAATCTCCGCTGGTCTCAAGTTCCTCGCGAACCCCATCTGGCCCGTTCTGCAGATTGTGCAGCCGAGTGTGCAGCCTACCTGCGTGGAGACGCATACTGTCCTGCGGTCGGCGTCCTTGAGCCATACAGACTCGACCGAAAGCCCATCCTCGAGTTCGAACAAGTGCTTTACCGCACCTTCCTTTGCAGAGCCGGTTCGGGCTTTTACCTTCAAGTCTGAAATCCTGAAGCGCTGCGTAAGCTTTTCACGCAGGGGCTTGGAGATATCGGTCATCCCCTCAAAACTTCTTGAACCCTTTTGCCAGAGCCACTTGAAGACCTGTCGCGCCCTGAATGCCGGCAGTTCTATCTTCGAAAGTTCCTTTTCGAGATCCCTGAGCGTGCAATCTTTCAGATCAGGCTTCACGCGCTCCTCCCAATAGACATTTCAAAAAGTCCTTTGGTTTCCTTTTCGGTGACATCGGTGATAGTCACTTGCGTCAGCGAACGAACGGCCGTGTCGGTCGATGGAATATGAACGTCCACATAGTTGTCGGTAAGCACTCTCGTTCTCGAGAGGACAACGGCCTCTCTCCGGCTTCCGACAAATCTCTTCCGGTACTCAAGCGACTTCTCCGAGCCCAACGTTCTCAACGTTTTTGTCCGTTCTCTTGTATTCGGGCCGCGTTTTTCGAGTGCCATTGGCGTGCCCGGTCTCGGCGAATAGGTGAACGCGTGCAGGTACGAGAAAGGCAGTGAACGCACGAACTCGAGCGTGTGCTTAAAACTTTCCTCATCTTCTCCAGGGGTGGAAGTGATTATATCCGTTCCAATCGAGGCATCCGGTAACATCGATAATATCCTTTCAATAAGTCTTGCAAAGTCCGAAGTGGTGTAGGGTCGGTTCATTCGCATCAATATCTCGTCTTCTCCCGACTGCAGAGGGATGTGGAGGTGCGGGCATATCCTTTTTGACTCAGCCACTATCCTTATCAGCCTGTCATCAATCGTATCCGGTTCGAGTGACGTCAGCCGGATGCGTGGAAGAGCACCTTTCTCCACGCTAATCCTCTCCAGTAATTCTGAAAGAGTTTCACCTCGGTCGGTTCCCCAGAGGCCAAGGTTCAATGCGACGAGAACGACCTCGCCGAAACCCTCCTCGGAAAGAAAATGAAGTTCGTTGAGAACATCATGAGCGGGCTTGGATCTTAAGGGTCCCCGTATTCTTGAAACTATACAGTAGGAACATCTGCGGTCGCAGCCGTCACCGATTCTCAAGAATGCACGGTTTCTCTTGATGGTACTGACTGCACCATTCCTTCGGAAACAGGTATTCGCTATAAGCGCTTCCTTTCTTTCGTAAGGAATTATCTCCCTGACCCCGGGAAGGAGTGAATATTTATCTGGATTGTTCTGCGCACCGCAGCCCGTGACCTTTATTTCGGCGTTTGGGAATCTTCGATGGAGCCGGCGGACGAGCGAGACGCTCGATCGATCCGCCGGCTCAGTAACCGTGCAAGTCGTTACGAGACAGAGCGAGACCTCTGTATCTAAAGTCTCCTCTTCTGCAGTCTCATACCCTTGTGCTTCAAGCAAAGCCTTCCATAAATCGACCTCGGCCTGGTTCAGTTTACATCCTGTCGCGGCCACTACGGCTTTGAGTGAAGGCATTAAAATATAAAGGAAGTTATGTTACTCTTCTTCCTTCTTTTTGCGAGTCGTGCGGCGCTTCGGTTTTTCTTCTTCCTCAGCCTTTGGTTCGGCTTCTTCTTTCTTTGTCCTTGTCTTTCTGACGGTCTTCTTCTTGGGCGCTTCTTCGACCTCGGGTTCTTTGACAGCTTCAACCACAGGCTCTTCCTTGGGCTCGGCCATCATTTCTGTTTCTGGTTCCTCTTCCTCGTCAGACTCGTGCCTTTCTGCGACTTCCTCGAGCGTGCTCAAGTCACCGAGATGATCCTTGAGCGAGAAGCCTCTTGGCGCGCGGATGGGAGCGGTTTCCTGCCGTTCTTTTTCTTCGGTCTTCTGGTAGAACTCGCGCTCAGAGAGAATGACGCGGCGGGCCTTGGAGTCTATGCGACGAATGATGAGCTGCAGTTCTTCTCCGAGTTCGTAGTGATCCTTGATCTTCTTGATTTTGCGCTTGCGAAGTTGCTGCTGGGGAATGAAGCCTTCGATTTCCTCTGTAAGGGCAACAACAACGCCGGAGGCAGGCATGTCTATTATCTTGCCCGTGATCTGGGCGCCTTCTTTGTATTCCTTTGACCAGTGGTAGAAGGGATCTTCCTGGGTCTGCTTGAGACCGAGAGTAATGCGGCGGCTCTCCTTGTCGATATCGAGAATGATGGTCTCTATCTTGTCACCCTTCTTGAGAATTTCGCGCGGGTGTTTTACGCGTTTTGTCCACGAAAGGTCCACGTTGCGGACAAGACCTTCGATTCCTTCCTCTATCTCGACGAAAGCTCCGAAGTTCTTCAAGGACGAGACGACACCGTCGACGCGCTGGCCGATGTGGTAGCGCTCGTCGATAATCGACCACGGATCGGGCGTGGTCTGCTTGAGACCGAGAGAGATGCGTCTGTTGTCCTTGTCGAGTGAGAGAACGATGGCTTCCACGTCCTGACCAATCTGCAGTATCTGGGCTGGATGGCTCACGGCACGGGTCCATGACATCTCGGAGACGTGTATGAGTCCCTCGATGCCTTTCTCCAACTCAACAAAGGCCCCGTAGTCGGTGAAGCTCGTGACCTTTCCGGTCACTTTTGTTCCAATCGCGTAGCGCTGGTCGATATTCTCCCAGGGGTGGGGGGTAAGCTGTTTCAAGCCAACGGTAACACGTCCGGTCTCGTCGTTTTTCGTGAGAACCTTGACCTCGATCTTTTCGCCGACCTTGAGAACCTCTGCGGGATGGACGATCTTCTTCCAGCTGATGTCGGAGATGTGTAGGAGGGCATCAAGCCCGCCGAGATCGATGAAAGCGCCGAAGTCAACGATATTCTTAACGACGCCTTCGACAACTTCGTCAACGTTAAGCTTGTCCATGCGCTCGCGGTGCATACGCGCCTGTTCTTCCTCGAGCAGCATCCTGCGGGATACGACAATATTGCGCTTGTTCCAGTTGACCTTGATGATTTTAACTTCCATCTCTTCGCCGATGTAGCGATCGAAATCGGTTACCGAGCGGATGTCGACCTGGGAACCGGGAAGGAACGCGTCGAGTCCGAATACCTCTACCTGCAGGCCGCCCTTTACCTTTTTGCGGACTATTGCCGGGCAGGATTCCTCGGCCTCGAGTTTGCGCTTTATGGTGTCCCACGCCATCTGGAAGTCGGCCTTCTTTTTAGAAATCACAGGCAAACCGTCGCGGTTCTCGAGTGATTCCACGAAGACCATGACCTCCTGGCCTTCCTTGAGTTTGTCGGGTTCGTTGAACTCTGTTATCGAGAGCACGCCCTCGGATTTCCATCCGAGGTCCACGAACACCGTATTGCCCTGAACGCGGGCAATAGATCCCTTGACTATCTCACCTGTCGTGAACCTTGATAAGGATTCCTCGATTAATCTCTCGAGGTCCTCGCTTGATGGGTCTCGTAAAACGTTTTCTTGCATTCGGTTATTCCTCCTAGTTCGGAGATTTTGCGCAGGAGCGCTAGGCCCTTTTGGGCTTTGCCTCATGCCCCGTAGGCATGCGGGTTTTAGGGGTTTTTAATAGTTGTGGAGCAGTTACAGTGACTCCACCTCTGTTTTCAAATCTCTCGTCACCTGCCCATGCAATATCCCTCAGGTGGTGAACTTCCTCCTCTACCTTCTTTGTAAAAGCTTCGTACCTTTCCTTGTTTTTCGAGCGTTCGCCGGGGTACATCGCCTTGCCCAAAAAGACCTCCACCCTCGAATTTTTCCTGAACCATTCCTGCCAGGGTCTATACGTGTTTTTTATGTAGGCGGGTACGACAGGGATGTTGTATCTCAATGCAATCAGCCCCACCCCCTCCTTGAAGGGAAGGAACTTTCCCGATCGGCTGCGCGTGCCTTCAGGAAAGATCACTATCGCCTGCTTGAGTTTGATAAGCCTGTCCACTTCCTTGAAGAGATGGATATCAAAGGCCTTGCCGCGCTTGATCGGTACGGAATTGAAATACTCGATAAGCCACCTGAAAAATTTGGACTGACCGAAAAGCTCTTCCTTGGCAAGAAAGAAGCACTCTCTTTTGGCCACGTGTCCTATGAGAGGCGGGTCAAAAAAACTCATGTGATTTGAAGCTATTATCAAGGGGCCCTTCCAGGGTACATTTTCCCCACCGTGAACCTTAATCCTCAGGAACCATTTGAATATCGGATACGTGATGGTCCAGCCCCATGCCCATCTCGATTTCATGTCGTCTGCATCCTTTTTCCTACCTCTTTTTCTATAAGCTCCACCTGCTCCTCGATCGAGATATTCGTCGTGTCAACGAAGAAGGCATCAGGGGTACGGGTCAGGGGCGAGAGTTTTCGGGTTGAATCTATCTCGTCGCGCATTGAAAGACTTTCCTTGACTTCCTCCTCCGTTTGCGCGATTCCCTTCTCATCGAGTTCCAGCTTCCTGCGTCTCGAACGCTCGTTCATGTCGCACGACATGAATACCTTCAATCCCGCATCCGGGAAAACGACCGACCCTATATCCCTGCCCTCACAGACCAGGTGCCTGTTCTTTCCGATCTCACGTTGCTTGGCGACAAGGTAGGCGCGCACGATAGAACGCTCCGAAACGGGTGATACGAAACGGTCTATCTCCGGGGTGCGCAGTTCATTCGTAAGTTCGTTGTCGTCAAGATACACGTGCAGGGCATGTTTGAGTATTTTGAATTTAAGAGTAGACTTAAGGAGAACCTTCCCAACCTTGACGTCATCGCTTTCGACGGCTTTTTTCGTCAGCAAGAGATACGTGACCGCACGGTACATTGCGCCCGTGTCAAGGTGCGTGAATCCCAGTTTTTTGGCTAGAAGTCTGGCTGTGGTGCTTTTTCCTGACGATGCTGTGCCGTCTATGGCGATAACGAACTTCAATGCAAGATGTTCCTCCTTTTTTATTTTTCTCCTGGATGGGTTTTCGTCTTGCGGCCTATCCCTGGGACAATCTCCATCACAAAAGCCTGAAATTATAGGCATCCCGAACGCACAAGTCAACCCCCGCAGGGTCGGAGAGCTGGAGGGCTTGACACCCTGGCGCCTGAGCCTATATTACCCTCAAACCACAAGGAGGACCCTGTGAAGCTAAGATTCTCATCCGTGCTCTTTTTTTTCCCCCTTTTTATCTCGATTTTTGCGGGCTGCGGCTCTAAAACGGAGGAACCGAAAACCGCGGTAGATAAAGAAACCTCAGTTCGCGAGGCCAGAATTACAGGATCGGACGTCAACGTACGTACCGGCCCTGGCATAAAACACTCCGTTAAATTTCAGCTCTCGAAAGGCGACCGGGTTCGGATTCTAAGGGAAGCTTACTCGTCAGATGAGGAAGGCAAGCCGGTAGAGTTGATCCTTACCGCGCCGCTTACCCTTTATGCTGACGGCGAGAAAGTCACCCTGGCAAAGGGTACGGCCGTCACTTCGAAGTCCGCAGGCGACGAGGGCGGCGACCTCCTCTACATCTCCTTCGAGCTCGAGGGCAAACGTTATACAGATTCGTCAGTTTACATCGAGAACATAAGGGCCAAGCCCATATCGGATCTGCCCTGGTTCAAGATAGAGACGCGCGACGGCCGCGCTGGCTGGGTGTACGGCGAGTTCGTGGAGGAATAGACGTACAGAAAGACACACCGGCGGAATCTGTCTTCATCCCCAAAGCTGGAATACAAAGGCTTGCCGGTTTCAGGATTATTTCAACTTTAGTATCTTTTGCGTGAGTCTGGAAACCCCGGACTCGATGCTGACGAGGTAGGTGCCGGCACTTACCTCTCGTCCTTGTCCGTCCCGACCGTCCCAAAATACAGAAAAGCTTCCTGCGGCTTTCACCTC
Organism: Caldifarciminota bacterium; assembly: GCA_965649265.1. Lineage (GTDB taxonomy): Bacteria > Hydrothermota > Tepidihabitantia > B3-TA06 > B3-TA06 > JAAYVC01. The sequence continues at coordinate 98,397 of CBFGKC010000007.1, read as the reverse complement.
GTCAACGAGAAGCTTAACAGAGCGGCCTGACGTATCGAGTATCAATATCCTGGTAGAGCCGCTTTGGGGCAGGGTATACTCGATCGCCCAGTGCCCGAACTCCAAGGGCTTCGCATCCAGCATCAATCCTTCGTGTAGCGTTCTTGCTTCACCTACGGAGGGGGGAGGCAGAACGGAACGGTCGTATACCGCTATCTCGGCTGAATCAGTGGTGCATGCAAAACCTGCAGAGTCTCGAAGGAAGGTGGTCCAGTTTTGAAGAACATTGTGGTAGGTTCCGCCTTCCAGGTCGGGATTGGTCGCGTTTGGATTTGCGGCAACCGGTGTCAAAATGAATTTGGCCGCGTACCACGAGGATGCCGCAGGGTCGGTGGAAGCAAGCAGCATGTTTGTTTTAACCACGGCAGACGGATTATTTGGCCCTTGCGTGGTCGTCCAGGAGGCGTCTATGAAGACCAGGCGTGGAAATGTTACGGCCATCACTTTTGCCACGAGCGCATACTTCGAGAAGAAGTAATTCGAGTGCATGGGCATGAAACCGCCGAAACGCTGTTGTGAGTATGCAGTAGTCAGAACGCCTATCCAGTTCTTTACGGCAATTGTTGCCCCGGCCATCGCGTGCGCCTTTAACACAGGAAAATCGATAATACAAAGCTTTGAGGAGTCATAAGTTTCCGAGAGCGTGTCCCACACGCCGGAGCGCAGGGAGACGTAGTGCTCTCCTGACGGCGTCCTGAACTTGGGATAGGTAATCTTGGTTTCGGCGTCATATACATAGCCGTCGGCATAATTACCATCCGAGTATTCGGTCGCGACATCGTCCCACATATTTTTCCAGTCCAGCGCGCATACCGGATAGCCCTTGGCCTTGAAGGTCGCGACTACGTCCAACAAGGACTGTGCGGTATCCTCTGAGTTGTTGTCGTTCTGATTGATGCCGGTTCCGATATCCTGTGTGTTGTCGCAGACGACGATCTCACCTGTAAAACCTGAAGGGTGTTTCAGTATCTTCCATATAAGCCCTTTGATTCGGTCGGCGCTGGTTGTGTTCCGGGCGTTCCACTGAAAGTTTCCTTTGATGATTACGATATTGTCGGCACCCACGATACCATCGCTATGCTCAGTAGTTTTATAAAGATGCACCCCTTTTGCGTCCAGCATGGCAAGCATGGTATCCATGGCAGGATCGGAAAGATACTCTTCAGGCACGCTGGAATCCCCAGCGGAAAGCGAGCCTGATGTCGGCGGTAAGGAGTCCATTACGAATACGGTTGATACAGGGTTTTCGACTTCCCATGTCGGAAGAGCGGAAGGAATCATACCTCGGGTTACGGCGTTTACAGGCGGTACCGCGAAGAAAACCAAAACAACCATTACCGCACCGAGCGCGGAAAGCTTGGCAAACCGTTTCCAGATCAGAGCACCTCCGAGCAGGGCAATCAATGCAGTGAGCCATGCTGAAGCAAGGGGGAAGGCCGCCTGCTGGCAGGGGTAGGTAAGGCGCTTGGGGTTTGTTCCGCTTCGAACAATTACCCAGAGGAAGGCGAATAACCCCACTATCCAGAACCACCAAAGATTGGAAAGATTACGCCTGGCGACGTTGAACATACTTGTCTCCTTGATCCTTTGAAAGCGAATTCTTCCATAATTGTAGGTTCATATGCCGCGAGGTCAAGGGCAGGATAGTCGCTGACCTTTCAAGATAATGCAAAATCCTATAGCGGCTTCACGCAGATGAACGTCCTGTAGCTTTCGCCCTCGTAAATCTCGTCCCTTTCTGAGACCTCGAATCCAGCCTCGGCCAGCTTCTCGCGCCATGTCTCAATAGGGAAGATGCCGCAGGTATGAAAGTCGTGTTCGATTCTCATCTTCCCTCCATCCCTTATCATGTAAACGAAAGTCGTCTCGTAGGCCGTATCTTCAGGGTCAGGGTCGTAATTGTTCTCTATATATATTATTCGGGGCTCATCGCTTTCTGAATTAAAAACCTTGGTCTCATTCTGCTTGAAGTTGCCTTTGAACTTCTCCGCTATCGTAATCATAACGCCCCCCGGTTTCAGGTGTCCGGCCGCGCAGGCAAAGGTTTTAGCAAGATCCTCTGCGGTCGTAATATATACGACGCCGTCATTGATGTATACGGCGTCGAATTCCTTTTCGAGATCGAAATCCCGCATGTCGCCCTGCACGTATTCGCATTCCGGGTTCAACTTCCGGGCGTTTTCGAGCATCTCTTCGCTCAAATCCAGACCCGTTACCTTAAAGTATTTCTTGAGCGTGAAGTCGTTCTTTCCTGCGCCGCAGGTGATGTCGAGAATGGTCTTCGGCTCTATCCGAGAAAACTCCCTTATCATCCTTACCGCGTCCTCGCTCTCGGGTCTGTAGTGTTCGACGCTGCCCCATATGGGCCAAATCCAGGCAAGGTCTCCGTATAAGCGGTTTTCCTTATCCTTCATAGAATAATATACCATGCAAAACATGTCGTGTCAATGGGGATAACTTATTATGTTATATCGGGAGGGGAAGGAGAGGGGGGAGGAGGTCTTGCGTCAGGAGGTGGTGTGTTACTAATTTACCCCAAAAAGCTACTTCGTACCTTTTCGGGGACCCTTGAAGAAGGTACTTATGGCGTGTCATTGATGGAGGTGTGGGCGGTGTGTTACGGGTGTGTTACGGGTGTGTTACGGGGTGTGTTACGGGTTGACACTTATGCTGTGGGCTTTATGATTACGTCATGACTACCGAAAAGAACGCTCAAGAGATCAGTGCCCAGATCAGGCGGCTTGCAAAGGGGAAGGGCGCCATCATTCTCGTGCACAACTACCAGCTTTCCGAGATTCAGGAGATTGCAGATATTCTGGGTGATTCGCTCGACCTCGCTCGTAAGTCGGCCGAGACCGATGCATCCGTAATCGTTTTCTGCGGGGTGCGTTTCATGGCCGAAACGGCGAAGATACTCGCACCTTCCAAGACGGTTCTTCATCCACGGCCCGATGCGGGCTGTCCGATGGCCGATATGGTTGACGTCGAAGGTCTACGTAAGCTCAAACAAGAACATCCGAAGGCAAAGGTCATCGCCTACGTGAATACGAACGCCGACGTCAAGGCAGAGGTGGACGTCTGCTGCACGTCCTCCAACGCACTCAAGGTGGTGGAGGGAGTAGATGCCGATGAGATTATCTTCGTACCCGACTGCAATCTCGCTTCATGGGTCCAGCGGCATACCAAAAAACACATCATTGCATGGGCAGGGTTCTGTCCCGTTCACCGCAGATTCAGGGTTGAGGAGGTAAAAGCTTCTCGCGAGCGGTATCCGGACGCACTTCTCATGGTCCATCCAGAGATTGATCCTGAAATAGTCGACCTTGCCGACGAGGTTTGCTCCACGAACGGCATGGTAAAACTCGCCAAAGTGTCCGATCGTAAGCGCTTCATAGTAGGTACCGAGGAGGGTCTAATCTACCGGCTCAAGAAGGAGAATCCTCAAAAGGAGTTCTACTCGTTGGGCGCGCCAAAGGTGTGCGAGAACATGAAGAAGATAAGACTCGAGCACGTACTCGCATCCCTCGAAAAGAATCAATACGTGGTCGAGGTTTCTCCTGAAATCGCCTCAAAGGCGAAACACGCTCTCGACGAGATGCTTCGCTACATCTGAAAGCAGGCCAAATTCAATCTGACTTTTTCCAGATGCAGATTCTTTCTATTGTTTTCTATTAATTATGAAAAAAAGAGTCTGCGGTAAAGTAACCCCTTGACATTAAAGCATTAACTGAGTAAAATTTACAACATAAGGAAAAAATCCGCTTAGGTAAAGGAGGAACCTTATGAAGAAGAGTGCGATCGTTCTGGCTGTTGCGCTGGGCGTTTTCACTGTTGCCTTAACAGGATGCATCGGGAACGTAGAAATTCCCGACCTAACAAAATCGACGATTGAGAATGCAAAGATGTCTCTTGAGAAGAGGAATCTTTTGATCTATGTAGTGGATAAGATACCTTCCAACGATGTAAGTGAAGGACTCATCTGCAAGCAGGACCCTCTTGCTCTCTCCGACGTCAAGCGCGGTTCAACCGTTAAGGTTTGGATCTCGACCGGTCCCGATAAGGTTGAGATTCCACGCATGGATAATGCGAACCTCAACGACGTGCTCCGTAAGCTGGCTGAGTTAGGGCTTTATTCCAATGTGGAGTTCGTGTATTCCGATGCGGTGGCCAAGGACCTGGTCATCTCAGTTGATCCCGCACCCGGAACCAAAGTTGACAAAGACACCTACGTCAAGGTGCAGGTAAGCATGGGTTCGGAACCCGTGAAGACCGTCGAGGTTCCCAGGGTTACAGGCATGAGCAAAGCGAATGCCGAGGCCAAGATAAAAGAGGCCGGGCTTGAGGCGAAATTCGTCTACCGCGTCAGCACCGAATACTACGAGGGCACACTGTACTACCAGACCCCCAAAGAGGGCAGCATTGTTCCCAAGGGTTCGGCAGTTACCGTTTACATCGCGAGCGTTCTCGACTAAGACCATAAGAAAAGATAATTAAGGCCGGGATACCCCGGCCTTTTTTTTACCATAAAAGGTATTTCGTTCCCTGGAGGTCTCCAATGTTTCGATTTCGCGAAACGAGAAATTTGAAAAGTCCAATTCAAATTACAATCGGCGGGGGGAGGTATGGTGTGTTACGGAGCCCTCCTCAGAGCCCCCCTCAGAGCCCCCTCAGAGACCTAGCAGAGACTTCTCGGTGTCATTTTCACATACTGAGAAAATCTCTTGGTTGCAGATGTGTGTGTTACGGGCCCTCCTCAGCAACACCTTGACACCGGTCTCACACCGAGACATTCCTGATAACATCTTTCCATCCACAATTAATGAGGGAGGTGGTGTGTTACTAATTTACCCCAAAAAGTTACTTCGTACCTTTTCGGGGACCCCTTGAGGAATGTACTGATGGCGTGTCATTGATGGAGGTGTGGGCGGTGTGTTACGGCGGTGTGTTACGGGTGTGTTACGGGGGTGTTACGGGGGGAGAGGAGGAGGTGGCGGCTTGTTCTGCCGGATGGCAGCGTGACTTCCTCGATCCGTGTTCTCAATCCTGAACGTTCAATAATCGCAGAAGCTTCTTTTATTTCCTTATCCAGACCAGGTCCTTTATAGAGAAGTAACCCTCCTCCTTCTGCAAGTTTTTTTAGAAGAATAGGGAGAATTTTTTTTATAGTTCCTACTGCCCTGACGGTCACGATATCGAAACGCTCCTTGAGTGTCGCGCCGTCAGCGGGAAAGACCCGCGTGTTTACGAGTCCGAGTTCCTTTATCGCTTTCAAGAGGAATCCGGCTTTTGCCTGCCTCGATTCCACTAGTGTCATGTGGATATCGGGTTTCGTAATCGCGAGCGGTATCCCCGGCAGGCCTGCCCCCGAACCCCAGTCCGCTACTCGTGCGCCGTGGGGAATGAAGGATTCTGCGGCAATCGAATCTGCAAAATGGGTTTCTTCGATTTTTTCCAGATCACCCGATGAGAGGAGATTGGTTCTCGCGGAAGACTCTATAAGCAAACGCTTATATTCATCCAGAAGCCTGGTCTGTTCAACGGTGAGGTCTATACCTCTGCATTTAAAAAATTCAACGAGCCGGGCATTCACTCGCCGGAGCGGTCGAGGTAGATGTCGTGTTCCAGATAGGGATGGTATTCGCTCCAGTCGCCTTCATCGTGCTTTTCGGCGATCTCCCGGTACATGGCCCTCTTGGAGTCGAGATTGTCTATCTGGTGCACTATTTGCGCTTCGACGAACATGGGCGGCTTCGGCGAGCCATATTCCCTGAGACCGTGGTGGCTAAGTATTATGTGCAGGAGCTTCCATGCGAGTTTCTCAGGGAAGTCGGGAATTTTTTCAATTTCTCGCTCGAGCATCCGGATGCCTATCGCAATGTGGCCGAGCAGTTTTCCCTCGTCCGTGTTGTCGATGCTTTTTGAATATTCGTATTCACTGATTTTTCCTATATCGTGAAGGAGCACTCCTGCGATGACGAGATCAGCATCCACATCAGGGTCGTTGGTCGTTACAAGCTCTGCAAGCGCAAGCATGTCGTGGGTATGTACGCACAATCCACCGATGTATGCGTGATGGGCTCTTACACCTGCAGGCGCAAGCTTGTACTGACGGGCGAACGCCGCGTTATCGTATAGTGCGGAAAGCAGCGCCCGAAGAGGTTCCTTCAGTCCTTTCACGGCGTCCTGGAGTTTTTTATAGCAGGCTTCAATGTCTCTCGATGATTTGGGAAGAAAGTCTGAATAGTCGACGTTAGTCTCCTTCTCCGGCCAGAGGTCGTCGATCTTCAAATTCAACTTGCCGTTGTACTCCGTAAGCCTTGCCCGGACCCTTACGTAGGTTCCTTTGGGAGGCATCATCTTTGAGCCGGGTTCAAAAAAGAGCGCCTTTATTGAACCTGATCTGTCAGCCAGTTGGAAGACGACGAAATCCTTGCCTTCCCTGGTTCGTCTTGTCTCCCTCTCGAGAACGTAGAAGACCTCCTCCACGTCGTCGCCGGGATGGAGGTCTTCTATGAATTTTTTCTTCATCTAGAAGCTGTATGCGAGCGAGATTCGATGAAACAACCCCAGGTCTATTGCGGGCGTGATCGCGTAATCGAGCGAGACGCCGGCCAGGTTCCCTAAACCTATTCCAAGCGAGAAGCCTGCCAGAATGTCTGCACCAGTGGCCCCGGTCTTCCAGGCCGAGCCTTCGGAGGAATACCCGGCACGCAGTGCAAGGAACTCAACAGGTGTGAACTCAACGCCGCCACGTACTATCAAGGGCGCGTCGAGCGGCTTGGAGACATCCAAGCCGACCAAAAGCTTCTTTAATCCGGAATAACTGATTCCACCTCCGATTCCTACCGGCATCGCGGAGCGTTCCTCGACGAACGGTTTTATTTCATATGCCACGTTCTGTACGACAAGTCCGATATTGAGTCCGGGGACAAGATTCGAGTACATGGCTCCGATGTCCACTCCCGCGGCAATCTGCATGTTGGAGTCCGCGGTTGCAAGGTGGAGCTTGAGGTTTCCGCCCACGCTGAGGTTTTCGATTATCGAATATGCCGCGGCTCCGCCGAGGTTTATCACCTGGTATCCAAAGGTTCCGAGTTCCTCGTTCGTCGGGCTCGTGCGTGTCATTGTTCCCGAATTCAAATAAAAGGCGTCGGCAGAGAAGCGGAAGACTCCCATGCTTTTGGGCTGGAACGAGAAGGAACCGACGTGTATGCCTGCTGGATACGGCATGTAGTTTGCTGTCAATAAGGGACTTTCCCTCAGGGAAAGCCCTGCCGGGTTTCCAAAGAACGCTTGTGGGTTATCCGCCAACCCAAGCGAGATACCACCCATTCCCTGACTGCGGGCCGAGGGCTGAATCCTTAAATGGTTCAGACCGGTTTCACCCACCTCCAGGGCAGTAAGCGCTCCTGCTATAAGTAGTGTAAATGCAAGGATGCTTTTCATGTCTTGAGTTTAGCTTGAACTTTCAATATGTCAAGCCGCAAACGTGCTCCTTAGATTGACTTTCTTGTTTGATTTGGTCCCGGTGCAGCCTAATGAGCGGGTTGCAAGGTACAAAGGCGAGTGTATTTTCCGCATACGTCTGCCTCACATGCATGTGGGGATCCCGGGGGTCAGATGACAAAGTTGAGGAGTCTGCCGGGTACAAAAACAATCTTCTTAGGCTTTCCGGTAAGGTACTGCTTTACTGCCTCAAGTTCACCCCAAACGACTGCTTCGCATTCGTTCGGGGACCCCGGTAGTAAGTTAGTTTGAAGTGTTAGTCTTTTTTCTTGGCAGAAGAATCTGGTGGTAGGGTCTCACCGACTATATAATTAATTAATCGGTTCGGAACATAGATGTATCTATAGCTTTTACCTTCAAGATAAGATTCGACAAAGTACCCGGATTGTTTTACAACTGTCTGCTCAGGTGTATCCTTAGCCGCTTCCATTCTCGCTCGTAGTTTTCCATTGACCTGAATCGGGATTGTTATCATTTCCTCGACGACCGCCGTCTTATCGTATCCGGGCCATTTGGAGAGGAAGACGCTTTCCTTATGCCCGAACGCCTCCCACAGCTCCTCTGCAATGAAGGGTGCGAAGGGCGCCAGTATCAGCACGAGCTTTTCCATGGCGTACCGTGCGGTTGGGGTCTCCTTTGCCGTCGAATTCGAGTAAAGGTTCATGAACTCCATCATACGCGCGACCGCGGTGTTGTAACTCATCTCGGCCGCATCCTCGGTGACCTGCTTGACCGTCTTCTCGATAGCTTTGTAGATTTCACCCTCGTTCCCATCCTTATTTATCGATTTTTTCTCTATTTCTGCCGCAGCCATACCTTCAGCGTAAACGCGCTCCAGAAATCTGCTCGAACCTTTCACGTTCGACTCCGACCAGAGCACTTCGCGGTCCGGCGGCGCGAAGAAGAACATGGCAACTCGTGCCGCATCGACGCCTATGCGTTCGATGAGGTCTCTGGGTGATACCGCGTTGCCCTTGGATTTGCTCATTACGTCGCCCTTTGAATCGAGAACCATTCCATGATTGAAGAGCTTTACCACGGGCTCTTCGACGGGCGAGACCCCGAGGTCGTACAGGAACATCGTGAAGAACCTGAAGTAAATGAGGTGTCCGGTTGCGTGCTCGGCACCGCCGATGTACAAATCGACCGGCAGCCATTTTTCCGCTTCCTTCCTCGAAAATATCTCCTTTCCGTTTTTCGGATCCACATATCTCAGCTGATACCACGACGAATCCACAAAGGTATCCATGGTGTCCGCGTCGCGTTTCGCGTCCGCGCCGCACTTCGGGCACTTCGTGTTCATGAACTCGGGCACCGACTCCATTGGCGAGCGGCCCTTTGGTATGAGGTCTACCTTTGACTCGTCCGGCAGAAGCACGGGCAGGTCCTTTTCGGGTACGGGCACTATGCCGCACCTGGGGCAGTGGATCATGGGAATGGGTGCCCCCCAGTAGCGCTGGCGGGAGATGAGCCAGTCTCTCAATCTGTATGAAACCGTCGGCTTTCCCAAGCCCTTCTCAGCCGCATACTCCGCCACCTTCTTTATACCCTCGGGGGAGGGGGTCCCATCGAAGGGTCCTGAGGAAACCATCACACCAGGCTCCACGTATGCCCCGGTCATATCCCCAACGACAAGTTTGCGGTCAGGGGGCTGGATCACCACCTTTATCGTTATGTGGTATGCTTTTGCGAACTCGAAATCCCTCTGGTCATGAGCGGGAACGGCCATCACGATGCCGGTTCCATAAGACGCCACGACGTAGTCGGCGACCCACAGCTGCACGTCGTCACCACTGAATGGGTTTTTGACCCTCAACCCTGTGTCTATGCCGTCCTTCTCCCTATCCTCGGCAAGACGCTCTATCTCCGACTTCGCAAGCGCCTTATCCCTGTAGGCCTTAACCTTTTCCTTGTTCGGCATCTGCTCCAGCAGCTTCGAGACAAGCCTGTGCTCGGGCGCGATAGCCATGAATGTCACGCCGTACACGGTGTCCGGTCTAGTCGTGAACACAGGCAGCTTGACGTCCGGCCGCTCTTTCAGCTCGAATATTAGCTCGGCGCCCTCTGAGCGTCCTATCCAGTTGCGCTGCATAATCCGGATGGGCTCCGGCCACTTATCCAGTTTCTCAATGCCGTCAAGTAACCTCTGCGCATAATCCGTAATCTTGAAGTACCACTGCTCGAGTTCTTTCTTCTCCACCACCGAATCGCACCGCCAGCACTGTCCTGCGACGACCTGTTCGTTGGCCAGAACCGTTTTGCATTTTGGGCACCAGTTTACGAACGATTTAGCACGGTAGGCAAGGCCTTTCTCGAAGAGTTTTACGAAAAGCCATTGCGTCCACCTGTAATACTCGGGATCGCAGGTGCGCACTTCCGTAGTCCAGTCGTAGCTCAGACCCAGATCCTTGAGCGTTCTCGTCGAGGTTTCAATGTTCGCCTCGGTCCATTGTCTCGGCGATATGCCGCGTTTGATGGCGGCCTCCTCGGCAGGCAGGCCGAACGCGTCGAATCCGAAGGGGTGAAAGAGATCGAAGCCCTGCATCCTTTTGTAGCGCCACACGAAATCGCCTATGGTATAATTCCTGAAATGGCCTATGTGGATGTCCCCCGAAGGGTATACGAACATCTCGAGCTGGTAGAACTTCTTTCCCGGTTCCCTCGGCGTATCGTAAAGCTTGCATTCCTGCCAGCGTTTGAGCCACCTGGCCTCTATTTCTTTAAACGAATATTTCATCAAAATCCTCAACGCTTGTTGGTGCCAAATTTCCGATGACAATCTGTTCGAGCATGGCCTCGGCGTCCCTTCCCGTGATCCTTGTCGCGATGTCGACGTCGGCCAGCCTGTGTAAAAGTCTCTCCAGCTTCTCCTTGGGCCAGTTGCGGGCGCGTTCCGGATACTCCTTGTTCAAGAGCCACGCCCTTGAGCCGAGCCTCAACTCCTTTCCCAGGGCATCCTTTGAAAGCCCCTTCTCCTTTAAGAGCTGGTACTTGAGAAGCGTGAACGTCTCTCTCGAGAGCGCGTACAGAAGCTCCGTAATCCCCTGTCCTGTGCCGAATCGCAGCACCCTTTTCATCTCCTTTGCGGCCTTGTCGCGGTTGCGTTCAAAAACCGCCCTTACGCAGTCGTAGACGCCTTTCTCGAAAGAATCGGCGAGCAGGTCTTCCACGTCCTTGAAATAGACCTTCGTCTTCCCGCCCCTGAAGAGGTCGAGTTTGTCGAGTATCTGCGACATCGCAAGCAGGTTTCCGGAGGAAAGATCGAGCATGAACCCTTGGGTCTCCTCGTCCACGCTGAATCCCCTTTTCGTCGATTCGGCCTTCAGCCAGGAGGTCATTTCCGCGGGTTTGAGGGATTGAAGCTGACAAGTCATTATCTTGCGTTCCTTCGCCCACTTGACCAGTGCGTCCACGGCCTTACCCTCCTTGTCCGCCAGAAGAACCACCGCACGCTCCTTTGCCTGTCTCGAAGCAATCTTCTCAATAACCTCAAGCTGATCCTTCCTCAGTCGCGACGCTGAGCGCACGACGGTCACTTTTGTTCCGGAATCGAACGCGAGCGTAGCCGCCGATGCCGCAAGTCCCCTGGCGTCGAGCGTCTGAGCGTCTACTACCTCAAATCCCCAGCCCGATACATCCTTGTAAACAGCCCGGAGCGCGGAAACTACTTCGTCCGTAAAGAACGGTTCCTCACCGTGAACGAGTGTTACCGACTCGAGCTCACGCTTCTCTATTTTTGCAAGAAGCTCTTCGCGTGTTGTCTGCATACTTAATAATATGAAGCACACGCCTTAAGTCAACACAAAGCAAAAAAACGACTTGACAACCTCTGCATTTTTCCTAAAATTTATACGAGGAATGAGTCAGACTAAAGGAGGAAGTGATGAAACGCTTTGTGTTCTTTCTAGGGTTCGCCGTAATCGCTTTAAACCCCGCAAAAGCAGAAGCAGGTTGGTCACGTACGTATGGGGGGGAGCATCCAGATGCGGGTTTCCGCATATTAGAAACCAATGATGGCGGCTATGTGGTCGCAGCCATTACATCGTCTTTCGGAAATGGGAGTACCGATATCTGGCTCCTGAGAATTGATTCCCTTGGCGATACCCTGTGGACAAAAACCTACGGGCGAGAAAAATCCGAGATCGTCTCCTGGATGGGGCCAACTGAAGATGGAGGCTGGATAATTGCAGCTGAAAGCAAATCCTTCGTTTCTTATTATTTCGGCATCTGGCTTCTTAAGACCGATTCTCTTGGTGATACACTCTGGACGACTTTATACTATACCGACGGAGTAAACGAAACCTCTGGATATGTCGGTTCGGCCTTTTTTGATTCCGGATATGTTGCCATTGGCGGTATTAACTACCCGGACAGTAACAAGATAGTCTTTCTCAAAATTGACGAGAAAGGTAAAATTGAGTGGGTAAAGGAGCATGATGGTGCATATTCCTGTGCAAATGCCACCAGGGATTCCTTATACTTAGTTGTAAGCAACAACAATGTGATGCTATTCGCGGAGCTAGCTGGTGAGATTTTTGAATGGAAACACGAATCCGCCTGGAATGTGCAATGGATAGAGCAAGCCCAAGACAAGGGTTCTTACGTTATGGCAGGCACATGGCCTGACGTTTTTGAAGGACCAGTTTTCTGGATTTCGAAAGGAAGCATTGGATTCGGAGAACAGGGGTATTTCAAGCAAACTAAGAATGGAGGTTGGTCGTACCGTATTAACCTTACGAGTGATGGGGGTTACATCTCTACCGGGGACCCCTGGGCGATCGTAAAAAGTGTCGATAACGACAGCCTTGATACGGTCTGGACAAAAAAGTATTTAGGAAAATACACATGCTATGGCAAGGATGTTCTTCAGACAAAAGACGGCGGCTACATCGTTGTAGGAGAAAAAGATCGTGACGTTTGGCTTTTTAAAACCGACTCCAACTGCGACACGCTCGGCGTCTCCGAGCCGTCTTCCTCGTCCCCCGCAACACACCAGCCCTCCTCAGAAATAGAGATAGCCTCTTCAATCGGTTCGGAGATTGTCATTTACTACTCCAACTGCCCTGACGGATTTTCAGCCTCAGTCTACGACGCAGGGGGGAGGAGGGTGGACGAAATTGTAACATCTTCATCTTCCGGTCAGATAGAATGGGGTGCACGTTTTCCTGAAGGAGTATACTTTATAAAAACAAATGGCTCAAAATCACAAACAGCCAAGATTGTATTGATAAGGTAAATCTCAAAAAACCAAGTATCGAGCCTCTCCCTCAGGAATGAAGAGGAGGCTCTTTTGTTTTCTGATTTTTTTCTAGAAAATGAAATCTTTCAAGAATCCCCTTGCTTTACTTGAGCTACAGAACTGAACTCGACTAAGATATTTTACCTAAATCTCAATCTCCGGAACGGCAGTATATTGAAATTCTCGTCTGACTAAAACTTAAACTTTTTTAAGGTGCATATTATAACGGAAAAGATTTTAAAGATTGATTTTCTCGACGACTAAAACGTCTTATGATCTATTCCTTTTGTATGAATCCAGGACCCGTTTAAAATCATCAAATTGAACACCTACCTTGTCCAAAACTTCCTTGACCTTTTCGATATTGACCTCGCTTTCGACTCTTACCCTGTTTAAGGCCTCACTGCGATCAATCAGCCCGGCACGCATCAAATTGCTGTAGAAGTCCTCCTTTTCGGTCACACCCAGAAGTTCTTGATAAATGTAGTTCTTGAGGTCATCAACGATGCAATCGAAACGCCAGGTTGTGGTTGAATCAATCGGGGATTCCCAACCGAGTTCATTTTTGATCCTCGTTAAAACCGTTTCTTCATCCCACGGTATGTAATTAAAGAGAGTAACCTTCTGGAGATTCCTTCCCGAGTATTTGACCAGGGGAGCTTCGGGTCCCGAGTACAGATATCCAAGGATTGTTGGAGGAAGTACTTCCGGGGCGAAATATCGCAGGTTCTTTAAAACCTCTTTCATGATTCCGAAGATATAAGCGGTATAGTAATATGCAGTCGATGCCTGTGCACTTATTCCCAGCAGTTCGCGCTTGAAGCTGTTTTGTTCGTAAGGATTTGAACCTGAAAAGGCCATCTTTATTCCTCGTTCATGCGCGATTTTCAGTACAGGTTTCCACATAACTTTACATGCCACGCACATTATTGGAACCATTGCAAGAGAAGGATTTTTCATCCATGAAATCAAATTGTGACGCATGGAGCGGACGTGCAAATCACCGGGCAGATCGAATTGAATGAGTTCTATGCCCAGTATTTCCTTGATGCGTTTGATGTTTTGAATAGCTGTCGGGTGTGTGAAGGGGTTCCGGTAATTAAAAGCGAGAACCTTCATCTTGTAATCCTTTACGGCCTTGAGAATTGTAAATGAGCTGTCCCTGCCGCCCGAAAGCGTTACGATGGCGTCGTAAGTGCCATTACCTCTGAACTTATCAATGGCTGCAAGAAGAGCATCCTCTCCTTTGAAGCTGGTCGAAACGAATTTATTACAATGATTACATACACCATGTTCGTCAAATTCAATTCCTGGAGTTGTGGAAGGTAATACGCACTTGCTGCACAGCATTGAATAATTTACTGCATTTGTCCAGGTTGTCAAGAGGGGAAGCTAAGTTAAGTATTATATGAAACTAATTAAGTCGTTAAAAGGCGTTTCGGCGCACCGGAAAGTTTTTTGCCGAACGGAGTGGTGCTTCTTGACAGGAATTTTACAAACGGTAAAATGATTTCTATGAAAAAATTCGCTGCATTTGCTTTAATCCTTCTGGGGTTCAGCGTAACCCTGCGGGCTCAAGGGAAGGTGCTTTATTTCGACTGGTACTCTATTCCCGCTTATACCAACTATGCTTCAACGGAGCTTCTTAAGCCGGGCAACGGTGAAATAGGCTTCGGAACGAGTAACTTCTGTATGTGGAGTAACGATACGGCCAGTTATGACACTCGAACCCTTGATTTACTGTTCCGTCTTGGCGTGCTCCCTCACATGGAAATCGGAATCAAATACTCGTCTCCGTTGGCGGTTGTGCTCGATGCAAGGGGGGGCTTTGAGAAGGGGAGGTTCGAATTCACCGGCTCTTTCGGTGCAGGTTACCTGCATCACACAAAGTTCATCCAACCCGGCAATTACACGTTTTACCTGCTTGACGGTTACCCGACCCTAGGCTTTGGCTGGAAAATCAATAAATGGTTGAGGGCGGTGCTCTCGTTTAAGGGAATAGTATCATACTACAGCCTTCAAACCAAACAAGCGATACCCAGACAGGAATTTTTTACCATTCACGGCGGTCCGGGTATTACGTTGGATGTAGGCGTTAAAGATTGGTTTATTCGACCTGAATTGATTCAGTACTGGGGTGTGACATATTCAAACCTCACCGATTCGCCTACCAATTTCAAGGTGATGAACTTCGGTGTCAGTGTTGTATACAGGCCGAAAGGCAGTTGACTTGTGATAGAGTGACGCTATAATAGTTACATGGGGCATTTGCTTTTAATAACAGCTCTCTTGAGCCAGTGGGGGGGAGATACCATCTTTCACGTTGACGCGAGTGCCGGTATTACAGGCGCTATAATTTACAACTATGTAGACCCCTACCTCTACCTTATGAATTACTCGTACATGAATCCCGGCTCTGCTTCAGGTATGCGTGGAGCCCTTGTGAATCCTGCGGCCCTTGCGAGCGTGAAAACTTCGTCCGGAAGCATCTCTGCAGGTTTCGGTAGAGTGGGCGGCATTGACCTCGACCTCAGTACGAAACTTCCCTTTATTGGCGAATTCGCCGTGCCTATCTCTCTCTACGCCGAAGAAGCGTCGGGTGTTTATTCCGGCGGGGCTGCCGTTCGAATAGGTGACGTGGTTGTCGGCCTTGCGTATATCCAGGGAGATAAGTTCTCGGGTGTGCTCGATGCAAGGGGCGAACTGGATTTTACGGCCACCTATTCGTACCGGGACACACTTACCGAGGTTGATTTTCCGGGTGCAGATGAGCCCATGACCGTTCCGATACTCATAGATCTTTACGGCAAGGGTGGAGGACTCATATCGATCGAAAACATAACAAAGATGAGCACCACGCCCTTTTATCTCATGCTTGCCACCCAGGATAACGGGATAAACTATGGGCTTTCGTTCAGGTTGAATACTTACGACGGTTTCATCGACTACACCGATACCATGACGCCGATCCTTAAACCCACCGGAGCCAATGTGTACTCCGAGTCCCAGGAATGGGACGTGGGTGTTCAGCTTTCCGCCGTTATCGAGGGGGGCGAACTCTATGCAAACCGCTACCTTACCTCCCTCAAGGGCACGGAACTGGGAGCCGTTCTCGGCATCCAGAAACCTGGCGACGACTTCAGCTGGGGGGCATCCTTGAGCCAGGACTTGGGCGCTCAGATCCTTGAAGTCGGCAACGGAAGAAGCATCCGGGGCGGCCTGCCCCGAATTGTCGAGATAAACACCCAGAACCTTGAGGTAAACCAGGATTCAAGAACGATCGAGGGCCAGATGAGAATTGTTTTAGGCTACGACAGCCTGAGAGAATCGAGCGGTGAATCGAGCGAACTTCTTACCCTTCCGCCGAGAACGGGGCTGCGCGCAGGCATACAGGGCACACCAGGCAACTGGATAATCGATGCGACCTTTTCACTTGCGCGAACCTGGGGCCAGGGTACTTCGGAGGCTTTTCTGGGCACAGGTTTCGGATATGTCTTCGGTAACGATTACAAGATTCCTCTTCGCTTCAGTCAGGGTTTGTTCTACCGCGTAACCAAGATCGAAGACGTTCCCTTGTACTCAATTCCGGCACTTTTCTTCGGCGTATCGTCTACTTTTGCCTGGAAAGGCATCGAACTTGATCTTTCCATACGAGCAAATACCACGACGGCGATATTTACGGACTACGCGGCGGCGGTTGATCCCGCGGTTCCAAATCTCGGTATATTAAACTTTTTAAGCGCAGGAGCAGCATTAACTTATGGGTTCTGATGGCAATCTTTTAGGGGAAAAAATCAAACTGGAACGTAAAAAAAGACTGGCGGCACTCATTGTCTCCCTCGTAGTCCCGGGGATAGGTCATTTTGTAAGAGGAAGGATAGGCATGGCCATAGCCGCGCTGGTGCTTGATGCATCATTCGTCGCCTTCGCCGTTGTCATGAACGGCCTCAGGCCCGATCTGGGCTGGCTCTTGTGGCCAGTCTGGTCGGTGACCTTTGCTTTCTACTACATACTTACCGCTTACGACGCCTATCGCGGGCCAAGACTCGAGGAAGCGCCTTGCAAGACCGCGTGCCCTGCAGGAATTAACGTTCCCGGTTACGTTGCTCTTGTTGCCGCCGGTCGCCACGGGGATGCTCTCGAACTCATCCGTTCCCGAGCGCCGCTTGCCGGCGTACTCGGACGCATATGCCCTGCGCCCTGCGAGGAAGTCTGTACGCGCACCCGCATCGAGGAACCAATCGCAATCCGCGCCCTCAAGCGCGCCGCCTCCCCCGTAACACCCGTAACACAACCCTCCTCCCCCGTAACACCCGTAACACACAAGCTCCCTTCCCCTCCCCCTTCCGAAAAGAATTCTCCTTCGGACCACTCCACCATTAATTCTAAACGGAAGGTTGCCGTTGTCGGCGCGGGACCGTCAGGACTCTCCTGCGCGCACTTCCTCGCTCAACGTGGTTACAAGGTCGATATCTTCGAAGCGGAACCAAAGCCCGGCGGAATCCTCCGCGATATCATCCCGTGTTTCAGGCTTCCGGGTGAGGTTGTTCAGTCCGATATTGACTACATCCTTTCCTCGAACCCCTCGATCACTATCCTCACGAACAGGACGCTCGGCAAGGACATCTCACTAGACGAACTCGAGCGCTCCTACGGCGCCGTTTACCTGGCCCTGGGCGCTTCAAAACCAAGGCCACTTTTCATAGAGGGAGAGGACCTTGAGGGCGTGATCCCCGGTCTCACATTTCTCAGAAACGTGTGCGTGGGCAAGGTCAAATCCTTGTCCGGACACGTTGCCGTCCTTGGGGGAGGGAATACCGCCGTCGATTCTGCAAGAGTCGCATTAAGAATGGGTGCGGAAAAAGTGACTGTCTTCTACCGCCGCATGCGGGCGAACATGCCCGCCTACAAATTGGAAATAGAGGAGGCCGAGAAGGAAGGTATCAAGTTTCATTTCCTTGCAGCCCCTCTCAAGTTCTCCGGCAAGAAGCACGTCCAGAAGATCAGGTTTACCCACATGACCTTGAGCGATCGTGAAAAGGGAAGAGGCTCAGCACTCGTTGCGTCCCCGGGCGATGAGTGGGATGAGGAGGTCAAGGCCGTCATCGTCGCCGTCGGTCAGGAGCCGGATATCGAGTTCCTTAACAGGCTCGACCTTCCCGTCGATGTAGACGGTAGACTGGAAATCAACCGTCATCAGAGAATCAAGAGGCGCAGGATTTTTGCAGGCGGGGATGCGGTTCGCGGACCCTCCACCGTCGTCGAAGCTTCAGGTGACGGTCTCGCCGCCGCCCGATCCATAGACTACTTCCTTCGACCCAGGTTCCTGGGGTCTTTCTTTGAACGTCTCGGAGAGTTCGATCCCGAGTCCGAAATCGAGAAGTTGCCCGGCGCCGCATGGACGGTAAAGAATCCGGCCTTTAAAGCGAGAATTCAGGAGCAAACCTCCTACAAGAAGCTAGAACTCTCAAAAGAAACGCTGTGCGGTTTGAAAAAGGGTGACGATACCGACGAAGCCAGGAGATGTCTGGCTTGCCATAAACATAATCCGGGGTTTGCCTTCAACAAAGGCAAGCAGAAAGGATACATTCCGATCGATGAACGCTAAGGTTCCAATCGCTCTCACTATCGCCGGCTCGGACCCCTCGGGCGGTGCCGGCATCCAGGAGGATCTGAAGGTCTTCACGGAACTCGGAGTGCACGGTTTTTCATGCGTTACCGCTATTACGGTTCAGTCCACCTTCGGCATGCGACGTTCGTTCAATCTTGACGGCGTGCTTGTTGCCGAACAGATAAGCTGCCTCCTCGAAGACAGAAGCCCTCAGGCCGCAAAGACGGGGCTTCTGACAAAAGAGTGCCTGAGCCAGGTCGCCCTTTTCCTCAATCGCGTATCCTTTCCAGTGGTGGTCGATCCCATATTCGCCTCGGGCACCGGTTTCCTGCTCGCGGATTCGCAGGACATCGAATTTTACAAAACCCAGATCATTCCGTCCTCCGCGATAATTACCCCGAACGTCCCCGAGCTTCAGGCGCTCACAGGCTCCTCGATTACACAGAGCAGTATGTTTGAGGGGGCTGCCCGCAAGCTCATGGAAATGGGCGCAAAAGGGGTTCTTATCAAGGGCGGTCACCTTATGGAAGATCAGGTTGTCGACCTCTTCCTTACCAAGACGGACGCTCGCAGGTTCGTGAAACCCAGACGTGGCTTCAAGAACGTCCACGGCTCGGGATGCGCTCTTTCCGCGGCAATCACAGCCTATCTAGCCAGAGGATCGTCACTTGTTGATGCCGTCGCCTCCGCCGAGGCCTATATCGATCGCAAACTCGCCGATATCGTATACGCCGGAGAGGGGATGCCCATTCTGAATCACCTCAGATAATCCGCAGAAGCGACGCATTCTCAATCCCATAAACCTTCTCTTGACAAAACTAAGAATATCTTTAAACTAATAACAGTTACAGATTACCGCTTAAGATTCGCAACCAGTTATGCTTCGGAGAAGCGTCGGGCGCGGCATCTAAGAGGAGGCGTTTTCTCCACTCTGACGGAGGCTTGAGAAAGAAAACAAGTGATGAAATCTTAAACCGTAGGAGGAAGACTAATGAACAAGCACGTGGTGCTTTCCGCTTTCATACTTTCGGTCATATTTGTTGTCCCCATGACAAGTGCTACATGGACTATTGAAAAAGTTACCGATAACACTGAGATAGACGTCTATCCATTCATTGCCTCTGTTCAGTCGGGACTCTTGATTGCGTATACCAATCGCGACCCGGATGATGAGGTTTTTGTTGCCAACAACTTTTCGGGTTCGTGGACCTCTAACAGGGTTACGGACAATACGCGCGACGATTTCGGATACGATATAGCCGCGAAGTACAACGAGCAGACGGCGCATATAGCCGTTTACTGGCATGATACACCTGATGACGAGATATCCTATTACAAGGGTTCATCGACGAGCTGGAGTACGGAGAGAGTAACCGACGACGGCAACGATGACCAAAGACCAGTTATCGCGCTCGACAATTCCGGACACGTGCACATGGTATACCAGAAAAATATCGGCGGCGACGGTGAGATTTTCTACGCCAACAACGTGACCGGTTCGTGGATATCCGAGCAGGTTACCGATAACGCTGTGAACGACCTTCTTCCCTGGTTTGCGCTCGATAAGGCCGGCAATCCTCATATTGTCTACTTAAGCGGCACGGGGCTTTTTTATACCAGGAAGTCGGCAGGCATCTGGATGTCGCCCGAGCCTGTGGCCTCCGGAATGGGTATTAGCACATTTCCGTTCGTTGTTCTTGATAAGGACGATAACGCTCACGTCGCATTCGCAAAAAGCGACGGAAGTTTCATCCAGGTATACTACGCCAACAACGTTACAGGTTCCTGGCAGGAGAGCAAGGTAACGAACACGAGCTACGATAACGCCTTTCCGACCATCTTTGTGGATCCTTATTCAAAAGCCCATATTGCCTATGAAGCCTCGGAGCCGGGTGATTTAGAGATGTTCTACGCAACGAATGCCGCAGGTATCTGGACGACGGGCCGCGTTACCGACAACGGTACGGACGACGCTGTCAGGTTGGGTCGTTACTTTGTAAGTGACGCTCAGGGTACAGGTCACATGGTTTTCATTAATGCATCGGACGGCGATGCGGAAGTATACCATGCCTACAGCAACGAACCGTTGTATGCAGGAGTCGAGGAGTTTGCGTCCTCCACCTTCACCCCTTCTATCAAAGTTGCGCCTATCGTCTCCGGCAACTCGATCGTTTCTTACACCGTTCCGGTTTCCGCAAACTTATCCCTCAAGGTATACGACGCTTCAGGTTCGCTCGTAAGGACTCTTGTCAGCGGGATTTGCAGTGCGGGCGAGTTTTACGTGAACTGGGACGGCATGACCGATGCAGGCTGCAAAGCTGCCGGAGGAGTCTATTTCATGAGCCTTACAACGGGCACGACCACTGTGTCCGCAAAGACAATATTGAAGTAAAACCCAAAAAGGAGCAGGAACATGCGTAAGTATGCAGTGATAATAATAACGCTCGTGATGGCGGCATTCGTACAGCCGTCAATCGCGGCAACGTGGACTGTAGAGAAGGTGACCGACAATACGGAGTCGGATATAAATCCGTTTGTAGCCGCCGTGCAATCGGGTCTGATGGTGGTCTATACCCACAACGATGCGGACAATGAGGTTTTTGTCGCCAACAACTTCTCCGGTTCATGGGTATCCAACAGGGTTACCGATAATACTTATTCCGATATCGGCCTCGACATAGCCGCAAAGTACAACGAACAGACGGCCCAAATCCCTATCTGGTGGCAGGACGTACCCGATCAGGAGATATCCTATTGCAAGGGTTCAGGGACCTCCTGGAACGTCTCGCGAATCACCGACGACGCAGACAATGATGCTTGGCCTTCTATTGCTCTTGATAATAACGGATTCGTGCATGTTGTTTTTCAGAAAAATATCGGCGGCGACTGGGAGATATTCTACGCCAACAACGTTTCAGGTTCCTGGTTGGTCGAACAGGTTACCGATAATGGAGTGGATGATGTTGCTCCCTGGTTTGCTCTCGATAAAACTGGTAATCCTCACATAGTCTTAGTAAGAGGTACAACCATAGGTTATACAAAGAAGAGCGCAGGCGTATGGTCCGAGCCCGAGCCTATCACGATCGGGGGAGGAGTCAACTCACTGCCGTTCATCGTTCTCGACAACAACGACAAAGCCCATATCACCTATGCCAGGAGCGATGGAAGCTTCAATCAGGTTTATTACGCCAACAACGTGACCGGAACCTGGCAGGAAAGCAAGGTCACGACCACATCCTATGACAACCTTTTCCCGACCATCTTTGTGGATCCTTCGGCCAAGGCGCATATTGCCTATGTTGCCGTCGAACCTGGTGACTGGGAAATGTTTTATGCCACTAATGCCGCAGGGATATGGAGCACAGGCCGTGTAACAGATAACGGTTTCAACGACGGCGGGATTTTGGGCCGCTACTTTACCTGCGACGCCAATCGTATCGGACACGTGTTTTTCTGGAACAACTCCGACGGCGACAACGAGATCTACCACGCGAAAAGCAATGAACCCCTCTATGCCGGCGTTGAGGAGTTCAAAACCACCTCTGCTCCCGCCTCAATTACCGTCGCACCCATTCTTGCCGGTGCTGCCGCTGTCAGCTACACCGTTCCTGAAGCAGGCAACGTCTCCCTGCGTATCTACGACGCGGCAGGTTCGCTTGTCAAGACCCTGGTTTCCGGTAACAGCGCTCCGGGCGAGTTCAGTGCAAGCTGGAACGGTCTGACCGATGCAGGCGCACGCGCCACCAGCGGCGTGTATTTCTTCCGTCTGGAGACGAAATCGGCGGCCATATCAGCAAAAGCGATTTTGAATTAAGGCAATGATTTTGACTGAAGAGGGAATCCCTTGATTCCCTCTTCAGTTTCGATATGAAACTATGAGAACAAACTCTAAAAAGGAGTAGTAATATGCACAAATACCAGGTAATAGCAATTTTGATGCTGGCTAGTGGCTTATTCATCCCTTCTTTCGGCGCCACATGGACAATAGAGAAAGTGACCGATAACACGGAACCGGATGCGTTTTCGTTTGTGACCGCGGTTTCCTCAGGTCTTTTTGTGGTCTACACTCACGGAGACCCTGACAATGAAATCTTTTTCGCCAACAATTTTTCGGGTTCATGGACCTCGAACAGAGTTACGGACAATACGATAAGCGATATCGGACTCGACATTGCGGCAAAGTATGATGAGCAGACCGCCCATCTCGCCCATTGGTGGCAGGATACGCCCGATCAGGAGATATCATGCTGCACCGGTTCCGGAACGACATGGAACGACATACGCGTCACCGATGATGCTGATAACGATGCCTGGCCCTCGATTGCACTCGATAAAGCCGGGTTTACGCATATGGTCTATCAGAAGAACGTCGGTGGTGACATAGAGATATTTTACGCCAATAACGTGGCCGGTTCATGGATTTCAGAACAGGTAACCGATAACGCCGTTGATGACATTGTTCCCTGGTTTGCGCTTGATAAGCTGGGAAACCCTCATGTGGTTTACGTGACAGGTGGGCAGCTTCTCTACACCTACAAGACGGCGGGTATCTGGACTACGGCCGTGCCTGTCGCCGGCGGATTCGGTACTAACTCTTTTCCCTTCATCGTCCTCGACAGAAATGATAAGGCCCATGTAACCTATGCCAAGGACGACGGAAGCTTCAATCAGATATACTATGCCAATAACGTGATAGGTACCTGGCAGGAGAGCAAGGTGACGACTACGACTTATAGCAACATCTATCCGACTATCTTCGTTGATCCTTATGCCAAGGCCCATATCGCATACGTGGCTCTAGAGCCCGGAGATGCGGAGATTTTTTACGCAAATAACGTTGCCGGGGTATGGAGTACAGGCCGAGTGACCGATAACTCCGTAGACGACTGGGCAGTGGTAGGTCGCTACTTCACAATTGATGCCAATCGGGTAGGTCATATCTTCTTCTGGAACAACTCCGATGGTGATCATGAGATCTATCACGCCTACAGCAACGAACCATTACATACCGGCATAAACGAGCCCTCCTCGCCTTCCACCCCCTCCCTCTTGAAAGTCGCTTCCATCATCTCCGCAAATGCGAGTGTTTTCTATACCGTTCCCGTGTCCGGCACCGTTTCCCTGAAGGTTTACGACGCCTCCGGTTCGCTCGTTCGTACCCTCGTTGCGGGCACTAGCGCTGTCGGTGAGTTCAGTGTTTCGTGGAACGGCATCACCGATTCAGGAACCAAAGCGACAGGCGGCGTTTACTTCTTCCGCCTTGTGACAGGTTCAGGTTCGGCATCGGCCAGAACGATTTTGAAATAAGCCTGAATACAAAAAGGAGAAGTAACATGCGTAAGTGCCTCTTAGTAAGCGCCATATTCCTGATTTCCGGCCTGGCTTACCCATCGCTTGCGGTCACATGGACAATTGAAAAAGTCACAGACAATACGGAATCGGATGTTAATCCCTTTGTGGCCGCGGTCCAGTCGAGTCTGATCGTGGTATATACACTTTACGATGCCGACAACGAAGTCTTTGTAGCCAACAACTTTTCGGGTACGTGGACCTCAAACAGGGTTACCGATAATACTTATAGTGATCTGGGTTTCGATATCGCGGCAAGATATAACGAACAAACAGCCCATATCCCGGTCTGGTGGGTGGACGCACCCGATCAGGAGATATCCTATTGCACCGGTTCGGGTTCAAGCTGGAACATCTCCCGCATCACCGATGACGCTGCCGACGATGCATGGCCCTCCATAGCGCTGGATAATTCAGGGTTCGTGCATGTGATCTATCAGAAATTGATAGGCGCAGACTGGGAGATATTCTACGCCAACAACGTCACGGGTTCATGGGTATCCGAACAGGTCACGGACAACAACACTAATGATGTAGTACCATGGTTTGCGCTGGACAAACAAGGCAACCCCAGGGTAGTCTACGTGAACGATGGACCCAACGGCATACAGCTTTTTTTCACCTACAAGACGGCCGGCATCTGGACTACCCCGGTGCCGGTGGCGGGCGGGTTTAACGCGAATTCATTCCCTTTCATCGTCCTGGATGGAAACGATAAGGCGCATGTCACGTATGCAAAGAGCGACGGGGTCCACAATCAGATATACTACGCCAACGATGTGACGGGTACCTGGCAGGAGAGCAAGGTGACGACCTCGAGCTATGACAATGGCTTTCCGACCATCTGGGTTGATCCTTCGGCCAAAGCTCATATCGCCTATGTTGCCGCGGAACCGGGCGATTTGGAGATGTTCTACGCGAACAACGTTGCAGGCATATGGAGTACCGGCCGAGTGACCGATAACGGTTACAATGACGGCGGGGTGATGGGGCGTTACTTCGTTTGCGATGCTTCGGGTGTCGGCCATATCTTTTTCTGGAACAGCTCGGACGGTGACAACGAGATTTACCACGCATACAGCAACGAACACCTCTTTGCCGGCGTCGAAGAGCCCCCCTCGCCCCCCTCGCCCTCCTCGCCCTCCCCCGTAACACCCCTCTCCTCCCCTTCAATAACAGTCGAATCGGTCCTTTTCTCCAACTCGATCGTCAGCTACTCAATCCCTTCATCTGGCGCAGTATCCCTGCGGGTCTACGATGCCTCGGGTTCGCTCGTAAAAACTCTTGTTGATGGAACTCTCAGCTCAGGCTGCTACAGCATCGCCTGGAATGGTTTTGCAGATTCAGGCTCAAAGGTCACGAACGGAGTGTACTTTATCCGTCTCGTAACGCCTGCCGGTGTCGTGTCGGCAAAGACAATCCTTAGATAGGATTCGGACGCATTTCCTTCGGGGGCATCCATGTGATGCCCCCTTTTAAAGTTAATAGTAATAAGAATTCTTGACAACAAGTAAAATGACCTTATAGTTAGTGCAGCTAAGTTGCAGGATTTCAAAGCAAACAAAACAAGTATGGTTAATCCAAAAAAGGAGCGACAAATGAGCAAGTACGTCGTAGTAGCGGTTCTTGCGTTAATGATCGGTCTTGCTACGCCGTCCATTGGTGCAACGTGGACCATAGACAAGGTCACGGATAACACTGAGATGGATGACTATCCTTTCATAGCCGCGGTACAATCGGGTCTGCTGGTGGTATATTGCAACTCTGACCCTGATCGTGAGATATTCGTAGCCAACAACTTTTCGGGTCCTTGGACCTCTAACAGGGTTACGGATAACACATATGGCGATGTGGGTTATGACATTGCAGTCAAGTACAACGAACAGACGGCCTATTTAGCCCACTACTGGGAAGACGTCCCGGATAACGAGGTTTCTTACTGTTACGGCAGCGGCACTACCTGGACCACCACCCGCATCACAGATGACGCTAACGATGACGACCGGCCGGTTATCGCGCTCGACCAAAGCGGTTTTGCGCACGTAGTGTATCAAAAAAATATCGGTGGCGACGTGGAAATATTCTACGCCAACAACGTCTCAGGTTCATGGATATCGGAGCAGGTCACGGATAACGCCTCCGACGATGTCTTTCCCTGGTTTGCACTCGACAAGACAGGCAACCCGCGTATAGTGTACAGAAACGGTTCGCATATTCATTACACGTACAAAACGGCCGGCATATGGACTTCACCTGTGCCTGTTGCGGGTTCCACTGGCGCGAATTCTTATCCCTTCATCGTCCTGGATGGAAACGACAAGGCCCATGTGACCTTTGCCAAGAGCGACGGCAGTTTTAACCAGATATACTACGCCAATGACGTGACTGGGACCTGGCAGGAAAGCAAGGTTACGAGTACCTCTTATCATAACGTCAACCCGACTATTTATGTCGATCCTTCGGGCAAGGTGCACATCGCATATCTGGCCGTGGAGCCGGGTGACGCGGAGATATTCTACGCCACGAATGCCGCAGGCATATGGGGCACAGGCCGCGTGACCGACAACGGCTTCGATGATTATGTAATGCTGGGACGTTTCTTTACCTGCGACGCATCAGGTATCGGACACATAGTCTTCTACAACAATTCGGACGGCGATTCCGAGATCTACCACGCGAGGAGCAATGAAGCTCTTTATGCCGGCGTTGAAGAACCCTCCTCACCCTCCTCGCCCTCCCCCGTAACACCTCTTTCCTTCCTTACTGTTGAGCCCATCCTTTCAACCAACGCGACAGTCAGCTACTTTGTCCCCGTATCGGGCGCAGTATCCTTGCGGATCTACGATGCCTCGGGTTCGCTCGTAAAAACCCTTGTATCGGGAACGAGCGCCGCGGGCGAGTTCCAGGTTTCCTGGAACGGCACCACCGATTCCGGTGAGCGTGCCACGAGCGGCGTGTACTTCTTCCGTCTTGTCTCGGGCAATTCCTTCGCTTCAGCGAGAACTATCCTGAAATAAATCCGTAATTTCAAAAAAGAGGGCACAAGTAGTGCCCTCTTTTTTTGAATAAGACCTTGAACCTTGGAATAATGCTCTTTAAAAAGGGATCTTTTGACAAAGAAAGGGAGGGGAGTATAATAACTTTCCGAACGTTACAATCAAATTCCGCAAGGAGGAAGAGTGAATAAAGACGTCAAGTTTCCGGATATAGGCAAGATTTCGCCGGAGTTCTTCAAATCGGTCATTTACCCCTCCCTGGGCGCAGCCCGGCCTGAGGTTCTTGTCGGCCCCCACCATGGGGTAGACATCTCGATAGTCCAGAGCGCCCCAGGCAAGGTCATGGCCGTCACAACCGACCCAATATACATCGTTCCTCCGTACGGCTGGGAGGAGGCCGCCTGGTTCGCGTGGCACATTCTCGCGTCCGACGTCACCACCTCCGGCCTGCCCGTGGCCTACGTGGTCGTAGATTTCAATCTCCCTATGAGCATAACCGAGGAAGAGTTCGAAAAGGTCTGGAAGGTGTTCGACCGCGAATCGAAGAAATACGGCGCTGCAGTCATAGGCGGACACACCGCTCGCTACACCGGCACCGATTACCCCATGGTCGGTGGTGCTACCTTTATCGCCGTGGGCGACGAGGATTCCTACGTAACCCCCCAGATGGCAAGACCTGGCGACATTCTTGTCATGACCAAGAGTGCCGCCGTCGAAGCCGTGGGCATATTCGCCCGCCTGTTCCCCGACAAGATCAAGGACAAGCTCGGCGAGGAGGTCGCAAAGAAGGGCTGGGAGATTTTCAATTCTATGAGCACGGTGGACGACGCACTGGCGGCCGCGCGCTTCGGCGTGCGCGACAGGGGAGTCCGGGCCATGCACGACGCCACCGAATGCGGAGTGGTTGGCGCCGCAATGGAGATGGCCGAGGCGTCGGGTGTGGGCCTCGAACTCGAATACGACAAGATAGTCGTGTACCCGGAGATCCGAGCCATCTGCGAGATGTTCGGAATGCAGCCTGAGATATCCATAAGCGAGGGCACCCTCATACTCGCAGTCAGGCCCGAGCACTGGGACGCTTTCGTTTCACATATGCAGGACCGCAACACATCGATAACCGCAATCGGTCGCTTCCTTCCCGCATCCGAAGGTATCAAATCAATCCGTTCGGGAAAGCGCGAAACGCTCGATCACCCGCGCGTCGATCCGTTCTGGTCCGCGTTCGACAGGGCAATGAAAGGGTAGATGCATCCGCCCCAATCGTTTGCAACCCTTCCGCGGCTCTACGCGATAACGGACGAGCAGGTCGTACCCAATCACCTTCTTATCTCTCTCGTCGAACAGGTGCTTGAAGCAGGGGTAAGGCTCCTGCAGCTTCGCTTCAAGACGACGCCGTCTGGGGAACAGCTCGACCTGGGTAGAAAAGTCCGCACGCTCACATCCAGATACGGCGCAATCCTCATAGTCAACGATTCGCCGCAGTTGGCCCTCGATATTGGCGCGGACGGCGTCCACCTGGGTGCCGAAGACCCGACCGCGGTCTTCGCGCGCGAGTTGCTCGGCCCCGATGCCGTCATCGGCATCTCTTGCACGGGTGACGAAAAACAGCTCCTCAAGCTGCTTCCCGAGCACGTTTCCTACGTCGGTATCCTGAGCCCTTACCCATCGACCACGAAATCAAAAGCAAACATCGATCTAGAAAGGTTCAAGCGGCTCGTCTCGCTCTCCAGTGTCCCGGTATACGGAATCGGCGGGATTACACCCGAGAGAGTGCCTGAAATCATGGCCGCAGGCTGCCACGGCGCGGCGGTCATTTCCGCCATCTTCGGTTCGGCAAGACCCGGTGACGCGGTCAGGAAATTTATGGCTCGGCTGCAATGACAATATCGTCTGGAACGGCATAAAGTTGACACTGGAGATGCTTATCTATCCGGCAGCGGTAGATTCAGACGATCAGGGTCGGGCTCATATTCCGGTGGCGTGAATCAACCTGTGACTACGACTTTGATCGTTCTCGAGCCCGCTCGCAGGAACAGGACCCCGCGCACGGGAGAGTCCAGTTTTTGACCAGAGGCGTCGTACATGAGCACGTCCGGATTTGCCTTGAGAAACGTCTTAACGGCGGACTTGCTCACGAGGCCTGGCTGAATTAGCAGTTCCTCGCCCTTGAAATGCGGCTTTTCTGTCACTACGCCCGTGGTGAAACATCTTCGCAATAAATCCCACAGCTCCTGCCTGCCGTTATCATATGTAAGCGCCCAGATGCCGATGCCTGCGAAGTCTTTCTCCCTTGCAAGCCGGTACTCGAGCGCAAGGCTCGCCGTATCCGCGTACCAGCATTCACGCAAGCTGCCCGTCGTTCCATAGTGATACCAGGGGGAGGAGGTCTCCTCGTGCCAGTGGCGGCCGTACTGCTCTGCCCTGGTTGCCGTCGTCGAGTAAATGTATGCCGTGCCCTGACCCTTGGTTTTTGCGTAGGGCACGGTGTCTGTAACCGGCCAGTCGTAGCCGTAGTAAGGGACGCCAAGAATGAGACGGTCAGGGTGCCCTTCCGATTTCTCCACGAAATAGTCCACCGATTCCATCACGCAGTAGGTCTCGCCGTCGAGAGGGGAGACGGGTCCGGCCTCAGGGCTGCCGGGGTAATGAAAATCGTAGCCCATTATGAAGATGTAGTCGGCGGCCTTCGCTATCCTTGCCACGTCGAAACGTTCGCCCCAGTTGACGGCCGTCATGTCCACTGAGAGCGTCATTCCCCTTGAATGCAGCGAATCGGCGAGTTCCTCTACGAAGGTCGCAAAAGCATCGCGGTCGTCGAGTGAGGGCCGCTCGAAATCGATGTTGACGCCGTTGCATTCCCGGCTTTCCGAAAGAATCGTATTGATCCCTTTTGTCCTGGCAAGGGTGTCCGAAAGAAGCGTATGAACTTTCTTTCCGCTCCAGTCGAAGCACGTGACGGCAAGATCGAATCTGACACCGGAGGCCTGAACGTGCTCCTTGAGCCACAACCAGTCCGCAGGCCAACCGTTCGGCTCCCCTATTTCGCCGGTGGAGTCAAGCTCAACGCCGAACCATGCCAGATGCGAAATAAGGTCGAGCTTGAGATCCCATGTCCCTGAACCGCGCCAGTGGGGCAGGAAGCCGTAAACGGTGTGCGTCAGTTCGGGCGCGCGGGTCTCGGTGATAAGATGAATCTCGGGTTTTTTGTAAGGGTGTTCTCTCGACTCAAACTGGTGAATAGAAGTCCACGGACTCATCAAAAAAAGAATGGAAACCATATTTATTGTAAACATCGAAAGATTTTAAAAAAAGTAAGGCGGTTTGTCAACTTAAGCGTTCGCTAACCTTGACTTACGTCGCAATGGGACTAAAATTAAAGTTCAATTTATGGAGGCAGAATGAGTTCAATGGTTAATAGTCGTCTCGTTTCTTTCTTGTCTCCCGGGACGTCTTTTGAGAATTTTGACGTTTGTTGCGAATATCCCTCGATACCTGAGAAAATGGAGGAATGATGTACTCTAAGGAATTGTACAATACAGATCCTGAGATCTTTGGAGCCATCCGGAAGGAGACCCAGAGAGAGCATGCGGGGCTTGAGTTGATTGCGTCGGAGAATTTCGTGTCGGAGGCCGTGATAGCGGCTTTGGGTTCGGTTCTCACTAACAAGTATGCCGAAGGGTATCCTTACCAGTGGGATAAGGATACGGGTGAAATGGATTACACCAGGTACGGCCGCTACTACGGAGGCTGCCAGTTTGTGGACGAATCCGAGCGCATCGCGATTGAACGGGCCAAGAAGCTCTTCGGAGCCGATCACGCGAACGTGCAAGCTCACTCCGGCACCACAGCCAACATGACCGCCTATTTCGCCCTGGGCAATCCGGGCGACACGCTTTTAGGGCTCAACCTCTCCCACGGCGGGCACCTCTCGCACGGGCACCCGATAAACTTCTCGGGTCGTTTCTTCAAGGTAGTCCAGTACCAGGTGGAACAGGACACCGAGCAGATAAGCTTTGACGTTCTTCTCAAGCTCGCCAGGGAGGTAAAGCCGAGGATCATCGTAGCCGGCGCGTCCGCATATCCACGCACCATGCACTTCGACAAGTTCCGCGAGGTCGCAGACGCGGTGGGCGCCAGCCTCGTATCCGACATGGCGCACATAGCAGGTTTGGTTGCGGCAAAGCTCCACATTTCACCTGTCCCTTACTCCGATATCGTGACCACTACAACTCACAAGACCCTGCGTGGTCCGAGGGGTGCCATGATACTCTGCAAGAAGGAGCACGCCCAGACTGTTGACAAGACGAGCTTCCCCGGTATGCAGGGCGGACCCCTCGAGCACGTTATCGCGGCAAAAGCCGTTGCGCTCAAGGAGGCGGCGTCCCCCGATTTCGTAACCTACCAGAAGCAGGTTGTCGCCAATGCGAAGAAACTCGCGGAAGAGTTAACCAAGCATGGGTTCCGCATGGTCACCGGCGGCACGGATACCCACCTCATGCTCGTGGATCTGCGACCGAAGAAAGTGACAGGGCGCAAGGCCGAGTCAAGACTCGAACGCGTCGGCATAACGTGCAATCGTAACACCATTCCCTACGACCCGGAGAAACCATTCGTCGCCTCAGGCATTCGCCTGGGCACTCCGGCGCTTACTTCACGCGGAATGAAGGAGCAGGAGATGACCGTCATCGCTGCGCTCATAGACGAACTCATATCCAATATCGACGACGAAAACGTGTATCCCCGCGTGAAGGCAAAGGTCGGAGAGCTTTGCGAGAGCTTCCCGCTTTATCCGGAACGCAGGAAGGAATACGAAGAGATTTCAGGTAACGCGTAAAGGAGACGTATGTCCGAAATAGCCGATATCATTGGTCGAGAAGTTCTAGACTCGAGGGGTCAGCCTACCGTTGAAGTGGAGTGCATTCTTGACGACGGGTCCGTGGGCCGCGCGACCGTTCCTTCAGGCGCCTCCACCGGCATCAGGGAAGCCCTTGAGATGCGCGACGCGGACGCAAAGCGCTACCACGGTAAAGGCGTCCTTAAGGCTGTGGAAAACGTAAATGCAACGATTCGCAATGTCCTGATCGGCGAGTCGCCGTACGATCAGCGTCTTATTGACGCGATACTCGTTGATCTGGACGGCACAGAAAACAAGTCCAAACTCGGTGCCAACGCGATCCTCGGGGCCTCTCTGGCAGTGGCAAAGGCCGCGGCCGAAAGCTCGAGCTTGCCTTTTTACCGCTATCTCGGCGGGATCATCGGCTACATGATGCCGGTTCCCATGCTTAACGTCATCAACGGCGGCGCCCATGCCACTAACAATCTCGACTTCCAGGAGTACATGCTCGTGCCCGCCGGGTTCGACTGCTTCAGCGACGCCATACGCGCGGGTTCCGAGATATACCACACCCTCAAGAAAGAACTCGTCGAACTCGGTGTCGGCGCAGGAATCGGCGACGAGGGAGGATTTGCACCGAATCTTGCCGACAACGAGCAGGCACTCGTGCTTCTCGTGAAAGCAATCGAGAAGGCGGGTTACAAGCCGGGCGAAGAGATTTTCCTCGCGCTCGACGTCGCGGCAAGCCAGTTTTACAAGGCGGGCTCCTACAATCTCGGTGGTAAAAAGCTCGATGCCGCAGGAATGATTGACTTGTACGAATCCCTTCTCGACAGGTATCCTCTTGTCTCGATAGAAGACGGGCTCGCCGAGGAGGACTGGGACGGCTGGAAACTCCTGACCACTCGGCTCGGCGACAGGCTGCAGCTCGTCGGCGACGACATCTTCGTCACGAACCCTGAGATCATATCCAGGGGCATAGAGGAGGGGGTCGCGAACGCCGTTCTCATAAAGCCCAATCAAATCGGAACCCTCTCCGAGACTCTCGACGCGATCAAGATTGCCCAGGACGCCGGTTACCACACGGTGCTCTCGCACCGCTCGGGTGAAACCGAAGACGTCACCATCTCGCATCTGGCCGTTGCCGCGAGCATCAGCCAGATAAAGAGCGGCGCTCCAACGCGCTCCGAGCGAGTAGCGAAGTACAATGAACTCTTGAGAATAGAAGAGGAACTCGCCGCCCCCTTCTACGGAACCAGGATATACTCATGAAAAAGGGCGGGCGATGGCTGATCATTCTAGCCGTGCTGGCCGTCGTGGTTGTCCTTTTTCTGGCCGGTCCCAGCGGTCTTGTAAGACTCATTCAAATGAAATCCAGGGCAAACGAGCTTGAAACCAGGATGACAAAGCTCGAGGCCGACATTGAACTCACGAGACAAAAGGTTGAAAAGCTTCACAGTGATCCCGATTTCCTCAGGCAGGTGGCCAAGGAAAGGCTCGAGATGCTTGATCCTGCGGACACAGTGAAACGTGACACCGTCAAGAAGGATACGATTCTGGGGAATAATCCTTCGGTCAAAGACTCGGTGCAAAAGGAAAACGGCTGATGTGCGGCGTTGTAGGTATCTTAAGCGACGACAGGGAAGTGGGCTACGACCTATACGAAGGGCTTCTCACGCTGCAACACAGGGGGCAGGACGCCGCCGGTATAGCCACTTTTGACGGAATACTTCATCTCAAGAAAGGCATAGGGCTTGTACAATCCATTTTCAAAAGGAAGAATCTTGAAAGGCTCCGCGGCAGGGTTGGAATAGGCCAGACCAGGTACCCGACCATCGGCCGCGGTTCTCCCGAGGACGCTCAGCCCTTTTACGTAAACTATCCCTACGGCATCGCGATGGTTCACAACGGGAACGTCACTAATTTCTTCACCCTCAAGGAAGAGCTCGAAAGAGTGCACCGCAGAAAGCTCAATTCCACGAGCGACGTCGAGGCCATCCTGAATGTCTTTGCCGACGAGCTTGTCCACCAGGACGTGGATAGCTTCAGCGTCGAAAACCTGTTTGATGCGGTCAAGGGCGTTTTTAAAAGGGTTCACGGAGCCTATTCGGTCATCGCAATGATGGGCGACGGAAGCCTGCTCGCTTTCCGCAATCCATACGGGATAAGGCCTCTCGTCATGGGCCGC
The DNA here is from genome assembly GCA_965649265.1 of Caldifarciminota bacterium. Lineage (GTDB taxonomy): Bacteria > Hydrothermota > Tepidihabitantia > B3-TA06 > B3-TA06 > JAAYVC01. The sequence continues at coordinate 64,635 of CBFGKC010000007.1, read as the reverse complement.
AGAAACAGATCGATCATCTTCGCATCCGAAACCGTGACCTTCGATTTCCTGGGCTTCCAGAGCGAAGGCGACGTGGAGCCGGGCGAGGCCGTTCACGTCGGCCGCGACGGCACGATCACCAGACGAAAAATAGAAGAGAGCTCGCACAGACCTTGCATATTCGAATGGGTCTACTTTGCCCGACCGGACTCCGTTCTCGACGGCATAGGCGTTCTTGAGGCCAGAAGACGTCTTGGCGAGGTGCTTGCCCGCAAATGCATGGATTCCGGCATAGAGCCCGATGTGGTTTCCGCCGTCCCCGATACCGCTCGTCCGGCAGCAATGGCTCTAGCACAGGCGAGCGGATGGAAACTCAGCGAAGGCCTCATACGCAACAGATACATTCAGAGAACTTTCATAATGCCTACCCAGTCCGAAAGGCGCTCGTCCGTACGCCAGAAGTTCAATCCGGTGAGGACCGAACTCGAAGGAAAACGCGTCCTGCTCGTAGATGACACCATAGTCCGCGGGAACACGGCGCTCGAACTCATCAAGCTGACGAGACAGGCCGGGCCCCGGGAGGTCTACTACGCCATTTACGGCTCACCCCTCCGCTTCCCGTGCGTTTACGGAATCGATATGGCCACAAAGGAAGAATTCATTGCCAAGGATCATTCTGAAAAGGATATTGAACGTCTTATAGGCGCGGATAGATTGATTTACCAGAACTACGACGACATGGTCAATGCGGTCAGGGGAGAGCGCGATATGAAATTCTGCACTGCATGTTTCTCGGGAGATTATCCGACACCAGTTTCCGAAAACGATCTCCATCAAATTGCCGCCGAAAGGAATTCAGCCAGGCCGCCCTCCTCGCCCTCCTCGTCATCTTCGTCCCCCTCGCCTTCATCACCGTCTTCCTCTTCTTCCAAAACGTGAGAATAAAGCTCGCGCGAATCTCAGGCTTTTGCTACGGGGTTCGGCGTGCGGTCAATCTCGCCTTTGAGGCGGCACTCCACAGCGACAATCTTTTCACGCTCGGCGAATTGATTCACAACCCCCAGGTTCTCGAAATACTCAAACAAAGGGGTGTACGCGTAGCCGGAAGCATGGACGCGATACCTGACGGTGCTTCGGTAATAATCCGTTCACACGGCGTAAAACCGGAGATAAAAGCTGAACTCGAGAAGAGGAACTTCCGGGTAATAGATGCAACTTGTCCGAAAGTAGCCCGCGTCCAGCAGCTTGCCGGGCGGGCGGAAAAAGAAGGTGCGCGAGTCGTATTGTTCGGCGACGCCGAACATTCCGAGGTAAAAGCGATAGCCGCTCACGCCGGCGGAAAAGCAAGTATTATCAAGGACGCAGAGGGGCTGAGGGCGGTCCTGGAGAAAATCCCTCGAAGCCAGAAGATTTACTTCATGGCCCAGACCACGCAGAATCTTGTCCTGTGGAGAGCGCTTTCCGCCGAACTCCAGAGGCTTCGTCCCGATGCAGAGATTTACGAAACGATATGCGAGGCCACGGACGAACGCCAGCTTGAGGTTCGCAGACTCGCGAAGGAGGTCCAGGCACTTATCGTTGTTGGTGGATTTCAAAGCGCCAATACCAGAAGGCTGGTCGAGATAGCCGCTGAGGAGCATGTCCCCGCCATCCAGGTTGAGACTGAGGCGGATCTCCCGGTTGAGAAACTCAAGGGCTACAACACCGTCGGTGTCGCGGCTGGAGCATCGACGCCGTCGTGGATGATAAGACGTATTCTTCATTCCCTTGAACGTTCGTCGGGGAGCAGGTTCAGCGTCCGCACCATGCTGCTCGAATTCTGGCGGTTTATCGTGCGCAGCAATATCCTTGTTGCCTTCGCAGCCGCTCAGCTTCTCTACGCCGCATCGAGACTTCAGGGAATAGAACCCAGCCTTTCGTTCCAGATCATAGTCGCCGCCTACATCTTCGGGATGCATCTCTTGAATCACTTTACCGATCGTTTCGTGACCGAGATCAACTATCCCGCGAGGGTCGATTTCTACGACCGTTTCAGAAGGTTGCTCCTTACCCTGGGAATCACCGGTACGGCATCGTCTCTGGTCTTGTCATATTTCCTCGGGCCTTTGACGTTCATCTTCATACTGGCAATGTCGCTTCTTGGGCTCATCTACAGGATGGAACTCTTCAAGCTGGGCAAGGAATCCGCGAGAAGGCTCATGGATATCCCGGGTTCCAAGGATATGTTCCTCGGTATGGCCTGGACTGTCATCATCGCCGTTCTCGTCGTGCCGGCCAGCGGTACGGGCTTTACTCTCGCGACTGGCGTTTCCGCTTTTTTTGTTTTCAGTCTCGCCTTTACGCGTTCCCTTGTTTACAGCATTCGCGACGTTCAGGGTGACCGCATGGTGGGCCGCGAGACGATACCGGTTCTTATAGGTGAAAGCAAAACGCGAAGGCTTGGCGCCTTGATTCTTTTCATTGCCGCCCTCATGCTGGTCGCGGCCTTCGTGCTCAGATGGTCTTCCGCGCTGGCACTCCTGCTTCTTGTAAATCTCGCTTACGCTTTCGTCACCCTCTGGCTCACCCGCAGCGAGTCTAACTACTCGGATGTTTTTTTCGAGACGATTGTCGAGGGGAACCTTGTTCTGTCCCAGTTGATTGCCTGGGCCGCCCACCTTTTGAAACTAACCTAGTGACGAGCATCGCTATCACGAACGCGGCGGCAAGGTAAGGGTAAAGAAATCCGGCTTGCGTGAAGATCGTCGGGCCTATGGCAGTCGGCACATCGCCTTCCACGATAGTCTTGACCATCAGCGGACTTTCTTTCAATACTCGGCCGTAGGGGTCAACGATCATCGATATCCCGTTGTTCGCGGCCCTTATCAGAGGGACGCCGTTCTCGACCGCGCGCATCGGAGCCATCTCCGCGTGCTGTTTGGGACCCTGCATCTCTCCGAACCAGACGTCGTTGGTCACGTTGCAGAGCATCTTTGCTCCCTTGTGAACGAAATTTCGCGTGAGCAGTGGAAATATGGATTCGTAGCATATGAGGAATGAAATCGGCACGGGCGCGTCTTTGTAGACGACATACTCCCTCCCCCTGTAATGGTGTCCGCCCTGAACGTCGATCTTTGCAAGAAACGGCAGCAGGTTCTCGAACGGTATGGTCTCGCCGAACGGCGCGAGCCTTATCTTTATGTAAACGTCCCCGATCCTTCCACTCGAATCAATCACCGTGGCGGCGTTGGCGAAACGCATTCGCTGGCCTTGCTGAACCCAGTAGAAGATACCGGTCGCGACAGGAATATCAATGCTGTCCGCAAGCTGCAGGTAGGCGTCCGTGTATTTGCCTTTTCTCGTGATATCGGCGAGGGTAGAGGTTTCAGGATAAAGAATCAAGTCCGGCTTCTTGCGAGCGGCCTCCCTGGTCATCTCGAGCATCGCGCCGACGAGCGAGTCGCGTTCGGCAAGCGAGCCCTTGATTACTGTCGGGACATTAGGCTGCAGAAGCGCCACCTTGATCTCCGGAGTTTTCCGCGCGGTCGCGAGTCTTATCGCGCCGAACCCGACTACGAAAAGAAGCGTTCCTGCAAGAACGAGAGCCCAGCGCGTCCTCGGAACGCGGTCCTTCCAGTTCGTGATTATTTTGTATATGCCGAGATTGACGAGGATTATTATTGAACCAAGTCCGTACACCCCCCAGATAGACGCCGTTTGAGTGAGTATGGGCCAGGGTGTAACGCTGTAGCCGAGCAGTTCCCACGGAAAGGCAAGATCGGTAAGCTCCCGCAGCATCTCGACGGCGGGCCACACAAGGGGAGCCGTCCAGAGTCCGGTTCTCTTGATAATCGAGGCTGCGAGCCCCTGGAAGAGCCCCAGAAAGCCGACGAGCAGAATCACTCCCGCAATCAACAGAAATCTTATGAACGGCCTCAGGGGAAATGTCTGCGACATGATCCACCACATCTGGCCTGCGGCAAGGCCTACACCGAAGAGCCAGCCGTGGAGAAAGGCTTTGGGTTTTTTTTCAATAATCCAGAAAAGACCGATGAAGGCCACAAATGCGATGAACCTCGTCGGGTAAGGGGCAAAAGAAAATGATAGAAGGAATCCTGAGAGAAGTGCCAGGAGCCAGCTGAAGCGGCCTAGCGTTTCTTCGAGCCTGTGCTTAATGATACTTCCCTTTGTTCCTTGACGGAGCGGTAAAAGGCGTCCGTAAGCTTGTTCAAAAGCAGTGCGTCCTCCAGGGGGATGGGATATTTCGTGTTCTTCAGGGATGCCGACACGAACGCGTTGGTCTGGGCCTGGTATGAGGACTGGTAGGAGCCTTTCTTGTTGACCGCCGGGGCAACGTTGACGAGACGGTTGAACATCTCCTTGTGTATCTCGAAAGGCGTAAGAAGCGCCGCGCCCCTTGTGCCGTAGATGTTTAAGTACAGGACGTCGCGCTGTTCGTGAAGAATCCAGCTTACCTCGATTGTAAGGATCGTGTTATCCGAAAACCGCATCTGGGCTACGGCGGAATCTTCAACTTCCATCTCCGCGTCCCTCTTGAAGGCCATGCCCGATATCGTTACCGGCTCACGGTCTCCGAGTATGAAGAGCGCGAGGTCAATCAGCGGGACGCCGAGCGTGAAGAACGCGCCTCCGCCCGATGAAAGCTTGTCGCGGCGCCAGCCGACGAGATTCCACTTCTGCGCCGAGCGCAGCCAGCCTGTTTTGGCATATGTTACCTGGCCTATTTCCTTGCGTTCCACAAGCTGCCTCATCAATATGGCGTCCGGTCTGAAGTGCTCGGTGTGAGCGACCGCCAGCACCTTTTTCTTCGCCCTGGAATGAGAGATGAGTTCCTTTGCCTTCGATTCGTCGAGCGCCATAGGCAGTTCCACGAGAACATGCTTGCCGTAGTCCAGCCCGGCCATGGCCATCGGATGATGCAGGTAGTTGGGCGTCGAGATAACGACGGCATCGATTTCGGAATCGTTGAGAATCTCGTTGTAGTCTGTAGTGATCTTCTCCGGGCGATAGCGGTCGCCGAGGCCGACAAGCTTGGCCTCGTCGGGATCGCAAAGCGCGCGAAGGACAACTTTCTCGTTTTTCTTTAAATAAGGCAGGTGCGCGGTCTGGGCGCGGGAGCCGCAGCCGATCACGGCCACATTGAGCTTATCCGCCATGCTCCTCCTTCAGGACTTGAACTCTGCGTCCTTCAATTTTTAATCGCTGCTCTACAAGGAGTTTTACCGCTTCGGGATAAATGCGGTGCTCCGTTTCCAATATTCGCGCCTCGAGCGTTTCCGGCGTATCCGTGTCCAGAACCATGACCGGTTCCTGAAGAATTATGGGACCCGCGTCCAGCGTGTCGTCCACGAAATGCACGGTCGCGCCCGAGTACTTCACCCCGTAATCGAGTGCCTGCCGCTGCGCAGCAAGCCCAGGAAACGCGGGCAGAAGAGAGGGGTGAATGTTGACGACGCGCCCCTTGAATGCATCCAGAAATGTCTTTTTCAACACCCGCATGAAACCGGCCAGAAGCACGTAATCCACATCATGTTCCTTTAATACGTCAACCCAGCGCTGCTCGAATTCAGGAAGCAAAAAGGTTTTTTTGGGGCCCGGGTCGAGATAGATTGCATTCACTCCCAGCGCCCTCGCTTTTTCCAATACCGGTGCATCCCTTTTATCCGACACGAGCAGCACGACCTCGGCACTGAAGTCCTCATCCTTAGTTTTCTCGATGATGGATGCCGCATTGGAGCCTCTGCCCGAGGCCAGTATTGCGAGACGCGCTTTCTTCATCGGCGTTAGCATACTCAACTACCGCGTTTCGTCAAGTTTTTCCCACTCATCCTGGAACGCGAACCACTGGTCGGGATAAAGGGTAACCGCCCTCACCAACTCTTCCACGACTCCTTCGGTCAAGGCAAGCATTTTTTCCCTGAGACTTCCCCTGGTCGGGATTTCGAAGTGGGGATTTATGACACACCTGTAATATCCGGTTTTCCCAGTCATTACGAAGTAGCCTGTCTGAACCACCGCGCCGGTTCTTAAGGAAAGCAGCGCAGGACCCGCAGGTATCCTCCTCCATCCTTCGCCGAAACGCATCGTCATGCCGCCCCTGCCCAGGGCTCTGTCGGCGAGCAGAACCAGAATCCCGCCTTTGCGGAGAACATTGAGCATCCCGTCCACGTCACTTTCCAATATTATCCCCATGCCGAACCTCCTGCGGATCCTTTCCATTTCATTGCTGTGGCCGCCCCCGATCTCCTCGACCACCGCATGTACCGGGAAGCCGAGTGCCGCAAGCCAGGAGCCTGCCAGCTCGTAATTCCCGAGATGGGCGGTCACGAGCACGACTCCGCGGCCCTCGACAAGGGCATTGTTCAGGTTCGCGCTCGCGTGGTCCTGCACCATCCCCAGGAGCCGCTCCCTGGCCATCCACAAAGACTTCAATTGATCGGAGAGCGAAAGCGTCCAGTTGAATATCGTGCGCTCCGCGATCCCTTCAACATCGTGCAGTCCCAGCATCCGCGCGTTCTTGCGGGCTGCCAGCCGCCTGCTCCTTTGAATTTTTGACAGCATCCTTCCCAGATCCTTTGCCGCATGGTCAACCACTCTGCCGGGCAGCGCCCGTTCAACCAGCGAGAGGTAGGGGATAAGGCGCGCGAACGCGCTCAACTCTCATCCTCCGCGAGCGGCGCGCGCGAGCTTGTCGGCTTCCTTGTTCTCCTCGCGCGGAACGTGCAGTATGCGCACCATTTTGAATTTCCTCTTTATCGAAATCGCCTTCTCGTACAATTCGAGTATCCCCGGGTTGCGAACCTTGTAGCGGCCGGTCATCTGCCTGAAGAGAAGCTCCGAGTCCGTGCGCACCTCCAGAGAACGGATTCCGAGCTCTTCCGCCTTTTCGAGAACGAGTATGAGCGCAGAGTATTCGGCAAAGTTGTTGGTTTGCTCGCCAAGAAACACGCTGAAGCTTCCCACGACCTTTCCTTCCCTCTTGATGATCCCGCCCGCGCCCGCAGGGCCGGGGTTACCGCTGGAGGCGCCGTCTATCCAGGCCTGGGCAGTGTCAGCGTCGTCAGGAAAAATTTTCTTTTGAACCGTCACTTTTTGTTCTCCGCGTTCCCGCAGATCATCGGTGGTTATTTAATAAGGATTCTGCCGCAGTATTCGCAGAAGGAGAGTTCGCTCGAGTGCTCGGCCTCTATTGCCTTCTGGGCGGGCACAAGGTTGAAGCAGCCTGAGCACCGGTTGCCCTCGAGTATGAGCGCGGCGGCAAGCACGCCCTTGTTCTTTTGAATCCGGTCGTATATGGCCAGGATGTTCGCAGGAACCGCTTTGCGGAAATTCCCCCTCTTTTCCTTCTCCTCTTTTATCTCCTGCTCGAGCCCTGCCCCTTTCGCCTTTTCCGACTCAATCTCGATACGCTTGACGGCCTCCTCGCTCTTGAGTTCGGCCTCTTTCGCGACAATCTCCTTGTCAATGCGCTCGATGGTCTCCATCCACTCGATTATCTTGTCCTCAAACGCCTTCTTGTTCTTCTCCGCGGTCTCGATTTCCTTGAGAAAGGCCTTGTACTCCTCGTTCGTCCTTGCGCTGAAGAGCTGGGAGTTGTACTTGCCCACCGCCTCCTCCTGCGTGCCCAGGTTTAGCTCAGCCGTTTTGAGCTCCTTTTGCGCGGTTATGCGCGAGGCCTTCAACTCCTCAATTCCGTGACGGAGCGCTTCGATCTCCGCTTCAAGGGCTTTGATTTTTTTTGGAATTGCGTCGTGCTGGGTTTGTAATTCGTGTAATTTTGTATCCGAAGATTGTAGCTGCTTCAGGAGTCGCTTTTCTTCAGGCACTTAGCCTTCCCCGTTTTCTCATAATGGGCGATAAAGGATTCGAACCTTTGACCCCTTGCATGTCAAGCAAGTACTCTAACCAAAGCTGAGCTAATCGCCCGATTGACATTCTTAACTATATTCATCTCTCGCTAAAAGTCAAGATAAAGCCCTCCTCAGCCACCCTCAGAGACCACTCCAGGCGATCGCAAAGCGCCCGCTTGGGGACCCCGCTGCCCTCACCCGACGATCTTCTAGATCGTCACCCTCTCCCGATGGGAGAGGTCCCGTAACACATCCTCATCCCGGAGCGGAGGAGGGTATATAGTTCTCCTCGCCCTTCGGGAGAGGAGTTAGAGGTGAGGGATTCCTCCCCCTCGATGGGGGAGGGGGATCAGAAATCGAAGATCCCTCCGACCTCCGGTCACCTCCCTTCATAAGGGAGGCGGGGCAAAAGAGATCTCTAACAAAATTGCTGAGAGCTTGTTGGCCCCCCGGGGGGCGCTCCCTCAGATTCTGCAGCTATCTGTCGAACGTGAGTTCGACCAATGCGACCCCTTGGTCGCTAACTTGCTCCCCGCCCCCTTCCCCCTCCACTAGGGAGGGGGACCTTTACTGTCATTGCGAGGGAGCGCCAGGGGCGCATGGGCGGAAGTACCTTCCGCAAGAGCGCCGAGTGACCGAAGCAATCGCAAATACCATTGACATTCCTAATAAAAGGCTTATGATTCATTCTTATAGGAGGTATCTGATGGATTACGAAGAAATAGACAAGATACACAAACAACACTTAGCAGGCCAGTGGCCGAAGTTTCTTGAATCAATATCAATAAATGGGTTAAGAGGATGGTTAGGTGAAACTGTTAATTTCCGCTTTCCCGTTACGGCAATTGTTGGTGAAAATGGAACTGGCAAAAGTACATTACTAAAAGTAGCCGCATGTGCTTATGAACAAGATGAAAAATCACGGAAAACATTTTATCCAGCGAAATTTTTCATCAAAACACAATGGGATGACATTTCAAAATTGTCTTTGGAATATCGGGTCCGTCAAGGTCAGGATGTAAGGAGCTTTGAAATAAAAAAACATACTGAGCGTTGGGCATTTCCGGAAAGCCGAGTCAAACGCGCGGTATTTTTTTTCGATGTTGCCCGTACGTTACCGCTTGATGCAACTGTAGGTTATCCGAAAATAGCTTACTATGCGTCTAAGGAAACCTCAACGACAGAAATATTACCTGAGTTCAGAAAGCGACTTTCAAGTATATTAGGACGGGAGTATTTGAATGCACGATTCGCGACCACAGATTTAGACAAAAAAAAGGAAGTAGGTTTACTCACGAGGGGGTTCGGCGAAATCTCGCAGTTCCATCAAGGTGCAGGCGAAGATTCGACTTTAGATCTAATACGAAGCCTTCAACTTATTCCACCTACTTCTCTTGTTATTATTGACGAACTTGAAGCTTCCTTACACCCTAAGGCACAAAGGCGACTTGTTCAATTTCTGCTTTGGTTCAGCAGAATAAATAAAGTTCAATTCATTATTTCCACACATAGCTCTTATGTTTTCGAAGAATTGCCTGAGGAAGCTAAAGTTCTACTTTTGCCAGGAAGAGAACCAGGTAAAGACAAGATGAATATAGTATACGGGGCAAGTTCTGAATTCGCGTTAAGCAGATTAGACTCAGCAACCTATCCAGAGTTACATGTTTTTGTGGAAGATTTAGAATCAAAAATTCTTCTGAGAGCGATTCTCGCAAACAACGAACAAGGACAAACCTTGCTCCCAAGGATAGACATCGTGCCTATTGGTGGGGCGAATGTAGTTAACACCATGGGTGAGTTAGCTTCAAAAAACAGATTGCCTTACAATTCAATGGCAATCACTGATGGTGATACACCTCATGAAGGGTTAGTTTCTTTGCCTGGCAATAAAGCTCCAGAGAGGGTTGTTTTTGAGAGCTTAAAACAGCAGAATTGGTCATCTCTTAATGAACGTTTTGGTATAGGGGCTGGAACTTTATTCCAAGATCTCGATGAATGTATACTCCAACCAAATCATCACAAATGGACAGAATCTTTAGGAAATAAAATTGTGAAGAGTAAACAAGCCGTTTGGGAAATACTTGCGGAAGAATGGTGTAAAACAAGTCTGAATGAAGAAGATGGAAACAGAATAATCTCAGCCATCAAGGAAAAGCTTCCATAAAGGATTTAGGCGATTGCTTCGGTCGCTAGCAGCGACTCTCGCAAAGACAATTTCGGTTTTACCCCCCAGAAAACCTACCGCCGCTCATGGCGGCGCTTTGAAATCTGCCCTGAATTTCAGTCATTTTGGAGGGCAAATTTGCCGTTTTGTCCATCTTTTGACCATCTTTTGTCCTACTTAATTTTACACCCCACAAGATCGCTGCGCGCTCTTACGGGGACCCCAAAACCGGAGTCGTTTTACTCTTAACTAATTGTTTAGCTAAAACTTATGCGATTACTGCCCGCCCCAGCCGAGCTTGCGCTTGGCGTCGTCGGACATCATCTGGGGATTCCATGGCGGATCCCACGTAAGTTCAATTTTTACGCCCTTTATGCCTTCAATTTCGCTCACGACCTTTTCGGCCTGACTCGTGAGCATACCGCTCAGTGGGCAGCCCGGCACTGTAAGTGTCATACGGACGTGAGCTACGTCATCTTCGACCTGAACGTCGTAAATGAGCCCGAGGTCTACGATGTTGAGCCCGATTTCAGGATCGATAACTTTTTTTAACGCTTCCCTTACCTGCAGCTTTGTGACCATTATTTCTCCTTCGAAAGGTTCTCTCTAATCCAACTTAAATAGTGACTTAGGCCATCCTTGATCGGCAAGGCGACGATCATTGGAACCTCATATGGGTGAAGTTCCTTTAGCCTTGCCTCCAAAGCCTTGTAATGTTTTTCGTCGGTCTTGAAGTAGACGAATACCTCTTCCTCTTCTTCTAACTCACCTTTCCAGTGGTAGATAGAATCTCCACGCACAACGTTAGCGCATGCGGCGAGGTGTTCTTCAACGATTTTGCGTGAAATTCTTTTTGCATCCTCTGCAAGTTTAAAGCTGGTCTGCACTTCCAGAAAGCTCATCCCTGCAATGATGAAAGCGAGGTGTTGTTGAAAAAATCGTCCAGGATGTCCTGGAGTTTGCACCAGTAATTTCTGGCCCTGCATTCTTTCTGACGCTCGCAGTGGCCCTTACGACGTGTGCATGGTGAAACGAAAACTCCTTCGTTCTGAACGGCTTTTATTATGTCACCGAGGCTGATTTTTTCTGCGGGTCTGGCCAGGAAGTATCCGCCATGCATGCCCCTCAGGCTGCGTACGAGCCCGGCCTTGCGCAGCTTCAGGAAAAGCTGTTCAAGATATTTTACGGAAAGCCCTTCCATCTCGGATATAGCTTTTATTGATAAAGGTTTCTCGTCATTATCAGCGAGCGCCAGAGTAGCCCTCACAGCATAACGTACAGTAGTATTCAACCTGTTCACAATTCTTATTATAACGGTATGGATTGTTTTGTCAAGTCCTCTAGTAGGGATTCTTGACACAAGATGTTTTAATGTTAGACTTCAGTTATGATTAGAGTTTTGGTGACCGGAGCGGGGGGCAGGTTGGGCGGCGCCCTTTTTGGATTCTTATCCTCAAAGGGCTGCAATACCCTGGGTATATCACGTGAGGAAGTAGACCTCCTTGATAAGGTCAAATTAAAAAGGATTGTAGACAATTTTAAACCGGAGATTATCTGTCATCCTGCCGCAATGACTAATGTTGACAGATGCGAACTGGAGCCAGAGAAGGCGTGGCAAGATAACGTGGAGGCAACTCGTAACTTAGTCTCTCTAGCCGGTGAGTTGGATTCGAGGTTTATCTACTTCAGCACCGATTATGTATTCGATGGACGTAAGCAAAGTCCGTACTCGGAGTTGGACGAACCTTCTCCTATCAGCACTTACGGCAGGACCAAACTTGAAGGCGAAAAGGTTGTTGAAACGCGTCTCTCAAATCACGTAATTATAAGGGTATCGTGGCTTTTCGGCGCACCTGGCGATTTCGTCACTTTCGTGAAAAAGGGAGTAAGAGGTGAAATTACTCTTAAACTCGCCACCGATCACGTGGGTTCACCTTCTTATATTCCCGATCTGCTAGCGGCTATTGATCTTATCGCCTTTTCACGCGAAAAAAGTGTATTCCATCTTTCGAACAGCGGCTCGTGTACCAGGTATGAGATGGGTCGGGAGATCATTCGTTTGCTCGGGGAAGATATTGTTCCTCAAAAAGCCACGTCGGAGGATATAGGTTTCGTAGCGGTGCGACCAAGGCAGTCTGTTCTTTCGTGCTCGAGATATGAAAAGCTTTCAGGTAAACCTCTGCGTTCGTGGCAGGAGGCGTTGAGTGCTTACATTAAAAACACCTGCTAAGATCAATATCGGTCTCTGGGTAGAACGTTTAAGGGCGGACGGGTATCACGATCTGCGCTCTCTTTTCTTTCCGGTCAGCCTCTTCGATCAACTTAGCTTCAGCATAAGATCCAGTGGAATAGAGCTTCTTTGCGACGAACCGCACGTGCCGCGTGATACAGGCAATCTCGTTTGGAAGGCAGCCGATCTTTATTTTACCTATACAGGTGTTCGTTCCGGAGTGATCATAAAGCTTGAGAAACAGATCCCTGTGGGGCACGGTCTGGGAGGAGGGTCATCTGATGCGGCTGCAACACTTCTGGGATTGAATAAATTATTTTCTACACATCTTACGGTCGACGAATTACGTTCACTTGCTCTTGAAATAGGCATGGATTGTCCCTTTTTTCTTTCACCGAAACCATCTTTGGCCCTTGGCCGCGGTGATGAGCTTTTTCCCATAGAGGTTTCTCCATTGGATCTTTTTCTTTATTTACCGGGCTTTGGAATCTCGACTCCGTGGGCTTACAAGAATCTTGAGCGGTTGACAAACGGCGAAGAAGCGTGTAAACTTCTGCTTAAGGCACTACTTGAGCGACAATACAAGGAAGCCAGGCTCTGGCTACATAACTCATTTGAGGACGTAGTATACAAAAAACATCCGGAGCTTTCAAAAATAATTGAGTGTTTCCTTAAAGAGGATGCTTGGTTTGCCGGGCTTTCAGGAAGCGGCTCGGCTCTTTTCGCGGCAGTTCCACCAGAAAGGAACATAGTACTTCCTGAGGCTTATGAGGGACGTTTGGTTAGAGTGAGTACGCTTGAAAGATGGGGCGTCGTCTAATGGCAGGACATGGGATTTTGGTTCCCATTATCGGGGTTCGAATCCCTGCGCCCCAGCTCTTAAAAGGAGAATCGTGATAAGAGATGAAATGAAGGTATTTTGTGGAAACTCGGTTCCACACCTTGCCAGAGCGATATGTGACGAGATGGAAATCGATCTCGGGCATGCAACGGTAGACCGTTTCAAGGATGGAGAGATACGCGTCAAGATTGAAGAGAACGTACGCGGGGTGGATGTATTTATCATTCAGTCCACTCAGCCTCCTTCCGATAACCTCATGGAACTTCTTTTAATGCTTGACGCAGCCATGAGAGCGTCTGCCTCGAGGATTACGGCAGTCATACCTTATTACGGTTACGCCAGACAGGACAAGAAAGATGAGCCGCGTGTTCCTATAACGGCCAAGCTTGTGGCCGATCTCATAATGAAGGCCGGCGCGAACAGGGTTCTTGCACTCGAGCTTCACGCGGAGCAAATACAGGGTTTTTTTTCAATCCCGGTGGATCATCTTTACGCGACGCCTGTCTTTGCGGAGTTCTTCAAGAAGCGTGATCTCTCCTCATACGTCGTCGTTGCCCCTGATGCCGGAGGCGCAAGAAGGGCTCGGGGCTATGCCCGCAGGCTTGGCGGGTTGCCCATGGCCATCGTCGACAAACGAAGGGAGGAGAAGGACCGACCTGAGGCCCTGAACCTCGTCGGTGATGTTGAAGGAAAGACGTGTCTTTTATTCGACGACATTGTAAGCACAGGTACTACACTTCTTGAGTCGACGGGTCTTTTACTCAAACGCGGGGCAAAAGAAGTAAGGGTTGCCGCTACCCACGGTGTGTTTGCCGGAGAGGCGATCGAAAAACTTTCGACCTCTTCAATAAAGGAAGTAGTCGTTACCGATTCGCTGCCGCTCAACGAACGTTTAACGGGCGAAAAGTTCAAACTGCTTTCCGTGGCCGGTTTGCTTGCGGAAGCCATTCGCAGGATTCACAACGGTGAATCGGTAAGCGCATTGTTTGTTTAAGTCTTTTAGAGAAATCGAAGGAGAAAAATGTCAAAGAACTTAATTACCTATGCTCTGCGTGAAGGTACGGGAAAGTCGGTAACCCGTAAATTACGCGCATCTGGGAAGATTCCCGCAGTCGTCTACGGACATGGAGAGGAATCCTTTTCGATAACGATAGAGGAAGAGGAGTTTCGCAACGTCATAGCTAAACTGCGCGGCAAACTCCTGATTACCGAACTCGAATCCAAGGATGGAACCAAATTCAACGCAGCCATAAAGGAAATACAGCGTCATCCGTTGACTGAAAAGTTTCTCAACGTTGATTTCCAGAAGATACACCCCGGCGAGATATTGCACGTAAGCGTGCCTATCCTTATTCACGGCACGCCAGCGGGTCTTAAAATGGGCGGTATCCTTGAACACGTGCGCTACGAAGTTGACGTCAAAGGTCCACTCAATAAGCTTCCCCTTCACATGGAACTCGATATCACTAATATGAACGTCGGCGACGCAATCAGGGTGCGTGATCTTACCTTCCAGGAGGGGGTTGAAGTTCAGAGTTCTCCGGAAAGCATCATTGTAGCCGTTGTCACACCGCGTAAGGAGAAGGTCATTGAGACCGCAGCTCCAGTTGAGGGTGAAGCCGGCGAAGGTGCCGAGGCCGAAGCAGCGGAGGAAAAAAAGGAGGAGTGATAGTTTTTGGTCTTGGAAACCCTGGTTCCCAGTATCTCTTCTCGAGGCACAACATGGGATTTATGGTGCTCGATTCGGTAGCCCTTAAGCTCAAGTTGAAATTCCGCGCCTCAGGGCAGGCCCTGGCGGCGAAGGGTTCGAGCAAGGGGCACGATTTCGTTCTGGTCAAGCCGCTCTCGTACATGAATCTTTCAGGCGTCGTAGTAAGAGATTACTTGAAAAGGCACAGGGACGATTTCTTTGTCGTGGTCGACGATGTGGACTTGCCTTTCGGTACGCTTCGATTGAGGACCAAGGGTGGCGACGGCGGGCACAACGGGCTTGCCTCCATCATAGACTATCTCGACACCGAGGAGTTTGCTCGTCTGCGCATAGGAATCGGTCCAAGACCGGCCGGTACAGATCTTTCCGATTACGTCCTGGCACCTTTTTCCAGGGACGAGATGAAGAATCTTCCGTTTCTCGTCGAACGTTCCGGTGACGCGGTTCTCCTTACAATCAACGAAGGGGTCCAAATGGCTATGAACGAGATAAACGCCTCAAGAGACACGGGACTCGACTAAAGATGAGAATAGGCATTGTTGGACTTCCTAACGTAGGTAAGTCGTCACTGTTCAATTACCTTACGACGTCGTCGACAGCTGTTGTTGAATCATACCCATTTACGACGATAGATGCCAACCATGGAATGGCAGTTTTGCCTGACCCGACGCTTGAACGGCTTGGTGCACTCCTCAAGCCAGAAAAGCTTACTCATGCCCTCATAGAGATCATAGACATTGCCGGGCTCATTAAGGATGCTCACAAGGGGGAGGGGCTCGGAAACAAATTTCTCGGTCATATCCGCGACGTGGATCTCATCTTTCACGTTATCAGAGGGTTCAAGGATGACGATGCTCCGCATGTATTCGAAACGATAGACCCCTTGCGTGACAGGGAAGTGGTACTTGCAGAACTCGCCCTTGCCGATCTCGAGATAGTGGAACGAAGGCTTCATTACGACAGCAAACGAGTTGAAGCGCGTAACGAAATGGAACTTCTTGAACGCTACCGGGATAGAATCTCGAAGGGAGCTTACAGCCTTAACGGCTCATACAAACCGGATGAACACGACATTCTCAAATCCATGGGTCTTCTTATCCCAAGACCCAGAATGGATGTGCTCAATCTTCCCGAAGAGAATGCTCCCGTTTCGTTGGAGGACGCCTACAGGCTTTCCGTCAAACTGGAGGAAGGGCTTTCGGAATTTTCTTCAAGAGAAAGAGAGGAGCTTCGTAGGCAAGCAGGTCTTGCCCAAGCCGGTCCTGAGGGTTTACTGGATGAGGCCCTCAATAAACTTGGGCTCATCCGGTTTTACACAATAAAGGGTACGGAGGTCAGGGCCTGGACCCTTACCAGTGGTTCAAAGGCAATCGAGGCGGCGGAAAAGATTCACTCTGATATTGCAAGTGGTTTTGTCAAGGCGGAGGTTATGTCTGCCGAAGAGCTTTTGGAGATCGGCTCGTGGCACGATGCGTCCGCATCAGGCAGGCTCAAAATAAAAGGAAAAGATTATACAGTTCAGAACGGAGACGTTCTGTTAATCAAATTCAGATAGGAGGAACGTTGAAACGTTACCAGGCAGTATTGATACTTGACCCGGATATTGAAGAGAAGGCGACTGAGGATTTTCGCGAGACATTCCGCAAACTCCTTAAGGAAGCCAAGGCTGAAAATATCCAGGAAGTCGAAAACGATGTGCGCGATTTAGCACATTCCATCAAGAAACGCCCCAGGGCCCGCTTTTGGAGAGTGGCTTTCGAAGCCGATTCAAAAGCTGTGGCGATGCTTCGCAGTGAGATACGTCACGATGAAAGAATGCTGAGGCAGATGTATCTTTCGGCGGAAACGGGCAAAGAGATACCGCAAGAAGGTTAATCATGTCAGACTTGCGGTTGCCGAATTTAAACATGGTGCTTATCTCGGGCCGGCTTGTGGCTGATCCTGAGCTGCGCTATACACCCAAAGGTACCGCCGTCTGTTCGTTTCGCATAGCCTGTTCACGCTTTTACAGAGATCGTGATTCTGGCGAGTTCAAGAAAGAATCGGACTTCTTCAACGTTGTCGTCTGGGACCGTATGGCCGAGCTGGCCGGAGAAAGACTCCGCAAGGGTTCCGCGGTTCTTCTTGAAGGCTCGCTCCGGTCGCGATCGTACGAAGCCCAGGATGGGGGACGGCGCTATGTTGTAGAGATACTCTCAAAGAGACTGCAGTTCCTTGAAAGCATGCCTGGAGCAGGCCAGGGCCAAGCTCCAGAAGAGGGCCCGGGTATGGCCGGCGATTATGAAGATCCCTTCGAGAGTTGACATTAAAGCAAATAAACGTAAACTAATAGTTTACGCGAAAAAGGAGCTAAAATAGTATGATGAGAAGACGTAAGGAATGCCGTTTCTGTGCGGAACATGACGAAAGTATTTCGCCATTCGCGAATTTCCTTATGGGCTTTCTTACCGAAAAAGGTAAGATAGTAAGCCGCCGCACGACCGGTTTATGCGCCCGGCATCAGCGAAAGCTGACCAACGCAATCAAGCAGGCGCGCAATCTTGGAATCCTGCCGTACGTCGAGCGCTAGGGAGTACTTATGGAAGTTATTTTGACTCAGGACGTAATTAAACTGGGCAAGCGCGGTGACGTAGTAAAGGTCAAAGACGGGTATGCCCGCAATTTTCTTTTTCCGAGAAATCTTGCACTTCTTGCTTCCGAATCCAACAAACGACACTTTACTGAAGTTATGCGTCAGACCCGGGCAAGAATGGAGAAACAGAGATCCTCGGCCGAAGAGCTTAGAGCCAAACTGGATGGCGAGCACATCAAGCTTACCCTTGCTTTCGGTGAAACTGGAAAGTCCTACGGTTCCATAACGGCAAAGGAGATATCTGTCGCTTTCCGTGAGAAGGGACTCTATTTTGACCACCACCAGGTGGTGATGGATCACCCTCTGAAGGAAGCTGGCGCTCACGACGTTGCGATACGTATCTTCGGTGACGTTATTGCCACAGTCAAGGTCTGGATTGTACCCGAAGGCGAGCAGCCCTCCTCCTCAGAACCCTCCTCCCCTTCCTCCGAGTCCTCCTCAGATTCAACGTCGACAGATGGCGGAGATTCGACTGAGGTAGACGGAACTCCAGAGGATAATCCTGAATCTACGGAGCCCAAGCCAGAGGGGGAATAAGTGATAGAGGTGGAGGTGCAGGGGATATCTCTGGATCTCAACAATACGCCGGTGCTGCTCCTCAAAGAGAGAGACGGCTCGAGAGTGCTGCCTATATGGGTTGGTCCGGTAGAGGCTTCTGCGATAACGTACGCGGTTCGCAGGGAACCTTTTGAAAGACCTCTGACGCTTGACGTGATAAAACGCATTGTGGAAGTCCTTGGAGCAAAGGTAGAGCGCGTGATTATTACGAAACTCAGGGATAACACGTACTACGCGACTCTCCTGCTCTCACGCAACGATGAAATGATCTCGGTCGACGCCCGACCGTCTGACTCGGTGGCAATAGCCGTCCACATGAGGGCACCTATTTTTGTCGACGATGATCTGATGAATACGCAGGGAAAGGAAATATCCGAAGACGATCACTCAAAGCTTGAGGATTTGAAGGATCAACTTCGCGGTACAGACCCTGAGGATTTCGGGGATTTCAGACTCTGATATGGCGGATTTGTCGAAAATTCTCTCCAGACTGATGCGCGGGGTACAGGAGTGCCTTTCTGAGGAGGAGTTAAAAGAGCGTCTTCTTCTGGCAGAAAAGGAAAAGAGACCTCTTCGAGTCAAACTTGGTATTGATCCCACCGGACCTGACATCCACCTCGGATTCGCCGTGCCTTTGCGCAAACTTCGCGATTTCCAGGATGAGGGGCACACCGCAGTTCTTATAGTCGGAGATTTCACCGCCATGATAGGTGATCCGTCAGGTCGTTCAAAGACGAGACCTCAACTCACGCATGAGGAGGTCCAAAATAACATCAAGCGCTTCGAGAAACAGCTTTACCGTATACTCGATCCTTCACGTACCGAGATTCGCTACAACTCCGAATGGAGTGAGCCGCTTGGTGCGTCCGGAGTGATCAAGCTCCTCGGCAAGTACACGGTTGCACAGATTATGCAGCGTGAGGATTTCCAAAAACGATTGGAAGCGGGGGACCCTGTTTTCATGCACGAGCTTCTCTATCCCGTCTTTCAGGGCTACGACTCTGTTGCGGTTAAGGCTGACGTCGAACTCGGAGGCTATGATCAGCGGCTCAATCTCCTTGTGGGGCGTGACCTCGAACGTGAATTCGGCATGCCTTCGCAAATAATTATGATGATGCCTTTGCTTGAAGGTTTGTCGGGTGGGGCAAAAATGTCAAAGTCCTATAACAACTACGTCGGAATAGAGGATTCCCCCTCCGACATGTTCGGAAAGCTCATGTCCATTCCCGATAATCTGATCGAGCAATACTTCCTTCTTGCCGCGCTCACAGACGAGACTAAACTCACCGAGGTGCGCAGCCGTCTTGCATCGGGCGAAAATCCTCGTGACGTGAAAGCGGAGATGGCTCGCGCGGTCGTTGCCATATACCACTCAATGCAAGCTGCTCAAGAAGCCGATGAATCGTTCCGCAAGGTGTTTTCCGAAAAGGGGATACCCGAGGATATGCCCGCTATCAAAGTCTCCCATGGCACAAGACTTATCGATATAATCGTCGCGAACAATCTGGCTTCTTCTAAGTCCGAGGCGCGGCGCCTTGTAGAACAGGGCGCGGTAAGCCTTGACGGTGCAAAAATCACGAGTCTCGACCACGTCCTCAATCTGTCAGAACCATCCGTGCTCAAGGTCGGCAAACTGCGCTTTGCCAGGCTAACCCCTTGAGTTTTTCCCTGTTCTACTAAAAACCTTCTATCGAGTTAATCCTACTTAATAGCCAAACTAAGTTGAGAACAGTGTATCTGATGTATTAGGTCGGAGAAGTCATGAGAGCTCTGCTCATGCGCCTCCGGCGCTGTCCTGAATCAGAAATAATAAGATAGCAGAATCTCTTAAGATTCTGCTCATGCGCCTCCGGCGCTAGTCCTCTTTTTATTCCTGATTCTTTCTCCTACTTTTCAGCTCTTACCAGAATTTCCCAGGCTTCTCTCAAAAGATGCCCATTTCTTTTCTCGGATTGCCGGTCAAATCCAAGTTCAGAAAAAAACAATAAAAACCATTCTTGACAACCCTAAAAACCAAAGTAAAATATCGTGCTTTAGAACAGGATATGGAAGCTCCTTTCAGAAACAAGGGTGGAGGCGCAGGTAAATACAACATTCGAGGGCTGAAAGGCTGGAGATAATGAACTACAAGTTATGGTTCAATGAGAAGCACGGAGTACTCTATGTACAGGTCTTGCGAACCCTGACCAAGAATGACATCGAAACAATTATACCTGAGATAAAAATCAATCTGGAGGGCAAACCTCATCGTTACCTTCTAGGTGATCTTTCCGAACAAAAAACCGTGGACGGTATTCTCGATAAGGACGCAAGACAGGCGCTAAGAGATCTCGCCTCAGATGCAAGTTACGAAAAAATTGCGGTTATTGGTGTAAGACCAATGACAAGGATGATAGCGAAGATAGGAATATCGGTTGCCGGTAAGGGCGATATCTCAAGGTTTTTCAAAACCGAAGATGAAGCCCTTTCCTGGCTAAAGGAAGGGAAAGAAGGATAGATTAATAATACATTGTTCCCTTTTGGAAATCCCATAACTAAAGAGCTAATAAATATTTAAATTTAGCAGGACCTAGTTTCGAATCACTTTCCCAGCAAGGACTATAGGTTTGTCTATCTTTGATTTGTTATTTGTCACCATTTGTGTTTGGTGATAAATCCCGGGATCGACTCTCTGGCGTTTAGAATTATAAGATCCGTTTACAGTTTCTTTTGTTCTGTTGAACATCCTGATTATATAAGAGAAGGGGCTCTCTTCATCATATATCACTATATCTTGACTTTCCTTAGGTGCAGCTTATCATTACAGCTATGGCTAAGAAAGCAAAAGATGTGAAGAAAGAGAACGTTCAGGTACAGGGTCCATCCTGTCCCGACGATAAACCAAAGGATGATTTAATCCCCGTATACATCTACGGGAAGAGGTTCTTTGTGCCCTCTTCAATGACCATCGTCACCGCGATGGAATATGTTGGATTCCAGTTCAAGAAGGCCATCGGCTGCCGCGAGGGTTTTTGCGGCGCATGCGCCACTATCTATCGCCTTGAGGGTGACTACAAGCTCAAGACAGGTCTTGGGTGTCAGACCGTAGTTCAGCCGAATATGTATCTCGTGCAGATACCTTTCTCGCCTGCGGTCAAGGCCGTCTACGACATCGCGAAGCTTAAGCCCGATATCACGTCCATCCAGCGCTACTACCCAGAGGTCTTTCGCTGCGTCGCCTGCAATACCTGTACCAAGGCGTGTCCGCAGGAGATAGAGGTCATGGAGTACATCCAGGCCGTCAAGCGCGGCGATCTTGCACGGGCCGCAGACCTTTCTTTCGACTGCATCATGTGCGGGCTCTGCGCCGTGCGCTGCCCTGCCGAGATGGTTCAGTACAACATCGCGCTTCTCGCGCGCAGGCTTACGGGGCGTTATCTTTTACCACGGTCCCGGCATCTGGAGGACCGTCTCGCAGAACTCAAGGAAGGGAAATTCCAGAAAGAGATTGATGAGATGAAGAATATGTCACGAGAAGAACTAAAAAAGCGCTACTCGGCGCGCGACCTTGACTTCAAGGTTTTCTAGGAGGACTGATGAGCGGATATCCTGAGTACATGCGTCCCTCGCTCGAAAAGGTCAAGGCGACACGGCAGGCAAGGCTTGAAAAAGCCAAAGCTGGCCGCGAGGTAGTCAAGGCAATGACTCTTGCCGAGCGCGATGAAGTTCTTTCAAAGTTTCATCCCGACTACGCGACAGATGCACGCAAGCCCATACGCATCGGTCCAAACAAAAGCGAGCAGATGACCTCCAGGGTAGTAGATCTCCTCGAATCCTATCCGCGTATCAATCCCGACGCGTTCGATCTTTCAAACCCCGATTACGACACCGATGTTTTAATCATCGGCGCAGGAGGGGGAGGGTGCATGGCGGCCATACAGGTCGCAAACGCAGGGCTGAGGTCTGTGCTCGTTACAAAGCTTCGTGTCGGCGACTCCAACTCCATGATGTCGCAGGGCGGTATGCAGGCCGCGGTGAATCCACACGACAACCCTGCCATTCACTATCTCGATGTCCTTGGCGGCGGACATTTCGACAATAAGCCGGAACTGGCAGAAGTTCTTACCATGGATGGCCCAATGATCGCCTCTTATCTCGAAGAACTCGGCGTTATGTGGGACAAGGAACATGACGGTAGACTCAAATCCGAATCAGGCGGGGGAACATCTCGCTGCCGGATGCTTTCATGCAGGGACTACACAGGCGCAGAGATTCAGCGCGTTCTTCGTGATGAGGTCAAGAACCATCCCGATAAAATCACGATAGTCGAATACTCGCCTGCCGTCGAACTCCTTCTGGATGAGAAGGGCGAGGCCGCCGGAGCGCTTCTCTACAACATGGAGACCGAGGAATACCAGGTCGTGCGTGCACGAGCGGTCATCATGTCCACCGGCGGTTACGGCCGACTTCACATTAAAGGATTCGCTACTACCAATCACTACGGTGCGACTGCCGACGGACTCGTGATGGCCTATCACGCCGGTGCAAAGCTCCTTTACATGGATTCGGTCCAGTACCATCCCACCGGTGCGGTATACCCCGAGCAGATACTTGGTTTCCTTATTACTGAGAAGGTTCGCGGCCTGGGCGGTCAACCCGTGAACAGCGAGGGTGAGTTATTCGTTTTCCCGCTCGAACCCCGAGACGTGGAAGCATCCGCATTCATCCGAGAGGCCACCGAGCGCTGCTTTGGTGTCGAAACTCCCACCGGCAAGGCCGGTGTCTGGCTCGATTCTCCCATCGTCAACTTGCTGAATGGTCCGGGAGCTATCGAAGCCTTGCTCCCAGCCATGATGCGTCAGTACAAGCGTTTCGGCATAGACATCAACTCCGAGCCCATGCTTGTATATCCGACCCTTCATTATCAGAACGGCGGTATTGAGATTAATGCAAAGACCGAATCAACCATCGCCGGTCTTTATGCGGCGGGCGAAGTTACAGGCGGGCTCCACGGACGCAACCGCCTCATGGGTAACTCGGTACTCGACTATAACGTTTTTGGACGCCGCTCCGGAATTGCAGCCGTTGAGCGAGCCAAAGCGCTTCTTGTTCGACCTCCGGCCAAGCTTCACCTTGATCACGTTCGTGCTTTCCGCAAGGAACTCGAGCAGGCAGGCATCCCTGAGACTTCTCATGCTCCAATCCTAATCCCTGAGTACCGCAACCCCGAACTCTTAAAGAAGCACCGTAAGGATTACGATCCATTTCTGGGAACCTTCGTCTGAAAGGTCTCACGGGTGAAGGGGGAAGGGTGGGATTCTTGATGATGGTGGAGACTATAAAATCTTTATGCGCAAATGCTTAAAATAGTTGACAACACTATTCCCTTTTCCTATAATCCGGCGGATAAATCAAGTCGTGTCTTCTTTTTGCGAGTACGATAGAACGAAAAATAACGACTACAAGGAGGAATAATGGGTATTGCGAGTTTGATTCTCTCTATCTTGGCGCTTTTGCTTGCCGTTATAGGGCTTGTCCCTTTATTGGGTATGCTAAACTGGATCGCCTTGGTTCTGGGAGTACTTGGACTCGTATTCGGAATCGTTCCCATAGTTCAGAAGAAAAAGTCAGGAGTGGCCATTGCTGGATTCATTATCTCGATTCTAGTAATTATTATGGCGGTGATTCGGTTGTTTCTTGGGGGAGGAATCCTTTAAATTTAAATTTGATTTAGTCAGGTAGATCCTGTATGGAATCACAAGTTGCAGAAATCTTCGCATCACCCATAGATAATATGATATTTAAATCTTGGGGAGGGATTATTGACAGATGTCTTATTTCCGATAAAATAACCTTAACAGCTAAACCAAATGGAGGTTACTTTGAGTAACACTGAGTATCCCCTTCACTTCAATATAGACTACCCGGAGAAGCTATCGCGCGGGGTTCTAATCCTGAGGCTATTCTTCGGCTGGCTCTACGTAGGAATACCCCACTTTCTCATTTTGGGTATTCTTGGCATAGCCGTAGGGTTTATTAGCTTCATCGCGTGGTGGGCAATCCTTTTCACAGGCAAATATCCTCAGGGCATGTTCAATTTTGTGGTGGGCTATCAGCGCTGGATGCAGCGGGTTATGGCCTATATGGGCTACATGACCGACAAATATCCGCCCTTCTCTTCCAAAGAGGTTGAAGGCGACACTGTCCACTACAATATAGACTATCCCGAGAAGCTTTCCCGCGGTATCCTTATCCTCAGACTTTTCTTCGGCGCATTCTATTGCGCGTTGCCTCATTATTTCATCCTCATGTTCCTCGCGATAGCGGTAGGCTTCGTCAGCTTCATCGCGTGGTGGGCAATCCTTTTTACGGGCAAGTATCCACAGGGTATGTTCAACTTTGTAGTGAACTACAACCGCTGGATGCTTCGCGTCGGCGCCTACATGGGCTACATGACCGACAAGTACCCTCCTTTCAACGGAAAGGAATAATCCCAAGAAAGATTATTGAGGCCGGGATACCGGCCTCTTTTTTAAAGAAAGGCTCCCGGATTGCCGGGAGCCTTCATTTAATAATCCTTGACTTATAGCCTAATCAACCTTTTGCCTTTTTGGCCTTCTGCTTTCGAACGATGCCTCTTATGAGCAGGAAAATCAGATAAGCGATACCTCCAAGAGGGATGATTACCACCAAGGCGTAAAGGATTCCTACGAATATTGATACAAGAACCTGCCCCGCAACTACGAAGCCGTGCCCGACCTGGTTCCAGTTGAAGAAGGGTTCTGATACAGCCTTGGCCTGGCTGTAGAGGGAGAGGGTGATGGTCGATTCGCCGACCATTGTCTCGAGATACTTCATTCGCCCTTTTATCCGGTTAACGTTGTAGCCTATGCGTTCAAGCTGCTGTTCGACCGTGATAGCTTCGTCAACATTTCTTGCTTGTTTGAGAAGTTCAAAAAAGCGAGTCTTCATTTCGAGTTGCGTCTCGAGTTCCGCGGCAAGATCGTAATACTCCTCTGTTACATCCTGTCCCGAGATGGTCTTGTTTTCGACGGTTCCAAGTTCCTCTAGCGCTGAGACAAGCGAGATGAAACCTTCTGGATTAACCTTTATGGTTAAATCAGCCCTGGCTCCCCCTGACTCCGAAAGCGTGCCGCTCTGCACGTATCCGCCTTTAGCTTCGACGAGCATCAAGGCCTGTGAATATGCTTTGTCAACGTCTTTGACCCTTATACCCAGGCTTCCTGTTTTGATAACCATTCTGCTTACAGGCAATTTGAGGTCAGATACTTCGCTTGTTCCGATGACCGTTCGATTTATATCCGATATTTCTCCGCGGCTAGCGGCCACAGGTTTTGCCTCCTCGGCGGTTCCTCCGTACGAATAGTAGCGTTCGTCGCTTCTTTGTCCGCTGGTTACTTCGTTGACTTGTTTTTGGGTTTTGCCCTTGCAGCCGAAGGTGCCGACCAGAGTCGCAAGGATCAAAACAAGGGGTAACAATCTCTTCATTACATCCTCCTTGAAGGTTTATATTATAACACTAAATACAGCCCGTATAAAAGATTATTCCCTCTTCCGGCTTGCCGGAAGAGGGAATAAGTAGTATTTAACTTAGAACTCTATTCTATTATCGTTCACGGTATCTCGGCATCTACAAATGCCCAGTCAATAAGAGGAATCGTGACGGTCTTTGCTTCCTTCAGGTCGCCTCTATAGTAAAGCTCGACCTTGAGTTCGTTTTCGGTGTCGGTAATAGTAGATTTAGTGAAACCAACGTACACATGGTCACCGTCAGGATTAACTTCGACTTCATAAGTCGCAGGTGTAGTCCCGTTAACTCCGGAGCTGTCAACCATATCGCTTTTGTAGTATCCAGTAAAGGCAACAGGTTGGTTGTCGGGATTCGTGATTTTTACGACCGCGTATTTCGCACTCGAGCAAGCTATTCCGGCTAGTCCCAGGCCTGCTATCAAGAGAAATAAGAGTTTTTTCATAGTGCCTCCTTTGGTTTTGAAAAAGTTTACTCACCAAATTAAACCTGTCAAGAAAAAAAGCCGGTCATTGTGACCAGCTTTTGGTTGCTAAGGTCGGAGTTCTATAGTTCCTCTTTTTGAGGATCGGTTGATCCCTGAACGTTTTGTTCAACCTTGACTTTGTATGAGTCGTTTTCAATAATCCGTATGATCTTTATATGGCCTTTGTTCTTGAGCTCTAATTCGTCGATCTTGATCGTGTCTCCGTTCATTATGATCACGCCATTCTCGCACTTAGGCATATAAAACGTGTCTTTCCCTATTACGTACTTATCTCCTTCTATTATGCACTTTGGAAGATCTTTGTCTCCTGAAATAAGAGGGCTGGAAAGTAATATAGTGTCGTTACCAACGATGATCCTTCCATTCTCAAGTATACTTTTACGGAGACTGTCGGTTTCCGGTATGACTATTGTGTCGCCCTGGATAATTATAGTATACTTGCGGGTTGCTGAATCGAGCCCGCCTTTAAGAAAGAAGATACCGTTACATCCGTCAATCATGGTAAGCGATGCAAGGTCATGGGGGAGGGGGGTAAGTAACATTGCAAGGCAGGTATCGCCCTTGACGAGGTCTCCGTTATACAGCACACTGTCACCGTCGCTTTTGATAACAATTACGGTCGACTTTTCTAAACATGTACGGTTTTTAATGGTTTTAGGGGAAGCACATCCGGAGAGACCGATTCCTAACAGTATTAGGAACCCTAGAAAGATTCTTTTCATAAGAAACCTCCTTGGATTATGAATTCGCTACATTATTTGACGGGTGATTGATAAGTAACGTCAACCAGAGATCGGCCATAGTTTCACTATGGCTTTCAGGAGAACTCCGAGATGGATGTATAGAACCGTGTCCGCTATTCGTAAAGCCAGGATTGACAAAAGCAATAGGGATAAGGAAACTATAGCAAAGGTGGTTTTCTTCAATATGCCTTTTTGTGGAGCATCAGCCTGGTGATTCATCGGCTTCTTCTCTCCAGGTTCAAGAGGAGTTTCTTTAATTCCAGACCAGGGCCGTAGCCTGTCAGGGCCCCGTTCCTTCCAACAACTCGATGACAGGGGATGACAATCGGAAAAGGATTTGAGGCCATTACCCTACCGACCGCGCGTGATGCCTTTTCGTTTTCAACTCTCTTCGCAAGTTCACCGTAAGAGAGTACTTCGCCGGGTCGGGTCTGGGAAAGTTTTCTTGAAACCTTTTCCGCAAAATCTGACAGTCTTGACCAGTCCAACGGCAAGGTGAATTCGACTTTGTGACCATTGACATATGCCTTCAAATCTTCAAAGAATTTTCTCACCTCTCCGGGAGGAGTATCATAAGAACTGGCTGGTTTAGAAGGGTTAATATCGATACTCACGGCTTTGTCCACTTCCCATTTCACCTCTACCTGGAATAATTTCGCATCGTAATAGTAACTTCTCATCATTTTATTATAAACGTGGAACTAGTTACGTCAACTGGGCTTGCCCTTTTTCCCAAATTGAATAAAATACAGGCGTGGCGCGTATAGGGATAACCCTCGGCGATGTGGCAGGTATAGGTCCTGAGATTGTCATCAAGGCTTTGGAAAAGATGCCCCGGGAGCTTAACGGCTTGACAATCATCGGGCCCTTGAGTATTCTTAGGGCAACGCAGATGATGCTGTCCCGAAATTTCACATTACCGAGAGTTGTAGATACAGGCAACTTTGAGTTCGAGTTCGGCAAGGTGCAGCGCTCGTCAGGCGAAGCGGCAATAACCGCCCTCGAACACGGCGTCAAATTGATCACGGAGGGAGTAATTGACGCTCTGGTTACAAGCCCCATTAACAAACGAGCTGTTCAATTTTCGCATCCGTCATTTACGGGACACACAGAGTTTTTAGCAGAGGCTTCAGGCGTAGAGAAAGTGTTGATGATTGCGCATTCGCCCTACGCTTCGTTTGCTTTCGTGACAACGCATCAACCGCTTGCTACCGTTTCCGAAACAATAAGCACAGATATTGTATTGTCGAAGCTCAGGCTCTACGAAGACTTTCTTTCGAAGTTCCACTCAAGGCCCGCACGGATCGCGGTACTTGCTCTCAATCCTCATGCAGCCGAGTTTTCAAGGGGTGAGGACGGGTTGATTGCGGACGCGATCGCCAAGGCAAGGGAGGAAGGAATTGATGCCGACGGACCCTTTCCAGCCGATACAATGCACTTGCACATGGAAGATGTGGACGGCTTTCTCTGCCAGTATCACGATCAGGGTATGGTCGCGGCAAAGCTCTTGGCGAGGGGGGAGGGGGTAAACATAACGTGGGGGCTGCCTTTCGTCCGGACCTCGCCCCTCCACGGCACCGCATTCGACATAGCAGGCAAGGACAAGGCTGACCCTTCAAGTCTTATTGCAGCAATCAGAATGGCCGAAAGGCTTGTGAGGAACTAGATGAACGAAAACTCTTTAAACTTCCCACACGATATGCCACCCGCTGAACTCATCGAGGAACTCAAATCGAAATCCAGAAAGCTGCGCATGGATATCCTTAAGATGCTGGCAAAAGCCCAGTCAGGACACACGGGTGGTTCACTTTCCGCAATAGATATTCTTACCGTTCTTTACTATCATGTGATGAAACATCGTCCTGCGGAACCCTCATGGCCGGAGAGGGATCGCTTCGTGCTTTCCAAAGGGCACGGTGCACCTGCTCTTTATGCGGTTCTTGCGGATTGCGGATACTTTCCTAAGGAATATCTTGGAAACCTTCGCCAGCTTGGCTCTCCCCTTCAGGGACATCCGTGCTTTAATACTCCTGGGATAGAGATATGCACCGGTTCTCTCGGGCACGGACTTTCGCTTGCTAACGGCATGGCCCTTGGGTTAAGGATCGACGGTTTCGCCTCTCGCGTTTACGCGTTGATGGGCGACGGCGAATGCCAGGAAGGCCAGATATGGGAAGCAGCGATGAGTGCTTCGCATTACAAACTTTCCAATCTCACGGCCATCGTGGACAAGAACGGTCTGCAGATCGACGGATCGACCTCAGAAATAATGAATATCGATCCAATCGACGAAAAATTCAGGGCATTCGGCTGGCAGGTTCTCGTGATAGACGGGCACGACTTCAGCCAGCTGCTTTCGGCATTCAGGTTCGCATCCGAGGAGAGATGCTGCCCCACGGCAATAATCGCCAGGACGGTTAAAGGAAAGGGTGTTTCGTTCATGGAAAACAATCTTGAATTTCACGGTAGAGCTCCTACCGAAGAGGAGTTGAAATGGGCTCTGGCGGAACTGGAACGGTAGAGAAGTTCTCTCTTCGCAAGGCGTACTCCGACGCGCTTCTGGAACTTGGAAGAAAGCGTAAGGATCTTGTGGTTCTTGATGCGGATCTTTCCTCTTCGACGCAAACGGCAAGATTCCGCAAGGCTTTCCCGGATCGCTTCTTTAACATGGGGATTGCAGAGGCCGACATGATAGATACCGGCGTCGGTCTGGCCACTACAGGTAAGCTCGTTTTCGTTTCGACCTTTGCGATGTTTGCCGTGGGAAAGCCTTGGGAACAGGTTCGCAACTCCGCCGCGTATTCCGGCGTTACCATGAACATCGTTGCCACTCACTCCGGGATAACGGTTGGTGAGGACGGCGCATCGCACCAGGCGATAGAAGACATGGCGCTTTTGAGAATAATACCCAGAACAACCGTTATTGCACCTGCGGACGACATTGCCACGTATGCGCTCGTAATGACACTTGCCGATCATAAAGGTCTCACGTACATGAGACTCACGAGACCCAATCTTCCGCGCATTTACAAGGAGGGGGAGACCTTTCAGATCGGTAAGGCCAAAGTTCTCCGCGAAGGGACAATGGGAACAATAGTCGCTACGGGCTCCCTCGTTTGGCCTGCTCTTGAGGCTTCACGATTACTCGACGAAGAAGGAATATACCTCGGTGTCATTGACATGCATACGGTCAAGCCGCTGGATGAGGAACCGGTGCTGCAAGCGGCATCGAAAAATGGCTTCATTGTAACGGCCGAGGAACATTCCGTTATAGGCGGACTGGGCGACGCCGTTGCTTCGCTCTTGTCCGAAAAAATTCCCGCGAGGCTTTTGAAGATTGGTGTAATGGACAGATTCGGAGAATCGGGCTCATGTAACGATCTTGTGGATTACTTCGGCTTTACTCCGCAAGGTGTTGCCGCAAAAATCAGGGAACACTTGAGTAAAGGCTAAAGGATGTGGCACTGATATGATAAAGGTTGAAGGCTTAACAAAACTATTTCCACCGGATCAAGTCGTGTTGGGAAATTTGAATCTTACCGTTCAAAAAGGTGAATGGGTCTGGATAATAGGCGCGACCGGAATAGGTAAGAGCGTTCTTCTCAGAATTATATGGGGGGCGGAGAAGCCTACGGAGGGCAAGGTTCACGTTTTCGATGAGGACGTCCATAAACTCAAAGAAAAAGGCCTTTCAAACTTGAGGCAGAGACTAGGGTTGGTTTTTCAGGATATACGTCTTTTTGACGACCGCCCGGCACTCGATAACATCGCTTTAATATTAAGGGCTCTTGGTTTTTCGAGAAAAGATTCGCTCCTCAGGGCCGAACAATGGCTGGGGCATGTTGGAATGCTTGATTCAAGATATCGTTGTCCATATGAACTGTCCGTCGGCCAGCGACAAAAGATTGCTCTTGCGCGAGCGCTAGCCAAGGAACCAGATATCTTGATAATGGATGAGCCATTCTCGGCTCTGGATGAAAGGGAGGAGCGTGAGATGCTCAAGCTTCTCGGCGAAGTTAATCATAAAGGGATGACGATACTTGCGGCAAGCCACGTACATGAGGTCTTGAACTTTCTTCCCGGAAGAGTGCTCGCTCTTTCTAAAGAGGGGCTCGCGTGAATCCCGGGTTTGTACTTAAGGAAGGTTCAACTCTTTTTTTCAAAGGCAGAAGGATATCCTTTGCTGCAGCCGCGATTTTTGCCGTGGTTCTTTCCATCGTTGGAGTATTCGCGCTCGGAACCTTTTACATCATTGATTTCAAAAAGGCAGTCGAAGAAAGGCTCGAAGTCGTCTTGTTTCTTGCAAATGATGCGAAACCTGCTGAGTTGCTGACTGAGCTATCCACAATTGAAGGAGTTGCGTCAGGTTCTTCCGTGTCGAGCGAAGAAGCGCTTTCAGAATTCAAACGTGAATTGGGCAAAGATGCAAGGCTTCTTGAGATTCTCGATTCAAATCCACTTCCTCCCTCCATACGCCTGAAACTTACCCCTGAATACCGTTCGCGTGCAAAGCTCGATGCTCTTGAGCAGAAACTGAATCTTTTTAAAGGGGTGGAGGAGGTGTGGATTGACAGATATCTTTTGTCAAGGCTCAACAATTTCCTTTATGCAATACTGGGAGCAGATTTCTTTGTTCTTCTTCTCGTGGGGTTCTCGGGGATTCTTGTGACAATGCTTGCCACAAGGTTTGCCATTCTCGACAGACGCAGGGTAATAGACATCTACTGGCTTATGGGTGTATCTCCTCGAACCCTGCGGGCTCCTTATGTCATAGAGGGTATTCTTGAGGGATTATTCGGAGGTGCAATTTCATACGCAATCGTTTTCGTCATGCACGTACTTGTATCCAGACTTCCTTTGGGAGTCGAGTTCCCGGCGTGGCAGCTTGCCGCGATCCTCGGTGGATTAGGTGTGCTTTTCGGCTGGCTCGGATCGGGATTGGCGATTGACGCATTTAAATTGAAACGTTCGTGAAACGGTTTTTCATCTGGACCCTCATTTTACTCTTCCCATTTCTTGTAATGCCTCAGTCGAAGGCCGACAGACAGAAAGAACTCGATAATATTCGGTCAAGACTTACCGCAGTAAAAAAAGAGATAACCACGCTTCAGAGCCAGGAAAAGAACGTCAAGGTGGAGATTGATCTTTTGAATGAGCAGGTTACCCTTTCGCGTCGGCTGATAAGCGAACTTGAAAGCTCGGCAAGGGCAACACAAAAGGAGATAGATTCCCTTGAAGTGGAGGTATCTCGTCTTGAAAGAGAGATAGAAGGGAGCAAGGATAATCTGAAAAAGCGCCTTTTATCCATTTACAAACGCGGTCAGTATTACGATCTGGAACTTATTTTTGGCGCACGCTCGGCGGCTGAGGTTTATGATAGAATCTATTTCACACGGTATGCGGCAAGAGCTGAGGAGCGACTGTTTGAGAGATTACTTGCGACCAAGGACGAGTTGGATTCGAGGAAATCGACATTGGTTTCTTACAGTAACGAGCTTTCAGCGCTTCTTGGCGAAAAGAAATCTGCTGAGGACTCCCTTGTTTCCGCAAGGCGCAGCAAGGAGGGCAGGCTCAATGAGATACAAGGTTCAAAGGAATCGAAGGAAAAGCTTGTCAAGGAACTCGAAGAACGCAGACGACAGCTCGAAAAACTGCTTTCGACAATGGATCAGCAAAGCTCCACCTCACCCGATCGCAAGCCACAAGGAACCGTCATTGAGAAGGGGAGGGGGACCCTTCCCTGGCCCGTTTCCGGTCACAAGATCATTTCGAGCTATGGAATCAACGTGCATCCGAGATATAACACAAAAACCCGAAACGACGGTGTAGACATAGATTGTTCCGGGGGGCAGACCGTGAAAGCCATAAACAAGGGCAAGGTGGTTTACGCGGAAAATCTAACAGGATATGGACTTCTGGTCGTCATCGATCACCAGGACGGCTATTACACAATATATGGAAACCTGGACAAGATAAGCGTGAAAAACGGTCAGGCGGTGACGCAGGGCCAGAGCCTGGGAAGTGCTTCAGATTACCTGCATTTTGAGATAAGGCAGGGAACCTCTTCACGCAATCCTATCGATTATCTAAAGTAATGTCTTCCACGAATCTTCAAGCATTGAATATTTTGAAAGGACAGGATAAAGCCCTTTCTTTTCTTCAAAAGGCCGTCGATTCGCCAAAGGGTGGATACATTTTCTACGGTCCCGACGGTTCAGGTAAGCGGACCGCCGCCATCCTTTTTGCCGCGGCAGTAAATTCTCCGTCCATGGCACAGGAGATTTTTTCTCTTTCGCATCCTGATATTGTAACACTCTTTCCATTCAGGGCAGAGCCTGGAACCGGCAAGGAAGCATGGCTTGAGGAGTACATCCAAGAAAGGGGCAACTACATCCTTGGGAAACTCTCGCCCGATCCTAGCCCTTCGTGGGTAATTTCTATTGAACGTCTGCGTGATCTTCGCAGGGAGATGTCTTATCCCCCAAGGATACTTACCCGCAGAGTCGTTCTCGCTTTCGATTTCGACAGGATTCGCGAAGAGGGTGCGAATGCATTCCTTAAGACATTGGAAGAGCCTCAAGCGGAGAGCATTATAATTCTAACATCTTCGAGGCTTTTTTCGCTGCCACCGACAATACGTTCCCGCTGCATGCTCGTACGCTTCAACGCTCTTTCCGATGAAGTCATCGGCTCAGAACTTCGTAATAATGGGTACAATGCTGACGATGTTGAAATTGCATCTGACCTTGCTTTTGGCAGTCTTAAGAGGGCATATCTTTTTCTTAAAGATCACACCAACATTATCAGTGAAGAGATATTCGACTTTCTTGAAGGTTCATGTTCTATTCTGGAAAAGCTGCGTTTTGTGGAAAAAGTTAGCTATAAGCCAGGACTCGATGTGCTTTTTTCCTCCTTTTCTATAGTTTTCCAGTGGATTCTTAAATACAAAACAGGTCGTTTGCCTAGCTGGAAAAGGCTTTCCTCCGTGGTAAAGAAGCTTGCTTCACGAATCTCAAGGCCGTCGCTTGTTCACAACATCATTTTGACGCAAAAAATGTTCTCTCGTCTTATCCTTAACCCGACGCCATCCCTTTTTCTTTACGAATATGTATCTTCGCTGCAATTAGATTCCTGAAAACCATTAGCTCAGCGAAACGAAAAGGAGCGGAAATAACAGATCCGATTCTTTTATTTGAGAACCACCATGCGTGTGGTGTTGATTCCTTTACTTGTTTCTAAGGTCACAAAGTATACGCCTGCGGGAATGCCAGAAACGGGAATCTCTATTCTGTGTATTCCATTGTCCAATAGTCCAAGAGAGTGTGTTGATATTCGGCTTCCTCGAGCATCGTAGATGTTCAGTTTTACTCTATCCCTGGAAGTTAGAGAAATATCCATTAAGGCAATGTTGTCTTTAGCTATAAAAGGTGTGAGAAGAGTCATGGTGGTTTTTAGCGGTGCAGGCTGAAAATCTTCGCGGATGCCTATTTGGTATCCGAACCAGTCGAAGAAACGGCGAAATAGTTCCTCCTGAGTGAGAACCATTGTGGGGTTGCCCCCTACTCCTTCCAGAGGGAAGGCCAGGTAAACTATCTGCGTGGTGTCATTGTTAACAGTTAAAGCTGCTGCATTTCCGTCGGTCGGGTAGGATAGGATTTCTTGGGCTCCATCCAGGGCGGATATGCCGTCTTTGGAGAGGGAGTATGCAACCAGCACTGAAACCTTTTCGTTGCTTTTGAATAGTGGATTGTCTGAAGTGCCTGTGAATATATTTTCCGTCTCCGTCGCGTTCTCGAAGTGGGCATGCATTACGTTACTATAAAAGGGTGAGTTACCTAAATCTTCACCCAGATTTTCACTTGACAGGATAAGTTTTCCGGCATGTTGGGTGAATTCCTCAATTAAAACCTGTTCCTCTTGGGTCAAGGTTGCAGTCTTTTTACCGGTGAACCAGATTAAGATAGAATCTCTGTTTTCTTCTGATAAAAGAACATCATCGAGAAGCAAAAGATCATTTGAAGTTAGCGCCTCATAAGGAATTCCAAGCGCCTCAAGGTTCTTCTCATAGATTTGAGAAAGGTTATCATCCTCAGAATCGTTAACAAT
Organism: Caldifarciminota bacterium; assembly: GCA_965649265.1. Taxonomy (GTDB): domain Bacteria; phylum Hydrothermota; class Tepidihabitantia; order B3-TA06; family B3-TA06; genus JAAYVC01. Next base: position 29,806 of record CBFGKC010000007.1, on the reverse strand, counting down.
CAATACGCCTGGCCAGCCGAAAGTCAAAGGAAACGTGAAACGCTGCTCATAACCGGTTGTGGTTTCTCTTATAACAAGTTCGGCGTCAATCTTGAGGTAGCCTGGAGCATTTTCAGCAATCGTAAGCTCAAAAGGGTTTGAGATGTTGGAAACGGTGTCGTTTTCCGGTACTTTTCCCAGGGTTACTTTGGATTTCGTCAGAATTACATAACTGTTGTCTATCGCGAGTTCCAGTTCGACATTGTTTCCGGTACCCCACTTATTTTCGAGTGTTACGAAAATATAGCCGCTTCCACCGGGTTCAATGCGTTGCTTGCCGGAGCTTTGCTGTTTTACCGAAATTAAACGGAGGTAAGGAAGATGACGGCCTGCATCGAGGTCTGCGTACATGATACTGTCTGAAGCGGAAATGGATAAAACAGCAACCTTAGTATCTTCTTCAGAGTAATCTCTGGTTGTCGGGTATGGTAGGAATCCGGCAAACTCATAGCGATTAAGCATGCCAGGGAAAGGATCATTATTATCGCCGTTATTAGTGTAGTGTTCGAGATCGAATTTCCCGTCAGCCTGTTCTACGGCAACGTGATAGTGCAAGTAAGAAGGGTTTTCTTCAGGTATGTACTGGTCGTTGTTGCTCCATCTCAGATCATCCACATGGTAGATCAGCAAACCTTCGCCGGGTAGATATGAGTCAAACAAGCCGGTTTTCTGCCTGTTTTCGATTAGAAAATACTGCATGGGGGTTGTGTCTCCGTCCGTCCAAAGGCGATATACGGTTGGTGTGTACTCGACAGCAGGAAGTTTGGCTCTAATTTTGTAATCAGTAACTATAGTCGGTTGAACCCATCCGAGTTGGGATTTACACCATGCATCGAAGTGTGCTGGCGAAACGCCTCCTGCGTTCCAGGAACCTGAAGCCATTAATGTCCAGCGTCCGGCGCCTGAAGCATCGTAGTCATAGTCATAAAGATCTGGTAATCCCAGAATATGACCGTATTCGTGGGCGAATACCCCCATATCGATTAATTCTCCGTTGCATCTTTCTTCAGGCTGTATGGAATAACGCTCAATTCTGATTTTTCCTCCACCCTTGGCGTTATCGTTAGTTTCGTAACTGGTTCCTGAAGCGTGAGACCATATTTTCCCGCAGTGGTTATCTTCGTATCCGGGTCCGGCGTGAATGACGAAAACCGCATCTACGATACCGTCATCGTCGCCTGAATTAGGTTTCCCGTCAGGACCGTCGTTGTCGAATTGAGAGAAATCAATATCCGCATCAGCTGCCTGTACTGCGGCAAGGGCGAGTTCTCCCGAATGAGAAAATCCGTAATTTTCAGACCAATAATCGTAACTTCCGGAAAGTCTGTACCATTTTTTGCTCTTTGCCACAGGTGGTGCTACTTTTCCTGTCACGTTGAATAAATTGTAAGAGTTCTCAATGTAAAAATCTTTCATGCTGCCGGTTTTCATTTTCCCGACACTGAAAAGTAGAGTATCGTACTTGGCAGGCGGATGATTTGAGGTATCGGCTTTGTTATCGCTAAAATCCACAAGTATTGCAACGGCTCCACCAGATTTAAGCGGTTCTGCGGGCAAAGATTTCGAAGAAAGGTAATTGTTCTGATTGAAGGATCTCCAGATACTGATTACAGAATCCAATTCTCCTTTTGCGCGAAGTTCTTCCACAAACTCGGGGCTAAGCGGCATCGGCGAGATGTTGAAAAAATTTTCTCCAAATACGCCGGAGGCCGCGAACAAAAATGCAATCAATATAGCTTTCATAATGTAAGTCTAGTGCAAGCTTGAATTATGTCAAGTTAGATTATTCCCGAAAGAATGCCGGAGGCTCTCCGGGGCTTAAAAAAAAGCTGGACAAAAGTGGGACAAAAGATGGACAAAAAAATGGCCAAAAAGAGGGGTAAATCGCAGGTAAATTGCACATATTGGTCAGTTAGGAGCCAAAAAACATGAAAGACGATTTTTAGTCATTTTCGGCCTTTTTCGGGTGATTATAGGGTAAAAGATCACCCCAAAGGATTGCCGGAGGCACTCCTTTGGGGACCCCGACGACTTTCCGGGAAAGTCGTTCAGAAGTTTTCCTTCAAATCAAAAAGGTAAGGGAAAACTTCAAACCGTCCTCTGGGCGGTCGGGCTGGATTAATGGACGCGTCAGCGCCTCCCTTATTAAGGGGGGGAGGGGGGATTCCACCCCACAAGCCTACTCCGTATGCTTGCGGGGACCCCTGGCGCAGCTGGAAGCTTCGCTTTGAAGTTTGCCGACAAGTCGTAAAGGTTAAGGGCAAACTTCATTTTACAAGCACGACCTTTGCCACTTGCTTCGAGCCAGCGTCCGGCACAATGAAGTAGACGCCAGGCCCGTAACATTTCCCCCATTCGATTGTGCCTGAGGCCGCGGTCGATTTGATTTCGTCCACCTGTCTTCCCGACGCGTCGTAAACGATCGCCCGGAAACCTCCGGGCATACCTTCGTATCTCAGCACTATCTCGGAGCCGATGGGGGAGAGGAGGGTAAAATTAGAAGGTGTGGTGATTGTGGGCTTATCTTGTACGCCGACGCCCATGTTCCAGTCGGTGACGAGGGCATAGGCCTCGAAAATGGTGTCGGTGTTAAGCCGTGAATACACCCACACGATGCGGTCATCGTTGCAGGCGACCGCCGGCTTTTGCAGCCGGGCTGGAGCGGCCCAACGTGATACGCACCAGACCGTATCCTCTCCCCATGGGGGCGTATACTCAAAGAGATTAGTTCTTCGATGTGGTTCGTCGTCAACAATCTCGCCCAGAAAACCTGCATCATGCGACCAGGAGTGGGATTTCCACTGATGGGGATCGGTTATCGAATCCAGAAACGAGTACATTCGCTCGTGCGTGTAGGCGAACTTGCCGGATGAAGATAAAGAGGTTGTAAATGGATCTCTAGTATCTGGCGCCACGTGAAGGCTGTCTCCCCAGGCCACGGTGCATATCTCATGCGGTGTAAGACCTCGGTCAGAAAAAACACGTCCAAGAATCGGTAATGATCCGCCCGGTCCGTTAGGATGGCAGTAATCGGACCAGAACGCCGCGAAGCGGTCATTGTCTACCCAGTAAGGATGCGGGCTGCAGGAGCCGCATCTACTGTCGCCTTTGTCAAGACGGTGCCCCAAGGGCGCCCAGTTCACGGGCTTATCCAGGGAGTCGAACACCTGATAAAACGGGTACATGCGGGAAGTCTCTATTTTATGAAGCCAGGTAACAACTATATCGCCTTCATCGTTCAGCGAGTTCTTTACAAGTCTATAACTACCCTCGAAAGTATCTGGCAAGGTGTCGTATGCCAGAAAAGCCGAATCAAGCGGGTTGCCTGAAAGGTCGAATCTCTGAATCCAGGCGCCGCTGCTGTCTCTTAATATAGTCTTAAAGCACAATGCAAACGCGCCCTTGTTCGAAAGGCTGACCGAAACCGGAAAACCCATGTCTATGTCGGAATAAAGCGTCTTTGAAGGCGTTAGAGGCGAACCGTCCGGCGCAAAGCTCATGAAGCGTATCTTGGATAAAAGCTCGGCGCTCAATGTCTTGTTCTCAACCCAGGCGACTACGGTGTTGCCTGCCGAGTCCATGTCCATTGATTGAAGATTAACCCATGCCGTATCGACTAACTTGGGTATCTTGTACGCATCGGTCATGGGGTTGCCGTCCTTGTCAAAGAAACGGATGTACAAATCAAGCGGCGGCACGAATTGGTCTTCGTGAAATAAGCTATCCAGCCAGAGCACGACAAAACGGCCGTCAGCGGCCACCGCGACCTGCAGTGAAGCCTGGTGATGGCCGGGCGCGGCGTCGCCTAACTTGATGGGTCCGGCAAGAACGCCTGAGAAAATCGTCATTGTCAAAAGACACAAGTGAAACATTAAAACCTCCTCTTAAGATTACTAAAGAATAGACCGTAATCTTCTACTGTCAAGTGAAAGTATTTGGAACTTCCTCCCTCTCCCTCTTCTGTATTCACCGTCGACAGGAGCTACGCCGTTCAGGACAACATCCCTCGCGCGTGGGGGCGCGGCGTGCGTTACAGATAAAACTTGACATCCTTTCTTTTACGGCTACAATACCGTATACTGCGGGGTGGAGCAGTCTGGCAGCTCGTGAGGCTCATAACCTCAAGGTCGCTGGTTCAAATCCAGCCCCCGCTACTTAACCCCTTTAGCCCCCCGTCAGGGGGGCTATCTATTTCTTATGAAAAGGCAAGGCATTTGTATGGGAACCATGAGACGAATCATTCATTACAGTCTTTAAAGTTGGAATGAAATCAAAGATACCTTATTTTCTTTGCTGCCCCCTCGGTCCGGCTCGGAACCCCTTTTTAGCCTCTCTCCGACCCTCGAAACGTTCCATAATCCCTGTTATTTGATGCCGCCGACCGCCATCGGACAACCACTTCCTCGAGAGCTTTACTTTCACCACCGTTCGGATATCATAACATAAATATCTCAAAGGAGCAGCTAATGATTGATATTAGGAGAATTCTTGCGATTCTTGCCGCGGTGATCGCGCCAACCCTCGCCGGTGCGGATACGTGGAGCGATCTCGAATCGCGAGTTGTAGAACACGAACTCCCCAACGGGATGCGTTTCCTCATTTTGGAGCGGCACGAGGCACCTCTTGTGAGCTTCGTCATCTCGGTAAACGCGGGTTCGGTGAACGAGGTCACGAACAAGACCGGCATAGCCCATCTTCTGGAGCATCTGGCTTTCAAGGGAACTAAAAAGATAGGAACGACCGACTATAATGCCGAATCTAAGGCATTGGCCGAACTCGACGCCTCATACGAAGCATACATCAAGGCAAAGGACCGGGGGGCCGATTCTTCGGCACTTGCACCGCTGTATGCCGTTTTCAGGGCGGACCTCAAGAAGGCATCCTCCTACTCTCGCGGCGGCGAATTCTCCGAGATTTACGAGCGCAACGGCGGAACCGGTCTCAACGCGGGCACCTCGTACGACCATACGACCTACATCGTTACGCTTCCTTCCAACAGGTTCGAGCTGTGGGCGGCAATGGAGTCCGAGCGTCTCACCAACCCGATTTTCAGGGATTTCTACGAGGAGCGCGACGTGATAAAGGAGGAGCGCCGCATGCGGGTAGACAACACACCGAGCGGTCTTTTCTACGAAGATCTCAACAGCGTTCAATATAAGACAGTTCCCTACGGACAGCCGATAGTGGGGCATGCCTCGGATATCGCGCATCTTGAAAGAGCCGACGTGCAGGATTTTTACAACAAATACTACGTTCCGCAAGAGATGACCGCCGCCATAGTCGGGGACGTGAACGCCGGGGATATCATACCGGTCATTGACGCGTACTTCTCGAGGATTCCGGCAAAACACGATTCGCCTGTGGTTATATCGAGGGAGCCTGAGCAAAAGGACGTAAGGCGGCTGGAGATGAAGCTTCCAAACGTTTCCACTTACGTGTACGTCGAGTTTCAGACGGTGTCCAAGGCGGACAAGGACGAGCTTGTTCTTGATCTGCTGGGAAGAGTGCTGGGTGACGGCCGCACCTCAAGGCTTTACAGGTCACTCGTTGAAGAACGCAAGCTCGCTTCTTACGTAGGAGCTTCAAACAGCTCGTTCAAATACGTGGGAAGCTTTTCGGTTCGGGCAGGCGGCCTCGATGGGGTTACGGCCGCGGAGCTCGAGAAGGCGATTCTGGAAGAACTCGGTAAACTCTCGGAAAAACCAGTTACGCAGGACGAACTGGATGCCGCCCGCGCACGCTGGCAGGTTGGTCAGTTTTCGCGGTTTTCCTCGAACATGGGAATGGCCTACACACTTGCCATCGGCGACCAGGAACCCGGGGGATGGCGTGCCAGATTTCGCCTCAAAACCGCATTGTCTGAGATCACGACGGATGACCTCGCACGTGCGGCTTCAGAGTATTTTAAACCGGATTGCCGGACGGTCGGGAGCATGGAGGTAAACAATGATTAGTCGAATCCTTTTGAAAATAATTCCCGCCGTTTTGATTTCGGCATCCTTCTTGCCGGCCGTGAGCGTTAAGGACCCTCGCCAGTTGAGCTTCCCGGCAAGATTGGACTTTACTCCCCAGTCGGTAGAGCGTCACAAGCTTTCAAACGGCATAGAAGTCTTTTTTGTCGAGGACCACGAGCTCCCTTTAGTTGATGTGACCATATCTATTGAGGCGGGGGAACGCAGGGTGCCTTATGAAAAATCGGGCACCGCGGAACTGCTCGCCGACGTGATCGTAGAAGGCGGGAGCAAGACTGTCGGCAGCAGGCTTTTTGCCGACAGCCTGCAGAAACTGGGTGCGTCGTTCGGCGGCGGAGCGGGAGCTAATAATGCGTCTTTCAGGCTGCGTCTTTTGTCGGAGCATCTTGAGAACCTGTTACCGCTCGTTTCAGAAGCGATAATCAGACCGTCCCTTCCCCAGGACAGGCTGGAGTTGAACAAGGAGCAGTACAAAACCGCTTATAACTCCCGTAACCTTGAATCCGACGATGTTGCGAGCAGAATATTCTCGAAACTTGTCTCTGGACCGGCCAGCCCTGCCGCGAGAGAGATAACTCCGGCGACCCTGAAACAAATCTCGAGGAAGCTCATCGAGGACTTCCACGCCGCAAACTACCGGCCTTCGCTGACCATGATCGGCGTATCGGGCGATTTTGACGCGGATGAGATGCTCGTACTTCTCGAAAAATGTTTCGGTGTCTGGCAGGAGCCGAAGGCCGAGCCGTGGGAAAGCGAGCCGCTGGTCGCCGCCTGCGCGACGCCCGGCGTGTATCTGGTGCAGTGGCCGGGTTCGGTGCAGAGTCAGATTTTCATGGGGTACCAGGGCATAAACCGCGATGATCCAGAATACCCGGCGTCGAGGCTGCTTTCCCTGATTTACGGCGGTAAGGACTTTTCCAGGCTTAACCGCGAGGTAAGAGACAAACGCGGTCTGGCATACCTCGTTTTCGGTTACATATCCGGCGGTTTTGAAAACGACGGCAGAATAGGTGCGATATGTATGACAAAGTCTCAATCCACGGTTGAAGCCTGTGACGTAATGGTTGGTATAGTAAGTGACCTGAAAGATAAAGGCATAACGGATGAGGAACTCAAGAGCGCCAGGGACAGCTGGTTTGCTTCATTCCCTGCGTACTACGAGGACCCTAACTCCGTTCTCGCCGACCGCATGTCGTATGCTTCGAACGGCTACCCTCTTGATTTCTGGGACAAGATGCCTGATAAGATCGCCCCGGTGAAGGTTGAAGACGTGAACCGTTTTGCCGCGCGTTTCATGAATTCGGACAGCCTGGTTATCCTTATAATGGGTGACACCACCGCTTTTGACGGTTCGCTGTCGAAGTTCGGCAAGGTTACCGTGATAGATCCCGAGGTTTACTAGAAATTCCTTAAAGAAATTAAAGAGCCGCTTCTAAAAGCGGCTCTTTAATTTTTTGAATAATTCCACTCCCCAGTACTTATGAGGATAACGTTTGACAAACGATAGGCATTGAGTACACTCACCGCATGTTGCGATTAAAGGTGGTCTTTACGGCGGTGTTATTTGCGGCGGGGGGGCTTGAGGCCGTATCCTACGGAATCGTTTCCGGCTTCGTGCGCGAGAAATCATCAGGCGAATTCATGAGCTATGTGAGCGTCTACATCGAGAACCAGCCTCTCGGTTCGTCCACCAGCAAGGACGGTTACTACGTAATATCCGCGATTCCTCCCGGAAAGTACACGCTCGTCTGTTCCATGATCGGTTTCAAGGAGGAGCGTTTCGAGATCGAAATAGAGGCCGGCAAAAAGCTGAGGCACGATTTCTTTCTCGAAGAGGAAGCCCTTAAACTCGGCACCGTCGAGATAACGGCCGAGCGTGAGCGGTTCGAACACGAGGTCGATATAGGGGTGAAAAGAATGGATATGGAAAGGATCAAGCAGGTGCCCGGTTTCGTTGAGCAGGATCTGTTCCGTTCGCTTACCATGCTTCCGGGTGTAGTATCTATCTCAGACTATTCATCCGCTCTTTATATACGAGGCGGAACCATGGATCAGAACCTCATACTTCTCGACGGCGTCACCGTGTACAACCCCTATCACCTGCTCGGTTTCTACTCAACCTTTATCCTCGAGGCCCTGAAGGGCGCGGAGCTTTACACGGGCGGTTATCCAGCGCGATACGGCGGCGCCATATCCTCAGTCCTCGACGTCGAGATGAAAGCGGGCAACAGCGAGAAGATAACGGGCTACGCCGACGTTGGCCTCCTCACGTCGAAGGCAGTCGTAGAGGGCCCCCTCCCCTTCGGGTTAAAGGGCTCCTGGCTGGTTGCAGGGCGCAGGACGTACATCGACGCAGTCACATGGACACTCGACAAGATGTTCATACCCGAAACGTCCTACATGCATATATACGTACCCTACCACTTCTATGACCTTCAGGCCAAGCTCAACTGGGACGCGAGTGATCGTTCGCGCTTCACTATTTCCGGCTTTTTCGGCGACGACGTGCTGAACCTCGAGGAGATGACATCCCAAGACATAGACTTCCGCTGGGGCAACGGCGTGCTGGGTCTGCGCTGGCGCTACGTTTTCACGCCACAGCTATTCTCCGTGCTTTCGTTCAACGCGAGCCGCTACCGGGTAAAGACCACGATGGTCGAGGATACCACTTATTCCTTCATTCTCAACACGTCTATAGGAGAGATCGGCGGACGCTGGGGGCTCGAATGGTTTCCCGCTCCCGAGCACTCGCTCGAGTTCGGAATAGAAACCAAAGCCGTGGAAACGGCCAACTTGCTCGAGGACCAGGATACAACCTGGGTCAACAAACGTGATACCTTTCTTTTATCGGCAATCTACATCCAGGATAAGTGGGAGCCCCTGCCGTGGTGGGTTTTCGAGGCAGGACTGCGGGGTGAGTATTTCTCCAACGGCAACTACTTACGCGTCAATCCGCGCCTGGGCGTCAAGTACCGGCCGCTTGCCGACCTTGCCCTGAAGGCGGGCGCGGGTCTTTACGACCAGTATCTCTACGTGCCGTACCCGCGCGACGAGATGATGCTCAAGCTCCCCTTGCAGTTCTTCCAGCAGTGGATTCCGTCCGATGAATGGCACCCTCCGCTTCATTCCACGCTCTTCACGCTGGGAGCCGAGTACAAGTTTCCGAAGAACGTTGACATCTCCATCGAAGGTTACTACAAAGATATGAGAAACATACGCGAGGCCGATATGTTCTCCGATATTGGACCCTTCGCCGACACGAGCGGCATGGACACGGGCAGAGGGTACTCCTACGGCGCCGAACTTCTCGTGAAATACCGCTCCTCGTGGATAGGCTACAGCTACTCCGTCACGAAATACAAGTTCGGCGACTCCGACTGGTTCTATCCCGTGCACGACAGCCGGCACAACCTTAACCTCTCCTTCTCGCTTCCCCTGGGCAAGGGCTGGGATATTACATCCGCCTGGGTCTTCTCGTCCGGGTTTCCGTTCACGGGTCAGATCGGATGGTACCAGTACGTCGATCCCAACGGCAACATTCGCTGGGAGCCCATAACGGGCAGGCGCGGCGGCGTCCGCTACCCGCCCTACCACCGGCTCGACGCCGGGTTCGCCAAGAGCTTCAAGCTCTTCAAGAAATTCGATTGCCAGTTCTACCTGCAGGTCCTCAATGTCTACGCTGCAAAGAATGTCCTCTACTATGACTACTATTTCGACTACCAGACGGGAATAACTCACAGGGACCCCTTCTACATGCTGCCCTTCCCTGTCCCCAGCTTCGGCATAAGGGGGACCTTCTGACCCGTAACACCACCCGAAACACCACCCGTAACACACCTGCCCTCCTCCCCCCGGCGGGAAGATCGACCCTTATCACATGAAGGCAAACAAACCTTTTACTCTGCCGACCGCTTTCCTTCTTTCTGTATTGACTCTATTCGCCGTTTCCTGCAACACCCCGGAGAACTACGAGGGCGAGCCGAACATCTACGCGATGCTGTCAACGGAGCTTCCCAGGGCTACAGTCATGCTGGGTTACACGGCCTCGATAGAAGATACTCTCAAGCCCGACACAGTCATGGATACGTTCTGGTATCTGGATACCTTTGCAGTGTACCCCATGATAGTCTTTCCGTGGAACGGCGCTAGCGGTGCCGAGGCTACCCTGGAACATGTGAATGATACCTACAATCTGACTGAGTTATCCGACTCTGCCGGGTATTATGTGTCGGACTCGGGACTCGTTTTCTCGCCGGGTGAAATCTGGAAACTGAATGTCCGCTACCCGGACGGTCAGAAGTTCGAGGCCCGGACGAGGATAGTTTCGAGCATCGAAATTACCTCGCCTCTTTCAGAAACCCTGCACATGACCGATACCTTTAAATGGGCCAGTTCCGGCGATGCGCGCGGCTACAAATACAGGGTCGAGGCCTGGGGCCGCTTCAAGGAAGATACTGTCGAAATGTTGCTGCAGAGTTCCGAGGGTTTGTACGAGGTTGACAAGAAGACGATCCCCGTGGATGAGATGATATATCCCTATTATGGTATAACCATAGATTCTGTCACGTTTCAGGTGGCCGCTCTCGATTCGAATGCCTTCGACTACGCCATTTACGATTACAAGATATGGCAGGACCCGACTACAAACAAGGACGACTACATGCACATCAAGGGTGCGTGGGGGACGTTCGGCTCATTATCCCTGACCCCGAAGATGAGCTACATCTGGGGAGATACAACGAGCTTTCCAATACCCGCAAGATGTCCTTAAATCGCCGTATGCTATTTTTACGTCCAGTTTGGTTCAGACATTACGAGTTTGCGTTAAGTCTCTTTAAGAGCGATATAGGTTTTTGAGGAGGGGGAAGATGAGGCGGGGAATCTTCACTATATTATCACTCGCGGCGCTCCTTTCCATTTCCTGCAATACTCCCGAGAACTACGAGGGCGAGCCCAATATCTACGCAGTGCTTTCCACCGACCTCGATTCCGCAGTTCTCATGATCGGCAAGACGGCAAGCATAAATGATACCCTAGAAAGAGATCTAATCGTTGATACAATCTGGTATGAGGATACATTCACGGTTATATATCACGAAGTTTTTCTGTGGAACGGTGTAAGCGGCGCAGAAGTAAGCCTTGAACACTCCGCTACATCCTATAAAACCAGGGAATCTTCGGTATCCAGAGGCTATTACGTGACGGATACGGGTCTCTCTTTTGAACCCGGCAGTCTCTGGAAGCTTAAGGCGAAATACCCTGACGGCAAAACAATCGAGGCCGAGACGAGAATACCCGGAGCTTTTGAGATAGTCTCGCCTTTGACGGATACGGTCACGGATGATGATTTACTGACATGGTCCGAATCTGAGGGCGCAAAGGAATACAATATTGTTGTAACGGAGTGGGGATGGAGATATGAAAGGGAATGGGTGCCTGAAGGAGATTCATACATAATCGTTATGAGGTATGACACTCTTCAGTTAAGGAGTTATTTCCTATTTGGTTCACAGGTAGGAGGGGCCGCGCTTAAGGCATTGTCTTTACTTTACCTTTGCGATTCGCTGGAGGTATGTGTCGAAGCACTTGACGTAAATGTCTATGATTACATTGCTTACAGGCACGCAGTTTACTGGAATCCGGATACAAACAAGGAAGAGTTTATGCACATTCCGGGCGCGTGGGGTGTGTTCGGTTCAAAAACGGTCACCGATACCAGGCGTTATATCTTCAAGGACACCCTTACGGATTCCATCCTGCCGCCGAAGAGACGGCCCCATCCATAACTCCTTCAATCCTCTAGATTTCGTGGATGCCTGAGAAAAAACTCCCATATTAAATCGTTGGCGTCGATCTCCTTTGACGGTCTGTTGACTGTGGGCATGCAAATGCCCTTGCCGCCCGGCCAGGCGTGGTTGCCAGTCTCGACAGTCCAGAACACGACCTCGACCCCCGTCCTCGAATTCGTCCACACTTGCCTAAGCGCCCCTGATGCGATTCTTAAAGAATCCGGCCCGGTATCGCACGAGTCGATTCTTGCCCAGCGCCAGACGACCGAATCGGCAGGGGGGAGGGGGTATCTTTTTTTGTCGCCGTAGTAAGGGAGCACGGGATCGAGCCTTGGGTGAATGTGAATGACCGACACCGGTCTTGTCGGCAAACAATCCTTAATCATAAGTTCACCGGATACGCTGGCTACGGCCGCAATTCTCTGCGACAGCTCGCAGGCGAGCCGGTGCGCCATCTGGCCGCCGTTCGAGAAGCCTGCCGCATAGATTCTAAGCGTATCAATTGCGTAGGTTGCGATCATGGTGTCAATCAAAGCATCGATAAAGGCCACATCGTCCACCTTTTTCCTTTTATCCCAGATTCGTAAGTAGCCGGCATTCCAGCTCTTAGGCCAGCCGGTGCCGTTCGGGTAGACGACGATGAAGCCTTCGGAATCCGCCTTCGGATTCATCTGTGACATCCTAACATGCGCTTTTGCGTCAGCTGCCCAGCCGTGCAAGTTGATTATCAAAGGCAGGCGCTCCCGTCCGTCGTACTTTGGCGGGGTATGGACGATGTACGTCCTCTTAAGTCCCTGGAATTCGAAGCTTCCGTTCTCATCCACCCGTAACACCGCCTTTTGCGCCGCCCGTAACACCATCCACCCCCCCATCACGAGAGTCGCTATCAAGATCCTTTTCAGCATCCTAAGTCCTCCATTTATGGCTAATTATAGTGTCAGAAAGCGCCTTGTCAACGAAATAGCTCTACCCAGGGCTGGTTTAATCCTATCAAGCCCCATTTTATGGACAAAAGTTGGACATTTCGGGCAAAAAAAAGCTGGACAAAAGATGGTCAGAAGATGGTCAAAAGATGGTCAAAACAGGGGTTTTTCCTACCCCAAAAGAATGCTGGAATCATTCTTTTGGGGACCCCGCATAGATTCGAAAAGTGATTGTTGGCGTTCTCGAGCAAAAAAATGAGAACTTCAGGGGAGGTTTGACGACTGAAATAAATGATGGGTGGATTTCCTTACCTGCCCTCACCCGGCTTCGCCACCCTCCCCCGGAGGGGGAGGGGAATTGTTTGTCCTCTCCCATCGGGAGAGGGTAGGGTGAGGGTGAAGGCCCCCTTTATTAAGGGGGGTAGGGGGGATTTAGCGCCTGTAAGGCGCATGGGCCGAACTAGTCGCTCGAAGCGCTCACCTTCGGAAAGCCGCCTTGGGCGGTATGAAGCAATTGCCTATACTCAGGCGATTGCTCCGTAAGCGTCGGCCTTCGGACTCACGGACGCTACCTTTAATTTACAGTAGTATGCTTAAGCGAAGCTTAAGCCCATGCCTCCCCCGGAGGCTACGTGTCCTCAGAATGACGCAGAAGGTGTTGTGGGTGGGACTCTTACGAACCTTTGTTTATCGAAACGGTGTAAGGAATCGGTACTCTTCTTGATTACTGAAGGAATTTATTTTCAAATCTTCTTGCCCCGGATGTCCTATTACCGACAAATTCAAACTCCAACGAATATATATCCAATAAATATCATGAGTGAGATCTTCGTAAGCAAAAATACCATGAACATAAAACCTGTTATTTGCATTTCTATTACCCTCAGAAAATAGAGAGTAGAATTTCTTAGTGCTTTCAAGGGCTTCCTTAAAAAAACCAAATTCTTGATTAGGAATGACCGGTGTCAGGATTTTTTCTTTGAGTTTAGGCTTTAATTGCTCGTACCAACTGTCGACATCGATTTTTTCTCTTTCATCAAATAACCATTCCCTGACTCTTAATAGCAGTATCGCACTATTGTTTTGAATGAATTTATAGGTAACTGTTATTTGTTTTAATTTTTCCTTCGATTCGAATTCCAATTGAAAATTTACATCAGTTCCGGGTGAAACCCCCAACACGCCTTTGTATCCGAGCTGGGTTTGTTTGCGGGTTTCCTTCAAGGTTTTCCAGAGCAGCACGGAGGCGACAATTGCTGTTATGCAGCCCACGATTCCGCCGATTCCACCTATCAAAGGAATGTATGCATAAAGCCATTCACCGATGATAGCCCAAGCCATAATTTAACTATATAAGGATAAGCTTTGAAGTCAATGTAGTGGTGAATTCTATTTATTGTGCTATGAGATTGCCACGCAAGGCAAAGCCTTGCTCGCAATGACGGAGGGGGGAGAGGGTAAAAAAAAGCCCCCTCCACGCGGGAGGGGGCTTAAGGAAAGTCAGTCCAGCTGGCCCTAAAATTCAAGTCGCAGTCGTAAATCCGTAGAAAGGAGGTGATCCAGCCGCACGTTCCCGTACGGCTACCTTGTTACGACTTCGCCCCAGTTACCGAGTTCACCCTCAATGCAGGTCCTCACGAGGTTAGACACCACATCTTCGGGCGCCCACGACTTCCATGGCGTGACGGGCGGTGTGTACAAGCCCCGAGAACGCATTCACCACAGCGTGGCTGATCTGTGATTACTAGCGATTCCATCTTCATGCAGGCGAGTTGCAGCCTGCAATCCGAACCATGGCCGCTTTTAAGGGATTAGCATCATCTCGCGATGTAGCTGCCCGTTGTAACGGCCACTGTATGACGCGTGTCGCCCTGGGCATAAAGGCCACGATGACTTGACGTCATCCCCACCTTCCTCCCGGTTAACCCGGGCAGTCCCGATAGAGTGCCCAGCATAACCTGATGGCAACTATCGGCAGGGGTTGCGCTCGTTGCGGGACTTAACCCAACACCTCACGGCACGAGCTGACGACAGCCGTGCAGCACCTGTGTACGCTCCGGGGAAAACCCCGGTCCTTCACCTTTCGGATCCGTACCACGTACATGTCAAGCCCAGGTAAGGTTCTTCGCGTAGCAACGAATTAAACCGCATCATCCACCGCTTGTGCGGGGCCCCGTCAATTCCTTTGAGTTTTAGCCTTGCGGCCGTAGTCCCCAGGCGGTACACTTATCGCGTTAGCTGCGGCACTGACCATTGCCAATACCTAGTGTACATTGTTTACGGCTAAGACTACCCGGGTATCTAATCCGGTTTGCTACCTTAGCTTTCGTGCTTCAGCGTCAGGAACATACCAGAGAGCTGCTTTCGCCATAGGCGTTCCTCCTGATATCCACGCATTTTACCGCTACACCAGGAGTTCCGCTCTCCTCTTCTGTCCTCTAGATCCTCAGTATCGACCGCAGTTTCCGGGTTGAGCCCGGAGATTTCACAATCGACTTAAAGATCCGCCTACGCACCCTTTACGCCCAGTGAATCCGGGCAACGCTTGCACCCTACGTATTACCGCGGCTGCTGGCACGTAGTTAGCCGGTGCTTCCTTTGGGGGTACCGTCAACAACAATGGATATTAGCCATCATTGTCATCGTCCCCCCTGTCAGCGGTTTACATCCCGAAAGACTTCATCCCGCACGCGGCGTCGCTGCATCAGGCTTGCGCCCATTGTGCAATTTTCTAGACTGCTGCCTCCCGTAGGAGTCGGGCCCGTGTCGCAGTGCCCGTGTGGCCGATCGCCCTCTCAGGCCGGCTACCCGTCGTTGCCTTGGTGGGCCGTTACCCCGCCAACAAGCTGATAGGCCAAGAGCTCATCCCAAAGCGACAGCTTACAAGTAGAGGCCGCCTTTCCTCCAAAGGACTCGCGTCCTCTGGAGCGTACGGGGAATTAGCACCGATTTCTCGATGTTGTGCCCCGCTTCGGGGTAGATTACTCCAGTATTACTCACCCGTTCGCCACTAACTTTTCTCAAGTATTGCTACAAAAGAAAAGTCCGTTCGACTTGCATGTCTAAGACACGCCGCCAGCGTTAGCCCTGAGCCAGGATCAAACCCTCCAAGCAAAAATCTTGAAGGTTAAACTGGACTTAAAACTCAAGGGGGCTGGACTTACTTTCCAAATTTCCCAAAGAACAAGATGAGAATTATATCCACTTTTCAGGCTTTGTCAAGTACTTTTCCTCTGGATAGTTACCCGACCGTCACTCAAGAGACACTCTCACTTGAAAAAAGAACCACCTGCCGTTCCCTGCAAGTGTGATTATAATCAGCTAAAGCAAAATGTCAAGACGATAAACCCCATAAAAACGCGGGGCGTTTCCAATGGGGACCCAAAGAAAAAACCCCACGAAAACACTCCGTGTTTTTGCGGGGGCCCCGAACAAGCCCAATAAATCTGTTCAAAAGAAAAACCGGCACCTGTACCGGTTTTTCTTTTATTTAATTATCCCGCGTGCGGGGGAACTCCCTTCTAATCTTGGAGGGATGAAAAGGAGGCGTGTCAACCGGCTGCTTCTAGTGAGTTGCCTGACACTAGATGCGCGTTTCCCTCGCACGCGGGAAGGAACCATCTAAACCAAGGAGGTTTTCCTATAATTATTATAGGAGACCGAACCGCCTCGTCAAGTTGCAGTGAGTAAATTCAACTGTCTCCGGAGTTTGACATTTTTCCCACCCCGCCTCGTTACTACCTGCGTACCGCCGCAGGGGCCCCGGCTGATCTACCCTCATCCTAACCTTCTACCCTCAAGGGCACTTCGTCCCGAAGGGAGAAGGAATAGTCCCCCTCCCTGGTGGAGGGGGGAGGGGGAGGGGGACTTTACTCGCTCGTTGTTGTGTCGATGTAAAGGGTGTCAACCCTTGACTGGAACTTGTAGACCGTATCCACCCTTGCCGCATCAGGTGGCGGGGCAACAATGTCACGCCATAAGACGCTTGCACCAATCGAGACAAGAAGCCAAATTGTTAGGGCAATACCGGAACCAATTAGCCACCCGCGAAAGCGCTTGATGCGATTTTCATCACCAAACACGACAGCGATCAGGAATAGAAACCCAGCAAGTACAATCGCCAAACCAGAACCAATAATCGGTATGCTCGATCCGCCTAGTCGAATTGCAGCAGGGACAACTGCAACGACAAACGCAATTATCGCAGCAAATATGCCGATGATTTGCACAGAATTCCTGAGAAAACGTCGTTCTATTTCTTGAGAGGTCTGCTCTACTCTTCGGGTTAAAATCTCGCTATTACGTTTTAGCCTGCTAAGTTCTACAGACGTTTTCCCTCTTAAATTCTCCATATTCTTTTTCAATTCTTTAAGTTCACTGAGAGATTTTTCAATTTCTGTAAAACGTTGAGAGTATACTCTAATTGCGGTAGCGCGGACCTTAATATCTTGACCATCTTCCATGTAAAATGGTATGTTTAGTAGAATACGAGCCACTTCGTCTAAAATCGAAGGGTTTTCATAATTACTTCCAGCTAATGCACCCTTCTTCACTTTGTTTATAAAATTGGCCTTTTCCTGTGTAAGACCGCGTTCTTTTAATTCCAGAAAATTATCTTCTACTAAGTCTTCGATAAAATCAAGCACCCACATATCAACATCATAGTTCCTACGTTTTTCAGAGTAGTATTCAATCCATCTATCTATGAAACTTTCTGCATAGTTAAGGTTAATTAGTTTAGATGCAACCTTTTTCATTCCTTCATTTATGTTTTGTTCTAGTTGTGTTACATATGGACCATCTACCCAAGTCGTTCCCCGAGGAGTGAAATACGACAAAGAGAAATCTGAACTGAATTCGTCCAATTCCTCCAAGAGGCCATCAAATATTGTTCTTAATGCTGAGGATTTACGCGTAAGTGCATTGGCAATTTCTTCAATAAACCGGGGCATGTCCGTCGCACGATCCGGTGGGTTTATTTGCATCTTCTCTTCGTTCTTTTCGTCGCTCATTTTCATTCCTCCTGGGGATTATGTTACGCTGTGGGTGTAAAAAATCAAGAGGTATATAATTCTTTTTTTGGAGTCTCACCGCCCCCTCCCCCCTACCCTATGGGGCGCAGGCACCCCAAGGGGCACGCTGTCCATCAAGGAGGGGGAAATATTATTCTAAACAGGGCAGAGGTGGTTCTGAGGGGGGTGGCAACTTCCATCATCCGTCTGCGTCTTTACATATATTCGTATCAAGGTGTTGACCGAGGCGCAAGGGGAGTTGACAATCCCCCGGCAACTGGGCATAATAACCGAATCAAGCTAAGGAGGATGAATGAAACGCTTGCTTTTTCTGGCGCTGCCTCTTGCGGCGGTCGCCCTTTTAGTGTCGAATTGCACGGTAATCTACGGCGAAAAGGCCACAGAGGACTACTCCGAGTCATACGCCATTGCCGACGGCTACAATCTCATCAACATGGATAACAAGGCCGGCAACATCGCCATCGTCACCACGGAGGATGACTCGATACATGTCACCTACACCAAGAGCTGCATGGGCACTACCGTTGAGGAAGCAAAGGAGCATCTCAACGACATCACAATTATTCTTTCAGGCAACCAGAACGACAGCACCATCACGATCTCGACCGATTTCCCTGACGTGGACACCCGCAACTTCCAGGTAACGTTTACCCTCTGGGTTCCTGACACGATGGATCTCGATATCGTGAACACGACAGGCAACGTGGACATTAACGGTCTTTCACGCCAGCCCACAAGGCTTGAGACTACCTCAGGCAACATAACCGTCAAGGGATTCAACTGCGGCGTTGACGCGAAGGCCACGACAGGCAACGTGGACTGCGAGATAGTGAGTCTTCCGGCAAACAAGTCGGTAAAGCTCGCAACCACAACGGGTACGACCACGCTCAAGGTTCTGGCAATGGACACGACCAACACCATCGGCGTGACCGGCAAGTCGGGCAGCGTTGACATAACGCTTCCCTCAACGGTCCAGCTTTCGTTCGACATGTCCGTGACCTCGGGCGAGGTTCGCATCAACGGGTTCGTGCCCACTCAGGGCTCACCCTGGGGCAACACGCACAAGGTGGGAACCATCGGCACCGGCACGACAAAGTCTATCCTTAACGCGGTTACCGAGACCGGAGACATCACCCTTAACAAGGGCGACTGAAATTTCTTTTCAAAAGTCAAGGCGGGGCATGACCCCGCCTTTTTGTTTTGATGAATCTCTTCTGAAACTTACTGTTTTCCCTTTGGTCTGTAAACGGCGCTTATTCCAAGGCTGCCTGCCTTGAAGTGAATGGGGTCCTGGGCCTGGGTGTAGTGAGTGACGCCCCAGTAGCGGTTGTATTCGGGTCTTATGCGCCATTCCTCGGTTCCGACGTCGAGGAGTATGGTCCCCCCGGTGTGCACGGTGAAGAAATTCTCAGGCTCCTCGACCCGTTCCCTTTTGTAGAATGAGATGATGCCCTTGCCCGAAAGTGCAAGCCGCAGCCACGGGAAGAACTCGTATCCGACTGAAAGAGTCGGGTAGCCGTCATAGAGCCAGAGGGTCACGTTACCCGGTTGGACGAACTTGGTGGCCTTCATGTAACCGAAGCCTGCCGATCCCGTGAACTCGAAACGTCCGAGCTCGAACCCGCCCCGCAGGTCAAGAACGATCGCGCGTGGAGAGGAGTATTTTATACCCACCTCCATGTGCGGGATGACGCCGATTCTGAACAAAAGGTCGTTTGTTCTCGTGTCATAGCTTGCGGAATCGTCACCCCAGATGTAGAAATTACTCGTACCGAAGCCTATCTCACCCTTGCCTGGAGCAAGCATCTCCGAGGATGCGAAGTTAGTGTAGGCGGGAATGGACGTCCATTCAAAGAAAAGGGTTTTCCCTTGAGCCCTCAGCATGAAGGGAGCGCTCAATGTCACTAAAACAAGTAAGATGCGTTTCATCAAAAATTATATCCCCGGCAAGCGTGAATGTCAAACATAAGTTGACGTCAACGCGTTTTCATCTATAATACATGCTCCTTGACAGTGAAGCTCTAAATGGAGGCCCGATGGATTTTTTGAACGATCTTATTGTCCCTTCAAAGGCGAAGATACTTTTAATTGTAGTTGACGGACTTGGCGGACTGGAACGCAATGGTAAAACAGAACTCGAAACAGCAAAGACACCGAATCTTGACGCGCTTGCAGCGGAAAGTTCGCTCGGTCTCACGACACCTGTGGATGCCGGTGTCACCCCCGGTTCCGGCCCTGCACATCTTGCCCTTTTCGGCTACGATCCCCTGGAGTACGAGATAGGGAGGGGGGTTCTTGAGGCGCTTGGAGTGGATTATCCCTTAAAACGCGGCGATGTTGCCGCCCGCGCGAATTTCGCCACCATGAAAAATGGAGTCATAACCGACCGCAGGGCAGGAAGGATTGCTACCGAGGAGAATGAAAGGCTTTGCAGGAAATTGAGCGAAAGAATAGACCAGATAGAGGATGTCAGAATTCAAATCAGACCGGGCAAGAGCCACCGTTTTGTGGTCGTTTTTGACGGCGGTGGGCTCAGCCATGAACTTACCGAGTCCGATCCGCAAAAGGAGGGGTTCCCCCCGGCGATTATAAGACCTCTCGCCGAGGATGCAGGAAAGACGGCGCGCATCGTAAACAGGTTCGTGCTCCAGGCCCAAGAGATACTCTCGTCCGAAAAGGAAGCGAATACATTACTTTTACGCGGGTTCGCGTCGCTGCCTGACCTCATCCCCTTCCCGGAGCAGTACGGGCTCAAAGCGGCGGCCATTGCGACTTATCCCATGTACCGCGGTCTTGCCCGGCTGGTCGGCATGCAGGTGCTGGATACAGGTTCCGGCTGGGAAGAGGAACTCGTGACACTCGAGACGAACTATGATTCTTTTGATTTCTTCTACCTTCACTTCAAGGAGATCGACGCGGCAGGCGAGGACGGTAACTTCGAAAGGAAAGTCGAGTTGATAGAGGAGTTCGACAAGCTTGTTCCCAGGATACTCGGTGAGGGTTTCGGAGTCGTCGCAATCACGAGCGACCATTCGACTCCCGCCGTTCTTTCCGGTCACTCGTGGCATCCGAACCCGTTCCTTCTTTACGCACCCGGTACGGCGAGGATGGAGAGAGTCGAGGGTTTCAGCGAGCGTATTTGCTCCCGTGGCCTTTTGGGCCACATGAACAGTCTGGACGCGATGCCGCTTCTCATGGCTCACGCAAAGCGTTTAAAGAAATACGGAGCGTAGAAATGAAAAAGGCTATTATTTCGGTATGGGATAAGCAAGGGCTTGATGATTTAGGCAAGGCTCTTGTGGATTCGGGTTACGAGATTCTTTCCACGTCAGGAACAGCCGCGCATCTGGAGCGTTCGGGCATCGGCGTCATAGAAATTTCAAACTACACGGGCTTCACCGAGACATCGGACGGGCGTGTCAAGACACTTCACACTAAGCTCTACACCGACATCCTCGGCAGGCCTGCAGGCATTCAGATAGTCGTAGTCAATCTCTACCCGTTCGAGCAGAAACTTAGGGAATCCCTCACGCTTAAAGAAATGGTCGAGTTCATAGATATCGGAGGAGTGACGCTCTTGCGTGGAGCGGCCAAGAATTTCGAATATGTGACCGTCGTTTCCTCGCCTGACCAGTACGACGAACTCGTAAAGGAACTCAAGGAAAAGGGCGAACCCTCACCCGAGCTGCGAGAACGCTTTGCCCGCGCCGCTTTCCAACGCACCGCCGCATACGATACGGCAATAAGTTCCTATCTCGGCGGTTCGGCCGCGTCCGGTATTTGCTACGACGACAAGACTCTCCGTGTGTGTGCCGAGGCTCCAGTGACGCTTCGTTACGGCGAGAACCCCCACCAGAAGGGCAGTTACTACCGCTTTGCCGGAGCGGGTTTCGAATTCAAGGAGCTTCTGGGACCGGAGCTTTCATACAACAATCTGATGGACATGGAGGCCGCGATCCTTCTTGCCCGCGAGTACGAGCGTCCCGCGGTCGCCGTAGTGAAACACGCAAATCCTTGCGGCGTCGCAGCGAGCGAAGGGTCAGCGGATTATGCGGAGGTGTTCGCAAGAGCCTACAATGCGGACGCGCGTTCCGCATACGGAGGTGTCATTGCGCTTAACAGGCCGCTTACCGGCGGAATCATCGAGTTTCTTTCCGGGAAGTTCGTCGAGGTTCTGCTCGTTCCCGAGTTGCCTTCGCAAGACCTTCTCGACCTTTTCGCAAAAAAGAAGAAGCTCAGGCTCGTGCAGTACTCGGGAGAAATGCCCGGCATGACTATCCGCTCGACCCTCGGCGGTCTTCTGCTTCAGGACCGCGACAATTCAATCGAACCCCCTTCAACCTGGAAGGCCGTGACGAAGAGAGCGCCCACGGGCGAAGAACTCGATGCGATGTTTTTCGCATGGAAGCTCTGCAAACACACGCGTTCCAACTCCGTTGTCATTACAGGTAAAAATACGAGCCTGGGAATTGGCGGCGGCCTGCCGAACCGCGTCGATTCGGCTCGCAGGGCATTGAGGCTTGCAGGCGAGCAGAAATATGAAGGCGTTCGCGTATGTGCGTCGGACGGACTCTTTCCGTTCGCCGACTCTATCGAATCTATCTATGGTTCGGGTGTGACCGCGGTAATTCAGCCCGGTGGTTCCTTGCGCGACGATGAAGTCATAGCTGCAGCAGACAAGGAATCTATCGCTATGGTATTCACTGGCGTCAGGCATTTCGCGCACTGGTAGTCTCTCGTGTGAGCGGCTTCAGCCTTGTTCGATCCACCCTGGAATTGAGAGTCAGGCAATGAAGAGGAGGGACGCTCTGGGTCTCACATTGTATCTGCCTTTTCTGGCGTACGCCTTTTTCAGCTTTACGGGAAAGCTTTACTCCGGCGTCAACTCGCTTTATCTTCTGGCTCTGCCTGTGGCGGCTGCAGTACTGCTCATCTTTTCCTCTCACTTCTGGTTTTTCTTTGCGGCAATAGCCGCAACCAATCTCGCCGTCCAGCTTACCGGAGGCGCCACCTCGCAGCTCTTTTTTTTCTACTTTCTCTTGCTTTTCGTCGAAGGTCTCCGGGCAAGCTCATTGCGATACATCATCGCCGCCGCGTCGGTTCTTGTTCTGGAGTCGGGTTCGGCAATTTTCCATCTTTCCTCAGTTTCGTTTCCCTACGGCCAGCTGGCGGCATTCGCCGGATTTGCCGTTCTCGCGTTTCTCTTCTTGAGAAAGGAAAAGAGATTTTCGAAAAATCTCGAGCAAAGCCTCGAGCGCGAGAGAGCCAAGTACCACTGGCTCGATCCTCTTGCCAGTCCGCGCTCCGAGCGTCTCGCGGCACTCAAGGACGAAAAATACTCTATAGATGCCGACGCGCTCTGGCGGGGGTTTGTCGAGCTTGCGTACGATACTTTAAGGGTTCACACCGTTTCTTTATTCATCATAAACTCGGGCAAGCTTCAACTTGTCGCCGCGCGCTCGGATTCCGCGTTGATGAGTCATGACGCGAGTTTCGAACTCGGCGAAGGACTTATTGGTTTTCTCGCGCGTGAGGGAAAGTCGCGTGTGTTAAACGATCTCGGCGAAGACGTTTCGAGACTGGGGTACTACTCCGGTCCGGTGGATGTCCTTTCTCTTGCGACCACTCCTGTGCAAATAGCCGGCCGCAACTTCGGGATTCTCGTTGCCGATGCAGCGAGACCGTTTACCGAATACGATCAGAATTTCCTCTCCGAACTTGCCTTTCTTCTGGCGCGCGACATAGAGATCGCACGGGAATACGAGGAGCGTCACAGGGAGGCCCTTCGGTTCTCAGGCCTTTACGAGATGGCCGGCAATCTCCTCACGGGTCTTTCCGAGGAAGAACTGATCGAAAAGAGCTTTGAACTGGCACGCGAGCTTTTTTCTCCAGACGCACTCGGGTTCGCGACTCTCGGTGAGAAGCAGGGAATCAAGGTCTCGAGGTACGACGGCTCAAAAGATTTCGAGAAGGGGTTCCGTTTTGAACCGGCACAGAGTCTCGTCGCGATGACCGCAAAACACAACGGTTTCCTTGTTCACCGCGATATGACCAAACCCGGTTTATACAGGATAGGTCCGGGAGAGAAATCGCCGGCCAATCGAACGTTTCTCGGCATCAGTTTCGAGGAAAAGGAAGGCACCAGGGGGGTTCTCTGGCTCGAAAAAAATGAAGCGGATGCCTACAGCGAGCGCGACGGCAAGATTCTCGGTTTTGCCGCGACTCTTCTGGGAGCAGCTTTCCTCAGGGTTCGTTACCAGGAAGAGCTTGCGCGACTGGCGCGCGTGGACGGACTCACCGGTCTTCTCAATCACAGGGCCTTTCAGGAAGAACTCGCGACCGCAATCACGAAATCACCGTCCCTCGGTTTATTCATCATCGACATTGATTTCTTCAAGAAGATAAACGACACGTACGGCCATCCCGTGGGAGACATGGTTCTCAAGAAGATCGCAGAAGTGATCAAGGACAAGGGGATTGCCGCACGTTACGGCGGCGAGGAGTTCGCGCTCATAATTTCGGGAGTCGCACAGAAGGAGATGCACGGCAGGGGGGAGGAGGTGCTGGCGGCCATTCGCAGGGCGATGATAAGAATTCGCGAAGGAACGATACAGGTGACGGCGAGCGTGGGAGGCGCTTTTTATCCACGCGACGCCAGAACACGCGAGGAGCTAGTCCGTTCCGCCGATTCCGCGCTGTACAAGGCGAAGGAAAGCGGGCGAAACAAACTGGTTCTCGCAGGCAACGGAGGATAGAGCTGTTGAAGATAATCCGCGGAGCCGTAATTATTATCCCCGTTCTTTTTTCTTTGTTCTGCCAGAGCCCCGAGTCGGAGCGGATCTCTGAACTCGAGGAATGCATACTTTCAAGGATCAACGATTCAAGGATCGAAAACGGAGCAGGCGCGCTCGCAAATGATGAAGCCCTTTCAGATGTCGCACGGGATCATTCAGAAGACATGTATTCGAGAGACTACTTTTCACACACAACACCTGGTGGTGTTACTTTCGATGAGCGCATCGAAAACGCCGGTATAGAATTTCTCAAGGCGGGTGAGAATATTTACATGAGAATGAATCCACAGATATCCGAGATTTCCGTGGACTCTCTGGGGGCGGCAGTTGTAGATGCCTGGCTGGCCTCAGAAGGTCACAGGCAGATAATGCTCGACGCGGACTACGATGAGGCCGGAGTGGGCTGCTGCGAAGGCGAAGGCATTCTCTACGTCACCCTCGACGTAATAGACGCTCCCTGAAGCGTCCTCCCGGTTCTCACCGAAAAGCCATTTACCCTAACGGGTTCTCGTAACACCGGCTTTGCTGCAGTACTTTTCGATTTTGCACACTGAGCAGTGAGGTGACTGAGGAGTGCACACGTTCTGCCCGTATATTACGAGCAGCCGGTTTATCTCTATCCAGTATTCTTCGGGCAGCTTCCTTCGGAGCGCCATCTCGGTCTCGAAAGGCGTCGAAGTCTTCACATACCCCCACCTGTTGGTGATGCGGTGAACGTGCGTGTCTACACAAATTGCGGGTTTGCCGAACACGAGGCCCAGTATAAGATTGGCCGACTTGCGGCCTATGCCAGGGAGTTTCAGCAGGTCTTCCATCGTTTCCGGCACCTTTCCCCCGAATTCCTCGATAATCATCCGTGAAGTCTCTTTAAGGTGTTTTGCCTTGGTGCGGTAGAAACCTATAGGCATAAGCATTTTCTCGAGCTTGATCGCAGGTATCGCCTCGAGATCGCGGGGAGATGAAATGCAGGCGAAAAGCCTGTCCACAACTTTATCCGTGGTCGAATCTTTGGTTCTTGCGGAAAGCAGTACCGATACGAGGACCCTGAAGGCGTCGGCATGTGCGTGCTGGCGTTCGGATACGGGGGAGGCGTATTTATTCGCTTCAGTGCGGAGTATTCTTAAAACGTCCGGTAAATCACCGGTCTTCACACCAGTCTTCCGGCATGTCGGCGGAAGATGTTTATTCCAATGACCGGTATCAGCGAGGCCACGAGAACGACGATGAGATGGATCCAGTTCAAGGGCGATGTTTTGAAGATGAGCTGCAAGGGTGCAAGGAAAATAACAAGTGCCTGGAGGACGAGAGAGAAAAGGAATGCAAGGTTGAGAAACAGATTCTTAAGAGTCTCGCGGGAGAAGAGGAATTTCTTTTCTACCCTGAAGTTGTAAGCATGCAAAAGCTGGCTAAGAACGAGGGTCGAAAAAGCGACCGTTCGGGCTGTGCCGATATCGGACTTGTATCCGAGCCATGAAGGCAGGAGGTATAACTCGGCGGCATAAGCGCCGAGAACGCCGGCAGTCAGGATCACGCCCTGAATAAAGATTCCCACGAGCCCCATCTGGCTTATTATGCCCTCGGATGTTTTTCTGGGCGGCCTGGCCATAAGGCCTGAGGACGGCTTGTCCGTACCCAGGGCAAGCGCCGGCAGTCCGTCGGTTATCAGGTTCACCCATAGTATCTGGATGGGGAAGAGGGGGAAAGGCATTCCTATGATCGAGGCCAGAAGCACCGAGAGAACCTCGCTGACGTTGCAGGAAAGCAAGAAGTGGACGAACTTCTTTATGTTTGAAAAGATGAGCCGTCCCTCTCTTACGGCGGAAACTATCGTCGCGAAATTGTCATCGGTCAAAACCATCTGTGAGGCCTCGACTGCTACGTCAGTGCCCGTGATGCCCATGGATATGCCGATGTCGGCTCGCTTTATCGCAGGCGCGTCGTTGACGCCGTCCCCTGTCATCGCCACGACGTGGCCCCGGTACTTGAGGGCTTCGAGAATCTTCGCTTTTTGAAGGGGGGAGACCCTCGCATAAACGCTTATACCTTCAACGCGGTCGTGGAGTTCCGCGTCGGAGATCTCGGCGAGTTCCTCGCCCGACATCACCCCGCCGCTGAGTCCTATCCTTGCTCCGATGGCGCGGGCAGTTGACGCGTGGTCGCCCGTTATCATTGCGACTCCTATTCCGGCCTTCGCGCATTCCGCAAGGGCGGCGGGAACCTCTTTGCGCGGCGGGTCGCTCTCCGCGACTATTCCCAGAAACCGCATGTCTTCCTCGAGCGAAGAATCGACAGAGGAGATGTTGACCTCCTTTTCTGCGAACCCGAGGAGCCTGAAACCCTCGCGGGAGAGTTCGTCGCAGCGTCCGAGCCACGTCTCCCGGGCTTTGGAATCGAGATTGGCCGAGCGCAGGATTATCTGTTCCGGCGCGCCCTTCGTCATCGATATGAGTCCTTTGTTCCAGCGGTGCAGGGTCGTCATCATCTTCCTGTCCGAATCGAACGCAAGTTCGTCCACCCTCGGGTGCGACTTTTTCATCTCCTCGTAATCGAACCCTTCGTTTTCCGCGTATCTCACGAGCGCGGTCTCTGTCGGGTCGCCTGCAAACTCGCTTGCGGTTTTGCGCGTGTCGTTGCAGAGCAGCATGGAGCGAACCAGCATGCCTTCGTCCTTCTGGTGGAAGGGTATGACCTTTTCGACCTGCATGCGGTTTTCGGTGAGAGTGCCCGTCTTGTCGGTACATATGAAAGTGGTGGCACCGAGCGTTTCCACGGCGTGAAGCTTGCGTACTATTGAGCGTCGTTCAGCCATTCTGCGCACACCCATCGCGAGCGCGATGGTGACCGCGGCAGGAAGCCCCTCCGGTATCGCGGCGACGGCAAGGCTGATGGCCACGAGTAATATCTCGAGCCAGTTAATCTGGTTGAAAAGCCCCACCAGGAACACGACGGCGCTTGCACCCAGGCAAATGAAAAGTATCTTCCCGCCAAGTTTTTTTAAATCCTTTTCGAGCGGCGTTTGCTCCTCTTTCTCCGAGAGCGCCTCGGCGACCTTGCCGAGTTCGGTCGCCTTCGCCGTGGCCGTAACGACCAGCGCGCCGCGTCCCTTGACGACGTTGGTTCCCAGGAACGCCATGTTCCTTTTCTCCGCCACCAGGCGCGTCTCGTGCATGAGGGGGTCTATTTGTTTATCCACGGCCACCGATTCGCCGGTCAGACTGGACTCATCAACCAGGATGTGCTTGGCGTCGAATAGACGGCCGTCTGCGGGAACCTTATCGCCCGCTGAAAGAAGCACCAGGTCCCCCCGGACCAGGTCCTCCGTATTTATCTCGATTATCTGGCCGTCGCGGATTACGTTGGTGCGTGGAGCGGAAAGCTTTTTCAAGGCGGCCATCGCCTTTTCAGCCCTGTACTCCTGGACAAAGCCGAGTATCGCGTTCAAGATCAGTATCACTCCTATTGCTCCGGCATCCAGCCATTCACCGAGCACAAATCCCGAAACGATAAGGGCCGCAAGAAGAATTATCACGATAGGGTCAAGGAACTGACCGAGGAACATGAGTACAGGATTTGCCTTCTTTTCGTCGGCCCAGCGGTTAGGGCCGTCCTCCAGGAGTCTTCTTTTTGCATCTTCCTTTGAAAGTCCGTTTTTGAGATCGGTCTTGAGCAACGCTGCCACCTCATCGGCGCTGAGGCGAGTCCAGTCGGTGGCGGAAAGGGGAGCTATTTCGTTGATGGTTCCTCCTCTGCTGACATGTGGATTTGGTAAATTCTTTCTACGACGTCGTTGATGTTTTTAAATGCCGGGAGATGGTAGCTGCCGACGCATATGAATATATGTTTTCTATTCTTGAGCCCGGCTAGTTGTTCTGAAAATCTTTCACGACTGAGAACGTTTGACGTATCTATCATGTCGCTGCGAATCTGCGAGAAAACTTTCTGCGCAAGGGTGAGCTTTATCGGGTGAGCGAGGTATTCCGTGTCGTATTCCTCCAGAAGGTTCTTTATTGAATCGTGGGGGAAGAGGCTGTAGGAGGTAATCATCTTGATATAGTTCTCTCTGGTTACGGGAGATAACGAGTGCAGGGCTTCGGGTGTAGGAAACAGATCGTTGAACAAAGCGAAGTGTATATCCTTGATAGTGACCATGGGCGGGGTGCCCAGAAGGAGTTTTTCGGTAACTTCTTTCCCCAGGGTAGGTACTATGGGGTCGAAGGTCGGGATATCCAGTTCTTTGGCCACACCTTTTAAAAAATAGACCTCAGGCAAAATAACGGTGTCTCCCGTCGCTCCTTCCACGAAAAAAACCCACTCGCGAGGATTGTTTATGAACGGAAGCACGCTTCTTAAAAACCTTATGATTGTCAGCCTTGACTGGTGGCGGATTCCGAAGACGTGAAAGACATAACCGTTGACCGTATCGGTGATTTCCGTTATCTCATCCTTTGTGGGATTCCAGTCGTAAAAACGATCCATTGTATTTTTGTAGACCTGAGCGATGTTGGTTTTATGTTCCTGATCGTAGTCGAGCAGTATGTCGTAAGTGCCAATTTCAATCTTGGGTTTTGACGGCGGCGGACATGAAGTGAAAATGAACAAGACAATAAGTATACCGGATACATTAAGAAGCTTTCTTGATGCCATCATCTAAGATTATCCAGAGTTAATTGAATGTCAACGTTCCACATGAATCGCACCACGGTGATTTACCACTCGACTGTTTTTATCTCAACCCCTTCGCGCTTTGTCCAGTCTTCCCTGTATCCATAAGGTAAGGTGGTGTCAAGAAGAGGATTCTCGAGTCTGAGTTCCTCCATCTTTTTGATGCCCGGTTTCGTTACAATTGAGCGCAGGTGCAGCGGGTATCTCTTGCCGTCTATCTGCCTGTAATCCCTGAACTGGAGTTCCATCGCCCACGCCTTTCCTCTTGTTCTGAATACGACCAGATCCTCACCTATACTTCCGGTTATTATCTCAGGCTGGTCCGGCGCTTGCCAGCGCAGGAGCGTGGTATCACCCTTTTTGTACGGCCGCTCGATCCTGAAACCTGCGTCGTGGAGTTCCTTTTCCATGTTCAGTTCAAGAACGCCTGAAATAGAGGTGTTTTTGCCGGGGATATTGCTTTTTGAGATTATTACGAAAAGCTTGTTATCCTCCGGATAGTAAATGTCAGTGGTGTCGCGTCTTATACGCATAAGCTGGTTCACGGGGGAGGAGGTCTCAAACAAGATCACGGGTCCTTCAACGAGATATAAC